>NZ_JADMJN010000013.1 GCF_018780565.1 Rhodoferax sp.
GCCGCCGTGGCCCGGCTTGGCGCCCTGGCTGAGCTTGAGCTCGATCATCTTGACCTGGGGGTCACAGGCATTGGCGGCGAACTTGTCGGCGTTGAAACTGCCATCGTCGTTGCGGCAGCCAAAGTAGCCCGAAGCGACCTCCCAAATCAGGTCGCCGCCATGGACGCGGTGGTGCGCCGAGATCGAGCCTTCGCCGGTGTCATGCGCAAAGCCACCGCGCCTGGCGCCCGAATTGAGTGCCAGGATGGCGTTGGCGCTCAAGGCGCCAAAGCTCATGGCGGAGATGTTGAACACGCTTGCGTCGTAGGGCTGTGCGGTGGTGGCGCCAATCGTGACGCGAAAATCATGCGAGGCCAGGCGCGTAGGTGCGATCGAATGGTTCATCCACTCGTAGCCGTCTGCGTACACCGCCAGCTGGGTGCCAAACGGGCGTTTGTCGGAATCGCCCTTGGCGCGCTGGTACACCAGTGAGCGTTGTGCACGCGAGAACGGTGTGGCCTCGCTGTCGCTTTCGATGAAATACTGGCGTATCTCCGGTCGCACAAACTCCATCATGAAGCGCAGGTGGCCAATGATGGGGTAATTGCGCAAAATGGAGCGCTTGCTTTGCCTCAGGTCATAAATGCCGATACCCACCAGGATCAGAGACAGCAGCCCCGTACCCAGCCCGACGCCGAAGCCCACCAGGGTGAAAAGGCTGAGCAGCAAGCTCATGACACTCAGGCCGAAAGCCGTGTAACGGACGGGGAAAATCGAGTTCAGGTGATGCAGCATGGGTAGGTTTCCTCGGGACTGACGATACCAGTCAGCCTGTGTTTTGCACAGGGGCGCGGGCTTGCGCGTTGTACCCGGTGAACGTTGCAGGGCAAAATACGGGTATTCCTCGACCACAACGCCAGGCCGCGACCATGAACCCAACTCCGCCCGCTGACATGACCCCACCTCCTGCCTCAGAGTCCCTGAGTCCTGACGAATTTGACGAAATCGACACCATCCTGGACGATTTGCGGACCCGGTATGACGAGACCCCGCAATGGGAATTCTGCGAGGGCTTCATGGCCGCCCTGATCTGCTGCCGCCGTGTCATTGCGGCCTCGGAGTATCTGCCGGTGTTGCTGGCGATCGGTCCGGATGGGGTGCAGGACGAAGGCTCGTTTGCCGACGCCAATCAGCAAATGCGTTTTTTTGAACTGTGGACTCGGCGCTGGAATGAAGTGGCGCAATCGCTCAATGCGGAAGTAGAGACGCTTGACGACGATGCAGCCTACCAACCCGAGGTCATGGATGTGCGTGGTGCCGTTGCAGCCCTGCCCGAGGACGAGCGTGCCGCCATGGCAGACGAGGACTTGCCTTCATTTGGTCAAGTCTGGGCCCTGGGCTTCATGTTCGCGGTGGAGGCGTGGCCGGATGAATGGGCCGCGCCTCGTGATAAAGAGGCGGTGAAATGGCTGAACGAAGCGCTGGAGGCGATCGTGGCACTGACCGAAGACGATGTCGATCCGCCCACGCTGTCCGTGTTCAGCGATGACGGCCCCCCCAGCATGAGTCTCAATCGTTTGAATGCGTTTGCCGATGGCATCTGGGCAGTCTACGATTTGCGCGAGCTGTGGCGCAATCTGGGCCCCCGTGTGGAAACGGTTCGCAAGGAAGCTACGCCCGGACGCAACGATTTGTGTGCCTGCGGCAGTGGCAAGAAATACAAGAAGTGCCACGGCGCCAACTGAGAAGAGCGTGCCACCCGCAGCGTGGCGCAGCTATGCAGCCAGACGGGAGACACTGCTGCGCAGTTGTCGCTCGCGCTTGCCCTCGCTGCCAATGGCGGTCACCAGCAAGGACAGTTCCTCCGACAGAATGTCCAGTACATCGTCCAGTGTCGCAATACCGATCAATTCATTTTGCGCGCCGACCACGGGAATGCGGCGTACGCCCTTGCGGCGCATAGACCGCACGAGGTCGATCAACGAGTCATCTTCGCGCGCCACAATCAGATCGATGCTCATCACGTCTTCCACGCAAAGCGTGGCGGGGACCAAGTCGGCGGCTACCACGGCGGTCACGATGTCCCGGTCGGTCAGCATGCCCACCACGGTGCGCAGGCCCCCCACCTCATCAACCACAACCAGGCAACCTACATGGTTCTCCCGCATGAGTCGCGCTGCGCCATTGATGGTGGTACGCCTGAAGGCGATGGTCACCTCGCGCGTGCAAATTTCACCCGTGGTCAAACGCTCTCCCATAGTGCTCTCCCGGTTGCATTGACATTGCAGTCCACCTGCTGTTTTGGCCACATCTCACGTGGTGCCATGCTTGCCCATGCTCACACGCTTGGCTTGGCGTCCCTCGCCGCCCAATTCCGGCAGAAACTGCACGGCACTGCCAGTCTGCATGTGTTCAAACGGTGTGCCAGCCACGTTGTCCCTGCTGAAATAGTATTCATCGCCCGCCGGTGTTCGGATGAATCCGAAACCCCCGCTGTCGTCGAGTCGGACCAACTCGCCGTGCAAGGGAGTCGCGTGCAGTTTTTCCTGCCGCTTGCGCCGTCGATTGACTTCCCTGAGTTGGCGCTTCATGCTGTCAAAGGCGTCCCTCAGTGCAACATAAGCATCCTCGTGCTGCACCCGGTTCACCACCAGTTCATGTCCCGGCAGCGTGAGATCAATGCGCACGCCGATCGGGCGGCCCTGGTGCTTGTGTTTTTGCTCCAGATCAATGAGCACGCGACAAGCCATGATGTCGCTGGCAAGCGCCTCCAGCTTGAGCACATGCTCCTGAACATTGGCCGCGAGCGCGTCAGACCCGTCCATGCCATGGAATTGGATTTGCACTGGTAACTTCATTCACACTCCTCTTAAACACCACATCACGGCATTCTTGAGGGCGCCAGAAAAAAGCAGTTGCGTTTTGTCAATGCAGGTCCTCGCCGCAGCGAAGGCGGTGCCGGGCTCACGCCGCTTTTGTCAGGAATTTCTGCAAGTTGGCGTCGGCTTGTGCCCGAACTTTGGTTTGCAGAAAAGGAGTCCAGCCCAGCAGCAAGCCAGGGGCACCCAGGGCCTGGCGTGACCAGCGCCAAAAATTGAAGTGATCACGGTGCACGCGAATGAGGCCTTCGGGGTTGAAGCTGAATTCGGCGTCGATGATGTTGTGCACCAGGCGGCCGGTGGCGCTGAACCGGTAGTGGGCTTCCCAGTGCGCATGCCCTTGCGTGGCGTCCGCTTCTACATCGCGGTATTCGAGTGCCCAGACGTCGCGCCCCTTGGCCTGGGTGACCGCGCACAGCATGCGCCACATGCCGCCGACCTGATGACGTCCCTGCAGCGAAAACGCCGGGTCCTCAAACACCGCATCTTCGGCGTAGCAACTGGCCATGGTGTCAGCGTCCAGCACCGCGAAGGCGGCATAGAACTTGTTCAGGGTCTGGGTGTTGGGGTGCATGCTGTGGTTCTCGCGATGGGGTGGACTGAATACGGAAAACTGTCTTGACAGGCCGCAGGGTAAAGCAAATTTTCAGATCATGTGCGTCAGTGTTTCCGCCAGAAAATCGTAGACCGCGCGAATGCGCCGGTTGGCGCGGATTTCACGATGCACTGCCAGCCACATGGGCAGGGGGTCACATCTTCAGCGCACCCGCAAGAACCTGCATCACATCGGGTTCGTTGTCGGCCATGTAGCTGGCACAAAAGCCCACGCCCAGTCCAGCCTGCACGGCCCTCCACTGGGCGATGAAATCATCCGTGCGCAACACAAAGTTCTCCCGCTTCACGGGGACCCCCATGGCCGAGAAACCCTGCAGAATGGATGTATCTGCATCGCTGCCGATCAGTTCGTGGTGCAGCAGGTCGGCCGGTTTTCGCAAGGCGCCCAGGCGCACATCGCCGATCTTTCTGGCCACCAGCGATGACTGATCGGACCAGACTCCAGTCAAAAACAGGTCCCGAAATGCTATTCATAAATGCATGTTTGTTATTTTTATTCATGCAATTGTGAAGTGAACGGCCCTAATTCTTGGCGCGCTCCGTCGTTTTAGGCAGGCTGCCGCCCGTGCCTTTGCCGATGCCGGTTGGCGGGTGCTGGTTCCGACCGGGCATGTTGTCTACAGATCGCCGGCTACTGAATCCAGCGCTGGTGCGTTGACTGGCAAGCGCAGCGTGAACACAGCGCCCTGGCCGGGATTGCTTCGCACGTCGATCGTGCCGCCCAGCACGCCAGTCACGATGTTGTGCACAATGTGCAGCCCCAGTCCCGAGCCGCCCTGGCCCAGCCGGGTGGTGTAAAACGGTTCGAAGATGCGTTTCAGGTTGGCCGATTCGATGCCCCGGCCTTGGTCGATCACTGCCAGTTCGACCTCGTCGATGCCTGCGGCGCGTGCCTGCATGGTGATGGTGCCGCCCTGCCCGTCGCCGTAGCCGTGAATGATGGCGTTGTTGATCAGGTTGCTCAGAACCTGCCCCAAAGGCCCTGGGTAACTGTCGAACCGGAGATTTGCGCTGATGTCCGTGACCACGGTACAGCCGGAATGGCGGATGGATGGGCTGAGCGTCAGCACGATCTCGGACACCACTTCCTGCAGTTCAAACTCGCGCCGTTTGGAGCTGGTCTGATCCACCGCGACCTGCTTGAAGCTGCGCACCAGATCTGCGGCACGCGTCAGGTTGCTGACCATGATGCTGGAGGCCGACCGGGCATCGGCCACATACTTGTCCAGGGTGGAGCGCGTCAAGCCGCCCGCCATCGACTTCGTGAACTCCGTGGTTTTGAACTCAAGCGAACTGGCCACGGTCAGGCCGTTGCCAATAGGTGTGTTGAGCTCATGTGCAACACCGGCGACGAGCGCGCCCAATGCCGCCAGCTTCTCCGATTGCACCAGTTGGTCCTTGGCCTGGCTCAAGGTGTGGAAGGTTTTTGACAGCTCGGTGTTGGCGTCCTGCAGCTGGCGGGTACGTTCGCTGACCCGGTCTTCCAGTTGGGCGTTGAGATCGAGAATTTCCTGCCGCGCGCGCAGTTGATCGGTAATGTCAATCAGCGTGCTCACCACGATTTTCCGATGGGGCTCCACAATGAAGCACGCGTAAAGAGAGACCCAGCGTCGTGAGCCGTCGCCGCACACCACCTCGACCACCCAGTTGCTCACCGCCTCTTCGTTGAGGCGTATTTGCTGCGCTCTTTCGGCATCCTCGGCGTGGGCCCATATGCCTTGCTTGGGCGGCAGTGTGCCGTGCTGCGCATCGCGCGAATAGCCAAAGGTCTTGTAGAACGCGTCGTTTCGGTGGTTGCTTGTGTAGTTGTCAGTGTCCACCGTATAGGACGTGGGAATTGGCGACTGCTCGAAAAGACTGGCGAATCTCGCCTCGCTTTCGCGGAGGTTTCTTTCTGTCTGAAGGGCATCGGTGATGTCCCGCAACACAACCAGCATGAAGCGTTCACCATGAGTTTTGTACAGGGCAGCGTTGAGCAATGTCACGCGCACCTGACCATCCCTTTTGCGCATTTCCACCGGGAATTCCCGCACCACGTCATGGGTCTTGAAAATATCGAGCACGGCTTGCCGTTGCGAGGCCTTGTTCCAAAGGCCCAACTCCAGTGAAGTTCGCCCAACGACCTCATCTCGTGTGTACCCGGTGAAGCGTTCGAAGGCTTCGTTGACTTCGACATACCGGCCATCGCTCACGCGTGTAATCGACATGAATTCGGGTGTCAGACGGAACGCTGCGACGAATTGCGCCTGAACTGCGTGCTCCCTGGTGACGTCCCGGGCAATCCACACGGCATGTGAATTCTGTTCCCCCTCAAGCGCGATCAGGGTGGCGTTCGCGATGCAGTCCAGCACACTGCCGTCCCGTCTGCGAAGCTGCACCAGCGTGTCGCTGACGGCGCCATCGCGCAAAAGCTTTTCGATGATGGCTGCACGCTGCTCGGGGTGAACCCAGATATCGAAGCTCCCCAGCGGCTGTCCAACGGCCTCACGGAAGTTGTGGCCACTGATGCGTTCAAAGCCCTCGTTCGCTTCCACCACGACACTGTCGCTGAGCCGGGTGATGACGATCCAGTCCGGACTGGCATGAAACACGCGGGCGAATTTTTCCTGGGACGCCGCCAGTTCGGTGATGTCGGTGGAGACCAGACCGACTCCAACAATCTGCTGGTCGGCGCCACGCAGCGGGAATTTGGTGGTTTCCAGTTGGCGCCATTGGCCCTGGCTCTGCACCATCGCCCGATAGGTCATCTTTTCACCACTCTCCAGTACCTTGAGATCGCTGGTGCGAAAGATGCGTGCAGTTTCCGCCGGGTGAACATCCACATCCCGGTTGCCGATGATTTGCTGCCTGGAAAAACCAAATTGCCGCTCGTACTCGCGGTTGATCATTTGGTAGCGGCCGTCCGCATCCTTGATGCCGATCATCAGTGGCGCGTTGTCGACCGCTGCCTGAAGCAAGGACTGCTGATGTTGCAGGTTCTCGCCAGCCTGGTCTGAGAGGTGCATGTGGCGGATGATGCCGTGCTGGTACATCCAGACCGTCAGTCCAATGCCGATCAAGGTGAGCCCCAGAAGCACGCCCCAGCTCGCCGAGAAAAAAATACCCAGACCCGCCAGGAAAAGCGGCGTCAGTCCGATCAACACCATGCGCAGCAGCAGACTCATCGGTAGGCAGGCCTGTGGGAATATTTTTCTATTGTGCGTCCACTTCGGCCGGATCAGCTCAGTAGTTCCACCAGCCGCGTCAACGCGTGTTGCAGGGTGGCCGTCCGAACTGCGGCGCGATCCCCGGGGAAGTGACATTTTTCGGTCACCACCTGGCCGGGCAAGGCGAACCCGAACCAGACCGTACCGACCGGCTTCGACGGGCTGCCGCCAGTCGGCCCGGCCACTCCGGTAACGGCCACCGCCACCTGCGCCTTGGAGTGCGCCAGTGCGCCTTCAGCCATGGCACGTGCGACGGCTTCACAGACCGCGCCAGCCCGACGCAGCACGCGGTCTTCAACGCCCAGCAACTCTGCCTTGGCATCGTTGGAGTAGGTGACGAAGCCACGCTCAAACCAGGCACTGGAGCCCGCCAGATCGGTGCAGGCGGCAGAAATCATGCCCCCGGTACAGCTTTCGGCAGTCACCAGCCGAAGCTGTTTCTTGAGGAGCAAATCGGCCAATTGTCCGCATAAATCATGCGCAGTCAGCGCTGGTTTTGATAGCGTTTCGGTCATTGAAAAAATCTCCATGCGGCGATCACGAACAGGGCGCAGGCGGCAGCCACCACATCGTCCAGCATGATGCCAAAGCCGGCCTTGCGCCAGGCGAAAGGGTCGGTACGGGCGTCCACACCATGAAACAGCGCATCAGCCCAGCCCACGGGGCCGGGCTTGACGGCATCAAAAAAGCGGAACAGGCAAAAGGCTGCAAACTGGGCCCACAGGCCGGCCGGGGTGACCAGCCACAACACCAGCCAGAAGGCGGCGATTTCGTCCCACACCACACTGCTGGGGTCGAGCACGCGCATGTTTTTGGCCGTGACGGTGCTGGCCCACCAACCCACTGGCAATGACGCTGCGATGAGCAAGGCCCAACGTGCATCGTTCATCCAGGGCTGCAGCGCGAGAAAGGCCAGCCACGCCCACAAGGTGCCGGCCGTGCCTGGCGCCACCGGGCTCAGCCCTGAACCAAAACCCATGGCAATGAAGTGAGCCGGATGCGAGAGCATGAAGCGCGCACTCGGACGCACAGGTGCCAGCCCCATGGGGCTGGGTGTCGCCGGACTCTGAAGAGGAAACTCGTTCTGAAGCATGGGGCGATTATCGTGGAGGGGCACTCGAAGCGCTTGAATGCCGCATGCCATTTCCGGCAGGTCACCAAGGCTGGGATCGGGCGTTCAGGCAAAGTGATCGAAAGAACAGAACGTGTTGTTCACCGTGTGACCGTGCTTATCCACCAGATGCAGGCCGCGTTCGGCATGGATGCGTCCGATGCGGGTTACAGGGGTCAGGCTGGCTTGGGCGGCGGCTGAGACGGTTTCGCGGGCCGCTGTCGGCGCGGTGAACAGCAGTTCGTAATCATCCCCCCCCGCCAGGGCCCATGCCAGCCACTGGTCCGGCGCGATCTGACTGAAAAATTGACCTCCGGCCCCCGAATAGTCAGCATGAGACGCTATTAAACCAAGAGCGACATCGGTGTCTACGGTAGCGCCCACGCCGGATTGCTTCAGCACGTGGCCCAAGTCGCCCAGCAGGCCGTCACTGACGTCGATGGCCGCAGTTGCAATGCCGCGCAAGGCCAGCCCCAGCGCCACGCGGGGGGTGGGCGCTTCCAGGCGCAGCCGGGCGGCCGCCAGCACCGGGGCGGGCACCGAGACCGTGCCACGCAAGGCTTCCAGCGCCAGCCGTGCGTCGCCCAGTGTGCCGCTGACGTACAGGTCGTCGCCGGCCCGCGCGCCCGAGCGCAGCAACGCCTGAGATCGGCCGTCCGTCACCGGCACTTCGCCAAACACAGTGATGCAGATAGTGAGCGGCCCCTGAGTGGTGTCGCCACCCACCAGTTCGCAAGCATGTGCGTCGGCCAGGGCCAGCAATCCCTGGGAAAACGGTGCCAGCCAAGCCGCCTCGGCCCGTGGCAGCGCCAATGCCAGGGTGAAGGCCAGTGGCTTGGCGCCGCAGGCCGCCAGGTCGCTCAGGTTCACGGCCAGAGCCTTGTGCCCGAGCAAACAGGGATCCACGTTGGCAAAGAAGTGACGACCCTCGACCAGCATGTCGCTGGAGATCGCCAACTGCGTGCCCGGCGCGGCTTGCAGCAGGGCGCAGTCGTCGCCCACGCCCAGCACAGCTTGCCTGGCCGGGCGTTTGAAATAACGCTCGATCAGGTCAAACTCACCCATTGCTTTCATGGGGCAAGGGTCAATGCAGGGTGCGCGTTCCGCCGCCGGCACTCAGGGCATCGAGCACAAACATGGGGATGTCGGTATCGAACTTTTCACCGTCCTCGGCGACACAAAAAAAGCTGCCGTGCATGGTGCCGGTGGGCGTGCGAAGACGTGTGCCGCTGGTGTATTCAAAGGTTTGCCCAGGCTTGAGCAGCGGTTGCTGCCCCACCACGCCCAGTCCCTTCACTTTTTCCGTGTGGCCGTTGGCGTCATTCACGTTCCATGTGCGGGAGATCAGCTGGGCCGGCACTTCACCGGTATTGGTGATGGAAATGGTGTATGAAAACACATACAAGTCCTGCTCGGGGATTGACTGATCCGCCAGAAATTGGGGCAATACTTCGACGCGAAATTGATACTTGGACATAGTGCAATGCTACCTGCGAAAATACCCATTCTGATGACCTCATCATTTCAATCCTGTTTTCCCCCAGACTTCTTCAATCCACTGCCATGACCTACCGAATTGCGCCTTCCATTCTCTCGGCCGACTTTGCCCGTTTGGGCGAGGAGATCAAAAACGTCATTGCCGCGGGCAGCGACTGGATTCACTTTGACGTGATGGACAACCACTATGTCCCCAACCTCACCTTCGGACCCATGATTTGCAGCGCGCTCAAACCCCACGCCAAAACGGCAGCGGGTGTGGCGATTCCCATTGATGTGCACCTGATGGTGCAACCGGTGGATGCTTTGGCTGCGGCCTTTGCGGATGCCGGTGCTGATTTCATCAGCTTTCACCCCGACGCCTCCGGCCACGTGCATCGCAGCATCCAGGCCATCAAGTCCAAGGGCTGCAAGGCGGGTCTGGTGTTCAACCCGGCGCAGCCGCTGGATGTGCTGGACTGGGTCATTGAGGATATCGACCTGATCCTGATCATGAGCGTCAACCCCGGCTTTGGCGGACAAAGCTTCATTGACTCGGCGCTGCGCAAGATTGAAGATGTGCGCCGGCGCATCACGGCCAGCGGCAAGGACATTCGTCTGGAGGTCGATGGCGGCATCAAGATCGACAACATTCGCCGTGTGGCCGATGCCGGGGCGGACACTTTCGTGGCTGGCAGCGCCATTTTCGGCAAGCCTGACTACAAGTCCGTGGTGGATGCCATGCGGGTGGCTTTGGGATAAGTATTTGCCGGCAGCGGAACAACTGGTTACACTGATTTTGACGTTGGTCAAAAGTGCTTGGCCGACACTTGTCAACGCTCTTGCAGGGAGCATTCCGTATGGTCTTTTGGTTGTCAGATGCGGTGAAGAAAATCCAGGGCGCTTTTGCCCCCGGATGCATCGTCCTTCTGTTGGCGCTGGGTTCAGCGTCCGGTGCGCGGGCCGACACTTCGCATGATGACAATGACGTTCAGGTGGATGCCGGCTTGACGGCTGACGACAATGTGACCCGTGCCAAGGACGGCGCTGACAAGCTCAGCGATTCGGCCGTCAGCGTCAATGTCAGCTTGAGTCGTGTCGTTGCGGTTTCCGAGCAATCCCGTTTGGTGTGGACAGGCTCAATCGGTGCGGAACGCTTTCAGAACTACCGGGGCTTGAGCCGTCTGGGTTTGACGGTGGAGGGTGAATACCAGTACCGTGAGTCGTCAGAGTTTGATGCACCCACTCTGGGCGTTTTTGCCAAATTCACCGCCGAGGACTTTGACTCTGACCTGCGGGATGGATACCGTTACTCGCTGGGCATCTCCATTCGGCAGCCCCTGACCGATCGCATTGGTCTGTTTGCGGCGCTGGCGCATAACCAGCGGTTCGGCCGAAGCGCGGTCTTCGACACCATGGATTCTTCGGTGCGCTTCAATCTCGACTACGCGTTGACTGCCAGGAGCACCCTCTATCTGGGAGCCGAGTATCGGCGTGGCGACATTGTGTCGACCGGCAGGGCGTCGCTCGAAAACGTCACGATTTCCAAAGTTTTTGTGGCGGACGATGCATTCACGGGTGGACAGTTCTTCAGCTACCAGTTGTACGGCACGACCTGGCTCGCCAACGTGGGCTACAACATTTCGCTCGGGCCGCGTTCAGGACTTGATTTTTCGTGGCGACGCGTGGAGTCCACGCCCGACCTGCGACCGAGTTGGGCGACATCGCCGAAAAGCTATGTCGCCAATCAGTTGTTCGCCAACTACCTGCTGCGTTTTTGAGAGGGGGAGAACCATGCACTGGCGCCGTCTGCTCAACCTGATTGGCTTGCTGGCCTCGACGCTGATCGTGACCGCGTGCGGTGGCGGCGGTGGTTCCACCGATGTTTTTCCCGGGGCGCCCCGAGTCTTCACGCCAACCAGCGGACCTGACAGTTTCTTGCTGTTTCCTAACCCGCAGAAGCAGGATGACGGTACGCTGCAGGTGGCCTCACTGGCTTATGCAACGGCATATTACGAGGCCATTGATCCCAATAACGACAGGGACACGCTGGCCAAGTTCAAGGCCTTCAACGGATTCGGGACGGCTGGCGGACCACTGGGCGAAGAAATGGTCATCGTGGGCGATCAGCGCGATTTGGGCTACGGTCGAAAAATGACAGCACGGCAGAACGCCGATGGCACCCTCGCGTTTGTGGTGGAGAACTATCTGGTGGGGGCCTACGGTGCTTATTCGTCGCTCAATCTGGATGCCGCCATCGTTTCAGAGTCCCGATGGCACCTGGGCACCAACGGCATTGAGTTCAGCCCCGGTCCGGGCGGCACGATCAAGTTTGTCAAGTTTTACACCTTCGATCCCGTCACCGGTACCCGCCTGATGATGGGCAATCTGGATGGCCGCGGCGCCAAGGCCCTGCCCACGGTCTGTGCGTCCTGTCACGGCGGTCGGGGCGACCCGCTGACACCCGCCACCGGCTCAGCGACAGGCAAGGCATTGTTTGCACGGTTGATGAATGCCGCATCCGCCACCGACGTGGTGCTGCCTGCGCAGGGGGGTGTGCGCGGCGATCTGGGCGCCCAGCTGCATCCCCTGGAGCCGGCGTCCTTTGATTTTTCAAGCACGCCGGGCTTTACCCGCGTCATGCTGGAGTCCAAGATCAAGACCATCAACAAGATGGTGCTGTGCTCCTTGCCCAATCCCGGGGCGGCTACCGGGGATGATGCCTGCCGGCGCACCGCCATCAATGACGAATACCAGGGTACTGTGGCCGCCCACCTGAAGGATATGTACGGTGGTGGGGCAGACACCCTGCAGAACGCCGCTGCCAACACCACGGATACCTATGTGCCAGCGGGCTGGGCTGCTCAGTCGGCGTTGTATCTGAATACCCAGGCCCAGGCTTGTCGGGTGTGCCACTTGCTGCGGGGTACGGGCAACCAGTCGGATATTGACTTTGAATCTTTTGCCAAGTTTGATGGCTATTCGGCCCGCATCAAGGCGCATGTGCTGGACCGTGGCAACATGCCGCTGGCCAAGCTGATCTACGACAAGTACTGGAGCACCCCCGGCATCTACGGCCCCATGGCCACCTACCTGAGCAGCAAGGGCTTTACCAGTACCAGCACCCAGCCCGGAGCCCCCGTGGCAGACCCCGGGCCTGACCGGGTGGTCAAGCAGCTTGGCACCACTTTGTCGGCGGCGATGAGCCTGTATTCCAGCACCTACCAGTGGTCGATTACATCGGGGCCGGTTGGCGCAACCTTGACCAATGCGACCACCTCCGCGCCGCTCTTCACGGCGCCAGGCAGCGGCACGTATGTCCTGCAGCTCATCACGGGCAATGGCACCACACAGAGTGCGCCCGCATCCCTCACCGTAGTGGTTGATGCCGCCCTGGCTTATGACCCGACAGCATTGCGTTTCTCACATATCAAGGCAATTTTGCAGGGTGCGCCGGGTTTTTGCAGCGGGTGCCACACGGCAGGCGGCGGTCCACCTATCTGGTATACCGACTTTGATCGCAATGCCGATGGTGTTGTGAATGCCACCGATGACAGCTGGTTCTACAGGGAACTCAGGGGGCGCATCAACTTTGCGGACATTGCAGGCAGCGCCCTGCTTCGCAAACCGACGGGTAACCACCATGGTGGGGCAACGGTGTTGAATATTGCGGGCTTGCCACCCGGCGACCCTGCACCCGATCGGGTGGCTTACGACAAGATTCTGGGCTGGATTCTGAACGGCGCACCGGAATAGCGTGCTGCAGGTGTGGGGTTGTTGCGGCTCCATTCCACGACCGCAGCGGGGCGCCGCAATCAGTAGCTGCGTCGCGGGCCGCTGTAAGCGTCTTTTGAAAAGATAAACGGGGTCTTGCGTCCGACCAAGGTCTCGATCAGGGACAGCTCCTGATCGGTGTGGTTAATGAACGGCGCGTTGCGGATTTTTTTGCCGGCATCACCCTCGGCCACGATATAAACCGGGCGATCGTGGTGCGTGGCATTGATGGTTTCCTTGCTGGCCGGGTCCTTGTTGGATTGAACCTCGGTGGAGCCATAGCAGGTGCAAAAATAGGTGAGGTCCGGCTCGGCTTCAATATAGAAGCCCGTGCCACGGATGCCTACCGTGGCTGTGGGCGTGTTGACCCGCATCGGCGTGTTGCGAGACACTGACAATAATTTCCCCGTCACCATGCGCAGTCCGGCAATGATGAGTGAACTGGCGGAGTTGTCCGGCGGCTCGATCACCAGTTTGCTGTCTGCACGCAGGATCATGGCATTGCTGTTGACCACGAAAACAATCTCGCTGTTTTTGGCCGTCTGCACGGTATCGCCCGGCTTGATGGGGGTGGCCAAAGTGGCGTCCTGGTTGTTGACCTTGACGTCACCGGAAAGGCCATAGATCGATTGTCCCGGGGGTAATTTACTTGGCTTGTTGCCGAAAATGCTGAAGCCAATCGCATGAGCATTGCCCAACCCGGAGGCAAACAGGCCGGCAGAGAGCGCCTGGATGAGCCAGAGGCGGCGCGGATCGTCGATGTCGTCGGTGTACTTCATGTTCGCTCCTCGCGTTGGGTATCGGCAAGCCTGGAATCAGCGGCGCCAAATTCCGCAATCATGCTATCACGGCTGAGCCAAAACGGGCAGTTCCAGATTGACAGATGCGGGTGCATCCAGACGGGTGGCCAAGGCGGCACTGCGGGTCGACACAGACTTCAGCACCAGGTTTTCATTCACCTGGGCACCCACCCGATAAGGCTTGGCCGGTTGGCCGTCGACGGAGATCAATGCGTGCCCGCTGTGGGTGCGATCCGCGACCACCCCCATCAGCTTGAACCGGTTGGCCGCGTTGTCGGGCGCAGGACCCGCGTCCACGGGCGTCGTTCCCGCGCTGGCTTGGCCACCGCCCAGCAGGCGTGCCACCACTTGCGGGTCGGACTGAACCGGCTCCGCAAAGACGACCGGTGCGATGGAGCCCGCAGGAGCTATGGCGACCCATTTCATGACCCAATACGCGGCACTGCCAGCGGCGATGGCGGCCAGCGAAAAAGTGGCGATTTTGGGCCACCACGTGCGATGTGCTTGAGTCTGCATGGCTCGATTATCATTGAACGGATCAAGATTGAAAGTGGTGCCTCCCCCCATGAAAGCAAACCCCGCAACTTCACGTCGTCGTTTTCACATCGGCTTTACGCTGATCGAACTGATGGTGGTTCTGTTGATCATCGGTGTGCTGGCCGCGCTGATCGTGCCCAATGTGCTGGACCGGGCCGACGACGCACGGGTGACCGCCGCCAGAACCGACGCCAATAACCTGATGCAGGCGCTCAAGCTCTACAAACTGGATAACCAGCGCTACCCCACCGCCGAGCAGGGTCTGCAGGCCCTGTTGACCAAGCCCGCGGCGGGCCCGGTGCCGCCCAACTGGAAGCCCTATGTCGACAAGTTGCCCAACGATCCCTGGGGCCGTGCCTATCTGTACCTGAATCCCGGCATCAAGGGCGAAGTCGATGTGATGTCTTTCGGCGCCGATGGCCAAGCTGGCGGCGAGGGTAAAAATGCAGACCTCGGCAGCTGGCAATAGCCCGGGACTTTCGGCCGGCTTCACTTTGCTGGAGGTGCTGGTGGTGGTGGCCATCATTGCCATGGCCTCGGCGGGCGTGGGCTTAGCCATGCGTGACTCATCCCAGGTGCAGCTGGACCGCGAGGCGCAGCGACTTGGCGCCCTGTTTGAATCGGCACGCGCCCGCTCCCGTGTGACAGGTGTACCGGTGCGTTGGCATGCTGCTCCTGACGGGTTTCGTTTTGAAGGCCTGGCGTCATCCGTGCTGCCGCAGCAATGGCTTGACAAGGACACAGGTGTGATGGGCTCTGCTGACGTTCTCCTGGGCCCCGAGCCCATCATCGGGCCACAAGAGGTGGTGCTGGTGTCGCTGAGTCAGCCGGGACGAAGCGTGCGTCTCGCCACGGACGGCCTTCGTCCGTTTGCCGTGCAGTCTGCCCCGCCGTGAGGCCTGCCGCCATGGCGTCAAGACGGATCGCAAAGGCAAGAGGGGAGGCGAAAGGCTTCACCCTGGTCGAGGTGCTGGTCGCGCTGGGCATTGTGGCCACAGCGCTGCTGGCGGGCTTGCAGGCCACATCCGCCCTGACCCGCCATGCCCAGCGCCAGGTGGATGTGCTGCTGGCACAGGTTTGCGCGGAAAACGAACTGATCAAGCTGCGTCTGTCCCGGCAGATGCCGGGTGTGGGTGACGCCAGCATGACTTGCGAACAGGCAGGGCGGGTGTTTTCGGTGGTTCTGGCCGTGCGGCCCACACCCAACACCAACTTTCGTCGCGTTGATGCGCAGGTGCTGGATGGCGAGACTTCGGTGCTGCGCCTGTCAACCGTCGTGGGGCGTTTCTGATGCCGGGCCGTCGCATCCTGATGGGCCGCAGCAAGGGCTTTACCTTGGTAGAGCTGCTGGTGGCACTGGCCCTGATGGCCTTGATGGCTACCCTGGCTTGGCGCGGCCTGGACGCCATGACGCGGACGCAAACCCAGACGCAAAAGCATGCGGACGATGTGCTCTCATTGCAGGCCGGTCTGGCGCAGTGGAGCGCTGACCTGGATGCTCTGGCGCAGCAGCCCTCATTGCCGGGTCTGGACTGGGATGGTCGTGCCCTGCGCATGTTGCGCCACAGCGCAGCGACACCTGCCGAGGGTTTGCGTGTCGTGGCCTGGTCGCAGCGCAACATTGGCGGGGCGGGCCAGTGGTTGCGCTGGCAGTCACCCCCCTTGCGAACACGAGTCGAGCTGCAGCAGGCCTGGGACAAGGCCGCCTTGTGGGCCCAGAATCCCGGCGATGAAGAGCGAAAGCGCGAGGTGCGCATTGTGCCGCTGGACCGTTGGCAAATCTACTACTACCGAGGCGGCGCGTGGAGCAATCCGCTGTCCAGCCAGGGCGCCGCCGCCGATGCCAGGACGGGGGCTGAATCCGCTGTGCCCGATGGCGTGCGCGTGGTACTGTCCCTGACACCCGGCCAGGCGATCAGCGGCACCTTGACGCGTGATTGGTTGCATCCCGGCTTGGGAGGCGGCAAATGAAGCAAGGCCGCTGGCGCAAACAAGGCGGCGCCGCCATTCTGCTGGCCATGCTCACCGTCGTGCTGGTCGCCACCCTGGCGTCGGCAGTGTTGTGGCAGCAGTGGCGTGGCGTGGAGGTTGAAACGGCAGAGCGCTCCCGCACCCAATCGTCGTGGGTACTGATAGGCGCGCTCGATTGGGCTCGACTGATCCTGCGCGAAGACGCGCGCAAGGGTGGCGCCGATCATCTGGCGGAACCCTGGGCGGTGCCGCTTGCCCAAGCCCGCTTGTCTTCTTTCCTGGCGGCCGACCGCAATGACGCGCCAGGTGCTGACGAAGCCCTGGACGCGTTCCTCTCGGGACAGATCGTGGATTTGCAGTCGCGCCTGAATGTATTCAATCTGGTGCAGGACGCCAAGATCCATGAACCCAGTCGCCTCGTGTTTTCCCGGCTGTTTGAGCTGCTGGATTTGCCTGAGCGCGAGTTGGCGCTCATGGCTGAAAATTTGCGTCTTGCGCAAGATACCGGCGAACAAGGCCGAGTCAACCCGGCGATGCCCTTGCTGCCCAACACGATCGAGCAGCTTGTCTGGCTCGGTCTGTCCCCTCAAACCCTGGCCGCGATCCGCCCCTACATCACATGGCTCCCGGTGCCAACGCCGGTCAATCTTAATACCGCTTCGGCAGAAGTGATTTATGCCAGCGTCGAGGCCTACAAGCTGGTCGATGCCCACCGGATGGTGCGTGTGCGCAATGCTGCCCATCTGACCTCCTTTGGCGATGCCAGCAAGGCTGGCGGCAATGCGGCGGCGCAATTCAATGATTCGCAGCACAGCGTGGCGTCACGCTTTTTTGAAATACGCGGAAGCCTGCGGGTGGGTGACACCACGGTGCAGGAGCGCTTCGTGGTCCAACGAGAGGGGCTTGATGTGAAAACCCTGTCGCGGCAGCGCGGGGTGGCGCAAGCGGCCACCCCCCTACAATGATCGAAGAGACCTGCGCATGACCACTCTTATCGTCACCCTTTCGCAAGCCCCCTGGGATGCGGCCACCTTGTACGACTATGTGCTGACACCCGATGGCAGCACGGTCGCTGAGCACTCGCGCGTGCCACTGGCGCTGTTGCCGCAGCTCGAGCGTGCGGGCGGTGTCGTGGTTGCCCTGGTGCCGATTCGCCAGTTGTCGTGGCATCAGGTGCAGTTGCCGGTGGGAGCACTGAGCCGCAGTTTTCTGCAGGAAGGTGGCGAACCCCGTTTGCGCGCCGTGCTGGAAGGTCTGCTGGAGGATCGCCTGCTGGATGAAACCGCCCAACTGCACTTTGCCATGGAACCCGCCGCGTCGGCCGATGGACCGGTGTGGGTCGCTGTGTGCGACCGTGCGTGGTTGCGTGGCGCGCTGCATGTGTTGGAGCAATCCGGGCGACCCGTCAGCCGTATCGTGCCGGAGTTCACGCCGCAGGCGCTGGCAGACGAGTTCCATGTGATTGGCGAACCGGGTGATGCCAGTGTGGTCTGCGCCAGCCGCGGCAGTGTGGTGGCATGGCCTTTGTCAGTGGTCAGTGTGGGGTTGCTGAATCCGCCCGATACCGCTGCCGTGGTGGCCGAGCCGGTCATGGCCGCTCTGGCGGAGCAGTTGTTCAAGCGACCGGTAACCCTGCAGCAGAGTGCGCAGCGGTGCGTGCAGGCACTGCAGTCCTCCTGGGATCTGGCGCAATTTGATCTGGTGAATTCGGGCCGCGCCAGAACTTGGAAGCGCCTGTCGGCCGGGATGCTCGGCTTTGCGCGTTCGTCGCGCTGGCGGCCTGCCCGTGTGGCCCTGCTGTCCTTGCTGGTGGTCAATCTGGTAGGCCTGAATGCATGGGCCTGGAAAGAGCAGTCCCGGATCAATGCCAAGCGCGCTGCCATCAACGAGGTATTGACGAGTACCTTCCCGAGCGTGCGGGTGGTGGTGGATGCCCCCATCCAGATGGCCAGGGAAGTGGCGCTGGTGCAGCGTGGCACCGGCGCGCCATCACGTCATGACCTGGACGTGATGCTGGATGCATTTGGCTCCATTGCCCCCGAAAACAGTGCTGTAAATGCTGTTGAATTTGTAGCTGGCGAATTGCGGCTGAAGGGCATCCAACTGGCACCTGAGTATGTGACGCAGGCGTCGTTCAAGCTTCAGCCTCTGGGGTACCGCCTCACGGTGGAGAAAGAGAGCCTTCTTCTCAAGCAGGAGGCCGTGCCATGAAGCTGCTGCCAGGCCTGCGGGCGCGCTGGGACGAGATTTCGGTTCGGGAGCGACGGCTCGTGCTGGGTGCGGTCGCGCTCATGCTGGGCGCCTTGCTGTGGTGGGTGGCCGTGGCACCCGCATTGGCCACCCTGCGCGGGGCCGAGGGTCAGCACCGGTTGCTGGATGCCCGGCTGCAGCAGATGCTGCGCCTGCAGGCGCAGGCCAAAGCGCTGCAAGCCCAGCCCCGGATGTCTTATGACGACACGCGACGCGCCATCGAAGCATCGGTCCAGTCCCTGGGGCCGGTGGCGCAACTGACGGTGGCGGGGGACCGCGCCACGGTGACGCTCAAAGCCATTGCACCGGACGCCATGGCGCAGTGGCTGATGCAGGCGCGTCTGAATGCACGCGTGGTTCCCGGCGAAGCGCGCCTGGTGCGCAATGCCACCGGCAACTGGGACGGTACGCTGGTGCTAAGTCTTGGCGCGCAGTAGCCCGGTCAACGCGTTACAACGGCTGCCCATGTCCCGCATCAAATTGTCTGCACCCATGTCGCCACCCTGGGCGTGGGCCGCTGCCGGAGCCCTGCTGGGGCTGTTGTTGATGACCCTGCTCAATCTGCCAGCGCGTTGGGTGACCGAGGCGTGTCAGGAATTCACGCAAGGACGCCTGATTTTCAAGGATGCGCGTGGCACCGCCTGGAATGGATCGGCCCAGCTCACGTTGGCTGGCGGTGCGGGAAGCACTGACGCCAGCACCCTGCCCGGACGCCTCGCCTGGCGCATTCGGCCGGCCTGGGGCGCCATACTGGCCGAGGTGAGCGCGGACTGCTGCATGCAGACGCCCTGGGGTGTCAGCCTGTTGCCGCACTGGGGTGGCGCCACCCTGTTGTTGAACGACAGCCAGTCGCAGTGGCCCGCCCAATGGCTCGCCGGATTGGGCACCCCATGGAACACGGTGCAGCTGGAGGGTACCCTCATGCTGGTCACGCAAGGCTTGTCAGTCCAGTGGGCGGCGGGACGCATGTCCGTGACCGGGCGTGCCCGGCTGGATGCCGAACGAATGGTCTCACGCCTGTCGACCCTGCGACCCATGGGAAGCTACCGCCTGACACTCCATGGAGGTGCCGCGCCAACGCTTGCACTGGAAACGCTGGAAGGCAGTCTCCAGTTGTCCGGCCGTGGCCAATGGGCAGGATCACGTTGGCGCTTTGAGGGCGAGGCCAGCGCCGCTCCAAACCGCCTGGAGGCCTTGTCAAATCTTCTGAACATCATTGGGCGGCGCGACGGTGCGCGTGCCATCATTAAAGTAGGTTGAACCCGTATGACACATCGTATCTTTCTGTCTCGTCAACATGCTCTTGGTTTGACGGCTGTCCATGTTCTGTTGACGCTGGTGCTGGGGGTTTTTGCCTCCATCTCGATGGCGCAGACTCCTGCGGAGTCGAGAAAGCCGGGTCAGCCCGTGACCCTGAATTTCAACAACGCCGACATTGAGGCCGTGGCGCGGACCATGGCCAGCATCACTGGCTTCAATGTGGTGGTGGACCCGCGCGTGAAAGGCACGCTGACCCTGGTAACCGAGAAGCCGGTGAGCAGCCGCATGGCCATGAACCAGTTCCTGGCTGCCCTGCGACTGCAGGGCTTTACCATGGTGGAGTCTGCCGGTCTTTACAAAGTGGTGCCCGAGGCTGACGCGAAATTGCAAAGCGGTGCCGTGGCCGTGGATGATGCCGGCGCCGGCAATCAGATCTCCACCCAGATTTTCCGGCTCAACTTCGAGTCGGCCAACAACCTGGTGCCCATTCTTCGTCCGTTGATCAGCCCCAATAACACCATCAACGCCAACCCGGCCAACAACTCGCTGGTGATCACCGACTATGGCGACAATTTGCGCCGCATCGCCCGCATCATTGCCGCCATGGATGTCTCCAATGCCACCGATGTGGAGGTCTTGCCGCTCAAGCACGCCATTGCGTCAGATCTGGCGCCACTGGTGTTGCGTCTGATGGATTCCGCAGGCACTGGCATCGGCGCGGTGGCGGGCCAGATTGATTCGTCATTCAAGACCCTGCTGGTGGCCGAGCCCCGCAGCAACACGCTCATACTGCGTGCGGCCAACCAGGCGCGGGTGGCGTTGGTGAAGTCTCTGGTGGACAAGCTGGACCAGCCGCCAGCGCAGGGCAGCAATGGCGCGGCAGGCAACATCTATGTGGTCTACCTGAAGAATGCCGATGCCACCAAGCTCGCTGCCACCCTGCGTGCCGCAATGGCCGGCGAGGCGCGCCCTGCAAGCGCAGCCACGGGTGCATCACCCGCCATGGCCCTGCCGGGGGCCAGCGCCACCACCGCGGGCGGACAAGTCCAGGCCGACCCCGCAACCAATGCGCTCATCATCACTGCGCCAGAACCCCAATACCGTCAGTTGCGTGCTGTCATTGACAAGCTCGATGCGCGGCGTGCCCAGGTGTTTGTCGAGAGCTTGATTGCCGAAGTCAGCGTCGATCGGGCCGCTGAATTTGGCATCCAGTGGCAAGGTGCCCTGGGTAAAAACGGCGATGGCGTCATTGGCCTGCTGGGCACCAACTTTGGTGCTGGCGCCAAGAACATCGTGAACCTCGCCACGCAGGGTGCCACCGGCACGGT
Source organism: Rhodoferax sp. (assembly GCF_018780565.1). Classification (GTDB taxonomy): domain Bacteria; phylum Pseudomonadota; class Gammaproteobacteria; order Burkholderiales; family Burkholderiaceae_C; genus Rhodoferax. The sequence goes on from NZ_JADMJN010000013.1 coordinate 21,187, forward strand.
GACGCCTGCCCGCGGACTGAACCTGGGCGCTGCCCAGCAGACCAATGGCGTTTATGTGCTCGGTTTTCTGGCGCGCTTTCTGGAGGAAAGTGGCAGCGGCAATGTCCTGTCCACACCCAACCTGCTCACGCTGGACAACGAGGAGGCCAAAATCGTTATTGGCCAGAACGTGCCCTTTGTCACCGGACAGTTCACCAACACGGGGAGCGGTGCCAACAACGGCACGGTCAACCCGTTCCAGACCATTGAACGCAAGGACGTTGGCCTGACCCTCAAGGTCAAACCGCAGATCAGCGAGAACGGCACCGTCAAGCTGGCCATTTACCAGGAGGTGTCCAGCGTGCTGGCCGCCACCGCCAATGCGGCCAATGGCCCCACCACCAACAAACGCACCATCGAATCCAATGTGCTGGTGGAAGATGGTGCCGTGGTGGTGCTGGGGGGCTTGCTGCAGGACGAGTATTCCGGCAACCAGGAGAAGGTGCCGGGCTTGGGCGACATCCCGTTTTTTGGCAACCTCTTTAAGAGCGAGGCGCGTGCCCGCAAGAAGACCAACCTGATGGTGTTCTTGCGCCCGGTGGTGGTGCGTGATGCCCAGTCCACCGAGCGGCTGTCCGTGGACCGCTATGACCTCATGCGCTCCGGACTCAAGGATGCGCAGCCCGTGCCGAGCACGATGGTGCCGATCAACGAGGCGCCGCAGTTGCCCGCTTTGCCTGTGGCCCGGCCGGCCTCGGCACCGGTTGCACCGGCTGCGAAACCCCAGCCTTGAGTCGGGGACAAGCCGCCATGCGTTACCCGCTACCTTACGCATTCGCCCGAACCAACCAGTTGCTGCTGGAGGACGAGTCGGGTGAGCTCACCCTGTGTGTGCATCCCGAATCGCTTGCCAGCGCGGTGAGCGAGGTCTTGCGCAAATACCCGGTTCAGGGGCTGCAGGTGCAGACGCCTGAACTGCTGATCCAACGCATCAGCACGGCCTATGCACAGGGCGAATCCAGTGCCGCTGCCGTGGTGAGCGAGGTGGAGAGCGATGTTGATTTGTCGCGCATGATGCAGGAACTGCCCGCCATCGAAGACCTGCTGGAAACCTCGGACGACGCGCCCATCATCCGCATGCTCAATGCGCTGCTTACGCAAGCCGCGCGAGATGGTGCCAGCGACATTCACATCGAGCCCTATGAACGCCACTCCAGCGTGCGGTTCCGGGTCGATGGCAACCTGCGCGAAGTGGTCCGGCCCAACCGGGCCTTGCATGCCGCGTTGATTTCTCGCCTCAAGATCATGGCCGAGCTTGACATTGCCGAACGACGTCTGCCGCAAGACGGGCGCATCTCACTGCGCATCGGCACGCGGGCCGTGGACGTGCGCGTCAGTACCCTGCCCAGCGCCCACGGCGAGCGCGCGGTGCTGCGTCTGCTCGACAAGAGCGAGAGCAAGCTGAGCCTGGAGTCGGTCGGCATGCAGGGCGCCGTGCTCAAGCGGTTCGAGCACCTGATTGCGCAACCGCACGGCATCATCCTCGTCACCGGGCCCACGGGCTCGGGCAAGACCACCACGCTGTACGCGGCCTTGCAACGGCTTGATGCCCGCGCCAGCAACATCATGACGGTGGAAGACCCCATCGAGTACGAACTGGCGGGTATCGGGCAGACCCAGGTGAACGCCAAGATTGATCTGACCTTTGCCAAAGCCTTGCGCGCCATTTTGCGGCAGGACCCGGACGTGATCATGATCGGTGAGATACGCGATTTCGAGACCGCCCAGATCGCCATACAAGCCTCGCTCACCGGCCATCTGGTGCTGGCCACGCTGCACACCAACGATGCGTCGAGTGCTGTGACGCGTCTGACCGACATGGGTGTCGAGCCGTTCTTGCTCAGCTCCTCGTTGCTGGGGGTCTTGGCGCAGCGCCTGGTGCGCAAACTGTGTACCCAGTGCCACGGGCCGGGTTGCGAACACTGCGGCCACACCGGGTACGCAGGGCGTACCGGCGTGTTTGAGCTGTTGGTTGCAGACGACGCCATCCGCGCGCAAATTCACAACCGCGCCTCCGAGGCCGACATCCGTGCCGCAGCCCTGGCCGGTGGCATGACCTTGATGCGCGACGATGGCACGCGGCTGGTACACAGTGGTGTGACCTCGCGCGAAGAGCTGGTGCGCGTGACGCGCGACTAGCCGCTACCACTGGAGCAGCGCCATGCCCGTTTATTCGTTTGAAGCCTTGACCGCGCTGGGGGAAACCCGCAAAGGCGTGATGGAGGCTGACTCCGCCAAGGCGGCCCGCAGCCTGCTGCGCGGCCAGGCGCTGGTGCCCATGAAGGTGGAAGCCGTTGGGGCCGGCACCGATCCGGCTTCAAACCAGGGCGCTGCAGCGCAGGGTTCACGCATCATGCGCCGCCGTGTCTTCAGCCCCACAGGGCTCGGTGTCTGGACGCGGCAATTGGCTGGACTGGTGTCCTCGGGGCTGCCCCTGGAGCGCGCGTTGACCTCGCTGGCCGATGAGTCCGAGGGGGAGGCCGAACATCATCTGGTGGCCACGCTGCGAGCCGAGGTGAACGGTGGCTCGACCTTTGCCAAGGCGCTGGCACAACATCCGCGCGAGTTCTCGCCGATCTTCATTGCGGTGATTGGCGCGGGCGAGCAAAGCGGCAACCTGGGGCTGGTGCTTGAACGCCTGGCGGACGACCTGGAGGAGCAGCAGGCGCTCAAAGCCAAACTCATTGGCGCAGCGCTTTATCCGGCCATCGTGACGGTGGTGGCCATCCTGATCGTGCTGTTTCTGGTCACTTATGTCGTACCGCAGGTAGCCCATGTGTTTGCCGGCAGCAAGCGCGCCTTGCCGCTGTTGACCGTGCTCATGATCGCCACCAGCGACTTCTTGCGGAGTTACGCCTGGGTCTTGCTGGGTGCTATTGCTTGCATCGCTGTCGGGGCAAGAATAGCGTGGTCTAGCGCCCTGTTTCGTGAAAAATTTGACGCAACCTGGTTGCGCCTGCCGATTCTGGGCAAGTTGTCACGCAGCTACAACACCGCGCGTTTTGCCAGCACCCTTGCCATGCTGTCGGCGGCGGGTGTCCCGATTCTTAAAGCGCTTCAATCGGCTGCCGAAACATTGTCCAACCGCGCCATGCGCACCGATGCGCTGGACGCGCTGGTGTTGGTGCGTGAGGGGGCTCCCCTGGCCTCTGCACTGGCGCAGAAGAAGCGCTTTCCCGGCCTGCTGGCCATGTTCGCCCGCCTGGGTGAGCAGACCGGTCAGCTGCCGGTGATGCTGGCACGTGCCGCCCGGCAACTCAGCACCGAAGTGGCCCGCCGCGCCATGCAGTTGGCCACCGTGCTGGAGCCGCTGCTGATTGTGGCTATGGGCGTGGTGGTGATGCTGATCGTGCTGGCCGTTCTGTTGCCCATTATTCAACTCAACCAGCTTGTGAAGTAGGGCCGGGCGCTTGATGTGCCGGTTGGTTCGATAGGCAGTTGATTTGCATGCGGGAGAGGAAATCGAGAGTTCGGTTCAGGCGTCTCTTTTAGGCCCAGAGCTGTCTTTGATCCATAACCCCATCGGACGCCTCGGCCTCTCGCTATCAATAAGCGCCCATGTAATCACGCTTGCCGATTTCCAGACCGTTATGTCGCAGGATGGCGTAAGCGGTGGTGATATGGAAGAAAAATTGTGGCAAACCGTAGTTCGATAGATAGACCTGACCACTGAGTTTTTTCTCTTTCGGCGTACCAGGTCGCAGCACAATCTCTTTGGACTCGCTGCCGTCGAAGGACGCGCTGTCCAAGCCATCCAGAAATGCCAAGGTCTTTGCCAGTAGCACGTCCAGATCGGCAAAGCTCTGCTCCTTGCCCTCAAAGGCAGGAACATCGGCACCGGACAGTCGAGCCGATATGCCACGCGCGAAGTCGGCCGCGATCTGCACTTGCTTGACCAGCGGGAACATATCCAGATACAGGCGTGCTTGCAACAACGCGTCCGGATCAATGGCCTTCCCGCCAAGGTGTGCATCGGCCTGGCCAAGAATGGTCTTGAGAGCTGTCAGCATTTGCTTGAAGACAGGAACGGAATTCGTATACATCGGGCTGGTCATGAGTACTTCTCTATTTGGTGAAATGGCGAGGATAAGTTGAAAGCGCTGCCACTGCACATGCCAGGGTCAATTCGGACCACAGATTCCGTAGTTGAATCACTGTCCAGGCTAGGTCAAAAGAAGGCGAATAGACCAGTACACGCCAATGCTCAGTTGCACGGCAAATGCCGAAAACCGAAGACTAACGGCGAAAGCCGACAGAGAACTGAGATGAATGATGGACTGAGCCATGCGCGCAGAGAGCAAGACGTAGGCTAAAGGGTCGGTGATGGAGGTTTTTCCTGCTACCACGGCAATGAGCATGAGACCTCCGAAGATGGGTAAGCCTTCGATGCAGTTGGCATGTGCCCGCGCCAGGCGCTGCATGAAAGGTGACAGGTTGGAGTTGTCCGGGTTGAACCCGTTTGCCGGCACGATTTTGGTGACGACCAGCTTGGAGCGAATGACTTCCATGAGCACCAAGAGGAAGAGGGACCAGGCAATGAAGCCCGTCAGGGCGGTGATGGTTGAGTTCATGTTTAATCCTGACGACTCATGAATGGATGGCGGTGGAACACTATAGCCCCGAAGTCAGACACATGACTGTTTGTTGGAGCTTGGGGCACTCTTGACCCAGCCTTGGTTGTAGACTGCAAATTTCCCGGAAATCTATGAAGTTGAACCAGTTTGATATTGACGCTGTGATGGTGGATTTGGACGGCACCATGGTTGACACACTCGGTGATTTTGTGGTGGCGCTCAACCTCATGCTGGGTGATTTGCCACCGCCGTACCGCCATGCCCGCATGGAGCGCGCCACAGTCGCCCGGCTGGTGGGCAAAGGGTCTGAGCACCTGATCAAGAGCGTGTTGTCGGCAGTCGATGCCGATGATCAGGAGCCCTTGTTTCAGCTCGCATGGACGAGCTACCAGCGCCATTACCTGGCGATCAATGGTCAGCATGCCTTGGTTTACCCCGGTGTCAACGCTGGCTTGGAGCAGCTCAAGGCGCGTGGCCTGAAGCTGGCCTGCCTGACCAACAAGCCCACTGCGTTTGCACGGGCTTTGCTGGAACTGAAAGGTCTGGACAAATTCTTTGCTGTGACCTATGGCGGTGACGCTTTTGAGCGAAAAAAGCCTGACCCTTTGCCTCTGCTGAAAGCGTGCGAGGCCTTGGGCAGCTTGCCGCACAGAACCCTGATGATTGGCGACTCCAGCAACGACGCCTCTGCTGCGCGCGCGGCAGGCTGCCCCGTGCTGCTGGTGACCTATGGCTACAACCATGGTCAGCCCATTCATGCTGTGGATGCGGATGGCTACGCCGACTCGCTGGAAGACTTGATCGCGCTCTAGCTCGCGCCGTTCCGCTGCGTGGCTTTAACCTTGCCCGGCGTCAGAACAGAAATTTCAGGCCAAGGCTGAAAAGCGTGTCAGTGCCGACGCGGCCCACCGTGCCATCTAGCTGCAGGTTCTTGTTCAACTGGGTGCGCAGCCCGATTTGAAACGTAGGGATGGACTGCTCCTGTCCGAAATATTCCAGGTGGGGCGTCAGAGCGCCGAATTCCCGCTCGATCGCCAGACCCCAGGTCAACAGCGTGGGACTGTCGGGCGGACGGTTGGCCCCCAAGTTGATGTGCAGCGAGCCTGCTTCGCCATTGCAACTGAGCAAACCATTGAGGTAGGTGGTGTTGGTTGTGTCGTTGTTGGGCTGCGATGCGCCGATCACGGCACCAACATTGCAGCCATCCTTACGCGAGGGTGTGAGGCGGAACTTGGCCTGCAGTGCGCTGGTGTTGACCTTGTTGGTGGCGTCGCGTGCGAGTGAGCCACCAATTTCCACACCTTCAATCAATCCGTAGGCTGGCGCCACCGTCCACACATTCACGCCGCCGGCAGTGCGCGCGTACCAGGCCTCCACATGACCCGCACCGACGTCGTTGACATTGGCATCGTCCACTGCCAGGGGCCGACCCGCCAGGCAGGCGCCGCCGGCAAGGGCTCCTGTGATAAGGACCAGGGGTGCGGTAAGCCGCTGTATGAAATTCAAAAGGTTTCCCAGTCGTCATCGCCACCTTTGGGTGTGACGGCCTTGGTCGTTGCGGTGGCCACGGTGGATTCCGCGGCCGTGGCGGGCTTTGGAGGTGCTGCCGCCGGCTTGGGTGGTGCACCTGCAGGGGAGCGGGCTGCCGCTCCCTGTGGTATGCCGCCGCCGCGTCGTTCAATTCCCTTGAACGGCGCAGCGCCTGGTTTATGGGACCGCACTGCGGCGGGCGATGCCGTGCCATGCAGGGCATCATTGGCGCTCAGCTTAAAGGCCACTACCACCTGCACCAGTTCCTGGGCCTGTGACTTCAGGCTGCTCGCTGCGGCAGCCATCTCTTCCACCAAGGCTGCATTTTGTTGCGTGGCCTGGTCCATCTGCGACACGGCCTCACCCACCTGGGCCACGCCGGAGGCCTGCTCGTTGCTGGCCGCGCTGATTTCACCCATGATGTCGGTCACGCGGCGGATGCTGCTCACCACTTCAGTCATGGTGGCACCAGCTTCATCCACCAGCGTGGTGCCCTGTTCCACCCGCTCCACACTGGCATTGATCAATGTTTTGATTTCCCTGGCAGCTTCAGCCGAGCGACCGGCCAGCGAGCGTACTTCACTGGCCACCACGGCAAATCCTCGGCCCTGCTCGCCGGCGCGGGCTGCTTCGACGGCAGCATTGAGTGCCAGAATATTGGTTTGAAAGGCAATCCCGTCAATCACGCTGATGATGTCGGATATCTTGCGCGAGGCGTCGTTGATGCCCCGCATGGTGTCGACCACCTGGCTGACCACTTCGCCGCCCTTGATGGCCACCGTCGAAGCACTCATGGCGAGCTGGTTGGCCTGGCGGGCACTGTCGGCGTTTTGCTTGACGGTAGAACTGAGCTGCTCCATTGATGCAGCGGTTTGCTCCAGAGCGCTGGCTTGGCTCTCGGTTCGTGCAGACAGGTCGTGGTTGCCAGAGGCGATCTCGGCACTGGCAGTGGCCACGCTTTCAGACCCCTGCCGTACGTTGGCGACCAGCCTGATCAGGCTGGCCTGCATATCCTTGAGCGCCATCAGTAACTGCGCGGTTTCATTTTTACCTTCGGCATTGATCTGCACACTCAGGTCACCCGCCGCCACAGAACGCGTGATGGCCACTGCCTGGTTGATGGGGCCTGTGATGGCGCGAATGATCCACAGGGCCGTCAGCACCGCTACCGCCAGGGCAATCAGAACGGCTGTGACCATAATCAGCTTCATGCCGTTGACCTCGCCGGTGGCCTCGTCCGCAGCGCTGCCCATCAGCTTCTCCTGGTACTTGATCATCGCGTCGATGGCGTCGAAGTAGGCCAGTTGTACGCCCAGCACCTCGCTCATCAGCACGGTTTTGGCTTCGTCAACCCTGGAGCCATCCACGAGTTCCATGAATTTATTTTGCTGCGCCACGTATTTGGTCCGCACGTCGAGAACCTTGGCCAGGCCGGCCTTGCCTTCGGTTGATTTGATTTGCTGGCCGAGTTTTTCCAGACGTTCAAGAATTCGCTTGCGCGTTGCCTCGATACGGGCAGCCTCCTTTTTGATGTCCGCCGGATCAGTCAGGATGACCATGTTGCCCAGCGATCGGGCGATCAGGTTGATGTCGCCTTTGACCTCAAAAAGGCTCACCACAATCGGGACGTTGCCATGAACCACCTTGTCGACACCATCGCTGACGGTATCGGTTTTGACGGCCGCGATGCCGCCCATGAGCATGATCAAAAAAGCCAGAACGCCGAAACCGAGCATGAGTCGGAGGGAAATTTTCATATCGCGGAGGTTCATGATGAACGCCTTTTCCAAATTGAATCTGGGCAGCAGTCTATCCTAGACTTTGTGCATCACCAGCTCCCTCAAATTCCCCGATGCAGGCGGTTTTTCCCTGTCATTGATGGCATCACGCTGACCGCGCATCCCGAACCTATTTGATATTCAGCAACGCGTCCTTGAGTTTCCAGTCTGCGGGTGACGGACCGAGCCAGATCGACATCAAGGCCATAAAGAATTCAGGTTCCTTGAAGGGCTCACCCTGGGCTTTGCCCTTGACGGTGATCACGCTGCCAGCCCCCGGAATCCACTCGATCATGAAGTTGTCCCCCGCCGCCAGCTTCTTTTGGTCCGAGAAGATCTGGCTCATGCGCATCAGACCCGGAATCAGTTTGGACATGGCCGCCTTGCCCATGTTGTCTTCCATGCCCCGGGTGAGCAGCTTGCCCAGCTCATTGGCGTCAAATTCCCGCAGCAGGGTGATGGTCATGCGTTTGGGGCCGGGTTGGTTGACAACTTCCTCCAAGCTACTGGCTTTCTTGCTCGAATACAGTCCAGCGACGTAGCCTTTGAAGGGCCCTTTGTAGCGTGTCCCTGCGCCGTTGAGTCCCAGTTTGACCCCGTTAACCGTTGCCGTATCTTCCACCTTGACGCCATTGATTTCCAGGGTGGCTGCCAGTGTGTTGAAGGCGAGCAGGCCGGTAATCACCGCAAAGGCCAGGCGTTTGATGTATTTCATGCTGTCTCCTGTTAATGGAACGATCGTGCTATTTAAACGAGGTGCCCATTTTGGGGTGGTTTCCACTTGCCCGCAAGAGGGTTTCCGATCAGCAGTTTGCTACACTGGCGCCATGTTCATTCACCGTATCAGCATCACAGGTTGTAGCGACCGGGGAGCCTGGCCCTGGCGTACGCTGCAAGAATCGATGGCTCGCGCCTGATTTCTCTCTCGTCTGAATGACCCGCAGCCCCGTGGGCTGCCCGCCAAACCTGCTGCATGCCTGGGGTGATAGCCCTGGCCACATGCCCAGGGTATGGCACTGAACTGAAAGAACATCCCTGTGATCTCTGAACTCGAATTCAAAAGCCTGAGTATCCAAGGCTACAACCGCATTCCGCTCATGGCGGAGGCCTTTGCCGATCTGGAAACCCCCTTGTCGCTGTACCTGAAGCTGGCGCACGCCAAGAACGGCGGCAAGTACAGCTTCCTGCTGGAGTCCGTGGTGGGCGGTGAACGCTTTGGACGCTACAGCTTCATCGGCCTGCCGGCGCGAACCCTGGTTCGCTCCAGCGGCTTTGGCGCCGATGTGCGCACCGAGGTCGTGACTGACGACGTGGTGCTGGAAACCTCCAGTGTCAATCCACTGGATTTCATTTCCGATTATCAGAAGCGGTTCAAGGTCGCCTTGCGCCCGGGCCTGCCCCGCTTTTGTGGCGGACTGGCGGGGTACTTCGGCTACGACGCCGTTCGTTACATCGAGAAGAAGCTGGCCAACTCCTGCCCGCCGGACACCCTGGGCTGCCCGGACATCTTGTTGTTGCAATGCGAAGAACTGGCTGTGATCGACAACTTGTCGGGCAAGCTGTACCTGATTGTGTACGCAGACCCGTCACGACCCGAAGCGTATGCCAACGCCAAGAAGCGCCTGCGTGAGTTGAAAGATCAGCTCAAATACTCGGTCAGCGCCCCGGTGGTCAAGCCCACGCAAGGCTACCCGGCCGAGCGGGAATTCGCCAAGGCGGACTACATCGCCGCCGTGGAGCGTGCCAAGGAGTTGATTGCCGGCGGGGATTTCATGCAAGTGCAGGTGGGCCAGCGCATCAAGAAGCGCTACACCGAGTCACCGCTCAGTTTGTACCGGGCCTTGCGGGCGCTGAACCCCAGCCCCTACATGTATTACTACCACTTTGGCGATTTCCACGTGGTCGGTGCCTCGCCAGAGATTCTGGTGCGCCAGGAACAGGTCACGCTGGAGGGCAAGACCGAGCAGAAAGTCACCATCCGTCCTCTGGCCGGTACCCGGCCGCGCGGTGCCAGTCCCGAGTTGGACAAGGCGGCCGAAGTGGAATTGATCAACGACCCCAAAGAGCGCGCCGAGCATGTGATGCTGATTGACCTGGCACGCAATGACATCGGTCGAATTGCCAAAATTGGCAGCGTGAAAGTGACAGAGGCCTTCAGCGTGGAGCGTTACAGCCATGTGATGCACATCGTGAGCAACGTCGAAGGCACCCTCCTTGATGGCATGACCAGCATGGATGTGCTCAAGGCAACCTTCCCTGCGGGCACGCTCACCGGTGCGCCCAAGGTGCATGCCATGGAGCTGATTGACCGCCTGGAGCCGAGCAAGCGCGGCCTGTACGGCGGCGCTTGTGGGTACCTGAGTTACGCAGGTGATATGGACGTGGCGATTGCCATCCGCACCGGCATCATCAAGGACCAGATGCTCTACGTGCAGGCGGCGGCCGGTGTGGTCGCCGACTCGGTGCCCGAGCTGGAGTGGAAGGAAACCGAAGCGAAGGCCCGGGCTTTGTTGCGGGCATCCGAATTGGTTGAAGAAGGGCTGGAGTGAGCACCATGAGTCAAAAAATCAAACTCCTGATGATCGACAACTACGACTCGTTCACCTACAACATCGTCCAGTACCTGGGCGAACTTGGTGCCGAGGTTGAGGTCTTTCGCAATGACGAAATCACGTTGGACGAGATGGATGCACGTCTGAAAGCCGGGCAACTGGACCGCCTGGTGATCTCGCCCGGCCCCTGCTCTCCTGCCGAGGCTGGCATTTCGGTGGCCGCCATCCAGCATTTCGCCGGCAAACTGCCGATTCTGGGTGTGTGCCTGGGACATCAGTCGATTGGCGCGGCCTTTGGCGGCAAAATCATTCGCGCGCAGCAGTTGATGCATGGCAAAACCAGTGTCATCACTACGACGCAAGAGGGCGTGTTTGCCGGTTTGCCGGCGCAGTTCACGGTCAACCGCTACCATTCGCTGGCGATCGACCGCCCGAGCTGCCCGTCCTGCCTCAAGGTAACGGCCTGGACGGACGATGGCGAAATCATGGGTGTGAAGCACACCACGCTGGACATCGAAGGCGTGCAGTTCCACCCCGAGAGCATCCTCACCGAGCATGGCCACGCCATGCTGAAGAACTTCCTGAAGCAAGACCGTCGCCATGCCCCACTCTAAAACCATTACCCCGCAGGAAGCCCTGCTGCGCACCATCGAACACCGTGAGATCTTTCACGATGAAATGCTGCACATCGTGCGTCAGATCATGAAGGGCGAATGGTCCCCCGTGATGATCGCCGCCTTCATCACCGGACTGCGCGTCAAGAAAGAGACGATCGGAGAAATCACGGCGGCCGCCCAGGTGATGCGCGAGTTTTCCACCAAGGTGCAGGTGGCTGACAAAACCCATCTGGTGGACATCGTGGGCACGGGTGGCGATGGCTCGCATACTTTCAATATTTCGACCTGCGCCATGTTCGTGGCGGCAGCGGCCGGGGCCAAGGTGAGCAAGCACGGTGGCCGCAGCGTCAGCAGCAAGAGTGGCAGCGCCGATGTGATGGAGTCGCTTGGTGTCAGTATCAATCTCGCGCCCGAAGCCATTGCGAAATGCATCGAGCAGGTTGGCGTAGGTTTCATGTTCGCCCCCAATCACCATCCGGCCATGAAGAACGTGGCGCCGGTGCGCAAAGAGTTGGGTATCAAGACCATTTTCAATCTGCTGGGCCCGCTGACCAATCCCGCCAACGCGCCCAACATTTTGATGGGTGTGTTTCACCCCGATCTGGTGGGTATTCAGGTGCGTGCGCTGCAGCGCCTGGGTGCCGAGCATGCGGTGGTGGTCTACGGGAAGGACGGCATGGATGAGGTCAGCCTGGGTGCCGCAACGCTGGTGGGGGAGCTCAAGCATGGCGAAGTGACCGAGTACGAAATTCATCCCGAAGATTTCGGCATGGTCATGGCCAGCAACCGCGCGCTCAAGGTGGAGACGCCAGAGCAGTCCAAAGCCATGCTGATCGGGGTGCTGGACAACGTGCCTGGTGCACCACGCGACATCGTGATCCTCAATGCCGGTGTGGCACTGTATGCCGCTAATGTGGCGGATTCGATGAAGGCCGGCGTGGATCTGGCGCGACATGCTATCGAATCAGGAGCGGCGAGGGCCAAGCTGGCGCAATTGGTGGTTGCCGCGCAAGCCTTGAGCGTCGCCTGATATGGCCGCACTGCTGCAAGGTGAAGGTGCCTGGATCGCTTTGGGTGTCTCGGCCTTGTTTATCGTGGTGGGTCTGGTGATGCACCGCATTTTTATCAACATTTTGAAAAATGGCTCCCAGGAGTCGCCCAAGCATGACTGATATTCTGGACAAAATTGTTGTTGTTAAACGCGAGGAAGTCGCGGCGGCCAGCAAGCGAAAGTCCCTGGACTTGGTGCGTGCAGATGCCGAATCTCGCGTGTTGACGCGAGATTTCCTGGCTGCCATGCGCGCCAGGATCGCTGCGGGGCAGCCCGCCGTGATTGCCGAAATCAAGAAGGCCAGCCCCTCCAAGGGCGTGCTGCGGGCTGACTTCATTCCAGCCGACATTGCGCAAAGCTATGCGGAGCACGGGGCCGCCTGTTTGTCGGTGCTGACTGATGTGCAGTTTTTCCAGGGCAGCATCGATTACCTCAAGCAGGCGCGTGCCTCCTGCCAGTTGCCGGTGTTGCGCAAGGATTTCATTGTTGACGCCTACCAGGTCTATGAATCCCGCGCCATGGGGGCCGATGCGATTTTGCTGATTGCGGCCATTCTGGATGATGGACAGATGAAGGACTTTGAGGCGATTGCCCGTAGCCTGGATATGGCTGTGCTGGTGGAAGTTCACGATGCCGCCGAACTGGCGCGCGCGCTGAAACTCAAAACCCCCTTGGTGGGCATCAATAACCGCAATCTCAAGACCTTCGAGGTGTCGCTGGATACCACGCTGGCCCTGATGCGTGATGTGCCCAAGGACCGTCTGCTGGTGACCGAGAGTGGCATTCATACCCGCGAAGATGTGCTTCGCATGGGGGCGGCTGGCGTCAACGCCTTCCTGGTCGGCGAAGCCTTCATGCGTGCTGCTGACCCGGGCATGGCGCTGGCGGAATTGTTTGGCGCTGCGTGAGCGTTGTCGATTGATCGATTAGCGGATGCGCTATCCATTTCATAGTAAATAATGCCGACTGCACGAGGGTTTCAGGCTGATTTCGGGTTTGCTTTGCCGGAAGGTACGCCCCCGGCCGGTGTATCGCGGCATTTGACCGAGTGGGCACCCGAGAGGTGGTCGGTCGCGCAGGACTGGCGTCTTGTTGTCGATCGCTTTTTGGCCAGCGACCCGGCGCAGCGATTAGGGGCGTTCCTGCGCAGCCGTCTCAGTGACGGTGCCATCATCTACCCCCCCGAGCCATTTCGCGCCCTGGCATTGACGCCCCTGACCCAGGTCAAGGTGCTGATCCTGGGACAGGACCCTTATCATGGACCGGGTCAGGCCGAGGGCCTGGCTTTTTCTGTGGCGCCGGGCGTCAAGCCGCCGCCGTCCTTGCGCAATATTTTCAAGGAAATTGCTCGGGATCCCGAATTGGGATGCCGGCCATTTGTGGCGAGCGGCAATGGCTCTCTGGCATCCTGGGCGACTCAGGGCGTTTTGCTGCTCAATACCTGCTTGACGGTTGAAGATGGAAAGCCAGCCAGTCATGCGCAGCGCGGTTGGGAAGCGCTTACTGATGAGATAGTCAAGGCCGTAGGGGTAAAAAATAGTCCGGTCGTGTTTATGTTGTGGGGCGCCCATGCCCAAGCCAAGCAGGGCCTGATTAGGGCAGAAGGTCAGAAGGACGAAGCTGCAAAGGCGGGCCATCTGGTGCTGACGGCCAACCATCCATCGCCTTTGTCGGCGATGCGGCCACCAAAGCCATTCCTGGGGTGCGGTCATTTCGGACAGGCAAATGCCTATTTACGCCAGCACGGATGCGCGCCGATTGACTGGTGACGACAAGTTACGCATTCAAATTGTTCACTGGTCATATTTTCATGGCATAATCCGGGGTTCACCAAGGAGAGGTGGCCGAGTGGTTAATGGCAGCAGACTGTAAATCTGCCCTCTTACGAGTACGCTGGTTCGAATCCAGCCCTCTCCACCAGTGAATAGTTAGATGGCCGTTGAGGCATTGTGAAGATGTATGCGAAACGGCTCATGGTTGCTTGCAATGCAGGCCTGTGCGGGGTTCGTATAGTGGTAATACCTTAGCCTTCCAAGCTAAAGCGAGGAGTTCGATTCTCCTACCCCGCTCCACAGTTGATGTGCATGGTCGGTTGGTTGTAAAAGTTTTTGCTTGATCTGCCGGTTGGCAGGTTGGGTTGGCCCATTTGGCTCAGTGGCAGAGCACTCCCTTGGTAAGGGAGAGGTCCCGGGTCCGATTCCCGGAATGGGCACCAGTTTGGGTGTATTGATTGGGTGTGCTGGCTGGATGTTGGTGCTGATTGATACGCGATGATTTTGATTTGATGGTCCTTTACTTTTCGGAGTCTGAAAATGGGAAAAGAAAAATTCACACGTACCAAGCCCCACGTCAATGTGGGCACGATTGGTCACGTCGACCACGGTAAAACGACGCTGACAGCGGCCATCACCACGATCCTGGCGGCCAAGTTCGGCGGTCAGGCCAAGGCCTATGACCAGATCGACGCGGCTCCTGAAGAAAAAGCACGCGGCATTACCATCAACACCGCCCACGTCGAGTACGAAACGGCCAACCGCCACTACGCTCACGTCGACTGCCCCGGGCACGCCGACTATGTGAAGAACATGATCACCGGCGCAGCCCAGATGGACGGCGCCATTCTGGTCTGCTCCGCAGCTGACGGCCCCATGCCCCAGACCCGCGAGCACATCCTGCTGGCGCGCCAGGTCGGCGTGCCTTACATCATCGTGTTCCTGAACAAGTGCGACATGGTGGACGACGCCGAACTGCTCGAACTCGTTGAAATGGAAGTGCGCGAGCTCCTCGACAAATACGATTTCCCTGGTGACGACACCCCCATCATCCATGGCTCCGCCAAACTCGCCCTCGAAGGCGACAAAGGTCCCCTGGGTGAAGAAGCCATCATGAAGCTGGCGGATGCCCTGGACACCTACATCCCCCTGCCCGAGCGTGCAGTGGACGGTGCCTTCCTGATGCCTGTGGAAGACGTCTTCTCCATCTCTGGTCGTGGTACCGTGGTGACCGGTCGCGTTGAGCGCGGCATCGTCAAAGTCGGCGAAGAAATCGAAATCGTCGGTATCGCTGACACCCAGAAGACCACCTGCACCGGCGTGGAAATGTTCCGCAAGCTGCTGGACCAAGGTCAAGCGGGCGACAACGTCGGCATCCTGCTGCGCGGCACCAAGCGCGAAGACGTGCAGCGCGGCCAAGTGCTGTGCAAGCCCGGCTCCATCAAGCCCCACACCCACTTCACCGGTGAGATCTACGTTTTGTCGAAAGACGAAGGCGGCCGTCACACCCCGTTCTTCAACAACTACCGTCCCCAGTTCTACTTCCGTACCACGGACGTGACCGGAGCGATCGAGTTGCCAGAAGGCAAAGAGATGGTGATGCCTGGTGACAACGTGTCGATCACTGTGAAGCTGATCAACCCGATCGCCATGGAAGAAGGTCTGCGCTTCGCGATCCGCGAAGGCGGCAAGACTGTCGGCGCTGGTGTGGTTGCCAAAATCATCGCGTAATTGTTTTTTGTAGGGGCGTAGCTCAATTGGCAGAGCGTCGGTCTCCAAAACCGAAGGTTGATGGTTCGATTCCTTCCGCCCCTGCCACCTGATTCAGCCAAAAGGTGGATTTCCGGCCCGTCATGAGAATGACGGGCTTCAGCGTCTAAAGAGCGCTGTGTTTGATTTGAAGTAGAGAAAGCGCGAGATAGAGAAAATGGCAACCTCACAAGTTCAAACAGTCAGTACCGGTGCCGACAAGGCCAAGCTCGCAGCTGCTGCGGTATTGGTGGTTGTGGCGTTGGCGGCCTTTTATTTGCTGGGTAAGCAGGGGCAGCTTGTTCAGTGGGCTGCATTGCTGCTGGGTTTGACTGCGGCTGTGGCGCTGTTTTTTACGGCGGAGTCTGGAAAGGCGCTGTTTGCATTTGGTCGCGATTCGTGGCGAGAGGTCAAAAAAGTTGTTTGGCCGGCGCGAAAAGAGGCGATCCAGATGACGGCGTACGTGTTCGTCTTCGTGTTGGTGATGGCCCTGTTCCTCTGGCTGACTGACAAGACGCTTGAGTGGCTGTTTTATGACTTGATTCTGGGGTGGAAAAAATAATGAATGATGTTGTAGAAACCCCTTCGTCTGATACGCCTCCTGCCCCTGCGCAGGTTTTGGCGACTGCGCCGAGCAATCCTGATTTGCGTTGGTATGTTGTTCACGCCTACTCGGGTATGGAGAAGGCGGTTGAGCGGAACATCATTGAGCGCATCAATCGTGCTGGTATGCAGGACAAGTTTGGCCGAATTCTGGTTCCGATGGAGGAAGTTGTCGAAATCAAGAATGGCCAGAAGAAGACGACCGAGCGAAAGTTTTTCCCGGGTTATGTGCTGGTCGAAATGATCATGGACGATGACACCTGGCACCTAGTCAAGCACACCAACAAGGTGACTGGTTTTGTTGGTGGGGCGAAAAATCGCCCGGCTCCGATTTCGGAGGCGGAGGTCATGAAGATCGTCAACCAGATGCAGGAAGGCACCGAGAAGCCGCGTCACAAAGTTGAGTTTGTGGTGGGTGAGTTTGTTCGCGTCAAGGAAGGCCCGTTCACTGATTTCAATGGATCGGTGGAAGACGTCAATTACGAAAAGAGCAAGGTTCGTGTGGCGGTCACCATTTTTGGTCGTTCCACGCCTGTGGAGTTGGAGTTTTCTCAGATCGAGAAAACCTGATTTAGGTTTTTGGTATTCCGCGCTTTTCGACTCGGCGCGGAATTGGATAGTGAGTCGTTAACCCCGGGGAGCCTGGGCCTGTTTATTTGAAAGCAGGATCCGGGCGCTATCACCCGTAAGGAGAAAAAAGCATGGCGAAAAAAATCGTCGGTTTTGTCAAGCTGCAAGTGCCAGCTGGTAAGGCCAACCCATCCCCCCCCATCGGTCCCGCATTGGGTCAACGTGGCTTGAATATCATGGAGTTCTGCAAGGCGTTTAACGCGCAGACCCAGGGTATTGAGCCAGGTCTGCCTTTGCCGGTGGTTATCACCGCCTTTGCGGACAAGAGCTTTACCTTCATCATCAAATCGCCCCCATCGTCGATTCTGATCAAGAAGGCTGTGAAGATCGACAAGGGTTCGGCGACGCCGCACACCGCCAAGGTTGGCAAGATCACGCGTGCCCAGCTCGAAGAGATCGCCAAGACCAAAATGAAAGATTTGACCGCCGCCGATATGGATGCGGCCGTTCGTACCATCGCCGGCTCTGCCCGCTCGATGGGCGTGAATGTGGAGGGTGTTTAAATGACCCAGCTCACCAAAAAACAAAAGTCCTTCCAAGGCAAGGTTGATAGCAACAAGCTGTACCCCCTGGCAGATGCTCTCGGTATCGTCAAAGAATGTGCCAATGCCAAATTTGATGAATCCATCGATGTGGCTGTGCAACTTGGCATTGACCCGAAGAAATCGGATCAGGTAGTGCGGGGTGCCGTGGTGTTGCCCAATGGCACAGGCAAGACCAAGCGCGTCGCCGTGTTTGCGCAAGGTGCCAAGGCGGAAGAAGCCAAGGCTGCTGGTGCGGACGTGGTTGGTATGGATGATCTGGCTGCCATGATCAAGGCTGGCGATATGCCCTTTGACATCGTGATCGCCGCCCCTGACGCCATGCGTATTGTGGGTACCCTGGGCCAGATTCTGGGTCCACGCGGTTTGATGCCTAACCCCAAGGTTGGTACTGTGACGCCTGACGTTGCGACAGCAGTGAAGAATGCCAAGGCGGGTCAGGTTCAGTTCCGCGTCGACAAGGCCGGCATCGTGCACTCCACGATTGGTCGTCGTTCGTTCGATACCGACAAGTTGCAGGGTAACCTGGCTGTTCTCGTGGATGCCTTGACCAAGGCCAAGCCAGCGACCAGCAAGGGTCTGTATTTGCGCAAAGTAGCAGTTTCGTCAACGATGGGTGTGGGTGTCCGTGTGGACATGCAAACCATCGGCGCGTAATTGTAGAAATTCCGGTCATCTGAGAGGATGACCTGATGTGGTGGGCTGTTCACGCAGAAATGTGCGAGCAGGCCATCCAAGACCGTTGGTGTGCAAGCTGCAGCGATGCGGTCAAGCACTTAATCATCGGGTATCGGGCCTGTCCCGGCACCCCGCCAACGCAGATGGCGATCCCGCTGCAGATGGAATCAGTTCCGAAACAGTTGGTCGCTGCAATGTGGCGTGTTTGAAGGCAATTTGCCGACGAGCACATTTTGAAGGAGTAGACCTTGAGTCTTAATCGCAGTGAGAAAGAAGCGGTCATCAGTGATGTGACTGGCCTCGCCGCAAAAGCTCAAACGCTCGTGATGGCGGAATACCGCGGAATCACGGTCGCTGATATGACCAAATTGCGTTCCACCGCACGCAGCAATGGTGTGAGTCTGAGTGTGTTGAAAAACACCCTGGCTCGCCGTGCTGTCAGTGGTAGCGGATTTGAAGTTGTGTCCGACCTGATGACCGGTCCGCTGATCTATAGCTTCTCTGAAGATGCAGTGGCTGCCGCGCGAGTGGTGGCTGACTTTGCGAAAACCAACGACAAGCTGGTGATTCGCGGTGGTGCATACGGTGGAAAAGCTCTGGACGTGAACGGCGTGAAGCAATTGGCAAGTATCCCTTCCAAGGAAGTGTTGCTGGCGCAGTTGCTGGGCTTGATGCAATCCCCGATTTCCCGCACGGCACGTGTGCTTGCGGCAATCGCAGAGAAAAAAGGCGCAGGCGCGACAGAAGCACCCGCTGAGGCAGTCGCGGCCTGATCGCCCGCTGCTTGTTGTAACCAATATTGTTAGGAAATAAAAATGGCATTCGATAAAGACGCATTTTTGACCGCGCTGGACAGCATGACGGTCATGGAACTCAACGACCTGGTGAAAGCCATCGAAGAGAAATTTGGCGTGAGCGCTGCAGCGATGTCTGCACCTGCAGCGGGTGGCGCTGCCGCCGCTGTGGCTGAAGAGAAGACCGAATTCAACGTGGTTCTGCTTGACGCAGGTGCCGCCAAGGTCTCCGTCATCAAGGCCGTGCGCGAAATCACGGGTCTGGGCCTCAAAGAAGCCAAGGACCTGGTTGACGGCGCTCCGAAGAACGTCAAGGAAGGCATCTCCAAGGCTGACGCCGATGCTGCCTTGAAGAAGCTGATTGAAGCCGGTGCAAAGGCCGAACTCAAGTAATTGAGTTCGTCAAAAAGGCTGGGTGCTCCCAAAGAGCTCCCAGCCTTTGGCGCTTGTAAGAGCGCACTGAAAAACGACCCTTTGGACGTTTTCGGGTGGCCCGAAGTGCCACCCAAAAGCCTAAAGGGGTTTTTCAGTGTCTTCTGACCCCGACTGCAGAAGATGCCTTGGTTCGGGTCACACGCAATGTGTGACCGTCCGCCAATGATTGGTAGTGGCCAATCACCAAGAAATGACACACCAGTCGCCTAGGACCCCCAGGATTCCTTAGTCTTTGCCCGGAGATCTCATGGCTTACACATACACAGAACGCAAGCGAATTCGCAAAAATTTCGGCAATCGCGACAGCGTGCTCGAAATTCCTTACCTGCTTCAGATGCAAAAAGATGCCTACACGGCGTTCTTGCAGGCAGATGTCGCGCCGAAGAAGCGGACCATAGAGGGCCTTCAAGCTGCTTTTGACGCGGCTTTCCCCATTGTTTCCCACAATGGCTTTGTCGAGATGAAGTATCTCGAATACAGCTTGGCCAAGCCTGCTTTTGATGTACGCGAATGCCAGACACGTGGCTTGACGTTTGCCTCGGCTGTTCGTGCCAAGGTGCAACTGATCATTTATGACCGCGAATCTTCGACCTCGCAGAACAAGGTGGTCAAGGAAGTCAAAGAGCAGGAAGTCTATATGGGCGAAGTGCCCCTGATGACCGGCAAGGGCTCCTTCATCATCAATGGCACTGAGCGCGTGATCGTCTCCCAGTTGCACCGTTCGCCCGGTGTGTTCTTTGAACACGACAAGGGCAAGACGCACAGTTCGGGCAAGTTGCTGTTCTCGGCTCGAATCATTCCTTACCGTGGTTCATGGCTCGACTTCGAGTTCGACCCCAAGGACATCTTGTATTTCCGCGTGGACCGTCGTCGCAAGATGCCCGTCACGATTCTGCTCAAGGCCATTGGTCTGAACCACGAGTCCATTCTCGCCAACTTCTTCGTCAATGACAATTTCCGTCTGATGGACAGTGGCGCCCAGATGGAGTTTGTGGCGGAGCGCCTGCGCGGTGAAGTGGCTCGTTTCGATGTCACCGACAAGAGCGGCAAGGTTGTTGTGGCCAAGGACAAGCGCGTGACAGCACGCCATACCCGTGAGCTGGAGCAGTCCGGAACCACCCATATCACCGTGCCGGAAGATTTTCTGGTTGGCCGCGTCGTTGCCCGCAACATTGTTGAAGCCGATACCGGTGAAATCATTGCCAAAGCCAATGAAGAGCTTACCGAGGCACTGCTCAAGAAGTTGCGCTTGGCCGGTGTGCAAGACCTGCCTTGCATTTACACCAATGAACTCGATCAGGGTGCGTACATTTCGCAAACATTGCGCAGTGACGAAACCGTGGACGAGTTCGCAGCGCGTGTGGCCATCTACCGCATGATGCGCCCCGGTGAGCCACCCACAGAAGATGCCGTGCAGGCACTGTTCCAGCGCTTGTTCTACAACCCTGACACCTACGACCTGTCGCGTGTCGGCCGCATGAAGTTCAATGCCAAGATGGGGCGTGCCGAATCGACCGGTCCCATGGTGCTGACCAATGAAGACATCCTGGCTGTGGTCAAGATCCTAGTCGACCTGCGCAATGGCCGCGGCGAAGTGGACGACATTGATCACCTAGGTAACCGCCGTGTGCGCTGTGTGGGTGAGTTGGCCGAGAACCAGTACCGTACTGGTTTGGCTCGTATCGAGAAGGCTGTGAAAGAGCGTCTGGGTCAGGCCGAGCAGGACCCATTGATGCCACACGACTTGATCAACAGCAAGCCCATTTCCGCTGCGTTGAAAGAGTTCTTCGGCGCATCGCAGTTGTCGCAGTTCATGGATCAGACCAATCCTCTGTCCGAGATCACCCACAAGCGCCGTGTTTCGGCACTTGGCCCAGGTGGTTTGACGCGTGAGCGCGCCGGCTTTGAGGTGCGTGACGTGCACGTGACCCATTACGGTCGTGTTTGCCCGATTGAGACGCCCGAGGGTCCAAACATCGGTCTGATCAACTCCCTGGCTTTGTATGCCCGCCTCAACGAATACGGTTTCATTGAAACGCCGTACCGTCGCGTGGTCGACAGCAAGGTGACGATGGACATCGACTACCTGTCTGCGATTGAAGAAGGCAAGTACGTCATTGCGCAGGCGAATGCGGCACTCGACAAAGAAGGCAAACTCACCGGTGAGTTGATTTCTGCGCGTGAAGCGGGCGAATCGATCATGGTCGGTGCCGAGCGTATCCAGTACATGGACGTGTCTCCGGCGCAGATCGTTTCGGTGGCTGCCTCTTTGGTGCCGTTCCTGGAGCACGATGACGCCAACCGCGCCTTGATGGGCGCCAACATGCAGCGTCAGGCGGTCCCGATCCTGCGTCCTGAAAAGGCGTTCGTTGGAACCGGTATCGAGCGCGTTTCCGCAGTCGACTCCGGAACCGTGGTTACCGCCACCCGTGGCGGTATCGTTGACTATGTGGATGCGACCCGTGTTGTGATCCGCGTCAACGATGCAGAAGCGCAGGCCGGCGAAGTCGGTGTAGATATCTACAACCTGATCAAGTACCAGCGTTCCAACCAGAACACCAACATTCACCAGCGCCCCATCATCAAGCGCGGCGACAAGCTGGCCAAGGGTGATGTGATCGCCGACGGCGCATCCACTGACTTGGGCGAACTCGCCTTGGGCCAGAATATGCTGGTGGCGTTCATGCCCTGGAATGGTTACAACTTCGAAGACTCGATTTTGATCAGTGAGCGCGTGGTTGCAGAAGACCGCTACACCTCCATTCACATCGAAGAACTGGTTGTGATGGCGCGTGACACCAAGCTGGGGTCTGAAGAAATCACCCGTGATATCCCGAACCTGAGCGAGCAGCAACTCAACCGTCTGGACGAGTCCGGCATCATTTACGTGGGTGCCGAAGTACAACCTGGCGATACGCTGGTGGGCAAAGTCACGCCTAAAGGCGAAACTACCCTGACGCCTGAAGAGAAACTGTTGCGCGCCATCTTCGGCGAAAAAGCCAGCGACGTGAAAGACACCTCCTTGCGTGTGGATCAGGGCTCGCAAGGGACCGTGATCGACGTGCAGGTGTTCACACGCGAAGGCATCGTGCGCGATCGCCGCGCCCAGCAGATCATTGACGACGAACTCAAGCGTTTCCGTCTGGATTTGAACGATCAGCTGCGCATTGTGGAAGCCGATGCGTTTGACCGGATCGAGAAACTATTGCTTGGCAAGGTTGCCAACGGTGGCCCGCAAAAGCTTGCCAAAGGCACCAAAATCGACAAGGCCTACCTGGCAGCGGTGGAAAAATTCCATTGGTTCGACATTCGTCCTGCTGAAGACGAAGTCGCGACTCAACTGGAGAGCATCAAGAATTCGCTGGAGCAGACCCGTCACAGCTTCGATCTCGCTTTTGAAGAAAAGCGCAAGAAGTTGACACAAGGTGACGAGTTGCCGGCTGGCGTGCTGAAGATGGTCAAGGTTTACCTGGCCGTCAAGCGCCGCCTGCAACCGGGTGACAAAATGGCCGGTCGTCACGGTAACAAGGGTGTGGTCTCCAAGATCGTTCCGGTTGAAGACATGCCTTATATGGCTGACGGCACACCGTGCGATATCGTGCTTAACCCACTGGGCGTGCCTTCGCGGATGAACGTCGGACAGGTGCTTGAAGTGCACTTGGGCTGGGCTGCCAAAGGCATTGGCCAGCGGATCGGCGATATGTTGCAGGCCGAATCGAAATTGGCTGACCTGCGCAAATTCCTCGACACGCTGTACAACGGCTCGGGCCGCAAGGAAGACATGTCCAAGCTGAGCGACGACGAAATCCTTGAGATGGCCGGCAATCTGGCCGCTGGTGCCACGTTTGCGACGCCCGTGTTCGATGGCGCTTCGGAAGAAGAGATCCGCGGCATGCTGAAACTGGCGTACCCGGACGATATCGTCAAGGCCAAGGGTCTGACGGCGGCACGTACACAGGCCAATCTGTTTGACGGTCGCAGCGGTGATCCGTTCGAACGTCCGACAACGGTCGGTTACATGCACGTGCTCAAACTTCACCACTTGGTTGACGACAAGATGCATGCCCGTTCCACCGGTCCCTACAGCCTCGTTACCCAGCAACCGCTGGGCGGCAAGGCTCAGTTCGGTGGCCAGCGTTTCGGCGAGATGGAGGTCTGGGCACTCGAGGCTTATGGCGCTGCCTACACGTTGCAGGAAATGCTCACCGTCAAGTCAGACGACGTGCAAGGCCGCACCAAGGTGTACGAAAGCATCGTCAAGGGCGAGCACTCGATCGAAGCCGGCATGCCGGAATCGTTCAATGTGCTGGTCAAGGAAATCCGCTCACTCGGTATTGATATCGAGCTGGAACGCAGCTAAGCACGGACAAGAAAAGGATTTAACATGAAATCATTACTCGACCTGTTCAAGCAGTTCACACCCGATGAGCATTTCGATGCCATCAAGATCGGTATGGCTTCTCCCGAGAAGATCCGTTCCTGGTCTTTCGGCGAAGTGAAGAAGCCGGAAACCATCAACTACCGTACTTTCAAGCCAGAGCGCGACGGTCTGTTTTGCGCCAAGATTTTTGGCCCTATCAAGGACTATGAATGCTTGTGCGGCAAGTACAAGCGTCTCAAGCATCGCGGTGTTATTTGCGAGAAGTGCGGCGTTGAAGTGACCCAGACCAAAGTGCGTCGTGAGCGCATGGGGCATATCGACCTGGCTGCGCCCTGCGCGCACATCTGGTTCCTGAAGTCGTTGCCGTCACGTTTGGGCCTGGTGCTCGACATGACTCTGCGTGACATCGAACGCGTGCTGTACTTTGAAGCCTATGTCGTCACTGATCCTGGCATGACGCCGCTGAAGAAATTCAGCATCATGTCGGAAGATGACTTCGATGCCAAGTTCAAGGAATACGGCGATGAGTTCCAGGCCAAGATGGGCGCGGAAGGCATCAAGGATTTGCTGCAAAGCATTGATATCGACGGATCGATCGAGAAACTCCGCAATGACCCAAGTGGTTCAGAGCTGAAGATCAAGAAGAACACCAAGCGTCTCAAGTTGCTTGAGGCATTCAAGAAATCCGGCATCAAGCCGGAGTGGATGGTGTTGGAGGTTCTGCCGGTATTGCCACCAGACCTGCGCCCACTGGTGCCGCTGGATGGCGGTCGTTTTGCCACCTCGGACCTGAACGATCTGTACCGTCGTGTGATCAACCGCAACAGCCGCCTGCGCCGTTTGCTGGAGTTGAAGGCGCCTGAAATCATTGCGCGCAATGAAAAGCGCATGCTGCAAGAAGCCGTGGACAGCTTGCTGGACAATGGTCGTCGCGGCAAAGCCATGACCGGCGCCAACAAGCGCGCGCTCAAGTCATTGGCCGACATGATCAAGGGTAAGAGTGGTCGTTTCCGCCAGAACTTGTTGGGCAAGCGCGTAGATTATTCTGGTCGCTCCGTGATTGTGGTGGGCCCAACGCTCAAGCTGCATCAGTGCGGTTTGCCCAAGCTGATGGCGCTTGAGTTGTTCAAGCCCTTCATCTTCGCGCGCCTCGAAGCCATGGGCATTGCCACCACCATCAAAGCCGCCAAGAAGGAAGTTGAATCCGGTACCCCGGTGGTGTGGGACATTCTTGAGGAGGTGATCAAAGAGCACCCCGTGATGCTGAACCGTGCGCCTACGCTGCACCGCCTGGGCATCCAGGCGTTCGAGCCCATCCTCATTGAAGGTAAAGCCATTCAGCTTCACCCGCTGGTTTGCGCTGCGTTCAACGCCGACTTTGACGGTGACCAGATGGCGGTTCACGTGCCTTTGTCTGTCGAAGCGCAGGTGGAATGCCGCACACTGATGCTGGCGTCCAACAATGTGCTGTTCCCATCCAATGGCGAGCCTTCTATCGTGCCGTCGCAAGACGTGGTGCTGGGCTTGTACTACACAACCCGCGATCGCATCAACGGCAAGGGTGAAGGACTGATTTTCTCCGACATCGGTGAAGTGCAGCGTGCGTTCGATGCGGGCGAGGTCGAGCTGACCGCGCGCATCAATGTGCGTCTGACGGAGTACACGAAAAACAAGGAGACCGGTGAATTGGTCCCTTCGACCAAGCTGTGGGAAACCACCGCAGGTCGTGCCCTGCTGTCAGAAATTTTGCCCAAGGGATTGCCCTTCTCGAACATCAACAAGGCGCTGAAGAAGAAGGAAATCTCCAAGCTCATCAACGTCTCGTTCCGCAAATGCGGTCTGAAAGAGACCGTGGTGTTTGCCGACAAACTCTTGCAGTATGGTTTCCGTCTGGCCACCAAGGCCGGTATCTCGATCTGTATCGACGACATGCTGGTGCCGACAGAAAAAGTCGGCATCATTGAGCGCGCCGAAAAAGAGGTCAAGGAAATTGCACAGCAGTACACCTCGGGTCTGGTGACTTCTGGCGAGCGCTACAACAAGGTGGTTGATATCTGGGGCAAGGCTGGCGACGAGGTCTCCAAGGTCATGATGGCCCAGCTGTCCAAAGAAACGGTCACTGATCGCCATGGCAAGCAGGTTCAGCAAGAGTCGTTCAATTCCATCTACATGATGGCCGACTCCGGCGCCCGTGGTTCTGCAGCGCAGATTCGCCAGGTGGCTGGTATGCGGGGTCTGATGGCCAAGCCCGATGGCTCCATCATTGAGACGCCTATCACGGCGAACTTCCGTGAAGGTCTGAACGTGTTGGAGTACTTCATTTCCACCCACGGTGCTCGTAAGGGTCTCGCGGATACGGCTTTGAAGACCGCCAACTCGGGTTACCTGACACGACGCCTGGTTGATGTGACGCAGGATCTGGTTGTCACCGAGCAGGACTGCGGTACGCACGGTGGCTACCTGATGCGCGCTATTGTTGAGGGCGGTGAGGTCATTGAATCCTTGCGTGACCGTATCCTGGGCCGCACCGCAGCGGACGACATTTTGCAGCCGGAAAATCGTTCTGTGCTGGCGAAGGCCGGCGAGTTGCTCGACGAAGACCTGATTGACGAACTCGAAGCCGCTGGCGTCGATGAAGTCAAGGTCCGTACTGCACTGACTTGCGAAACACGCTTCGGTATTTGCGCCAAGTGCTACGGCCGCGATCTGGGCCGCGGTGGTCTGGTGAACGGTGGTGAGGCTGTGGGTGTGATTGCTGCGCAGTCCATCGGTGAACCCGGCACGCAGCTGACCATGCGCACCTTCCACATCGGTGGTGCCGCATCGCGTGCCGCCATCGCCTCCAGCGTGGAAGCCAAGTCCAACGGTAACATCGGCTTCAACGCCACCATGCGTTATGTGACCAATGGCAAGAAGGAACTGGTGGTGATTTCCCGCTCCGGTGAAATCGTCATTCATGACGAGCATGGCCGTGAGCGCGAACGCCACAAGGTGCCTTACGGTGCCGTATTGGCAGTGAAGGCGGATCAGACCATCAAGTCGGGTGCCATCCTTGCCAACTGGGATCCGTTGACACGCCCCATCATTACCGAGTTTGCCGGTAAGGCCCACTTCGAAAATGTCGAAGAAGGTTTGACCGTGGCCAAGCAGGTGGACGAGGTGACGGGTCTGTCGACACTGGTCGTGATCGATCCGAAGCGCCGTGGTTCTGCCAAGGTCATTCGTCCTCAGGTCAAACTGATCGATGCTTCCGGCAACGAAGTGAAGATCCCTGGCACTGACCACTCGGTGACCATCGGCTTCCCGGTGGGTGCATTGGTTCAGGTGCGCGACGGACAGGATGTGGGCCCAGGCGAGGTGCTGGCCCGTATCCCCATCGAAGGTCAGAAGACCCGCGACATTACCGGCGGTTTGCCACGTGTTGCCGAGTTGTTCGAAGCCCGTTCACCCAAGGACAAGGGTGTGCTGGCCGAGATGACCGGTACCGTGTCGTTCGGCAAGGAAACCAAAGGCAAGATTCGTCTGCAAATCACGGATCCCGAAGGCGCCGTCTGGGAAGAGCTCGTGCCCAAGGAAAAGAACATCCTGGTGCACGAAGGCCAGGTCGTCAACAAGGGCGAGAGCGTGGTGGACGGCCCAGCCGATCCGCAGGACATCCTGCGTTTGCTCGGCTCGGAAGAGTTGGCTCGTTACATCGTTGACGAAGTGCAGGACGTGTACCGCTTGCAAGGCGTGAAGATCAACGACAAGCACATCGAAGTGATTGTTCGTCAGATGCTGCGCCGCGTGGTGGTGGAAAGCGCTGGCGATTCCCGTTACATCAATGGGGAACAAGTCGAGCGTTCAGAGATGCTCAACACCAACGACGCATTGCGTGCCGAAGGCAAGATTGCAGCGACTTACACCAATTTGTTGCTCGGTATCACCAAGGCTTCCTTGTCGACAGACAGCTTCATCAGCGCGGCCTCCTTCCAGGAGACTACCCGTGTTCTGACCGAGGCTGCCATCATGGGCAAGCGCGACGAATTGCGTGGTTTGAAGGAAAACGTGATTGTGGGCCGATTGATTCCTGCCGGTACCGGTCTGGCGTATCACGAAGCTCGCAAGGTCCGCGAGAACATGGACGATGCAGAGCGCCGGGCCATTGCCGAAGCCGAGGCCGTCGAATTGGCGGGTGACGCTGATGCCAGCCAGGCGAGCGAAGGAGCAGCAACCGAGTAATACTCGGCTTGCTATCTAATGAATAGCGCCCCAAAGCCTTTGCAAGAGGGCTTGGGGCGTTTTTCATTGTGAATATGGATAACTTCTGTTCATCTGATCCTGGAGAATTCTGGCAATGAGTGACTCCCTCATCGTTTGGTTTGCCATCGCACTGGCGCTGTTCTGGTCAGTGGGTGCCTACAACCGCCTCATGCGCCTTCGCTCCCAGAGCATTCTTGCGTTTGCGACCCTGGAGAATTTTTTCAACCAGTACGTCTCGTTGGTCAAGACCCATTTTGAGCAGGCCGATGCCGTTCATTTCGTGCCCGACCCCGACCGCGGAGATGATGAATTTGTGACGGCGTGGGCCGGACTTGCCGCTGCGGCTGAGCAATTCAATGCTTCTTTGAAAGTGGCCCACGTCCAGCCTTTGAATGGACCGACCATGAGTGCCCTGAAGACCGCGTATGAAACTCTGCATTTGTCATGGGTACGCCTTCGCGATCTGCCGCACGATCTTGCAGGCTCCGCGCTGCCGGTAGCGCTGCAATCGGAATGGGAGCATGTGGCGATGCAGGAAAAAGCAGCCCGTGCGGAATTCAACCGCCTGGTGGCGAGCTACAACGAAGGGATTGAACAGTTTCCGGCCATGTGGCTGGCGTGGGTCTTTGGATTCAAGCCGGCGCTGCCACTGTAGAGATGACGATGAATACCCACGAACCGCAAATTCCCTTGTGGCGACAGCTTCAGGCCGTCGCCGCCGTATTGATGGCCATCCGTTCGGGCGTATCGGGTACGGCCGCCCTGGCCAATGTGTCCGCTGATCTGCGACCCGGCGTTCAGGCGCTGGTCTTTCATGTTCTGCGTTCCTTGGGACGGGCCGAGGCCTTGCGCCAACTGCTTGCCGGTCGCGTTCCGCCGCCGCCCGCTGACGCCCTGTTGTGCGTCGCACTGGCGCTGGCGTGGCATGAGCAAGACGCACCTTATGAAGTGTTCACCCTCGTCAATCAGACCGTGGAGGCAGCCAAGAGAGGTTCTGCAACCAAGGCCCAGGCCAGCTTCATCAACGCGTGCTTGCGCCGCTTCCTGCGCGAGCGGGACGCGCTGGTTGCTTCGACTGACCCCAAGCCGGTTGCATTCTGGAATCATCCGAAGTGGTGGATTGACAGACTGCAGCGAGATTGGCCGCAACAGTGGCAGGCCATTCTGGCCGCCAACAACCGCCATGCTCCGATGACCTTGCGGGTGAACGCGCGGCGTTCCGGCGTATTGCCGTATCTGGGCCTTCTCCGGGAGGCGGGGCTCATGGCCGTTGCCGCGGGCGAGTGGGGCCTTACTTTGGCAAAGCCCCAGCCTGTGCAAGCCCTACCTGGTTTTGATGATGGTGTGGTCTCGGTGCAGGATGCCGCCGCGCAACTTGCCGCTCCGTTGTTGCTGTCGGGTTTACCGTCGGATGAGCCGCTGCGTGTGCTGGACGCCTGTGCCGCGCCAGGCGGCAAGACAGCGCATTTGCTGGAGTTGGCAAACTGCGAGGTCACTGCGCTGGACGTGGACCCATTGCGCTGCGAACGTATTCTCCAAACCCTCGCTCGGCTGGACCTGCAGGCCCGGGTGCTGACGGCTGATGCGGCCGACGTGTCCGTCTGGTGGGATGGGCGGCTTTTTGACGCTGTCTTGCTGGATGCGCCGTGTTCTGCATCGGGTATTGTGCGGCGCCATCCGGATGTGCGTTGGCTGCGCAGGGAAACCGATATCGCCCAGTTGGCACGGATTCAGGCGAAACTGCTCAAGGCCTTGTGGCCCGTGCTCCGCTCGGGTGGGCGGCTGTTGTATTGCACGTGCTCGGTTTTCAAGGCGGAGGGGGCAGATCAGATACAAACGTTTCTTGCGCACAACAAAGATGCCGTATTACTGCCTTCACCCGGCCATTTATTGCCCATTGGCGAGGCAAATGATGGCTGTGTCCCGGACAATTCAGTCGGTGACCATGACGGCTTTTATTACGCATTGCTTGAGAAACGCGCGGCTTGACCTGATCGGGCTGTTGGCCTGCGCCTGCTGGCTGGGGGTGCACCCCGAACTCGCGCATGCCGAAGCGTCCGTGACGGAGGTCTCCCAAGCGCAACTTGAGCGCACGGGCGACGCCATACTGTTGTCAGCAACCGTCAAATTTGAACTGTCGGCTGTGGTTGAGGATGCTCTGCTCAAGGGCATTCCCATGATTTTCGTGGCCGAAGCGGACGTGTTTCGCGAACGCTGGTACTGGACCAACAAGAAGGTGCTCAGCGCTGAGCGCCATATGCGGTTGGCCTACCAGCCGCTGACCCGTCGCTGGCGGCTCAATGTCGCGTCGGGGCTGATTACCAATGCCGCCATGGGTGTGGCCCTGAATCAGAATTTCGAGAACCTGTCGGATGCCTTGGCGGCCCTGAGGCGCATTTCGCGCTGGAAAATCGCTGATGCGTCGGACATCGAACCTGGACAACGTCACTTCGTTGAGTTTCGTTTCCGTCTTGACGTGGCGCAACTGCCGCGTCCCTTGCAGATTGGCACGCTGGGCCAGACTGACTGGAACATCGTGGCCTCCTCCAGCCAGCCTCTGTTGCTGGAGAGTGGCAAGTGAGTCTGGCGAAGGCCGCCGCTGAAGCGGCAATCCGTGGCGCTTCCAGCAACTCCCGTGCCCTGCGCTGGACGGTAGGTGCCGGGCTTGCTGCCATGGTGGCTGTCGGGCTGGTGTTGCTGTTCCTGCTGACGCAAGCCACCACCAACCGCGAGATGTATGAGCGTAACTACGCCCGCCTATTCGTGGTCAACGTCGTGGTGGCCGGTCTGCTGATGATTGTGATTGGCTGGATTGCCTATCGACTGATGATGCGGCTGCGGCAGGGTAAATTTGGCAGTCGCCTGTTGGTCAAGCTGGCCGCGATTTTTGCGCTGGCAGGCTTTGCTCCGGGGGTTTTGATCTATGTGGTGTCCTACCAGTTCGTCTCGCGCTCTATCGAAAGCTGGTTTGACGTCAAGGTGGAAGGGGCTTTGGAGGCCGGCCTCAATCTGGGGCGCGTCACGCTGGAGACCCTGTCGAAGGATCTGGCCAGCAATGCGCGTGCTGCGGCCTCGCAGTTGGCTGATGCGCAGGATGTCAGTGCCGCAGTGCCGCTGGAGCGGGTCCGTGAACAATTGGGTGCCACCGACCTGTTGTTGTGGAGTGCTTCTGGGCAACTGATCGCCGCGACAGGTCAATCCCGGTATCAACTCAATCCGGAGCGGCCAAGCCAGCAGCAGTTTCGCAGTGCGCGGTCGCAACGCTACGTCACCTGGATCGAAGGGCTTGATGATGCCGTGCCTGGCGTGGCCACGACTGCGCGAATCAAAGCGCTCGTCCTGGTGTCCAGCAACAGTCTGGGCTTACTCGGTGAGTCGCGTTTTTTGCTGGTGACGCAGGCATTGCCGCCCACGCTGGTGGCCAATGCCCTGGCCGTGACAGAGGCCAATCGCGAGTACCAGGAGCGGGCCCTGGCGCGTCAGGGCCTTCGCCGCATGTATATCGGTACCCTGACGCTTTGCCTGTTCCTGGCGGTGTTTGGCGCTGTGCTGCTGGCGGTGATACTGGGCAACCAGATTGTGCGTCCGCTGTTGCTGCTGGCCGATGGTGTGAGTCAGGTCGCCGCAGGTGATCTGACGCCCAAAGCATCTCTGCAGGGTAAGGACGAACTGGGCGGTTTGACCCGGTCGTTTGCCCAGATGACGCAGCAACTGGCCGATGCGCGTCATGCCGTGCAGACCAGCATGGAGCAAGTCAATGCGGCGCGTGCCAATTTGCAGACCATCCTTGATAACCTTACGGCTGGCGTCATGGTGCTGGATGCACAGGGCGTCATTCTGTCGTCCAATCCAGGTGCTACCCGCATTCTTCGTGTGCCCCTGGCGGCCCACGAAGGCCATCGCCTCGCCGAGATTGAAGGTTTGCAGACATTTGGCGAAAACGTCCAGAAACAATTCGATTCATTTTTTACTGCACGCGACGAACACGGCCTGGAGCATTGGCAACAATCCTTCGAGCTTGGCAATGCTGCTTCAGGGCTGGCGGGCAGGCAGGCAGAGAATGTGGTGAGTCTGGTGGCGCGTGGGGCGGAACTGCCGGGTGCGGCGCGACTTCTGGTGTTTGATGACATCTCTGAAATCGTCTCCGCACAGCGCTCACAGGCCTGGGGTGAGGTTGCCCGACGGCTGGCGCATGAGATCAAGAATCCTTTGACGCCCATCCAGCTGTCAGCCGAACGGCTGGAGATGAAGCTCACAGGCAAGGTGGCACCACCCGAGCAGGCCATCCTGACCAAATCGGTCAAGACGATTGTGGACCAGGTGGACGCCATGAAGCGTCTTGTCAATGAATTCCGGGATTACGCCCGACTGCCGGCGGCCGAGCTGAAGCCGGTTGATTTGAATGCACTGGTTGTGGAAGTTATGCAGCTGTATGCGAGCGAAACTGCCGACGTACCCGTGCAGATGGAGTTGGACCCGCGCTGCCCCAATGTCATGGGAGATGCCCAGCAGTTGCGCCAGGTCATGCACAACCTGCTCCAGAATGCGCAGGATGCAACGGAGGCCGCATGCGCCAGTGATGATGAGCGAGGGGTAACGATCAAGACCCAGTGGCAGGAGGCCTCCCGGCGAGTTCGCCTGAGTGTGCTGGATTGCGGTGCTGGCTTCCCCGAACACATACTCAAACGAGCGTTTGAACCTTATGTCACAACCAAAGTGAAGGGTACAGGGCTTGGATTGGCCGTTGTCAAAAAGATTGCCGACGAGCATGGTTCCCGGGTTGATATTGCCAACCGTCTGGCAGACGGCAAAGTGGTCGGTGCGCAAGTGTCGTTATCATTCGCCATTGAGAACGTTGTGCCGGTTTAGCCGGGCAACACAGCATACCCGAGGGACGAGACAAATCATGGCAAACATTTTGGTGGTCGACGACGAGCTGGGCATCCGCGACCTGTTGTGGGAAATTTTGAATGACGAAGGCCACAACGTTGAAGTAGCTGAAAACGCCGCGCAAGCCCGCGCCGCCCGTCTGCGTGATCGCCCGGACCTGGTTTTGCTGGATATCTGGATGCCGGATACCGATGGGGTGACACTTCTCAAGGAATGGTCGACCACCGGCGCATTGACCATGCCCGTCATCATGATGAGCGGGCACGCCACCATTGACACAGCCGTCGAAGCCACAAAAATTGGAGCGCTGGCGTTTCTTGAAAAGCCGATTACGCTGCAAAAGTTGCTCAAAGCCGTCGAGCAGGCCTTGGCACGGGGCACCCAACGCAAGGCTGTGGCACCCTTGATGGCGTCGATTGCCGCGACAGAGGTGGATATAGCTGTCACCGTGGCCCCGTCGGGTGCGGTCGTGGTCGAGACGGGTCCTTTGTCCCAGCAAAGCTTCATGCTGGACAAGCCTTTGCGCGAGTCCCGGGACGAGTTTGAAAAGGCGTATTTTGAATACCACCTGGCCAAAGAAAACGGCTCCATGACCCGCGTGGCAGAGAAGACGGGGCTTGAGCGCACGCACCTCTACCGCAAGTTGAAACAACTGGGGGTTGACTTGACAAGAGGCAAACGCGGCTTGACCTGACAGTGCGTTTTCGAAAGCCCAAGAGATGCTGCTATAATTTGCGGCTCAGGCCCGGTAGCTCAGTCGGTAGAGCAGAGGATTGAAAATCCTTGTGTCGGTGGTTCGATTCCGCCCCAGGCCACCATCTTTTCTTCTCAAACGATCCCAAGTTAGCTCAGAGTCCTTGTAAATCAAGGACTTAGCCTGAAAAGGCGGCTCAAGCGGTATCGTTTGATTCCACAACGTCCCGTTCTTGCGTGTACCCAACGGTGTACCCCAGACTGCTGTTTTTCATCAGTCTATTTTGGGTACACCATGGGACAACTCAACGATCTCCAGATCAGGGCGGCGCAGTCGCTCGATAAAGAATATTTGCTTGCGGACGGAGAGGGTTTGTACCTTCGCGTGCGACCAACCGCCAAGGTCTGGGTTTACCGTTACAAGCAGCAGGGCAAGGAAGCCAAGCTGAGCCTTGGACACTATCCTGTCGTATCACTGGTGACGGCGCGCAAGAAGGCGCGTGCTGAAGCTGAAAAGCGAGCTGGTGGCGTTGACCCAAGGGAAGCGCGCCGTGAGGACGAGGAGCGTGATCGTGTCGCCCGGCTTAACACCTTTGAACTCTTGGCGCGTGCATGGCATGGCCAGGCGAAAAAAGACCGGCAGTGGTCTGCCGGTTATGCTGAAAAGGTGATCCGGCATCTGGAACTGCACATTTTTCCCTGGATTGGTCACTTGGCGGTGGAAGCCATCAAGCCCACCGAACTTGTTCGCTGCCTGCACCGCATCAAGGAGCGTGGCAACCTTGAGACCGCACAGCGCGTGCGCGAGGCCGTACAGCACGTGTACCAGTATTCTGTCGATAACGGAACGCTGGAGCCCGCCCGGAATTTCGTCAATGCCCGTACAGCGGGCCTCCCGTCGCCGCGCAGCCGACATTACGCGGCCATTACTGATCCCAAGCAACTGGGACAGCTACTGCGCGATATCCAGGCTTACAAGGGCAATGTTCTGACGCGCGCCGCGCTGCAACTGTCCCCCATGCTGTTCCAGCGGCCCGGGCAACTGCGGCTGGCCCATTGGGAAGACATCAGCTTTGAGCATGAGATATGGCGCTGCCCGCCTGAGAAGATGAAGCTGCGGGAGTGGCAGAAGCGTGACAGCCGGACACCGACCCATCTGGTGCCGCTGCCACGGCAAGCGTTGGAGATTCTTCAGGACATTCAGCCGCTGACGGGGCCGACCGGCCCGATTTTTCGCAGCATGGCGAAGCGCTCGGAGGCGACGCGGTACATGAGCGACAACACGATCAATAGCGCGCTGCGCACGCTCGGTTACGACACGAAGGAAC
This sequence comes from Rhodoferax sp., assembly GCF_018780565.1. GTDB lineage: Bacteria > Pseudomonadota > Gammaproteobacteria > Burkholderiales > Burkholderiaceae_C > Rhodoferax. The sequence goes on from NZ_JADMJN010000013.1 coordinate 56,065, forward strand.
AGATCACAGGGCACGGCTTTCGGGCGACCGCCCGGACAATGATCCGGGAATACCTGGGTTGGGACCGGGATGTCATCGAAAGGCACCTTGCCCACGTCTCCGACGAAGAACTGGGCGGCAGCTATGACCGGACTACGTTCTTGGCGCAGCGGCGCGAGATGGTGCAGCTGTGGGCGGATTTTCTGGATGATCTTGCGAAGGGCAAGGAACCTGTCCTGGCTGACGAGGTGCGCCATTTGAAAGAAAAGAGGCGCGCAACCTGATCATTGACGCTGCAGCGGCCTTTGATGAGGTCGGTCGCAGGCGTGCTGCCCGCCTCAGTTTTGTAAAGCTGATGTTCGATATTTTTCGGGATTGTCGATCCACAGCTGCAATGAGGAGCAGGGCCAGGCGGAGGCCCGCCCACCCAGGTGGACGGGTGCCGGGAAGCGGCCTTCAGCAATGCGTCGATAGATCGTTGACCGGCTGAGCGCCGAAATGCGCATCACATCGCGCAAGCGGTAGAAGGCTGGTGCGGGTGAGGGATTCGCTACGACAACACGGTTGATGGGCAGGGCTGGGAAGATATGGTGATGCATGGCATGTCCTGATTCGTCGATGCCAGAAGGGTGCCGCAGAGTTCTTGCTGCGAGAACCCAGCGGAGCGTAGATTGGCGTTGCGCAGCGGATGATGGCAGTAGCTGTTTCTGCGTCGCAGGGTTGGGTTTACGTACGCCAGTGTGAGAAGATGGCGGAAAGGCACATGAATTCGATATTGAGAGGTGGAGATATGTCACGAGCGGACCTCATAGTCAGTCTCGTCAAAGCGGGAAGTCAGGGCGATCAGCAGCTGTTGCGAACAACAGTGGAGGCGATGGCGGCGGAAGAGCGCGCAAAGCATCACCATCAGCTTGCCGACAAGCTCGAAGAAAACCTGCGGGCCGTCAATGGACGCTCACGTACGACCGAGGTCGTCCGTTCATTTGATGGTGGCCACGGCGGCTTGCTGTATGAGGTGGAGCCGCGCCGCGCTCTCGAAGCGTTGTTCTTGGATGCTGCTTCACTTGCGGCATGCCGCGAATTGGTGGAAGAGCAGCATCGCAAGGATATCCTTCGCTCTTATGGGCTGGAGCCAAGGCACCGTGTCCTGCTGTCCGGCCCTCCGGGCAACGGTAAGACTTCTCTTGCCGAAGCGATCGCCGCTCAGTTGCTCGTCCCTCTCTTTGTCGTACGGTATGAGGCGGTCATTGGCAGTTTTCTGGGCGAGACCAGCGGACGGCTGAAGAAGCTGTTCGACTTCGTCCGCACGCATCAATGCGTTTTATTCTTCGACGAATTCGACACGCTTGGCAAGGAGCGTGGCGACGTCCATGAAACCGGTGAGATCAAGCGCGTTGTCAGTTCGCTGCTGCTGCAGATCGATGCCCTGCCCAGCCATGTCGTGGTTGTGACCGCAACCAATCATGCCGAACTGCTGGACCGGGCGGTGTGGCGGCGGTTCCAATTGCGGCTTTCACTGCCGGCACCGACACTTGCGCAGAAGGAAGAATGGTTCACGCGCTTTCAGGCTCGTCTGGAAGGGCCGCTTGGATTTTCGCCCAAAACCCTGGCCACCAAGATTCAAGCCTCCAGTTTTTCGGACTTGGAGCAGTTTTGCGAAGATATTCAGCGACGCTATGTGCTGTCGCTCCCCGATGCGAACCTGAAGCGCATCGTGGCGGAAAGGCTCAAGCAATGGCAGACTCGATTCACCATTAGCCAATAACAAGCGACAACCAGGGATGATCAACGGATGGCAACAGGAAATTTCCCACTTCTATTTTTTCCAGAACCTACACCCGCTGATCGAAACTCCCTAGGAGGAGGTGGGGGCTCTGTCCATATCCCGGATATTGCACGCCAGCGTGCCCGAATTGCACCGCAGCTCACCGTACTGCAACAGGCGTTTGACGCACAGCGCCTGAAGCTGCAGCAGGCGGCGCCGATGGAGAACCCCGAGCTGATCCTGGTTCTGGAGGTGGCGGGCACGGTGGAGGAGTTTGCCAAGGCCGTTGTCAAGATACCTGGACTGGAATGGCTAGTTGAGTGGGCCGAGGACCAGATTGAGCCGGATGACGATTTTTACATCCAAGGCAAGGAAGAAAAGTCATTCTCGGGGCGCTTGTTTCTGTTGGGAAGCAACCAGGAGGCGCTCTCGCAGTTGCTGGCGCTCTGGACCCGTTACCAGAATGACCCCACAGCGCAGTTCGAGCGCGGACTGAACAAGTTTCGTAACCTGTTTGGGCAATTACGCAACATCCGCCATTGGAGCATGGCGGACCGTATCGATGTCGACGTTCGTCAGTATTGGCAGGATTGCATCGATGATGGCCTGCAGGACATCCGCTTCGAAATCGAAGCATGGTATTTCGCGTCGCAGTTGAAGAACGACAAGGCCCATGAAGAGATTCAAGCCCTTGTCCATGGGCTTGGGGGACAGGTTCTGCGTCGCGCGCTGATTGGCGAAATTGCCTATCACGGGTTTCTTGTGGAACTGCCCATGCAGGCAGTTGCTGGTGTAATGGCAGGTGAAACGCCCGAACTGGTGTTGTCTGACCGCATCATGTTCTTCCGCCCAAAAGCGCAGTCGATCACTGACGGCGTGAACGAGGCCGATGTACTGCCCCAAGCGCCAGCAGCGGGCGTCTCAGACCGACTGCCGATTGTGGCGCTGCTCGATGGGTTGCCATTGCAGAACCACGCACAGCTGCAAGGGCGGTTGTTAGTGGATGACCCGGATGGTTGGGAGGGAAACTACGCCGCCAAGGACCGAGTACACGGTACTGCGATGGCTTCACTAATCCTGCATGGTGAGCTGGACGGAGCTGCCGAGCCCCTACGCCACCGCCTCTATGTGCGCCCAGTCCTGCGTCCCGATGCAAATGACAACTTCAACGCCCGCCGGCGCGAACATACACCGGACGATGTATTGCTGATCGACTTGATTCACCGAGCTGTCAAGCGGATCTGCGAAGGCGAAGGCCAGGAGCCCGCAGTGGCACCGTCGGTGCGTGTTATCAACTTGTCGATCGGTGACGAGGCGCGCTTATTCGAACGCCAGATGTCGCCGTGGGCGCGACTGCTGGATTGGCTGTCGTTCCGGTATTCCGTGCTCTTCATCGTCAGCGCGGGCAACGACATGCGGCCGCTCAGTCTCGATACACCAAGCGGTACCCTAGATGGACTGACTGCGGAGCAGCGATCTGCGTTGGCATTCACGGCGATGACCACCGAACACATCGAGCGGCGCCTGCTGGCTCCTGCAGAGGCGCTGAATGTGCTGACCGTCGGCGCCTTGCACGCCGATCAGGCAAATCCGCCCGTGGTTCCAGGACGGTTCGATCTCTTCGCGGCTGGCGGGCTCAGTCCGTTGTCGCGCGTCGGCCATGGTTTCCGTCGAGCCATCAAACCGGACATCCTGATGCCAGGAGGACGTGTGCTTTATCGTGCCAGGATGCAGTCCGATCCGGTTAGCAGTGTGCTGGATGTTGTTACGTCGGGAGCTGCGCCTGGTCATCGCGTGGCAGTGCCGCCCCTGCAAGGGGAAACTCTGGGCGCGACTGCGTACACCCGCGGCACCAGTAACGCCGCTGCTCTCGCCAGCCGTGCGGCTGTACAAGCCTATGACATGCTCGAATTGCTGCGTGCCGAGGCGCAAGATGCACCGGGAGCGATGTACGACGCCGTGCTGCTCAAAGCATTGTTGATTCATGGTGCGCAATGGGGTGACTGGCCTGAGCGGCTCCTGGCCGAGCATCCAGAAATCCAGGCCATTACCAATGGTGCGGCGAGGCGTGCAGCCCAGAAGGATCTGGTGACGCGATGGTTGGGGTACGGCCCCGTTGATGTCGAGCGTGCAATTACCTGTGCGTCCGAGCGCGCAACATTGCTCGGTGTGGGAGAGTTGGGTGCGGACGAAGCCTTTGTGTTTTCTGCGCCTTTACCGCCGACATTGGCCGGCAAGATTGCATGGCGTCGTTTGACAGTGACGTTGGCATGGATGACGCCAATCAATTGCTCACACCAAGGATACCGCCGCGCCAAACTTTGGATGACGCCGCCGCAAGATCAACTTCGAATCAAACGCGCCAATAGCGTACATGACAAAGCGGCGCTACGAGGCTCCGTGCAGCACGAAATACTTGAAGGTCAGGATGCGGTCGCATTCGTTGACGGCAATCGGTTTGAGTGCAAAGTGAACTGCACCGCTGACGCAGGTGATTTGATCGGCAAGGTTAGATTTGCGGTCTGCGTGTCCTTGGAAGTTGGTGTCGGCTCGGGTATTCCTGTGTACCAAGAGATACGCGACAGGATCCGGCCACCCGTCATCATTCAGCCCGTTGCTGGGTAAAGTGGGATTTGGCCGCTTCAGCCAAAGTTTCGATGGGATGATTTTGATACGCCAAATCGGAGCTGGCTTCGCGCTTTCTTGCGCACGGCGCGTTTGCCACACCGATCTGCTTTTTGAGGAAGGAAACTACCCAAGTGAGCATCGATGAGGAAGACGGTACGATCATCCGATATACAAACAGCCAGCCCATTCGGTTGAGGAACGTAGTTTGTGTCTATTGCGGTGTGAGGCTTACCGACGGCAACTCCACCAAGGAGCATGTGGTGGGACGCAGGTTCGTACCCCTTGGCAAGCTGGACGGGCAATGGAACCTGATTGTGGGGGCCTGTTCTCCGTGCAATACACGTAAGTCGGACCTGGAAGACGACATTGCGGCCGTGTCCATGCAACCTGATGTGTTCGGCCGCTATGCGGTTGCCGACGAAGCGCTTGTAGCGACGGCGAAGCGCAAAGCCGAGCGAAGCACAAGCCGCAAGACCAAAAAGCCGGTGAAAGAGAGTCAGGCTCGGCTCGCCGTTTCGGGGCAGCTCTCTCCAGTGCTGACGGCGGATTTTTCCTTTACCGGCCCACCGCAAATTGATGATCACCGAATTTTCGAGCTTGCCCGACATCACGTGATGGCCTTCTTCTTCCTCATTACCTATGATCGAAAGACTGAGAGGGGGTGGTGGTGGCCAGGTGAGTTCATGCCAATACTCCACGCGCGGCGATCTGACTGGGGCAATGTCTCCTGGATCGGGTTTATGCAGAACGTCTACCCTTGGGACATGAGAGTGCAAGCGGCGATTGCTGACGACTTCTTTCGATGCTCAATCCGCAAGCACCCGCAGGCCGAATGTTGGTCGTGGGCATTGGAATGGAATCAGCAGCACCGCATTGCGGGATTCCTGGGTGACAGGTCGGCCGCACAATCCATCGCAAACGGGATCCCCCCTGAGCAGGTGACGACTGTATTCAACGAGCCTGGGCGCTATCTGCGTTTTCGGCATGATGTTCCGTTGGCTGAGCAGGACGATATCCTGTTCGCGCATCCGGATGACCAAGAACTTCCTTCAGCGGGTTCAGCGAGCGAGTCCGCTGCCCAGGCTAGCCAGGAAAACTGAAGCCTTGCTTTTGTTCCGTACCTCGCGGACGCCCAGAACGAATTTCGCTTTGTTGACGGAACACATCAGCGTATCCGGTGATTGTGAAACTAGAGCACGTCCGTGCAAGGCGACTCGGGAGGAAAAGAAGGATCCTTGACAAAGGTGGATAGATTCCATTTTTGTTTGTATGCGCCACGCGAGTTCGACATGTATCATGTGAGCCCTAATACCAAAAATAGTACAGGGAGAGTGAGCAATGGCGCGAAAGTGTTTTTTCAGTTTTCACTATGTACCCGACTGCGTTCGGGCGTCTCAGGTTCGACAGATCGGCACGATTGAAGGTAACCCACCAGCACGTGACAACGACTGGGAAACGGTCGTCGGTGGTGGAGATGCCGCCATAAAGAAATGGATCGCCGGGCAGATGGAAGGCAAGACCTGTGCCATCGTGCTGATCGGCGGGAACACGGCTAATCGGAAGTGGATCAACCACGAGATTGTGCAGGCCTGGGACCGTGGTTTGGGCATCGTCGGGATTCGCATTCACGGCCTCAAGAATTTCGATGGCAATACCGCCTCTCAGGGCGGTAATCCGTTCGACCACGTGACACACGGCACTTCCCAGAAAAAGCTCTCTTCCATTGTGAAGTGTTACACCCCTTCGGGTTCTGACAGTAAAGAGCGCTATGCGTGGATATCAAAAAACTTAGAGGCAGCCGTCGAGGAAGCAATCGCCATTCGCAAAGCCAACTAAGCGACATTCAAGTGAGAGTCCATGAAGCGCTGTAAGGCAACAACAAAAGCCGGACGGCGTTGCCTGAATGGGCAGCGGCCAGGCACCGACTTTTGTGCGGCCCATGCGACAGAGATTTCCTCTGGTGAACTACTCGCCACCGCTGCCGGTGCGTTAATCGGCCACGCGTTGGTACCGGGTCTGGGTCTTGTTCTCGGTGGCTTGGCGGGGCACTCTTTTCGAAATGTGATGGGACCTGACGATATGACGAAAAAGCGTGTGTTCATCAGCTTCGACTTCGACAACGACCGCGTCTTACGGGACTTCATGCTGGGACAGGCGAAACTGCCCGACTCTCCATTTGAAGTCATCGATCACTCGCTCAAGGAAGCTGCTCCCGAACGGAACTGGGAGGCCAAGGCAAGGGCTGCGATTGCGCGGTCGGATGTCGTCATCGTCATGGTCGGCAACGCCACGCACCGCGCCAGCGGTGTTCTGAAGGAAATCGCAATGGCACGCGCTGCCGGCGTGCAGGTGGTGCAGGTCATTGGCTACAAGGACGGGGACTACACCCCTGTTCCGAATGCGGGCCGGCTTTATGCCTGGAATTGGCCTAACCTCAAGAAATTACTGAGCTGACCCCATGCCTATCAATGAACTGGATGCCTTCGTCAGGGAATACGTCAAGGAACTTCATAATGAGACGGCTGCGATCTTTGCTGGCGCAGGCCTATCGGTGGGGAAGGGATTCGTCGATTGGGTTGGGCTTCTCCAACCACTGGCAGCTGAACTCGGCCTGGATGCTGCGCGTGAGAGCGATCATCTGGTCGCGCTTGCGCAGCACCACGTTAATGACAACGGCATGAACCGGGCCGGGCTGCACAAGCGACTGCTGGAGGAGTTCCCGACGGACGCGGAGCCTACGGTGAATCATCAACTGTTGGCGCGGCTACCAGTGGCAGTCTACTGGACCACCAATTACGATCGACTGATTGAGCGTGCCTTGGAAGGGGCCGGAAAAATCGTTGACTCGAAGCATCGGGTGGATCAGCTCGCCTTCACAAAACCACGCCGGGATGCGGTGGTTTTCAAGATGCACGGTGACGTCGAGCATCCGGCGCAAGTCGTGTTGACCAAGGACGATTACGAGCGCTACCCGATCGATCGAGGCGCGTTCATCAACGGGCTGACCGGTGACCTTGTCTCCAAGACCTTCCTGTTTCTTGGCTTTAGCTTCAAGGATCCTAACCTTGACTACATCCTGGCGAGAATTCGGCTCACCTTTCAAGCCAACGGACGCCAGCACTACTGTGTCTTTCGCCGCGTACAGGAGCAGGCTGGTCAGTCCCAGGCGGAGTACGAATATCTGCAAATCAAGCAACGCCTTGCCATCAATGACTTGAAGCGCTTCAACATCAAGACCTTGCTGGTCGACAGTTACGATGAGATCACGGAACTGTTGCGTCGCATCGAACGCACCTATCGCCGAAAGACGCTGTTCATTTCGGGCAGTGCTGAGGAGTTTGGTGCTTGGCAGAAAGCGGATGTTTCTGAGTTCCTCAACGACCTCGGGAAGATCGTCATCCAGCGGGGTTTTCGCCTTGTATCGGGCTTTGGCTGGGGCATCAGCAATGACCTATTGTCTGGCGCGATTGAACAGATCTATGGCCAACGGGTTGGGCACATTCAGGATCACCTGATTGTTCGCCCCTTCCCTCGCTATATCGCCGATGTTGGCGCGCGCGACGCGCTGTGGCATGAGTTCCGCAAAGACCTCATTTCGCAGGCCGGCATCGCACTTTTCATGTTCGGTAACAAGTTGAGTGACGGCAAGACGGTCCTCGCGGACGGCGTGCGTAAGGAGTACGCCATCGCGCGGGAACTCGACCTGGTGACAGTACCCGTCGCCCCGACGGGTTATGTTGCCGAAGAGCTCTGGCAGCTCGACGAGCCACGCGTGAAATCATCCGCGATGAGTGAAGAAATCAAGCAGTCGTTCGCCAGACTTCAAGTGCCCGCAGCCAAACCCCAGGAACTGCTGAGCCGGATTTCTGAAGTATTGGATCTTCTTGGCAAGGAATGAGCACCAGTGCGTCCTGATCACTTGCGACTGATGCAGTGAATTTCACCGTATGGCGTTTGTAACCAAGCAGCTGGCGCGCAACGTGGCGCGCTCGTTGACAGCACAAAGTCCCGGCGGTTCACCTGGCGTTGTGTTGGAGGAGCGGAGACAGCTGGCGGAAAAGGCTGGTACGTTTGATATTTTCTTGTCCCACGCTCGCGAGGATGCGGAGATTGTTCTGGGTGTCGTTGGTTTGCTGGAACTTCTTGGCAAAACGGTCTATGTTGACTGGATCAGCGATGTGCAACTGGACCGATCTAGGGTGACGCCCCTCCATGCCGACGTTTTGCGTTACCGCATGCGGTCGTCGGCGTCAATGCTGTATCTCACGACAGCCAACAGCGTGCAATCGATCTGGATGCCCTGGGAGCTTGGCTATTTCGACGGACACAAGCCTGGTCACGTGGCTATCTTGCCAGTCATGGAGAGTGGAGTGAGCTTTGAGGGGCAGGAATTTCTGGGTCTTTACCCGGTGATGGAATACGGCGTGGGTGCTGGGGCAGGCTATAGCGACTGGTCGATTCCCGGGGGAAGTTCTGGGCGCATAAATCTTGACAGTTTTGTTGACGGAACACGCGCGGTTTAAGGGCGAAGGCCATATGGTCTGTGCAGCGATAAACGCCAAGCCAATCGCGCGGAGTGGACGCGCACAGCATGCTGCTTAGTGCTGTTCGCATTTAATAAATAGTTGCCGAGACCAAGGTCTAGACGGTAAGCGGTGTTTTGCCCTACTGTGAATGTGGACAACCTCTGGCTAGCTGCATCAGTTGCACCGTAGCTGGCAATGCATCTCGATGCCACTGGCATGCAGATCTTCAAATTTGGCAAGCATTCGCGGTAACGGACGGGATCTGCAATAGATGCCTGGCAGAAAGTGCGGCTTGGCAAGGTTCGTTTGAGAGATATCCTGATGGGCCCGACTATAACAACATACTGTAACATTGCCTGATTGTCCACAGGTGAGAAAAGCTAGCCCTATGCACACTTGCCTGCCGCCAACAGATGCCATCGAAGAATGGCTCAACTGCTACCCCTCTTTCAAAGGCAGCTACGGACATCTTCTCCTGGAGCAAAAAGAAGATCCACCTCCCGATTTGGCTGGTTCTCTGGTTCCGTATTTCGAGTCGGCACATGAGGATGCGCGTAAGTATTTCTCCGAGCAGATAGGGATCGATCTTCACCCAGATTCCGATGGCGTTCAGAACGAGGCTGAACTACTCTATCCCCGTTGTCTACCGGTGAGTGCACGGCGTGGACTTTTTGGCGAAGTGATGGCAGGAATGCTCACCGAACAGTACACCTACATCGGCAAGCACGAATGGGATGTTCCTATTTTTCTCTTTCGCTATCACGCAGATGTCGAAAAGTACCTGTTTGATCTCTCTCGCAACGATACGCGAACGCGGCAGGTATTTGGGCGTTTCGGATCGGACTTTCTTGGGCTGTGTCTGGACTACGAGGGAAATGTCATCCGTTTCATTGCGGGCGAGGCGAAATGGCGTGACAAGTTGAACGCCGGGACCATCGAGACATTGATGCTTGGAAGTTGGGTCACGGACCGCGAGACTGGTGAGCGTGCTCGATCAGGCAAGGGTGTATGGTTCGAGGTGAACCGTGATACGCCAGTTCCTCACGGCCTGAGGCAACTTCAGCGTTTGCTCCGAGAACGTGATCCCGGCGGCCACTCTGCTGCGATCTTGTCCCTCGACAAAGCATTGGCACTGCGCAACCCCGTACCGATCCCACGAACCAATCTCATCTTGATCGCGGGGAACGATGTTCCGAGCCGTGACGAAAGGATGTCGCTCATTCCGTGGCAAGAGATGCCGAAAGAGTACACCGCTCCAAACGACCTTCAGGTCGTAGAACTGATCCTCAAAGACGGCGGCGATCTGATCGACCAAATCTACGACACTCTCTGGTCCTAGGAAATAAACAGACATGGCTGAGAATGACGGAGAACGCCTGGAGATCGCGAGCGAGGTTCGGAACGAGCTGGCCGTCGAAAATGCCTTGTCGGCGACACAGGCTCGTGCGTTTGTGCGTTGCTTGCAAACGATCTGGGAGGTGCCGCCGATCCAGTGGGGCGACGAGGAGTCTCGCGCTCAGCTTGCCGACGTACGGCGCCTTCTTCACGCGGCGGAGATCTATCGACAGATCGAGGGATTGCAGTCTCCTGGAGCAATCGATTGCTATCGGCGTGCCGGCGAGCTGCTTGAGTGGCTCGCGCGCGCAAATGACAAACTTCGCCTGATTGCACCAATCGAACTGTTCGCCGCCGCCGCGCTTCAACTTGGTGGTCTGCCGGCTATGGCAGCCGGTCTGCTCCGGCAGGTCAACTTGGGCAATATGGGTTCGCAGCTATATGCCAAATTTTTGCAGGCGGATTTCGACGGTGTACTGAAAGCTGTCATGGCATTTTGGCACCAGCATGCTGACCTCACCGATCGCGATGCGCCGCGCAGGCTGCTCCTCGATACAGAAAATGAAGGCCATATTGGATGGTATTTCACGACCGAACTTGTCCGCAGCCTGGGGTTAATCGCCGAGTCCCTGCGGCGAGGGAACAACGCCCGACTCACCCGCGCAATCGAGAAACTCGATGCGCTGGAGAAGATGGCTACCCGGACATTCAGCGATGACGCTTCGTTGCTCATCACGCTCATGCGCGCAGTCGCCTATAACTATCGCGAAGCTAGCATCTATCTTCCAGTGGATCAACTGGCGGAGGTGAATGCCGGCCGAAAACCGAGGTTGCTTCGCTTTGCACGTGGTCAATTCAGCCGCGGTCGCGGAATTCTTTGGCCCTCTCAGCGTGACGGATTGGCCCGTCTTTTGCGCAACTCATCCTTCGCCCTTTGTACGCCGACCGGCTCGGGCAAGACCCTGGTAGCCAATCTGGCGCTTGTGAAGGAGTTACTCCTCCGTCCAGACGAGGATGCTCCTGATCCCCTTGCCCTCTATTTGGTCCCTTCCCGGGCACTTGCTGGCGAAGTAGAGGCCAAGTTGCGAAGCGAACTCGGCGAAGACCTGATCGTGACCGGCCTCTATGGCGGGGCGGACTGGGGCATTACCGACTACTGGCTGACAGGTGAAAGGCCGACCGTCTTGATCGCTACGGTCGAGAAAGCCGATGCGTTAATGCGCTACGTGGGGCCACTCCTACTCGCGCGTCTTCGCCTGCTTGTGATCGACGAGGCGCATCAGGTCGTACCGGAAGACAACGATAGTACGCGTGCGGCATTTGCAGAACACAGCAGTAGATCACTTCGCCTGGAGGGATTTGTGTCGCGGCTGCTATCGCTGGCACCCCATATCGCCCGAATCGCGCTGACCGCAGTAGCGGGTGGTGCTGCAACGCCGGTCGCCCGGTGGATTGAGGGGCGGCCCGACGCGGTGGCCGTTGGAACGCGGTATCAAAGCACTCGCCAACTCATCGGTGTTCTCGAGACGTCGCCCGACCGCTCCAGCCGCATTCTGCTGGAGATCATGAACGGAAGGGCGCTGTATGTGCGCGGTCGGGATGCACCGGTCTATCTGCCACTACGCATCCCCGCCATGCCGCAGCTTCCCGCTGTAATGCGCAATAGTCTGAATCGCTTCAATGAGTTGAGCGTGCTCTGGACGGTGCTGCATCTTGTGGATAACGAGCGAAGGATACTGATCTCAGTGGCTCAAGAGCCGGAACAGACGATGCGCTGGTACAGGGAGGCATTTGATCTTCCGTCGTGGGCCGCGCTTCCTCGTTTCGTCTCACCAGATGGTAGTCGAGGCGTGCGGTTCGATGAAGCGCGCGCCGCGGCCGTGGATTATTGCGGAGCAGACTCCTATGAGGTCGCCCTGTTGGACAGGGGCATCGCAACGAGCCATGGTCAGATGCCTCAGCGGTTGCGCCGGCTGATGACTGAAATGATCGACCAACGCATCTGCCCAATCACGGTCGCCACGGCGACGCTGACGGAGGGCGTCAATCTTCCCTTTGATATGATCGTAGTGACGTCCTTGAAGCGGAGCTCCTTCGATCCGAACACCCAACGACCGATCATCACACCACTTTCGACTGCGGAATTTCGCAATCTCGCGGGTCGGGCGGGGCGCCCCGGTGCAAGCAAGGGGATGGAAGGCATGACCTTGATTGCCATACCGCAGAGCGTTTCCACTACGGCGGACTCGACGCGGGATACCCAGCGCGCTCAACGCCGGAATTTGATCGCCGACTACCGTTCCTTGCATGATCGACTGCTGAACGACGCAGGGGATGCTCAGGTTGTTTCCAGTCCGCTGAACCTGCTTCTGAATGCGATCGCCACCCGCGCCGAGGAACTTTTTGGGGTGGCTGGAGAGGAATTTCTGGACTGGCTTGACGCGGCGACGCCAAATGAAATTAGTGGTGAAGCCGGTCGGGCCGAGACGGCGCCGCATGCGCGTCTGGCAGACAGCCTCGACGAGCTTGATGGGATTCTGCTGAGCGCCATTGAAGAACTGAACCAAGCACAGGCGCCAGAGATGACTGGTGCCCGCGCCGAGGCACATCTAATTCAGCTGTGGCGGAAAACGTTCACGAACGTGGCTGCTGTGCAGGAAGCCTGGCTTGAGACGGCCTTCATTCGACGTGGTCGAGCTATGGTTGATGTAATTTATCCCGATGGCGATGAGCGAAAACGCCTATATCTCTATGGTTTTACCCCCCATGTCGGGCGACGCTTTGAGCAAGTAGCACAGCAGATACACAAACTGATAAACCGAGCAGGCGGCTATGGCGAAGCTACCAACACGGACCGGTTGACCGTATTTGAAGAGATAGGCGCGCTCGTATCCGAGGATCGTGGCTTTGGTTTTCGCATTCGCCCGACAGAGACAGATCAGCGCCTTTTGGACGACTGGACTGGCTTGCTGAAGTGGTGGATGCAAGGCACGGACGCGGAGTCTCCTCCACCCAATAAACTACGCGCCTGGCAACGATTCGTCACAGAAAACCTGGAGTTTCGCCTGGGAGTGGCCATTGGTGCTGTGGTTGCCAGGGCGTGGACCGCCGGCGCGAACGATCCGTCGGCAGTGCCAACGCTCATTGCTTGGCGAGCCACGACAGGCCTGCCATGGTTTGGTTTTTGGGCTCGCGAGCTACTACGATGGGGCACGTTGGACCCATTCGTTGCATTCGCGCTTGCCCAGGGATTGGCAAGAACTCGCAACGAAGCCGCGGAGCGTCGCCCTGAATTTGAAGGTTGGCTCAATGAGGAACACGTAGCCTTGGAGGCCGATGACATGATTGATCCACAGCTGTTTCTCGAGTGGCAGCTCAGCCTGCAGCAGCCCAATGTAGGAGAGGAAGCCGGGCAGGAAGCCGAGCTTGCGGTGTTGACTGGTGCGGACGGACGATTGACGCGCTATGGCGTTGTCCCATTTCGGCAGGGAGATACCATTCATTGGATGGATGCGGCGGGCTACGAGCTCGCGACGTCAGGCAATGAAACTGGTTTTTTTTCTCCGAGTGCCAATCGCAACGATTTCGAGCTGCGAGTTCGGCGTCGTAGCGCATCGGTAACGCGCACCTTTACGGCTCAGCGCTAGTTTTGGCGGCGGTCTCATCGTTTCTCCGTATCACATGAAACATAGCACGTACAGCTCTGACGATAGGACTAATCCGATTGCGATCGCAAAGCCGACGACTGCTAAACCAATCGACAACGAGACGCTCAAACGACTCGTTGCGCCGTTTGCAGGACAGAGTCGGGCGCAATGTTTTTTTGGACCCTCCGGTATCGGCGACGATGGGGCCGCTTGGCTCGTCATCGTGACCGCAGATGAACAACGGCCGCGACAAGTCCGCGAAGACGGACGGTTTGGCCTTTGGGCTTGGCGATGGCCGGCGGCTCCGACCGCTGCGCTATCCTTCTCACTAATGGCACCCAAAGGAACGTCGCAGCCGAAGGAAAAGACATTTCCACGGTGGTTTGGGTCAAGCGATACAGCACTCGCGCAGGTCATCCGATGCGAGAAACGCCTTCTCGTCATCGTGGTAAATACTTTTGGCGATCACAGTGGCTGGTTCGAGGCTGTCTTTGCCCAGGCGGACACCGCAGCTGCCTTTGACAGGCTATGGGAGCACCCGGACGCTGGTCTTCCAAGGTCACGCATCGGTCGACGGTTCGATCCGGACGCCGAAGAATCAATGGACGATATCTATGTACCGATCCCTTTGTGGAAGGAACCGGTCTCTGACATTTGGGCCGTGATCACGCATGGCGACAAGCAGAACTGGGTGTCCGATTTGCAGCCAGCCGACTGGGCCTGCGGACTTTGGGCAAAGCGGGCATTGCACGTGCGGACCAAAGCTGCTGGCGATATCCAGATTCTTCGCGACCGTCAAGAACTCGACGGGGTGCCACCGATCGTGGACGAGACAGGACTGTGGATTCGCAATGAACCGATGCGGGAACGACTGAACTTCATCGGCGAACTTCATCCATTGCTCAAACCATGGTTTGCTGCGACGCTTGGGCCGCAACTGGATGCCAGAAGGTCCTACGAAATCGCCCTCGAAATCTTGTGTACACCGAAGGCCATGTTCGAAGTCGTGTCGGGGCTGCACCATGTGCTTCATGCGTGCGAAGAAGACGATGCTCTCATGCCGCTATGGCGCACCCTCGACGCGGCGCTGCTCGATACCGCCATAACGGCCAAAGGAACGCGTCGCCCTTGGCTTGCCAACACAGGTTTTCAGCTGGAGATCAGGACGATACCGATCGACATGAACGCGGATCTGGATGACATTGAGCGGCTTTGGCAAGCAGGACTCCAGATCCATCATTTGCTCGATGCAGGAGAGCGCATAGGGTCGTCTGACTTTCCGGCTCCGTGGGACGTGCTAACAAGTGCCATGGAGAATGTTTTCATCGAGGGGACACAAGAGGATGGCTATGCCAAGGTACAGGCCTTACTGCAAGAGGCTCAGGAAGCGCGGCAGTGGTCCATCCCCTGGGGCGCGCGTGTTGAGGTCGCTTTCGGTCCCTTTGTGGCCCTGAAGATATTTGAGCGCGAAGGTGAGTTCTCCTGCCATTTTCTCGATGCCCAGGACCGTTACCTTCTCTTGCCAATCGGTTTGCAAGGCCGACCACCGAAGATCGGCGAGGTGGGCATCTTTCGCAAGCGTTCCGACGACGGTGCGTACATGTGGAACCATGATGCCGAGATTGCCTTGTGCCTAATTGCGGCTGCGATAGTTCGAGACTTCCTGGTAGTGGAAGACAGGACGTCACTGTTCAACGTGCGATCTATGCGTCGTCGGCTGCGAGGTGGACGTAACGTAAACGACATCGTCTATCTGCCACGCGTAAGGTACACGACCCCGTACCCAGAGCGAATGACCTTGGACGATGCCGATAAAACCCGGGCGCGTCATCAGGTCTCGCCACATCTCCGGAAAGCGGGCACTGCTTCAACGGGCCAACGCTTCCTTGCCCAGCGCTACGGCATGGAGTTGCCGGCAGGATTTACTTTCGTGCGGCCGCATGAGCGCGGCACAGAGTCTGGGGAGGTGCGCGTCAAGATCTATCGAAGCAGATCCGCATCCAGAATGATTTTCGAGGAGATGGCCAAGGCGCCGGAAGGAAGTAGGCCGGAATGGTTTGAGTTCGAGAAAGATTGTGCGCGCATTCTGCGGGGTCAAGGCATGCGAGTTGTCCATCAGGCTGCCAACCGCTCTGGCGATCTCGGGGTCGATCTTTACGCCGTTGACGCTACGGGGCAGTCCTGGGTCGTGCAATGCAAGTGCTGGGCGAAGCACCGACCCGTTGGACCTGATGTCGTCCGCGAACTGGTGGGCGCTATTGCCTCATCCGATCGTGGCATGACGACCAACAGTCGCGGCATGATCATCACCGCCGGTAGTTTCACTAGCGGTGCGGTGAGCGAGGCTATCGCCAATGGATTTGAACTAGTCGACGGTATTCGCGTCGCACAACTTCTTGAGTGATGCTAGACGAAGTCTTCAGCTTGAAGCCGCCATCGGTCTGTTATTTCATCACCCTGGGGAAACGGAGCTCATTCTTTTTCAACAAACGAAGCGCGTTGAGCCTCATGGGTCTACCATGTTTTAACTCCAACAGCATCTCCGCATTTGCTGCGGGTTTGCTCCCTACGCTTTACCTCAACTGGTGCGTCCCGGCACATTGTGCCAGGCAGGCTCTACGGGTTGCACCCCGAGCCAGGCTGCGCCCGTCTCGGCCATTCGGCTTCGATCCCTCACGCCTCCGGCCTTTTGGGCCTGCGCGCTGCGCTTGCCGTAAGGCGGTGGTGCTGGGTGTGTGGGTCTGGCTTGCTGTTCCCTTCACCATATCACGGCGTTCTCGCTGTCAAGGTCTGCGCGCACGGTGTGCGCTTGCGTCCTGGCGGCCGTCTTTGAACCTGTGACAACTGCGCTGCGTCGTGCTGATGCCGGTCTCGGGCAATCCCGCCCGATGCACGGAGCTGACCATGTCGCACGATCTCTTTTCTTCTTTCGCTTCTTTCGATTCCTCCACTTCTTCTGTCCTTCTCGTTCGTGACGTGGCGGGCGACTACCGTCAGGTTGATGCCGACGAGGTGCTGCAGGCTGCGCAGCAGGTGTTGCTGGGTCGGGTGCGTGGTAGTGATGTGCTGGCTTCGCCGCAGGCGGTGCGCGATTTCTTGCGGGTCAAACTGGGGACGCTGGAGCATGAGGTGTTCGCGGTGGTGCATCTGGATACGCAGAACCGCGTCATTGGATACGTCGAAATGTTTCGCGGCACGGTGAGCCAGACATCGGTCTATCCCCGAGAGGTGGTAAAGGAATCCATGATGCACAACTCGGCGGCCTTGCTGCTGGTGCACAACCACCCGAGTGGTTCGACCCAGCCGTCCCGGGCCGATGAACATCTGACGCAGACGTTGAAGGCAGCGCTGTCGTTGGTGGACGTGCGGGTGCTGGATCACCTGATCGTCGCGGGCAGTGACATCCTGTCGATGGCCGAACGCGGGCTGATGTGACCCAGGGGCTTTGCCCCTTTTTTGCTTCGCCCTTGGTGCAGGGGAAAGACTGCGCGCTGTGCGTGCCCTCCAGGGGTGGATTCTCTCGTGAAAGGGCATGTCGACCACGCGTCACAACGGCACCGAGCAATGTTTTTGCCCCAGGGCTTGAGAGAAGGTGTGGCGTCCCGGCGTTGCCGCCGTCGGGCTCGCGGGCGTTGCCCCACGCCTCGTGTCGAGTCGCGGCCATGTGGCTTTGATCCCTGACGCCTCTGGCCTCTACTTCGTTCCCGGCCTGCGCACTGCGCTTGCCCATGCGTGACTTCGATGAAGGTGGGTTGGGCGGTCTTGCTGTGTCCCTTTACCGTACCACGGCGTGCTCGCCGTCAAGGGCTGCGCGCCTCTGGCGCTTGCGGCCCGTGGCCGTCTGCGACCCCTGACTGCTTGCGCTGCGCCGTGCTGGCGTCGGTTCCGGGCAATTCCGCCCGAGTAACCGGAGAGCAACCATGAACGACAAATCACACGTTTCGCTAGAACAACACGCCTGCCTGGTCTGCGGCATCGCCTATGACACTGGCAGCATTCTGCTCGACAAGCGCCTGCGAGCAAGTCTGGAGCGCCACACGACGACAGGCTGGGGCCTGTGCGCCGAACACCAGAAGCTGTCCGATGACGGCTTTGTCGCGTTGGTCGAATGCGACCCACAGCGCAGTGGAAAGGCTACAGGCGCTGATCGGTTGAAGCCGGAACAAGCCTATCGAACAGGCCGACTGGCTCACCTGAAACGCGACGTGTTCGCAGCCGTATTCAACGTACCGATCGCAGCAGATCAAGCCTGCGTCTTCGTCGAACCCGGCGTGATTGAGCAGCTTCAGACGATGGTGGCGCCGGTGTCAGATTGATCGCTTGATGTAGGCATCCAGTGCGCCGTTCCCGCTGACTACGGGGGCGGTGCTTTTTTTTGCTGTGCCTGATGTCGATTCATCGGACCCTGCGGAACAGCGCGCTGCGCTTGCCTCCAGGGGATCGGCTGGTCAGCCCATCCCCGCCGCACTCTGTTTGGCGCCCCTGCAATGCAGCCGAACAGGCGTTGCCTGATCGGCCTGTGCATGGCAGCCCATGTCGCGCCGTGCGCTTGGCTCACCTCCAGCCAGGCGTGCCCGTGGCACGCGGGGGCGCTCGCCGCGCGGCGTAGGTCCGTCGCATCCCTGGTGATCCATGGCCGTTGACCGGTCATCTGTCTTTCCCCTCCTTCATCACTGGTCCCGCGACCGTAGCCCACGGTGCCTGGTCGTCAAGGCGCGCAGGGCCGTGTCCTCGCCTGCGGCTGCGGGCCGCACCACTCCCTGCGCTTCTTCCTTGACGGCCCGTCCCCGCCGGTCCGGTTGTTCGCGGGCGATGAACTCAGGAAAGACGGCGACGCATGACGGTCATGGCGACCCGCCCAGGTCATTGCGCCGAACCCACCGAAGCCACACCGGGCTCCGAATCTTGGAATCCGGTTGGTTTTTGAAACCACAGGAGGGCCGCGTATGCAGACATCAACGACGTGAATCGACATCGAAGTCTTGTTTCTTATTCCTTTTTGTTATCAACGTCCCGCGAGGGACAGGAGCTATCACCATGAACACCGCTACCCTTGAAGAAACCCAGGCCTTGCAGGCTGCCATGCCTGCACAGGACATGCGCCTCGTGCCGTTGACGCAGTTGCGTTCGCGCCCGTCCAAGCGCAACGTGCGCAAAAGCCGACGTGCGTCCATTCCCGAGCTGGCCGCCAGCATCCTGCGCGTGGGCCTGCTGCAAAACCTCACCGTTGTGGCTTCCGTCGACGGCCAGCATTACGAAGTCGTGGCCGGTGGGCGCCGTCTGGCGGCGCTCAAGCTGCTGGCGAAGCGCAGACGCATCGCCAAGGACTATCAAGTGCCTTGTCTGCTGGTGGTCGATGCATCGGCCCGAACGGCCAGCCTGACAGAAAACGTGCAGCGCGAAGCCATGCACCCGGCTGACCAGTTCGAAGCTTTCGCGTCACTGGTGGCCGAGGGGCGACCGGTCGAAGACATTGCGGCTGATTTCGGGGTCACGCCCTTGGTCGTGCAGCGGCGCTTGAAACTGGCCAATGTCTCGCCACGTCTTCTGGAGGATTACCGGGCCGATGCCGTGACGCTGGATCAGTTGATGGCGCTGGCCATCACCGATGATCATGCGGCGCAGGAAGCGGCATTCTATGACGCCCCGCAATGGCAACGCAGCCCGCAGGCCTTGCGGGAACACCTGACCCACGAAGAAATCGATGCCAGCCGCGATGCGCTGGCGCGTCTGGTGGGTATTGAGGCCTACGAGGTGGCGGGCGGCGGTGTGCGGCGTGATCTGTTCTCGGATCAACAGCAAGGCGTCTACCTGACGGATTCCGTGTTGCTGGATACCCTGGCGCGGGACAAGCTGGCCGCCGTGGCGGATTCCGTTCGGGTGGAGGGCTGGAGCTGGGTGGAAGTGGCACCGCGTGCCACCCATGCGGAATTGCATGCCTTCCAGCGTGCCCGGCGCACGCGCCGCGACCCGAACAAGGCGGAGGCCAAGCGCATCGCGAAGCTGGAAGCCCGGCAACACAAACTGCAGGACCGGCTGGACGATGACGACGCCGATCTGCTCGATGAAGAGGTGCAGGCACTGCATGAGGAAATCGACCGGCTCGGCAATGACCTGGAGGCCATTGACCAGGGCTTGACCCTCTATGCGCCGGAAGTGTTGGCGCTGGGTGGGGCCGTGGTGTCGGTCGATCACATGGGCGGCGTGGTGGTGCATCGCGGGCTGTTGCGGGAGGAACAGGCCAAGGCGCTGCGGGTGCAGGAGCGGCAGGAAGCGGGAGAGATGGACAGCGGTGCGGAAGAGGGCGCGCAGCAGCCTGTCAAGTCCGGGATTTCGGAGAAGCTGGCGAAGCGGCTGAGTGCGCACCGCACGGCAGCCTTGCAGGCCGAGGTGGCTCGCCATCCCCATATCGCACTGGTGGCCGTGGTGCATCGGCTGGCGCTACGGGTGGTGCTTGATGCCTACCGCTCGGAGGGGTCGCCGGTCAACATCAGCGCGTCGCCGCAGGATGGGCTGGACACCCATGCGCCGGACGTGGCGCAATCGCGTGCCGCCATCGGAATCCGGGAAGTCCGGCAGGCCTGGGCGGACCGCCTGCCTCAAGACCCCGACGCGCTGTTTGTCGAACTGCTGGCCTTTCCCCAGTCTGAGCTGCTGTCGTTGCTGGCCGTGTGTGTGGCTGCGACGGTCGGTGCGGTGACGGGGCGGGAATGTGACACACCTGCCGCCTTGCTGGCGCAGGCGGTGGGGCTGGACATGCACGACTGGTGGACGCCCACCGCTGCGGGCTACTTCGAACACGTCTCCAAAGGCAAGACGCTGGAAGCGGTGCAGGTGGTCGCGCCAGAGCAGGTTAACCGGCTGGCCAAGCTCAAGAAGGCAGAACTTGCCAGCGAGGCCGAGCGACTGGTGACCGGGACGGGGTGGTTGCCGGTGATGTTCAGGGGAGTGGACGCACCCGCCAACGAGGTGCCGGTGGTGTCGGCAGTTGAACCCGAGGACGCCGCTGCGGATGCGGATCACGAGGAGGATCACGCGCTGGCGTAAGCACGAAGCCCCGGTCCTTGGGATCGGGGCTTGGGACCCAACAGCGCGGCGCGCGCGGCAGGTGTGCCGCGCGCGTTTTGACTTCCTGCAGCCACCACACCCAACACCCCTTCAGCGTTGCCCCAGTGGGCAATCGCCGTGAACAGCGGTATCAAGCCCAGCTACGCTGGAGAACGCCCGAATAGGTTGGTCGTGAGGTTCATCCGCACGAGGATCGAAAGCTGTTCCGGTCATCCCGCTTTGCGCGGGTGTCCGGAACGGACGTACTTCGACAACCTTTCCAAAAAATCCCCATGAACCACCAAGGCGTTAGTGAAATTTCCTTTGAAGAAACCTACAGCGTGCCGCCCGAGCAGACGGCACGGGCATTGTTTTCCAGGCTTCCGCACGGAAGCGATTACGCGGAGCGACTGATTGAATGCCTGGCGACCGGCTATCTGGTCGCCGTGATTGAGTCCATCTGCATCCGTGAGATGCAGCGGCATGTGGATGCCGCCACCGAAGTGGTGGTCGGTCGGACGATCCAGTTGGAGCACAAGGGGCCGATCCCTCCGGGATCGTCGCTGAGGTTGCGAGGGTGGGTGGAACGGCTGGGAGAGCGAAGCGCGACGTTTTGCGTTCAAGTGTCCGATGACCACGAAGTCGTTTGCGAGAGCTCGGTCACGTTGGTTGCGGCACAGCGGGAACCCATGGAGTCTCGAATCGCTGCGAAAGTGGGGGCGCTTGTGGTCAGCCCTGCTGGGGATTTGCCTGGCGGCGCGCGCGGCAGGTGTGCCACGCGCGTTTTGACTTCCAGCAGCCAGGAAGCTGAAACGTCCTGAACACGCCCCGCCGTAGGGTGGGGCATCAGTGTGGGACTGCCCTTGCTGCTCCGGGTTATGCAATGTCGCACCGTCCTCCGTGCAGGTGGGCAGGACGCCTCCACCGACGAGGGTCTCCGACAGGTCATCCGCCATGCTGAACTGGCCACGCCGAGACCGATCCAGCCGGTGCCGATGCGGTGGGGCTTTCATTCTTGTCGTAGTGGACTGGACCTGGACTGCGTCTGGGTAAGTGCCGGGATACGTTTTCACGGTGATGGTGCCCTGGCCATGCGTCCTTTAGGGTCAGGATCGCACCCACGGCGGCCTTGTATTTGTCGTGAATCCTGGCGCGGGCACGGCTTCGCCTCGGGCTTGTTCGCTGCAACCGTCCGGCCTAAACAATTTCCCCGTCGCTGCGCGCCTTCCTCGCGAAACAAATTCTTTGGCCCTACCGGTCCTTCACTGCGTTACGGCCTCATCGCTTTGCTCTGCGGTGCAGCGCGCCCGGACCCGCGCCTGTCGGATCACGCCAAGGCCGCAATGGTTGCGACCTGGTTAACTTCTAAAGGACTTCATCATGGCCAACATCGGCAATTTCACCGCACAAGGCAACAGCTTCTCCGGCACGGTTCGCACCCTGACGCTCAACGTCAAGGTCAAGATCGTTCCCAACGACAAGCAAGGCGAGAACGCCCCGGACTACCGCATCGTCGCCGGCAACTACGAGATCGGTGCGGCCTGGAAGAAAATCAGCAAGGCGGACCGGCCTTACCTGTCGGCAACCCTTGATGATCCTTCGTTTCCGGCGACCATCTACGCCCGACTGGTGGAAGCCGAGGACGGCACGCACAATCTGATCTGGTCGCGCAGCAAGGGCGACTGAGCGTCGCCCTGACGCCCCGCACCTCGGCGGGGCGTTTTACGAACCCCTGCAAGTGAATGGCCCGTCGTATATCGGGGGATTTTTTACGTTTGTCCTGCTTTACTGATTGACGGGTTTGCGGATGTACGGCTTTGCGCAGTCAAGTAAATCCGGATTCGTGCATGGACACAAAGTCGCTTTTACGGCTGCGCGTTTTTGTGGGTTTACGTAGATGCGTGAAGGCAGTTTTGTGTTTTTGAGGTTTTGAGTAGAGACGCATTGCAGGATTCAAGGATTTCCGTGCGTCCCCCGGCGATGCCGGGTCGGGCTGTCGTGCTGCGCATCGAGCCACCGATGGCGTCTCGCCCCTTTGGGCTTCCATCCCTGACGCCTGCGCGCTTCTCTTGCCCTCCAGGGGACCGGCTACCAGCCCGTCCCCGCCGCGCGGTGCTTGGCACCCCTGAAAGTCCGCCGAACAGGCGGTGCCTGATCGGGCTGTGATTTCGACACATGGATTCCGGACTGCCGTGATGCTGTGCGAAGTCGTCGGTGTTCATGGTGGCGCACACCCTGTTTGACCTGGCCGCATCCCGACCGGACAAGCCGCGCAGCTTGGCGCACGCCGCACGCCCGTCAACCCCCAGCCCGCACCGACCGAGTCGGGGGTGTGACGGCCGCGCTGTTCGCGTACGCCTGAATCGCAGCGCTCCGATCGGGAGCGTCCATTCAAGGAGTTGCGATCATGAACCTTATTTCCGACGAACTACGCGCGCAGTTGCTGGCCAACGGCCGGCAATCCCTCGTTGACGAGGGATTCGATCCACCGCCAATAGTCAAGCTGTTCACGCCTGACGCGGGTGCCACCTGGCTGCTGACCGAGATTGATCCTGACGATGACGATCATTCGTTCGGACTGTGCGACCTGGGTCTCGGCTTTCCTGAGCTGGGATATGTGAGCCTGGCTGAACTCGCTACCGTGGGTGGCCGTCTCGGGCTACCGGTAGAGCGAGACCTGCATTTCAAGTCAGACAAACCCATCAGCGCCTATGCGCGCGAAGCCCGGATGTCGGGCCGCATCGTGGCGTAGGCGCCACGGGGCATCAACCGTCGTTCGGCGGTTGATGCCATTCCATCGGAAGCCTGGCTTCCGTTTCCAGCATCAGTTCACCGGCACTGCGCCCCAGCGCCCGGGCGATCTTGAATACCAGGGCCAGTGTGGGCATATGCTCGCCACGCTCAATCTTGCCCATGTGCGAGCGTTCGATACCTGCCAGATGTGCCAGCGTTTCCTGGGCGATGCCGTCTTCGGTTCTCACGGCCCGCACCGCAGCCCCAAACGCTTGCGCAGGCGCAGCTTCAAAGGTCGTCGCCCCTGCCGGTCTTCCTCGCTGGATCACACGCTTCTGCATGGGCAGGAGCGTCGGTGTTTAGAATAATTTAAACCACGTTATATTTAACTCTTTTGTCTTGAATGCAATCTTCCGTTAAAGTTGGGGTTGTTCAGGGCGGTTCTAAATACAGTAACAATCTGTAAATGACCAATGACACGCCATGACCTTTCTCACTGACTTGCAGCGCACGCAAATGCTGGCCAATGGCGCAGCCCGTGCGCGTGGCGAAACTATTGATCCTTACCCCGTCGTCAAGCTTCACACTTTGGACGCTGGTGCCGTCTGGTTGCTGGTGAGTTTGGATGCCGATGGCGACCAGGCCTATGGGTTGTGCGAAGGCGGAACCGGATTCCCAGAGTTGGGCGTCGTGAGCCTTTCCGCGTTGGAAGGTGTACGCGGGCCACGCGGCATGCGCATCGCGGTCGATCCCCATTTCAAGCCGCGCCAACCACTGTCGGCCTACGCGGCCGAGGCGACGCGGGATGGATCGATTAACGACTGACCTTTTCGGAAAGTGCTTTTTAGCCTTTATGAGCCGCGACATGTAACTATGTAGGTAACATTTTGCGAAGCCATTCGTGGCATCCTCCCGAAAATTCAAAAAGGGAGCCATCGCAATGACGATCCATCACCACTCTGCCGACGTGTCCGCGCCCTGGCGCGCTGCGGCTGCATACCTCTATACGCTGGACCTGGACGGTCCTGCGCTCGCATGGGAATACTTGAGGCGTCACACGGGCTACCGGGCCGACTGGCTCAGCAGGCAACGCCGCGCTTCAGCGTCCCACTGGGGGTTGCAGAGTCGCCGAAGATCCGCAGCTCGATGCCCGTCAGGCACACCCACGCTGGGCCGCAGCGGCTGACGCGCTGCTGCAGGTGCGCGCCGTCCGTGCGCACGACACAAGCACCGGGTCGGTCTTTAGCCTCTGGACGATTCCCGGGCGCAAGCGCGTGGCCCATACAGGCGCGCAACTGAGCCTCACGATAGAGCATGGACCGCATCGCCTGCGGGCGTCGCTGTCCACCGCTCTGGAGGACGGTTCGCCCTATGGCTTGACCGTACCGCTCGATGCCCACCTGCGCACGCGATTGAGCGGGTACCATGTGCAGGCTAACGCCATCGAGGGGAAATGGCCTTCAGTGGCCGCCAGAAGAATTACCCGCGCGTCCTTGCTGCACCTGCACGCCCTGCGGGCGCTTGATGCATCGCAAGCTGGCGCTCACCATCGCGATATTGCCGGGGCTTTGTTCGGCGCTGATGCCGTACGCACGCGCTGGACGGCGGATGGCGAACTTCGTGCGCAGGTTCGCCACCTCCTGACCCGTGCCGAGGGGTTCATGCGTGGCGGCTATCTGGCTTTGGCTGGCGTGCGCCAGCAGCACGTCGGTGTCCCACGTAGCGCCCCCGGAGACGAACCCGTGCGCTGAATATCTCCCTTCGCAGTTGTCCCCAGTTTCCTGAGACTCCCTCCATCTGGCGGCATTTCGCTGCCAGGCGATGACCGTCGATGGAGTCCTTCATGGCAACTGCGAATTCTCTGCCTTTGCGCACAACCCCTGCGGCTGCGTTGCCGCTTGCTGCAGCCCCCGGCAACCCTGAGTTCCTGACCAATGACGAGGCCGCAGCCTTTCTGCGCCTCTCGCCGCGTACGCTGGAGAAGCAGCGCGTTCTCGGAGGTGGCCCCCGTTACCGTAAGTTTGGCGCGCGTGTGCTCTATGCGGTGGGCGACTTGCGCACCTGGGCCGATGGCCGGGCTTACGGCATGACCTCTGATCCCGGCAGCCCGCAGCGGGCCTCGGTGCGCTGAGTGGGCATTGATTCAGTGTCAGATGCACGAACAGGATCGCGGCAATGGCTAAGCCCTTGAGTGAACGTGACCAGCTCATGCTGTTCCGCGCTTTGCCAGGCGGCGACATGGCCCCGCGTGATGCGCAGGACCTGATGGCCTACCCGTTCTTTTCGTTGGCCAAGTCCCGCAGGGTGATACCCATCCGCTTCGAGGCAGGGGGCGTGACCTTGACGGTTGAGGGTGTGCCGGAGCATGGCATTGCCACCATCTGGGATGCCGACGTACTGATCTGGGCGGCCAGCCACATCGTGCAGGCACGGGACCAGGGATTGCGCACCTCGCGCCTGATGGCTGCGACGCCGCATGAGATCCTGACCTTTGTGCAGCGCGGCACCGGTTTCAAGGACTACCTGATGCTCAAGGCCGCTTTGGACCGGCTGCAGTCCACCACGGTGGCCACGTCCATCCGCCAGCCCGCAGGTCGGCGCATGCACCGCTTCTCGTGGATCAATGAATGGAAGGAGCTGCCCGGTGCCCATGGCCGGGCCTACGGCATCGAGTTGATCCTGGCGGACTGGTTCTATGCCGGTGTGATGGAAGATGCCTTGGTCTTGACCCTGGACCCGGGGTATTTCAAGCTCACCGGCGGCTTCGAACGCTGGCTGTACCGACTGGTGCGCAAGCACGGCGGCCGACAGGTGGAAGGCTGGCGTTTCGACCTGCGTCACCTGCATCTCAAGTCGGGCAGCTTGCAGCGCTATGCCGATTTCGCCGTTCAGTTGCGGCGCTTGGTGCACCGCCAGTCATTGCCGGGCTACTGGCTCTCCATTGAGCACCTGGGCAGCACGGACTGGCTCCGGTTCCGCTGCTGGTCGCATCCATCCCACTCCGACTTATCCACAGGCACTGGTGACAAGTCAGTGGACAAGCTGTGTCCGGACTCGGGAATCACCCGCAAGTCATTCGGGGAATCGCCCGCAAACGACACGGGTAATCACACGTGCGCATCGACCGCCAGCCCTTGCCCAGCAACGGTTTCGGACCTCCTTAACTCTTCTAACTAAAGACATAACTATGGATAAAAGAGGAAACGCCGCTGCTCAAAAAATGGGCAGTGCTTCGTCCGAAGGCATCGAATACCGTTTGTCAGAGGGTTCCAAGCCACCCGGCAAGGTGATCGCATTGCTCAACCAGAAAGGCGGGGCAGGCAAGACCACGCTGGCCACGCACCTCGCGGGCGAGTTCGCCATGCAGGGGCAGCGCGTGACGCTGCTGGATACCGATCCCCAAGGGTCAGCCCTGGATTGGGCGCAGCGACGCGCGCAAAGCGGCCACGGTCGCCTGTATGGCGTGTTTGGCCTGGCGCGGGACTCCTTGCACCAGGAAGCGCCGCAGATCGCCTTGCAGGCTGATTTCGTGGTGATTGATGGCCCACCCCGGGTCGCGGCACTCGCGCGCTCTGCGCTGCTGGCCGCCGACCTGGTGCTGATTCCGGTACAGCCCAGCGCTTATGACGTCTGGGCCAGCAATGAAATGGTGCAGCTGATTACCGAGGCACGCGTGTTTCGACCGCAGCTGCGCGCGGCGTTTGTGATCAACCGGCGTGTCGTGGGCACGGTGATTGGGCGCGAGGCGCGTGCTGCGCTCGCCGATCAGCCGTTTCCTGCGCTGCAGGTGGAAGTGTCCCAGCGCATTGTGTTTGCCGACAGCGTGGCTGCGGGTCGGTTGGCGTTCGAAGTGGCGCCGCATTGCGCGGCCGCGCGCGAGATCGCTGCGCTGGCGCAGGCGGTGCGAGAGATGCTGCCATGAGCAAGCCTCAGCAATCCAATTCGCAGCGAAGGGCAGCGATTGGCCGTAGGCCCGGTGCCGATCCAGCATCTGCCTGGGTGCAGCAGGTTGATGCGGTGATGGCAGCCGCAAAGGCATCGGTTTACACCGCACGACTCACCATCGACGTCACACCGGTGATGCGCGGACGCATCAAGGTTGTGGCGTTTCAGCGTGGCATTACGGCCGTTGAGATGTTGCGCGAATTGCTGGAACGTGAGTTTCCGGAGGGGGCGCCATGATGCAGCCGAACATGCAAGTAGCGGGGCAAGTGACGCGGCCCGAAATGCAAGCGCGCAGACCCATAGCTATGCAGGTTTCCCTTGCCTTCGTGGAGCAGCGGGTGAACGTATGGCTGCGCTTTGGCAAGCCAGCGCGCGAGATCGTTCTGAACCGCTGGCGGCGCGTCGCGGTGTTCGAACCCGGCGCGGTCTGCTGCCGCGTAAAGTGGATTGCCAATGACCATGGGGCGGCGCTCTGGCAACTGATGGTGCTGCAGGCACCCACTTCGTTTGACGGAGTACAGCGCGTCGCGGGCGTGGTGCCAGGCGCGCGCAGCCTGCTGCGTGCCGACGGTGAACTCCAGGTCAAAGCAGTGCTTGCCGTGATTGACGCCATGGAGCGCCAGGGCATCGATCCGTGTGCCGTGGCCCTGACGTACTGGGGTGCTGTCGGTAACTGCCTGGTTGCACGCAAGCCGCTGCCCGAGTACACACCCGAGCGGCATGCGGCGCCTATTGTGCGCGGAGCGCTGCAATGAAGCGGGCCATCGTGATTCTCTGCATGGATATCGGCCTGGCTGCGCTGCTCGTGCCGCTGGCCGTGCCACACCGTGCGCAAATCGTCTACAACCCCAGCGACAGTGTGGCACGCGGCTGGTACCGCATCGCGCCTGCCGATGCGCTGCAGGTCGGCAGCATCGTGCTGGCCCGACTTCCGGCGCCCGCTGCCGCGTTGGCGGCGCAGCGCGACTACCTGCCAGCGGGCATCCCCCTGCTCAAGCGCATTGGTGCCATGGCGCCGCAACGGGTGTGCGTGGATGGCACGTCGGTGCGCATTGACGACGTGGTGGTGGCCGCCGTGATGCGTGCCGATGGGCATGGCCGTCCACTGTCTGACTGGTCGCAGTGTCGACGCCTGGCGCGCGGCGAACTGTTCTTGTTGAGCAACACAAACCCGGCGTCGTTCGACAGCCGCTACATCGGCCCCATCCGTGCATCGGACGTGATTGGCAGTGCGCAGCCACTGTGGACCTGGAGTACTCCATGATGGTGTTGCCCATTGCGCGGATGTCCTGTCGCCAGTGTGCAGCGCGAGCTGCACCGGGGCAGCCTGTTTGGCGTCGCCACACGACTGATGCATGGCTGGTGCGGACTCGGAGCCGGGCACCTTGGGGACCGCTGAAGACAGAGGGCAAGATAAAAGGGCCGGCACGTGCCGGGCCGCTAAGCCAGTCTGCACGTGGGTTGGGCACGGCACGGCGGCTTGCAGCCTGCGTGCCGTGGCAGAGCGTAAACCCGCAGAGCATCGGGGTTGGCCGCGTGCCGTTTTCGATGCGGTATTCCAGCCTACGATGGAGCGTGTGTCATGGCCTCGCGTGACGATGACCGTTTCAGGGTCAAACCAGGAGCATCGAAGGACGATGCCGGTGCAGGTAACGGACAGCGTTCGCAGCGATTTGTATCGCAGGTACTGAAGCAGGTCTCCAAGGCGGGGGCGAGTGCTTCTGGCGCGCGTAGTGCGCGTGGTGCGCGTCCTGTATCGACTTTTGGAAGAGGTCGGGTTGCGGCGGGCAGGGTTGGTAATACGCTGGCGGCGACAGCCCGGCGCGTGGTCATCAAGTCCCGCTATGTGGTGCTGAAGAAGGCGGGAGCCA
>NZ_JADMJN010000008.1 GCF_018780565.1 Rhodoferax sp.
TGGTGCGGCTGGCGGGGATCGAACCCACGACCCTTGGCTTCGGAGGCCAATACTCTATCCACTGAGCTACAGCCGCAAACCGAAGGGTGCATTGTAGGTGTTTTCGCAAGGGGGGCGGCTATAATCACAGGCTGCTTTCAACGCCCCCGATTTTTAGAGGACACCATGAGCGACAACAGTCACGCCACCGTTCACGACGAAGACCACACCGGTCCCGTCAAAAACCCCAAGCAACTGCTGCTTGCCGTATTCTTTTCGTTTGTGGTTCCCGTATTCGCCATCATTGGCCTGGTGCAGTACGTCACATCGGACAACAAGCCCGCTGCTGGAGCGGTCAACATGGAAAAAGCGCTGAATGCGCGTATCCAGAAAATTGGCACGATCGAGATTCGTGATGCCAATCGCCAGCTCAAGAGCGGTGAAGAAGTTTTCAAAGCCCAATGCACAGCCTGCCATACATCCGGTGCGGCTGGTGCGCCAAAGTTTGGTGACACTGCAGCCTGGGCTCCTCGCGTGGCAACCGGCTACGAGGCACTGCTGACCTCCGCCGTCAAAGGCAAAAACGCCATGGGTCCTCAGGGCGGTGGTGATTTTGAAGATCTGGAAATCGGCCGCGCGGTGGTCTACATGGCCAACGGATCCGGCGGCAAGCTGGAAGAACCCAAAGCACCAGCAGCTCCTGCCGCTGCAGCCAAGTAGGACCGTCCCCCACATTACAAAAAAACCGGTTGCTGACCGGTTTTTTTGTTTTTCAGTCCTCTAGCTCCCGATTCAATTGCTGATATTGCTATGTTTTTTGAAGCAATTGAGGGCTCGCCACATAGTTGAAGCGCACCGGCAAATCGGTCGACAACACATCTTGGGGAACCCATAAACCTTGCTCCACGGCGTCGGCAGCATGGCCCATGTCCATGGTATGAACCAAGCCAAAACCTGAATCGGCATCCAGATAAAGGCGCCCTTGTTCGTCCAGCAGGCAGCGCTGAAGTCGCGCCGGTTTGCCTGCGTGGTCTTGAATCGAGAAGTCTTCGCTGACACGCCAGATCAGTGGCGTCACTTCCAGTTCGACATAAACGCGCTGCGGTCCGTTCTGGAAAAACCATTGCCCCTGGCGATCCGACTCGTAGTTGCGCTGGATGAACTCAATCAACTTTTCATGCTTGAGCTGCGAGCCCTTGCTTTGCGGCGTGCCGCCAGCAAACGGTCCCTGAGCTTGCACCCGGTCGTCGCGCATGAACCAGTTGCCGCGCGCATCCAGCCCCAGCCAGCCGTAACAATCGGGCACGTTGGGCCACTTGGCGAGGGCTTGTTTAACAATGTCGTCCATGGATCATGAATTCTGAGGTTGAGAAATATGTGAAGCCAGCCAGCCGCCCACTGCGTCCGGCATGGAGCGCACATGACCTGGCAAACGGCCTTGAGGAAAACCAACATGCCCGCCGTGCGCTGGCTGCCACAGGGTCACGTAGCGCCCGGCATCTTGCTGCTGCGGCAGACAGGAGGATGGCACAAAAGGATCGTTTCGGGCGTTCACCACCAGCGCCGGGATGCGTATCCGGTGCAAATGCGGTTTGGCCGAGGCACGCGTCCAATAGTCGTCGGTACTTTTAAAGCCATGCAGAGGGGCCGTGAAGACGTTGTCAAACTCATAAAGATCTCTCGCCGCACGCAGCGCATGAGCATCGAACAGGCCAGGATGTTGCGCCAACTTGCGCAGGGCCTTGGGCTTCATCGTGTTCAGGAACATGCGGGTGTATACCAGCCGGTTAAAGCCCCGCCCAATCGCCCTTCCACTGGCAACCAGATCAATGGGCGAGGACACACTTGCCACGGCATCGGCCACGTAAGCGGCCTCGTCACCCATTTCTTCGGCCCAGCGTAGCAGCGCATTGCCGCCCAGTGATATGCCCACGGCAAGAATGGGACCCCGGTGCTGCTGGCGTATGCGCGCCAGGATCCAGCCGATTTCCTCAAAATCACCCGAGTGATAGGCCCGCGGTCCGTGGTTGAGTTCACCACTGCAACCCCGGAAATGCGGCACGGCGAAACCAAATCCGCGGACTCTCGCAAAGTCCGCAAATGCCTCTGCATAGTGGCTGCCGGATGAACCTTCCAGTCCGTGGAACATCACCAGCAGCGTCTGGAATGGCGTGGTCTCAAGCCAGTCGACGTCTATGAAGTCGCCATCTGGCGTATTCCAGCGCTCCCGCCGGTACAGCGGCGTCGGGCCAAAAACCCGCCGAGAGTACAAGGCAGGCCAGATGGTCTGCAAATTGCCGCCTGGCAGCCACTTGGGCGCGGTGTACTTCATGGTTGGATGTAGCGAATCTCGTGCAATTTTGGCGTGTTCTGCAAACGGGTTCTTGCGATTGCGCATTTTCCATGCGAATCCTCAGTGTAGGTGCAACAGGTTTATGCTACTGTCGGTCACCCAAAGTTGGAGAGTTTTATGACGCGCTGGTTCCTGATCCTCATTGCCTCGTTCAACCTTACCGCTTGCGGTTACAACGATTTTCAACGTCTTGACGAACAGACCAAGTCCGCCTGGAGCGAGGTACTGAACCAGTACCAGCGGCGCGCTGATCTGGTACCCAACATCGTGGCCACAGTCAAAGGCGAAGCCGCTTTTGAGCAGGAGACGCTGACCAAGGTGATTGAGGCCCGCGCCAAGGCAACCTCGATTCAAGTGACGCCGGAGACCTTGAACAACCCGGAAGCATTCAACAAGTTCCAGGCTGCACAGGGTGAATTGGGGTCCGCTTTAAGCCGTTTGATGGTTGTCTCCGAACAGTACCCCAGCCTCAAGGCGAACGAAGGTTTTCGCGATCTGCGGGTGCAGCTTGAAGGCACTGAAAACCGCGTGACAGTGGCCCGCAACCGCTATATCCAGGCCGTGCAAGCGTATAACGTGCTGGCCCGCAGCTTCCCCAGCAACCTCACTGCCATGTTGTTCAGTTACCAGCCCAAGCCCAGTTTTGCTGTGCAGAATGAGGCAACGATTTC
The DNA here is from genome assembly GCF_018780565.1 of Rhodoferax sp. Classification (GTDB taxonomy): domain Bacteria; phylum Pseudomonadota; class Gammaproteobacteria; order Burkholderiales; family Burkholderiaceae_C; genus Rhodoferax. The sequence goes on from NZ_JADMJN010000008.1 coordinate 3,004, forward strand.
AAGCCCGCCTGTGGTTGACTTCAACAAGAAGTAACACCACTTTGAGCCTATGTTGATTGGCATACTCCTGCAGCAACGGGTAGTGGCCCCTTCTTTGCCGGCGTGGGCCTGGGTGGCTGGCTTGCTCACAGGGCTGCTGTTCGCTTTTGCGTCAGCCCATGCTCAACAGGCAATTCCGCCCGTCACGGCTCATGTCATGGACACCACCGGCACGCTGGATGCTGGACAGGTGCAGCAACTTGAGAACAAGCTCACCGCTTTTGAGCAGGCGCGGGGCGCTCAACTTGTCGTGCTGCTGGTGGCTACCACCCAGCCTGAGGACATTGCCAGCTATGCCAACCGGGTTGCGAACACCTGGAAGCTCGGACGCAGGGAGATTGGGGATGGTGTATTGCTTATCGTCGCCAAAAATGACCGCAAGGTGCGTGTTGAAGTGGCCAAGACACTGGAAGGCGCCATCCCGGATCTGGCTGCTAAACGTGTCATTGACGAGGTGATCACCCCTCGCTTCAAGCGGGGCGACTTTGCCGGTGGTCTGGATGCAGGGGTAGCCCGTCTTACAGGCTTGATCGCTGGCGAGGCCTTGCCCCCACCACCCCCGGGCGCGTCAGGCTCGGAGCAGGCGAAGTCGGGGTTTCAGTGGATAGACATGGCCATCTTTCTGTTCATCGCCGTGCCGGTGATGGCGGGAATGGCCCGCAAGATGTTGGGGCTCAAGCTGGGTGCCCTGGCAACTGGCGCAGCGGTCGGAGCGCTGACGCTTTTCGTCACCTCCAGCCTGATTGTGGCCAGCGTGGCCGCGTTTGTGGCGCTCCTGTTTGCCTTGTTGACCCGCTTTCCGCAGGCGCATCCCGGCAACTGGACTTCCGGCAGCAGTGGCACTGGCGGCTGGGGGACAGGAGGAAGCGGCGGCTGGAGTGCTGGCAGTGGGGGTGGCGGCTTCAGCTCGGGCGGCGGCGGTGACTTTGGGGGCGGCGGCGCCTCGGGAGATTGGTAATGCTAGGCCGGATCAAGCGTGTTTGGAGACATCGGTGGCTGGACGATTCCGTTTTGCAGCGGGCGGTTCCTGCGGACATGTTGCGCCGGCTAGGCGACAGGGTCGCGGCGAGCGAGCGGCGTCATTCGGGGGAAATCCGGATTTTTGTGGAAGCTGGCCTGCCGCTGCACTGTCTTTGGACAGATGCACCCACTCGACAGATCTGCCGACAGCGCGCACTGGGAGTTTTCAGCGAACTTCGTGTTTGGGATACGGCCCACAACAACGGCGTACTGATCTATCTGTTGCTGGCCGAGCGTTCCATTGAAGTAGTGGCGGATAGAGGACTGAGCGAACGGGTCTCCCACGAAGCCTGGCAGGCCATGGTGGGCCGCATGCGGTCCGCATTTCAGCAGGGTCAGTACGAAGAAGGACTGACGCAGGCGCTGGGGGAAGTGTCTGCTCTGTTGGTCGAGCATTTTCCTCTTGGCGACAACGACGGCAATCCCAATGAATTACCGGATACACCTGTGTTGAATTAAAACCTTGATGCTGAAATAACAAAAGCCCTGGTCTTTGCAGAGCAGGGCTTTGAAACCGGGAAGCACGTCGAACGGCGATGAACGCCTTCGATTTTCGTTTACTTCTTGAGGCGGTATTTCCGCAACGCGGCGATCTGGGCAGCCATAACAGCCAGTTCAGATTGTGCGCGGGCAATATCGAGTTCGCCCTTGGCGTTCTTGAGTGCTTCTTCAGCCGCGGCCTTGGCAGCATTGGCCTTCTCATCGTCCAGGTCTTTGCCGCGAATGGCAGTGTCGGACAACACCGTGACGCAGTTGGGCTGGACTTCCAGAATGCCACCGGCCACGAAGACAAACTCTTCACTGCCGTCGGCATTTTCAATACGCACCGAACCCGCCTTGATGCGCGTGATCAATGGGGTATGGCGGGGGTAAATGCCAAGCTCGCCAGCTTCACCGGGCAGGGCGACAAAGCGCGCCTCACCGGAGAAGATGGATTCTTCAGCACTGACCACGTCGACGTGGATGGTGTTCATGTTGGCTTTTCCTTAGATTCGAATGTTCGATCCGAGTACTTACATCTTCTTGGCTTTTTCGAACGCTTCGTCGATCGTGCCAACCATGTAGAACGCCTGCTCAGGCAGATGATCGCACTCACCAGCCACAATCATCTTGAAGCCGCGAATGGTTTCGGCCAGAGGCACGTACTTGCCGGGGCTGCCGGTAAACACTTCAGCCACGTGGAAAGGCTGGCTCAGGAAACGCTGAATCTTACGGGCACGGGCCACAGCCAGCTTGTCTTCAGGAGCCAAGTCGTCCATACCCATGATCGCGATAATGTCGCGCAGTTCGCGATAGCGCTGCAGCGTACCCTGAACCGCACGGGCGGTTTCATAGTGATCAGCACCAACGACCAACGGGTCCAGCTGACGGCTGGTGGAGTCCAGAGGATCCACGGCAGGATAGATACCCAGCGAAGCGATATCACGGGACAACACCACGGTGGAGTCCAGGTGAGCAAAGGTTGTCGCAGGGGATGGATCGGTCAAGTCATCCGCAGGAACGTAAACGGCCTGAATAGACGTGATGGAACCCACTTTGGTGGAAGTAATACGCTCTTGCAGACGGCCCATTTCTTCGGCCAATGTAGGCTGGTAGCCCACAGCGGAAGGCATACGACCCAACAGCGCGGACACTTCGGTACCGGCCAATGTGTAACGGTAAATGTTGTCCACGAAGAACAACACGTCTTTACCTTCGTCACGGAAAGATTCCGCAATGGTCAGACCGGTCAAGGCCACGCGCAGACGGTTGCCCGGGGGCTCGTTCATCTGACCGTACACCATCGCTACTTTGGACTCAGGCAGGTTCTCGAGGTTCACAACGCCGGAATCAGCCATCTCGTGGTAGAAGTCGTTACCTTCACGGGTACGCTCACCCACACCGGCAAACACGGACAAGCCGCTGTGTGCCTTGGCGATGTTGTTGATCAGTTCCATCATGTTCACGGTTTTGCCCACGCCGGCACCACCGAACAGACCCACCTTACCGCCCTTGGCGAACGGGCAAACCAGGTCAATCACCTTGATGCCGGTTTCCAGCAGCTCCTGGGATGGGCTCAGTTCGTCGTAAGCAGGTGCCTTACGGTGAATGGAAGCGGTCAGCTCCTGGCTGACGGGACCACGTTCGTCAATCGGCGAACCCAGCACGTCCATGATGCGACCGAGGGTAGCTTTACCAACGGGCACAGTAATGGGGTTACCGGTATTCGACACAATCAGACCACGACGCAGGCCGTCCGACGAACCGAGCGCAATAGTACGCACGATGCCATCGCCGAGTTGCTGCTGCACTTCAAGGGTCAGCGCAGAGCCGTCCATTTTGAGTGCGTCATAAATCTTGGGCATCTGGTTACGGGGAAACTCCACGTCGACCACAGCGCCAATACACTGAACAATTTTTCCTTGGGCTTGCATTTTTCGCTCCAATAATTTGAATTTGCTTAGCCGCTGATTGCAGCTGCGCCAGACACGATTTCCGACAACTCTTTGGTAATAGCCGCTTGACGGGTTTTGTTGTAGATGAGTTTGAGCTCACCAATCACATTGCCCGCATTGTCGGTAGCCGCTTTCATGGCGACCATGCGCGCTGCATGCTCAGAAGCCATGTTTTCAACGACTGCTTGGTAAACCAAGGCTTCGGCGTAGCGCACCAACAGATCATCGATGACCGCTTGTGCGTCAGGTTCATAGATGTAGTCCCATGCATGCTGGGTGCCACTTGCCTTCGTTTCAGCTTCCATGACGGAAGCGGACAAAGGCAGCAACTGATCCAGCACCGGCTGTTGGGCCATGGTACTTACAAATTTGTTGTAGCACAGGTAGACAGCACTGACTTCACCGCGGGCATAAGCGTCCAACAGCACCTTGACGGGGCCGATGAGCTTGTCCAGGTGAGGCTTGTCACCCAGGTGCGTCAAGTGCGACACAACCTGAGCACCCATGCGGTTCAAAAATCCGAGCCCCTTGCCACCGATGGCAACAGCTTTCGGCGTTTTCCCCGCTGTCTGCGTTTCCCGCAATTTACCGGTCACAGCGCGCAACAAGTTGGTATTCAAACCACCGCACAGGCCCTTGTCCGTGGTCACCACAATGAAACCCACCGACTTGCCGTCGTTGGCCTTCATGAAGGTGTGCACGTACTCTGGATTGGCATGCCCGAGGTTGCTCGCAATACTGCGAATTTTTTCGCTGTAAGGACGGGCTGCGCGCATGCGCTCCTGCGCCTTGCGCATTTTGGAGACAGAAATCATCTCCATCGCCTTAGTGATCTTCTTGGTGTTTTCCACCGATTTGATCTTGGTGCGTAGTTCCTTGCCTGATGCCATCAGAGGCTCCTCATGAGGTAGGGAATGATCAGGAAGGAATTAAGCAAAGCTTTTCTTGAATGCGCTCACCGCAGCAGTCAACTCAGCCTCAGCATCCTTGTCCAGGGCTTTGCTGTCTTCCAGCTTGGCCAACAGGGCAGCGTGCTTATCCTTCAGATAGCTGTGCAAGCCATGCTCAAAAGACAAAATCTTCTTGACTTCGATGTCGTCCATGAAGCCCTTGTTCACTGCGAACAAAGACGCTCCCATCAGGCTGATGGACAGCGGACTGTACTGGGCTTGCTTCAGAAGTTCGGTCACACGGGCACCGCGGTCCAGTTGCTTGCGTGTGGACTCGTCCAGATCGGACGCGAACTGCGCAAAAGCAGCCAATTCACGGTACTGCGCCAAGTCGGTACGGATACCGCCGGACTGGCCTTTGATGATCTTGGTCTGAGCCGAGCTACCCACGCGAGACACCGAGATACCGGCGTTAATCGCAGGACGGATACCCGCGTTAAACAAGGAGGTTTCCAGGAAAATCTGACCGTCGGTAATCGAAATCACGTTGGTCGGCACGAAGGCGGACACGTCACCCGCTTGCGTCTCAATAATGGGCAGAGCTGTCAAAGAACCGGTCTTGCCCTTGACGGCGCCTTTGGTGAAGGCTTCGACGTAGTCGGCGTTCACACGAGCGGCACGCTCAAGCAGACGGCTGTGGAGATAGAACACATCGCCGGGGTAGGCTTCGCGGCCTGGAGGACGACGCAGCAACAGGGACACCTGACGGTAGGCGACGGCCTGTTTGGACAAATCGTCATACACGATCAGCGCGTCTTCGCCGCGGTCACGGAAGTATTCGCCCATGGTGCAGCCCGAGTAGGCAGACACATACTGCATGGCAGCCGATTCAGAAGCGGAAGCCGCCACAACAATGGTGTAAGCCATTGCGCCAGCCTGCTCCAGTGCACGCACCACGTTCTTGATCGACGAGGCCTTCTGGCCAATCGCGACATAAACGCAGGTCATGTTCTGACCCTTCTGGTTAATGATGGCGTCAATGGCAACAGCGGTCTTGCCGGTCTGACGGTCACCAATGATCAGCTCGCGCTGACCACGGCCGACGGGCACCATGGAGTCAATCGACTTCAGGCCAGTCTGCATGGGTTGGTCGACGGATTTACGAGCGATCACGCCAGGCGCAACCTTTTCAATCACGTCGGTCATCTTGGCGTTGATCGGACCTTTGCCGTCAATCGGCTGGCCCAAGGCATTGACCACGCGACCAATCAACTCGGGACCGACGGGCACTTCCAGAATACGGCCGGTACATTTGACCGTGTCGCCTTCGGAGATGTGCTCGTACTCACCCAAAATCACGGCGCCGACAGAGTCGCGCTCAAGATTCAGGGCCAGGCCGAAGGTTGGCGTACCGTCAGCGGTCAGAGGAAACTCCAACATCTCGCCTTGCATCACGTCGCTAAGACCGTGTACACGAACGATACCGTCGGTCACCGAAACAACGGTACCCTGGTTACGGATGTCGGCGCTGGCCGCAAGGCCTTCGATACGGCTCTTGATCAGTTCAGAAATTTCTGCTGGATTGAGTTGCATGACTCTTTCCTTCTTTCGTTAATTGGGCTGACGACTCGGGGCTTACGCCTCAAGCGGTCAAGGCCATTTTCATTTGTTCAAGACGGGCTTTGACAGAAGAGTCAAGAACCTCATCACCCACCGCCACACGAATGCCGCCGATCAGCTCAGGCTGCAATTCGACGGAGACATTGAGCTTGCGGCCAAAGCGTTTTTCCAGTGTGACCTTCAAGTCAGCCACGGCAGCACCGTCAATGGCAAACGCGCTGTACACCACTGCATCAGATGAGCCGCTTTGCGCATTTTTTAATGCGCGAAACTGCTCTGCAATTTCCGGCAATGCATTCAGGCGGCCGTTTTCGATGACGGTGCGCAAAAAGTTCTTTGCCATGTCCGGCAATGCCACTTTGGCCACGCCGGCAATCACATCAAACACCTGAGCGGTTGTGACGTTGGGGTTATCGGAGAATTGCTGGAGCTGCGCATTTTTCGCAATTTCCTGCAAGGCTTCGACCCAAACAGCCGCACCATTCAAGTCTGATGACGAAGCCTTGAACAAGGCTTCGGCGTAAGGTCGGGCAATGGTGGCAAGTTCAGCCATGGTTGTCCTCTTAGAGCTCTTTGGCCAAACGACCAAGCAATTCAGCATGAACGCCAGCATTGACTTCCTTGCGGAGAATCTGCTCGGCACCCTTGACCGCCAGGACCGCGACCTGCTCACGCAGAGCTTCGCGCGCCTTGATGGCTTGCTGTTCAGCTTCAACCTTGGCGGCAGCAATGATCTTGTTGCCTTCCTCGGTTGCTTTTGATTTGGCTTCTTCCACGATGGCCTGACCGCGACGCTCGGCATCTGCCAGGCGGGCTGCGGTCTCGTTGCGCGACTTGGCCAGTTCGTCTTCCACCCGCTTATTTGCGGAGGAAAGCTCGGACTTGGCTTTGTCGGCAGCAGCGAGGCCGTCGGCGATCTTGCTGGCACGTTCGTCCAATGCAGCCGCGATGGGCGGCCACACGAACTTCATCGTGAACAGCACCAGCAATGCGAAGACGATAGCTTGCGCTACCAGTGTTCCATTAATGTTCACAGTATTTCTCCCTCAACAAGGTTGTTGCAGGCAGCGCTTACTTGACCAGACGTGCGATTTGGGCGAGGAACGGGTTGGCAGTAGCGAACCACAGAGCAATACCGGTACCGATAATGAAAGCCGCGTCAATCAGACCAGCCAACACGAACATCTTGGTTTGCAGTTCACCCATCAACTCAGGCTGACGAGCAGCTGCTTCGAGGTACTTGCTACCCATGATGCCGATACCGATACAAGCACCCAAGGCGCCCAGGCCAATGATCAAACCAGCGGCCAGAGCAGCAAAACTAATAACTTCCATGATTCACTCCTAATTAACTAAAAAAATAAAACGAAAACAAACCGAAAATTAATGCGCGTCGTGCGCCTGCCCGATGTAGACCAAGGTCAACATCATGAACACGAATGCCTGCAACAAGATGATGATGATGTGGAACACCGCCCACGCCCAGCCAGCCACCACGTGCAGCAACAAAAGCATCAGGCTACCAGGCTCTGCAGAGAAAGCCCAGGAACCACCCAGCAAGGCGATCAGCATAAATACCAACTCACCCGCATACATATTGCCAAACAGTCGCATACCGTGCGAAACCGTCTTGGCAGTGAAAGAGATTAACTGCTCTGCAATGTTGACAACGGCCAGAATCACCGCAAACACGGGGTTCTTGCTGGTACCGAACGGAGCGGAAACCAATTCATGCGCCCAGCCGCCCATACCCTTGATCTTGATGTTGTAGAAAAGGCAGATAAGCAAGACAGAAACCGACAGACCCATGGTGACCGAGAGATCGGCAGTGGGAACAACACGCAGGTAAGCGTGATGCGGATCATGACCGGCAGCGCCGTAAATCCAGCCCCAGACCGTGGGCAACAAATCCAGCGGCAACAAATCCATGGCGTTGAGCAGGAAAATCCAGACAAACACGGTCAGCGCCAACGGAGCAACCAGCTTGCGACTCGTGGCATTGTGAACGATCGACTTGGCCTGGCCATCGACCATTTCCATCAGCATTTCGACCGCCGCCTGAAAACGGCCCGGCACACCAGAAGTGGCTTTGCGGGCAGCTTTCCAGAGGAAGAAGCAACCCAAAATACCCAATGTGATGGAGAAAAACAGGGAGTCGATATTGAAGACGGAGAAATCAACGATTTCCGTCTGCGGCTTGTTTTGCCAATGCGTCAGGTGGTGAACAATATATTCACTGGCTGTCGGAGCGTTTGCTTCTGCGGACATTGTTAACTCTTTAAACAGTTTTTCGTTTAGGACGCATTAATAGCGCCACCCAATACACCTTCATGGTCACGATCAGGCCAATCAGCATTGCCAACCAGTCCAGATCTGCAACCAACCGCGGCGCCGCAAATAGCATTCCGACGCTCACGGCGATCTTGATCGCTTCCCACACAAAAAAACCAAAACCTGCGGTCATCGCGTTGATTGACGAGAATTGACTCATCAAACCCCGGGCAAATAACACAGCGGGGATTATCACCGCCAGCGCACCATACCCCGCCGACCAGGCCGCAGCAGACCTTCCGGTCAAACCCAAAGCAGCCAAAGCCACTACCAAACCCACCACAACCTGCCAAGAAACCACCCACCAGGGCGATAACGACGGATGAAGCTCTCGCAATACCCGTGCTTCTTCAGCACTCAGCCGCTTGAACTCCAGATCTTCGGCCTCATCTGCCTTAAATTCTGGGGCTGGATAGACTCTCGTCATCTGGAATTACACGCAGGTTACACGCGACAATTGTCACAAAGCCTTCGATTATACGTAGAAACCCGCGGCTTTGGACACCTCCACGGCGATAATTCACTCATGAGCATCACGCGCCCTCTGTCCGGCGACCTCCGCAGCAGGCCGCCAACACCCTGCACAACCCCCAACTGACCCACCCCAACGCCCCGAATCGTGTCCATACCCAGCCATCCCGATCAGCCGCGCAGCGAGTCGCTCATAGAGTACCCGTCGCTCTTTCCCATTAAAGTCATGGGCCTCAAAGTGGACGGCCTGGTGCATGCCGTCACCATGGTCGCCGCCCAGTTTGACCCCGACTTTGATGCCAGCACGATTGAGTTGCGAGAGAGCAAGGGCGGCAAATACCTGGGCGTGACCATTACCGTTACCGCAACCAGCCGGGAGCAGCTCGACGAGTTGTACCGCACGCTGAGCACACATCCCATGGTCAAAGTGGTGCTGTAAGGCGGTGGATATCCTCGTTTCCAACCTAGGCCGCGTGGACTATCTCCCCACCTATGTTGCCATGCAGGAATTTACCGAAAAGAGAGGCACTCCCCCCTCGTCGGATATGCCTGATCAGCTATTGATTTGTGAGCATCCACCCGTCTTCACTCAAGGTCTGGCGGGCAAAGCCGAGCATATTTTCAATCCAGCCGACATCCCCGTGGTGCAAACCAACCGTGGCGGACAGGTCACCTACCATGGCCCCGGCCAGGTGGTGGCGTATCCGCTGATCGACCTCAAGCGGGCCGGGTATTTCGTCAAGGAATACGTGTACCGCCTTGAGGAAGCGATCATCCGCACCCTGGCGCATTTTGGCGTCACCGGGCACCGGGTAGCCGGTGCGCCCGGTATCTATGTGCGTCTGGACGACCCGACCTCTCACGCCATGCTGCCCCAGCGCCCCAGCAAGTCGACAGCAGCGCAGGGCCGTGGCTCTGACCCCGATTTCGCCGGACTGGGCAAAATCGGTGCTTTGGGCATCAAGGTCAGCCGCAACTGCACCTACCACGGTGCGGCGCTCAATGTGGCGATGGACCTGGAACCCTTCGCCCGCATCAACCCCTGCGGTTACGCCCGGTTGCAGACCGTGGACCTTTCTACAATCGGCGTATCCGTTGGCTGGGCCGAGGCCGCCGACGTTTTGAGCCACAAGCTCGTAACCTATCTGGCGCCCTGATACCGGCGTCCACACCATGAGCCACACCGACCCCGCCGCCAACCCCACGGTCCGCGAAGCCCAGACCACCGAAACCTACGATCCGCTGGCCAAGCAAAAGGCTGCCGCCAAGCTGTCGCGCATCCCGGTCAAGGTGGTGCAAGGCGAAATGCTGAAGAAACCGAACTGGATTCGCGTCAAGGCGGGCTCGCCTTCGACCCGTTTTTACGAAATCAAGGACGTGCTGCGTGCCAACAAGCTGGTCACCGTGTGTGAAGAGGCCAGCTGTCCCAATATCGGTGAATGCTTTGGCAAGGGCACGGCCACCTTCATGATCATGGGCGACAAGTGCACCCGGCGTTGCCCGTTTTGCGACGTGGGCCACGGCCGACCCGACCCGCTGGACGCGCACGAGCCGGAAAACCTGGCCAAGACAATTGCTGCGCTCAAACTCCAATACGTGGTCATCACCAGCGTGGACCGCGATGACCTGCGCGACGGCGGTGCCCAACACTTTGTGGACTGCATCTTGCGCATCCGCGAACTCTCGCCCAGTACGCAGATCGAGGTGCTGGTGCCCGACTTCCGCGGTCGCGACGACCGCGCACTCAAGATCCTGCAGGCCGCACCCCCCGATGTGATGAACCACAACCTGGAAACCGCGCCCCGCCTGTACAAAGAGGCCCGCCCCGGCAGCGACTACCTGTTCAGTCTGAACCTGCTCAAGAAGTTCAAGGAGCAGCACCCCAACGTACCCACCAAGAGCGGCATCATGGTCGGCTTGGGCGAAACCGACGAAGAGGTGCTGCAAGTGATGCAGGACATGCGCGACCACAACATCGAGATGCTGACCATTGGTCAATACCTGGCACCCAGCACGGCCCACCTGACGGTCAAGCGCTACGTACACCCAGACACCTTCAAAATGTTCGAGGCGAAAGCCTATGAGATGGGCTTCAAGCACGCCGCCGTAGGGGCGATGGTGCGCTCAAGCTACCACGCCGACCAGCAGGCCGGCCATGCACTGGGGATTCCTACCTCCTGACTCATTTAGCTATTTAATTAATAGCAAATTGGTCAGCGGAGACAAGGACCAGACGCTAATTCAATGACAATTTCTGCTCACGCCAAAGGTCTCTGGTTCGACCCACGTTCGCTGGAGAAGCTGGCGGACAGCGGGGCCTGGTCGCGCGGGCTGATGCTCTATCGCAGCCAGAAGGTACTGAGTCTGGACATCGAGCCAGCGGGCGACCACTGGGTGCTGATGGGCGAGGTGCAGGGCAGCCAGCGCAACCCGTATGAAGTGTCAGTCGACATGGCGATCACACCCCAGGGCACGGTGGCTTACTGGGACAGCGATTGCGAATGCCCCGTGGGCGACGACTGCAAACATGGCGTGGCGCTGATGCTCAAGGCCGCCTACCAGGGTTTGCAATTGCTGGGCGGTGACGCGCCGGATGCGCGCAACTCGACACCCTCTGCGCCCTCGCCCGAACAGGTTGAAGCGATCCGCCAAGCGGCCATCGCGCGCGCGGCTGAGATGGCCCGACTGGAAGCTGAGGCCAAGCTGATGGCCTGGCTGCAAGAGATGGACCGCGCCAATGGCGTGGTCGTGGAAAGCCCCCAGGCCAACGAGCGCCCCGAGCAGTTTCTGTACTTGTTGACCGTACATGGCGGCCAGGGACCCAAGCCGCAGCTGCAAATCGAAGCGATGGTGTCTTACCCCAAAGTCACCGGCGGCTGGGCCAAGCCGCGGGCCATCAAGACCCCGCCGTACAAAGGTCTGCCCGTGTATGACCGCGCCAGCGCGACCGATCATGAGGTGCTGGAGCTCATTCGCGCCATGCCCAACACGCAGAATTTTCGCTACTCCTATGCCTTCAGTGCCAGCGCGGTGCTGCAAGGCCAGGTGGGATTGCTCGCGCTGCAACAGGCCGCCAGCACCGGACGGCTGGTTCTGGAAGACAGCAAGGGCAACCCGGGTGCGGCCATTCAATGGGGTCCGACCCAGACCCTGCGCTGGGAATGGCATGAAGTGCCCAGCCTGCACACCCCCGAGCCCAGTTGGGCCTTGCGCGCAAAGCTGCCCAATGCTTCTGCCAGGCTGTGCCTGAACCAACCCCCGCTTTATCTGGATGCCACCCAGGGCTTGTGCGGTCTGGTGCAGGCGCAGGGTATTCCACCGGCCCAGCTGGAGGTGCTGCTGAAAGCACCCCCGCTCAAGCCCGAGGCCTTGAAAAAGCACCAACTCGCGTTGATGCAGAGACTGGGTAACTTGCCCATGCCACCGGTGCTGCAAGAACTCATCCCGCTGAAAGACATTGCCCCCGTACCCTGCCTGCATCTCTCGCCCAGCTTGCCCGAGGATGCGCCCCACATTGGCATGATCCGGGCTGTGTTGCGCTTTGACTATGGCGGCCACCGCGGTTGGTGGGCCGGCAAGGGCCAGGCTGTGGTGATTGAAGACGCACAAGGACGCTTTTTGCTGCACCGTGACACCGAAGCCGAGTTCGATGCGATGAGCCGCCTGATGGACGTCGGCTTGCACGCGGGCGATGGTGGCTTGTTCAGCATCCCCGGCAATGAGTCGCAGCAACCGTGGCTGCACTGGGCCGACGACAACTACAGCGTGCTCAAAGATGCCGGTTTTGTGGTGACGCTGGACGACGCACTGACCGGTTGGATCACCCACGCCGATGGACTGGACGTGAACCTGCACGCGCAGGGCGATGACGAGGCCACCTCGCCCTGGTTTGACCTGTCTCTGGGCATGGAGATCAACGGCCAGCGCCATAACATTCTGCCCTGGCTGCCGGACCTGATTGCCGCTGCCGCCAGCAGCCCGCTGGACCCCGAAACCGGCCAGCCCAACATTCCCCCTTTTGTCTACGTGCGCTCCAGTGTGAGCAAGGGCTTTATCCGCCTGCCCACCGACGCGCTCAGGCCCTGGATGGCCGCGCTGCTGGAGATGGTGGGCGACCGCAGCCACGATTTCACCGCCGACAGCCTCAAGCTGTCGCGCCTGGACGCCATGCGGGCTACCGCAGCGCTGGGTGAAGGCGCGGTATGGGAAGGTGCGCAGGCTTTGCGCGACATGGTGCAAGGCTTGAGCGGCCGCGCCGAGTTGCCCAACGTGCCGGTGCCCAGCAGCGTAGTGGCCAGCCTGCGCCCCTACCAGCAGCAGGGCCTGAACTGGTTGCAGTTTTTGCGCGCTCATGGCCTGGGCGGCATTCTGGCCGACGACATGGGCCTGGGTAAAACCCTGCAAACCCTGGCTCACATCCAGGTCGAAAAAGACGCCGGCCGATTGACCCAGCCCGCACTCATCATTGCCCCGGTCAGCCTGATGGGCAACTGGCTGCGCGAGGCCCAACGCTTTTGCCCGCAGCTGCGCAGCATGGTGCTGCACGGCAAAGAGCGCCACGATGCGGCCCACGCCATGGCCGAACACGACATCGTGATTGCGCCCTACTCGCTCTTGCACCGCGACAAGGAACGCTGGCTGGAGATGCAGTGGCACCTGGTGGTGCTGGATGAAGCGCAGAACATCAAAAACGCCAGCACCCACGCCGCGCAAGTGGTGGGTCAGCTGCAAACACGGCATCGCCTGTGCCTGTCCGGCACCCCGATGGAAAACCATCTGGGCGAGATCTGGAGCCTGTTCCACTTCCTGATGCCCGGGTTTTTGGGCAGCCAGGCGCGCTTCAAGGAGTTGTTCCGCAACCCTATCGAAAAACAGGGCGACCCGGACCGACTGACCCAGCTGCGCGCCCGCATCACGCCTTTCATGCTGCGCCGAACCAAGGCGCTGGTGGCCAGTGAGTTGCCGCCCAAAGTGGAGACGGTGATGCGCGTGGAGTTATCGGGCAAACAGGCCGACCTGTACGAAACCATCCGCTTGGGAATGGAAAAAACCGTGCGCGAGGCGCTCACGAGCAAAGGGCTGGCCAAGTCGCAGATCACGATTCTGGATGCGCTTTTGAAGCTGCGCCAGGTCTGCTGCGACCCCAGCCTGCTGAAGCTGCCTGCCGCGCAAAAAGTCAAGACCTCGGCCAAGCTGGAACAGCTGATGGAGCTGCTGCCCGAGATGGTGAGCGAGGGGCGGCGCATTTTGCTGTTTTCACAGTTCACCAGCATGCTCACGCTGATCGAGGCTGAGCTGAAACAACGCAACATTCCCTGGGTCAAACTCACCGGCCAGAGCCAGAACCGCGATGCGCTGATTGAGCAATTCACCAGCGGCGCCGTGCCCATTTTCCTGATCAGCCTCAAAGCCGGTGGCGTGGGCCTGAACCTGCCACAGGCCGATACCGTGATCCACTACGACCCCTGGTGGAACCCCGCGGCAGAAGCCCAGGCCACCGACCGCGCGCACCGCATCGGCCAGACGCACACCGTCTTTGTCTACAAACTGGTAGCGCAAGGCACCATCGAAGAGCGCATCCTGGCGCTGCAGGAGCGCAAGGCCGCCTTGAGCGAGAGCATGTACAGCGGCGCCACCGGGCGCAAGCAGCCGCTGTTCACCGAAGGGGACCTGGCGGAGTTGCTCCGGCCGCTGTCGGATTAAGCGGTCTCAGGACGCTTTTTCGTTGAACATCATGGTGCGGCCACCGTCAACGACCAAATCATGGCAGTTGACAAAGCGCGCATCGTCGCTGGCGAGATACAGGGCGCCATAGGCAATGTCCATGGCGTGGCCGGCGAAGGGCAATGGCGTTGCTTTGGCCAGGCTAGCCTCCAGCTTGGCCATTTTTCTGGCGTTGTCTTCTGCGCTCAAGGTGTTGGCGCGTGCCGAGCCGCCCCAGAAGATCGGCGTCGGGATCGCCCCCGGTGCGATCGAGTTCACCCGAATGTTGTGGGGCCCCAATTCAACGCCAGCCAACTTGGTGTAGTGCGTCACGGCCACCTTGGCAGCCGAGTAAATGGCCGCGCCTTGTCCATAACGAATCGCGGCAATGCTACTGTTGTTGATGATGGAGCCGCCCCCGTTATTTTTGAGCGCGGGAATGGCGTGCTTGATTCCGAGCACCACGCTGCCCAAGAGCAGTTGCATCGCGTAGCCAAAGTCTTCGGGCGTGATGGTTTCCAGGTCGCCCTTGGTGGGCCCGCCAGCGTTGTTGAACAACACATCCAGTTTGCCGAATTTCTGCACAGCGAGATCCATCACGCCTTTGATGTCGGCTTCCTGCATCACATCCGCCTGCGCGTAAAGCGCGTGATTGCCAAGGCGCTGGGCAATCGCCTGGCCCTTGTCGGCGGAGCGGCCCACGATGAGCACTTTGCAGCCCTCGCGAACAAACAGTTCGGCGGTGGCTTCGCCAATGCCGCTGGTAGCGCCGGTAATAACAGCGACTTTGCCTTCTAAACGTTGACCCATGATTCTTCCTTGTTGGAGGATGTCGAAAATTCCAGCATGTGCTGACCACATGGCGGGACTATGCCCTGTTTATAAGGCATGCTGGCTCAAGGCAACAGAGTGAGCGCATTCAGAAGTTACGATTGACACTTTCAAAATCCAAGCCAACTCTCATGCCACGCATCCAGCTCGTTCCCGCGCCAAACTACCCGTTTGTCACGGAAGTGCAGATTTACATCAGCCACGTCAATCAGGGCGGGCACCTCGACAACGCTCAACTGCTCACACTGGTGTCCGAGGCACGGCTTCGGTTTTTTACCTGGCTGAGTTATTTTGAGTCGGATGTGGAAGGCACCAACATCGTGGTGGGCGACATCGTGGCGCAGTACAAGTCCGAAGGCTTCCATGGCGAGACCATGCGCATTGAAATGGCCCCGACCGATTTCAACAAGTATGGCTTTGACCTGCAGTTCCGCATGAGCGACAAGGCGACGGGTCGGGAGGTGGCGCTGGGCAAAATTGGGATCGTCTTCGTTACCCGCACCAACCGTAAGGTGGCCTTGATTCCAGCGGCCTTTATGACTCGGCTACGCCAACTTTAAACTGGGCTTCCACCCAAGCTACCGCACTGCTGCGGTTGAGCTTGAACGAAGGCGCTACACGCGCCTGGGCCAAGGTGTCACCGCCATCGTCCTGCGCGCTCAGCACGGCGTAGGGATTGTCTTCATCGGGCACGATGTCCAGCAACACGGTCACGCGAGCTGAGCCCACGGACACGGTAATGCTCTGGTGCAGCGAGGCATGCAATTGCTGCTCTTGCCGACGCACAAACTCTGAAGCTGTTTTGACCAGCGTACTGAAGGCATTGCCGTCCAGCGGCTTGGGATTTTTCTTGTCGCGCCCCATGGTCCATGGTCCAACCAGGGCGGGTTCGGGCTCGCCGTCTTTGGTCATGGCCACGGCCCAGCCATCATCGTCTTCGTTCTTGATGACGCGTGCAGTCCAGCCGTCGCCACTCCACAAACGAGGTTCCTGAATTTTGGTGGGCAGGTCAGTCACAGGTAGGCAATCGGTAAAAAGGGTGGGCGGGGCAAACTATGCCTGGAGCGAGGATGCTACCTGAGATGGGGTGAGGGATCGCCCCAGCCGCTCAGAATACTCAATTAGCTCCTAATTAGATAGCATACCTGCTATATTTTACGTTGGCCTTTGGCTTATTTGATGGCCAAATACAATGCTTTGCATGCCCACGCAAACGCCCGCCCCAATTTCCCCACCAACCTGGGACAGCGGCTGGCTGGACGCCGGCGATGGCCATCGCCTGTACTACGAACAATGGGGACGCCCCGACGGGCCGGTAGCGCTGGTGCTGCACGGCGGGCCGGGTTCGGGGTTCACCGAGCGACTGCGCTCCTTCTTCGATCCGACGCAGTTCCGCGTGATCGCCTTTGACCAGCGCGGCTGCGGTCGCAGCACCCCGCGCGGGGAATGCCAGCACAACACCACCGAGCACTTACTGGCCGACATCGAGTGTCTGCGCCACGCGCTGGGCGTGCAGCGCTGGCTGGTGGTCGGTGGGTCCTGGGGCGCGACGCTGGCCTTGGCCTACGCCACCCGCTTTCGCGCACCGGTAGCGGGCTTGCTGCTGCGGGGCTTCTTCTGGCCCGAGGCTAAGTCCATCGACGAGTTTTTTGCTGACCGGCCCTGGCGACAATGGGCGACGCAACTCGATGCGGCAACCCGGCTTGAGCGGCATGCGGCCGCGCGCGCATGGTGGCAATGGGAACTGTCGCGCTCGGGGCCCAATGCTGAAACCGCACCCAACTTGCCTGCGTTATCCGAGCCGCAGCTGGACGCCCTGTGTGACCGCTACCGCGTGCAAGCCCATTACCTGCAGCACGCCTGTTGGCTGGATGACGCGAACCTGGGGCGCGGCGCGGCGGACTGGTCAGGCTTGCCGATTCAGTTTTTGCATGGCGCGGCGGATCGGGTCTGTGCGCTGGCTCCCGCCGAACACGTACACGGCTGGCTGGCCGGCAGTAGCTGGCGCGCGGTTGAAGGCGCAGGGCATGACCCGTTTCACCCGGCCATGGCGCAGGCCATGCGCGACGCTTTGAACGTATTCGCGCAGAGCGGCCGCTTCAGCCCAAATCCGGCAGCTTGAGTGCGGCGGCACTCAGCGCCCGCGAGTTGCTGTCGGTACGAAACACCAGCGGCTTCCAATGGGCATCCTTGACACCTTGGGTATCGCTCTCTTCGGCCCGCGTTGCTGCAGCCCGCACAATGGCCACCACCTGCTCGTGTTGGGGCGACTTGGCGCACACCGGATCGGTGGCGGCAGCGTCGCCCGTGAGCATGTAGGCCTGGCAGCGGCAGCCACCAAAATCCTTGTGCCGCTCATCGCAGGAGCGGCAGGGTTCCTGCATCCAGGCTTCACCGCGAAAGGCGTTGAAACCAGTGCTGTGGTGCCAGATGTCGGCGATGGAATGCTCGCGCACCGAGGGGAATTTCAAGCCTGGCAGGTCGCGCGCGTTGTGGCAGGGCAGCGCCATGCCATCGGGTGCGACGGTCAGGAAGACGCTGCCCCAGCCGTTCATGCAGGCTTTGGGTCGCTCTTCAAAATAATCAGGCACCACGTACAGCAACTGGCAGCGCGCGCCAATGCGGGTGCGGTAGTCGTTGACCACGGCTTCGGCGGCCTGCAACTGCTCGCGCGTGGGCATGAGTTGCTCACGGTTGAGCATGGCCCAGCCGTAGTACTGGGTGTTGGCCAGCTCCAGGTATTCGGCACCAATTTCCAGCGCGAGGTCAATAATGGCACCGATATGCGGCAGGTTGTGCCGGTGCATCACGCAATTCATGACCATCGGGTAGTCATGGGCCTTGATGAGATCGGCCACTTTGCGCTTGAGCTCAAAGGTTTTGGTGCTGCTCAGAAAGTCATTGAGCTCGCGCGTGGAATCCTGAAACGACAATTGGATGTGGTCCAGGCCCGCATCCTTGAGGGCACGAATGCGCGGCTCGGTCAGGCCCACGCCCGAGGTCAGCAGGTTGGTGTAATAGCCCAGCCGGTGCGCTTCAGCGACCAACACCTCCAGGTCGTCGCGCACCAGCGGCTCACCGCCCGAAAACCCCAGCTGCGTGGCGCCCAGGGCGCGTGCCTCGCGCAGCACTTTGATCCACTCGTCGGTCGTCAACTCATCACGCACGGCGGCGTGCTGCGTTGGGTTGTAGCAGAACACACAGTGCAACGGGCAGCGGTAGGTCAGCTCGGCCAATAGCCAGAACGGTGGTTTGATGGCGTTGGCGCCTGATACGCCTGCAGTGGGGGCCAACATCATGGCTAGATCAGCCAGCGACGCGCGTAAGCCTGCGCCAGCAACTGCTCAATCTGGCTACGCAAACCGGCTTGTCCGAACGCCGTCTCCAGGTCAGCCACCAACGCGTCCACCGTGGTCTGGCCGTCGCAGCGCTTCATGATCTCGCCAGCCGAGGCGTTGAGCTGCACCATGCCTTCGGGATAGAGCAGTACATAGGCGTTCTGCACCTCTTCCCATTGCAGGCGAAACAGTTTGTTGAGGCGCGGTCGGGCATCGCCCGGGGGCGCAGTGGGTTCAGGTGCTGCTTGCGGTATTTCCATCGATAGTGCCAATAGGTTTCTGACGCAGCTCAGGCCGGATAGGCTGCGTCAATCGCATCCAGCATCGACCAGAGAATATCCAGCTTGAATTGCAGAATGTCGAGCGCGCGTTGCTGTTGCGACCGGGTCGTGAAATGTTCCAGAGTCACCCTCAGCCCGTGCTCCACATCGCGCGACGCCAGCGGAATGCGGCTGCGGAAATAGCTCAAGCCCGACGCCTCAATCCAGGGGTAATGAATCGGCCAGGTGGCGAGGCGATCCTTGTGAATCTGCGGCGCAAACATTTCGGTCAGCGAGGAGCACACGGCCTCTTGCCACGGCGCGTGGCGCGCGAAATTGACATAGGCATCGCAGGCAAAACGCACACCGGGCACCACCGCCTTGAGCGACCACAACTCATCGCGCTTCAGGCCCACAGCTTCACCCAGTCGCGTCCAGGCCTCCATGCCGCCGGCATGTTCACCTTCGAAATCATCTTGCCCATCGTGGTCCAGCATGCGCTGAATCCAGAGTCGGCGATGCGCCCGGTCCGGCATGTTGGACATGACGGCCGCGTCCTTGAGCGGAATGCACCATTGGTAATAGAAACGGTTGACGACCCAGCCGCGCACCTGCTCGGGCGAGCACTGGCCGCTGTTGAGGCGCACATTGAACTTATGGTGAATATGGTACGCCGCGCCTTTTTCGCGCAGACGGTTCTCAAATTCGACGGCGTCCCACGCCAGGGTGTGATCAGCCATTGTCAGTACCCAGATTGATGGCCATGCCATCCCAGGCCACCTCGATGCCGGCGGCGGTCAAGGCGGCGCGCTCAGGCGAATCGCTGCGCAGGATGGGGTTGGTGTTGTTGATGTGAATGAGGATTTTTCGGGTGCTCTTGGGCAGGGCGGCCAGCACGTCTATCATGCCGCCGGGGCCGGACTGTGCCAGATGGCCCATGTCCATCGCGGTTTTGCTGGACAAGCCCAAGACCTGCATCTCGTCATTGCGCCAGAAGGTGCCATCCACCAGCACCACATCCGCAGTCGCCATGGCACACGCCACAGCGGGTTCGATGCGCCCCAGCCCGGGCGCGTAAAAGACACGCTTGCCGCTGGGAATATCCTCCACCACCACACCAATGTTGTCGCCGGGCAGCGGTGCGTCGCGGCGCGGTGAATACGGGGGCGCGTTGCTGGTGAGAGACATGACCGAGAAGCGCAAGCCCGCTAACCCGGCCACCTCGAAATCAGGTTCGCTCAGGGATAAAGGATGAGCCTGCACCCCGGCATAGTGCGACAGCACGCGCACCAGGGGCAGGCTGCCATTGAGTTCTTCCAGTACTTGCGGCGTGGCGTACAAGGGCAACGCAGTGCGACGCTCTCTCAGCATCAGCAAACCGGTGACGTGGTCAATCTGGGCGTCCATCAGCAACACCGCGGCAATGCCGGTGTCGCGGACCGAGCGCGCGGGCTGCAACTCGGGCATGGCGCGCACCTGGGCCAGGATATCGGGGGAGGCATTCACCAGCAGCCAGTCCTGGCCGTTGCTTGACACCGCAATCGATGACTGCGTGCGCGCGCTCAGGGCTGGATCACCTGCGCGCACCGCCGTGCAGTTGGCGCAGTTGCAATTCCATTGGGGAAAACCACCACCGGCGGCGGAACCGAGAATTCGTAGGTACATTTTTTGGGCGAAAAAAAACGACGCGGCACCCACGGGCGCAAGCGTCGTTCAGTCAGTTCATCGATTGGCGATGTACATCGTGATTTCAAAACCGAAACGCATATCGGTAAAAGCGGGTGTCGTCCATTGCATGCAAGTGCTCCTTTTAATAGTTGGTTAAACAGGCTGCATCCTCGCGGCAAGCAGTTCGCAGCCCAAGCCATGGCGCAGTTCTTGCGCCAACTGAAATACTACCCGCGAACCCGGCTTTTTGCTAATGTGCCTGGGCCCGGCGCTGGCTTGTTCCGTTTTGGAACACCGCAAGAGCCCAGACCCTGAACGCGGAGAAAACCCTGATTCCCATGGGGACATGAATCCGCTAAGCTGCCCCATGGATCAGATCACCCTGCAATCAGCCCTCTCCGACTACTTTGCGCCCTGGGTTCAGGCCTTGGGACTGCGCGTGGAATCTGCAAATGCCGACAGCGTCACATTGCGCCTGCCCCAAAGCGAGCAGTTGGTGCGCACGGGCGGCATGCTGTGCGGGCAGGCCATGATGGCAGCGGCCGACACGGCCAAAGTGCTGGCACTGATTCACCATTTCAACGAATTCAGGCCCTGCACAACGGTGCAGATGAACACCAGTTTCCTGAAACCTCTGTCCAATCAGGATGCCTTGATTGAAGCGCGCATTGTTCGCGCCGGAAAGTCCCTGGCATTTGGCGAAATTGACATTCGTGGCGCACTGGATGGAAAAAGCGTCTGCCGCGCGACAACCACCTACGCACTGCTATAGCCCCGCCCAATGGGTTTCTGTCAATTCCAGCCAATCACGTCAAAGCCCTTTTCGCCCATGCACCGCTGCACAAAGTGACGGTAGGTACCGCTGGCCTTTTCGTGCATGGCACCGGAAACGGCTCCGGCAGAGCCACCTACCGCAGCCCCTGCGGCACCGGAACGCACTGCTCCATCCATGCCACGACCGGTGACCAGCGCCCCCACCGCAGCAGCCACACCGCCTGCGGCCGCCCCCTGACCCGCACGGCGCGCGGTCTCATTGGTTTTTTCTTCAGGCGTCAGGCCCGCGCTTTGGGCGCGTGCCATGCAGACGTCCACTTCGGCTTTGGCTTTGGCCTCGCCTACACGGTTGAAGGTGGCGTTGGGGTAGAGCACCGGCCGTGCTGATGGACTTTGAGGACCTGTGGCAGCACAACCCGCCAGCATGCCAATGGCAAAACCCAGGCCCATAAGCCGCGATGAGGGGCCAATAATGTGAGAAAAAAGATAGTTCATGGGTCAACAACGGCTGAAAGACGCTGCATGCTGACACGCTGAACAGATTTCCCGGGCCACTTTGCCGCCGAACTGAATCAAATTGTGTCCGGATGGGTAAAATTCCCCTTTTTAGTGAATTTGAAAACTCAAGGAATCACCATGTCTGCACCCAAATCCAATCAGGAAGCCCACGAAGTTGATCCCGTGGAAGCCGTTGTATCGGTCATGCCGATCGTCTTGCCCTTGGTCGGCGGTGTGATGATGTTGTTATTGGCTTTTATTGCCGTTTCCATGGCCTGATCGGGCTATAGCCAGCGTATTTATTGCCTGTTTTGCTATTAAATTTATAGCTAAATGGGCGGCGCCCTCGCGCACCAAAACCTCACTCAATCTTCAACGCCCCGACCAACGGTTGGGTCGGTCGCATTGGCACGTCAGCAAGCATGGTCAGCGACCTCGCGCATAAAGCGATGCATTTTTTGCATATCTTTTCGATGTAACTCCCAGGTAACCCCCCGGCAAGTTCATAAAATCGTCATCCGGGCGAACGCGGCCAGACATCCAGCACAGGCCCTTTCGCAGAAAACCGCTTTCTGAAAACAAATGGATAAGACTCCGGCGATTGACGTGCCGTTTGTTTTGAAAAGACGATTTTTTTATTCTGGAGCTTTTCAATGAACTCACCTGCGATGCAAGGCCTGAACCTCAACGCCCCAAGCTACGTTAAAAATGCGAAATTGATCGCCTGGGTGGCCGACATGGCGGCCCTGACCAAGCCCGCCAACATTTACTGGTGCGACGGGTCGGACGAAGAGTATGCGCGCCTGTGCCAACAACTGGTGGCCGCCGGCACCTTCAAGAAGCTCAGCGATGCCAAGCGGCCCAACAGCTTTCTGGCCTGCTCCGATCCTTCCGACGTAGCCCGCGTGGAAGACCGCACCTACATTTGCTCTGAAAAGAAGGAAAACGCCGGCCCGACCAACAACTGGATGGCCCCGGCCGAGATGCGCGCCCTGCTGCAACAAGGTGTGGGCGGCGACAAAGCGTTGTTTGACGGTTGCATGAAAGGCCGCACCATGTATGTGGTGCCCTTCTCCATGGGTCCTCTGGGCTCGCATATTTCGCACATTGGCATTGAGTTGACCGACAGTGCCTACGTTGCCGTCAACCAGAAAATCATGACCCGCATGGGCAAAGCGGTTTACGACGTGCTGGGCGTTGACGGCGCGTTCGTACCCTGCGTTCACACCGTGGCCGCACCGCTGGAAGCTGGTCAGGCGGATGTGAAGTGGCCTTGCAACAAAACTAAATACATTGTTCATTACCCCGAAACCCGTGAAATCTGGAGCTATGGCTCGGGTTACGGCGGCAACGCACTGCTGGGGAAGAAGTGTTTTGCGCTGCGCATTGCTTCCAACATGGGCCGCGATCAAGGCTGGCTGGCCGAGCACATGCTGATCTTGGGTGTGACATCACCCAAAGGCAAAAAGTACCACGTGGCAGCCGCGTTTCCAAGCGCTTGCGGCAAGACCAACTTCGCAATGTTGATTCCACCCGCCGGCTTTGAAGGCTGGAGCGTTACCACCATTGGTGACGACATTGCCTGGATCAAACCCCATGCCGACGGCAAGATGTACGCAATCAACCCTGAGGCGGGTTACTTTGGCGTTGCCCCCGGCACCAATACGCTGACCAACCCCAACTGCATGGCCAGTCTGAACCGCGACGTGATCTTCACCAATGTGGCCCTGACCGATGACGGCGACGTATGGTGGGAAGGCATGAGCGACGAGGCTCCGGCCCACGCCATCGACTGGCAAGGCAAGGACTGGACTCCCGCCATCGCCCGCGAAACCGGCGCCAAGGCCGCGCACCCGAATGCCCGCTTCACCGTGGCAGCCACCAACAACCCCGCGCTCGATCCAGCTTGGGATGACCCTGAAGGCGTGGCGATTGATGCGTTCATCTTCGGTGGCCGCCGCTCGACCACCGTGCCACTGGTGACCGAGGCCCGTACCTGGATGGAAGGTGTCTACATGGCTGCGACCATGGGCTCCGAAACCACTGCGGCCGCAGCCGGCCAGATGGGCGTGGTGCGCCGCGACCCGTTTGCCATGCTGCCATTCTGTGGCTACAACATGAGCGACTATTTCCAGCACTGGCTGGACATGGAGCACAAGCTTGAGGCCACGGGCCATACGCTGCCACGCATCTTCTGCGTCAACTGGTTCCGTAAAGGTGACGACGGCAAGTTTGTCTGGCCTGGTTATGGCGACAACATGCGCGTACTCAAGTGGATGATTGACCGCATTGAAGGCCAGGCACAAGGCACGGATCACGTCTTCGGTGTCAGCCCGACCTACAAGGAAATCACCTGGACCGGCCTGAATTTCAGCGAGGCCCAATTCAACACGGTGACCAGCATTGATAAAGCCGCCTGGACCGAAGAACTCAAACTGCACAGCGAGCTGTTCCAGCAACTGGCCTACCATCTCCCGAAAGAACTCGAAGAGACAAAAGCACAAATCGAAAAACGCCTGGCTGCCTAAAGGCAGTTGGACCTCAAACTGTCCGGGTTTACGATCTGAACCTGGATGGAAAAGTCCCGGGAAATCCACCCGTGAAATAAAAAAGCCACCGAACCCGGTGGCTTTTTTTGTGTTGTGGGCCAGTTCGCACCGGCACGCACAGGCTGGGTATCAGCGCTCGGCGCGGGTCATTGCGGCATTCAAGTCCGCCATCACGCGCGAGTCCGACTGAGCAATAGCCCAGAGCTGCCTGTCGGCGTTGACGCTCCTGGCCTGCTCCATCCACACGCTCAGCAATCCAGTAAAAGTAATTGCCAACTTACGTGCAGCACCCGCAAACATGGCAAGTGCTGAGAACCCTACCAGCCACAAAGCGACCCAAGCTGCAAGCAAGTGCCCATCGGCCCATGTGTCGATCAGTTGATCAGCCACCACCACGAGCGCGGCCACCATGGCAGCCAACAGCATGGCACTCAAGCCCCGGGTGCCGTCGAAACCACGGCGCATGGTCTTGACCGCACCGACTGCGGACTCAATACGGTCAACGCCCAAATGGCGGGCAGGGTAACTGGGTTGTACAAAACTGCTCATGATGAATTTCTTTCCTTCATCGCCTCAACCAAATGGCGAGGACGTGTTGAGATATTAGGGTTTTCACTAATGTGTTTCAACTTTATATTGGTGATGCTATATATTCATATCGGTGATTAATTCCACGCATGAACTCTGTCAACTTCCGAACACTTGATCTGAACCTGTTGCGCGTGTTCGACGAAGTCATGTCCGAGCGCAGCCTGACCCGGGCTGCCCACAAGCTCTCGCTCACCCAGCCGGCGGTCAGCAACGCCCTGCGCCGCCTCAGGGAAGCCCTTGGCGACGAACTGATCAAGCGCAGCGGTCAGGAAATGGCACCCACCCCCCGCGCACTGGCCCTTTGGCCATCGGTGCGGGACGCGCTCAATCAGCTGCAAACCGTGCTCACACCCACCCAATTCGTTCCTGCCACGGCCAACACCACATTTGTGCTGGCGATGGCTGACGCGACCGCGGCGGAACTGATGCCAGGCTTGATCGAAGTCATGGACCGCGATGCGCCCGGCGTCTCGATCCGTGTTGTTCCCTTGACCACGCGCGACCCGCGTCGCCTGCTGGAGGCCGAAGCAGCCGACATGGCGCTGGGATTTTTCCCGGCCGCGCTGGCCGACCTGACTGCACGTGCCCAGGCAGGCGAAGCGGTGGCGTTCACCCACCAGCGTCTCTACAGCGGTGAATACGTCTGCGTGTTGCGCCGTGATCATCCGCTGGCCAGCGGACCCTTCACGCTGGACCATTACTGCGCTGCGCGACACCTGCTGGTCAGCTTTTCCGGCCGGCCCTACGGCTTTATTGACGAGGCGCTGGCCCTGCTCGGACGAGAGCGTCGCATCGTCGTGACAGTCAACCAGTTCTTTACCGCAGGCAAGGTGGTTGCCAATTCCAATTTGCTGACGGTCCTGCCTCGCCATTTTGTCAAGGTCACGGGCATATCGGACGAACTGGTGCTGCGCGAACTGCCCTTTGCCGTGCCCACAGTCAACGTCGACGCGTTGTGGCACCATCGAGCCAAGCACGTCAGCTCCCATCAATGGCTGAGATCCACCATCTCGGCACTGGCTCAGGCCGCCTTCTCACCTGACGCTGATCCAAAAACACCCGATGAAAATCCAGCTCCTCTCAGACCTGCACCTTGAAGCCCATCCCGACTGGGTAGCCACGCCTGCGAAAGAGGCAGACATCCTCGTTCTGGCTGGCGACGTGGGCTCCTACCAGGCGGGTTCACGGCTGCTGGACCACGACTTTGGGTTAACCCGCTTTTCGCCCCAAAATGGCTGGCCGACGCCGGTCCTGTATGTTCCCGGCAACCACGAATACGACGGGATGGATTTTGATGCCACGCACGCGCGTCTGCAGGAGACTTGCCGGCGACTTGACATCACCTGGCTGGAACGTGAGATCGTCACGCTGGCGAACCCGCAGGGAAGAGCCGTGCGCTTTGTCGGCACCACCCTGTGGAGCGACTTTGACTCGCTCGGTCCAATGATGGGCATCGCGGACAGTGTGACCTCCGGCAATGCCTCAACGAGCCTGTTGTCACAGCAGCTCAAGGCTCGCGACAAGGCATTTCGCGCGGCCAACTTCTATCTCAAGAAAGCGGGGGGCACGCGCCATGGCCTGCCCATGCTGGCGCAAGCCGTGCGCGAGCAGGCCATTCAATGCCAGGCATGGTTGAAACAGGCACTGGCCACAGCGTTTGATGGCACAACGGTGGTAGTCACCCATTTCGCACCCAGTCTGGCAAGCGCCGATCCGCGCTATGGGCTCACGCCCGGCACCGCAGGCTTCTGCAATGCCCTCGACGACTTGCTGCCCAGCGCACAGTTCTGGCTGCACGGGCATCTGCATGCCCCCAGCGATTACGTCAAAGGGGGGTGTCGCGTCATCGCCAACCCCCTGGGCTACGCCCGAAAAGGCGAACAGACTGCATTCCGTAAGGAATTTTGCATCGAAGCCTGAGCCAAAGTGTGGCCGTGGATACACTCTAGTTTTGATGAAGGAGCCCCAAATGAAGATTCTTCTCGCCGTCGATGGCAGTCCGTACACCAAGAAAATGCTGGCCTATCTGACCACGCATGAATTGTTTGGCCAAGGCAACGATTTCACCGTGTTCACGGTACAACCTGT
Organism: Rhodoferax sp.; assembly: GCF_018780565.1. Taxonomy (GTDB): domain Bacteria; phylum Pseudomonadota; class Gammaproteobacteria; order Burkholderiales; family Burkholderiaceae_C; genus Rhodoferax. The sequence continues at coordinate 30,110 of NZ_JADMJN010000008.1, forward strand.
GCTGCCACCTCGGGCACGAGCCGCCGTCGGCAAGGAGATTGTGGACAAATACTATTCGGAAGAAGCCGAGAAAGTACTGGGCCCGGTGTGCAAATTTCTGGCGCGTCACGGCATTGATCCCAAGAGCAACTGGAAAACCGGGCATGCGGGAGAAAGCATCGCCAAGTTCGCAGACAGTGGCAAGTTCGATCTGCTCATCATGGGATCGCACGGTCACGGCACGCTTGCCAATCTGGTGATGGGCTCAGTGGCAACGCAGGTTCTGGCGCATTGCAAGGTGCCCGTGCTGCTGGTGCGCTGAAGCAAGTGTGATGCGTCCCGCCCATTGCATGCGGGGCTCTGTGTGAACCTGAACGAACGGAGTTTGTGAGATGCCTGCCTTGGTATTGCCGGATTCGACGGACCTGAGTTTCTATTTGAAATCGATGGTGCAGGCCAAGGCCTCCGACCTGTTCCTGACCGTCGGTGCGCCACCAACGGTCAAAATCCAGGGCACCCTGCAACCCCTGCAGTTGCCTCCACTGACCAGCGGTGCGGTCAAGCCACTGGTGATGTCCCTCTTGAGTCAAGCCCAGATGGAGCGCTTTGAAAGCGATCTGGAATGCGATCTGGCCGGTATCGTTGAAGGACTGGGGCGATTTCGCTTCAATGTCTTTGTGCAACGTGGTGAAGTGGCCATGGTGGCCCGTCACATTCAATCCCGGATCCCTTCGATCGAAGAACTCCGGATGCCCGCGGTCCTGAAAAAATTGACCATGCTCAAGCGTGGCCTGGTGCTGATCGTGGGTGCCGCAGGCTCCGGAAAATCCACCACCCTCGCCTCCATGCTGGACTACCGCAACACCAACCAGTCCGGCCACATACTGACGGTTGAGGACCCGATCGAGTTTGTCCATACGCACAAACAATCCATCGTGAGTCAGCGCGAGGTCGGCATCGACACGCTGTCCTTCGACCAGGCATTGCGCCATGCCATGCGCGAGGCGCCTGACGTCATCATGATCGGCGAAATCCGGGACCGGCTGACCGTGCAGCACGCGATGAACTATGCAGAGACCGGTCATCTGTGCATTTCGACCATGCACGCCAACAATGCAAATCAGGCGATTGAGCGGATTTTGAATTTTTTCCCGGAGGATGCCCACAACCGCATCTTGATGGATCTGTCCCTGAACCTGCACGGCGTGGTGGCGCAGCGCCTGATCCACGGCGTGAATGACCAACTGGTTCCGGCGTCCGAGATCATGTTGTTGTCCCCCTACATGGCGGACCTGATCCACAAAGGACAAATCGACCATTTGCGCGCACTCATGGGCAAGAGCAATGAGCTGGGTATGCACACGTTTGACCAGTCCCTGTTCAACATGTTTGCCAATGGCGATGTCACACTGGCGCAGGCGATCGACAATGCCGATTCCAAAACCGATCTGTCGGTTCGACTGCGTATTGAACTGGGCGCTTCGCTGGAGTTGTCCGGTCTGACTTTCTGACACCCGCTTTGGCTCACTGCCGCGGATTCATGTCGATATTGCGCGCCGTCCCCAGAAGCGTGGCGCACAGCGTTTCCTGGCCATTTTGATTGACCGCATAGACATCTGCTGCGCACACGGTGAGTAACTTGCCGGCATCAATCACCCGACCCCTGGCCCGCAAGCGCTCACCTTGAGCCGGGGCCAGGAGCTTGAGTGTGGCGTCAACCGTGGCGTTGACCCATCCGGGTGCCAAAAGCGTGCCTGCCGCAGCCACTGCTGCGAAATCGGCAACCGCAAAAACCGGCGTAGCCTGCAACTGACCTGGCCGAAAGCAAAAGGCTTCGAGCACCGGAATTTCAACTTCCACGGCCCCCGCTTCGATCCGGGTCAATGCCAAGCCCAAGGTTTGCGCCATGGGCATGGACAGGACCACCTGAGCAAGTCGCTGAAACTGAGGGTTTGTGACGGAGATCGTGGTATTCATTTCATGGCTTTCGTTGGCGTTGAACGCGGGGGTTGGGAATTGAGCCGGGATCGCGCCCTGACTGCCGGCCAGGGGGCCTGGACATGTCCGACGCGGGTCATCGCGAGGCGCTGCTGCTTCGCCTGATACGCACGATCCTGTTTTTTCAGCCACGCGATGTGGGAGATCACTTCAATGCGCTGGGCGTTGAGGCGCTCGGTTTGCTGCTCAATTTCCAGCACCCGCGCCTGTAGTGCCTCGACCATCTGCGTGATAGTGAGTTGGCCGGCCCGATAGGCCGGGAGTTGCGCCGCAATCAGCTTGAGCGGAATGCCCACCTTGCGCGACATGGCGATGAAGATGACCTCACGGCGCATCGCCTCGGGGTACTCGCGGTAGCCACTGGGACGCCGCGCGGGCTCAAGCATGCCGAGTTTTTCATAGTGACGCAAGGCATGCGTGGAGACACCGGTAAGTTGGGCAAGTTCAGAGATCTGCATGACCTCAAGATTAGCAAGCTTCGTCTTGCACGAAGCTTGTCACTTTGTCACATGGGCGATACATTTCACACTGACTGGAGAAGGCGCTGCAGCAAAAACAATACGCCGCAGGTGCCTTGATATGCGAGAAGGCACCCTGATCTTCGGGTTTGGAACACACTTCCTATCCCATGGAGGACCCCATGCACCAAGTCCGTCAAGCTGCTGTTGCCGGCGCTTTTTATCCCGCAGATCGAGACACATTGTCTGGCGCAGTGGCAGACTTGCTGGCAAACGCCAATACACAGGCCGATGATCACATGGCACCGCCGAAGGCACTGATCGTGCCGCATGCGGGCTACATTTACTCCGGCTCAACCGCCGCGTTGGCCTATGCCCAATTGGCAATGGCACGGCGCACCATTCGCCGGGTGGTGTTGCTCGGCCCCGTGCACCGGGTGCCGGTTCACGGTCTGGCGCTGGCAGGCGTTGCCCGCTTCAAAACCCCGCTGGGCGAGATCGAAGTGGATGGGGATGCCACGGCATTGCTGGATCATTTGCCGCAAGTCGTCGTCAGCCCGGCTGCGCATGCCCTTGAGCACTCGCTGGAGGTGCAATTGCCTTTTCTGCAAACTGCGCTGGATCACTTCAAACTGGTACCCCTGGCCGTTGGGGATGCCACGCCCGCCCAGGTAGCGCAAGTACTGGAAATTCTTTGGGGCGGGCCGGAAACCTTGATCGTGGTCAGTTCTGATCTGTCGCATTTTCTGCCCTATCCCACAGCGCAAACGACCGACCAGGACACGGTGCAGCGCATTCTCGATCTGGGTGGGCCTATTGGCCACAGGCAAGCCTGTGGCGGCACACCCATCAGCGGCCTGCTGCTGGCAGCGAAACACCATCGCCTCACGCCGAGGTTGCTTGGGCTGTGCAACTCAGGTGACACGGCTGGGGACAAGGATCGTGTCGTTGGCTATGCTGCATTTGCTTTTTCAGAGCCTCACCATGCGCTCTCATGAACCCGGCCACGCCTTGCTGCCGATCGCCCGTGCAGCCATTGCCAATGCACTGGGCCATGACCTTAAGGTTGACGACAATGCGGCGTGGCTTCACGAGCACGGCGCATGTTTTGTGACGCTGACCCAGGCGGGGGAATTGCGGGGTTGCATCGGCTCACTGGAGGCGCGCCGCCCCTTGATTGCAGACGTGAAAGCCAACGCCGTGGCCGCCGCTTTTCACGACCCGCGCTTTGCACCTGTGTGCAGCCATGAACTCGATCACATCAAGGTCGAGGTCTCATTGCTGTCGCCCATGCAAGCCCTGAGTTTCTCCGGCGAAGCCGATGCTTTGGCCCAGTTACGACCCGGTATCGATGGTGTAGTCTTCGAGTTCGAGCGCCATCGCAGCACATTCTTGCCACAGGTCTGGGATCAATTACCCAACGCTCGCGACTTTCTTGAACACCTCAAACGCAAGGCTGGACTGCCCTCCAGTTTCTGGAGCACTGAGGTACGCCTGCACCGCTACACGGTCGGCAAATGGCGGGAAGCCGACCTTCCGAACCAGCCCAATACGCCAAGCGCCGCAATGCGGGCAAGCTGATGGAACCCGACACCTACCCTGCCCGCTATTGGCACGCCCTGTCGGACGGCCGCATCCAGTGCGACCTGTGCCCCCGTGACTGCAAACTGCACGAAGGGCAACGCGGCGCCTGTTTCGTTCGCATGCGCAGCAATGATCAGATGATCCTGACCACCTACGGTCGTTCATCGGGGTTTTGCATCGACCCAATCGAGAAGAAGCCGCTCAATCATTTCTTTCCCGGCAGCAGCGTGCTGTCCTTTGGTACGGCGGGCTGTAACCTGGCCTGCAAGTTCTGCCAAAACTGGGACATCAGCAAATCCAAAGACATGGACCGCCTGATGGACCAGGCGTCCCCCGAGGCCATCGCCGAAGCAGCACAGCAAGCCGGCTGTCGCAGCGTGGCCTTCACCTACAACGACCCCGTCATATTTGCCGAATACGCCATGGACGTCGCCGACGCCTGCCATGCTCGCGACATCCAGACCGTGGCGGTGACAGCTGGCTACATGCACGACCAGGCCCGGCGCGAGTTCTACGCCAAGATGGATGCTGCCAATGTGGATCTGAAAGCATTCACCGACGACTTTTATTTCAAGCTCACCGGCTCCCGTCTGCAACCGGTGCTGGACACCTTGATCTACCTGCGGCACGAAACCTCCGTGTGGTTTGAAATCACCACCTTGCTGATCCCCGGTCACAATGACTCGGATGAAGAAATTGCGCAGATGTGCACCTGGATCATGCGGGAGCTGGGGCCCGACGTGCCGCTGCATTTCTCGGCGTTTCACCCCGACCACAAAATGCCGGACATTCCTGCAACGCCGCCCTCAACCCTGGTGCGAGCCCGCAACCTCGCCATAGGGTTGGGTCTGCACCATGTCTACACAGGCAACGTGCGTCACCGCGAAGGTGACACCACCTATTGCCCAGGCTGCAGCGCCGCACTGATTGAACGCGACTGGTACCAGATCATGCGTTACCGCCTGACACCGGACGGCCACTGCCCGGACTGCGGTACCGCTGTTTCCGGGCGATTTGCAGCACAAGCGGGCAACTTTGGCCGCAGACGTATTCCCGTCATCATGGGGACCTGAACACGCACGAGGTTCACGATGCAGAAATCACACACCGAACTTGAGCAACTCATTCAAATCCCGGTGGACCATGTCCACATCGAGGGCATGCTGGAGCTACCTGCCAATACTCGGGGCGTGGTGCTGTTTGCCCATGGCAGCGGCAGTAGCCGCCACAGTCCGCGCAACAGCTTTGTGGCGCGGATGCTGCGGAAACAGGGCATCGGAACCCTTTTGCTGGATTTGCTCACGCTGTCTGAAGACCTGGACTACCAAACCCGCTTTGACATTCCCCTGCTGACCCTGCGCCTGCTGCACGCTACACGCTGGGTCAGAATGCACATGCCCACACGGCGCCTGCCGATGGGCTACTTTGGCGCCAGTACGGGCGCTGCCGCCGCTTTGCAGGCGGCGGCAGAATTGGGTACGGAAGTCTTTGCCGTCGTGTCCCGCGGAGGGCGCCCGGATCTTGCGGGAAACCAGGCTCTGGCGAAGGTCAGTTGCCCGACCTTGCTACTGGTTGGCAGCATGGACAAGGAAGTACTGGAACTCAACCAGGAGGCCTGCGACCACATGCACTGCATCAGGGAGTTGGCCATAGTCCCCGGCGCCACGCATCTGTTCGAAGAGCCGGGCACGCTGGAGAAAGTGGCACACCAGGCAGCCAACTGGTTCAGTCGGCACATTCCCGCCTGAGCACACCACTGTCTGTCTGGGTACAGGCTGCTTCAGGCGTCCTTCAGGATCCGAATCACCTCGTCGTCCTCGATCTGTCCAAAATGCCGGTAGAACTGACCGACAGCCTGAAAGAACTCGGGCGTCTCCAGGCACACCACCTCATCCGCCAGCTTGGTGACCTTCGCCAGCGTATCCGGGGGTGACACTGGTACCGCACAGACCAGCCGGGCGGGATGGCGGACACGCAAACCGTGCAATGCAGAAATCATCGTCGCCCCTGTGGCCAAGCCATCATCGACGACGATGACGATGCGTCCACCCGGATCTATCGGGGGGCGAATGGGGGTGTACTGGGCGCGGCGCTTGCGCAGGGTTTCCAACTGGGTGCGCTTTTCGGACTCGATGTAGTCGTGGTTAGCTCCATAGAGCTCGGCATAGTCGGCCAGGTAAGTCCAGCCGCTTTCATCGACCGAACCGATGGCCAACTCCGCCTGGTGCGGCGCACGCAGTTTGCGCACCAGGACGACATCCAATTCACCCTCCAGCTCACTGGCGATGATCCTCGCCATCGGCACCGCGCCGCGAGGAATGGCCAGGATCAGGGGGTTCTTGCCCCTATAGGCTTGAAGTTTGCCAACCAGCAGGCCAGCAGCCTCATCACGGTCACGAAACATGGTCCGACCCTCCTCAAAGCGGCTTGAAGAAATTCAAGCACTTCTGGATAGTGGAGCCACTCCCACGGTTTTCAACTGTGTCTAGCGTTTGGATTCGATGCCTGGCGGCAAGGCCTTGACCCATCTCACGATAGAGCTTGCCATCGGTGCCGTCGCTTCCGGCGCCCGAACGTCCCCGGCCAGAACGTGCTGGCCCTTGCTCTTGCTGTAGCTCACGACCTCAATTGATTTCAGCGGTGCGCCGATACGGGCAAAGGCTGCCTGTGTTTCCAAGGGATCGACCGTCTGGTCATCCAGGCTGTACAGAACCTTGAGCGGCGTGGTGAACTTGGACAGATCACTGTCCCGCACCTTCTTCACCATGGCCATCATCGGAAACAGGGCACGCGTCGGATAGCGGCTGGTCCACACCCCGGCCTCCCTCGCGTCCTCAGATGCCTTCCCGCGCGTTTCACCCTCCAGCGCAATCGCAATCTTCGTCCCCCACGGGGCATTGATGATTTCCGAGCGTTTGTTTTTGGGACCAAAATTGGGCGATATGAACACATGCGCCGCAACCTGTCTGCCTTCGGGCGCCAGCGCCAGCCAGGTGGCCAGCGTCGAACCGGACGAGCAACTGATTACCAGCACCCGCTCACCCAGGGTTTGACCGATGCGAACCGCCTCCACCGCATCCGCCATCCAGTCTTGAACACTCGCCTCCCCCATGGCGGCGTCTGACCGGCCATGACCGGTCAGACGCGTGTAGAAGACATTCGCACCCAGCTCTTGAGCCACCAGCTCGGTCAATGGGGCCGTTTCAAGCCGACTGGCCGTGAAACCATGGATATAGACCACCGACCAGGATGTTCTCTGCCGGGATGCCGACGCCCACACAATGCCTTTGGCCGTACCGGGTCGGATATCCGGGTAAGCTGCCTCGCTTGCCTTGAGGGCATCTTCCAGCGTCTCAATCCGGCTTGGCACCAAGGTTCGCTGTGTGGGAATATCGGGGCCAAATTCGTTACGCGGGCCGGCAAAATAAACGATGGCGGCAAGCGCCACTGCGATTGCCGCCACGCGTGCAATACGTACCCTCCACTTCATGGATACATCAGAAGGTGGTCCAGTCGTCGTCTTTCTCCGCCGCTGGTTTTGCAGCAGGCAACTGCTTGGGCGCAGCGCGAGGCGCTGCAGGAGCTTTTGCTGGTGCAAGACGTGCTGCCGGGGCTGGTGCAGCCTTCAGGGCCGGACGTGGCGCAGCAGCCCGGGGAGCGGCAGCGCGAGGGGCTGCCGCGTGAGAGTGGCCGTCGGCCAATTTGAAAACGCTGACCACTTCGACCATGCGACCGGCCTGCTGATTCAAGCTGTCTGCGGCAGCAGCAGCTTCCTCCACCAAGGCCGCATTTTGCTGGGTCACATTGTCCAACTGGGCAATGGCTTGGTTGATCTGGTCAATGCCACTGGTTTGTTCATGGGCCGAGGAGCTGATTTCACCGATCAAATCGGCCACGCGTTTGACCTGGGTCACGATATCGTTCATCGATTCGCCCGCCTCGCCCACCAACTGGCTACCGGCTTCGACTTTCTCTACGCTGGCGCCAATCAGGCTCTTGATTTCCTTGGCCGCTTCTGCCGAACGCCCAGCCAGACTACGCACTTCGCTGGCCACCACGGCAAAGCCACGACCTTGCTCGCCCGCACGGGCCGCTTCCACGGCCGCGTTCAGCGCGAGGATGTTGGTCTGAAATGCGATGCCGTCAATCACGCTGATGATGTCCGAGATCTTGCGCGAGGCGACTGTGATTTCCTGCATGGTCGCAACCACTTGGCCCACCACTTGACCGCCCTTGACGGCGGCAGAGCTGGCCGAACCGGCCATTTGATTGGCCTGACGCGCGGTATCAGCGTTGTTCTTCACGGTGGAGCTAAGCTCCTCCATCGAGGCTGCGGTTTCCTCCAGATTGCTGGCTTGGGTTTCGGTTCGTTGCGACAGGTCGGCATTGCCCGAGGCAATCTCATTGGCACCTGTAGAAATATTTTCGGCACCTGCGCGCACCTCGCTGACCAGGCGTGACAAACTGTCACGCATCTCCTGCAAACCACCCAGGAGATGCGCCGCCTCGTCGCGACCAGTGACCTGAATGTCACTTGCCAGATCACCCCGCGCTACACGCCCCGTGGCATCAAGCGCAGTTCGCAAAGGCCGGGTGATGCTCATGGTGAGGCGCCACGCCATCAGTCCAGCAATCACCAGCACCAATGCCGCAGCAATACTGATCACGCTAACGGTGGCACGGTTGCTGGCGTTGGCCTGTTCGGTGGCGTCCTTGGTATGCTGCTTTTGCAACGCGACAAAGGTGACCAATTCGGCAGAGGCCTTGGTCAGCAAGGGATCGATTTTGCCGGTGATGACAGCACCAGCCTGCTCGGTGTTGAACTGTGCAGCCAGGTCAACCGCTTCCTTGAAATGGGCGTCCATCAAACGATCGATGTCAGCCAGACGGCCAAACAACTCCCGTTCCTTGGGACCCAGGCCAGCGGCTTCCAGTTTGCCTTTGGCGGCCAAATAAGCCGCGCGGTACTTCTTGGCCTCTGCTTCGTCCTTTTGCACGCCTTCCACTTTGCTTTGCAAGCCCATGTTGCGCACGGAAACAGCACTGCTGAGCAAGGAGTCGCGCATATCTACGGCCAAGTCCTGCTGAGCGCCGGCTTTTTGCAAGGTATCCAACAAGGCTGATCGGCTGGCGCCATTGCTGACAAGTGTTCCAACCAACATCGCGCTGGAGGCCAACAGGATCAAGCCAAAGCCCAATCCAAGCCGGGGGCCGATTTTTATATCACGCAAATTCATTTAAAGGCTCCAACATTGGACAAGCAAAGGTCCGTTAATTGCCCCTCTGGAGGGGCACCCACAATAACTATTTATAGATGCCAACGCAAACAATGTTGTCACCGACACGCTCTACATACATCGCTTTTTCAGAAATCTTCTCGGTTGTCGGGTTGCGGAACTTGTAGTTCTCTGTCCACCCTTTGCCTTTGTTTTTACCCACATCGACGAGCATTTGAACCAGCGGCTTGCCATCGGGATCCTTCAAACCGATCAGGTCCTTGCCAACCAACTTGGGGTTGGCGCCATGACCAAGCGCTCTTCCGTTCAGATCAAGGTAACTGACGTACAGATCCCGATCCTTGAAGGTTTTGCCATTCGTGAATTCCTCCGCTGCTTTCTCGGGACCATTGGCCTTGACATAGGCAACCGCCTTTTTCACCATGGCTTCGGCTTCGGCAGCGGTGCCCTGGTCAGCTGCCCAAGCACCCCCCGCCATCAAGAGGCCCAGTGCGGACCCGATCAACAGGGACTTCAGATTCAGAAGAAATGTCATGATAGTTGCTCCAAGTTTATAAAAGAGGCTTTGTAATGCAAGCCTTTGATGTCAGGCGGAATGCTCTTGAGCATCCGTAAATCGCCTGTTCCCGCGGAGGGCTCTCAGCAAGCACACTCCGACGAGGACAGAGACGAGAATCAGCCCTTGTAAATACCGCAACCCACCAGTGTGTCACCCACGCGCTCAAGGTACATGGCTTTGCCTTCGATCTTCTGTGTTGCCGGATTCAGGAACTTGTAGCCCTCGACCCAGCCTTTGCCCTTGGTTTTTGCCAAATCGACAAACATCTGGATCAGCGGTTTGCCATCGGGATCCTTGAGCCCGATCAAATCCTTGCCGACCAGCTTGGGATTGGCGCCTTGAGCCAAATTCTTGCCATTCAAGTCATAGACGATGACATACAGATCGCGGTCCTTGAAAGACTTGCCATTGGTAAATTCATCGTAAGCCTTTTCTGGCCCATTGGCCTTGATATAGGCTACGGCCTTTTTCACCATGGCCTCGGCTTCTGCGGCCGTACCCTGATCAGCGGCCTGGGCGGCGCCGGCCATCAGGAAGCTCATTGCGGTAGTGCTCAATACAACTTTAAGGAAGGACAAAATCTTCATAACAGGTGCTCCTGATTTACTAAATATGGAAAAAGAACCCGACGATCCGCTGATATGACAACGGGGACACCGAAATATCAGTCTACGCTGATTTCATGCCAAATTTGCTTCCGTAGTTTCCCGTATTGATTTTCCCGGGTCGAAATGCCATATTTATCAAGGACTTGACTCTGAGCAAGAAGCATCTCCAGATGTTGACCGACCATGGCGGCGCAATGTTGTCATACTTATGCTGACGCGCGCAAGCGCTTCGGGGCGCACCCGACTCACCCGACTCAGGAAACACCATGAACATGAACGATGCACAGCAGTTGTCCCCCCAGCGCACAGATGCAGCCTGGCTTGATGCACACTGGATGCCCTACACCGGCAACCGCGACTTCAAAGCCAATCCACGCATGATGGTGAGTGCCAAGGGTTGCTATTACACGGACATCCATGGCAAGCAGATTTTTGATGGCCTGTCGGGCTTGTGGTGTTGCGGCCTGGGGCACGGGCGCAAGGAGATCACCGATGCGGTGACACGCCAGATGGCTACGCTCGACTACTCACCCGCATTCCAGTTTGGCCACCCGCTCTCATTCGAGTTGGCCAATAAACTCAAGGAACTCACCCCCGCCGGCCTGGACTATGTGTTCTTCACCGGTTCAGGCTCGGAGTCAGCCGACACTTCACTCAAAATGGCCCGCGCTTACTGGCGAGCCAAAGGTCAAGCCGGCAAAACGCTTTTGATTGGACGCGAAAAAGGTTACCACGGTGTCAATTTCGGTGGCATTTCAGTCGGCGGCATCGTTGCCAACCGCAAGATGTTTGGCCAGGGCATCGCAGCGGACCACCTGCCGCACACGCAACTGCCCGGCAATGCGTTTTCGCGCGGCATGCCGGACAAAGGCGCAGAATTGGCGGACGATCTGTTGAGACTCATCGCACTGCACGATGCCAGCAACATCGCAGCGGTGATCGTGGAACCGTTTTCGGGCTCGGCTGGCGTGGTGATTCCGCCCAAGGGCTATCTGCAACGCCTTCGGGACATTTGCACGGCCCATAACATCCTGCTGATTTTTGATGAGGTGATTACCGGCTTTGGCAGGGCTGGCGCCTATACCGGTGCCGACGCCTTTGGCGTGACGCCGGACATCATGAACGTCGCAAAGCAGATCACCAATGGCGCACAACCGCTGGGCGCGGTGCTGGTCAAAAAGGACATCTACGACACTTTCATGGCACAAGGTGGGCCGAACTACATGTTGGAGTTCGCCCATGGCTACACCTACTCGGCCCACCCGGTGGCCTGCGCAGTAGGCTTGGCCGCGCTGGATCTGCTGGTCAAGGAGAACATGGTCGAACAAGTCAAGGCCATGGCACCGCATTTTGAGAATGCGGTACACAGCCTCAAAGGGGTGAAACATGTCACGGACATCCGCAACTTTGGACTCGCGGCGGGCATCACCCTGGAAGCCATGCCGGGTGAGCCGGCGCGTCGGCCGTATGAGGTCGCCATGGCCATGCTAAACAAGGGTTTTTATGTCCGCTACGGCGGTGACACCATCCAGCTGGCGCCGCCATTCATCACCACCGCTACCCAGATCGACAGCCTGGTCAACGCCTTGGGCGAATCATTGAACGCGTCTTGATGGAGCGCCCCTTGTCGGGAGATCAGCATGCGCATCGGACTGCCCAGGGAGATCAAGAACCATGAGTACCGCGTCGGTCTGACACCGGCCAGCGTACGTGAGTTGTGTTCGCATGGGCACGAGGTACTGGTGCAAACCGGCGCGGGTACCGCCATTGGTCTGGGCGACGAGCAATACCAATCGGCCGGCGCCCGCCTGACGGCAGACGCAAGCGAGGTATTTGCCCAAGCCGACATGATCGTCAAGGTCAAGGAGCCCCAACCCCAGGAATGCGCCATGCTGCGCCCGGGCCAGATTCTGTTTACCTACCTGCATTTGGCTCCAGACCTGGCGCAAACGACCGCACTCGTCAAATCAGGCGCAGTGTGCATTGCTTATGAAACCGTGACAGGCCCTGGCGGCGGCCTGCCTTTGCTGGCGCCCATGAGCGAGGTGGCGGGCCGCATGGCCATCCAGGCCGGTGCCGCACATCTGGAACTGTCCAAAGGCGGCATGGGCGTGTTGCTCGGGGGTGTACCCGGCGTGCAGGCGGGCCATGTGGTGATTCTCGGCGCCGGGGTGGTGGGCACGAACGCCTTGCAAATGGCTGTAGGGTTGGGTGCGCGGGTAACCGTGCTGGACAAAAACATGGACCGCCTGCGCCAACTCGACCTGGTCTTTGGCAATCGCATCAGCACCGTGTATTCCTGCGCCCACAGTGTGGCAGAGGCCGTCCAGGATGCCGAACTGCTCATTGGTGGCGTATTGATTCCTGGTGCAGCGGCCCCCAAGCTGGTCACGCGCAGCATGATTTCAGGCATGAAAAAGGGTGCTGTCGTGGTCGATGTCGCGATTGACCAGGGGGGCTGCTTCGAGACATCCCGTATCACCACACATGCTGATCCCACCTTCGTGGTGGATGGCGTGGTGCACTACTGCGTCGCCAACATGCCCGGCGCCGTGGCCCGCACATCAACATTTGCGCTCAATAACGCCACGATGGGCTATGCCGTCACTTTGGCGGACAAGGGCTGGCGACAAGCACTCACAGAAAACCCCCACCTGAAAAACGGCCTGAATGTGGCCCATGGCCAGGTGACCTGCGAAGCGGTAGCCCGTGCGCTGGGCTACGACTTCGTACCGGCCGACAGGTTGCTGGCCGGTTGAGGTGTGCGTCGAACTTACTGCTTGATGGCTTCGACCGCTATGCTGATGGTGACATCGTCACCCACGTAAGGGGCATATTTCCCAGCCTTGAATTCGCTGCGCTTGATGACCACGCTGGCGTCGGCACCGATGACGTCTTTCTTCAGCATCGGATGCTCCATGTTCGTGTAGCTGGTGACCTTCAAGGTGACGGGCTTGGTGACACCCTTGATGGTCAGATTGCCTTCGATCGTTGTGGGTTTGTCACCTTCGAAGACCACCTTGGTGGACTTGAACGTGGCGCTTGGAAATTTGGCGGTGTCGAGGAAGTCCTCGCCCTGGATGTGTCCGTTAAAAACATTGGAGCCCGTGTCCACAGACTTCATGTCGATGACCACATCCACCGAACCGGTCTTGGCGGCCTTGTCCAGCACCACCGTCCCCGTTGTATTGTTGAAGCGGCTCACCTGCGTGGACAGGCCGAAGTGGTTGTAGGAGAAGCGCGGAAAAGAATGGTTGGAGTCAACCGCATAGGTTTCTGGCGCTGCCATGGCAGGCAGTGCAGCGGAGGCCATCAAAGCGAGAGCGATAGAAAGTTGAGTAAGTTTCTTCATGGTAAATGCGGGTGGGAGGTTAGAGAAAAATCTAGATCAGCGGCGCCGTGTGACCGGACTTGCATCAATAGACAGGGTTGGAAAAAGAGGAACCACTCAGAGCTTGCCAACGCCGCTCAAAGCAAGCTTGAACTTGACTTGCACGTCGTCGGCCACCATCGAGGTATCGGCCCATTCGTTTTCGCCAATCTTGAAAGCCAGGCGCTTGATGGGAAAGACGCCCGTGGCGGTGGTGACAGGCCCCGCTTGCGTCATGGTGACCGGCACCACCACATCGCGGGACTGACCCTTGATGCCAAGCTTTCCAGTCACTTCGTACTTGCCGCCGCCAAGTGACTTGAACGCGCTTGAAGCAAATGTGGCCTGTGCAAATTTGGCTGTATTGAACCAGGTGGCTTTGGGCAATTCGGAATCGACTTCGGCATTGCCCAGAGTGGCACTGGCTATGTCGACCGTGAAGGCCACCGAACTGCTCGCCAGCTTGGCCGCATCGAAGCTGATTTGCGCATCGAATTTCGTGAAACGTCCCTCCATCGGCACGCCCATCTGTTTGAACACAAAGCCGATAGTGCTTTGAGCCGGCGCCAGCTTCTGCTGCGCGGCAACGGGTAGGGCCGTAGCGGACACCAAAGTCAGCACGAGGGGGAATAGCAAAGAAGGTATTTTCATGATGGGTAGGAGAAAAAGATTCAACGACGTCCGGGCAACATCCGGCTCAACAAGCCATCGCGGTCAATCCAGTGGTGCTTCAAGGCTGCGGCGATGTGAACGCATGCCAAGCCCACCAGGGCGAAGGCCGACAACTCATGTAAGGGCTTGATCATTTCGGCCAGGGCCTTGTCCGGCGCGACCAAATCGGGCAATGGAATCTGACCGAACCAGACAATCGGAAAGCCCGCTGCCGAACTGTAAGCCCAGCCAATCAGCGGCACGGCAAAGAACAGGGCATACATCAGGTAGTGCGTTGCATGGTAGGCACGCAGCTGCCAGCTCGGCATGGCCTGCTCGATGCTTGCCGGCAAAGCCGGGGGACGATGGGTCAGGCGCCACACCAGACGCAGCACCGACAGGGCCAGAAAAGTAACGCCGGCCCACTTGTGCCAGTTGTAAAGCTTGAGCCGCAACGGCGAGAAGGGCAGATCGGCCATGAAAACGCCAACCGCAAACATGCCCAATATGGCAAGGCCCAGCAACCAGTGCAAAGCAATCGCCACCGGCGTGTAACGGGATTCCTCTGGTGTTGACCCTATGGACTGATGTACCTTCACTGCAAACTTCCAAAAATCGACATGCCTGGGACAATCCCTTGCACGAAGCCAGTTTAGGATTCAATGTGTTTGCATAAGTTCAATTGAATTGAAGCCTCAATTCAGTATTTCTGAACCAAAGGGGCTCAGGCCTGCAGCACCATGGCTTCAAACGCTTCCAGCGGCATCGGGCGGCCAAACAAATAGCCCTGGTAGGCGTAGCAACCCTGCCCGGCAAGAAACTCCCTCTGCGCCCCGGTTTCCACACCCTCGGCAATCACCGCCAGGCCCAGGCTATTGGCCAGCACCACGACCATCTTCGCAATGGCAGCATCATTGGGATCAATCAGGATGTCCCTGACAAAGCCCTGGTCGATCTTGAGTTGATCCAGCGGCAGACGCTTCAAGTAGGAAAGCGAAGAGTAGCCGGTGCCAAAATCATCCAGGGAAAAGCCAACGCCAACCGCCTTGAGCGCGGTCATTTTGGCGATGATGTCTTCCACATTGGCGACCAGCAAGCCCTCTGTCAACTCCAGCTTGAGTCGACATGGATTGGCGCCCGTTCGCGCCAACACCGCCAACACCTGGTCAACGAAGTCCGCTTGGTGAAATTGCCGTGCGCTGACATTGACGGCCAGAGTCAGTGGGGCCATGTCGGGTCGCCCGGCCCATCGCGCCAATTGTGTGCAAGCCGTTTCCAGCACCCAGGCACCCAGTGGCAGGATGAGGCCGGTTTCCTCGGCCAACGGGATGAACTCGGCTGGCGACACCAGACCCCGCGAGGGGTCATGCCAGCGCACCAGCGCCTCTGCGCCCGTGAGCACGCTGGGGCCGCTCGCCTGCCCCGTCACTTGAGCCTGGTAGTGAAGGATGAATTGCTTTTTCTGTACCGCCTCGCGCAGGCTTGATTCCAGCGCGGCGCGCACACTCACCACCGCCTGCATCTGTGGGTCAAAAAAGCGCAGGGTGTTGCGGCCAGCGGCCTTGGCCTGGTACATCGCCAAATCGGCCCGTTTCAAAGGCTGATCAATGTCTTCATGCTGTTCGCCGAACAGGGTGATGCCAATGCTGGGCGTACTGCGATGCTCGTGAGCGCCGAGCTGGTAGATCTGGTTGAGCGTGGCCAGAATCTTTTCCCCGACGATTTCCGCCTGGGTTGCGGCCTCGGGTGCGCTCTCGCTGAGATCCTCAAGCATGACCACGAATTCATCGCCGCCCAATCGGGCCACCGTATCGCCTTCGCGGATGCACGTCGAGAGACGCTGCGCCACCTGCTCCAGCAACAAATCACCCTGGTAATGCCCCAGGGTATCGTTGAGAACCTTGAAATTGTCCAGATCAACGAACAGCAATGCGCCTTTGCGCTGGTGCCGCGCGCCGGCGGCCAGGGCCTGCTCCAGACGATCCATCAACAGCCGCCGGTTGGGCAAACCCGTCAGCGGATCATAAAAAGCGAGTCTTTTGATCTGCTCTTCTGCCACCTTGCGCGCGCTGATGTCGGTGAAGGTGGCCACGTAGTGCGTTGTCAAACCCGCATTGTCTTTCACCGCAGTGATGGTGAGCCACTCGGGGAATACCTCGCCATCCTTGCGCCGGTTCCAGATTTCGCCTTGCCAGGAACCGCGTTGCTCGATACTGCGCCACAGGTCTTCATAAAACCGCTTCTCATGACGGCCGGATTTGAACAGCCGGGGGTTTTGTCCCACCGCCTCTTGCGCGGTGTAACCGGTGATCTCGGTGAAGGTCTTGTTGACGCGCAGGATCACACTGGACGTATCGGTGACGAACATGCCTTCCTGAGACTCGAAGGCGGTCGCGGCGATGCGCTGGGCCTCTTCAGCCTGCCTTCGTTTGGTGATTTCCCGCGTAATGCCGTGGTAGCCAATCAACACCCCGTTAGCGTCGCGATCCGGTTTGGTCACCACTTCGGTCCAGATCAGGCGGCCATCCTTGCAGCGCTGCTGCAGTTCAAAGGTGGTCGACGCGGTCTCGGATCCCGGTGCGTCTGCTGACCGCTTCTGACTGAGTCGCTCGCGCACCAGCGCGATACCCTCCTCGGTCAAAAGCTCGAACACATGGTGGCCGACCACTTCGTCAAAGCGAAAACCACGCATTCGCTCGTCGGCTGGACTGATGTAGGTGAACCGATTGTTCCGATCCTGCTTCCACACCACATCGCTTGCGTCCTCTGTGAGCAAGCGGAAATGCGCTTCACTGTCACGCAGCTTCTGTGTCGCTACACCTCTTTCGATAGCGATGCTGGCCAGATGGGCGGTTTGTTCAATCAGCACAATATCCGAATCTGCCGGCAGGTGCCGTTCGCGATGGTAGATCGCAAAAGTGCCCAGTACCGCGCCCGAAGAGGACTTGACGGGCTGCGACCAACAGGCACCCAGGCCCGCGCTGGCTGCGAGTTCCTTGTAAGCCACCCAGTAAGGGTGCGTCGCAATGTCTTCAACAACCACCCGCTCCCCGGTGAAGGCTGCGGTACCGCAGGAACCAACGCCCAAGCCAATTTCAGTGCCGTCCAGTGCCGCGTTGTAGAAGTCAGGCAGGCTGGGGGCGATGCCCTTGCCCAGATGCCGCGCTTCGCTGTCAAGCAACAAGATGCTGCAGAGCATCGCGGGATTGAGCCGCTCAACGCCGCGCACCAGTGCCTCCAGCAGGTTTGGCAGCGCCTCCCCTCCGGCAAGCAACTCCAGAATGTGGCTGCGAAATTGCTCGTACAACTCGGCTTGCTTGCGCTGCGTGATGTCATGCAAGGCCCCCAGCAACTTGATGGCCTTGCCGTCCTCCATCACAGCAGAGCCCTGCGCCCGTACCCAGATGGGGCGCCCGAGGGCCGTGACGGCTGGCAACTCCAGGTCATAGGGCGCGCCACAGTCCATGGCGGCCTGTACCGCAGCCCGGATGACTGGCCGAGCCTCAGGCGCATAGAGATTGATGCCCTGCTCCAGCGGGGGCGCCACGGGTGGATCGACCTCCAGGATGCGGCAGGTCTGAGGCGACCAGAAATGCGCCATGGTCTTCAAGTCGAGCTCCCACCCGCCAACTTGAGCGATCTCGCCGGTTCGCTCAAGCAGCTCGGCCGTGGACTCCAGGGCGGCCCGCACGCGGTAGTCTTCGGTGACATCACTGAACACCAGCACCACGCCCACAATCTGGCCAGCGGCATCCCGGATCGGGGCTGCGCTGTCGGAAATCTGGTGCTCCCGCCCGTCGCGGGCAATCAGGGCCGTGTGGTTGGCCAAGCCAACGACTTCACCCCGGTCCATCACCAACTGCACGGGGTTGACCGACGGTACGCGGGTCTGCGCATTGACGATATCAAACACCTCAGGCAGGAATCGACCCACAGCCTGTGTCAGCGGCCAGCCGGTGAGTCGCTCGGCCGTCGGGTTCATGCGGGTGACGCGGCCCTGCGCGTCGGTGGCAATTACCGCGTCCCCAATGGACTGCAACGTGATGGCGAGGTTTTCCTCACTCTGGCGCAGCTGCTCTTGCGCGCGTTTGCGTTCAGTGACATCTTCAGCCGAGGACAAGCTCCCGACGACAGCGCCCGAGGCGTCTCTCAGAAGGGTGTTGTTCCAGGCCATGATCAGTTCCTGGCCCATCGAGTTGACGACGCGGTTCTCGAAGTGGGCCACGGGCAGCAGGTCTCCAGACATGATTTGCCGGAACACCTTCCTGACCATGTGGCGCTCATCGGCCGGGACGAAGTTCTCGAACCAGTCCATCCCGATCAAGCCAGACTCCGCTTGACCCAATACTTCGGCCCCTTTTTTATTGATCATGGAGATCCGGCCATCCACATCGAGCGCCATCAACATGATGCCGGCAATGTCCAGATAGCCTTGCACCCGGTCGCGTTCTCGGGCCAGTTCAGTGGTGCGCTCAAGCACTTTGTCTTCAAGCGTCTGGTGCGCCTTTTGAATACCCTCGGCCATGCCATTGAACGCGTCCGACAGCGCTGCGATCTCACGACTCTCCCTTGGCCGCACCGTGGATCGAACCGACAGATCGCCACGTCCCAGTTTGGTGGCGGTCTGCGCCAGGGAGAGCAGTGGCCGGGTCACCCGGCGCGCCGCCAGACTGATCAGGAGCAAGGCGATTCCCGCGAGAATCAGGCCAGCGACCACCAGGGCACTCAGGTCTTCTTTCAGCGTACCCAGGGCGTCCGACTTGCTCAGGTAGTTGACCACGGTCCACCCTTGCGAGCCACTGAGCTGGAGATAGCGGTAAACCGCAACCCACTCCATGCCCCCGGCATCGGCGTAGGTCAAGGTTCCCTCGAAACCCGGCGCGACCTTGCGGTCCAGCGTGAAGGATCTGCTGTCCAGCGTGTCGCTGGACACATGCACCAAAGCTTGGGCTTCAGAGTCAAACAGTAGGGTCGATGCACGCTTGCCCAAAGCCAGCGACTCATCGGAAAAACCCAGTGTCACAAGCTGCTGGAGGTCAACCAGGCCAATCAGAATACCCACCAATTTCCCATTGGAAAATCCGTCCGCATCCGGTGCATGTATCTGGCGTACCACGGCCAGCGAAGCAGGGGCATCGTTTCGCACCAGTTGTTCAATCATTTCAGTGACGCCCGACTGTGTGGCCCGCTGGATCAGCACAGGATCCTGAAACGCTTTTCCGACATCAGCCGGGTCACTGCTGGCAACAATCTGCTTGCTCACCGGATTGACCACCAGCATTCGCACATAACGATCGGGATAGGCACGCTGCAGGCGTTCGAACACCCGCTCCGTTGTCTGTTGGGCCTCGGGACCCTTGCTCGCCAACTGCCTGGCCAGAACCATGTTTTCAGAAACGACCAACATATCGCCACGCCGCTCCCTGAGACCGTTGGCGATCAGGGTTCGATGCAGGTCCGCCTTGAGCTCCAGGGTGCGCATTGCCTCGGCCAGCCGCTGATTGCGGGCACCGCTGAGCTCCAGCAAAGGCAGACCCAAATACCAGAGCAAAAAGAAGACCCCCAGGGCGGCCAGAAACAGGGCGGCAAAATATCCGGCGATACGACTTGAAAACGACGCGTAAATGCCGGACATTGCGCCTAGTCCTCGTAGTCGAAGCTACGTAACTGGAATGCCCGGGGCTCTGCCAGGACCCGCACCAAACCGTCATAGGTCAAGGCCGCCTGGACGTTCTCCCACTTCGCACCCTCAGGCAATTTGCCCAGTTTCTGTAAAAACTGAAATTCATTCCTGAGTGGCGGGATGCCCGAGATGCTCATGATGGTGGGCGCCGAGGGAACGTCCAGGATCTCCCGGCGCGTGATGGCGCCAATCTGGGCGACCGATATCGGTGTGACTTTGCCGGAGAAAGATTCCGTATTCAGCTTGGCCCAACGTGCGGCTTTTTCAACATTCCGCTGGGAGCGGCGCATCCATTCAATGGCCCGCAAAAATCCGGCAACCACATGGCGGGCGGCCTGCGGGGAGCGCTTCTCAAACTCACGTTCAATAACGAAATAATCGGTGCTCAGGCCCCTGAAGACGATGTGGTTTTTGTCACTCTTCTCCAAGGCGATGGTCGGCGCGGGCTCCCACCCGGCAAAGGCATCGATATCCCCTCTCTCCAGGGCGTCGGGCATATCGCCCACCCCCAGAGCGACACGTTTGATCTGGGCTTCAGCAATGCCTGCCGAAGCCAGACCCTGCAGCAAAGTGTGGTGGGCACTGGAAGCCTCAACGTACCCGACCCGCTTGCCGACCAGCCCACTGACCTGGGTATCGCCCTTGGCGACAATGGCTGTGGACGTCTGCTTGACCAGCCCCACAATCCAGACATTGCCCGTCGAGGCCGCGAGAATGGTCGGCATATCGCCGAGCAAACCAGCGTCCAGACGGCGGTCTTTCAACAGGGAAATCATGTCGGCGCCGCGTCGAAACGGATGCATCGCCAGTGGTTGCTGGGTGTCTGCCAGCGCCTTCTTCAACAGGCGATCGTGTTGCATGACAGCGCTGATAACCCCCGAGGGATAGCCCAATGGCTGAGCGCCGATGTCGACCGGTTGCGAGGCCGGTGACAATCCATACCCCGCAAAATAGTCATCGGCAGCCGTTGCAGAGGAGAGGAACACGGCCAAGGCCAAGCCAGCAAAGACTTTTTGCCGCCGACAGCTGGTGCGTCTCATTTTCATGAACTACCTCTCCCTGGACCAGCACGGTCCCACTGGCGAGTATAGCCACGGCCCGCGGTTGCAGGTGGCCGCTAAGGAGACTTGCGGGAGGGCGAAACAGGCCCTTGTGCCATGACGCTCGGCGCCATGGTGTCGCCCATCCATTGCTGCAAATCCAGCCACATCCGCTTGATCTCGACATCACGTGGTGTCAGCAGCGCACTGGGCAGTTCGATGGTGACCACCGGCATACCTTTGTGCACACCACCGTAATTGCCCAGGGAGCCGGGAAAGATGCCCACCTGATCCAGATACAGTCGCCCCAGGCGGCTCGGTGGGGCAATCGGTCCGTCGAAATCCAGCACGCCGTAGGGCGCATGGATACTGACAATGAGATGCGGCTTGAATCTTTGCATTTCCTCATGCAGGAGTTTCGATTCGGGTTCGCTCAAGGGTTTTTTGCCGGGCCAGCGGCGCGGGTCCTTGCGGGTGCGCTTTTCCCAATAAACCGCAGCATCGCGCTCCCAGTTGGGGGTCGGGAAATTGCGGTTCAGATCCACCCCATTGGCGTTGACACGACGCGATGGCCGACTGAACAAACCATCGGGATTGAGTGCGGGTATGAAACGCCACAGGGTTTGTCCCGGCACGGCCTGGGCCAGGTCAATCCAATGCAAAGCCACTGATGCGGATGAGAGTTCGTCACCATGCATGCCGCCAATCACCAGCACACGCAAGCGGGCATCCTGCGGACCCGTGTCGCGCATGTAGATGGGACGCCCGCGGACGCTGCGGATCGTGGTGGGCTGCAGCTTTGCCGTTTCACACAGGGCCCGCGTGACATTCGGAAGCCTTGCGTAAAAATCATCACAGGCCCCCGACGCAATTGCCTGGGTTGCTATCACAATTGAAGCAACGAAGACCGGGATGAATTTGCAGAAATGCATGCGGTATTTTATTCCCCTGGCGAGTGCAGCACCCGCCTGCGCGACAGGGTTACAGCCCTTACCCACCAGTGATCCCGAAATTTCAGGTAAATTGCACCCATGTCTTTAACTGCCTCCAGTCGCAGGGCCCAGCCCCCCAGTTTTTCTGCCCCCGAGTTCCGCGCCGCCCTGGGTATGTTTGCCACTGGCGTCACGATTGTCACAGCCCGCACGGCCGAGGGTGAACTGATTGGCCTGACTGCCAACTCGTTCAATTCTGTGTCACTTGATCCACCCCTGGTGCTGTGGAGCCTAGCCAGGGCCGCGGCGTCGATGCCCGCCTTCAGCACCGGCTCGCACTACGCCATCAATGTCCTGGGCGCTGATCAGCATGACCTCGCCAAACGTTTTGCCGCCAAGGGCCTGGACCGTTTTGCCGACGTGGCGTTTGTGGAAGGTGTGGGCGGTGCACCCCTGTTGTCCGGGGCTGCCGCCAGTTTTGAATGCTTCAACCGCAGTCGCTATGAAGAAGGCGACCATGTGATCTTCGTGGGCGAAGTGGAGCGCTGTTCGCACCGCTTAGGCGCCTCACCGCTGCTATTTCACGGCGGCAAGTTCTACACCGAACACCCCTTGTGATACGAAGGATGGGCCGCACCATGACGCTCAGGCCCGGCCTATGACGCTGCGCAAAAACCACCTGGATGGTGTCGCCATCGGGCTGTTGTTGGCCTGCTGCCTGTTCTGGGGGCTTCAGCAAGTGCTGGTGAAAGCCACCATCCCTGAAATTCCCCCGGTCTTTCAGGCGGCGCTGCGCTTTGCGGGCGCCACCGTCTTGTTGTGGCTGTGGTGCCTGTGGCGCGGCGTGCGCCTTTTCGAACGCGACGGCACGTTGGCCATCGGTCTTCTGGCGGGCACGTTGTTCGCCATTGAGTTTGCCTGTCTCTACGCCGGGCTGCAGTTCACAACGGCCTCCCGACTCACCGTCTTTCTGTATACCTCACCCTTCTGGGTCGCGGTGCTGCTGCCTTTGCGGGTGAAATCCGAACACTTGGCGCCGGTGCAATGGGTGGGCCTGGCCCTGGCCTTTGCAGCCGTGCTGTTTGCATTGCGCGATGGCCTGGGTGCCCAAAGCCAGCCCCGGCAATGGCTGGGCGACTTGCTGGCGCTGGCGGCAGGCATGTTTTGGGGTTTGACCACCATCGTGATTCGCGGCTCGCGTCTTACCCGGGTGTCGCCTGAAAAGATGCTGTTTTACCAAGTGACGGTCAGCACCGTCACGCTGCCCGTGCTGTCGCTGGTACTGCACGAGCAATGGGTGTGGTCCTGGAGCGCATTTGGCAGCACCTCGATGCTGGTGCAAACCGTGGTGGGCGCATTTGCCAGCTACCTGACCTGGATGTGGCTGCTGGGGCGCTACCCGGCGACCAAGATCTCGGTTTTTGTATTCCTCACGCCCGTGTTTGCCCTGTTGTTTGGCGCACTCTGGCTGCGGGAGCCAATTACCATCAATTTGATAGCAGCTTTGTCAATGGTGGCGCTGGGGATCGTACTGGTCAGTCGAAAGCCGGCCGCCTGAAGGAAACAAGTCATGCAGGCATTGAAACTGTCGGAACTCATGGGCGCCTTGAGCCATGCGCTGGACATTACCGAGGGTCAGCCCGAGGGACACTGCGTGCGCTGCTGCTGGATCGGCATGCACATTGGCCAGCAGTTGAAGTTGCCAAGCGGCGAACTGTGGGAGCTGTATTACACGCTGCTGCTCAAAGATCTGGGCTGCAGCAGCAACGCCTCCCGCATCTGTGAGCTTTACCTGACCGACGACCTGTCTTTCAAGCGCGATTTCAAGTGGGTCGATGGCACCTTGCCCCAGGTGCTGCGCTTTGTGCTGCGTCATACCGGTCCAGCCTCCGGCTTGAAAGACCGGCTGAAGGCTTTGGGTGGCATCCTGACCAACGGCGACGACATTGCCCAGGAACTGATTCAGACCCGTTGCACACGCGGCGCGGACATCGCCCGCCAGCTGCGCTTCTCGGAAGGTGTGGCGCAAGGCATTCATTCGCTGGACGAGCACTGGGACGGCGAAGGCCGGCCCGAATGCCTGGCCGGCAAAGCGATTCCACTTTACGCACGCATCGCGCTGCTGGCCCAGGTGGTGGACATCGTCAATTGTTCAGACGGCAAAGCCGCCGCCCTGAAGGAAGTGGTTGCGCGACGCGGCAGATGGTTCGACCCCGAGCTGATTGACAGCTTTCTGGAAGTTGCCAGTGCCGACGCCTTCTGGAGCACCCTGAATTCCCCCGAAGTGGAGTCCTGCGTGTTCGCCATGGAGCCCGGTGGCCATGAAGCCCTGCTCGACGAAGACTATCTTGACGACATTGCCGAAGCGTTTGGCAAAGTGGTCGATGCCAAAAGCCCCTTCACCGCCGGCCACAGTGCCCGGGTGGGCCTCTACACGGCCCTCCTGGGTGAGTCACTGGACCTGCCTGAGGCGCGTCGGCGCTGGCTCAAGCGCGGAGCCCTGCTGCACGATGTGGGCAAACTCGGCGTCAGCAACTCGATCCTGGACAAGCCCGGCAAGCTCGACGATGCGGAGTGGGCGTCCGTCAGGCAACACACCGTTTACACCGAGTCCATCCTGGGACGAATCAAGGCTTTCGACGAGCTGGCGCGGGTTTCTGCCGCGCACCATGAGCGGCTCGATGGCGGGGGCTACCCGCGCGGCATCAAGGCTGAAGACATTGCACTGGAAACGCGCATCATCACCACCGCCGACATCTTTGACGCCATCACGGCTGAGCGGCCTTACCGGGGTGCTGTGCCCATCGACAAAACACTGGCCATCATGGCGGACACCGTGGGCACGGCGCTGGATGCCAACTGCTTCGAGCATCTGAAAAAAATCATCCGCACCAACCCGGAGTTCTTCCCCAAATAAAAGGGGCGTTCAGTTCTGGGGTGGGGTACTGCCCAGGCGTCGGGGCGAAAAACGGAACACCTGCGGATCTGTCACGTCCACGCTCGCCTTGATCCAGCCCATGAAGGGCGAACCAAAGGTTTCCACACGGGTGAAGTTTTTAACCAATTCATTGCCAGCGCTGTCGAGCATCGGCTGGTCGATTTTCTGCCAGTGGGTATCGCCATGCACCAGCACCACCTGGCCCGCAAAAGCCTGGGTCTCAGCTCGCAGCTGGGTCAAAAATTCTCGATAGCCGGGACGCGTATGACCGGCACTGAAAGCTTCCAACTCCGGATTGGCCTGAATCACGATCATGATGCCCGCCAGCTTCTTGGTTCGCGCCAGGGCAAAAGCCTGCGCCAGCCAAGCCCGGTTCGCAGCGCCACGCTCAATGAACTCCGGTACCGGGCCGCCGCCGCGGGTGGTGCCGTGGTAGTTGTTTTCGCTGCCCGGCAGATTCAACCCGACAAACAGAGCCCCGCCCAATTCCCAACGCACGTTTTCACGGTAGCCGGCAAAGGCGGGGTCGCTGCTCTGACGCACCAACGGCATGGGCCGCTGACCCAGGGCCGTGTCGCCGGCAAAAAACAGTTCACGCAATTTACCCAGACGCTCCAGCGGGTCGTAAGAACCGTTGTTGCTTCGATGGCAATCGGTCCATTCATTGTCACCCGGCACAAAAACCAGTGGATGCCGGGATGCCTGGAAGACGCCCAGCATGTCGCGCAGCACCTCGTCGCTGCATACGCTGCCGCCGCTCTTGATGTCCCCGTCATGCACGACAAAGGCCAGGTCTTCACGGTCCATCTCCGCCATGAGTTCAGGCAGCCGCTCCCGCTCCCGCGGGCTGTAGGGCGTGTCGCCGAACAGACCGAAGGAGACCGGCTGAGCGCCAACCGGCGTCGCCAGCAAGGCACACAGGCTCAAGGAAAGCAAATATTGGGGGATCATCAGCAAACTAGCAGAGAAAAGTTTGAATTAAACCACTCCAGTTTGCCGCAGCGCCGCAATCTGCGCGCTGTCCAGGCCCAACTCGGCCAACACTTCATCCGTGTGCTCACCCAAGGCCGGTGGTGGGCGATTCAACACGGGTGGCGTTGCCATGAGACGCAGCGGACTGGCCACACTCGCTATTGATTCAATAGCTGATTGCGCAGCAACGACTGGTGATAGAGGCTGATTAACCACCAGATGCCGGGCCTTGACCTGGGCATCGTCAAACGCCTGACCAAGATCATTGATGGGTCCGCAGGGCACGGCCTTGTCTTCCAGCAGGCTGATCCACTGCGCGGTGGTGCGTGTGCGGGTGACCTCTTCCATGGCCGGAATCAGCGTACCGCGGTGGGTCACGCGCCCGGCCATGCCGGCGTAACGCGCATCAGCGGCCCATTCGGGCTTGCCTGCGGCATGGCAAAAGCGGCTGAACTGGCCGTCATTGCCAATCGCCAGCAGCATGGAGCCGTCGGCCGTGGGGAAGTCCTGGTAGGGCGCCAGGCTGGGATGGCTGTTGCCCTGACGCTGCGGGACCTTGCCGGTGTTCAGAAAACCCGCCGCCTGGTTGGCCAGGATGGCCATGCCGACGTCGAGCAGGGCCATGTCGATCTGCTGGCCCACGCCGGTCCGGTTGCGCACTTCCAGCGCGGCCAGAATCGCACTGCAGGCGTACACGCCGGTGAACAAGTCCGTCAACGCCACACCCACGCGCTGCGGCCCACCGCCGGGCACGCCATCGGCCCGGCCCGTGATGCTCATCATGCCGCTCATGGCCTGGATCATCAGGTCGTAGCCGGCACGCTCTGCGTAGGGGCCATCCTGGCCAAAGCCGGTTACCGAGCAATAGATCAGGCGCGGGTTGATGGCTTTAAGGCTCTCGTAGTCCAGGCCGTAGGGCTTGAGGCCGCCAACCTTGAAGTTCTCCACCAGAATATCGCTTTGCAACGCCATCTTGCGAATAATGGCCTGCCCATCCGGGTGCGCCAAATCCAGCGTGATGGAGCGCTTGTTGCGGTTGGTGGCCGTGTAGTAGCTTGCTTGCGTGGTGTCCTTGCCCTGCACGTCTTTCAAAAACGGAGGCCCCCAGTGGCGCGTATCGTCACCCGCCACGGGGCGCTCGACCTTGACCACGTCGGCGCCCAGATCCGCCAGCATCTGGGTGCACCAAGGGCCAGCGAGCACGCGGGAGAGGTCGAGGACCTTAAGGTGGCCTAAGGCCGATGGTTTGTCTGACATATGAATTCAATTCTCTGATTGCGTGTTGGGTTGCGTGTGTGCCCGCCAAGCGGGGTCAGGTTGGCGGTCCAACAAAGTAACTCTTGCGATTGCATTTATTTTGTGAATAGTTTGTATGCACGAAAACAGCCAAACGACAACAGCATCAACGTCGCACACGCCAGCAGTATTGCAATCATCACCATACCCACTTCTTCTTGTGGACTTTGGAAACGGTATCCAAAACTAATGGCAACTAATGCCGCTGTCACTACCCCAATCGTCGCGACAAGCAGGGCCAGACGCCCCGCTGCCCCGACCTGGCGACTTAGCAGGAGGATTACTGCAGCAGAAAATCCTAAAAAGACATACAACGCCCCGAACACGTAGCAGAGAAGCCACGTCCAGTTGGCAATCTGTTTCAGCAATTCCATGTTTGCATCTCGACATGCCTAGCAACAGCACTACCTACTGGGTTAGGGGTATGGGGCTTCGCCGATTTCGCAAAGCGAAGCGCGTATGAGGCGAATCCCCATACCCCAACCCAGCCACCCAGGACGTCGGCTGGCAAGGACTTTTAGTTCCCGAACGCCGCGATGCCAGTCTGCGCGCGACCCAGAATCAGCGCATGGATATCGTGCGTGCCTTCATAGGTGTTCACCACTTCCAGATTGACCAGGTGACGCGCCACACCGAACTCGTCGGAGATGCCATTGCCACCCATCATGTCGCGCGCCAGGCGGGCAATGTCCAGCGCCTTGCCGCAAGAGTTGCGCTTGAGGATGGAGGTGATCTCGACCGAGGCCGTGCCTTCGTCCTTCATGCGCCCCAGTCGCAGGCAGCCCTGCAGGCCCAGTGCGATCTCGGTTTGCATGTCGGCCAGCTTTTTCTGGATCAGCTGGTTGGCAGCCAGGGGGCGGCCAAACTGCTTGCGGTCCATGGTGTACTGGCGCGAGCGGAACCAGCAGTCCTCCGCCGCACCCAGGGCGCCCCAGGCGATGCCGTAGCGTGCCGAGTTCAGGCAGGTGAAGGGGCCTTTGAGGCCCTGCACTTCGGGGAAGGCGTTTTCTTCGGGGCAGAACACGCCGTCCATCACGATTTCACCGGTGATGGAGGCACGCAAACCGACCTTGCCGTGGATGGCAGGAGCGCTCAAGCCCTTCATGCCTTTTTCCAGTACAAAACCGCGGATCGGGCCGACCTGGCCGCTCTCACTCACCTCTTTGGCCCAGACCACGAACACATCGGCAATCGGGCTGTTGGAAATCCACATCTTGGCGCCGCTGAGCTTGTAACCACCCGCCACCTTGTGAGCCCGGGTGGCCATGGAGCCGGGGTCGGAGCCGTGGTCAGGCTCGGTCAGGCCAAAGCAGCCAATAAATTCACCAGAAGCCAATTTCGGCAGGTATTTTTGCTTTTGCGCTTCGGTGCCGAACTCAAAAATCGGCACCATGACGAGGGAACTTTGCACGCTCATCATCGAACGGTAGCCAGAATCCACGCGCTCGACTTCCCGGGCAATCAGGCCGTAAGCCACATAGTTCAGGCCGGGGCCGCCGTAGGCTTCGGGGATGGTGGGGCCCAGCAGACCCAGTTCGCCCATTTCGCGAAAAATGGCCACGTCGGTGGTGCCGTCGCGAAAGGCTTGCGTCACGCGGGTTTGCAGCTTGTCCTGGCAGTAGGCAGCAGCGGCATCGCGCACCATGCGTTCATCGTCGCTGAGTTGGCTGTCGAGCAAAAAGGGATCTTGCCAGTTGAATGCGGCGTGGGCCATGGGAAATCTCCAGAAATGAAAAATGAAAGGTTCGCGATGGCCTGAATGGTAGCGGCGCACCCTGCAATTCGCAATCAATCGTTTTTCACCCAGATATGCGTGTGGTGCATATCTAGGCCACTGCCGGGCCCCATGGTCAGGAGCTTGGCGGCTCAATCGCAGTGTTTGTATTTCCCATAGGCATGGCCCTGGCCCGGATGATCTTCGTTGCAGCGATCCTTCCTGCCGTGCTTTTTATGCTTTTTGTGCCTTTTGGGATCGTCAAGTGCCTGCCCTTGCACTGCGTAGACCCCGCCTTTCGGACCGGTGGTCGTCACAGGACTGGTCTGGCCGACATTTTTCCCGATGGTGGCGCCTGCGGCACCGCCTGCACCGGCACCCACCACGGTGCCGGTCTTTCCGCCCACGGATTGTCCGACCACCGCGCCAGCCGCACCGCCCACGGCACCACCCACCATGGCGCCACCCTGACCGGAGCCCTGGGTGCTGACTGCGGCACCCGTGGCGCCGCCCAGGGCACCCCCGAGAATGGCGCCGTTCTTGCCGCCGACCGATTGCCCCACCACGGCCCCGGCAGCGGCGCCCAAACCGCCACCCACGGCAGTTTTGATGTCATCGGCGTGTGCGAGGCTTACCGTGCCGGCGAGCAGAAGCGCCAGACAGGCGCAGCGCCGCCAAACCGGTACGGATGTGGAGGTTGTCCGGGAGGAATTCAAAATGTGTGCAGTGTTCATGACCGTGATTAAAGTGAGAAGGCCCCATCGGGACCGGGGAAAGGGATTGTGCACACCTACAACTGGCGCCAACGCCACCACGATGACAAGCGCAACAACCCGTTACAAAACAGAGCCCACCAGCGCCTGGGCCCGAAATGGGCCTGAATCTGCTTTCATACCCGGCAGAGTCTGCACAATAGGGGTTTGAGATTCACCCCCTGCCCCATGCGCCGCAAGATTCCTTCCACCCACACGCTGCTCTGTTTTGAGGCGGCGGCCCGCCACGAAAGCTATACCCGCGCTGCGCAGGAGCTGGCATTGACGCAGAGCGCTGTTTCGCGCCAGGTCACGGCGCTGGAAGAGTTTTTGGGCGTGGCACTGTTCCGTCGCACCCGTCATGGCGTGGCCTTGACTGACCGCGGTGCGGAATATGTGCATCAAATCGCACCCCGCCTGCAAGGGCTGGAGCAGGACACGCTGGACGTGATGTCCACACAAGGCAGCGGCGGCAGCATTCATCTCGCGGCAGTTCCCACCTTTGCGACGCGCTGGCTGATCCCGCGTCTGCCGGAACTGAACGCCCAGCATCCCGACATCACGGTTCACATTGAAACGCGAACCCGCCCGTTCATGTTTGCAGACACTCCGTTTGACGCGGCCCTGTATTCCGGCACCATCGAGCAGGTGAGCAACTGGGCCGGAACCCGGGCGGTGCGTCTGCTGGCAGAAGACGTGGTGCCTGTGTGCAGCCCCAAGTTTCTCGGCACCCGGACCACACTCACACCCAAGGCCATCGCCCAGCTTCCCTTGCTGCAGCAAAGCACCCGCCCCCGCGGATGGCGGCAGTGGTTTGATGCCATGGGGGTGGAGGCGCCCCTGGCCCTGTCCGGACCCCGCTATGAGCTGTTCTCGATGACGGCTGCGGCAGCGGCCCATGGCTTGGGACTGGCGCTGGTACCCCGCCTGCTCGTTGAGGCCGAACTGGCTGGCGGCGAGTTGGTGGTGGCCTGCAACCAGCCCCTGGTGGGCGAACGCGCCTACTACCTGGTCATGCCCGAACGCGGCGAGGAGCGACCGGTTCTGAAAACCTTTCTGGACTGGCTGCAACAGGCCGCCGCAAATCGGAACTGACGAAGACTGTTCCGCCTGCTGCAACCCTAATCCACGCCAGATCGACGATGGGCGAGTTTACCCGAGGAACGATTGGATTTGGCATTTATCCCCTCGAAGTGCCCGTATCATTGCGCCCGCGACGCCTTAAATTCGAGGCGTCTTCAAGCCATTGTTTCAAAGAATTGGGGGATCCATGGGGAAATGTTCGCGTTTGTTGCTGGCCGCACTGGGCTTGACCTTCATTCAGCCTGGGAGCGCATCTTTCTCACGCCGCTGAAACCGGTGTGAGCGACAAAGAGGTCTTACTCGGTCAATCGGTTGGCCTGACAGGCCCCCTCGTCGAGCTAGCACCCGACATCATCAACGCCGCCAAAACCTACTTCGATCAGGTCAATGAAAAGGGCGGCGTTCACGGCCGAGAAATCCGCACCGTGGTTCTGGACGACGGCTATCAGGCGGTCAATACGCAAAAGACGGTGCGTTAGCTGATCCACACCGAGCAGGTTTTCGCGCTTTACAGCATCACGGGTACGGCCAATGTGGCTGGTATCTTGCCCATGCTGGCCAAGGAAAGCCCGCCGGTACCGCTCTTCGCCCCGATCACCGGCGCAGACTCCATTCGCACGCCTCAAATGCACAATGTCTTTCATATCCGCGCAAGTCATGGCGATGAGATCGAAAAAATGGTCCAGCACCTGAGCACCATCGGCGTCAAGAAGATCGGCGTGGTGTGGATCCACAATGGGATGGGCACGGACGGAATGGCGGGCATCGAGAAAGCCATGCAAAAACGCTCGCTCAAGCCCCATGCCACCGTTTCGATCCAGCCCGACGGCTCTGACGCTGACAAAGCGGTGGCCGCTTTGCAGGCAAGTCAACCCGAAGTCATCGTGATGATCACCACGGAAACCGCCACGGTGAAATTCATCAAAAGCCACAACAAGCTCAGCCAAGGCATGCGTTTCTATACGCTTTCCGTCATGGGTTCCCAGTCAACGATTCGTGCCCTCGGCCCGGACGGCATTGGCGTGGTGGTGGCGTCAGTAGTGCCATTCCCCTGGAGCCAGAGCAACACACTGGCCAGGGAATACCAGG
The DNA here is from genome assembly GCF_018780565.1 of Rhodoferax sp. Taxonomy (GTDB): domain Bacteria; phylum Pseudomonadota; class Gammaproteobacteria; order Burkholderiales; family Burkholderiaceae_C; genus Rhodoferax. The sequence continues at coordinate 62,053 of NZ_JADMJN010000008.1, forward strand.
CCACCATGCGCAAAGCCGGCTTTGTAACCTGTCGTTTCTGGGATTTGAAAGCTACATCAGCGCCCGGGCCATGGTGGAAGCGCTCAAGCGCGCAGTCAAGGACTTGACCCGCCAGAAGTTCGCAAGCGCGGTCGAGAGCAGGAAGCCTCTTAATCTTGGAGGTTTTGAGGTTAATTTCAGCAAAGAGTCGCACCTAGGCTCGCGCTTCGTCGAGCTCACCATCATCGGCCCCAACGGGAAATTCATCAAATAAATGGAACGGGCGCACTTTCCCTTGAAGGCGGGTTCGCCAAACCATCCGCACGGGCGGTACCTTCTGTTTGATTTGCAGCTCTCAGGGAAACACCAAGATCAAGTAACCGATTCGCTATTTTTGGCATCTGACAAGTTCCACGATCACCTAGGCGGCCATAGCGACGGGCCATCGTTTCCACCGCCTTTCTGAACTATCATTCACATTTAGGCAGAGCTTTTTCTTCATTCATGCATGACTACCCTCTAATCGTTGGCCGCAAGATTCGACTGGCCGTAGTCGGTTGTGGCCGTATTTCCAGCAATCATTTTGATGCGATTCATCAGCATTCAGAGAATGTCGAACTTGTGGATGTCTGCGACACCAATGTGACAGCTCTTGAAAACGCAATGATGCGCACAGGGGTACAAGGTCACCGCAATCTTCGGTCTCTACTTGAGAGCACAACCGCAGACATGGTGGTCCTTGCAACACCTAGTGGACTACATCCGGAACAGACCATTCAGGTCGCAGAGTCACGTCGTCATGTCATGACTGAAAAGCCCATGGCAACACGTTGGCATGACGGATTGCGTATGGTAAAGGCCTGCGACGAAGCGAATGTGCGACTTTTTGTGGTCAAACAAAATCGGCTAAATGCGACGCTCCAACTCCTGAAACGTGCTGTGGAAGAAAAGCGTTTTGGGCGCATTTACATGGTAAACATCAACGTTTTTTGGACCCGGCCACAAGAATATTACGACAGCGCCGCTTGGCGTGGAACGTGGGAATATGATGGGGGTGCATTCATGAACCAGGCAAGCCATTACGTAGATCTCCTGGACTGGTTGATTGGCCCGATTGAAAGCGTACAAGCCTATACCGCAACGCTCGAGCGCAACATTCAGGTCGAAGATTCGGGGGTCCTTAACGTACGATGGCGATCGGGCGCTCTCGGTTCGATGAACGTAACCATGCTTACCTATCCAAAGAACATGGAAGGTAGCATCACCATTCTCGGCGAAAAAGGTACGGTCCGCATAGGTGGCGTCGCCGTCAATGAGATTCAGCAGTGGCAATTCGCCGAACCTCATGAGGACGACGACAAGGTTCTGACTGCAAGTTACGAAACTACGTCAGTATATGGATTCGGCCACCCACTCTATTACAATAATGTGATCAAGACGCTTCGCGGAGAAGCACCGCCGGAAACTGACGGACGAGAGGGCCTTAAGGCACTGGAAGTCCTCATCGCCATCTACTTGTCTGCCCGGGATGGCAAGCGCGTCCCGTTACCGCTTGACTATTGAATTCCCTTTTTATGACAGCAACCATCCACCCGAGTGCCATCATCGACGCTGGCGCACACATCGGCGAGGGCACCAAGGTCTGGCACTGGGTGCATGTCTGCAGTGGCGCGCGCATTGGCGATGAATGCTCGCTTGGTCAGAATGTATTTATCGGTAACCGAGTCGTTATCGGCAACAACGTCAAGATTCAGAATAACGTATCGGTATACGATGGTGTTGAAATCGAGGACGACGTTTTTTGCGGCCCTAGTATGGTCTTCACCAACGTCTACAACCCCCGTTCTGCCGTCAGTCGAAAAGATGAGTATCGTCATACGTTGGTACGCCGGGGGGCCAGTTTGGGCGCCAATTGCACAATCGTCTGCGGTGCGGTGATAGGTGAGTACGCATTCATCGCGGCGGGTGCTGTGATCAATCGAAACGTGAAGCCCTACGCGCTTATGGCTGGCGTGCCGGCACGCCAGATCGGCTGGATTAGCCGCTTTGGCGAGCGCCTTGCGTTGCCCCTGACTGGCATTGCCACCGCTGTTTGTCCGCACACGGCAGATACCTACCGATTAACGGATGACCATTGCACATGCCAAATAGCTCCCTGATTCCTTTCGCTGACCTCAAAACTCAATACCAGGCGCTCAAGTCGCAAATCCAGCAGCGAATCAATACCGTTCTGGAACACGGTCAGTACATCATGGGGCCGGAAGTACGCGAGCTTGAAGTGCGACTAGAGGCCTACACTGGCGCTCGGCACTGCATAACCTGCGCGAGTGGCACAGAAGCCTTGCTGATGAGCCTCATGGCTCTCAACATTCGTCCCGGCGACGAAGTCATCACAACGCCGTTTACCTTTGCAGCAACAGCAGAAATGATCGTACTACTTGGTGCGAAGCCCGTTTTTGTCGATATTGAACCAGACACCTGCAACATCAATGTCGCACTGATCGAGGCCAAAATCACCGCTCGGACGCGGGCCATTATGCCGGTCAGCCTTTATGGTCAGGTATCCGACATGGATGAAATCAACGCAATTGCGGCACGCCATGGTAATTTACCTGTGATTGAGGATGGGGCACAGAGTTTCGGAGCGGACTACAAGGGGCGCAAAAGCTGCAACCTGAGCACCTTTGGCTGCACCAGTTTTTTCCCAAGCAAGCCGCTCGGTTGCTATGGAGACGGTGGCGCTGTGTTTACCAACGATGACACGCTGGCGCTGGCGTGCCGTGAAATCCGCGTTCACGGCCAGAGCCGTCGCTACGTTCATTCCCGCGTTGGCCTCGGTGCCCGGATGGATACCCTGCAGTGCGCAGTGGTGCTCGCCAAACTGGAGCGGTTTGAGTGGGAAGTCGAAAAACGCTTGGAAATCGGAAGAATGTACAACGCTACACTCGAAGGGTTGGGTATTTCGCACGTCCGTCAGCGGCCCGACCGCAGCAGCGTGTTTGCCCAGTACACCGTGTTCGTCGACAATCGGGGCGCCGTGCAAGAGAGGTTGAAGGTTGCAGGCATTCCTACTGCCGTGCATTACCCATTGCCATTGAATGAACAGCCGGCTTATGCACACCTATGCTGCTCCGGCTGCACGCCTGTGGCGGCTGATGCCGCCCAGCGGGTCATGAGTCTGCCTATGCACCCCGATCTGCCTGCGTCGGAAGTCGCTCGTATCACTGATGTGTTGACCAGGTCCAACGCATGAGCGCAGAACTCCTCCCCCGGGTAGTTTGCAGACAGTAATGGCATTTCCATCAGAATCTCGGGCACTGACGTGCAGCAAAGGCTAACTCCGTGACAACGATATTGAAAAAGGGTAGTTAAATGGAACTTATAGGGAAAAAGCTGGTTCTCGTGGGTGGTGCGGGCCTGATCGGCTCGCATACCGTAGACCACCTGATCAAGGAAGACGTCAAGGAAATCGTCATTTATGACAACTTCGTGCGTGGTCGTGTGGAAAACCTCCATGAAGCAATGAAGGACCCGCGCGTCAAGATTTTTGATGCTGGTGGGGATGTGCTTCAAACGGACATCCTGGAAGCGGCCCTTGACGGCGCCGACGGCGTGTTTCACCTTGCGGCTCTATGGCTTCTGCAATGTCATGAATTCCCCCGGAGCGCTTTCGATGTCAATGTCCGTGGCACATTTAACGTCATGGAAGCTTGCGTCAAAAAAGGGGTCAAACGCCTCGTCTATTCATCGTCGGCATCGGTTTACGGTGATGCCGTTGAAGAACCCATGACTGAAGACCATCCGTTTAACAACCAGAACTTCTATGGCGCAACTAAGATCTGCGGGGAAGCCATGTTGCGTTCGTTTCATCACCGTTATGGCCTGAATTACGTGGGCCTGCGCTACATGAACGTTTATGGCCCACGTCAAGACTACCACGGCGCCTATATTGCGGTGATCATGAAAATGCTCGATGCAATAGACCGAGGTGATAGCCCGACCATCATGGGCGATGGCTCCGAGGCGTTTGATTTTGTGGCTGTGGAAAACTGTGGTCTGGCCAATGTCTGCGCCATGAAGGCCGACACCAAGGATCGCTTCTACAACGTTGGCACCGGTAAGCGCACGTCTCTCAAGGAACTCGCGGAAATGTTGCTGGTGCTCACAGACTGCAAAAAGCCCATTACCTATGCACCCCGCAGCCAGGCAACCTTGGTAAGAAACCGCATCGGTTCAGCCAAACGAGCTAGTGCTGAGATCGGTTTCACTGCCAATATCGATTTAATGAATGGACTGAAGCAATTGATCGAATGGCGAGCCGGCCACAAGGCCGAAGTCGAACAGCGCCGTCGGGCGGTGGGGTTAGCAGTCTAATGGATATGAGCATGAAACGGTCGATTCAAATATCATTGCCGTCCACTGGCGAGGAAGAGTGGCAAGCCTGTAGAGAGCCTTTGATGAGCGGCTGGTTAACCCAAGGGCCAAAAGTCGCAGCGTTTGAAAAAGCATTCGCAGAGCATCACCAAGTAAAGCATGCGCTGGCCACGACGAACTGCACAACGGGCCTGCACCTGATCCTGGCCGCCATGGACATTGGGCCCGGGGATGAGGTCATCATCCCGGCATTTACCTGGGTTGCTACGGCCAACGTGGTGCTCTACTGTGGCGCCACGCCGGTCTTCGTCGATGTGGACCGTGTCACCAACAATATCGATCCAGCCGACCTCGCGCGCAGGGTGACCTCTAAGACGCGCGCCATCATTGTTGTGCATCTGTTCGGCCTCTGCGCCGATATGGATGCGATTCGTGCAGTGCTGCCGTCCCACGTCAAGATCATTGAAGACGCGGCGTGCGCCGCGGGGGCCAGTTACAAGGGAACATATGCTGGCGGACTGGGCGATGCTGCCGCCTTTTCATTTCATCCGCGCAAATCCATCACCACGGGTGAGGGCGGCATGGTCACGACCAACAATGACGAACTCGCCGAGCTCGCCAACATGCTGCGCAACCATGGCGCGTCGATTTCCGAAGAGCAGCGTCACAACGGCCCGCGTCCCTATCTTTTGGCCGAGTTCAATCTGCTCGGGTTCAACTACCGCATGACGGATTTGCAGGGTGCGGTGGGTCTGGTGCAGATGAGCAAGCTGGAGAGCTTTATCAAGGAACGCCAGGAGTGGGCTGACTACTACCGGCGAGAACTCGCGGGGATTCCCTGGCTGCGTATGCCGGCTCACCCCCTTGGCGGGCAACATGCATGGCAGGCCTTTGTCACCTATGTTGATCCGGCGAAGGCGCCGATGCCGCGAAACGACATCATGGAGCGTCTGCAGGCGGCCGGAATCGCCACCCGGCCCGGAACCCATGCAGTCCATATGCTGGGGTATTACAAACAGCGGTTTGGGCTGAAGCCGGAGGACTATCCGGGGGCGTACGACTGCGATACAAACACCATGGCCATTCCATTGCACAACCGCATGAACAAGGAAGATTACGCATATGTCGTCCATTGCCTCCAGCAAATCGCAGCCTGACGCTGTAGCGGCCATGCCGGCGTGGCTGCATCAAGTGCTTGGAGTCGAGTCCCTCACGGAAGGCGTGTCTTTCGATGTGGGTGGACAGGCTTTCGTGGTCAAGAACGGAATACCACGCAGCAAAAAGCTTGTCTCACAGGCGCAGGCTCAGACCAGTGAAACCTTTGGCTTTAAATGGAAAAAAGTAGATACCTTTGATTCGCCAGCGTCGCTGGCGCGCATGCGTGAATGGCTCGTCGAGCGCTATGGCGATCTTTCGAGCGCGTCTTGGCTGAGAGAGCACGGCGAGAACCCACTTCTGATTGATGCCGGTTGCGGCGCCGGCATGTCTGGTCTCGAGTTGCTGGGGCCGCTTGTTCCGCATCTGCGCTATCTGGGCGTTGACGTGTCTGAAGCGGTCGACGTCGCGCGAACCAGGTTTCAGGAGCGCGGCCTGGAAGGCGGCTTTTTCCAGGCTGATATCAGCGAATTGCCCTTGCCCAAGGAATCGGTGGACCTGATTTTTTCGGAAGGGGTTTTGCATCACACCAACTCGACCGAGGGCGCGCTGAAATCCCTGGCGAGTCTGTTGAAGCCCGGTGGACGTTTCCTCTTCTATGTCTACAAGCGCAAGGGGCCGTTGCGCGAGTTCACGGACGATTACGTGCGCGACAGGCTTCAACCGATCTCGCCCGACGAGGCATGGAAACTGATGGAGCCATTGACGCAGCTTGGAATTTCATTGGGTGAACTCAACGCGGAAATCGATATTCCCCATCCGATTGATTTGCTGGGCATTCCCGCTGGCCGCATCAATGTCCAGCGCCTCTTTTACTGGCATGTGGCAAAGACTTTTTATCGGCCGGACCTGAGCTTCGATGAAATGAATCACATCAATTTCGATTGGTACGCGCCGGCCAATGCCCAGCGGCAATCGCCGGAACAAGTCCGTGCGTGGTGTGCGGAAGCTGGCCTTGAGGTGGAGCGCGAGGTGGTGGAAGACGCCGGCATCACCATTGTGGCGCGCAAGTCGGACAGGATGTATTGACTTTTTCTTCACAGCAGAACGCGTGAACTCGTTACCCGATAAACAGTATTAATGAATTTTTCAGGTTGATTATTTGATGTGTGGCATAGCAGGCTATTTGCAATTCGATGGGGACGCTGCTTCGCCGGTTGTGCTTCGCCGGATGGGCGAAGCCATTGCACATCGTGGGCCTGATGGCGAGGGCATTTTTGTCGATGGCCCGCTGGGGCTGGCACACCGCAGGCTGGCAATCATTGACACGTCGCCAGCCGGGCATCAGCCCATGGCAACGGAAGACGGCCGCTATGTCATTTCATATAACGGTGAGGTGTTCAATTTTCAGGAGCTGCGAATTGAATTGGAAGCACTCGGGTGGGGCTTTCGTTCCCGTACCGACACCGAAGTCGTCCTCAAGTCGTTCGCCCAATGGGGCACCGGTTGTTTCAAGCGTTTCAATGGCCAATTTGCCGTTGCCGTTTGGGATCGTGCCCAACGCAAACTCGTTCTTGGGCGCGACAGGTATGGCATCAAACCGCTCTACATCAGGCGGAGTGGAAAAAGCCTTGTCTTTGGATCAGAGATCAAGGCCATTCTTCGTCATCCCGAGGCTGGAGCGGTGCTGGACAAAGAAGGCTTGTTTGAGTATCTTGCCTTCCAGAATTTCTTTACCGAACGCACACTTTTCAAGGGTGTCAGCATCTTGCCGGCGGGTTCGTGGATATCTGTCGCAGAAAGTGGTGCTACGGCCACCGATCAATATTGGGATTTTCATTTTACCGAGTCAGAAGGCGGCGCGGTTCTCAGTGACGCAGAGTACAAGGAGGAGCTTGACCGACTGCTGCGTCAGGCGGTCAAGCGGCAACTTGTCGCAGATGTGGAGCTTGGAACCTACCTGAGCGGCGGCATGGATTCGGGCACGATGACGGCAATCGCGGCTAGTGAGTTGCCCTACATGCGGACGTTCACTTGCGGCTTTGATTTGCACTCGGCATCCGGCATGGAACTGGGGATGGACGAGCGGGAAAAGGCCGAGTACATGTCCTACCTGTACCGTACCGAACACTATCAGATGGTGCTGAAGGCGGGCGACATGGAGCGCATTTTGCCCAGGCTTGCCCTGCACCTTGAAGAGCCCCGTGTCGGCCAGAGTTACCCCAATTTTTATGTGGCGCAACTGGCGAGCAAGTTCTGTAAGGTTGTATTGTCGGGGGCTGGCGGTGACGAGCTTTTTGCCGGCTATCCCTGGCGTTATTACCGTGCCGTAGTGAACGACGACTTCGAGCATTACTCCGCCAAGTATTTTCAGTTCTGGCAAAGACTGTTGCCTCGTGATACGGCGGCGAATATTTTCGAGCCGATCTGGAAGGATGTTTCCCACATCTCTACCCGCGACATATTCCGCAATGTGTTCAGCGCAGACGCGCACAAGCTGACTCGTCCGGAAGATTACATCAACCACTCCCTGTATTTCGAGGCCAAGACCTTCATGCATGGCTTGTTGGTCACCGAGGACAAGATCGGAATGGCGCACGGACTGGAAACTCGGGTGCCGTTTCTCGATAATGATCTGGTGGACTTTGCGATGAAGGTGCCGGTGCGGCTCAAGCTCGGAAATCTTGGCGAGGTAGTGCGGCTGGACGAAAACGAACCCGGTCCCAAAACGGCGAAATACTTCCAGCAGACCCGTGACGGAAAACTGCTGTTGCGTCGCGTCATGGAAAAGTACGTACCGGCCGATATCGCAGATGGCGTGAAGAAAGGTTTTTCAGCGCCCGACGCGAGCTGGTTTCGTGGCGACAGCATGGATTTTGTAAGACGCAGTTTGATGGGCCGGGACGCACGAATTTTCGAGTTTCTTGACCGGACCGCGATTCAGGGGCTGGTCGGCGACCATCTGGACGGGCGCGAGAACCGCCGTTTGTTGATCTGGTCTTTGTTGAACCTGGAGCAATGGTTGAAGCATCTGGAGGCGGGAAATTGGACGAGTCAATGAGTCCGGAACGGTTTGCGGAACTGCTAGCTACCTGTTACATGGCGAACGAAGAACGGCTCACGCGCGATCTTCAGCGCAGCCTGCCGTTCCAGGACGGCATGTTCGACCGATGGGAGCGTGCGCGCCGACTCGGATTCGGTGAGCGGACCAGCATATACAACAGCGCGACGGTTTTTGGCGACGTGCGTGTTGGAACCGACTCCTGGATAGGCCCGAACACGATGCTCGATGGTAGCGGGGGCGGACTGAGCATAGGCTCTTTTTGTTCAATAGCGAGCGGGGTTCATGTTTACACGCACGATACGGTGCTGTGGGCGCTGTCAGGGGGGGCGCTGGGCCGCGCTGAAGGCCCGGTGTCAATCGGTGACTGCGTTTACATTGGCAGCCAGTGCGTCATCGCCGCCGGTGTAAAGATCGGTAGTCGGTGTGTTGTCGGCGCCAACAGCTTTGTCAATGACGATGTACCGGACGGAACTGTGGTGGGGGGCTCTCCTGCCCGCAAAATTGGTACCGTTGTTGGCGAGTCCGATAAAGTGTGCATCGTGTTTGATTCCGCCAGATAAGCAGATAGGATGACTTTCGGCATGAGTGACGATTTCACCACCGCGCGCTACAGCGAGATCCTGGAGGTCGCAAAAACGAAATTCCGTTTTGCGACCTTCGCAGATCGCCACGGTGAAGGCCCCGTCGCTCTCTGGCGTCATGACATCGACTTTTCACCCCAGCGAGCGCTCGCATTGGCCCGAATCGAGGCCGATGCGGGTGTGATCGCAACCTACTTCGTCCAGCTATCCTCGCGCTTTTACAACGTGTTCGAGCCGGAGATCACCGCTATTGTTCGGCAGATCGGGGCACTTGGGCACGCTATCGGACTTCACTTCGAAACAGAAGCCGTGGGCCACAGTCAGGATGTTGACCATGAGCGCCGTCTGGCATTTGAGGCGAGTGTGCTGGAACGTTTGGCAGGCAAGAAGGTTTCCGCATTTTCTCTGCACAATCCAACCACGATGTCAGGCGTTTCATTGGATGAGCCGGAGTACTGCGGCCTGTTCAATGCCAGCCACCCGGTATTGCGTGACGAGTTTGCCTATTGTTCCGACAGCAATGGTATCTGGCGCTTTAGACCTCTGGATGCGATGGTCCAGGACGTGCAGGTTGCCAAGCTGTACGCACTGACCCACCCCGAATGGTGGCAAGCGACGGCAATGGCTCCACGGGATCGCATACAGCGCTGCATTGATGGCCGAGCCCTATATGGCGCTCGTTACTATGATCGTCTTTTGTCTGCAAACGACCGGCCTAATGTCGGAAGCGGAAAATGACAACAGGCCGTCTGGTTGTTGCCGGGCATCAACCCAATTTCCTCCCCTGGTTCGGGTATTTCGAGAAGATGCTGAAGTGCGACATCTTCGTTTATTCCGACGATGTGCAATACCCGAAGCAGTCATATACCAACCGGGTGGAGATCATGGTTGGCAAAGCTCCGGGCTATCTGACCCTGCCGGTCGTCAAGGGGGGCGACGCGCGCATAGCCGACAAGCAATTCGTCCAGGACGAGGTGACCTGCAGCAAGTTGACCAAGACCCTCCAGTTCAATTTTGGCGGTTTTCCGCATTTTCGCGATATCGAGCCGCTGATTGACGAGTTTCAAAGAGCTTATTGGCAGTATCAATCCATTGCCGATCTCAACATCCATATGAACCAGCATCTTGCGGCGTGCATGGGCATAGAAACACCCGTGCGGCGAGGAACAGAGCTCGGTCTCGAAGCCTTTCACCGCAACGATCGTCTGGTTCAGCGATGCCGAATTCTGGAAGCCGGCACCTATCTGTGTGGCCAAGGCGCCGACGGGTACCAAGACGAAGCGTTTATCGCCGGGGCTGGAATAGAGCTTCGCCGGATCGACTATGCCATTGGACGAGAGCTGTTTGGCGAGGATCTGCGCTTCAGCGTGTTGCAGGGTATTGCGCGTCGTGGAATCGTGCTGGTCAGGGATGCTGTTGCCGGCTACCGCCAAGGAGATTGCGACTGATGAAGGTGCTGTACGTCGACGCCAATGTATGGCACATCAACCCCACGGCAAACCTGTTGCCCATGCTTTTTCTGGAACGTTTTTCGGAAACGTCATGTTACGGCCCCGGTTTTTCCAGCCGTGCGGATTTGGCTGGTGGATTGCGCCGCCATGTTGACACGACTGGGCCATATGACGTTGTCGTGATCGGCTCAAACACGCCACTCCTTGCGGATGGCGCGGCCGAAATTGAGGGTTCTATCGCTTATCTTCAGCGATACACGGCCCATCATCTCGCAAGTGCCGACCTTGCAACTTTTTTTCTGGATGTCCGCGAGTCGCTGGCCGGACTGGACATTCCGGTCAAGCTGATTTCCACCCTAAACCTCGACTACTACGCAGCCACGCCACAGCAAATTGATGTGGTGCTGGAGAACGGCTTGGGCGTGATTGGCCCGAACGCACAGTTTGTCTTGCCGCTGGGGAGTCTTCCTGATTTCGCAAAACGCGAGAAACATTACACGCGAAAAGCTGACCGTTTTTCAGATGCTTGGTACGACTTCCTTTGCCGGTATCCAGAGAAGGTCGTCACAGCCGTTCACTTCGTCGGGCAGCAGGAGTTTTTCCGTGAACCGCTGGATGTGCGTGCGAACGATGTGGCGGTTCCAGGCGTCGAATATCTGCTACGCAAAGATGCCATCAAGCACCTGGCGCAGACTCGGCTTCGCAAATCCTCAAAGTCATATTTCCACGCCTATCGATTGGCGAACCGCCTGGGGTTACCGGTATTTTCAAATCAGGTAGCTTTGCGCCTGTACAACTTGATGTTCCAGAGAACCCTGGCGGATACCCGTTGTGTGTATACGGCACGTGGTGGCTTCGGGATTCCCATCCGGAAATTTTTCGAAATACCCGCTGCCGGCGCCTTGCTGTTGTGCAGCCCCTGTAACGGCTATGAGGCTCTTGGGTTTGAGTCTGGCAAGCACTATGTGGCCGCCGAACCGGAGGCTCTCCCTGATACTCTGGCGCACTGGCTCCAGAATCCGGATGCGCAGAAAATCGCTCGCACGGGCCAGTCGCTGATGCTCGCCAGGCATTCGGTATCAGCCCGTGGCGAACAGATTGAACGCTGCCTGCGCGAGATGGTTACCGGTGGATTTACTGGCGCACGTTGGACCCGCGGCGAGTACCTGGTGAATGAGGGGCGCGCCTGATGTGTGGATTGATCGCTGCATGGGACCCCTCGGGTCTGGATGAGACTTTACTGGTCAGCGCGCTGGGTGACCTGCGTCATCGTGGTCCCGACGCGCAGGCAACGGTTTGGCGTGAGAACCATCGCGTGCATCTCGCGCACGCCCGATTAAAAATCATCGATACCTCTGACGGTGCAAACCAGCCGTTTGTGTCGCCTTGCGGGCGCTGGGCGCTGGTGTTCAACGGTGAAATTTACAACTACCTCGCCTTGCGTGCCGAGATTGGTGACCGCTGGCAATGGCGAACCCGCGGCGACACGGAGGTGTTGCTGGCTGCATGGGCCTTGTGGGGCAGTGCCTGCTTGGACAAATTGGTAGGCATGTTTGCGTTCGCGCTACACGACGCGCAGTTGCACCAATTGACCTTGGTGCGGGATCGCTTTGGCATCAAGCCCTTGTATCGGGTTAAAGGCGGTTCAACGCGGATTTTCGCAAGCGAAATACCGCCGTTGTTGCGGTTTCTGTCGCGAGTTGCGCCGGACAACTCCACCATATTAACCTATCTGGAACATGGCTTGTACGACCATGGCGTGAACACCTTTTTTGCCGGTGTCGAAGCGCTTGAGCCCGGAAGCCTGATCGAGATCGACCTGAATTCAGGCGCCGAGCAGCAACGGCGCTGGTACCGCCTTGTTGATCATGTGCCCGATCTAACCGGTGCATCTGAAGCGGAATTGCTTGAACAAACCGAGGAATTGATCGTGCAGGCGGTACGCTCGCACCTGGTTTCTGATGTGGCTGTCGGGCTCAATGTGTCCGGGGGCGTTGATTCGTCGATGCTGGTCCGAACCACGCTGGCGGAACTTGGGCATGCGCATCTGTTTACCCAGGATTACGAGGGCTACAGCGAGCTTCCGTGGGTGAATGAAATATCTGAGGGGGGTACGCTGCATGTTGCAAATCTCGACCTGAACAGGATTAACGGCTATCTGCCGCAAACGGTACGGTCACAAGCGGAGCCTTTTGGGGGAGTTACTGTGTGTGGGTATAACGCTCTTTATGAGTTGGCCCGCCAGGAAGATGTCACCGTATTGCTCGACGGCAACGGGGTCGATGAGGTCTTTTTAGGGTACAAGCGTCATCACCAGATCTACGCCGCCAGTGCGGCATCGCCGCCTGAACGGGAGCGTCTGGCCGCTGATTTTGAGACATTCTGGGGGGAGCGTCCCAAGGCGGTTCGTCCCGGCGCATCAATCGACGGGACGGATGGCTTGCGCCCCCAGGCCTTGACGGCGCAGTTACGCGCTTGCGCGCCTTATGTTGAAGCCTTGCCAGTGGCGTTTTCCAGTCCGGTTCGACAGGCTGCAGCCGATGATCTGCTTCGTGCCAAGATTCCGCGTGGCTTGCGGTTTAACGACCGGGTGTCCATGGCGCATTCACGCGAGTTGCGGGTTCCGTTTCTGGATCATCGCCTCGTCGAGTTCGGTTTTGGAATCCCTGAAGAATTTCTCTTTGGTGCACAAGGTACCAAACTTCTGTTTCGTAAGTTGTTGGCGCGGCGTGCATCTGGGGCGGTAGCTTTTTCGGCTAAACGCTCCGTGCAGTCACCGCAACGGGAATGGTTGGCAAATGAATGGCAGGGCTTGGTCAAAGAGGTTTTGGGATCTGAAAGTTTTCGCGCGCGGGGTTGGGTCGATGCTCACAAAGCCCAGCAGTCCTATGAACTGTATCTGTCGGGCACACAAGAAAATTCGTTCTTTATATGGCAGTGGGTTAATCTTGAACTTTGGGCCCGCGCTTTTCTTGATGGGAGTGTTGGTCGATGAATTTCCACGGTCGGCTAGTACGACAACGAACTTGAATGAAGCCGCACAAATCCTTCTAGCGAATATGAGCCTCAGTCTATGAAAACTGCATTTCTCTCTGCCTTGGGCGCGATGGGGCGGCGGCATGTCAAAGGTCTGGTGGGCGCCGGCTTTTCGGTCACCGCTTACGACATCAATGACGGACTGGAAGAGACCGTCAAAAAAGAACTGCTTGCCGCCGACCTGCCTGCTGATCGGGTTAGCTTTGTGCGGGCGATTCCACACGGCAACTTTGACGTTGCTGTGTTCGCGGAAACCACGGTGAACCGCTTGCAGAATTTCAAGCAGTTTTTAAGCCGCGGGAAGGCTGACCGAATTCTGCTTGAAAAGCCGATGGCGGCTGATCCCGACGAGGTTCGGGCTTTCCAGGCAGTTGCACAGGAGCATGGTGTTGCTGGCATCACGCAAGTCAATTTTGTGCGCCGCCACTGGCCGCATCTGCACAGGCTTTCCGAACGCTGCGCACATGAGGAAAAATTTTCCGTCACGCTCAACGGCGGTGCCATTGGGCTGGGCTGCATGGGCATTCACTACCTCGATACTTTTTTGGCGCTGTCTGGTGACGAAGTGCCGGACGTCACCTGGTCGGAACTGTCAAAGACATTGGTCGCCAGCGGTCGCGGTGCGCGCTTCACCGATTTTGGTGGTGACTTCGTACTCACAGGGCGTAGATCACGCCTGATGGCAAGCCTGGAAGCCGGCAGCAGCGCGAATGTCCTGATGTCTGTACGTGGCGCCCATTTTCTGGCGCAGGTCGATTACACGGATATGCGCTGGAAAATCAGTTCACGCAAGCCAAACAGTACTTTACCTAACTACCGTTACGGTGCCGACTACGTAGTGGAAGAAGAAGGGCTCGTTGGCGTTCCGGCAATGGACGGCGTTACGCACGACTGGGCATTGGGCTTGATCGAAATGCCCGGCCTTGCGCAGGCATTGAAAACTCACGACCTTCTGGACCGCATTTTGCAGGCTGGTGGCGCACGTCCACCTTATCAATACACGTAAAGGCTGCAGATGGCGATTCATTGTCTGGTTATTGGTGTGGGAAAGATGGGCGCAGCCCACCTGCAGGCGCTTGCGGCACTTTCGCCCGACTCGCTTACAGGCTGGGCGCCGGGCTCGCGGCCCCGTGCGGTTGAGCGTGACGTGGGGGGCGCCGTGGTCCGGCGTGATGAGCTGCAGGCGACCCTGGCTGCGGTGCGCCCCACGCATGTAATTGTTGCGTCCCCGGTTGAAACCCTCACGCCGATTGCCATCGAGGTCATGAATGCTGGCGTGACGCACCTCCTGATTGAAAAGCCAGCCGCGATGGACCGGCGCGAATGCAGTCTGCTGATGGCCTGTGCGGCAGAAACGGGCGCTGAAATACATGTCGCGTACAACCGGCGGTTTTACGCCTCTGTCCGCAGTGCGCTGACACATATGCGGGCTGCGGGCGAAAGCATTGAAAGTGTCCTGTTCGAGTTCAATGAGGCCATGCCGGCGCAGGGGCCAGGCGCTGCGTCCGAGGTCAAGGCCCACTGGCTGCTGGCCAACAGCATGCATGTGATTGATGCGGCGTTTCATCCGGTCGGCTTGCCAGACATGCAGCGCAGCCGGTTTCAGCATTCTGGCGGACTCTCATGGCATCCAGCGGGCAGTGTCTTTGTTGGTTCCGGTGAAACCGTGACAGGTGTGCCGTTTGCCTGCCATGCCAACTGGGATGCGCCGGGGCGTTGGGGCTTTGAGTGGATGACCAAATCCACCCGCTATGTGTTCAGGCCCATGGAGAAACTGTTCGTCATGCGCCGAGGCCGGTTTGACCTGGAGCCAATGGCATTGGACGACGAGATTGACATCCGTTTCAAACCCGGCGTGTACCACCAGAATCAGGCCTTTTTGGCGGGTGACCGCACGGCGGGCCTTGTCGCGCTGTCCGAGGCCGCGTTGTTGATACCGCTGGCCCAAAAAATCGCGGGCTACCCGGAGGTCTGAAACCATGATGCAAGCAACAACGCCTGGTTCCTCGCTAGCCCTTTTTGAATGTGAGGTCGCCACATGCGCATACTGGGAATAGTGCCCGCCCGGGGGGGCTCCAAGGGAATCCCCCGCAAGAATCTGGCTGATGTGTGCGGCAAGCCACTGATTGCCTATTCCATCGAAGCCGGCCGGCAGCTGCTGGCCAGCGGCACCCTGGCGCGATGCATTGTCTCGACGGATGACGATGAAATCGCATCCTGTGCCAGGGCGCTGGGAGCGGATGTGCCCTTCCTGCGGCCCGCTGCTGCGGCCACGGATACGGCCAAGGCGCTTGCCTATGTGCTGCATGCACTCGATGCGCTCGAGCCGCAGGACGGTGTTTATGATGCAGTCATGCTGCTGCAGCCCACCAGTCCCATCCGGAATCCAGAGGCCATTGCCGCAACCGTCAGGCGCTTCGAGGCCAGCAACGCTGATTCCCTGATCTCATGCTATCGGGAGGAGTACATCAATGAACTGGTCATGTACGACCCGCAGCCCGATGGCACGCTGATTCCCCGCAACCCTCTTCACAACAAGGGCGTGCGGCGGCAGGAGCATGGCCCGGCCATGATTCGCAATGGCGCGCTGTATGTCACCCGCACGCCCTACCTCAGGGCAAGCGGTTCACTGGTTTGCGATCGCCCGGTGTTGCTCGAAATGAGCAAGCTGGACTCGATTGATGTCGATGCGCCAGATGATCTCATTTTGTTGCGGGCGGTCATGTGCAAATAGGCCTGCTTGAACCGGACCGGTTTGACCCTGCAGCCATTGCGCAGCTGCAGGCCATGGGGCGCGTGGTACTGTACGAGGGCGGGGACTTGCACGCCTTCCTCAAACCACTGCAGGTGCTTTTCGTGCGCCTTGCCCACCAGATTGACGCCGCATTCCTGGCAAAGGCGCCTGCGTTGCGCTACCTGTGCAGCCCGACGACAGGCCACACCCACCTGGATGAAAGCGCCCTCGCATTGCGGGGTATCCAGGTTGTCAGCCTGAGAGGTGAGCAGGCTTTTCTGGAAACGATCAGGGCAACGCCAGAACATACCTTGGGCCTGGTGCTGG
Source organism: Rhodoferax sp. (assembly GCF_018780565.1). Lineage (GTDB taxonomy): Bacteria > Pseudomonadota > Gammaproteobacteria > Burkholderiales > Burkholderiaceae_C > Rhodoferax. The sequence continues at coordinate 78,694 of NZ_JADMJN010000008.1, forward strand.
CGTTGTTGCGCCGCTATCGGGGTGCCTTTTCCCATGTGCAAGCCGGCGGCTGGGACCGCGACCTGTTTCGCGGCGAGGAGCTTTACGGGCAACGCGTGGGCATTGTGGGCCTCGGCCGGGTGGGCTTCAGGGTGGCCAGTTATTGCGATGCTTTCGGCGCCAGCATCAGCTACGTGGACACGCGTGACGTGCCGGCTGGCGAGGGCTGGCAGCGGCTGGCGGGCGTGCAGCAGCTGATCAGCACCCATCGCATCATTATTTTGTGCGCCTCCTACGTCAATGGGGACGCGCCGATAATGGGAAAACTCGAAATTGCCTTGCTGCGCGATCACTACCTGGTCAATACGGCGCGCGGCGAACTGGTCGATGAAGAGGCCTTGCTGGCGGCCATTGAGGCCGACAAACTGGCCGGGGTGGCCACGGATGTGCTGAGCCATGAAACCGGCACGAACCACCTCTCACGGTGGAACGCTGCCGCCATCAATCGCAACGTCATCCTTACGCCACATATCGGCGGGGCGACCGTCACGGCCATGGCAAGAACGGAAAATTTCATTGTCAAAAAGCTTGCGCAAACCCTTGAAGGCACGGAGAGAATCACATGAAACTGGCTGAATATGAATCCACCGGGCGCACTTTTATTGTGGCCGAGATTGCACAGGCCCATGATGGAAGCGTAGGCATCTTGCATTCCCTGGTGGATGCCGCCGCCGCCGCAGGCGTGGATGCTGTCAAGTTTCAGGTGCATATTGCCGAAGCAGAAAGCAGCACGCTCGAACCCTTTCGCGTGCGGTTTTCCACGGTCGATGCGACGCGCTTCGATTACTGGAAGCGCATGGAGCTGTCGGCGGAACAGTGGGCTGATCTGAAGCGCCGCTGCGAGGCGGCCGGCGTGGAGTTTCTGGCCACCCCATTTTCAAACGCTGCCGTGGACCTGCTCGAAAGCATCGGTGTGCGGCGTTACAAGGTAGGCTCCGGTGATCTGGCCAATCCCCTGCTGCTTGAGCGGCTGGCGCGTACCGGCAAGGAGGTGATTTTGTCGACAGGTTTGGGCGCGCTGGAGGAAATAGATGCCGCAGTAGCCCTGATGCGCGGACGGCAGATAGCCGTGACCGTGCTGCAATGCACAACCAAATACCCAACAGCGGCCGAAGACATCGGCCTGCCTTGGCTTGCCACCCTGCGTACGCGATATGCCTGCCCTGTTGGCCTTTCCGATCATTCCGGAACTATTTACCCGGCCCTCGGGGCAGTCGCCCTTGGCGCGGTGGTGATTGAGGCGCACATCACATTTGATCGCCGAATGTTCGGTCCAGATGCCAAAGCGTCTTTGACAGTCGATGATTTTGCCGAGTTAGTGCGTGGCGTGCGTTTTCTGGAACAGGCCCGAGGCAAAGGACCTGACAAGGCGACAGACGAAGGAAAGCAGGAGCTCAGGCGGATGTTTGGCAAGGCACTGGCTGTTAATCGTGACATGCAGGCCGGCGAGACCTTGCGCTTTGAGGATCTTGAGAGCAAGAAGCCTGCGGATGGCGGGTTACCGGTCGCTAAAATAGCGGAAGTGATTGGTCGAAGGCTTAGACAGACCAAAAAGCGCTGGGATTTCTTGACGAAGGACGATTTTGCATAGATTTGACGCATGTATTGCGGTTTGGCAGTTGACAATTGCAATACCGAAAGATGCTTGTCTCTTCATATGGGTATGACGACTTTCAGCGAAAAGATACAAGAACGAGATATTAATGAAGAAAATTTGCGTAGTCGTCGCCAGCAGAGCTAATTACGGACGAGTCAAGTACCTGATGAAGGCGATCCAGGCGCATCCCCATCTAGAACTTCAGCTGATTGTCGGCGCATCGACTCTACTTGAGCGCTTTGGGAAAGCGATCAACATCATCAAAAAAGATGGGTTTACCCCCGTGCGGTCGATTCACTATGTCATTGAGGGCGAAACCCTTGTGACACAAGCCAAATCCACCGGACTCGGTATTGTGGAGCTATCCAGCGCTTTCGAGGATCTTGCACCCGACATGGTCGTTACGGTGGCTGACCGGTTTGAAACCATGGCAACTGCAATTGCTGCCACCTATCTGAATATTCCCTTAATTCACCTTCAAGGCGGCGAAGTGAGTGGAAACATCGATGACCGCGTGCGTCATGCAATTACAAAACTAGCGGATATTCACTTTGTCGCTTCGGACGATTCAATGAAGCGAGTTATCGAGATGGGGGAGGACTCCGCCTACGTTTTCAATTATGGCTGTCCCGCGATGGATGTACTGGTCAATGAAGACCTATCCATAAGTAACGACGCAATGAGCCAATATCTTGGTGTGGGCAAACCGCTGGATTGGTCCAAGCCCTACATACTGATGGTTCAGCACCCGGTCACCACAAGTTATGGACATGGTTTTGAGCAGGTTAGTGAAACTCTCGAAGCTTTAAAGGGCATTGAAAACATGCAGAAGGTCGTCATGTGGCCCAACGTGGATGCCGGCAGTGATGACGTTTCAAAAGGCATTCGGCATTTTCGGGAATTGAATATGCAGGAACCGATTTACTATTACAAGAACTTTTCACCTGAAGACTACGCCCGCGTGATCAACAACGCAGTCTGTTGCGTTGGAAATTCATCTTCCTTTATCCGTGAAGGGTCGTTCTTGGGCGTCCCGGTGGTGATTATTGGCGATCGTCAGCAGGGTAGGGAGCACGGAAGCAACGCCGTGTTCGCAAACTACAAGGCTCAAGACATCGCGGCAAAGCTGCGCCAACAAATTGCTCATGGACGGTACGTACCAGACCACCGCTATGGAAAGGGTGACGCGGGAGTTCGTATTGCACAGGAACTGGCTACAACCGGCTTTAGGCACGGCGCATGAGTGACCACTTTCAGTCGGCTTTTGAAAAAGTGCTCGCGCGTTCATGAAAATCGCATTTGTTGGAAATCAGGGCGGCAAGGGTGTTCTCGACTTTTATGCCGCCATGGCAAGCGGCCTTCGTGAAGGTCGATATGAGGCGCAATGCTTGCTTCTCCCTTGGCTTGACTCGGAGCGCAATGATCTTTTGACTCAAGGCTGGCCGGGATCAGATGTAATGACTTTTGAAAACTGGGTGCGCGGCTGCGCATGGGGACCCGACGAGGTCAGCCGCTTGCGCGATGAGTATGCCGATGTCAATTGGTCTGCGGTAATTGCAAGTGAGCGGGCATTTACCGACTACTCCTTGCTACTGGGCGGCGCTGGGCAGCGCCGGGAATCGTCACACTACGTGATGCAGCTGCTGGTGAGCATCGTGACATTTCTGGAGCATGTCTTCAAGGTCCACGGCGCAAAGGCAGTGGTGTGTCAGACGGCAGACACGCTTTTCTCCCATGTTGTATTCAAAGTAGCCAAACACCTTGGTGTAAGGGTGTTTGCCATTACGCCTGCATGGCTTCTTGAGAAAGGGGCTCAAGGCGGATACTTCTCCAACAATGAGTTCATGGAATCCGAAAGGATGATTGAAGAATACCGTTTGGCGGGAGAGAGGGAACTGTCGGCAGCAGAAGTTTTGCGCGTCAATGCTTTCGTTGATTCACTGAAGACGTTCCAGAACAAGACGCCCTTCATAGAAAAAAACAGGGAACGCAATGCCGGATTTACCGCACTTTCCCCGAATGTTCGGCGTTTGTTCCGGTATCTGGTAACGAACTCACAACGGAACCCAAACGTTGAATACGTGAAGGTTTCACCCACGCGTAAGGTGAAAGCGAATTTGCTTCGTGTTTGGAGAAAATTTCTCGGCCGCAATATGTTCGGACCAACCGATTGCAGCAACATACCTGCAAAAAGCGTTTTTTACGCCTTTCAGTATCAGCCAGAGCAATCCACCTTAAGTCAGGGAATTTTTTATACCAACCAAATTGCGCTGGTGGAAAATATCTCCAAATCGCTCCCTCTGGGCTACACGCTGATCGTAAAAGAGCACCCCTGGGGCAGGGGTTCGCGACCAGTTTGGCAATATCGGCATCTGGCAGAGCTGTACAACGTCCGGTTCTGCGATGCGCCTTCAAAAGAAATCATAAGCCGGGTTGATGCCGTGATTGCCATCAGCGGGACGGTCGGCTTTGAGGCGCTGGTACTTGAAAAGCCGACGATCGTACTTGGGCGAACGTTCTTTACACACTGCGATCTTTTCTACAGGGCCACCGCTGTGCAGGAGTTACCACGCATCATGAGAGAGATACTGGTGGACGGTGCCTTCGACAGAATTCCAGAGCGGCAGGCGCACCTGAATCGATTTCTATTGTCTTACCTGAACTCGCTGATCCCATACTTTCCAATGATTGAAAATGGTGGGCATTATGGCGTTGCCCTGGCAGATCAACTCGGCATTGCGAGCAACAGATAAAATTTATCAAGAGGACAAATAGATGAAAGCAGTCATTCTGGCCGGTGGACTGGGTACCCGACTCAGCGAAGAAACCGTACTCAAGCCGAAGCCAATGGTTGAAATCGGCGGCATGCCTATCCTGTGGCACATCATGAAGACCTATTCAAGCCATGGCGTCAACGACTTCGTTGTTTGCCTCGGCTACAAGGGTTACCTGATCAAGGAGTATTTTGCGAACTACTTCCTGCACATGTCAGACGTGACCTTTGACATGGCCAACAACAAGATGGAGGTGCACCAGGCCAGCGCGGAGCCATGGAAGGTGACCTTGGTTGATACCGGGCAAGACACCATGACCGGCGGGCGCATGAAGCGGGTTGCGGCTTACCTCGGTGACGAAGACTTCTGCTTTACCTACGGTGATGGTGTTGCCGATGTGGACATTGGCAAGCTGATCCAGTTCCACAAGTCGCAGGGCACGCTGGCCACAGTGACATCCGTGCAGCCCCCTGGCCGGTTCGGTGCGCTTGATATCGAGAACGGACGAATCACCGGCTTCCAGGAAAAGCCGCAAGGCGATGGCGCCTCCATCAACGGCGGCTATTTTGTGCTTTCACCCAAGGTGATTGATTACATTGCCGACAGCACCACCACCTGGGAGCGCGAGCCGCTTGAGCGGCTTGCGAGGGAGGGCCAGCTGTCTGCCTACAAGCACGAGGGTTTTTGGCAACCCATGGACACGCTGCGCGACAAGGTTCATCTTGAAGAGCTTTGGAGCAGCGGCTCGGCCCCGTGGAAAATCTGGAAATAGGCTGTAGCTGGCCCAGGATGTTTCATGACAATTCTGATTGACCCGACCGCCAGCGTATCGCCGTTTGCAGATATTGAAGACTCTGTCCGGGGAACGCTAATAACCGTGGGCGCGCATTCGATCTTGGACAGCTTTGTGAAGATCAAGCCGGCCGGGGGCACCGGCAACATAGCCATTGGGCGCAATTCGGTCATTAACTCAGGGTGCGTTTTCTACAGTGGCAATGGTGTCAGCATCGGTGATTCCGTGGCGATCGCCGCCAATTGTGTGTTTGCCCCGGTCAATCACGAGTTTGGCAAGCGCGAACTCCTTATTCGTGACCAGGGTTTCCGTGCCAGCAGGGGTGGCATCATCGTTGAAGACGATGTGTGGATTGGCGCTGGCTGCGTGTTGCTGGACGGCGCTATCTTGCGCAGAGGGTGTGTCATCGGTGCCATGAGCTTGGTGCGCGGTGAGGTGGCCGCTTACAGCATTCAGGCGGGTAATCCCTTAAAACTCATCGGATGGCGGGAGTGAAGTTCACAGTACTTGGCGGCGGCGGCTTTGTCGGCACTCATCTCGTAAGGTATTTGCGCGATCAAGGCCATACCGTCGATGTGCCGGCCAGAAGCTTGGACGGAATTTTTGACACAGACTTGGGCCATGTCATTTACGCCATAGGTTTGACGGGGGATTTTCGCAAGCGCCCTTTCGACACCGTTGAAGCGCACGTCTGCTTGCTGGCCAAAATGCTGCAGAAATGCCGCTTTGAGTCTTGGCTTTACCTCTCCAGCACTCGTGTGTATGCCAGTCTTGACCGCGATAAACCTGCTCACGAAAACTCAGCCATTGTCGTGGCGCCTGGATCGGATAGCCTTTACAACCTGAGCAAACTCATGGGCGAGTCTTTGTGTCTGGCGTATCCTGATCGTGCCGTGCGCGTAGCGAGGCTGTCGAATGTTTACGGTGCCGGTATCAGCGCGGACGCTTTTTTGGGTTCCGTGATGAGCGATTTGCGTCTGCATTCCCGGGTGACTGTGAATGAATCGCCGGATTCGGGCAAGGACTATGTGGCAATAAACGAGGTCACGCCCCTGCTTGAGGCAATTAGCCTTCACGGGCTAGAGCGCCTTTATAATGTTGCCAGCGGACGCATAGTCACTCATAGAGAGTTGTTCGAGAAAATCTGCGAAGTGACGGGGTTTTCTGTGGATTACTCGGATGGCGGTTTGACGCGAACATTCCCTGTGGTGGATATTTCCCGGGCTCAATCAGAGTTCGGGTTTCAACCAAATAATTTACTCGATACTCTCGACGGATTCCTCATTGCGTGCGGTCTCCGTGACAACGCTGGAGATGATTTGTGAGCATCAAGAAGTCTGTTGACCCCATTGCTGAGTTTGAGGCGATGAAGCTCTCAAATATCGCCTCGTATGCGCAGGACAGGGACTGGCATAGTCTCTCAAAGGAGTTCCATACCAAGTCCTTCTTGCAGTATTACATGTACAACTTCTCGATCCTTGGCCGTCCGATTATTCAGATGCCCATGGACATCATCGCGACGCAGGAATTGATCTGGAAGGTCAAGCCGGACCTCATCATCGAGACCGGAATCGCTCACGGCGGATCACTCGTCATGAGTGCCTCGATGCTTGCGCAGATTGACTACTGTGAAGCCGTTGAGGCAGGTACCACCTTGGACCCCCGGGCATCGCGGCGCCGAGTCTTGGGTATAGACATCGACATACGCGCTCACAACCGCGCCCTTATCGAAGCCCATCCGATGTCCCACCTCATTGAAATGATCGAAGGCCCCTCCACCTCGGCTGAAGTCGTCGCGCAGGTGCAGGAATTTGCCAAGGAGTACAAAAGAGTCATGATTTGCTTGGATTCCAACCATGCGCATGACCATGTGCTGGCGGAACTTGAGGCATATGCTCCGTTGACGAGCGTTGGGAGCTATTGCTGTGTTTTCGACACCGTGGTTGAAGACCTCCCGCCTGAGATCAGCGCTGGCAAGCCCTGGGCCAAAGGCAACAGCCCCAAAACCGCAGTATGGGAATACATGCGCCGCTTGAAAGACGGCAGCAGCAAGGGCTTGCACAGCGAGGTGATGGTCTTCGCTGTTGACAAGGAGATTGAGAACAAGTTGATCATGACCAATGCGCCCGATGGTTATCTGCAGCGCGTTGCTTGATGCTGTTCCCGGGCGTAGCGCTTGAGCAGGCGTCCGCGCTCGCAAACTCGCTTGGATTGTGACGTGTGGCCTGAACGAATTGGATCGGTGCATGGATAGCGTGCTGCCACCGCAAGACCCCGGGAACGCATCGAAGGTCCCTCGGGTGAGCATCGGGATGCCGGTTTATAACGGAGCTGCGTTTGTTCGCGAAGCGTTGCGAACGCTTCTGAGCCAGACGGAGGCGGATTTCGAGCTAATCGTCTCCGACAATGGCTCGTCTGACGGGTCCACGGAAATACTGCTGGCCGCCGCGGCGGGCGATAGCCGGGTGCGCTACTTCCGGCATGACAAGAGTCTGCGTGCATACGACAATTTCCACTACGTGCTTGCCCAAGCGAGAGGTGAGTATTTCATGTGGGCGGCCTGCGACGATAACTGGGATGCCAACTTCATCGAAAAACTCGCCCAGGCGCTGGAGCTGCAGCCGGAGGCCATCATGGCCTTTGGAAACGTCAACACAGTTACCCCGACAGACAAGATAGGGGCGGTCGTGCCCTTTGATTTCCAGACAGCTGGCCTGAAAACCATGGCTAGGCTGTGCAAACTGGCTCCCTTGCAGTGTTATTACTTCTACGGTCTGTGGCGAACGCTTGCGATCAAGCGGGCGCCCTATTCGTATTGTGCCTGGTGGCCGGACCTACCCCTCATGCTGGCCGCGTCAATGCTGGGTCCATTCATTCATGTTCCCGGCGTGCGGTTTTACTATTACGAGGTTCCGAAAAGCAATCTCAGGCGCGTCAAGGAGCAAGATTATGTTGACCGGTTTAACCTTCTGCTGGGAGTAGGGGGCCTGATTGCTGCGGTATACCGGGCCTGTGCCGCTGTCGGTGGACCCTTCATGGGGGTCTATGCAGCGGCGCTTGTCATTTGGAAGCAAATCCGGACAGTTCCCGGATACCTTTACCGTCGGTTGACGGGCCACCGTTGATCCGCCGACTTGGTCGGGTACAAGGGACAGGCTGGGGACTTGGCGCCCATTCAGGATCCGATGGCCTATAAGGGGCCGGGTTGGCCAGCTTTCGGGTGGCACCAAAGACGGGGACAATCCGGGCAATACACGTGGCGGCGTATTGCTGGCGCCTGTGTCAATCTCTGCAATCACAAGAATTTTCGAGCTTCAAAATCCGGATGAAAATCGACCATCACGCTATGCCAGCCAACCTGCCCAGTCCTTGGTGTGAGCGGACAACGTGGTTGCTGTTCCTCGTGGCGTTTTTCGGCACATGCGCCGTAGCGCTGGTGGTGCAACTTGTGTTGTTGCCCAGCTATCTGCCGCACTTGCACGCCGGCCACGGCATGCTGGTCGGCAGCGATTCTGAAGGCATGCATACCACGGCGGTGGCGCTGGCTGAGCGCATACGCGAAGAAGGCTGGTCGGCGTGGGAGCTCAGGCCGGCGGGCAACGCACCAACCGGCATCGCTGCTGCCATTTACGTCTACCTCACGCCTGAGCCTTATGTGCTTGTCCCGCTGAATGCGCTGGTGCATGCAGGCGGTGGGCTGGCTATTTACCTGATGGCCAGCTACATTTTCCGGCACAGGGTGGCCGCCGTGGCGGCAGCCATTCCATTTTTGGTGTTTCCGTCGGCTGCCAGTTGGTACGCTCAAATCCATAAGGATGGCATTTTCGCCTTGGGCATGCTCTCGTGCGCGGTCGGCTGGACGCAGGCTTTTCGCAGGGACTTTTGGATGGCTCCCGTCTTGCGTCTTACCTCTTTGCTGGGACCCATCGTACTGGGGCTTTTTCTGGTGTGGGTGGTGCGACCGCACATCATGATCCTGATGCAGCCGGTGGGCATTGTGATCACGCTGTTTGGTCTGGGCCTGGTGGCGGTGTGGTGGCGCGGTGGCGCCCTTGGCGGGGCACGCGCGTTGATGGCCGTTTTTGTGTTTGCCGTCATTCCGGTCTTGATGGTGGTGGTAAAACCATCAGATTACCGGGTAGAAAGCTGGCGTGGAAGCGTTGTTGAGCGTGAATCTGTCATGCACTACATGCCGGGTGCATGTTTGATTGAGCGGGGTGCCAGCGCGGGGCTCGACAAGCTGCCCAGTACCGTTGCGGCGATGCGGGACTTTTTCATATCGGGCTACCGCAATGCAAAAAGCAACATGGACCCTGATTTTGTGCCCGGTACGGTCTGCAATCTGCTGGCTTACGTGCCGCGCGCGTTGCAAATCGGGTTTTTAGCCCCTTTCCCCAATGCGTGGCTTGCAGAGGGCAGCCTCGCCGCCAGTACCATGATGCGACGGGTGGTCAGTGTTGAAATGATCGCGGCTTACCTGGCGCTGCTTTTGTTGCCAATCGCGCTTGGGGACTACCGCCGCAAGCCGGAGTTCTGGTTCATCCTGGGATTTTTTGCCTTATTGATGCTCATTCATGTTTATCTGGTGCCGAATCTGGGCACCTTGCATCGAATGCGGTATGGATTTCTGACCGGCGTGGTTGGCCTTGCCATTGGGGGGGGCGTGCACCGCATGTTTTCGCACAAGGTCGCCAGGTCGGTGTGATTGCCTTGCGCATACCCATCGCGGCTACAATTCCCAGTCGCTGCCGCAATGGCATAACTTCTACAGCCTGCCACTTGTGGCGCTTGCCGTCTGGCTTTACGCAGTCAAAATTCTTGAAAATTTTCCTGATCCCTGTTCCGTTAACTGTACTGGAGTGCGCCTGTCCGGTGCTTCCTGTATTGTTGGTGCCGCCTAACCTAAATGCGCTCGTGCGCTGCGGTACAGTTCCTGGCAAGGCTGAGTGATGATTGATGTCTTGGCCTTTCGTCGTCTGTTTGCAGACATCTGGTCGGTGGTCGGAACCCGCTACGCGTTTTACCTGTGCTTGCTGGCGCTGACGGGCCTGCTTGAAGGCCTGACCCTCGCGAGTGTGGTTCCGCTGCTTGCTGCGATCGGTATTGGCGAAGGTGGGAGCGGTGCAGGTGGTGTCGTAAGCCGAACGGTGCTTGAGTTGTTAGGCTGGCTGGGCCTTGGGGTATCGGTGCCCGCGATTTCCGCGTTGATACTTGCATCTCTCTTCTTCAGCACAGTTGTTTTCCTGGCTCAAGCCTATATGGGCATCTCGCTGCAAACGAGCTACGTGAGCCGCTGGCAGAAGCGCCTGCTCAGTGGCATCTTTGCGGCAAAATGGGGGCTGTTTCTGAAGACCAGAAACGGTGACCTGATTAACTCCGTGGTTACTGAAACGCAAAGACTAGGCGGCGCGTTTTACCAGACTGGCTTGCTCCTTACCGGCTTGCTGCACAGTATGATTTACATGGCGCTGGCCGCCATGCTGTCCGGCTTGACAACGCTGGGTGTTATTGCGGGCGGTGCATTTCTTTTTCTTATTACACGGCCCTTGATCCAGCGTGCGTACCGTATCGGAGCGGGCATCAGCCATGAAAATGCCGAGCTGCAAGTCAGAACGGGGGAATTCGTGGGCAGTGCCAAGCTGCTCAAGGCAACGGCTACCGAAAGTGAAGCTTTGCGGGTTTTAAGCGGGATCATACAAAGATTGCGTAAACACACCCTGGCCAACGGGTTTGATGCACAGATAGTTAAGGGGATTTTCGATTTTGGTGCTGCGACCATGGTCGCCAGCATTCTGGTTATCAGTCGCAGTGTTCTTAATATCGATGCTGCTGTGATCCTGGTCATCCTGGCGATTTTCGTTCGACTGATACCCAAGCTGACGGGATTGCAGCAAAGCCTTCAGTCTCTCACTAGCAGCTTGCCGGCCGTTGCTAACCTGAATGAGATGGCGCACACCATAGAGGCCGAAGCCGAACTTACCAAATTGGGACCGTTGCCTGAGGTGCTGTCCGCAGGCCCTATCGCGCTGTCACTGCATAACGTCGCTGTGAACTATGGGGACGTCGAGGTCATATCGGAACTGTCTCTCTCGATTCCGCCGGGAGCTTGTGTGGCATTTGTGGGGCGTTCGGGCGCAGGCAAGTCAACCCTTGTCGACGCGATGCTTGGCTTGGTGCCGATATCGGCCGGATCGATCGATGTGAACGGGATCGATCTCAATGAGTTGCCGCTGCATGGGCTGCGCCGGCGAATTGGTTATATGGCTCAAGAGACCATGCTGTACAACACCACCATTCGGGGCAATATCCTTTGGAGTCAGCCGCAGCACTCAGACTCGGCCGTGATGGCCGCGGCTACGTTGGCCGCTGCAAATGCGTTTATTTCCCAATCGCCGCAGGGGCTCGACACGATGGTCGGTGATCGCGGCGGCCGGCTGTCGGGCGGCGAGCGGCAACGTTTGGGTTTGGCCAGGGCCCTGCTCGGTAATCCCGGCCTGTTGGTGCTTGACGAGGCGGCCAGCGCCTTGGACGCAGAAACGGATGCCGCAGTCACGCAGGCACTAGAATTGCTGAAGGGCAAAGTCACCATGGTTGTGATCTCTCACCGCTTGTCTTCGGTTCGAATGGCAGATTACATCTATGTTCTGGACAAGGGGAAAATCGTCGAGTCGGGCACTTGGTCAGAACTTGAAGGCAGCGAAGGGCAGTTTGGCCGCTTGCTATAGACGGGAAGGCTTTTCATGACCTGTGTTGCGGTGTCTGATAGACCACCATATTCAAAGCAGGTTTTTATTCCCGTAAATATCGGCAAACAGGCAATAGTCTGCGGTCGCTTGACGTTAACAAATTGAAAATACTTCACATCATTACCTCTCTCGATCAAGGCGGTGCGGAAGCGGTGCTTTGCCGCTTGGTCGCCTCCAGGCAAGAGGGCGTGGAGTATTCGGTCATCTCGCTCAAGGGTGATGGTTTTTATGGAGAGGTTCTTCGGGCCAATGGTCTGGACCCTTACTCCTTCCAGTTCAAGCGGTTTTTTCAACTGACGAGCCTTTTTGAGTTTTTTCGCCTGGTTCGTCTCATTGCCAAGCTGTCGCCGGATGTGGTTCAAACCTGGCTGTACCATGCGGATTTGATAGGCGGCGTGGCTGCAAGATTGGCGGGATGCCCCCGGGTCGTATGGGGCATTAGGACATCCAGATTGAGTCCTTCTTTGAATAGCCGTTTTACCCGAATGGTCGCTTGGCTTTGTTCCCGGCTGTCGCCAATCGTTCCTGTTGCCATTGCCACGTGCTCAATCGAAGCCGCAAAAGAGCACAAACGAATGGGCTACGATCCAGCCAAATTCCATGTGATTCCCAACGGATTTGATCTGGTGGCCTATGCACCCGATACGACGGTGCGCCAGCAACTGCGCCAGGAATGGGGCGTGGCGAAGGAGGAGGTATTGTTCGGTTGTGTCGCACGCTGGGACCCTTACAAGGATCACCCCAGCCTGTTGCTGGCTCTCTCACTGGCAGCAGCCAGCGGAACAGCCGTTCGGTGTGTACTTGTAGGTGGGGGTCTGACGGTGAGCAATTCGGCTTTGGCCGAGCTGCTATCTAAGTACAATCTGACCGATTCGGTAGTTCTTGCAGGCTCGCGCAGCGACATACCGTCGGTCATGAATGCGCTTGATTTTCACATCTTGTCAAGTGCAAGCGAAGCGTTTCCAAATGTAGTGGCAGAAGCGATGGCGTGTGGAACTCCTTGTATCGTGACCGACGTTGGAGATGCTGCGATGATTGTGGGAGCCACGGGCTGGATCGTGCCGCCAAAGAATCCTGGTTTGCTGGCTCGAGCCATCGAAGATGCGATGGGCGGTTTTGGCGGCAAGAATGATGCAAAACGGCGCATAGAGGCCCGAAAGCGGATCGTGGATGACTTCAGTCTGCAGCGAATGACGCAAGCTTATGTTCGCCTTTGGCAATCAGTAGCTTCGAAGTGATTTAAGAGAAGGCGAGCAAGCAAGTGCGAGTGCATCCCAAAAATTTGAAGTGGTGGTTTCCCACCCCGTTTCGTCATACTCACTGGAGTGTTGGGGCATGACGGCCTTCGGTGGAGCTTTCAAGGGACGCAGGGTATTGCTGACCGGCCACACCGGGTTCAAGGGCAGCTGGCTGGCGCTATGGCTACAGGAGCTCGGCGCCGAGGTTGTCGGGCTGGCTTTGCCGCCCGACACCCAGCCCGGCCACTGGAATTTGCTCAAGCTGGGCATGGAAGAACATCAAGTCGATATCCGCGACTACGCGGCTGTTCAGAAAGTGGTCGCGCAAGTTGAGCCCGCGATTGTTTTTCACTTGGCCGCGCAGGCCTTGGTGCGCCGTTCCTATGTTGACCCGCTGACAACCTGGGCAACCAACGTGCAAGGTACAGCCCATGTGCTTGAGGCATGCCGCCACACAGCGAGCGTCAGGGCCATCGTTGCCGTGACGACCGACAAGTGCTACGAGAACCAGGAATGGCTCTGGGGCTATCGGGAAAACGACCGCCTCGGCGGCCACGACCCCTACTCGGCATCCAAAGCCGGCGCCGAACTGGTCGCTGCCAGCTACCGAAAATCCTATTTTGGCAGCGAAAACTCGACGCTCCTGGCGACCGCGCGTGCAGGAAATGTCATCGGTGGCGGGGACTGGTCGGAGGATCGCCTCATACCGGACCTGGTGCGTGCCAGCGCGCGTGGTGAATCCGTCGAAATCCGCTCGCCACAAGCCACCCGGCCCTGGCAGCATGTTCTCGAATCCCTGTCTGGCTACCTGTTGCTTGGCCAGCGCCTGTTGGAGCGGCAGCCTGGCTTCGCCGAAGCATGGAATTTTGGCCCCGACGAATCGGGCAACCAGCCGGTTTCGGCTGTCCTTTCCCGGTTGACTCAAAGCTGGGGTGAACTGCGCTGGCATGTCACCGGTGCTCCCCAGCCGCACGAAGCCAGTCTGCTCCAGCTGGACAGCACCAAGGCGCGTACCTTGCTGCAATGGCTGCCTGTCTGGGGGCTCGATGAAGGCCTCAGGCAGACGGCCAACTGGTACCGCGCCTATGGCGAAAAAGGAGAGGCGATCAGCCGACAGCAGTTGGCTGACTATGTTTTGGCGGCCAAGGCAAAGAATATCGGCTGGGCGGTCTAGCGTGAAACTCCTCCCAACCATCCTTGCAGGCGTTTTCGTTGCGGAAACCCAGGCTTTCCAAGACAGCCGCGGCGCATTTTCGCGGCTTTTCTGTGAGCGCGAGTTGGCCGAGGCCGTTGCTGGCCGGCAGATCGAGCAGATCAACCACTCCCGCACGGCCACGGTAGGTGCGGTGAGGGGGCTGCATTTCCAGCGTCCACCCCATGCTGAGATGAAAATGGTGCGTTGCCTGAGAGGTCGTGTCTGGGATGTTGCCGTGGACCTGCGTAAGGGGTCACCAACATTTCTGCAATGGCATGCTCAGGAGCTGTCAACCGCCAACGCCTTGATGCTCGTTATTCCTGAAGGTTGCGCGCACGGCTTCCAGGTGCTCGAGCCGGACTCTGAATTGCTGTACCTGCACACCGCCAGTTACACGCCCTCAGCCGAGGGCGGGCTGCGTTTTGATGACCCGGCGCTGAATATTCCATGGCCACTGCCGGTGGCTGACCTGTCCGAACGCGATCAAGAGCATCCGCTCATCAATCAAAACTTTCAGAGTATTACCGTATGAATTGCCGTCACTGCAACACCCCCCTCGAACATGTATTCTTGGACCTCGGTTTCGCCCCGCCTTCCAACGCTTACCTGAGCGCAGCCGATCTCCGAGCGCCCGAGCAGTACTTTCCGCTGAAGCTGTTTGTGTGCGACCAGTGCTGGCTCGTCCAGACCGAAGACTACTCGCGCTCGGACGAGCTCTTCACGAAGGATTACGCCTACTTTTCGTCGGTATCGACCACATGGCTCGCGCATGCACGCTCCTACGTAGACATGATCACGACCCGCTTGGGCCTGAACGCTTACAGTTTCGTCATCGAGGTGGCATCGAATGACGGCTACCTGCTCAAGAACTTTGTTGCCAGCGGCGTGTCGTGCCTGGGTGTTGAACCCACCGACAGCACGGCGGCTGTGGCGGAAGCAGCCGGCATCCCGGTGGCGCGCGAGTTTTTTGGCCAAGACTTTGCCGGCAAGCTCGTGAAGTCGGGCCGACAGGCCGACCTCATTATTGGCAACAATGTTTATGCGCATGTGCCCGACATCAATGATTTCACGGCCGGCATGAAGACCGCGCTGAAGCCGGGCGGTACCATCACGCTTGAGTTCCCGCACCTTATGAGCCTGATGCGCCTGAACCAGTTCGACACGGTTTACCACGAGCACTATTCCTACCTGTCGCTGCAGTCGGTTAAGGTGATCTTTGCGCGTGCCGGGTTGCGGGTTTGCGACGTTGAACAAATCCCGACGCACGGTGGCAGCCTTCGCGTCTATGGTTGCCATGCTGATGATGCGCGTGCTGACGGTGCAGCCGTGGCCCGCATACGTGCCGAGGAAATTGCCAGCGGCCTGCAGGACCTGGCGACTTACGAACGCTTCCAGCGCGAAGCGGACAAGGTCAAGAATCAGTTGCTGGCCTTCCTCATTGAGGCCAATCTGGCCGGCAAGACGGTGGCCGCCTACGGCGCCGCCGCCAAAGGCAATACCCTGATGAATTACGGGGGCGTCAAGCCTGATCTGGTGTCTTTCGTCTGTGACGCTGCCGCATCGAAGCAGGGCAAGTTCATGCCGGGCAGCCATATCCCGATTCTGGCTCCGAAAGAGTTGCGCGAGCGCAAGCCTGATTACGTCGTGATCCTGCCGTGGAACATCGCCGATGAAGTGGTCAAGTCCAACGAGTGCGTGCGGGAGTGGGGCGGCAAGTTTGTTGTTGCGGTCCCAGCGTTGCGGATATTTTGATGAAAGTTCTTGTTACAGGTGGCAGTGGCTTCATAGGGCAGTACTGCCTGAGTCAGCTGCATGCAAAAGGCCACGAGGTTCATGCCGTTTCGTCCGTGTCTCGCCCCAGCACGTCTGCGGTGCAATGGCATCATGCCAGCCTGCTTGATATCACTCAGACACGAGCCCTTATACGGACGATCAAACCCTCCCACTTACTCCATCTTGCGTGGTATACCAAACACGGTAAATATTGGACGTCGCCCGAAAATCTGAACTGGGTGCAAGGTAGTTTGGCTTTAATTCAGCAATTTACCGAATCAGGCGGAGAGCGTCTTGTGTCGGCGGGCACCTGCGCCGAATACGACTGGGGGCACGGGGTTTGCCTGGAAGGCCAGACGCCGCTTGTTCCGGCAACCCTTTACGGAACATACAAACACGCTCTGGAGTTGATGTTGCGCTCTTGGTGCCAGCAAACTGGCTTATCCAGCGCTTGGGGACGCGTCTTTTCCCTTTATGGTCCCGGAGAACATCCTCAGCGCCTTGTGGCTTCAGTCATCACGGCCCTGCTAAGAGGGGAGGTAGCCACCTGCGGCAATGCGAGTCTGATTCGCGATTATTCACATGCGGAGGATGTTGCCTCTGCGTTTGTTACGCTTCTCGACAGTAGGCTTAAGGGCGCAGTGAATATTGGATCTGGCGATGCGGTCACGCTGCGCGATATCGTTGAAAAGATTGCCGGCAAACTTGACGGCCGCGAGCTCATACAATTCCGGGCGCCTCTGTCTTCTCCGAATAGCGAGCCCGAGTTGCTTTTGCCAGATATCAAGCGACTTGTTTCGACCGGCTGGAAGAAAAAGTTCGATCTCGATAGGGGGCTGGACGATACCATCGACTGGTGGAAGAGTCAGACCCTTTCGCCGCGAGTGTAACGACGGCGCGGGCTGACTTTGACTAAACTCAAGTCCAACATCATCTTCAACTTTCTGGGCAGTGCTTGGCTCGGGATACTAACGCTTGCCGTTACTCCGATTCAGGTGCATTTCCTGGGCGTGGAGGCCTTCGGTTTTATCGGACTCATCACTATCTTACAGGTGCTGCTGGGTACTCTCGACCTCGGCATCTCGGCAACGGTTACGAAAGTTGTGTCATCCGATCACAGCGACGGGCGCAGTGCAAGTTCCGATGCCGTGAATACCGCCTCGAGCGTGTACTGGATCATCGCGCTGTTCATCGCCGTGCTGTTGTGGTGGAACTCAGCAAAGGTTGCAGCTTTCTGGCTGAGCCGCACGCGTCTCGACCCGGTGACAGTCACGCTGGGAATACAGATCATTGCCGTTTATCTGGGCCTGCGCTGGCCGGTCGCGTTTTATACCGGAGTCATCAGCGGCTTGCAGCGGATGGACGTCCTCAACGTGATCAAGGCGGGTGTGCATACGCTGCGTCTTGTCGGCGGGGTCGTTGTTCTCTTTTTCGTGCCCGACCTCATGGCATTTCTCGTATGGTTCGCGATCAGTTCGGCCGTGGAGTTGCTGGTATATGCGACCTTCACCTATCGCCTCCTCCCGACCTTGCGGCTGTGGCCTTATTTCTCGCTGGCCTCGTTCAAGGATATCTGGAAATATTCTGCTGCGATGAATCTCATCGCTCTCACAGCGCTGGTGCTAAGCCAGGCCGACCGTTTGGCCGTCACCAAATTTCTGAGCCTTGAGGCGTTGGGTTATTATTCCATTGCGTACAACGCCTCCATAGCGATCTCGTTGGTGCAAAGCGCCATCAATAGCGCATCTTTTCCAGCTTTCTCCCACTCCTTTAGCAGCGGTCAGCATGCGGACCTGCTTTCGCGTTACAACAAGGCCAGCCAATTGATGAGCCTTGTTGTTGCACTACCTTGCTTCGCATTGATTTTCTTTGGCCATGAAATCCTGCATTTATGGATTAATGCCCGGGTCGCTGACGAAGCCGCGATAGTGATGACCTGGCTGGCCGGGGGTTTCTTTCTTAACGCAATGGTCTCCAATGCGTATATGGCCGCCGTGGCCTGCGGTCAACCCAATCTGCCGCTTAAGGTCAATCTTCTCGCCTTGGTGCTGTACCTTCCGTTGCTCTATGGATTGGTTCTTGAGTACGGTATCGTTGGTGCAGCCGCAGCCTACGCAGGCCTGAATGTTTACTACCTGTTCACGCTGCTACCGCAGGTTCAGGCGGGGGTCATAAAGCAAGGAATGGGCATATGGCTACGTATAAACTTCCTGCCTTTCGTGCTTGCAGGGGTCGGAGTATTTGGAGCTGCAAAAGCCCTTGCGTTGCTTGCTCAGCAGGGTTGGCAAGTCATGGCTTTGCTGGCACTGGGCGCTGCGCTATATGTGGCGATAGCCTGGTTCTTTCTTTCCCAGGCCCTGCGGACTGACTTGAGCAGTACGGCTAAAAGGTTAATCCGCTAGTGAAATGGGGCGGCCTTCTGTTCAAAATTGGCTGCGCTTTGACGCCCATCTGATAACAGGCTGCTGCTGGTTTGCCACACCGGTCATGGCCAATTTCGGCAAATCATGATGAGGATACTGCTCGTTTTTCTCAAAAAATGCAAGGCAGGTGGATAATACAATCGTCAGTTAATTGCCGCCGCCACTTTGATAGCATTGAAGCCCGTGATAACGCTATGGGGAAAGGGCATTTTATTTTGTTGGGAATTATGATTGTTCCGGGAGCCGCAGTGGCCAAAGCTTATTCTTCATGCCACCGTGCAATTGATGCCTGCTGTGGAGACCAAAAAAGATTGCGATATGTTCGTCGATGCCTTGACGGCAATGAGCTGTCCCTTGGAATCTAAGCATGTCGCCTATCCAAGAAGCTCCAGTAGCGCGAAGTCAGTCTCGATCTTGTCCGCTTTGTAGCGGCAAGGCCGAGGTTCTATTTGCTGCCACGGACGAGAATCACCACGTTTCGCAAATACCTTACACATACTTGAAATGTCGGGGTTGTAACGGCATCTTTCTCGAAAATCCACCAGTTGATTTGGGGCGTTACTACCGCAGTGATTACTACGCGATTCCAAGCTTTGAGCAGCTTCAGAAAGTAGCCGACAAGGATCACAACAAGATTGATACTGTACGGCGGTTCGTAACGGAGGGCCGGCTGCTTGAGGTGGGCCCAGCCTTTGGTGTGTTCGCTTGGCAAGCCAAGCAAGTTGGTTTCGTGGTGGATGTTATCGAAATGGATGCTCGCTGCTGTGCGTATCTTCAAGGCACATTGGGCGTTAACGTCACGCAGAGCGGAGATCCGCAGGAAGCCATCAAAGCGCTCCCCCCGCACGATGTCATTGCTATCTGGCATGTGCTTGAACATCTTGCAGATCCATATGCATTCCTAAGTTCAGCCGCAGCGAACCTGAAACCTGGAGGGATTTTGGTGATTGCGATGCCCAATCCTGATGCCTGGCAGTTTAAGGTCATGGGCCGGCATTGGCCGCATCTCGATGCGCCGCGGCATTTGTTTCTAATCCCCGAGGTCACGATGACAAGGCTCGCCGCCCAAGTTGGTCTGAAGAAGTTGTTTTTGACCAGCGACGACAGTGATGCCAAAAGTTGGAATCGCTTCGGCTGGCAACGTCTCTTGATGAACAGGTTTAGCAGTAAGTTTATGCAGCGCGTTATGTTTGTGCTGGGCTATGGCATCAGTCTTTTCTTTGCAGCTCTCGATCGCCAAGGTTTCAATGGTAGTGCTTATACGATAATCTTCAGGAAAAATGAGCCATGAAATTCTCTGTATTGCTCCCGACGCGCAACGGCGGCGCTTTTCTCGAAAATTGTATTCGCTCCATTCTTGAGCAGGGCTATGAAGATATGGAATTGGTCATTTCGGACAATGCCAATACCGATCAGACTCCGCAAATCATTCGGCAATTCATTAGCGATCCACGGGTCAAGACATTGAGGCTTGAAGCGCCAGTTTCCGTTACCGATAATTGGAACAGTGCGCTTTCCGCCTCGTCGGGAGACTATGTCCTCATGATGGGAGATGACGACTATCTGCTTCCCGGGTATTTTTCGCGCATGGAGCGCCTCCTCGATAAATACAACCAGCCCGACTGTGTTGTGCATAACGCTTACTCGTACGTTGCGCCAGGCTCAATTGCAGACAACCAGCAAAGTTTTTACAGCGAAGCTCATTTTCAATTCGGACCGGACCTTATGGCTGAGAGCATGCTGACGCGGGAGCAACGTTTTGGCATTGTTCACGACATGTTCAATTTCAAGGTGCGTATTCCGTTGAACATGCAGACAACACTTGTTTCCCGCAAAGCCTTTGCTAGGGTGGGCGGGGGGTTGTTTCAAAAACCTTTTCCTGATCATTACGCACTCAACGCATTGTTGCTAACTGCGGACAAGTGGATATTCTCGCCCGAGCGGCTGCTGGTTGTGGGTGTTTCGCCAAAGTCATTTGGACACTACGTCTACAGCAACAAGCAGGCCAGCGGCCTGAGTTATTTGGGCATTGACGCCGATTTCCAAGGGCGCTTGCCAGGAAACGAATTGATGAACGGGATGCATGTCTGGCTGGTGCTTCTCAAGCAGAACTATTCAGAGTTGCTCAAGCGTGTGGAGATTGACCGTGCTGGGTACGTGCGCCGTCAGTTCTATTCCTGGTTTATGCAACGCAAACTCGGCGCCATCACTGCAAGGGATCTGCTGCGCAACCTCGGATTGTTAACCTTCTCCGACTGGAGTGGGCTGGCTGCCACCGTTTTTGACCGTGCCAGTTGGGTGCGCTTGAAGCGGGTGCTTGCCATGAATTCGAAGCAAAGCGGTGCGGAGATTCAATGGCAATCGTTACAGGCTTTGGAAGGTGTGACGGACATACGCCAATTCGAGCATTGGCTGGCTGAGCGTAACTCGGTCGTTCATTGACGATGGAGTCTTCACTTGCTGACGGTCTTTCCGGCTTACGCATTGGTTATGTGCCATATAGCGATTCGCTAGATCGGCCAGGAGATCGACGCCGCTTCGTTTTTTACGCCAAAAAACGAGGTATTGAGTTTGAGATAGCGGATCCGGAGAAGGACTACGATCTGGTCGTACTGTCGGCGCGCGCCGACATCAGCCGATGGAGCCGTTATGCGAAGGGGAAAGTAGTGTATGACCTTATTGATTCCTATCTCGCGATCCCGCGTACGGATTTCAAGGGGCTATTCCGAGGTGTGTTCAAATTTTTGTCTGGACAAAGCCGATATCTACAGCTTGATTACTGGAAGGCCATAAGTGGGATGTGCGCACGTGCTGATGCCGTAGTGTGTTCCACAGAAGAGCAGCGGCGAGACATTCAGAAGTATTGCACGAATGCTCATATTATTCTGGATGCACACACAAGCGTAACGCGCACGATCAAAGTCGACTACAGTGTTGAGTCAGATCGACCTTTTCGGCTTGTCTGGGAAGGCCTGCCCCACACTCTCGGTTCACTGGAGCTAATAGCACCAGTCTTGGAAAAGTTGCGCGAGCAGTACCCGATAGAAATGCACATTGTCACAGATAGAGAGTACTTTCGGTATATGGGGCAATATGGAAAGGCCAGCACAATCGAGACGGTGCAACGCTTCTTGCCTGAAGTGCGGTTTCACGAATGGACGGAAGCGGATTGTGCTGACATCATTTGTTCGTGCGATTTGGCGGTGATACCCTTGTCTTTGATCGATCCCTTTGCTGCTGGCAAGCCGGAGAATAAACTGCTTCTCTTCTGGCGCATGGCTATGCCGGTCGTGACGTCTGCCTCGCCAGCGTATGCGCGCGCCATGCGGGCGGCGGGGCTGAATTACACAGCAATCGATCAAGCTGGCTGGTTGATCATGATTGAGCAGCTTCTTGGCGATGAGGCTGCCCGCCGCCAGGCCGGTACCTTGGGCAGGGCATACGCTGACAGCGAGTTTTCCGAGGCGAGTCTGCTGGCTCGCTGGGACACAGTTTTTTCCTCGATTGGCTTTTCCTTCGGCCAGCAGAATCTCTTTGCCGGAGATTGAAGCGGGTGCAGTTTTTGAGAATGTTAGTGTAGAACGGACTTGCACTCACTCCTGGTTCCATTGCTTAGTTCGTTAAAATCCATTGAGTACATAGCTCCGCAGCGAAGGACAAGCCCCGCTGTCTGAAAGGTGAAAGATTTGAAAGTCGTGACTCTTGTGCACCTGCACCTCCCATTCAACTTGGTTGGGCGAATTGGAATTGCTGACTGCCTTAAATTTACTGAAGCGGCCGGTAGGGCGGTGGAGCGTTGTCGTTGAATGCACTGAATCACAAAGCGCGGCTTCTCACTCTCAAAGTTTGGGTTGTCCTATTCTTATATGCACTGTTCGCAGGGCTTGCTCTTCAGGTCTTGATCCTTCCGCATATTTTCCCGCAGTTGCATGCGGGAAATGGCTTGCTTATTGGGCGTGATTGGGTGGGCTTTCATGAGCAGGCTGTTGTGCATGCCCAGAAAGTTATTCTGGGTGGATGGGGGGAATTTCTATTGAGGCCTGACGGCGACAACTCCATCACCGGCGTCGCCTCATTTTTCTACGTAGTGTTCGGTCCGTACCCTTGGGTGCTTCTGCCACTCAATGCCGTGATGTTCGCCACAGGCGGAGTGGCCCTCTTTTCATTGCTTTTGCATCTTGATTTGGAGGAGAACGAAGCCCTCATTGCAATGCTTCCTTACCTAGTATTCCCGTCGGCTTTGCTGCAGTATGGACAAATTCACAAGGATGTTTTTTGTACGGCGGGCGTGCTCGTCATACTTTGGAGCTGGGTTGGCTTACTGCATTCGGAGCGAAAGCCTAAATACATCCTTCCAATGCTTGTGGCCAATGCGCTTGCGCTTGTCGTTGTGTCAGTGTTCCGTCCCTATTTCATGTACCCATTTTTGGGCTTTGGAATGCTCTTGCTATTCTGGCATGTCGCTAGAATTGCTTGGCAGATTTTCATGACTAACACGGCAAGATCACAGGTGCCGGATCGTGTCTCACTCAGGTTCAACCTTGGATCGCTTGCCATTCTCATAGTGCTCAATCTTTCCGTGTACCTAATGAGCATCAACCAGCTGGACATGAAGCTGCGACCAATTTCAGCCAACGGCAAAGTGAGCGATATCACTATTCCGGTTTTTAGCTGGAAATCCAACGCAGACGTTCGCAGTGCAGATGCGGCTTATGTATTCTCAGATACTGCAAAAGCTGCCAGCGCATTACGAGTCAATGCTGTCATTGAATGTCGCCCTGTTGTCATACTCAAAGACGGGGCCTTCTTCGAAAACATGGTGAATAGGGCGTTCCTCAAGATTGCTGTCGCCCGCGCGGGTTTCACCAGTTCCGGCGGAACGACTGCTGCAAGCAATATTGACAAAAACGTCGACTTTTGTAAGAACGAAGATTTGATTAACTACATTCCACGGGCCGTTCAGATTGCATTGTTTGCGCCGTTCCCTACGAGCTGGCTAAATGTTGAGAAACGCAATTCAAGTCCTGTGGAGATATACATTTCGGCGGTGGAGATGTTCTATTGTTACATTGCCTATGTTGGCCTGTTTTACTGGCTAATCAGCTACAAGCGTTGGAAAGTTAGCCTGCTCATTCCTGTCTCCTTCGCTTTCGGAATCATGCTGCTCATGGGCCTGACCGTGGCCAACGTGGGCACGCTGTATCGGATGCGATTCCCATTTCTTATGATTTTTGTGAGCATCGGTATGGCTGGCATTCTGCAGCTTGCAAAAATCACTCCGCGATGGATCCAGTCTCTTGATTCAACCCCCAACCATTCCCAGGGCTAAGCACTGATGTGTGGATTGGCGGGCTTTCTTTCCTTCAGGCAATCCGACTCTGCGGATCGTCTACTAAGGGCAATGGCAGCGCCCATCACCCATAGGGGGCCAGATGCAGCCGGCTACTGGCACGACGACGTTGCTGGTGTAGGGTTGGCTCACCGTCGCTTATCGGTTCTTGATTTGTCCGAAGCGGGTCATCAGCCCATGCAGTCGCCTCGTGGGCGTTTTGTCATCGTTTTTAATGGGGAAATCTACAATCACCACGACATTAGAAATAGCATTAATGCGTTGCCTTCTGGCATGCATACTTGGCGCGGTCATTCGGATACCGAGACGTTGCTGACGGGTTTTGAGAAGCTCGGCGTGGAAGCGACTGTCGCGATGAGCGTTGGCATGTTCGCCTTTGCGCTTTGGGATCGAGAAACAAGCACCCTAACGTTAGGTCGCGATAGGCTCGGTGAAAAGCCTTTGTACTATGGCTGGCAAGGCGACACATTTTTGTTCGGCTCCGAACTCAAGGCAATGCGCGGGCATCCCGCATTCACGGCCACGATCGACCGTGGCTCACTAAGTCTTTTCCTGCGGCACGGCTATATTCCTGCCCCCTATTCAATTTATGCGGGCATCGCAAAACTGCCCCCTGGCAGCCTGTTGGTTGTTTCACGGCAGCAGCGCGAGTCGGCCATATCCCGCTATTGGTCCGCTACAGCAGTGGCAGAAAACGGGGTTGCAAATTGTTATGCGGGCCCAATTGAACACGCGGTGGACGAGCTTGAAGTCCTGCTCAGGAATGCCGTGGGTCAACAAATGGTTGCGGACGTACCGCTTGGGGCCTTCTTATCGGGCGGGGTAGACTCGTCCACCATTGTGGCTTTGATGCAGACACAATCCTCGCGACCGGTAAAAACTTTTACCATTGGATTCCACGAACAAGGGTACAACGAAGCTGAACATGCCATGGCTGTAGCGAAACACTTGGGTACCGAACACACCGAGCACTATGTGACGGCCCAGGAAGCATTGGCAATTATTGAACGATTGCCTGCGTTGTACGATGAGCCATTTGCTGATTCATCTCAGATCCCGACATTTCTTGTTTCTCAACTGGCACGCCATCATGTGACGGTATCACTTTCGGGAGATGGCGGCGATGAGCTGTTTTGTGGCTACAACCGATACCAGCTCACGCAAAAGCTCTGGCGCAAGCTTTCATTTGTGCCACTACCAGCGCGCAGGTTACTGGCGTTGGCGATAACGAGTGTTTCACCCGATGCCTGGAATTGGATGGCGAACGCTGCAGATTCTTTTTTGCCAAAGGCATTGCGCATCGCACAACTTGGTGACAAGCTGCACAAAGGGGCAGGGGTAATTGCAAGTGAGTCGGCCGATGATCTGTACTTAGGTCTTGTTTCCCAGTGGCAAGATCCCTCGTCGGTTGTTATTGGTGGCCCTGAACCATCAACACTTCTCCATGGCAATACGCCAGCATTGAACGGGCTTAGCGACGTAGAACGAATGATGGCGCTGGACTTGCTCACCTATTTGCCCGACGACATCCTCACGAAGGTAGATCGCGCCGCCATGGGTGCATCCTTGGAGACACGCGTCCCATTTCTTGATCACCGCGTGGTCGAATGGGCGTGGCGCTTGCCGCTAGGAATGAAGATGCGGGAGGGCCAAAGCAAGTGGCTATTGCGGCAAGTACTTCATCGACACGTCCCTCGTGAACTGATTGAACGACCCAAAGTGGGGTTCGGCGTGCCGATAGATGCTTGGCTTCGAGGACCTTTGCGCACATGGGCCGAAGCATTGCTAGACGAATCGCGACTTGTGAAAGAAGGATACTTTCATCCGGCACAAATTCGGCAAAAGTGGGAGGAGCATCTGTCGGGTTACCGGAATTGGCAACATCAGCTATGGAACATTTTGATGTTTCAAGCATGGCTGGAGTCCCAAGGCGACCTGACTAAAACGCCAGGAACACTGCGGATGGCATCATGATTCCCAAACACTCAGCAAAAGGGCGCAAGAAGCTACTTTTTCTTGTTACAGAAGATTGGTACTTTTGTTCACATCGTTTGCCCCCGGCGCGTGCAGCGCAGGCTGCAGGATACGATATTGTTGTCGCTACGCGGGTCGAACGAAAGGGTGCTGAGATCTTGGACCAAGGGTTCAAGCTAGTGCCAATTGGCTTACGCCGCAAGAGCCGAAACCCCTTTCGTGAATTAGGCGCCATCGCTGAGATTGTGCAACTCTACTGGCGCGAACGCCCCGATATCGTTCATCATGTTGCGCTGAAGCCTGTGCTCTACGGCTCCCTAGCAGCACTAATCGCTCATCGGCCGGTCGTGGTCAACGCTCTCGCCGGAATGGGTTTTCTTTTCACATCCAGTCAACGCTCTGCAACCCTACTTCGCGCCGTCGTCTCGCAGGTTTTCAAAGTCTTGCTCAATGCCGGTCGCAATGTGCTGATCCTGCAGAATCGCGACGACGCAGCACTTCTGGTTACGAACGGCCTCGTTGCGTCATCACGGGTTCGGCTAATTCGAGGGTCAGGTGTCGATATACAACGATTTAGGGCATCGCATGAGCGCGAAGGTACGCCGCTGGTCATGCTACCGTCGCGCATGCTTTGGGATAAAGGTGTCGGAGAATTTGTCGCCGCGGTCAGTATGCTGCGCGCACGCGGCATTGTTTCGGCACGTTTTGTTCTCGTGGGCGATGGCGATGGTGATAACCCAGCATCGATCTCGGATGAACAATTGCAAGCATGGACTGACAGTGGGGTGGTTGAGTGCTGGGGGCGCTGCAACGACATGCCTGCTGCTTTCGCAAAAGCCCACATCGTTTGCTTGCCCTCTTACCGCGAAGGACTGCCCAAGGTATTGCTTGAAGCCGCCGCGTGTTCACGTGCCCTCATTGCAACCGATGTACCGGGTTGTCGTGAGATTGTGCATCACGGCAAAACCGGCTTGCTTGTCCCGCCACGCAACGCAGCACTGCTCGCTGACGCCATCGAATTATTACTTGGCAACCCCGACCTAAGACAGAGGATGGGAACAGCAGGTCGGCACTTGGTCGAAGCGGAGTTTTCCGATACTAAGGTGGCACAGGAGACCCTCGCCGTTTACGATGAAATGTGTACCAGATGAACCTTGATATTAGCGAGGGCTGGAGTATGTGGCCGTGAATGCGCGCGTACTGGTGACAGGGGCCTCAGGGTTTGTCGGGCAACACCTGACGGCAACTCTGAAGGCCTTGGATCGGGATGTTCGCGCTGCGGTCCGGACAGAGGCAAGTGGCCTGATGTGCGAATCCGTCATCGTTGGCGACCTCAACGCCGTAACCGATTGGCGATCAGCCTTACGTAGCATTGAGGTTGTCGTTCATCTCGCCGCCCGTGTACACGTAATGCATGACACTGCCGGGGATCCGCTTGCAGCATTTCGCAAAACCAATGTGGAGGGCACCCTGCACTTAGCCAGTCAGGCTGCGGCTGCAGGTGTGAAACGTTTTGTGTTTTTGAGCTCAGTCAAGGTGAATGGTGAGAGCACAAAGCCAGGCCAAGGATTTACCGAAACGGATGTCCCGAAGCCAGAAGATGCTTATGGCCTGAGCAAGAGCGAAGCGGAGGTGGGTTTGATAAAACTCGGTCTGGAAACGGGCATGCAAATCGTCATCATTCGGCCACCGCTGGTGTATGGTCCTAACGTAAAAGCCAATTTTGCGGCACTTTTGCGGACGGTACAGCGCGGCTGGCCCCTACCTCTAGGAGCGGTACACAATCAGCGCAGTCTGGTTGCGTTGGAAAATTTGGTAGATTTCATTGTGACTTGCATGGATCATCCGCTGGCAGCCAATCAGACCTTTTTAGTGAGTGATGGCCACGACCTCTCCATAACTGAATTGATTCAAGAAATCGCACGGGCGGCCGGAGTCACCGCCCGCTTGATCCCAGTACCAACGTGGACCCTGCGAGCGGGGGCTGCCGTGCTGGGCAAAACCAGGGCCATTCAACGTCTGTGCGGCAATTTACAAGTGGATATTTCCAAAGCCAACAAACTTTTAGGTTGGGCGCCTCCAATTTCGGTGCACGAGGGCTTGCTTCGAACGGTCAAACGATTGGTGAACACATGAAGAGACTGTTCGATCTGGCGCTAGTGGGCGTGTTGGGCCCATTCCTGCTAGTACCTATAGTGTTGGTCGCTCTATTGGTACGTCTTACATCCCGGGGTCCAGTTTTGTATTGGTCCGATCGGATCGGGCGTGAGAACTTGATTTTTAGAATGCCCAAGTTCCGTAGTATGCGAATAGGCACACCCGCAGTTGCGACACATTTATTAAGTAATCCCGACAGTTATCTGACACCGATCGGTAGTTTCTTACGTAAGAGCAGCTTAGATGAATTGCCCCAACTTTGGAGTATTCTAAAAGGCGAGATGAGTTTTGTCGGGCCCCGGCCCGCACTGTTTAACCAGTACGATCTGATTGAATTAAGAACCCATCACGGCGTACATAAGCTACGTCCAGGCTTGACCGGATGGGCTCAGATCAATGGCCGCGATGAATTGCCGATTCCCACAAAAGTGGCAATGGATGTTGAGTACCTTCATAGGCAGTCATTCTGGCTAGACTTACGAATCATCGTTTTGACAGGAGTTAAAGTCTTGAAACGGGACAATGTGGCTCATTGACAATGCCCTTGATCCCAATTCAATCTACAGGTCTGGATTGATTGCAAACGGTTTCGGATGATTTATGCTCCTTCAGGCCTGCCCCTCACGCCCACCAGGGATAGAACGACGGCATCTCAGAAGCCTTGCCCTTGAAAGCGGCATCGCGCTTTTCCCGGAAGGCCTGCACACCCTCCTTGCCGTCGCCGATGCTGGTGTAGAACATGGCCAGCGAGTCCACCTGGTGCGCGGCTATCGGATGCGGCTGCGCCGAGTTGCGGTACATCATCTGCCGTGTCAGGGCGATGCCAACGGGTGAGCGCTCTTTGGCAATGCGCCGGGCGATCTTCAGGGCCTCTTCGACCAATTGCTCCGCCGGCACCACGGCCTTGACCAGGCGACCGCGCAGGGCTTCCTGGGCGTCGAACACATCGGCCATGTAGGTCCACTCCAGCGCCTGCGAGATGCCGACCACGCGGGGCAAAAACCAGCTCGAACAGGCTTCGGGCACGATGCCGATGCGGCCGAACACAAATCCGATACGGGCTTTTTCCGAGGCCAGGCGAATGTCCATGGGCAAGGTCATGGTGGCGCCAATGCCGACGGCAGCGCCGTTGATGGCGCCAATCACCGGCTTCTTGCAATCGTAGATGGCCAGCACCACACGCCCACCGGTGTCGCGCACACCATCGCGAATGGCGGGGTCGTCCAGGCGCAAACGCAGGTCGTCCAGGGTCGGCTGCTGGGTTTCGTCCAGACCGAACACATTGCCTTCGCTTGACAAATCCATGCCCGCGCAAAAGGCCTTGCCGGCACCGGTGACCACCACCGCGCGCACGGCATCGTCGTTGCTGGCGCGCGTGAAGGCGTCGATCAACTCATGCGCCATCTCCACGGTGAAGGAATTGAGCTGCTCGGGACGGTTGAGCTTGAGCAACAGCACACCGTCAGCGTCAACGGTGTAGTCCAGGGTGTTGTAGGTCATGGGGTATCTCATTCGAGGGGTGGAAACGGACACGGCGCCAGGCGCGCAGCTTGGTGAATTTTAGAGAGAGATCCACCACGCCAAGTCTCTTCAGGCCTCGCCTATAGATCATTCGGTTATTTAAAACTGAAAACTCAGTAGTTCCAGTTTTAAGTGATGCCTCCCAGAATTCACTTCATCGCAATTTTCAGTTTGAATTTCAGGAGTTGAACATGACCATACGCCGTCACATTTTGTCGTCCACTTTCAAGGCCGCCCTGGGCATCGCCCTGCTGGGCGCAGCGCTCACCTCGACCGCGCAGCAGGCAGTGTCCCTGCTCAATGTGTCCTATGACCCCACGCGTGAACTCTACGTCGAGTTCAACGCCGCCTTCACCAAACACTGGAAGGCCAAGACCGGCCAGGATGTGACCATCAAGCAATCGCATGGCGGCTCGGGCAAGCAGGCCCGCTCGGTGATCGATGGGCTGGACGCCGACGTGGTGACCCTGGCCTTAGGGGGCGACGTGGACGCGCTGGTCAAGAACGGCAACCTGGTCCCCGCCGACTGGCAAAAACGCCTCCCCCACAACTCGGCGCCCTACACCTCCACCATCGTGCTGGTGGTGCGCCAGGGCAACCCCAAGGGCATCAAGGATTGGGATGACCTGATCAAACCGGGGGTGAGCGTCATCACGCCCAACCCCAAGACCTCCGGCGGCGCACGCTGGAACTACCTGGCCGCCTGGGAATTTGCCAAACGCAAATTCGGCAGCGAAGCCCGGGCGAAAGAATTCGTGCAGGCCCTGTACAAGAACGTCCCCATACTGGACACCGGGGCACGCGGCTCGTCGATCACCTTCGCCCAACGCAACCAGGGCGATGTCTTCATCTCCTGGGAAAACGAGGCCCATTTGCTGGAGAAGGAGTTCAGCAGCAAGGTGGACATTGTTTACCCGTCGCTGAGCATTCTGGCCGAGCCGCCTGTGACCGTGGTCGACAAGAACGTGGAGCGCAAGGGCACCCGCGCCGTGGCACAGGCCTATCTGGAGTACCTGTACACCGATGAAGGCCAGGACATCGCCGGCAAGAACTTCTACCGCCCGATCTCCCCCAAGGCGCAGGCCAAGTACGCCGCCAAGTTGCCCAAGCTCAACCTGTTCAGCATCGACCAGGCCTTCGGCGGCTGGGCCAAAGCCGACAAAGACCATTTTGCGGACGGCGGCAGCTTTGACCAGATCTACCTGAAGAAGTAAACACCACCGCTGTCACACACCGATCCACCAGGGAGAAAAACATGACTGTCTTGCTTGTCGCGGGTAGCCCGTCGGAAAAATCACGCTCTGCAGCGTTGCTGGACGCGGTGCAGCAGCGCCTGCACCAGCGCGGCGCCCACGTGGAGCGTCTGCAAATCCGGGACCTGTCACCCCAGGCCTTGATACTGGCGGACTTCGGAAACCGAAGCATCAGCCACGCCATCGGACGCGTCGCGGCAGCCGATGTGCTGGTGGTGGCCACTCCGGTTTACAAGGCGGCTTACAGCGGCGTGCTCAAGGTCTTTCTGGACCTGCTGCCGCAAACCGCGCTGGAAGGCAAGACCGTGCTGCCCCTGGCCACGGGCGGCAGTCCGCACCATATGCTGGCACTGGACTATGCCCTGCGTCCCGTCTTGCAGTCCCTGGGGGCCAAGCAGATCCTGCCGGGCATCTATGCCACGGACTCGCAAGTGACGCTCACGCCCGAAGGCACTTACCAGGTCAGCGATGAGATTGGTGTGCGGCTCGATGCAGCGGTGAATACCCTGATCACCGAAACCCTGCGTCCGGTGCTGACACCCGCCCATCAGTTGACGTCCGTGCCGTTCTCGCAAGTGCGATGTAGCGTGTAAGCACCACCGCCCGCCTGAACACGGCGGACTCCCTCTTTACCCATTTTTTAAACCGCGCTTGCGGCAAGGGACAAGCCTTGCCCGCGGACCACGAAAGACATTGCCATGACACATATTTCTACATTCAACCGCCGCCAGATTCTTGCCGCTGCTGCGGCCGCCACCGCGCTAAGCTCCACCGGACTGGCACTGGCACAGACGCCCAGGCGCGTGCTGCGCATCGGCCACCAAAAGGGCTGGCTGTCGATTCTCAAAGGTCGCGGCACGCTGGAAAAGCGCCTCAGTACGCTGGGCGTGAGCATCACCTGGACCGAATTCAACGCCGGCCCGGTGCAACTCGAAGCGCTCAACGTCGGCGCCATTGACTTTGGCGACGTGGGCGAGGCGCCCCCGATCTTTGCCCAGGCCGCTGGCGCGCCCCTGGTGTATGCCGGCGCCACCGTGCCGCGGCCCAGGCTTGAGGCCATCATCGTGCCCAAAGACTCCGGTATCAAAACCGTGGCCGACCTCAAAGGCAAGCGGGTCGCCTACAACAAGGGCTCCAACGTGCAGTACTTTCTGGTCAAGCTGCTGGAAAAACACGGCCTGAAATACGGCGATGTGCAGTCCATCTTTTTGCCCCCGCCCGATGCACGCGCTGCCTTCCAGAAAGGTGCCGTGGATGCCTGGATCATCTGGGACCCCTTCTTCGCCGCGGCGCAAAAAACACTGGACGCACGCCTGCTGGCCGACGCCAGCGGGGTGGTGAACAACCGGGGCTACTACTTCACCTCGCGCGACTTCGCCACCAAAAACACCGACGTGCTGAAGATCGCCATCGAGGAAATCAACGCCATTGACACCTGGGCCTCGAAGAACCAGGCCACTGCGGCGAGCGAACTGTCCACGGTCCTGGGACTGGACAAGAGCATCACCGAGCTGTACCTGAGTCGCACGACCTACGGCACCGCACCGGTCACGCGCGCCATCCTGGCCGAACAGCAGGTGATTGCCGACACCTTTTTTGAGCTCAAGCTGATCCCGAAAAAGCTCAACCTGCTGCACGCAGCGCCTGTGGACCTGGGCTGAACGCTCAAGCCGGAGAACGAATATGACTCACTTGCAAGCCACCTTGAAAGGTACACGGCGTGAGCTTCTGCGCTTGCTGTCCGTCACCGCCGGTGTCTGGGGCCTGACAGGCCCCATCACCGCACGCAGCGCCTGGGCGCAGGGCGCCCCATCGGGCAAGGCCCCGGAACTGCTGCGCATCGGCTACCAGAAGTCCGCCGTCAATCTGGTGATTCTCAAGCAACAGGGCGCACTGGAAAAACGCTTCCCGCAAACCAAAGTCCAGTGGGTCGAGTTTCCGGCCGGACCGCAGTTGCTGGAGGCACTGGCAGTCGGTAGCCTGGAGTTCGGCCTGACCGGCGACTCCCCCCCGGTCTTTGCCCAGGCTGCCGGCAAGGACCTGGTTTACGCAGGGGCCGAACCGTCCAAGCCCGAAAGCTCGGCCATCCTGGTGCTGAAGGACTCGTCCATTCGCACGCTGGCCGAGCTCAAGGGCCGCAAGATCGCGCTGCAAAAAGGATCGAGTGCGCACTACCTGCTGGTGCGTGCCGTGGACAAGGCCGGTCTGCAATGGTCCGACATCCAGCCGATCTATCTCGCGCCCGCCGATGCGCGCGCGGCGTTCGAGCGAAAAAGCGTCGATGCCTGGGCTATTTGGGACCCGTTCTATGCAGCCACCGAGCTGGCGATCCAGCCGCGTGTGCTGACCACGGGCACTGGCCTGTCGGGCAACAACTCCTTTTACCTGGCCTCTCTCGCGCTTGCCAGGCACCATCCTGCAACGCTGGAGACGCTGTTCGAGGAACTGACGCGGGCTGACCGCTTTGCGCAGGAGCGCCGGCCCGAAGCCATCAAGCTGATCTCTGACTTCAGCGGTCTGGACGCCGGGGTGGTGAGCCTTTTTTTGCAGCGCCGTCCACGCTCGCCAGTGGCGGTGCTCACCAGCGCCATGGTGGCTGACCAGCAGCGCGTGGCCGATGCCTTTGCGCGGCTGGCGCTGATTCCCAAACCGGTCAAGGTGGCCGACATCGTCTGGCGTCCTGAAAACCAGCGCCTGGCCTCTGCCATCCGCCCCTGACACCCAACAACATCACAAGCGCACAAGGATTTTCATGAAGATATTCTGGTTCATCCCCACCCACGGCGACAGCCGCTACCTTGGCACCAGCGAAGGCGCGCGCGAGGTCAATCACGATTACCTGAAACAGGTCGCCCAGGCCGCCGACAGCCTGGGCTATGAGGGCGTTCTGATTCCCACCGGCCGCTCCTGCGAAGACCCCTGGGTGGTCGCCTCCAGCCTGCTGCCGGTCACCCAACGCCTGAAATTCCTGGTGGCAGTGCGCCCCGGCCTGCACCAGCCCAGCCTGGCCGCGCGCATGGCCGCCACATTCGACCGCCTCTCAGGGGGGCGTCTGCTGATCAACCTGGTGACCGGTGGCGATCAGACCGAGCTCGAAGGCGATGGCGTGTTCCTGGACCATGCACAGCGCTACGAACAGTCGGCCGAGTTCATCCGCATCTGGCGTGAGATTCTGGCGCGCAGCCACAACGGAGAAAGCTTTGACTTCGACGGCCAACACCTGAGCGTGAAGGGCGCCAGGCTGCTGTACCCGCCGGTCCAGCATCCCTACCCGCCGGTGTACTTTGGCGGCTCTTCGCCCGCCGCGCACGAGCTGGCGGCCGAGCAGGTCGATGCCTACCTGACCTGGGGTGAGCCCCCTGCTGAAGTCGCCAAAAAGGTGGCCGATGTTCGTGCCCGTGCCGCACGACTGGGCCGTACCGTCAAGTTCGGCATTCGCCTGCATGTGATCGTGCGCGAAACCGAAGACAAGGCCTGGCAAGCGGCTGAAGAACTGATCAGCCGCGTGGACGATGAAACCGTGATTCGCGCCCAGGCCGCCTTCTCGCGCATGGACTCGGAAGGCCAGCGCCGCATGGCCGCGCTGCACGCAGGCGGCAAGCGCCGAGCCCGCGCCGAGCTGGAGATCAGCCCCAACCTGTGGGCTGGCGTGGGCTTGGTGCGCGGTGGCGCGGGCACCGCCCTGGTGGGTGATGCCAAAACCGTGGCGGCGCGCATTCAGGAGTACGCGGCGCTGGGGCTGGACACCTTTGTGCTGTCGGGCTATCCGCATCTGGAAGAAGCCTACCGCTTTGCCGAGCTGGTGTTTCCGCTGCTGCCATTGGGCCTGCGCGAAAAGCTGTCGGGCTCACCCTTGACCGGGCCCTTTGGCGAGGTGGTCGGCAACAACTACCTGCCCCGTGCCTCGCAAAGTTGATGGAGCAAGCATGACCACACCAACCACCCCGATCCAGGAACTGCAGACCGGCCTGGCGGCATCCACCTTGCACCCTGAACAACCCTGGCCCCTGCTGAGCGATGGCATTGCGCTCAACCTGCAATGGGCCAAAATCCGGGCCGATCTGCGCGCCGCACTGCGGCAACTGCTGCCCTGGGTCGTGCCGGTGAGCCTGATCGTGGTCTGGCAGGTGGCCTCCTCCTGCGGCTGGCTATCGACCCGGGTGCTACCAGCACCGCTGGAAGTGATCCAGGCCGCCTGGACATTGACCCTGTCGGGCGAGCTCTGGACCCATGTGTCGGTGAGTGCCGGGCGTGCCTTGACCGGCCTGGCCGTCGGCGGGGGCCTGGGCCTGGCGCTGGGACTGTTGACCGGCTCGGTGCGCGTGTTCGAAACGCTGCTGGACTCCACCATCCAGATGGTGCGCAACATTCCCGCGCTGGCCATGATTCCACTGGTGATTCTGTGGTTTGGCATTGACGAGACGGCCAAGCTGTTCCTGATCGCGGTGTCGGTGTTCTTCCCGATCTACCTCAACACTTTTCACGGCATCCGCAATGTCGACCCCGGCCTGATCGAGATGGGACGCACCTATGGCCTGACGCGCTGGCAGCTTTACACGCAGATCATCCTGCCTGGTGCGCTCTCCAGCATTCTGGTGGGCTTGCGCTTCTCACTGGGTCTGGTGTGGGTGATCCTGATCGTGGCAGAAACCATTTCGGCGCAGGCCGGCATTGGCTACATGACCATGAATGCGCGTGAATTCCTGCAGACCGACATCGTGCTGGTGGGCATCCTGTTGTACGCCCTGCTGGGCAAGCTGGCCGACGTATTTGCCAAGGCGCTGGAACGCTACTGGTTGCGCTGGCATCCCGGTTACCAGGGGCAATAGGCGAAGCAATGTCCACAAATGCTACTAAATTAATAGCTAACTACGCATATTCAACGAAGGCTGGAGGCCAATTTGAGCACTGAATCCGATCTTTCTTCGCCGCGCGGCGTGTCTTTGACGCTGCAGGGTCTGACCAAGCACTATGGCGCGCGCGCGGTGCTGCGCCAAGCCGAGCTGAACATCGCGCCGGGTCAGTTTGTCGCCATCGTGGGGCGCAGTGGCTGCGGCAAAAGTACGCTGTTGCGTCTGGTGGCCGGGCTGGAGAATGCGTCGGGCGGCAGCATCCAGGTGGACAACACCGCCCTGGGCGGCTTGTCCGGCGACACCCGGATCATGTTTCAGGACGCGCGCCTGCTGCCCTGGAAACGCGTCATCGATAACGTGGCATTGGGTTTGCCCAAGGACCAGCGCGGCGCGGCGCTGGACGTGCTGGCACAGGTGGGCCTGGCGGACCGCGCCAACGACTGGCCGGCACGCCTGTCAGGCGGCCAGCGCCAGCGCGTCTCGCTCGCCCGTGCCCTGGTGCACAACCCGCGCCTGCTGTTGCTGGACGAACCTCTGGGCGCGCTGGATGCACTGACCCGCATCGAGATGCACCGGCTGATCGAGGGCCTGTGGCGCAAAAGCGGCTTCACCGCCCTGCTGGTGACGCATGACGTGCAGGAAGCCGTGGCGCTGGCGGACCGCGTGATCCTGATCGAGGACGGGCGCATTGCGCTGGACGAGACGATTGCCCTGGCACGACCCCGTTCGCATGGGGATGCGGGATTTGCTGCCGTGGAAAAACGCATTCTCGATCGCGTGCTGCAAAAGCCGGCCCCTGAAGCCCACGCGCCTGCATCCGATGCGCCAGATCGCCCATGGCCGGGCCTGCCGGTGCAGGGTCTGCGCTGGGCGATCTAGTGACTTCAATCATCTTTTTTTCAACGGACTTTCAAGGAGAAATTCATGTCCATTCAAGCCATCAACGTACGCAACCAGTTCCGCGGCAAAGTGCGCGAAATCATCCGCGGCGATGTCGTGTCCGAGGTCGATGTCGAGACCCCATGGGGCATCGTGACCTCCGTCATCACCACCCGCTCGGTGGACCAGCTGGAACTGGTGGTGGGTTCCGAGGTCGTGGCACTGGTCAAATCGACCGAAGTGTCGATCGCCAAACTCTAGGCCAACTCGAAGACCTGAAGGAAGGCGCCAGGTTCGGCATCCCCAACGACCCGACCAATGGCGGGCGCGTGCTGCTGGTGCTGCAGGACAAGGACAAGCTCTGGGTCGCCAAGCTGGTCAAGGTCTACCAGTCCGATGCGGTCCGCCAGTTTGTGCAGGCCGAGTTCAAGAGCGCGGTGGTGCCCGGCTTCTGACGCGGCTGGCTCGCACGGACGCTTCGCTGGCGCGCACCGTCATCGAACGGCGGACCGGCCCAAAAGCAGGTCGGCGGCTTTCTCGGCCACCATGATGGTGGGTACGTTGGTGTTCGCTGAAGTAATCTGTGGCATCACCGAAGCGTCCACTACACGCAAGTTGCGCAGGCCGTGGACCCTGAGTGCGGAGTCGACAACTGCATCGGTGCCAGAACCCATCCGGCAGGTTCCCACAGGATGCCACACGCAGCCACTGGTCGCCCGAACGGCGGCAACCAGGGCAGCATCGGATGTTGCATGAAGTCCCGGGGAGAGCTCCGCGTGTAGCAAGGCTGCCAAAGGCTCGGCAGCTGCGATCTGTCGGGCCATGCGAATGCCTTCGATCTGCAGCGCGACATCATCCGGATGGGTCAGGTATCCGGGATCGATAACCGGCATGTCCAAAGGATCGGCCGATCGCAGCCGGACCTGCCCTCGGCTACGCGGGCGGCATGCCTGGGCACAGATGGCCATCGCCGGCGCGTTACCACGAGCCGCCACCGTGAGCGGCAGTTGCGGGAATGTGAAAAACTGCAAGTCTGCACCGAAGTTGTTGACGGCATCCGTCCGTTTCATGAACAGACCTGCCTCCGCCAGGATGCTGGTCGGCGCTGCGGCCATCGGCTGCTTGAGGGCGAACAAGGTGGGTGTTTGGGTGTGGTCGCACAAGTTCATGCCTACCGCCGGCAGGTCATGCCGAACCGCGATACCGTGGGACTGCAACGCCGCCGGGTCACCGACGCCAGACAGCATGAGCAACTTGGGTGTGTCGATCGCTCCGGCGCTCAAGACAACTTCCTGGTTCGCATGGATACGCCGTAGCTGGGAGCCGTCCCAGATGTCGACGGCTGCAGCTCGGTCCCCTTCGAAATGGATCCGCAAAGCCCTTGCTCGCTGAATGACGCGCAAGTTAGAACGTTGCATGGCCGGCCGAAGGTAGGCCACCGCCGTGCTGCAACGCTCGCCATTTCGGATGGAGACATGGTAAAGACCCACACCCTCCATGTGATCGCCGTTGAAGTCATTGTTGGGGCGGTGCCCCGTGGCCAAGGCTGCTTGAATAAACGCTTGAGAAATGGGGCTGGGCGAAGACTGCGCAGACACCGTCAATGGTCCGTCTACGCCATGCAAGGCCGAGGCGCCCAGAAAATGGTCCTCCAAACGCATGAAATAAGGCAACACGTCCGACCATCCCCAGCCAGGGTTGCCCAGGTCTCGCCAGTGGTCGAAGTCCTGGGGGTCGCCACGCATGACGATCATTGCGTTGATGGCGCTGGTGCCGCCTAGAGTCTTACCCCGGGGATAGGGAATGCTGCGCAGACCCAGGCCCGCCTGCAGCGTGGTGGCGTAACCCCAGTTCTCAGCATCATCCCAGAGCAAGGGCCATTGGTTAGGCTGGCGCACACGTATCGACGGCGCTTCAACACCGGCTTCGATGAGCACGACCTGTCGGCTCGGGTCTTCAGACAGGCGCGCGGCCAACACGCAACCCGCTGACCCGGCTCCTACGACAACGATGTCTGCTTCTTCATGCATGACGGCCCCTTCTGTCAAGGTGGTTAAGCTGATTTCCTGCCCGCTCAAGGCGAAAGCCCTTGCCTTTGGAAATGGTTACGGTCTTCACACCATCGACACCAGGGCATCAGTGAATGTCATATTGCAAAGTCATTCAAAAGGCGCGGGAGCTTGAAACTAACACAGTCCATCAGCCACGTCGAGCCGCTTCGATTGCAGCCGTCAGGGCGCGTGGCGTGATCTGCCACGACAGTCCCCATTGGTCCTTGCACCAGCCACAGGCGCTTTCCTGTCCGCCGTTGCCAACAATCGCACTCCACAACCGGTCTGTTTCAGCCTGGTCGTCGGTCGCTATCTGGAACGAGAAGGCCTCGTTGTGCTTGAATACCGGCCCCCCGTTCAGGCCGAGGCAAGGGATGCCCATCAGCATGAACGCAGCCGCCGGCTACATCGGGTTGTTTATATGTCTTGGTAATTAGAAGCCTACAAAACAGTAGTTCCGGTTTTGACGTCGCACTTCCAGAATTGTGTTCATCGCACTTTCGCGTTGCCTTCATTCTGGAGTTGCCCATGTCCACCACCTGGAAATTTGAAACCCTGTCCGTCCACGCCGGCTACTCGCCCGACCCCACCACCAAGGCGGTGGCGGTGCCGATCTACCAGACCGCTGCCTACGCCTTTGACAGCGCCCAGCACGGCGCCGACCTGTTCGACCTGAAGGTGCCGGGCAACATCTACACCCGCATCATGAACCCCACGCAAGACGTGCTCGAGCAGCGCGTGGCGGCGCTGGAAGGCGGCCTTGCCGCGCTGGCGCTGGCCTCCGGCCAGGCGGCGGTGACCTATGCCATCCAGACCATTGCCGAGGCCGGTGACAACATCATCGCCAGCACCGCGCTGTACGGCGGCACCTACAACCTGTTTGCCCACACGCTGCCGCAGTTCGGCATCACCACGCGCTTTGCCGACGCCCGCAATCTGGCGAGTTTTGAGGGCCTGTTTGACGATAGAACGAAGGCGGTGTTCATCGAGTCGCTGAGCAACCCGCAGGGCGCGGTGGCTGACATCGCGGCGATTGCGGCAATAGCCCACCGCCACGGCGTGCCATTGATCGTCGACAACACGGTGGCCACGCCCTACCTGTTGCGCCCGTTCGAACACGGGGCCGACATCGTGGTGCATTCACTCACCAAATACCTCGGCGGTCACGGCACCAGCATTGGCGGCGCGATTGTCGACAGCGGCAAGTTCCCGTGGGCCGAACACAAGGCCAAGTTCAAGCGTCTGAACGAGCCCGACCCCAGCTACCACGGTGTGATCTACACCGAAGCCTTAGGGCCAGCCGCCTACATTGGCCGCGCGCGCGTGGTGCCACTGCGCAATACCGGTGCTGCCATTTCCCCGTTCAATGCGTTTTTGATTTTGCAGGGCATTGAAACCCTGGCGCTGCGCGTGGAGCGCATCAACGACAACACGCTCAAGGTCGCGCAGTTTCTGCAACAGCACGACAAGGTGGCGTGGGTGAACTACGCGGCCCTGCCCAGCCACCCGGACCACGCGCTTGCTAAAAAGTACTTAGGCGGCAAGGCCTCGGGCCTGTTGACCTTTGGCGTGAAGGCGGCAAAGGGTGAGGGCCTGGCAGCAGGCGCGCGCTTCCTGGATGCGCTGAACCTGTTTACCCGGCTGGTCAACATTGGCGATGCCAAATCCCTGGCCACGCATCCGGCCTCCACCACGCACCGCCAGTTGGCCCCCGACGAACTGGCCAAAGCCGGTGTGAGCGAAGACGCCGTGCGACTGTCGGTGGGCATTGAGCACATTGACGACCTGCTGGCGGACCTGACGCAGGCACTGGCCGCCGTCTGAACTTTTTTCAAGAAATCTGCAATGAAACCAAACTTTCAATCGGCGCTGCTCGGGCTGGCAGCCCTGGCCGCAACGAGTATGCCGGCTCAGGCGCAGGTTTCTATATTGCAGATACTAAAGATCAAATTACATATATGCAAATCAATAATAAGTAGTTTGAGATCTAAGCAATGCCGCCCAGAATCCGCTCAAACACCAACCTGGAAAACACATCATCATGGCCCGCATCATCATCGTTCCTGGCTGGCGGGACTCCGGTCCCGGCCACTGGCAAAGCTTGTGGGCCGACCAGCTGCCGGGCACGCTGCGGGTGCAACAAGACGACTGGATCACACCCTCGCGCAGCGCCTGGCTGGCGTCCGTCACCCGGACCATCCTGGCGCAGCCGGGTCCGGTGGTCATGGTCGCCCACAGCCTGGGCTGCATCGCCGTCACGCATTTGGAGGCTGAAGCGACGCAGCGCATCCAGGGCGCGCTGCTGGTAGCCCCGGCTGACCCCGAACGCCGCGCCGTACTGGCCGACTTTGCCCCGGCACCCTACCAGGCACTGCCCTACCGCAGCATCATCGTGGCCAGCAGCAACGACCCCTACTGCCCGGTGCGCACCGCAGGCGCCTACGCACGCGCCTGGGGGTCCGAGTTTGTGCGGCTGCAAAAAGCCGGGCACATCAATGTCGAGGCCGGCTTCGGCCCCTGGCCACTGGGCCTGGCATTGCTGCAGTCCCTGACAGGCGAAAGCTACACACCGATCATCCCCGCCCCTTCCATCTCCTCCCCTTCCAACGATTTACTGGAATCCGCATGAAATTCAAGCAAATAGCAACCCTTGCCCTGGTCGGCATTGCACTGGCTGCTCCTAATTTTGTAGCAGCTCAAACTACCCTGCTGAATGCCTCCTACGACGTCGCGCGTGAGTTCTACAAGGACTACAACCTCGCCTTCGTGGCGCACTATAAAAAAGCCACCGGCAAGGACGTCAAGATCGACCAGGCCCATGGCGGCTCCAGCGCACAGGCGCGTGCGGTGAACGATGGTCTGGACGCCGACGTGGTCACCATGAACACCACCACCGACATCGAGTTTCTGGCCAGCAGCGGCATCGTTGCCAAAGACTGGGCCAAGCGCTTCCCCGGCAATGCATCGCCCACCACCTCCACCATGCTGTTCCTCACGCGCAATGGCAACCCGAAGAACATCAAGGACTGGGATGATCTGGTCAAACCCGGCGTGCAGGTGAT
Organism: Rhodoferax sp.; assembly: GCF_018780565.1. Taxonomy (GTDB): domain Bacteria; phylum Pseudomonadota; class Gammaproteobacteria; order Burkholderiales; family Burkholderiaceae_C; genus Rhodoferax. The sequence goes on from NZ_JADMJN010000008.1 coordinate 120,372, forward strand.
TGTGGTCAACCCCAAGACGGGCGGCAACGGGCGCATGGCCTACCTGGCCGCCTGGGGTTCGGTGCGCAAAAAGGGGGGCACTGACGCGCAGGCGGCTGAGTTCGTGGGAAAGCTCTACAAAAATGTGCCGGTGCTGGCCAAGGGCGGGCGCGATGCCACCACCATCTTCCTGCAACGCAACATTGGTGATGTTCTGATCACCTTCGAGTCGGAAGTCGTATCGGTGGATCGCGAGTTTGGTGCCGGCAAGGTCGATGCGGTGCACCCTTCCAGCAGCATCGTGGCCGAGAACCCGGTGGCCGTGGTGGAGCGAACCGTGGCGAAAAAAGGGACGGGCGAGTTGGCCAAGGCCTACCTCGACTACCTGTACTCGGATGAAGCGCAGGAGATTGCCGCCAAACATGCCCTGCGCCCGCGCTCGGCCAGCATTCTGAAAAAACATGCAGCCACCTTCAAACCCATTCAGCTGTTCACCGTGAATGAATACTTTGGCTCGCTCGCCGAAGCGCAGAAAGCTCACTTCAATGACGGCGGTCAGTTCGACAAGCTCTACACGGTCAAGTAAATGACAGCCTCCCTTGTTTCAACGCCGCAGCTGGCGGCAGGCGCCTCTGTGCGCAAACGACCCACGCGCCGCGTGCTGCCCGGCTTCAATCTGACACTGGGCTACACGATGCTGTACCTGAGCCTGATTGTGTTGATCCCGCTCTCGGCACTGGTGTTCAAGACCTTCACCCTGACCTGGGAGCAATTCTGGGCGGCGGTGGCCAGTCCGCGCGTCGTGGCCTCCTACCAGCTGACCTTTGGCGCCTCGCTGATCGCCGCTTTGGTCAACGTGGTGTTTGGCCTGCTGGTGGCCTGGGTGCTGGTGCGCTACACCTTTCCCGGCAAGAAAATCATCGATGCACTGGTGGACCTGCCCTTTGCGCTGCCCACGGCGGTGGCAGGCATTGCACTTACCGCCCTGCTGGCCGACAACGGCTGGGTGGGCCAGGTGCTCGCACCGTATGGCATCCAGCTCGCGTTCAACCGCAATGGCGTGGTGATTGCCCTGATTTTCATTGGCCTGCCTTTTGTGGTGCGCACCGTGCAGCCGGTGCTCGAAGACACCGAGAAAGAACTCGAAGAAGCCGCGACCTGCCTGGGTGCCACACGCTGGCAGACCTTTCGCTTCGTGATTTTCCCCGCCATTGCGCCAGCGTTGCTAACCGGCTTTGCCATGGCCTTTGCACGCGCCATCGGTGAATATGGCTCGGTGATCTTCATCGCAGGCAACATGCCCATGGTGTCGGAGATCACGCCATTGATCATCATTGGCAAGCTGGAGCAGTACGACTATGCCGGGGCCACGGCCGTCGCCGTGGTGATGCTGGGCTTCTCTTTCGTTCTTTTGCTGATCATCAACGCGTTGCAGGCCTGGCAGCGCCGCCGCTCGGGAGCCGCGACATGAGTACCCCCCAGAACCCGGTGAAGCCGGTTCCACGGCGTTCCGTGCGAAACAACACGACAGGCGAGCCGGCCTGGGTGAAGTGGACACTGATCACGATCGCGCTGGGCTTTATCTTCCTGTTTCTGCTGCTGCCGCTGGCCGCCGTCTTCACCGAGGCCTTGCGCAAAGGCGCAGGCGCCTACCTGGAGGCGCTGAAAGAACCCGATGCCTGGAGCGCCATTCGCCTCACACTCATCACGGCCGCCATTGCCGTGCCGCTGAACCTGGTGTTTGGTGTCGCGGCCGCCTGGGCCATCGCCAAGTACGAGTTCCGCGGCAAGGCTTTCCTGACCACGCTGGTGGACTTGCCGTTCTCGGTGTCACCGGTGGTGGCGGGCCTGATCTATGTGCTGCTGTTTGGCGCCCACGGCTGGTTTGGCCCGTGGCTGCAGGCGCACGACATCAAGATCATCTTTGCCGTGCCAGGCATCGTGCTGGCCACCATCTTCGTGACCTTTCCGTTTATTGCGCGTGAACTGATCCCGCTGATGCAGGCCCAAGGCACCGAAGAAGAACAAGCCGCGATGGTGCTGGGTGCCACGGGCTGGCAAACCTTCTGGCATGTGACGCTGCCCAACATCAAATGGGGCCTGGTCTATGGCGTGATTCTCTGCAATGCGCGCGCCATGGGCGAGTTTGGCGCGGTCTCGGTGGTGTCGGGCCACATCCGGGGCCAGACCAACACCATGCCCTTGCATGTGGAGATTTTGTACAACGAATACCAGTCCGTGGCAGCCTTTGCCGTGGCCTCGCTGCTGGCACTGCTGGCAGTGGTGACGCTGCTGATCAAGTCGGTCGTCGAATGGCAGTTCGAGCGCGAGCAAAAAGCCGCTGCCCAGTTGCCACCCGAGCGCCCCCTGGCCTGAAGAAAACCCCGCGAACCGAAGAAATACCATGAGCATAGAAATCCGCAATGTCAGCAAAGACTTTGGCACCTTCCACGCGCTGCGTGACGTGTCACTGGACATCAACTCCGGCGAGCTGGTGGCGCTGCTGGGGCCCTCGGGCTGTGGCAAGACCACGCTGCTGCGCATCATCGCGGGGCTGGAAACCGCCGATCAAGGCAGCATCCTTTTCAGCGGCGAGGACACCACCGAGGTGCATGTGCGCGAACGCAACGTGGGTTTTGTATTCCAGCACTACGCACTGTTTCGCCACATGAGCGTGTTCGACAACGTGGCTTTCGGCCTGCGCATGAAACCGCGCACATCCCGGCCCTCCGAGTCCGTCATCAAGCAAAAAGTGCACGAACTGCTGGGCCTGGTGCAGCTGGACTGGCTGGCCGATCGTTACCCGGCACAGCTCTCGGGCGGCCAGCGCCAGCGCATTGCCCTGGCGCGCGCACTGGCGGTGGAGCCCAAGGTGCTGCTGCTGGACGAGCCCTTTGGCGCGCTCGATGCCAAGGTGCGCAAGGAGCTGCGCCGCTGGTTGCGCCGCCTGCATGACGATCTGCATGTCACCAGCATCTTTGTGACGCACGACCAGGAAGAAGCGCTGGAAGTGGCCGACCGCGTGGTGTTGATGAACGCCGGTCAGGTGGAGCAGATTGGCTCGCCGCAAGAGGTGTGGGACCACCCGGCAAGCCCCTTCGTGTACGGCTTTCTGGGCGATGTGAACCTGTTCCATGGCCGGGCCCACGAAGGCGAAATGCTGATCGGCCACGACCAGAACACCCTGCGCCTGGTTACACCCGAGCACCAAGATGCGCAAGATGCCAAAGCCTTTGCCTATGTACGCCCGCACGACCTGGAGGTGCAGCGCTACACCCCCGGCGCCAGCGCGCCCGGAGCCGAAAGACCCCGGGGCATTGTTGCCAGACTGGTACGCGCCATTGTGGTGGGGCCGATTGCGCGACTGGAATTGCTGCCCGTTGACGTTCTGGCACCCGGCGACCAGGACATCATCGAGGCGCACATTCCGGCGCAGCAGTTCCATGCACTGGGCTTGCGCCCTGAAGAAGTCGTTATATTGACGCCGGTCAAAGCGCGCGTGTTTGTGGCGTAGCACACTGGACTGACCGCACCACTCAGCAGGAGGCCTCATGGGTACGACAAGCGACGCGCCAATCACCAACTTCTCCCAATGCCATGTTGGCATCCTGTCGCATCTGAAAGCCTTTGGCGGCCTGCCGGCCTTGCTGGCGCCCGCCGAGCAGGCGCGTCAGGTGGCCCAGGAGACGCTGAAGTTCTTCCGCGATGCGGTCTATGAGCATCACGCGGAAGAAGAACGCGAGCTGTTTCCGGCCGTGCTGGCCAGTGCGACCGAAGGGATCGAAATGGACCAAGTCAAGTTCATGGTGGAACGTCTGACCCGCGAACACCGGCAGGTGGAGGCCACCTGGACCCGGCTGGAGCCGCATCTGAAAAAAATCGCCAAAGGGCAGTCTGCCGATCTGGATACTGCTGCCGTGGCATCACTTGTGCGCGATTACAGCGCACACGCCGCCTTTGAAGAGGCCGAGTTCCTGCCGCTGTGCCAGACCATTCTCAGCCGCAACAGCAACCACATGGCCGCGCTGGGCCTGTCGCTTCACATGCGCCACGTGCCGCCGGTGGTCGCGCACATCTGAGGCAGCGGGCACCATGCCAAAGCCCTTCTCGATGATTCGGGAGTTCCACCTGGCCGGCTTGGTGTTGCATCCACAGGTCTTGCTGTTTGCCCTGTCTGGCTCGTTGATGGTGAGCCGCATCCGCTTTCCCAAACTCTGAACCGATTCACTAGCAGTCGTTCAGTGCACAAGGCGCGCCTTGGCCAGCGCCACATACCAGTCCAGACAGTCTGGATTGGCCATCGCCTCGCGGTTGACCACTTTCTCTATCGGCTGACCCAGCAGGAGCTTCTTGATCGGGAGTTCCTGCTTTTTGCCCGACAAGGTACGCGGGATCTCGGCCACCTGAAAAATCTCATTCGGAACAAAGCGCGGCGACAGTGCCGTCCTGATGGCGTCCACCAGCTTGGCGCGCATGGCATCGTCCAGCGTCACGCCTTCGCGCAGCACCACGAACAAGGGCATGTAGCTTTCGCGCCCCAGGTATTCAAGGTCGACCACCATCGAGTCCAGCACCTCGGGCAGGGCCTCGACCGCGCTGTACAACTCGCTGGTGCCCATGCGCAGGCCATGGCGGTTGATGGTGGCATCGCTGCGCCCGTAGATGATGCAGCCACCATGCTGCCCCACCTTGAGCCAGTCGCCGTGACGCCAGACATTGGGGTAGGTATCGAAGTAGCTCGACAAATAGCGCTTGTTGCCCTCGTCACCCCAAAAATACAGGGGCATGCTGGGAATGGGCTGACTGCAGACCAACTCGCCCACTTCGTCCACCACCGGCTGGCCCTGCTCGTTCCAGGCTTCCACCGCGCAGCCCATCAAACGGCACTGCATTTCGCCAGCCACCTGGGGCAGTTCGCGATGACCGCCGATGAAGGCTCCAGCGAAATCAGTGCCGCCGGAAATATTGCACCACCAGATATCCCGCTGCGCCTCAGAGCCCGCCAGGCGCGCGAACTGCTGCGTACCCCAGGCCTGCGCCTCGGCACTCAAGGGTGAGCCCGTGGTGCCCAGCGCCCGTACGCTGGACAAATCGCCACAGGTGCGCAAATCAACATTGGCCTTCAGGCAGTTGGCAAAGAAGGCCGCGCCTGCGCCAAAGAATGTGACGCCCATATCGGCCGCAAAGCGCCACAGCGTGGTCCAGTCAGGGGCCACCTTGTTGCCGGCGGCATCCACCGTGCTGCCGCCCGGGTTACCGTCAAAAATGCAGCAGGTGGTGCCGCTGAGCAGGCCGCTGATCTGCGCGTTCCACATCACCCAGCCGGTAGAGCTGTACCAGTGGTAGCGCTCGCCGAACGAGTTGGGGTCGTAGCTGCAGCCGATGTCGTTGTGCAGTCCCTTGAGCGCCAGTGCCACGATGACGGTGCCGCCATGGCCATGCACGATGGGCTTGGGCAGACCGGTGGTGCCACTCGAATAGACAATCCACAAAGGGTGATCAAACGGCAGCCAGAGCGGCTCAAACGCTGCTGTTTCGGCATCATTTCGGGCTGTAGCCTTCGTATAATCCGCACAGTTAGCTATTTTTTGTATAGCACTTGTATCCAGGCCCAAATTGCTTTGCACAATCACGTGTCGCACCGAAGGCAAGGCCGCGCACAACTCGGCCACCACCGCAACGCGATCAAAATCGCGCCCGCCGTAGGTCACGCCATCGCAGGCAATCAGTACCTTGGGCTCGATTTGCCGGAAGCGGTCCAGCACGGAATTGGTACCCATGTCAGGCGCGCAGATGCTCCAGACACCGCCGATGCTGACCGTCGCCAGAAACGCCACTGCCGCCTCGGGAATATTGGGCAGGTAAGCGGCCACCCGGTCGCCGGGCTGCACGCCCTGGGCCTTGAGGTGCAGGGCCAGCGAGGCCACCTGGCGCCGCAGTTCAGGCCATGTCAGTTCACGGTGCGTACCACCGGCCAGGCTCTTTTCGTTGTGGCTGAGAATGGCGGAAAACCCTGCGCCATGGGCCGCATCGACATGCCGCAGCACCTGTTGCGCATAGTTGACCTGCGCGCCGGCAAACCAGTTGGCGCCAGGCATCTTGCGGGCGTCCAGCACCGCCGTGTGCGGGGTGGGCGACTGCAATTCAAAGTAATCCCAGATGCTTTGCCAAAAATCCTCCAGCTCGGTCACCGACCACCGCCACATGGCGTCATAGGACTCAAAGGTCAGACCACGTTGTGTTTGCAACCAGTTTTGATAGAGACGAATCTGCGGGACGTAGGGGGGCGTTTGTGGTTTGGTCATGCGCCAAGGGTAGCGCGGATTAACCCGGTTTATCAATCGCCTGTGTGTCAGGGTTTGCACTGATACCTGTTTATAGTCGTGGCAACTTATCAACCCGAGGCCCCTGCAATGCGTATCTGGCAAAAACCCATCTCCCTGGACATCCTGACAGCCGGGCAACTTGACACAGCCGTGACCCAACTGGGCATCGAGTTTCTGGAGGTAGGCGACGACTTTCTGCGCGCCCGCGTGCCGGTGGACAAGCGCACCATCCAGCCCTATGGCCTGCTGCATGGCGGGGTGAGCGTGGTGCTGGCAGAAACCCTGGGCTCCTGCGGTGCCGCCTTTTCCTGCCCCGAGGGCTACCGGGCCGTGGGGCTGGATATCAATGCCAACCACCTCAAGGGGACGACCAGCGGTTGGGTCACGGGCATCACCCGTCCGATCCACAGGGGCCGCACCACGCACGTCTGGCAGATCGACCTGCAAAACGATGCCGGTGAACTGACCTGCGTGTCGCGCATCACGATGGCGATACTGGCCCCGCGCTGAGACCGCTCTCTTCCCTTTTTATTCTGTAGCGGCCTGGGCCAGTCGCTCACTTTTCCAGTAAACGTCGTCGCCCGCTGTGCCATCGGTGCGGTGGCGATTGAGTACGCGGGCCAGCACGAACATCAGATCACTCAGGCGGTTCAGGTACTGGCGCGGCGTATCCTTCAGGGCCTCCTGGCCTTCCAGTGCCACCACCGCGCGCTCGGCGCGGCGCGCCACGGTGCGACACACATGGGCCAGCGAAGCGGCACGGGTGCCGGCTGGCAGGATGAATTCCTGCAACCGTGGCAAGTGTTCATTGTGCTGCGCCAGCGCGGCGTCCAGCGCCAGCACCGCTTCGGGTTTGAGCAGCTCAAAGCCCGGTATGGACAACTCACCGCCCAGGTTGAAAAGCTGGTGCTGGATTTCCACCAGCAACTGGCGCACACCCTGCGGCATGTCTTCGCACAGCAGCACGCCAATGTTCGAATTCAGCTCGTCCACATCGCCCATGGCGTGCACGCGCAAGCTGTTTTTGGAGACACGGGTGTTGTCCCCCAAGCCGGTGGTGCCGTTGTCGCCCGTGCGGGTGGCGATTTGTGTCAAACGTTGTCCCATGAAGAAGCTCCTTTGTCGCAACTATTGTCACGCCATTCAGGAACGCCGCGTCGGATACTTTTTAAATGTGCTTGCCATTGCGCAGGGCAAAGAAGCCCCGGTACAGGGCCACGCTCACGACCATGCCCCAGGTCATGCCGGCAAACATGCCGCCCAGCATGCCCGGCAAGGTACTGATGCCTGCGCCAACCTGCCAGCGCGACAGCCACAAGGCACCGGCCGTCATGCCGACCAGCATCCAGCTGGAGCACATCAGGTTCTGCGCGAAGAGCGAGCACAGGTAGCGCCCGCAATGGGGCCGCAGCAGCCGCAGGCTGGGTATGGCCAGCAGCCCGCCTGCCAGCATGCCTGCATGCATGCCGGGTAAAAAATCGAGATGAAGTTGCAGGCTGTCCATGAAACTCAGCGCCGCAGACTGCGCACACAGGCTGTCCAGCCGGGCGGGGCCTGCGTCATGGAGGTCGTACAACAAACCCAGCAGCATGCCGCCGAACCCCAGCGACAGCATGACATGCGGCGGCGACAGGCCAGCGCGCTGGGGGCGTACCCAAGCCAGGGCAGCACAGCCGGCAGCCACCGCAGTCAGTGTCAAAAAGATCACGGCCATGGGGTGACCCCGGGCGCCAACCCCTCCCGATGGCCCAACCGCCCACAGCGTCAAGCCCACCAGGAGCACCAGCACCGCAGGCACCAGGGCGGCTGAACCGATGCCGCGGGCCAGCCAGCGAGGAGGGGTATTCATGGAAATCGTTCTGTTCACAATATTCAAATGAAAAGCTGATCCGTTAGGGCAAACCCCATGTTCACCTGGACCTTGCGCCCGCAAAATTCGGCGGCCCATGCACAAAAGCCAGGTGGCTTGCTTTTTCTCATGAACCAAGCGGTTCAGGCATGCGACTCTAGCGGCGGGTTCTTCGGGTGGTGCGACGCATGAACGAAGCGCGCCTGCAATGCATGAGCGTCCGTTTGCCGGCACGAAGTCGACGACAAACCTGTGGCACTCAACCTCACGAGTATTTTTTTGATGAAAACTTGTCCTGTCAGTTCCCCGTCCGCCCCGCCTTCAAGTTCATGGCTTTATTTGCTGGAGCGATTTGATGTCGGCGTCGTTCATCTGGACATGGAACTGCGGGTGATGGGGATGAACGACTATGCGCGGCGCAGCCTGCCGCTGCAGGACAAGATGCCCTTTGGCAAGATCGTGACCTCGTTCCATCCGGAAGCGGCACAGACCAAAGTCAAGTTCCTGCTGGGACAGGCCGAGTGCCCGGTGAACAACGCACCACCCATGGCCATGATGATCAATATTCCGGATCGGATGTTGTTGATCAAAGTCTCGAAAATCGGCGATGCGCAGGGCGCAACCACCGGGTATACCCTCGTTTTTTATGACATCACCGAGGTGGTGAGCCATGAGGCGGAAGGTGGCACGACGGCGCGTGGCGCACGCGAGGGCGGCGACAAACGGCAACTGCGCAAGATCCCCACCATCAAGCAAAACCGGGTGCTGCTGGTGGATGTGCCCAGTGTCTCCTTCATCCGCTCGGAGGGGCATTACACCTGGGTTCATACCGGACAGGGCAGCCAGTTCTGCAACCTCAATATTGGGGACCTGGAGAGCCGGCTCGATCCGCAGCTGTTCCTGCGGGTGCACCGCAGCTACATCGTCAACCTGTCCCATGTCGATGAGATCGTGCGCAACGACGGCCGCATGACGCTGCGCATGATGGGATCGGCGCCGGTGGAGATTCCGGTGTCACGCGCCAGCGCTCCCGTCTTGATGGAACAACTCGGGCTGGGCGACAGCGCTTCGGTCAAATCCTGAGCCTCTTTCGCGGCGGGTCTGACGCTTATGAATGCGCTGCCCGCGCTGATCGTTCGTGCAATGCTATTGCCATTCGTGCAACGTGAACGACCGTTGATTGCTTAGCTTCCCCCGCCGGATTGGCTGACGTTAGAGTCGCGCTCCTAAAGGTCAATAAGGCCGTACAGGAGACAAAGTGATTCCACCCTCATTTGCGTACCATGCGCCCCGCTCCATTGGCGAGGCTCTTACATTGCTGACCGAGCTGGGCGACGACGCCAAGTTGCTGGCTGGCGGCCACAGCCTGCTGCCCATGATGAAGCTGCGCTTTGCACAGCCGGGCGCGTTGATCGACATCAACCGCATTCCCGAACTGCACGGCATCCGAGAGGAAGGCGGCCTGATCCGCATCGGCGCCATGACCAGCGAAAACGATTTGATCAAATCCAGCCTTTTGCAGACAAGCCTGCCTTTGCTGCCGCAAGCCGCCCTGCTCATCGCCGATCCACAGGTGCGCAACCGCGGCACCATCGGCGGTGACATTGCCCACGGCGATCCCGGCAACGACCATCCAGCCATCGCCATGGCGCTGGACGCCACTTTTGTGCTGCAGGGCCCCAGCGGGGAACGCAAGGTCAAGGCTGTAGATTTCTTCCACGGCACCTACATGACCGCGCTGGCCGAGAACGAGATCCTCACCGCCATTCTGGTGGCGCCCTTCCAGGCCGGAACCGGTTATGCCTACCAGAAGCTCAAGCGCAAAACCGGCGACTGGGCGACCGCCGGCGCCGCCGTGGTGCTGCGCATGGCCGGTGGCTCGGTAACGCAGGTCAGCATCGGACTGACCAATGTGGCCTCGACCGCACTGCGCGCCAGCGCGGCAGAGGCGGCACTGCTGGGCAAGCCCTTGAACGACACCACGCTGGAGGCAGCGGCGCAGGCGGTGCGTGCGGTGTGCGAACCCGCGGAAGACCTGCGTGGCGACATTGAATACAAGACCGCCATGGCCGGCGAGATGGTCAAGCGGGCGATTCGTGCCGCGGCCGCCCTTTGCCACTGAAACCAGACAAGAACGACAAGGAGACTTTCGATGAGCAAGACATTAGTTTCAATGACCCTGAACGGCCGCAAGGTGGAAGAGGCGGTCGAGCCGCGCACGCTGCTGGTGCACTTTCTGCGCGAAAAAATGAGCCTGACCGGTGCCCACATCGGCTGTGAGACCAGCCACTGCGGCGCCTGTACCGTGGACATCGACGGCCAGTCCGTGAAGTCCTGCACCCACCTGGCCGTGCAGTGCGAGGGCAGCGACGTCAAGACCGTCGAAGGCCTGGCGTCCTTGTCAGGTCAGGCCGGCGTGCTGCATGCGGTGCAGGAGGGTTTTTACAAGGAGCACGGCCTGCAGTGCGGCTTCTGCACGCCCGGCATGCTGATGCGCGCCTACCGCTTCCTGCAGGACAACCCGACGCCCACGGAAGAGGAAGTGCGGGTTGGCATGGCGGGCAACCTGTGCCGCTGCACCGGCTACCAGAACATCGTCAAGGCCGTGCTGCATGCAGCACGCACATTGCAACAAAACAAGGTCGCCGCGTAAACGCGCGCCCACAAAGGAGACATGCATGAACGCACCCGCAAGTGAACGTGAAAAAGCCCTGATGGGCATGGGCGAGTCCCGCCTGCGCAAGGAAGATGCGCGCTTTATCCAGGGCAAGGGCAATTACGTCGATGACATCAAGCTGCCCGGCATGTTGCACATGGCCATTGTGCGTTCACCCGTGGCACACGCCCGCATCAAGCGCATCAACAAGGCCGAAGCGCTGAAGGTGCCGGGCGTTGTTGCCGTGCTCACCGCCGAAGACCTCAAACCTCTCAAACTGCACTGGATGCCCACCCTTGCGGGTGACGTGGCCGCCGTGCTGGCTGACGAAAAAGTGCACTTCCAGATGCAGGAAGTCGCCGTGGTGATTGCGGAAGACCGCTATGCAGCGGCCGATGGCGTGGCGGCGGTGGAAGTCGAATACGACGAGTTGCCCGTGGTCGTGGACCCGTTCGAGGCCCTCAAGCCGGGCGCACCCGTACTGCGCGAAGACCTGGCTGGCAAGACCGAAGGGGCGCATGGCAAGCGCTACCACCACAACCACATCTTCACCTGGGATGCGGGCGACAAGGATGCCACCGACGCCGCCTTTGCCAGTGCACCGGTCACCGTGAAGCAGGATATGCATTACCCCCGCGTGCACCCCTGCCCGCTGGAGACCTGCGGCGCGGTAGCGTCATTCGACCCGATCCGCGGCGAACTCACCACCTGGATCACCAGCCAGGCACCGCACGTGGTGCGCACCGTGGTGTCGATGCTGTCGGGCATTCCGGAGTCCAAGGTGCGCATCATCTCGCCCGACATCGGCGGCGGCTTTGGCAACAAGGTCGGCATCTACCCCGGCTATGTGTGCGCCATCGTGGCGTCCATCGTGCTGGGCAAGCCGGTCAAGTGGATTGAGGACCGGATCGAGAACCTCTCCAGCACGGCATTTGCGCGCGACTACCACATGACTGGCGAACTCGCCGCCACGGCGGACGGCAAGATCCTGGCCCTGCGCACCAATGTGATCGCGGATCACGGTGCCTTTGACGCCTGCGCAGATCCAACCAAGTTTCCGGCCGGCATGTTTCACATCGTCTCAGGCAGCTATGACATTCCCGCTGCCTATTGCCGCGTCGATGGCGTCTACACCAACAAGGCGCCAGGCGGCGTGGCTTACCGCTGTTCGTTCCGCGTGACCGAAGCGGTGTATCTGGTCGAACGCATGGTTGATGTGCTGGCACAAAAGCTGGGCATGGACAAGGCCGAGATCCGCGCCAAGAACTTCATCAAGCGCGAACAGTTTCCCTACACCTCGGCCTTTGGCTTCGAGTACGACTCGGGCGACTACCAGACCGCACTGGACAAGGTGCTCACGGCTGTCGACTACAAGGGCTTGCGTGCCGAGCAGGCCGCCAAGCGCGCGGACCCGAACTGCCCGACACTGATGGGCATCGGCCTGGTGACCTTCACCGAAGTGGTGGGGGCCGGTCCAAGCAAGATGTGCGACATCCTGGGCGTGGGCATGTTCGATTCGTGCGAGATCCGGGTGCATCCCACCGGCTCGGCCATCGCCCGCATGGGCACCATCTCGCAGGGACAGGGTCACCAGACCACCTACGCGCAAATCATCGCCACCGAGTTGGGCATTCCCAGCGAGGTGATCCAGGTCGAAGAAGGGGACACCCACACGGCGCCGTACGGACTGGGCACCTACGGCTCCCGCTCCACGCCGGTGGCGGGCGCTGCCATTGCCATGGCCGCGCGCAAGATCCACGCCAAGGCCAAGAAGATCGCCGCCCACCTGCTGGAGGTGAGCGAGGCCGACCTCGAATGGGAAATCGACCGCTTCAAGCTGCGCGGCAACGACGCCAAGTTCAAGACCATGAAGGACATCGCCTGGGCCGCCTACAACCAGCCGCCAGCCGGTCTGGAACCCGGCCTGGAGGCCGTGCACTACTACGACCCGCCGAACTTCACCTTCCCCTTCGGCATTTACCTGTGCGTGGTGGATATCGACAAGGGCACGGGTGAGACCAAGATCCGCCGCTTCTATGCGCTGGACGACTGCGGCACGCGCATCAACCCGATGATCATCGAAGGCCAGATTCATGGCGGTCTGACCGAAGGTTTTGCGGTGGCCATGGGGCAACTGCTGTCGTTCGACAAGCAGGGCAACATCCAGGGCAACTCGCTGATGGATTATTTCCTGCCGACCGCCGTGGAAACGCCGAAGTGGGAAACCGACTACACGGTAACGCCCTCCCCGCACCACCCGCTGGGAGCCAAGGGTGTGGCCGAGTCGCCGCACGTGGGCAGCATCCCGACCTTCACCAGTGCGATGGTCGATGCTTTTGCGCACCTGGGAGTGACCCATTTCAACATGCCCCACTCGGCCTACCGCGTGTGGCAGCAGCTTAAGAAAGTTGGCATCGCCAGCTAAGGCGTTCGCAGAAAGTATCCATGGAAGTTGTTCTCGATAAAAAGTACCCGGTGGCAGCCGGTCTGGATGCCGGCTGGTCCGTCCTGTCGAACATGCATGAACTCGCCACCTGCATGCCCGGCGCTCAGATCACCGAGCAGATTGACCCGACCCACTACATGGGCAGTGTCCGGGTCAAGGTCGGTCCGGCGGTCGCGGCCTTTGCCGGCACCATTGAAGTGCTGACGCTGGACCCGGTGACGCGCACCCTGAAGATGATGGGCAAGGGTGCCGACAAAAGCGGCTCCTCCGCCTCGATGGAGCTGACCGCCACCCTGGTCACAGCCGACAATGGCCACAGCACCCTGGAGGGCCATGCCGAAGTGATTGTCAACGGCAAGTTTGCCCAGTTTGGTGGGCGCATGATGACGTCGGTGTCCGACATGATTCTGGCGCAGTTTGCCGAGGTCTTTTCGCAAAAGGCGCAAGCCTTGCAAGGCGCTGCGGCCCCCGCTCCCGGTGCGGAGCCGGTGGCGGCTGCCGCTGCGCCCGTCGTGGCCAAGGAATTCAATGCGTTGGCCTTCATGTGGCTCATGATCCGCAAGTTCTTCGCAGACCTGTTTGGCCGGGGCAAGTCCTGAACCGCATTCACCATGTCGCCAAATGATTCGTTGAGCACGCCGCACGGACTGCGCGAGCGCCTTTTCAAGGCCGGCTACATCGCCGACGAAGACCTGGCCAGCCTGGTCTGGATGGGCCTGACGCTGGAGCGCCCGCTCTTGCTGGAAGGCGAGGCCGGTGTGGGCAAGACTGCCATTGCGGGCGCCTGCGCGCGGGCGCTGGGCCGACCCTTGTTGCGCCTGCAGTGCTATGAAGGGCTGGACCTGAGCCAGGCCGTTTACGAGTGGAACTACAGCCGCCAGTTGCTGGAGATCCGCCTGGCCGAAGCCGGACAAGGCGACCGCGCGGCGCTGCGCGACAATCTTTTTTCAGAAGCCTTCTTGCTGGAGCGGCCGCTGTTGCAGGCCATCCGTTCGCCACAGCCCTGCGTCCTGCTGATCGACGAGATCGACCGCGCTGACGAAGCCTTCGAGGCCTTCCTGCTGGAGATGCTGTCGGAGTACCAGGTCACCGTGCCCGAGATCGGCACGCTCACGGCGCGCAGCAAGCCGCTGGTGATTCTGACCAGCAACGGCACGCGTGATCTGTCGGATGCGCTGCGCCGGCGCTGCCTGTTTCACTATGTTGATTTTCCGACGCTGGCGCGCGAGACGCAGATTGTGCGAACGCTGGTGCCCGAGGCCGCCACCCGGCTGGTCGAGGAGGCCGTGGCTTTTGTTCAGCGCCTGCGCCGGGAAGACCTGGAAAAAGTCCCGGGCGTGGCGGAAACGCTGGACTGGGTGCGGGTGCTGTTCCACATGGGCCATGGCGAATTGCCGGTGGATCCGCAGTCGCTGGTGCCGACGCTCGCCGCCTTGCTCAAGACCCGCAGCGACCGCTGGCAGGTCACTGCCGAACGGGTGGGCAAGCTGATTGACGGGCCACGCATTGCGCAGGATGTGGGCGTGGCCGGCGCCATGAAATGAATGACCGACCATGAACGCCACCGATCCGCGCGCCATGGACCCGAGACAGCGTCTTGGTGAGTTCACCCACTATCTGCGTGAGCACGGCTTTGCGCTGGGCTACGCCGAGTTGGAGTTGATGGTGCGTGCGGCCGCTGCATTGCCGCTGCCCCAATGGCCCCGGGTGGCAGCCTTGTGGCGCGGCATCGCATCCGGTAGCCACAAGCAGTGGCTCAAGTACCCGGAATTGCATCAGGCTTTCTGGTTCCCCCAGCAGATCAGGGCATCGACCCGCAGTTCGGGGCTGACGCGGCGCGGCCGAACCCTGCCTGAGCTGGTGCAGCAGCTGCACGATGAACTGGGCAACTCGCCGCCGGGGCAAACCACGCCAACGCAGGGCATGGCCGAGCAGCAGGCCGAGGGCGACCTTGAGGCCAGCGAAGCCCCGCCGCGCGCCCAGGGGGGCGCCAGCCGCACCGACCCGCTCGACCAGCGTGATTTTGCCGACTGGATGCCCGCCGACATGGACCGTTTTGAGCCGCTGGTGGAAGCGCTCAAGCGCCGGCTGCGCTCGCAGTTGCTGCGCCGGCTGCAAAGCCACCGTGACAGTGGCGCGATTCATCTGCGACGCTCCTTGCGAGCGGCGCTGGCCACGGGCGGCGAACTGGTCAAGCTGCACCACGTTCGGCGCAAACGCCGCCAACCCCGCGTGGTGGTGCTGGTGGACGTGAGCCGGTCCATGGAAGTGCATGCACAGTTCTTCTTGCGGCTGACCCGGGCGTTCGTCGAAGTCATGGCAGCGCGGGCCTTTGTGTTTCATACCCGGCTGGCCGATGTCACGCCGCTTTTGAAACAGCGCAGCGAGCGGGTGCAGGAAAAAGTCAATGCCGTCACCTTCGGCTTTGGCGGCGGCACGCGCATTGCCAGCTGCCTGCACGAGGCGCTGCACCAGCATCTGGGACGGGCCCTGGGTCGGGGCGACCTGTTCATGGTGTTCAGCGATGGCTTTGATACCGATGAACCCGAGGCATTGGCAGCGGTTCTTGCGCAGGTGCGCGCCCGCGGTGCGCGCGTGTGCTGGTTGCACCCCACCGTCGAAGTGCCGCAGTCGGCGGCGATGGCACTGGCCGCGCGCCATGTCACGCGCTTCATGCCAGCGCACAATCTGGCCAGCCTGTCACGACTGCCTGAGCTGCTGGCCTGAACACTTTTCAACAACGCTTACAACTTCAGGAAACGCCATCATGGGATGCTTGCTTAAACAGGGGGGCGGTCTGTTCCCCCGCCTGCGAATTGGTGCGGTCGTGCTGGCCGCCGGCGAGGGCGCGCGCATGGGCGGCGTGGCCAAGTCACTGATCCGCCTGCAGGGCGTACCGCTCATCAATCGTCAACTGATTGCGCTCAGCGGCGCCGGTGTCGATGAAGTGGTGGTGGTCACCGGCCATGCACGCGAAGCGGTGGAATCGCAGGTGCAGAGTTTTCCGATCACGCTGGCCTACAACCCCGCCTACCGCGAGGGCCAGCAAGGCTCGGTGCGGGTCGGCCTGGCGGCACTCAGTGGCAACTTCGATGCGGTGTTCATTGTGCTGGCCGACCAGCCGCTGATCGGGACCGGGGATTTGACCGAGTTGATCGCCGCCTTCAAGAAGCGTCCCGGCGGCAACGTGGTGGTGCCGGTGGTCAATGGCCAGCGCGGCAACCCGATCCTGCTGGACGAAGTGGCCCGGGCGCAAATTCTGGCGAGTGACACCAATCTGGGCTGTCGCCACCTGATCGAGCGCCAACCCGAGCTGGTGCATGTGCATGAAACTGCCAACCTTCGGTTTGTGACCGATCTCGATACCGTGGAGGACGTGCAGCAGCTGGCACTGCGTACCGGCTGGAAGCTTGAACTCCCCGCCAGCGAGGCCACCGCTTGAATCCGGTCGCAACGCCGGGTACGCTGCAGCAACACTGGCCGGTGCCAATGGCCGTGCACCGCTTTGCACAGGCGCAGGAAGTCAACCCCTTGTTGGCCCAAGTTTTCAAGGCGCTGCGCGCGACCGATGCCACGGCGACACCCGGCAGCTTCTACGCCAGTGCCGATGATTTGCTCCAACGGGTGGACCTGCCTGAGTTCACGGCCTTGCTGCAATTCATCGCCGCGGCCTTGCAGACCACGGCCAGGCAGGCCAATGCCGGCGTGTGGCCGGCGGGGCGCCATGGCCTGCAGCTGGAGCTGATGGGGGTCTGGTTCCAGATCCAGAATGGTGCCGCGTTTCATGACATCCACACCCATGGCAATTGCTCCTGGTCCGGGGTCTACTACGTGCAGATTGACCCCATCGAGCAGCGCCACAGCCACCCTGAGTTCGGCGTGCTCAACGGCGCCACGCGCTTCTACAGCCCGATGTTTCCCTTGCTGGGCGGCGCCCACATCGACATGGGCAATGCTTATCTGCAGCAGGCCACGCTGGATGTCACCCCGCAGGAGGGAGACCTGGTGCTGTTCCCGGCCTTCCTGCCGCACAAGGCCATGCCCTACGCCGGTGAGCGTGACCGCGTCATCGTGTCCTTCAACGCGCAGATCCGCGCGCCGGGTGGTGACCAGCTCTTTCGCTACGCGGGCGCATGAGGTGTGGCCACCGGCCGGGCAGTTCGGGATAATGGGCACATTTCCTGGAGAACCCCAATGAACGCTCCCACCGCTCTGGACCACTTGGTGCCTGAAATCCACCAGCGTGAGGTTCCCCCCGCGCTGATTGACGGGCTGAAACAGCGCTTCAATGAGCGCTGCTCCACCGCGCTGGTGGTGCGCGAGCAGCACGGGC
The DNA here is from genome assembly GCF_018780565.1 of Rhodoferax sp. Lineage (GTDB taxonomy): Bacteria > Pseudomonadota > Gammaproteobacteria > Burkholderiales > Burkholderiaceae_C > Rhodoferax. The sequence continues at coordinate 137,961 of NZ_JADMJN010000008.1, forward strand.
GCGACGAGTCGTCGTTCGACGTGCCACCACCCGCGGCGGTGGTATTTGCGGAAAGCACGCAGGACGTCGCTGACGCCGTGAAGCTGGCCGGCGACTATGGCGTGCCCGTGATTCCCTTTGGCGTGGGATCCTCGCTGGAAGGCCACCTGCTGGCCGTGCAAGGCGGCATCAGCATTGACGTCAGCCGCATGAACCGGGTGTTGTCCATCAACGCCGAAGACCTGATCGTGACCGTTCAGCCCGGCGTGACACGCAAGCAGCTCAACGAAGAAATCAAGTCCACCGGCCTGTTCTTCCCGATCGACCCCGGTGCCGACGCCACGATTGGCGGCATGGCCGCCACCCGCGCCAGCGGTACCAACGCGGTGCGCTACGGCACCATGCGCGAAAACGTGCTGGCGCTGGAGGTGGTGACGGCCAGCGGCGAGATCATCCGCACCGGCACCCGTGCCAAGAAAAGCAGCGCCGGCTATGACCTGACCCGCCTGATGGTGGGCAGCGAAGGCACGCTGGGGGTGATCACCGAGATCACCGTCAAGCTCTACCCGCTGCCCGAAGCCGTGATGGCGGCCACCTGCTCGTTTGCCAGCTTGAGCGATGCGGTCAACACCACCATCCAGATCATCCAGCTGGGCGTGCCGATTGCACGCTGCGAACTGCTGGACGCCAACACCATCCGGATCGTCAACAAACACTCGCAGCTGTCGCTGCGCGAAGGGGCGATGCTGCTGATGGAGTTTCACGGCTCGCCGGCCGGTGTGAAAGAACAGGTAGAAACGGTTCAGGCCATTGCCGGCGAGTTCGGCGGACAAACCTTTGAATGGGCCGAAACCGCCGAAGCGCGCACCCGCTTGTGGACGGCGCGACACAACGCTTACTTTGCGGGTGTTCAATCACGCCCTGGCTGCAAGGCGATTACCACCGACACCTGTGTGCCGATTTCGCACCTGGCAGACGCGATACTGGACTCCGTGACCGAGGCCCAGGAAGCCGGCCTGCCCTACTTCCTGGTGGGCCACGTAGGCGACGGCAACTTCCACATCGGCTACCTGATTGACCCCGACAAACCCGAGGAACGCGTGCTGGCCGAGCGGCTCAACACACAGCTGGTTCACCGCGCCCTGAAGCTGGGTGGCACCTGCACCGGCGAGCATGGTGTGGGCCTGCACAAGATGGAATTTCTGGTGGCAGAAACCGGTGCCGGTGCGGTGGACATGATGCGCACCATCAAACGCGCGCTGGACCCGAAGAACATCATGAACCCGGGCAAAATTTTCAGCCTCTGAAAGTCTACAGCTTCTTGAACGGCCGATCTTTCCACCAGGGAAAGACCTTGGGCATGTGCTGTGTCACCCGGTCCTTGAAGTTGGCTTTGCGTTTTTCAAGGAAGGCACTGATGCCTTCGCGCGCGTCATCGGAGGACCCAAGGGCCGCAATCGCTGCTGTATCCACTTCGTGCGCGTCTATCGGGTGCGGGGCGCTGAGCATGCGCCACATCATGTGTCGGGTCATGGCGATCGACACCGACGAAGAGTTGTCGATAAACTCCTGCGCCAGCGCACGTGCCGCGGGCAACAAGGCCTCGGGCTCGTGCAGGCTGCGCAGCAAGCCGGCCTGCAAGCCTTCCTCGGACTTGAACACGCGTCCGGCATAGCACCACTCCAGCGCCTTGCTGATGCCGACAATGCGCGGCAAAAACCACGACGAGCAGGCCTCCGGAATGATGCCGCGCGCAGCAAATACGAATCCAAGCTTGGCGTTGGGCACGGCAATGCGGATATCCATCGCCAGTGTCATGGTGATGCCCACACCGACCGCTGCGCCGTTGATGGCGGCAATCACTGGTTTGTTGAAATCGTAAATCCGGCGTGTCACCTGTCCACCGCCATCACCGACGTAGCGCTGCGTGGCTTCTTGCTCAGCCAGGTATTCGGAATGCTTGCCCCATGTGTCCCCGCCAAGCTCCAGATCGGCACCTGCGCAAAACGCACGGCCCGCACCGGTGACGATCACCACCTTGACGTTGTCATCGGCATCGGCCTGGTCAAATGCTGCGATGAGCTCGTCGCACATCTGGCCGGTAAAGGCATTCATGCGATCGGGGCGGTTGAGCGTGATCGTAAGGATGCGGCCCTCTACCTCGTAGCGCAGTTGTTCAAATTTCATGGGAGTCTCCAAAATAGTTCGCTCATCGGCCGGTGAAGGCAGGGGCGCGCTTCTCAACGAAATGCGCGACACCCTCGCGGAAATCCTCGCTGGAAAACGACGCCACCATGTCTTGGTCGGCACGGCGCCAGGCCTCGTCCAGATTCTGGAACAGGCTGTCATAGACCTGGCGTTTGATCACACCAATGGAGCGTGGTGACGCCAGTTGCACCATGTCGCGCGCGATGTCCTGCACGGCTGTCAAAAAGCCATCCACCGGGAGCTCCTTCACCAGCCCGATGGCAGCGGCCTCGTTCGTCATCACGGTGCGCGCCGAGAACAAAAGGTCCATGGCATTCATCGGCCCGACCAGACGCGGCAGCATCCACGAGATACCGTGCTCGGCAATCAGGCCGCGCTTGGCAAAAGCGGTGGTGAGTTTCTGGCCTTGCGCCATGTAGCGGAAATCGCAGAACATGGTCATGCACAAACCAATGCCTGCTACCGGGCCGTTGATGGCCGCGATGATCGGCTTGGGCACACGCAGCAGGTAGCTGAAGCGGTGGGTGTAGTTGGCAGCAATGCCCGTGCCGCCCGTCCCTGCCTCTGGCGAGGCCTCGCCGGACACATCGACGCCGGCTGCGCCAGCTTCCAGAATCGACATGTCGGCACCGGAACAAAAGCCACGACCGGCGCCTGTCACCACGATCGCCCGCACGTTTGAATCCACGGCAGCCGCCTCAACAGCGTGGCGAAATTCGCTCTCCATGCGCTGTGTCCAGGCATTGAGTTTGTCGGCGCGGTTCAGGGTGACGGTGCAGACATGGCTTGTCGTGGCGACGGTGATCTGTTCGTATTTCATGGATGCCTTTGGACGGGGGTGGGGGATCTGACCTATCATATTTAGTCCGGGCATCACTGTCCATCCAAGAGGAGTCCCGCATGTTCCTGCGTCTTCGCCAGCTGTGTCTGGTGGCCGAAAATCTCGATCCTCTGGTCGAAGAGTTGTCCGCTGTGTTGGGTGTCGAGGTCTGCCATCGTGACCCGGGCGTAGCCATGTTTGGCCTGCACAATGCGCTCTTGCCATTCGGGTCCAACTTCATTGAGGTCGTATCGCCAACACAGCAGGGCACCGCAGCCGGTCGCTACCTGGAGCGGCGCAAGGGCGACGGCGGCTACATGGTGATCCTGGACACGGAGGAATTGCCGCGTTGGCGCCGTCACGTCGCAGAGATTGCGGTGCGCATCGCAGCCCCCCTGGCCCTGGACGACTACGAAGGCATGCAACTGCATCCACGCGACACCGGAGGCGCACTGCTGGAGATCAACACCACACGCGGTGGCGCCAACCCGCTGGGGGCCTACTGGCCCGCCGGCCCCCATTGGCAACAGGCGGTGCGCACGCAACGGGTTCAGGCCATCACCGGGGCGGTGCTGCAGAGCGACGACCCCGAAATGCTGGCGCGCCGCTGGGGACAAATTTTGCAGCGCCCCATAAAAACCCACGGTCACGAATACCACCTCTCCGTCGACAACGGGCAGTTGCGCTTTGTGAAGACCACCGACGACCGTGGCGAAGGCTTGTCGGGCATTGACCTGGCGGTGAACGATCTGCCCGCGATACTGGCCACCGCCAGGGCGCGCGGCCATGTTGCCGAGGCCAGCGCAGTGCAGCTGGGCGGTATTCGTTTCGAGTTGCGACAGGCTTCTTCGCGGGCGTAACCCAGGCGACACGGAGACCCGGGGTGGCTCGCAATAATCTCGCACCTTCGCCTCTTGCTGTATTGGAATCACATGAATCGCGTTCTCGCCCATACCGGTGCCAAGTACCCCATTTTGCAAGCCCCCATGGGCTGGATCGCCCGCACGCAACTGGCCTCGGCCGTGTCCCGTGCCGGGGGACTGGGCATCATCGAAACCTCGTCCGGCGAAACAGAAAATTGCCAGGCCGAAATCACCAAAATGCGGGCACTGGGGTTGCCCTTCGGCGTGAACCTGCCGATTCGTTTTTTGCGCGATGACGCGATGCTGAAGTTCGTCTGTGCCTCCGGCGTCAAGTTCGTCAGCACCTCCGCCGGCAGCCCGGCCAAATTCATCGCGCCGCTCAAGGACGCCGGCATCACCGTCTACCACGCTGTGCCGACGGTGGAGGCAGCCCTCAAATGTGTGGATGCCGGTATTGACGGCCTGGTGGTTGAAGGCGGTGAAGGCGGCGGCTTCAAGAATCCGGAAGAAGTTTCAACCATGGTGCTGCTGCAGGCGATTCGTGCACGTGTGGATGTACCCATGATTGCGGCAGGCGGCATTTGCGACGGCCGTGGCATGGCAGCGGCCTTTGCGCTGGGCGCCGAGGCGGTTCAGATGGGCACGCGCTTTGTGAGCTGTGTCGAAAGCCCTGTGCATGCCAACTACAAGAACGCCATCGTCAATGCCAAGGAAACCGGCACCTGGATGCTGAACACCAAGGGCACCCCTTGCATTCGCGCTCTGAAGTCGGAGCGCACCCAGGCGATTCACGATGTGGGGCTGATGTCCTTTGATGACATGAAGGGCATACGCGGCGTTTACTTTGATGGCGACATGGAAGCGGCGCCCGCACTGGCCGGACAAACCGCCGGCCTGATCGACTCCGTGAAAACCGCGCAGCAGATCATTGACGACACCGTAGCCGAGTTTTTCGCCATCAGCGCCCGCATGGGCGCGATGGCGCAAGCGCACTCATTCGGTTGAGCGGGTGGCCGGTAGCTCGGCCTCTTCGGCAATCGCATTGGCCATGTATTCGATCTTCTTCTGCATGTCCTCATCGGTGTCGGCAAAGCGCCGGGCAATGGCCTCAAACTCGTCCTGGATCTCGATGAAGGCATCGACCATGTCGGGATCAAAATGACTGGCCCGACCCTGAAAAATGATGCCTACCGCCTGGTCATGCGGCACACCGGCCTTGTACACACGATCCGAAATCAGCGCGTCGTACACGTCTGCAATCGCCATCAGGCGCGCCGACAGCGGAATCTGGTCGCCTGACAAGGCTTGCGGATAACCACTGCCATCCCATTTTTCCTGATGGGAATAGGCCAGATCTTTCACCGTCTGCAACAGGCCCGCTTTGTAGCCCAAGGCTTTTTCCGCGTGTTCGATCGCATCGCGTGCCAGTGTGGTGTGGGTTTTCATGATCTCGAACTCCGCCTTGGTCAGGCGACTGGGTTTGAGCAAAATCCGGTCGGGGATGCCCAGTGTGCCCAAGTCATACAGCGGCACTGATTGAAACAGCACGCGGACATAGTCGTCTGTCAAGGTCGCCGCAAAACGCGGATGATCCTTGAGCCGCAAGGCCAGTGTTTTGACGTAATTCTGGACACGCAGGATATGGTTGCCCGTGTCTGAGTCACGCGTTTCTGCGAGCGTCGCCATCGCAAAAATCACCACCGCCATGGCGTCACGCACAGGATCAAGTGCGGTCTTTGAAATGCTCTCAGGGGAGTTCAAGGTAAGGCTCCAATATTCAATTCGTCGTCAAGACACCATGTTAAAGCGCTGCGCGGGCCGGCGGTGTGATTTCTGCAACGACCGTCACATTCTGGCCTTGCGTGTCTGAAACGGGGCACGGTACAGCCACACTTTGCGCCCATCGGCACAATCCAGGATCACTTGCGGTTCAAGCGACTCGGCCTCAAACTCCAGGCTCACCAGCCAGGCGCCCGGCTTGAGTTGCGCCCGTGCCTTGTCCACCGCTCGCTCCATGCTCTCGGGCCGCTGAAACAGGTACACCAGCGCATAAGGGCTCCAGTCAGCACGCCAGATATCGCCATGGCGGACACGGGCCCAGGGACAACGCAAGGCACTGATCGCCCGCAGCGGCCAGCTCCATTCGAGGCCATGAAGCTGTGCCATCGGATAGGCCCGGTGCAGGGCTTTGAGTCCATCGCCCAAACCGGAACCGGCATCCAGCACCAGCGCCGCGCCCGGCAGAGGCGCCGCTGCGGCCACATCGCGCAGGGCTTCGGCTGGCGTTGGAAACAGGGGTGCATCGCGCCAGGCATTGAGCGGATAAATCAGCAACAACAAGGCCAGCGGCAGCAGCCAGGCCCAGGCAGGCACGGACAGTACCCCTGAAAGCGCCAGAGACAGCGGAAAACCAGCGCCAATCATGACGCGCCGCCACCAGGTACCGCCGCTCACGCTGGACACAACGCCAAAAACCGAGGCAATGGCCAGAGACGCCCAAACCGGCCAAGCCAGCATGTGACCTGTCCCGAACAAGGCCCAGGCACTGGCCCATGCCAGCAGCGCAGGAACCGGCCAGGGCAATCGGGACAGCATGGGGCCTGGACCGCTCCGACCCTAGCGGGTTGCGCCGCGGGTGAGTTTGTCGATCAGGCCATTGAGTTCATCCAGCGAGCCAAACTGGATACTCAATTCGCCCATCTCCTCCATCCGCCCTGCCCGCTTGACCCGCTTCTTCACGCGGACCTCAACCTCTGCGGTCAGCAGATCCGACAGCTCTTCCTCGACCCGTTTGATGTCGCGCGACTTTTCCGGGCGGGGTTTGGTCGAGCTCAGCGTGAACTCGGCGCTGAGCTTCTTCACCAGGCTCTCGGTTTCACGTACCGACATCTTGCGCGCCACGATCTGGCTGGCCGCGGTGATCTGGGTCGCCCGATCCAGCGCCAGCAAGGCACGGGCATGACCCATGTCCAGGTCCCCTGCCATCAGCATGGTTTGCACCGGATCGGCCAGATTGAGCAGGCGCAGCAGATTGCTGGCGGCACTGCGGGAACGTCCCACGGCCTGCGCCGTTTGTTCGTGAGTGAGTCCAAACTCCTTGATCAGGCGTTGCAGGCCTTGGGCCTCTTCCAACGGGTTGAGGTCTTCGCGCTGGATATTCTCGATCAACGCCATGGCTGCGGCAGCCTCGTTGGGCACATCCCGCACCAGCACCGGCACACTGTCCAGCCCGGCCAGCTTGGCCGCACGGAAGCGGCGCTCACCGGCAATGATCTCGTATTTACCCTGGTTCGGACCGTCGTGGAGCTGGCGCACCAGAATCGGTTGCAGGATGCCCTGCGCCTTGATCGACTCCGCCAGTTCGTACAACGCACCCTCGTCCATGCGGGTTCGCGGCTGGTACTGGCCAGCCACCATATCGGTGACCAGCAGGGTCGCCGGCAGGCCGGGGTTGGCTGCGTTGATCGGAGATCCGTCCACATTCCCCTCACTGACTTTGGGGCCAAGCAACGCCTCGAGTCCACGACCCAGGCCTTTAGGTTTCTTCGTAACCATGGTTTCTTTCTTTTCTAACAATCTTGAACAGGTGCGCTACTCGGCCGTGCTGCCACCCAGCGACTCAAGGACGCCGCGCCAAAGTGCCTCTCGCTCCTCGTAAGGCTGGGGATTTTGCCGACCACTGGCGCTTTCCCAAACAGAGGTCAACACCAGGACCAGGCCCGACGCAGGCTGCACGTAAATGGTCTGGCCATGAATCCCTTGCATGACAAAGGTGCGTTGGCGCAGGGGTTGCAACCAGAACTGGTAACCGTAGCCAAAAAAGGGAGTGGCCTTGCGCGGCTTGAAGGCGGTGGGCTGGCGTTCAGCATCGGTCGCATCCAGCAGATAGTCAAGCGGTATCAGTTGCTGCGTGCCGACCTTGCCATCGTTGGCCAGCAGCTGGCCCAGGCGTGCCCAGTCGCGCAAACTGGCATTGAAAGCACCATAAGATTGCTCCTGGCCATCCACTGAAACGCGCCAGAACGCATCATGCTCAGCCCCCATGGGTTGCCACAACCACTCGGTGGTGAGCTCGGCCATATTGCGGCCGGTAGCCGCCACCAGCACCCGCCCCAGCACGTCGGTCTCTGCACTGGCATACACAAATTTCTCACCTGGGTTCGCGTGCCGATCCGTGATGGAGCGCAGCACCTCGACCGGCGTGCCAGCACCCAGCGCTCCGGCGCTGGCCCGCGAGAGGCGCGCAATGTCATCGGTGCTGTCGTAGCGCTCGGTAAACGTCAGCCCCGAACTCATGCGTAACAACTGACGCACCGTGCTTGCTCCATAGGGGCTGCCCGCCAGCGTCTTCACGTACTTATCTGCCGTGTCGTCAAGTGAGGCTATTTGGCCACCTGCAAGTGCCCGGCCGATCAGCAGGGAGGTCACGCTCTTCGCCATCGAGAAAGACAAAAACCGTGCATCGTCCTTGCGGCCATAGCCGTAGTGCTCCGCCACAATCTCGCCATTTTTTAACACCAGCAGGCCGGTCGTTCGCTGGCGTTGCAGGTAGTCCGCCAGCGTATAGGCCCTGTTGCGGTAGCGGTAGCCAATGGCCGGCGGCTGGGTTGCCTGCGGCAAGGAGCTGGGTTGGCTGGCACGTGCCACCAAACGGGTTTTGATGCCACGCACCTGGTCCAGCGCCGACCAGGAACCCACCCGGTAGGGATTGCCATACCAGGTGCTGGCATTTCCCAGAGGGTAGTTTTGCGTCTTGCCAAGCAAGTCTTCATCCGGTTCTGCATGAACAGGCGTCATGAGCAGTCCCAGCGCAGCGAGCATCACGGGCAGCACCGCGCGCGACACCGTCGAACCCCAGACTACTCTGCCCCTGCAAATCACGCTGCAACCCCCACCGAAAAATTTGCGGCAGGCCGATTCAGGCCCTGTAGGCGCTGAAGTTGATCAAACGCAGCGGGCCAGTCGCCCAGACCACTTTCGGCATTGAGGTGCCCACCCTTCCCTGCCTCGATGAAATCGGCCCCCCAGGCAATGGCAAAAGTCTGCGCCCGTGCCTGACTGCAAAAAGGATCATCGCTGCTGGCAAGCACAAGCGTCTTGAAAGGCAGCGGGTTCAGCAACACGGGAGACCAAGCCGGCAGCATGCCCCGCAAATCTTCGCGCTCAACATCGGGCGGTGCCACCAGCAGCGCGGCTTTGACGCGGTGCGTGTTTTGGGAGTGTGCCGCCCACGCCGCCACGTGGATGCATCCCAGACTGTGCGCCACCAGCACCGCGGGCCCGTCACGCTCGAAGTCCAGCGACAGCAGCACGTCTTCAAGCCGGGCGATCCAGTCACCCCGCAGCGGGCGCATCCAGTCGTGCTGCTCCACCCGCTGGTAGCCGTGCGCCGCCTGCCACCGGCTTTGCCAGTGGTCGGGACCGGAGTTTTGCCAGCCCGGCAGGATGAGAACGTTGGCGGGATTCATCGATTACATGGTCGCGATGCGCTCAACCATCTCCTGGGCGAAAGTCAGGAAAGCCTGCGCCCCTTTGGAAGCCGGATCGAACACCACGCCGGGCACGCCGTAACTGGGAGCCTCGGCCAGACGCACATTGCGCGGAATCACCGTGTTGAAAACCTTGTCCTTGAAATGCAGCTTGAGCTGCTCGCTGACCTGCTGCTGCAAGGTGATGCGCGGGTCGAACATGACGCGCAGCAAACCAATAATGGCCAGGTCCTTGTTCAGGTTGGCGTGCACCTGCTTGATGGTGTTGACCAGATCAGTGAGCCCTTCCAGCGCAAAGTACTCGCACTGCATCGGCACGATCACGCCGTGTGCGCAGCACAAACCATTGAGCGTCAGCATCGACAGGCTGGGCGGGCAATCGATCAGGATGAAATCGTACTCACCGTCTACTTCGGCCAGCGCCTGCTTGAGGCGCTTCTCGCGGCGCTCGACATCCACCAACTCCACCTCGGCACCGGCAAGCTCCCGGTTGGCACCCAGGATGTCGTAGCCACATCCGCCCTCGATCAGCTTGTCGCTTTTCACCCGCGCCTCGGTTACGGAGGCGGATTCCAACAGGACATCGTAAATCGTGAGCTTCAGGCTGCGCTTGTCCACGCCCGAACCCATGGTGGCATTGCCCTGCGGGTCCAGGTCAATCATCAGGACGCGCTGGCCTACCTTGGCCAGACCGGCCGCCAGATTGACGGTGGTCGTGGTCTTGCCAACGCCACCTTTTTGATTGGCGACACAGAAAATTTTTGCCATGGAATGCTTACCTGAGACGAAGATGAAAACGAAATGTAAGTTCAGCGCGACAGCGCCAGCTTGACGCCAAAGCCAACCAGAAACAAGCCCGCCACCTTTTCCAGGAGACGGGAAACCACCGGGTTGGCGCGCATGCGCTCAGCCAGAAAGTAGGTGAGCAAAGTCGCTGTCAAGCCGTAAGCAAAGGTCAGCGCGGCAATGGTCACCGCCATGAAGGCGAAAGTCATCAGGCCTTGATGCTGAGCCGGATCGACAAACAGCGGAAAAAATGCCATGTAAAACACGATCGCCTTCGGATTCAGCAAGGTAATCATCAGGGCCTGGCGCAGATAGTGGCGCGGCTTGATGTGCAGAATCGGCCCGGCGCCCGGCTTGGCCAAAAGCATCTTGCCGCCCAGCCACGCCAGATAAGCCGCACCCAACCACTGGACCGCATGGAAAGCTGCGGGGTAGGTGCCGAGCAACGCGGCCACGCCAGCGACCGCCAGCCACATCAAAACCTGGTCACCCAGAATCACCCCGAAAGTTGCGGCCAACCCGCCCCGAATGCCACCCTTGCTGGTGGAGGTAATCAAGGCCAGGTTGCCGGGTCCCGGTATCAACAGAAAAACAATGATGGCGATGACAAATGCGCCATAGTCGGTAACGCCAAGCATGGGGATTTCCTTGTGGGTGAGGCAGTGAGTTTACGTTAGGTTGCCAGCGCCTCCTTTTCAGCCCCAACGACCTGAAAATCAGGTTCGCACACGCATCCAGATGATGCAGCGCTCGGCATCCAGACCGGGCACAGTCAGTTGTTCCACGTGAAACACTTCCACTTGGGCCGGCAAGACGGCCAACTCTTCGTCCGGACTTTTGCCCTTCATGGCCAGCCAAACGCCCTGCTCTGCCAGCGCGCCAGATGACCAGGTGGTGAAATCAAGCAGGGACGCGAACGCGCGGGAACAAATGACCGTGTACTTCTCCGTCAAGTTCTCGACCCGCGCATGCAGACCTTGAAGATTGGACAATCTCAAAGTAGCAGCCACCTGGCGGATGAATGCCGCTTTCTTGGCCACCGTGTCCACGCAATCCACCAACACATCCGGGCAGCAAATCGCAATAACAACCCCCGGCAAGCCCGCGCCCGAACCGACGTCCAGCAGTCGGATCACCGCCCGACCACCCTCAGCGGACGCCGCACCTGGCACCTTGGGCTGCGCATGCAGTTGAGCCAGTTGCGCCCGCAGCGGCGCAATCACTGCCAGGCTGTCCAGCAAATGGTGCGTCAGCATTTCGGCCGGGTCGCGCACCGCCGTGAGGTTGTAGACCTTGGTCCATTTCTGGATCAGTTCCAGGTAGTCCAGCAACAGACCAATCCGCGCGTCGTCCAGCGGCAGCGCCAGTTCAGTCAAGCCCTGGCGCAATTCTTTTTCAAGCATCCGCATCAGACTGCCGCCCCATCCACATCCACTACATCAGGGGCACCCTTGCCCGTCGTAGCGAAGCCCTTGAACTTGCCTTTTTTCAGGTGAATCAACAGCAAGGAAATGGTGGCCGGCGTGATACCCGACAAACGCGAGGCCTGGCCCAAGGTCTCCGGCCGGTGTTTGGTCAGCTTTTGCCGCGCCTCAATGCTCATGGCCGACACCTGCATATAGTCCAGCTCGGCTGGCAGCTTGAGGTTTTCATAGTGCGCGGCACGGCCCACCTCGTCCTTCTGGCGATCAATGTAGCCCGAGTACTTGGCGGCAATCTCCACCTGCTCGATCACCACGGCAGTAAATACGGCCTCGGGCGACTGCACGGGACCCGTGACCACCGGCACGCCCGAACCCAGCTCCGGGCCAGCGAACTTGCCCGCGTTGAGCGACATCAGGCCGGCGTAGTTAACATCCGGCCGGCGCAGCAATTCGGCCAGGCTGTACTCATGCTCAATCGCCTTGCCCAATACCCGCTCGGCTTCCGCCGCCGCCAGGTTCTTCGGACTGACCCAAAGCGAGCGCAGACGCTCTGTTTCACGTGAAACAGCATCGCGCTTGCGGCTGAAAGCCTCCCAGCGGGCATCATCCACCAAGCCCAACTGGCGCCCTACCTCGGTCAGTCGCATATCGGCATTGTCTTCGCGCAACTGCAGGCGGAACTCGGCCCGGCTGGTGAACATGCGGTAGGGCTCGGTCACGCCCTTGGTGATCAGGTCATCCACCAGCACACCCAGGTAAGCTTCGTCCCGGCCCGGCACCCAGATATCCTGCTGCCAGGCGGTCTGGGCGCCGGCTTGCAAAGCCGCGTTGATCCCGGCAAACAGGCCCTGGGCCGCAGCCTCTTCATAGCCCGTAGTGCCATTGATCTGCCCGGCAAAGAACAAGCCGCCGATAGCCCGGGTTTCGAAACTGCTTTTGAGTTGCTGCGGGTCAAAGTAGTCATACTCAATGGCATAGCCCGGGCGCAGGATGTGGGCATTCTCCAGCCCGGCCATCGAGCGCACCAGCGCGTACTGGATGTCAAAAGGCAAGCTGGTGGAAATGCCGTTGGGGTAGTACTCGTTGGTGGTCAAGCCTTCGGGCTCCAGGAAAATCTGGTGACTCTCCTTATCCGCGAAACGGTTGATCTTGTCTTCCACACTGGGGCAATAGCGCGGGCCCACCCCTTCGATCTTGCCGGTGAACATGGGGCTGCGGTCAAAGCCGCTGCGGATGATGTCGTGGGTGCGCTCGTTGGTGTGGGTCATCCAGCACGACATCTGCTGCGGGTGTTGCTCGGCCCGCCCCATGAAGCTGAACACCGGCATGGTTGGGCTCATGCCGCCGGGCATGCCGTCACCGGGCTGCTCCGCGCATTTGCTGAAATCAATCGACCGGCCATCAAGGCGCGGCGGTGTGCCGGTTTTCAGACGGCCCTGCGGCAACTTCAGCTCTTTCAGCCGGGCGCTCAGGGAAACCGCCGGCGGGTCCCCTGCCCGGCCCGCTGCGTAGTTGTTCAAGCCCACATGGATCTTGCCGTCCAGAAAAGTACCCGCCGTCAGCACTACGGTCTTGGCGCGGAACTTGATGCCGACCTGGGTCACGGCACCCACCACCCGGTCGCCCTCCACCATCAGGTCGTCCACCGCCTGCTGGAACAGCCACAGGTTGGGCTGGTTTTCCAGACGGTGGCGAATGGCCGCCTTGTACAAGACGCGATCCGCCTGCGCGCGGGTGGCGCGCACTGCGGGCCCTTTGCTGGAATTGAGAATGCGGAACTGGATACCGCTCTCGTCGGTGGCCGCCGCCATGGCGCCGCCCAGGGCATCCACCTCCTTGACCAGATGCCCCTTGCCGATACCGCCGATCGACGGGTTGCAACTCATCTGCCCCAGGGTTTCAATGTTGTGACTCAGCAGCAAAGTCTTGCAGCCCATGCGGGCCGCGGCCAAGGCCGCCTCGGTGCCGGCATGGCCGCCGCCAACAACAATGACGTCAAAATTCTGTGGGTAAAGCATGGCTTGAGCCTAAGTAATGGGTGTTCGCGAGGGCCACAGCACAGGATTGCCGGCCTTGCGCTTCGCGCGCGCAAAAAGGCGATTTTACCGGGAGGCTCGATTTTTGACGACAATCAGGGACATGAAGCTTCTGATCTTTGCGGGCAGCACCCGCCAAAACTCTTTCAACCGGAAACTGGCCGCCACTGCGGCCGCCATGGCCCGTGATGCGGGTGCCACCGTCACCCACCTCGAATTAAGCGGCCTGAACATCCCGCTGTACAACGCCGATCTGGAAGCCCAGGGCACACCGCCCGATGTGATCCAGCTCAAGCAACTGATGTTTGAGCACCCGGCCTGGATCATCTGTTCACCCGAGTACAACGGCAGTTACACCGCCTTGCTCAAAAACACCATCGACTGGGCATCCAGTCCGGTCAAGGGCCATCCCGACTGGGCCCAGGGTACCAAGCCATTCGAGGGCAAAGTGGTTGGCCTGCTGAGTGCCTCGCCCGGCGGCTTGGGCGGCTTGCGCTCCCTCAGCCATCTCACCCCCCTGTTGTCCAATCTGCAGTGCTGGGTGGCGCCCAGGCAATTTGCGCTGGGCGGTGCTGGTCAGGCCTTTGACGCCGATGGCATGCTGCACAACGAAGCGCACCGCCAAGGCGTGCAAAGCGTGCTTAAGCAGGTTCTCTGGGCTGGCGCACGATTGCATGGTCCAACTGGCCTCTAGCCTTCACCGATATTGAATCATGCGCTATATTTTATATAGCATACAAAGAACCTTATGAAGTGCCGAGCCGGTTGCGGTGCCTGTTGTATCGCCCCCTCCATCAGTTCCGCCATTCCCGGCATGCCGCAAGGCAAGCCGGCGGGGGTGCGGTGTGTCCAACTGAACGATGCCAACGCCTGCCGCATCTTCGGCCAGCCCGGGCGGCCCGCAGTGTGCAGCCAGTTGATGCCCAGCGCCGAGATGTGTGGCACCAGCGCCCCGGCCGCGCTGGCCTGGCTGACCCGGCTGGAACTGGCCACCCAGCCCGGTTAACCCCGCCCTCTGGCCTCCAGCGCAGCCAGCGACAAGATTTCCAAACGGCCATAGCCAATACGCACAACGCCGTCGCGCACCAGCGCCTTGAGCTCCTTGGACAGCGTCTGCCGGGTCACGCCCAGCATCATCGCCAACGCTTCCTGCGACACCGGCAGCACAGAGCGTGAATCCTTCAACACCGCCGAATCTCCGCGCGCCAAGGCCAGCAGACGGCGCGCCACGCGTGTGCTGATGGCGCGCAGCATGGTGTCCTCCACCAGGCTATACAGCAAACGCACGCGGGAGGTCAGCAGCACACACATGGCGCGGGCAAACGCGGGGCTCGCCATCAGGCTGTCAAAAGCCGGCGGGCCCACCACCAGAACCTCCGCCGGCCCCAACGCGGTCACATCATGGGGACGCTGCAAGCCGTCAAACAGGGAGGTCTCGCCCAGCCAGTTGCCGGCCTCGATCACCACCAGAATGCCTTCCTTGCCGTCTTCGCGCAGGGTCGACACCTTGAAAGAGCCGCTCACAATGCCAAAGAACCCACCCGGCGCATCCCCCTGGCGGTAAAGCATTTCCCCGGCCCGCAGGTGCAGCGGTTCACCCGCCGCCAGCAAAGCGTGGCGATGGCGTGCCGACAAACCGGCGAACCAGGGATTGGCCATCATGGCAGCAGGGGCTTTGGCTTTGAATGGCATGGGCCCGGAATTTTCCCAGTGATTACCCTTAATTGTCAATTTTTTGACAGTTGAACATCGAAGCAGCGCTTACGCTTCACTTTTGAAACGCCGGCACTGTGCCGGATACCCCCCCACTTTTTGGAGCCCTATGAACGCACGCGCCACTTTTACCCGCATGAGCGAAAGCACCCAGCAAGACTGGGCCGCCATCGTTCCCGAAGCCATGGCATTCGGCAAAGGCCTGCCCGACCGCGTGCTGGCCCATCTGAAACTGCTGGATGGCGACTACGGCGGCTTCCCGATCGACCGCTACAGCCATTGCCTGCAAACCGCCACCCGCGCCCTGCGCGATGGCCGCGACGAGGAATATGTGGTGTGCGCGCTGCTGCACGACATCGGCGACACGCTGGGCTGCTTCAACCACCCCGACGTGGCGGCTGCCATCCTCAAGCCTTTTGTCAGCGATGCCAACCTGTGGATGATCCAGAACCATGGCATCTTCCAGGGCTACAACTTCTTCCACCACATCGGCCTGGACCGCAATATGCGCGACATGTTCAAAGGCCATGAGCACTATGCACGCACCGAAGAATTCATCGAGCTGTACGACAGCCCCGCCTTCGATCCCAAGGCAGAAACCCTGCCCATCAGCGAGTTTGCGCCCATGGTGCGCCGCCTCATGGCGCAGCCGCGCAATTCGATTTACAAGGCGCCACTGAGCAACACCAGCGCTGCCGTCAACGCCTGATCCAACCCAACCCATCACCCCTCTTCACCACCCAATTCAGGAGTCTCCCATGCACATCCCCTCACTCAAAGAAGTCGTCAGCGCCGAAGAATGGCAACTGCGTTGCGATCTGGCCGCCTGCTACCGCCTGGTGGCCGCCTACGGCTGGAGCGACCTGATCTTCACCCACGTCAGCGCCCGCATCCCCGGCCCCGAGCACCAGTTTCTGATCAACCCCTACGGCCTGATGTTTGACGAGATCACCGCTTCCAGCCTGATCAAAATCGACCAGGACTGCAACAAGCTCAGCGACTCCCCCTACGCCGTCAACCCGGCCGGCTTCACCATCCACAGCTGCATTCACCAGGGCCGTGACGACGCCGGCTGTGTCCTGCACACCCACACCCGCGCCGGTGTGGCGGTCAGCGCCCAGAAATGCGGCGTGCTGCCTATCAGCCAGCAATCGACCTTTGTGCTGGGCTCCCTCGCCTACCACGACTACGAAGGCGTCGCCCTGCGCGATGACGAAAAGCCGCGCCTGCAAGCCGATCTGGGCAGCGCCAACTACCTGATGCTGCGCAACCACGGCCTGCTGACCATCGGCAAAACCATTCCCGAAGCCTTCCTGGCCATGTACACCTTTGAGAACACCTGCCGCATCCAGATCGATGCCCAGGCCGGTGGTGAACTGACCATGGTCAATCCGCAAATCCTGGACGGCATTGCCAACGTGATGAAGGTCGCCACCGGCGGCCAGGGCGCCGCGCTGGCATGGCCGTCGCTGCTGCGCAAACTCGATCGCATGGACCCTAGCTACAAGTCCTGATTTGTTCAAAAAAGCCGCCAGTGCCGGGAGGCGCTGGCGGCTTTTGCTTTGTCGCCTTGGCATCCCGGCCACCGATGGAAAGCGTTTATCCTCAACAACATTTTTTTGAGAGCACGCTTATGGAATTCCAAGAACTCATCAAGGGCCGCAACAGCGTTCGGGGCTATCTGACAAAGCCCGTTCCCCGCGAAATCATCGACCAGATCATCGAGGTGGCCAAATGGGCCCCATCGTCGATGAATACCCAGCCCTGGCATGTGCATGTGGTCACCGGTGCGCCGCTTGACCGCATCCGCAAAGGCAACATGGAAAACATGGTCAGTGGCGTGCCTCCCAAACGTGATTTCCCGATGAAGGAGGCGTATGAAGGCGTCCATCGCCGACGCCAGGTGGATGTCGCCATCCAGCTTTTTGAGGCCATGGGCATCGCACGTGACGACAAGGAGCGACGCACCGATTGGGTGATGCGCGGTTTTCGCCAGTTCGACGCCCCGGTATCACTGGTCCTGACCTACGACAAGTACCTGGAGCCCGCTGCGATCAGCCACTTCGATCTGGGCGCCCTCTCGCACGCCATCGTACTGGCGGCATGGGAGCACGGCCTGGGTTGCGTCATCAACGGCCAGGGCATCATGCAGTCGAGTGTGGTGCGAGAGCATGCCGGCATCCCGGATGACCAAAACATCATGATCTGTATTGCCATGGGTTACCCAGACAACAGCTTTGTGGCCAATACCGTGAAATCGGTCCGAGAGGACAACAAACAGTTTGTTCGGTACGTCGGCTTCGACGAACCAGCCTCCACCAACCTCAAGCCCACAGAAACCGCGTCATGAGCCTATTGGGTCGCACGGCTGAAAACCGCTAGCGCCCAAAAAGTTTGCTCAACCCGCTGCCCACCTTGTCACCCATCGAGGCACCCGCACCGGTGCCCACCCCCGGCATCACAACCGTGCCAATGGCGGCACCGATCAGGGCGCCACGGGTCAGAGTGACCTCAGGCGCATCCAGCGTGCCGCCAACCACCAGGGGCACGCCCACGGCCCCGCCCAACTCCACCGTGACGCGCCCAGTCAAGGCCCGGCTTGGTGCCAGAGCCACATTGCCGCTGGCGCTGAGCGCACCCGAACTCGCCACCAGGTTGGTGAGCTGTGCCGCACGACCTTGTGTATGAACCTGTCCCGCCAGCGTATCCAGCGCGGTTTCGCCGCCCCGGCTCAGGCCCACGGTCTTGATCGCGCGGGCCAGGTCAATGCCATGCAAGACCGCCTTGTGCACCGTGAACTTGCTTTGCGTCTGCAAGACATCTGCCAAGGCACCCACACTGGCCGTGCGTCCTGTGAACGTGGTGTCGGCATCCAGCCGCCCGCTTAGCACCGGCTGTGCTGAACTGGTGAGCGCCGCCACCTCCACGGCGCGCGTCTCCAGCGTGCCCTTGAGTGAAAACTCTGCGCCCGGCTGCGGCGCTGGCTGCAACTGGGCAGAGCCTTTCACCGTGCCACCACCCACTTCCATCGCGACCGTCCAGTCATTTCCCTGGCGCTGCAGCCGCGCTTTCGCCCCCTGCAACTGGCCCTTGAGAATCTGGACCGTCACGTCATCGGGCAAGCCCTGCGGACTCAAGCGTGCATCCGCATGGAGTGTGATGCTGTTTCCTTTGGCACTGACCCAGGTTACCTGGTCCAGCACGGTGCGTTGTGGGATGTACTGGTCGTTTGAATCATTCTCGACCTCTGTCCCTCGTGGATTCTTCTTTAACTGCTTCTTTTTTTGTAGCAATGTAATCAGCGAATCGATACTGGCTTGCGGCAGCGTTGCCTGCCGCACCAGCACCGTGGCCAGTTCAATGCGCCCCTGCAACAGCCCGCTCCAGGCCGGGCGCACAGCCAATTCCTCCAGCGTCAGCGCCGGACGCGTCTGGATCTCGATGCCGCCCAAACTCACACCAGGCAAGGGCCACACGGTCGCGTCAACGCGGGCCAGCTTCACGTTCACCCCAAGCGCCTGGCTGGCTTCCTTCGCCACACGAGCCCTGAAATCATCGGTGCCGACCCAGCGCTGCAATCCCCAGACGCCCGCCGCCAGCAGCAACAGCAGCACGACCACAACCCACGCGACCCACTTCAGTATTCGATTCATGGTCGCATTTTGCACCGGCCGGGTAGTCTGCCAGCGCACATGTCTGCGGGCTTGGCCGGCCCCCGCTTGAGCAGGATTTGCTCACAACAGCTAGCATCCTCCTCTCAACTGGTTTTCAACCGATTCAGCAGAATCATTTCCAAGGACTCTCCATGAAGCTTTATTACTCTCCCGGTGCCTGTTCCCTGTCGCCCCATATTGCACTCAAGGAGTCCGGCCTGGCCTTCGAAGCCATTGCAGCGCCCACCAAGACCCACCAGTTGCCCGATGGCACCGACTACTACACCATCAACCCCCTGGGCTATGTGCCCCTGCTGGTGCTGGACGACGGCCGCCAGCTGCGCGAAGGCCCGGCGATCGTGCAATACATCGCCGACCAGGTGCCCGCCAAACAACTGGCCCCCGCCAACGGCACCTTTGAGCGGTCCAAATTGCAAGAGTGGTTGAACTTTCTGGGCACCGAGTTGCACAAGGGCTTCTCGCCCCTGTTCACCGCCGGCATGCCCGACGAAGCCAAGGCGCTGGTCAAAACCCGCTTGATCTCGCGTCTGAAATGGCTGGACGGCGAACTCGCCAACAAGTCTTATCTGATGGGTGACACCTTCACCGTGGCCGATGGCTATCTCTTCACGGTGGCGAACTGGACCAAGCATGTCGGGATTGACATCTCCGGCCTGCCCAACCTGAGCGCCTTCATGGCCCGCGTGGGTGCCCGCCCCGCTGTGCAGGACGCCATGCGTGCAGAAGGCCTGATCAAGTAATCCGTCGATCAGTGGGTCAATGCCCGCTGGCGCGACGCCAGGGCGGCTCCGATCCACAATGCCAGGGCCGAAAACACCAGCCCCCGGGCCAAGCCACCCGGGCCGTCGGCAATCCAGCCGACGATGGTGGGCCCCACGATCTGCCCCACGGCAAACACAATCGTGAAGGCGCTGATGCCTGCGGCCCAAGCCGATTGCGGCAGGTTGTGCCGCACCAGCGCAGTGGTGGACGCCACCAGCGACAGAAACACGCCACCAAACAACAAGCCAGAAGCCAGAATGACGGGCCACGCCGAGGTAAGCGCTGGCAGTACCGTGGCCAGGCCCAGCAAGGCGCTCAACAAGGCCAGCGCCTGCCCTCCCTTGTAGCGATCCAGCAAACGTGCCCAGATGCGTGGCGAAGCCAGCACCGCCAAGCCCAGTAGGGCATAAAAGAAAGTCACTGCCGGACCACTGGCGCCCTGCTCACGCAGCAAGGCAATCACAAACGTCATGTAGCCGATATAGCCCACACCAAACATGGCGTAACCCGCCAGCGCAAAGCCGAACCGCCCCCATTTGAAATCCACGGGCCGGCCGGTGTCACCGGCGGGTGCCTGGTGTGTCAAATGCAGGAGCACCCTGGCCGGCCAGCGCAATACCACCGTCACCA
This sequence comes from Rhodoferax sp., assembly GCF_018780565.1. Classification (GTDB taxonomy): domain Bacteria; phylum Pseudomonadota; class Gammaproteobacteria; order Burkholderiales; family Burkholderiaceae_C; genus Rhodoferax. The sequence continues at coordinate 158,345 of NZ_JADMJN010000008.1, forward strand.
CGCAGCAAGCCAGCGCCAGTGCCCACCAGGCCCAGGCCCAGCCATGCGGAACTTGTTCTTCAGCCGCCAGCACCACCGGCACGAGCAGGGCCGACAGCACAATGCCAAAGCCCGTACCCCCGTAGTACAAGCCAATCAAAAAGCCACTGCGCGCCGGCTGCAAAGCGCCCAGACGCGCCGCCAGCAAGCCCCCGGCAATGAACACCAAAGCACTTGCCACACCAGCCAGCAATCGCTGCGCTAACAGCAAAGGGGTGTCAGTAAAAAAACCTGTCAAAGCCATGAACACACTGGCCAGCATCGCACCCGTCATCAACACCTGTGCTGCACCAAAGCGTTGCAACAAGCGCGGCGTCACCAACGCCCCGAGAAAATACCCCAGGGCATTGACCGTGTTCATGGCCCCTGCCAGGGTGTAGGACCAGCCCAGGTCCGAGCGCATAGGTGGCAGCAAAAGCCCATAGGAAAAGCGCGTGATGCCCAGGGACAATGCCGCCCCGGTAGACAAAGCCAGGGCCAGCCACACGATGTGTCTCGTGGGCGTCAGTAAAGGGGGGGTAGAGGTCGTCATGGAGCTTGCATTGTGAAGGAAAGCCTTCAGTTGGGCATATCACGCCTGTTTGCGCGTGTTCCAATTTTCTTTTTACTGTCAGGAACATCATGACTTCTCTGTTCGATCCCATCCAGGTTGGCCGCATGCAGCTTGCCAACCGTGTTGCCATGGCCCCCCTCACCCGCAACCGTGCACCCGGTGCCATGCCAACTGCATTGATGGCCACTTATTATGGGCAACGCGCCCACCCACAAAATGGTGCGGGCCTGATCGTGAGCGAAGCCACCGCCATCAGCCACCAGGCGCAGGGCTATTCCGACGTGCCCGGCATCTGGAACGACGAACAGGTGAAGGCCTGGAAACCCGTCACCGATGCAGTCCATGCGGCGGGAGGAAAAATTGTGATGCAGCTATGGCATGTAGGACGTGTCTCCCATGTGGATCTGCAGCCCGGTGGCCAGGCGCCTGTCGCCCCCTCCGCCATCATTGCCAAGACCAAAACCGTTCTCATCAAGGATGGCGTCCCCGCTTTCGTCGACACCTCCATGCCGCGCGCCCTGACGCTCGAAGAGCTGCCCGGCATCATCAACGACTACCGCCGTGCAGCGCGCAATGCCATTGCCGCTGGCTTTGACGGAATCGAGGTCCACGGTGCCAATGGTTATTTACTGGACCAGTTCCTGCGTTCAGGCTCCAACACCCGCACCGATGCCTATGGTGGCAGCATCGAGAATCGCGCACGTTTATTGCTGGAAGTCATGACCGCTGTAACCCAGGAAATTGGTTCAGATCGCGTGGGCCTGCGTCTGTCACCCGTCACCCCCGCCAACGACGCGCAAGACCCCAATCCTCAACCGCTTTTTGAGTATGTGGTGAAACAACTTGCACCCCTGCAACTGGCGTTTTTGCACATCATTGAAGGTTCTACCGGGGGTCCACGGGACCATGTGCAGGGCGACAAACCCTTCGACTATGTCGCGTTTCGCACCGCCTACCGCAACGCCGGTGGCCAGGGTGCGTGGATCGTGAACAATGGATACAACATCAATCTGGCTAACCAGTCCCTGCAGGAAGGTGCCGATATGGTGGCGTTTGGCCGTCCTTTTATCTCCAACCCGGATCTGACCCGTCGCCTGCGCGAAGGCGCAGACTTGAATGCACCTGACCGTGCCACCTTTTACGGTGGTGGTGCCAAGGGCTACACCGACTACCCTGTTCTCGCCTGACAACAGGCCAGTAATTCAATACCTCAGTCCCCACCCAGACCAATGGGTGCGGGCGCGCGCATGACGATGTGAGTGAACAAGCGGTCATAAACGGGATCGCGCGGGTATTTGCCGGTAAGAGGATCACAGTTGGTAGCGAATGCAGCATCAAGCTCTTTCCAGTCGGCGTCGCTCAACACTTTTTGTGCTGCCGGAAGAATCACCATTTCTTCCAGGCGCATGTGTTCCAGATAGAAATCAAGGTACTTCTTGGCTGACTGCTCGAACGCCGGGCGTCTTGATTCCCCCACCAGCTCCCAGGCCAACAACAAGTGCTGCAACTCTCGCACTGCTGACTCACCTTGGGCATGGTCTTTTTCGAGTCGGGCAATCACATCCAGCGTATCGGGTGCCAACCGCGCTACGCGAGGAAACAACAACTCCGATTCTTTGGGGTGATGCAAACGCTCCGGAAATTCATCGATGTAGAACAACATCGCGCGCAGCACATCAAAAAAGCTCTCAGGTTCATCACCAGGACCACGCTCAAACATCAAGCGCAGGGAACGCAACATTGCCGCCAGGGCAGCATGCTCGTCGCGAATAATTCGAATGCTCTCATGGGCCATGATGCGTCTCCTCGTATTTCCTGCAAGGATGGCATGCACAGTACATACGGGCCTTGATACAGATCAATAGACCCAACAGCCCCACAAATACTTACACTGCCAAGGCTGATGCTGTCAAACAATAAACCTGTGTATAACTTTCCAGGAAAAGACAAGTTATACACAGAAAATTCATTTACCTGAAAGTTGTTCAGTTTTTCGGTACAACGCAAAAGCACAGTCACCCACATGGGTTCAGAGCACATAAGCCCTTGATTTATAAAACAATATGATGCTTGTACACAGCCATGAACGATCCTTACCTACTACTACTATGTATTAATTTAAGAAATAAGAAGACAACCAGGGAAAAGTCCAAGTCAAAAAACATGAAATTGTTTCGTCATTTCATCTCCTTTGATCAAGTAAACTTGCCGCACTTCGAGCCATTCTTTTTCAGGTGTTTGCCTGTCCCTGGACCGATACCATGGATTGCCTCATACCGGTTTTTTGTTTCTCATGACCATTTCTTCCACAGATAAAACATCTGGCCAGAAACAAGCTTCTTTTGAAATAAAAAGCGCCCAATTGCCCTTGGTCGCACTGATGCTGAAAACCAGTGATTGGGCACTTTTGCAAACCGATTTGTTGCAACAATTTGGTCCCGAGGGTGAAAGCCCTGATTTTTTTGACCATGATGCCCTGGTCATCGATTTTTCACATCTGGATGCCGATCTGCCACAGCAGGACTTGGTTCCCCTGCTCAAGACGCTCCGCTTGTGCCATTTGGTTCCCGTTGCAGTGCGTGCAGCCAGCCCTCCATGGATGGCCTCTGCCCTGGCTGTTGGATTGGTGGAGGCACCGATTGAAGTGCAAAGGGTTCGTGCGGCGGCGGTTGAAGCAGTCGAGATCAAACAGGTCATTCACGAGACCGTGCGAGAAGTGCCGGGGCCAGGAACCATGGTGGTGGACAAGCCGCTTCGCTCCGGGCAAAAAATCTATGCGCGAGGAGCAGATTTGGTGGTGCTGGCCATGGTCAATCAGGGTGCGGAAGTGGTGGCGGATGGCAATATCCATGTTTATGCACCCTTGCGTGGCAAAGCCATGGCAGGAGCCAGTGGCAACACCCATGCGCGCATTTTTTCTTTGTGCCTGGAACCTGAGCTGATTTCGATCGCGGGTGTGTACCGCACCAGTGAAAATCCACTGGCTGATGAAGTACGTGGAAAACCTGCTCAGGTGCGTTTGAGCAACGACGGACAGGACAAACTGCTGATTGAAGCGCTGAAGGCGTAAGAAGATTGTTGGTGTGAGATGCTGGCGACTTTACCTATTTTTGGTTTGAATATTTAATTTGAAAGACAAGTCAACCATGGCAAAAATCATTGTGGTTACCTCCGGCAAGGGCGGCGTGGGTAAAACAACCACCAGTGCCAGTTTTGCGACCGGTCTGGCCTTGCGCGGGCACAAAACTGCTGTTATCGATTTCGATGTGGGTCTGCGTAATCTGGACCTGATCATGGGTTGCGAACGCCGTGTGGTGTATGACCTGATCAATGTGATTCAAGGCGAAGCCAATTTGAACCAGGCACTGATCAAGGACAAGCAGTGTGACAACCTGTATGTGCTGGCTGCATCACAAACCCGCGATAAAGACGCTTTGTCACAAGACGGCGTAGAGAAGGTACTGACCGATCTCGCGGCAATGGATTTTGAATACATTGTGTGCGATTCGCCTGCCGGCATTGAAACCGGCGCCCTGATGGCCATGCACTTCGCTGATGAAGCTTTGGTGGTGACCAACCCCGAGGTGTCCTCGGTACGTGACTCGGATCGCATCCTGGGCATGTTGTCGAGCAAAACCAAACGTGCCATGGAAGGTTTGCCACCGATCACGGAGCATTTGCTCATCACCCGCTACAACCCAGCGCGTGTGAACCAGGGGCAGATGCTATCGCTGGAAGACATTCAGGACATCCTGCGCATCAAACTGATTGGTGTGATACCGGAGAGTGAATCGGTGCTGCAGGCGTCCAACCAGGGCGTGCCTGCGGTGCACATGCAGGGTAGTGATGTATCGGAAGCATACAAGGATGTGATTGACCGTTTCCTGGGAGAAGACAAACCCATGCGCTTCACCGAAGCCCCTAAACAAGGGCTCTTGAAACGACTGTTCGGGGGTAAATAAAGCCATGTCATTTCTCTCTTTCTTCATCGGTGAAAAAAAGAAGACGGCCAATGTTGCCAAAGAACGGCTGCAAATTATCCTGGCGCATGAGCGCAGTGGACGCAATGCGGCCGAACCAGATTACCTGCCTGCACTACAGCGCGAACTGGTGGCTGTCATCAGCAAATACATCAAGATCAATCCTGCCGACATCAAGGTGAACCTGGAGCGTCAGGACAACCTGGAAGTACTGGAAGTTAAGATCGAATTGCCGGAATTGCGCTAGAGCCAAGCTGTCAATGCGAGTGCATCAGCTCGCATAGTCACAGCGCACATTGGCCTGTTGCAGCAGCTCGGGAAACGGTGGTGGTGGTTCGGCATCGGTGAAAAGGCAATCAATTTGCGACAGCGTTGCAAGTTCGATCATTGCGGGACGATTGAACTTGCTCACATCCGTCGCCAGCCATACCTCGCGTGCCTGCGCAATGATGGTTTGAGCAACCTTCACCTCACGCAAATCAAAATCGCGCAGGGTTCCATCGGATTCAATGCCGGATACGCCAATCAAGGCAATGTCCACTTTGAACTGGCGAATGAAATCCACCGTCGCCTCACCCACGATGGCACGATCCCTTGAGCGCACCGAACCGCCGGCCACAATGACCTCGCAGGCGGCGTTGTCGCTCAGGATGCTGGCCACATTCAGGTTGTTGGTGATGACCCTCAATCCCTTGTGATGCATCAGAGCCTTGGCAATCGCTTCGGTGGTGGTACCGATGTTGAGAATCAATGAGCAGTCATTGGGTACCCTGGCCGCCACTGCGCGCGCGATCCGTGCCTTGCTTTCGGCATGGAGTGTTTTGCGCTGCTGATAACCAATATTTTCTATGGTTGAAGTCGGTACACGCACGCCACCGTGAAAGCGCGCCAACAGGCCTTCGTCGGCCAGGCGTTGAACATCACGGCGCACGGTTTGCAGGGTCACACCCAGCAGTTCGGCCAGTTGCTCAATCGAAACCGAGTTGTGCGCACGAACGGTATTGAGAAGTTTGATCTGGCGTGGATTGACGTTCACTGAGCGGAATAAGTAATGAGTCGAAGGGTGCCAGTTTAGAGCACTGCAACAGCGACCCTTTTCCAAGTCATTTTGTGACTCCCGGCCCAAGCATTCCGGCTTGAAGCCAAGATACAAAAAAGGTCGTGATTCATCGCATGTGAAACGCTATAGTGCGGGGTCTGAGGTCCTCGGCATGACTTCCGGTTTTGCCGATCGGCTCCTGTATGAGACGTGGAAAGGCGGCGACAAGTGACATCGCACAATGACAATCGACTGAGCGACCAGGCCCTGGTCGATGGATTGTCTTTGCACGAGGTCCTGTACCGCAGTAAAAAGACGCTCATCACCCGTGGCATTCTGTCTGGCAGCGGGCTGCGCGTGGTGTTCAAGCAAGCCCTGGGTAGCCAGGCGAGCCAGCGTGTGCAGCATGAGGCCAGCATCCTGCAGCGTCTGGCGCATATTCAAGGCGTGGTCCGGATCGCTCCTGTGCCAACCTCGGCCAACACCCTGGCCCTGCATGACTTCGGTGGCGTGGCGTTGAGTCAATGGTTGCAAGAGCACACCCTTGCTATTGCCGACGTCGTGGCACTGGGGCAAACGCTGGCGCAGGTGCTGGCCGAGGTGCACCGCGCCGGCATTCTTCACAAGGACATCAACCCGAGCAACATCCTGCTCAGTGGCCCGGAGCGGCGGCCGACCCTGATTGACTTCAACATCGCCAGCCAGGTGGCCGAAGAACTACCCGGTTTCACCCACCAGAACCAGATTGCCGGTACCTTGCGTTACATGGCGCCGGAGCAGACTGGACGTACCGGGCGTCCGGTGGACCAGCGCGCCGATCTTTACTCACTTGGTGTGATGCTGTACGAACTCACGATGGGTCATCCACCATTTGAAAGCGAGGATCTGCTGGATTTGATCCACGACCATCTGGTGCGCGTACCTGCCGAGCCATCACAGTCGCACGTGCCACCCATGCTTTCCCGCTTGATCATGCGCTTGCTGGAAAAAGAACCGGACCGGCGCTACCAAAGTGCCCAAGGCCTGGAACAGGACCTGGGCCTTCTGCAACAAGCACTGCGCAATGGCGACACAACACCTTTTCCCTTGGCCCGGCACGACTTTGCACAGCGTCTGTCGCCGCCTTCGCGCCCTGTCGGGCGCGACCCCGAAATCGCTGCTTTGCAACACGCCATCACCGAAGCCATGGCCGATCGGACGCGTTGTGTTCTGGTTGAAGGCATGCCAGGTGTTGGTAAAACAGCCCTCATCAATGAACTTAGGCCCCTTGTGGCTGCCCAGCGTGGCTGGTTTGTCTCGGGCAAGTTTGACCAGTATCGCCAGGATGCCCCGACGGCCACGGTTGAAGCCCTGCGTGCTTTGGGACGCCTGTTGTTGGCTGAACCTGAAGATCAGCTGGTGCTGCACCGCGCTCGCCTCCTTGACGGCCTGGGCAGCAACTCTGGTTTTGGTCCTGTGTTGTTACCGGAATTTGTGATGCTCCTGGGGCCACAACCGGGGGTTGAGGTCGTTGACCCGCGCGAAGCCGAGGTGCGACTGATTCAAACGACGCTGGACCTGCTGCGCAGCATCGCCACCCCCGAGCGACCGGTGGTGATGGTGCTGGATGACTTGCAATGGGCGCCCCATATCACGCTGCGTTTTCTTGACGCTTTGGTGAATGCCGCCGAAGGCATTGCGGGTCTGTTGCTGGTGGGTTCTTTTCGCGCCAATGAAGTGGATGCTGCTCACCCTCTGCATGCCCTGATGACGCGCTGGGGCCAACTCGGGCGGGCACCGGCGCAGCTCGCCCTACGCAATCTGGACGCTTCGGATGTCAGCACCCTGCTTGGGGAAATGCTGCGCTTGCCGCAGCCGCAGGCAGCCCGGCTGGCCGCGGCACTGCAGGAGCGTACCGAAGGCAACCCCTATGACACCGTTGAAATGGTCAATGCCTTGCGCCAGGACGGCCTGCTGACGCCGCGGGATGGCCTGTGGGACTGGGACGCCTCGGCCATTCACCAGTATGTGGGCAACGCCAGCCTGATGGACATCCTGCAACGGCGTATCGCTAGGCTTCCACCGCCGAGCCGCGATCTGCTCGAACTCATGGCCTGCCTGGGCGGTGAGTTGAGTCCAGGAGTTCTGAGTCTGGCCAGCGGCTTGAACGCCGATGAACTCGCGCTGCATTGGGTCCCGCCATTGGAGGATGGCTTGCTGGTGATCGAACAGGGGGAGAGCACGCTGCTGCGCTTTCGTCACGACCGGGTGCAGCAAACCGTGTTCGAGGGTATGGCGCCTGGCCGGCGTCGCCAGCAGCATTTGCGGCTGGCGCGCCAATTGGCCCAGCATTCGGAGTTCAGCCATATCGCTGCCGAACAGTATTTGCCGGTGGCCCATGTGTTGGTTGAGGAGACGGAGTGTCGCCATGTGGTGAGCCTGTTCCAGCAGGCTGCCGTACGTTCCCAGGTGCTGAACTATGCCGTGGCTGAGCGCTTTCTGGCGGCAGCCTTCAAACTGCTGCAGGCGCTGGAGAATCCATCGGACGCGGGCGTGCTGGCCGCTCTGGAAATCGCCCACCACGCGGCCCTCTACGGTCTGGGCCGGCTGGAGGAGTGCGATGCGGTCTACGCGGCCATCGTTGCTCGCAACATCAGCCTCATCGAACTGGCCGAACCGGCCGGCATACAGATGTACAGTCTGGCGAACCGCGGCTTGTATTTGCAGGCGCTTGCCCTGGGTCTGAAGCTTCTGGATGAGTTGGGTCTGAAAATGCCATCGGATCCAGGGCCAGCCATTGAAGCGGGTCTATACCGGCTGGAGCAATGGCTGCACACGGACCAGTGCCTGCTTGATTTCCAGCGGGCGGAAGTCAGCGATCCACTGGTTTTGGCTTGGGCCAAGCTGAGCATACAAACCGCCAATGCCGGCTACTTCTGTGACCCTGTGGTTTTCGCGTGGATCACTCTGGAGGCCACCCGCTTGTGGATTGAACACGGTCCTTGTCGCCAGCTGTTGATGAGTATTGGTTTGGTGCCTTTCCTGCTGGGTGGGCAACCGCAGAACTTCCGTGGTGCCTATCGGGTGGCCCGTCACCTCCTCGCTGTTGGTGAGGCGCGAGGCTACGAGCATGCGACGGCCATCACGCGCACGGTTCACGGCATTGCGGCCGGCCACTGGGTGGAGCCGATCGAAAACGTTGTTGTTGATCTGCACCAGGCACGGGAGCGCCTCGTTCGGGCGGGCGACTTTACCTTTGCGGCCTATACCTTCATCAGCTCCTCGCTGTTGTTCGACTGCGCACCCACCCTGGATGCCGCCGGGGCCGAAGTGGAGACGGGCTTGTCCATTGCCAAGCACATGGGCGACGCGGTGTTCAGGCAGCGCTATTTGCCACGCCGGCAACTGGTGCGCGCCATGCGTGGTGAAACCCGCATGCCGGGGGGCTTCAGTGACGACAGCTTTGAAGAGGGTATTTTTGCCCGGGAAGCCGTCACACCCGGCCCCATGGCCGTCGTGTACCACACGATGCGCATGATATCGGCAGCCATTTTTGACGACTCAAAGACATTGAGCCACCACGCGGCCCTTGCCATGTCACTGGGCGTGCGCACACCGGGCGCCTACCTTGTCGCGGTGACGCAGGTGCTTCAGGGGGTGGCGCTGGCCAACCAGGCGCGCACCCTCCCGCTGGAAGAGCGCGGCCCCCTGCTGGAAGAAATCGATGCGGATTGCCTGCCATGGTTGACCCTGCGCGCCGCCGATGCGCCTGTGAACTTCCTGCATTTGCAATTCTGGCTCCATGCCGAGCGCGCCTGGGCGGGTGGTGATATTCCCGGCGCGATGGCCAGTTTTGATGCGGCCATGGCCGCAGCCGCCGAAGTCACGCGTCCCTGGCATCGTGCATTGATCACCGAGCGTGCGGGTCTGCTCCATGCGGTTTTGGGCGCAGACCAGCGCGCACTGTCCCTGCTGACCCAGGCGTGTGCTCACTATGAAGCCTGGGGTGCTGCAGGCAAGGTGCGAGCGATGCAACGCGAACACCTGTTTTTGCGGACGGGCTCGGAGCTGCAGCGTGCCGAAGAAGGTGTGCGCAGCACCACCGGCACCAGCCTGAGCACCGATACCGTGGACATGCTGGCGGTGCTGCGCGCCTCGCAGGCCCTGAGTTCGGAGACCAGCCTGAGCCGCCTTACCGGGCGTCTGGGCCAGGTGATGGGCGCGATGACCGGCGCCAGTGCCGTCCATCTGGTGATCCAGCCCGAAGACCGTTCAGGCTGGTTCATGGCCGACTCCCTGGGTGCGGATGCCAGTCCGGTGCCGGTAGAGCAGGCTGGCAAACGCGGTGACCTGGCGCTCTCGGTGTTCCGTTATGTCCAACGCACTGGCGAAACCCTGCTACTGGACGATGCTACCCAGGACGATCGTTTCAACCGCGATCCTTATATTGCGGCATTGGCCCAGTGTTCCATCCTCTGCGCCCCGATCCTGAGCCACGGTGAGTTGCGCGCCATGCTGTTGCTGGAGAGCCGCCAGCGCCGTGGTGCCTTCAGTGCCGAGCGCCTGGATGCAGTCATGTTGATTGCCGGCCAGATGGCCGTGTCGCTGGACAACGCCTTGTTGTACGCCTCACTGGAGCAGCGGGTGCAGCAACGCACGGAGAAACTCGAACAGGCGCTGGAGCGTCTGGAGCGCACCAAGGACGAGCTGGTGCGCTCGGAGAAGCTCGCCGCCCTGGGCTCGCTGGTGGCGGGCGTCGCGCATGAACTCAACACCCCGATTGGCAATGGCCTGACGGTGGCCAGCTCGCTGGAATTCAAAACCACACGATTTGTGGCGTCAATGGCCAGCGGCTTGACGCGGTCCAATCTGGACCAGTTTGTGGCAGACACACAGTTTGCCTGCGATATCCTGGTGCGCAATTTGAGCCGGGCGGGAGAATTGATCAGCAGCTTCAAACAGGTCGCCGTAGACCAGACCAGTTCGCAGCGACGTCAGTTTGACCTGCAGGAGGTGGCGTCCGAAATTGTGCTCACCCTCAGTCCCACGATTCGCCATTGCGGCTGCGCGGTGGTCACGGATATCAGTCCGAATCTGACGCTCGACAGCTACCCCGGCCCGCTGGGACAGGTGCTGAGCAACCTGATCAGCAACGCCATGATCCATGGTTATAGCGACGGGCAAGGCGGGCTGATCGAAGTGCAGGCACGGGCTCAGGGGCAACAGGAGGTGGAGTTGCAGGTGCGCGACCATGGCCGGGGCGTGGAGCGTGTCAACCTGAAGCGCATCTTTGAGCCGTTCTACACCACCCGGCTGGGTCAGGGGGGCTCCGGTTTGGGGCTGCATATCGTGCACAACATCGTGACGGGGGTGCTGGGAGGCCAGATCGAGGTGCAAAGCACTCCGGGAGAGGGAACGGTGTTCACGCTCAGATTGCCACTTCGAGCACCGCAGGCGACCCTGTAACACCCGGTCGTCTCTGCTCGTATGGAGTGCACTATTTCCCTTTGGGTTTCCAGCGTTTGAGGAGCAGTGCATTGCTCATGACGCTGACGGAGCTCATGGCCATGGCGGCACCCGCCAGCACCGGGTTCAGGAAGCCCAGCGCCGCCAGAGGAATGCCCGCCACGTTGTAGGCAAAAGCCCAAAACAGGTTCTGCCGGATCTTGGCGACCGTGCGGTCGGAAATTTCCAGTGCCGCTGCCACCAGCAACGGGTCACCGCGCATCAGGGTGACGCCGGCAGCATGCATGGCGACATCCGTGCCGTTGCCCATGGCCATACCGACATCTGCGGCAGCCAGTGCCGGGGCGTCGTTCACGCCGTCGCCCACCATGGCCACCACATGGCCGCCTTGCTTCAAGGCCATCACGCGCGCGGCCTTGTCGCCGGGCAGCACTTCGGCCATCACTTCGCCCTCTTGCGGGCGCAGGCCCAGGCGGCGGGCCATGGCCTCGGCGGCACCCCGGTTGTCGCCGGAGATCATCACGGTCTTGATGCCGCGCGCCCGCAAGGCGGCCAGGGCTTCTTGGGCTCCGGGCTTGGGTTCGTCGCCAAAAGCCATCAAGGCACGCAGGGTCAGGCCCTGGCTGGTTCGCTCGGCCATGGCTGATACGGTTGAGCCCTGGGCTTGCAGCGCAGCGGCCTCTTTGGCCATGGCGCCGGTGTCGACCTTGAGTTCATCCATCCAGCGCAGGCTGCCGATCAGGAAACTGCGTACGCCAACCTCGCCTTCCGTGCCGCGGCCAGCCACGGCGCGCACGTTGTCAGGCGCCTCAAAGCGCAAACCCATCTCCTGGGCGCGACTGACCACAGCCCGCGCCAGCGGGTGCTCGCTGCCACTTTGAAGACTGGCGGCGATCCTCAGCATTTCGTCTTCTGCCATGCCGGGTGCGAGATGCAAGGCGCTCAGTTTGGGACGACCCACTGTCAGTGTGCCGGTTTTGTCAAACGCGACGACGTCGACCCTGTGCGCCAGCTCCAAGGCCTGTGCGTCCTTGATCAAAATGCCATGCTGTGCCGCCACGCCGGTGCCCGCCATGATGGCCACGGGCGTGGCGAGCCCGAGGGCGCACGGGCAGGCAATCACCAGCACCGCCACGGCATAAATCAGGGCCTGCTCAAAAGCGTGACCGGTGAGCCACCAGCTCAGCAGGGTGATCAGTGCAATCACCAGCACCACGGGCACGAATACGGCGCTGACCTGGTCCACCATGCGCTGGATCGGCGCCTTGGCGGCCTGGGCGTCTTCCACCAGGCGGATGATGCGTGAGAGCACGGTCTCGCTACCGACGGCACTCACTTGCATCACAACCCGGCCTTCGCCATTGATGGAGCCGCCTGTGAGTGTGGGTGCGGGATCGGTGCCGCCCTGCTTTTCCACCGGCAAGGGTTCGCCGGTGAGCATGGACTCGTCCACTTGGGTGTGCCCTTCCAGCAGGACGCCGTCCACCGGAAAGCGTTCACCGGGCTTGACCACCAGCCGGTCGCTCACCAGCACCTCCCCCACGGGCACATCCACTTCGCCATCGGGTCCGATCAGATGTGCCACATCCGGGCGAAGGGCATGCAGTGCGCGGATAGCCGACGTGGTCTGGCGCTTGGCCCGCACTTCCAGCCATTTGCCCAGCATCACCAGCGTGATCACCAGCGCCGAGCCTTCAAAGTACAGGTGCACCATGGCCCCCGGCTCGGCCGTCAGCCACAGCCACATCGACAAGGCCCAGCCCGCGGTGGTGCCGATGGACACCAGCAGATCCATGTTGCCGGTAAAGGCTTTCAGGGCATGCCAGCCGGCCTTGTAAAAATGGGCGCCCAGTATGAACTGCACCGGCGTGGCCAGCAGGAATTGCCAAAACGCAGGCAGCATCCAGTGCTTGCCCAGCAGATCGCCAAGCATCGGAATCACCAGGGGCGCAGACAAGGCCAGTCCCATGGCAATGGGGCCAAACCCGGCCCAGGGCGAGGCGTCCTCGGCCATCACGGCGGCATCGGCGGCGCGGGGTTCATACCCGGCGTCACGCACAGCACGACGCAAGCGGGCTTCCATCTGCTCGCCAGGGGTGAACACAATGCGCGCAGACTCCGTGGCCAGGTTGACCGTGGCATCCTGCACCCCGGGTACTTTCTTCAGGGCTTTTTCCACCCGCGCCACACAGGAGGCGCAGGTCATGCCGCCAACGCCGATGTCCAGGGTTGGTGGTGTCGATGGCGCCATGGGGTTGGTCACAGTATTCATGGTGTAGATCCTAATCTTTCCCATCATGACCCGGTCAAGCTATGCTATCTCTCAAATGTCTAGCGCGTTTTTTATATCCCGGAGTCTTTCCATGAATCAAACCTTTACCGTTACCGGCATGACTTGTGGCCATTGCGAAAAAGCCGTCACCCGCGCCATCAAGCAGCTTGATCCCCAGGCCGAGGTCACGATCGACCGCCCTGCCAACCGAGTGGATGTGCGGTCCGAGACGCCGCGTGAACTGTTGGCCAAAGCCATTGCCGAAGAAGGCTATGCCGTCGCCGCATGAATGCCGCTGCCCTGGACGATCTGGCCGGGCCGTGAATGGGGGCCAAGGCTATTTCTGACATGAATTCCAGCACTGATCCACGAGCGAAGTTCATTGCCCTCTACCCCGCTCTGGCCCAGGTCCAACCCTCCCTGGCCGAGCTGGGCGCCGCCTTGGCGCCGATGCAGGTGCCGGCGGGCGCCGTGCTGTTTAGCGAGAACGCGCCCTGTCAGGGCTTTCCGCTTGTGCTTGAGGGCGAAGTGAAGGTGTCGCGCAGTTCGGGTGACGGTCGCGCGCTGGAGTTGTACCGGGTGGTGCCGGGTGAGTTGTGTCTGGTGTCATCGGCTTGCCTGTTTCGCACGCAACCCATGTCGGCCCACGGCATGACCACCAAGGCCAGCACGCTGCTGTTGATACCCGCAGAGGTTTTCAGGCGCTGGCTGGAGACACCGGCTTTTCGCAATGAGGTGCTGGGCTTGTTCGCCGAACGCATGGCCGATCTCACCAGCCTGGTGGATGCCGTGGCTTTTCACAAACTCGATCAACGTCTTGCCGCCGCCCTGTTGGGTCATGGTCAGTTGCTGGCGGTTTCCCACCAGACGCTGGCCGATGAGCTGGGCACCGTGCGCGAAATGGTGACCCGGCTGCTGCGCCGTTTTGAGCGGGAAGGCTGGGTGAGCCTGGGTCGCGAGCAGATCCAGATTGTCAATGGGCCTGCCCTAAGGGCCTTGGCTGCCACCCTGGGCGCGGCGGCCTGACGAAATTTCATTGGCGCCTTTAAACTTGCCGGATTCCATTCTCAAGGGGCGTATCCGTGCTGCATGTGGTGTTCAATCAAAACGGTGGTGTGGGCAAGTCCACCATCACCTGCAATCTGGTGGCCAGCAGCGCTTTGCACGACAGTTTGCTGCAATGAGCGACCTGGTTGCTGCCGTGGCGGTCTACCCGCCGCTTGAGCCCTACCGTAGCGGCCGGCTGGCGGTGGATGCCCTGCACACTGTGTATTGGGAAGAGTGCGGCAACCCCCGGGGTGTGCCGGTGCTGTTCCTGCACGGTGGGCCAGGCGCCGGCCTCTCGCCCAGGCATCGGCAGTTATTCGACCCGGCGCACTACCGCATTGTGCTGTTTGATCAGCGTGGTGCTGGCCAGTCGACGCCGCTGGGCGAGTTCCGCCAGAACACCACACAGTTGCTGCTGCAGGACATTGAGCAATTGCGCACGATGTTGGACATAGAGGCGTGGCTGGTGTTTGGCGGGTCCTGGGGCTCCACACTGGCCCTGGCCTATGGTGAAGCACATCCCCAGCGGTGCACCGGTTTCATTTTGCGGGGCATTTTCTTGTGCACGCCGACCGAAATAGACTGGTTCATGAATGGCATTGGCTGGTTCTTTCCGCAGGAGCATGCCCGATTTGCAGCACCCATTCCCGAGCCGGAGCGCGGCGACCTGCTGCGGGCCTATGCCAGACGCCTGTTCAGCGACGATGCGTCGGAAAATCTGTTGGCGGCACGCGCATGGAGCCGTTACGAGGGCAGCTGTCTGCACCTGTTGCCGCAGCCGGAGATGGCGGATGAACTGGAGTCAGACCGGGTCGCTCTGGGCGTTGGTCGGCTGGAGGCCCACTACTTTCTGAACAAGGGCTTTCTGGACGAGGACCAGTTGATTCGCAACGTCGACCGCATTCGTCACTTGCCTGCTGTCATCATCCAGGGTCGTTACGACGTGGTATGCCCGCCGGCCTCCGCCTGGCGCTTGCACCAGGCCTGGCCACAAGCCACATTCCAGATGGTCGAAGGCGCTGGCCACGCCGCCTTCGAGCCCGGTATTGTTCGCGCTCTGGTGGCGGCCACCGAGCAATTCAAGCGCAGCGCCAGCCTGCAAGACCACATCCCGTTTATTCAACCCGAGGAAAACCCATGATCGAAATCCACCACCTGAATGAATCCCGCTCGCGTCGCATCACCTGGATGCTCGAGGAACTGGGCGAACCCTATGAGGTGATCAGTTACCAGCGTGATGCCAGGACGCGCCTGGCACCGCCAGAGCTCATGGCCATTCATCCCCTGGGCAAAGCACCTGTGTTGCGCGACAAGGATGAGCTGGTCATTGAGTCGGGCGCCATCATCGAATACCTGGTGCGCCAATATGGCAAAGGGCGCTTCGCCCCTGCGATGGGCACAGCGGACTACAACCGGTACATGCAATTTCTGCACTACGCCGAAGGGTCTGCCATGCTGCCTTTGATGCTCAAGCTCTACGTGGGTCGGCTGGGTGACGCGGGCGCACCGCTGCACCCCCGCATTGAAAGCGAGCTGCAGAATCACCTGGGCTACCTGGATCGGGAATTGAACCAGCGTGACTACTTCGTGGGCAACTCATTGACCGGCGCGGATGTGCAACTGTCCTTTGTGGCCCAGGTCGCACTTCGGGGCGCTGGCCGTGATGCCTACCCCAACCTGGGCCGCTTCGTTGACCTCATCGAAGCGCGCCCCGCCTATCAACGCGCCATCGCGCAAAGCGGGGCTTAAGCGGCTTAGATACCGATGACCTGGGGCCGTGGATGCCCGGCCTGCTCGCACAGGGCGAGGTAGGTGTCCAGAATGAACTGCGCATCCCACACGCTTTCGACATCGCCCTTGTCGTTGAGGTTCAGGTTGGCCCCGCGGATGGCGAACCAGGCCTCCGTGGTTTCGGTGTTGGTGGCGGGTACGTGGAAGGTGTGGATAGAACCGGCAGGCTCGAACAGATAAGAGCCGGCAACGTTCACTTCCGGATATTCCAGGTACTTCCAGGATCCGGAAAATGTGATTGCGAACACCTCGCCAGTGTGTTTGTGGCGCTGCAATGTGACGCCGGGTGCAAAGCGTGCGCGAACGACCCAAAGGCCGGCTTCCACATCGATTTGCAATACCTGGATATCCAGACCTTCCATGAAGGTCACAAAGGGCAAATCGGCTACGTTGCGCAGGTCAACCGTGGGAATACCGGGGATGGCGGTGGGGGGCATGGTGGTCATGTTCTGTCTCCGTGAAGTTAAAGTTGCTGGATCGGAAAGCACCTCTTTCCGACCGCGCAACCATAGACAGTGCGCCCTGGCGCGTCTATCGCGAAGATTCGCGATGCGCCACGATCAACTGCGCATGGGAGTGCACCCCCAACTTTTGCCGGATGCTGCGCAATTGGTGGTCCACCGTGGAAAATGAGCGGTTCAGGCTTCGGGCGATCTCCTTGTAGCTCAGTCCGGAGGCAGCCAAACTCGCCACCTTGACTTCGGCGGGCGTAAGCCGCGGCACGCCGGACGAGGCCCCGTCCTCCTCCTGCAGGGTCAGTCGTGAAGACGCCCGCAGGATCGGCCCCAGCACCTCGCGCGCCAGGCTGTCGAAACGCGCGTACTGCTCTGCATGCCAGTCGCAAGTCCGACCGATGTGGTCGATGCACAGCAGACCAAAGCGGTGCCCCTGGTGCTGCAAGGCCACTGCGATCTTGGACCGCGTGCCCACCGATAACAAGCTCTGGCGCAAATCATTGCGAAAAAGCTTCTCCTGCGAAATATCGGGAAAGACCACAGGGTGAGGAGACTGCCATAGCCGGATCACGGCCGGATCGCTGTTGCTGATACGCACACCTTGCAGAGAGGTCACGGCCATTTTTTTGCTGCGGGATTCGGCGTGAGCCGGCAGGTAGGTCAGGGCATTCGGGCTGCCCGTGCCACCATCCACGCGCTCTACATCGAAGGCATCGCGGATCCAGTCAGCCGACAATTGCCAGCAGGCTGGCGCATCATCAAGCTGAAGCAGCAGCCGTGCCGCCAACTCACGGCCAGTGGGCCAGCTGATGGCGTTTTTCCGGTCCAGCAACTGAACGCGCAGCTGCCTTTGCGTGGCGAGCAATTCGCAGGGGTCCAAAAATCCAGCCATGGGTCATCTCCCGACAAGGTCGTTCCATCACAGCCGCGCAGTGTACGAAATTCATCGACCGCAAGGCAACTCAGGCGCTCAGAGTGACCACATGACCCTGTTGGGGGTCCACACGACCGGCGCAGAGTTGTCCGATCAATGGCTGCGCAGCTTCGAACCCCTTGTGCTCCGTCACGCGCAGCCAGTCAGCTTCACGGGTGTGACGGATAAAGCGCAACTGCGCATGGCCGAAGCGCTGGTTAACCACGGCCGGTTCCGGCAAGCCGAATCGCCGCACATTTTCAGTGGTACCGGCGGATCACTTGATAGCGATGGCCTTTTTCCTGCACGGACACCACCAGCGCAAAATTGCTGACCGGCCAAACCACTGGCGCCGGTGCCATTGGCAGGATTGCACCGGCAGCACGCCGGGCCAATGTGATGTGGGGTTGATAGGGTCGTGTATCGACGGACAGATCCAGCCCGTGCAGTGTGTCGCCCAGTTGGTCGTACAGGGCGCGCAGGGCCGGTGGCACCTCGGACGCACAAAGTACCGCCAATCCGTGTTGCCAAAGTCCGGGCTGGTCCAGGATCAACTGGAACGGCTGGATGGGCACCGCGGCACGGGCCGCGATGCCGACCACACGATCGGCATCCACATGGCCGATGAAATGCAAGGTCACATGCCAGTCGGCCGGCGCGTAGCGCGCACAAGCCAAGGGCCAGATCCATTGACCTGCGTGCGTGATCAGTTGCTTGCGCACGCCCTCGTCGGGCCAAAGTGCCAGAAAAAGGCGTTGGTTTCGTGAGGCGGGGGCTGCACCGGGGTCCATGGTGCCATTTTAGAAGCCGCACCATAATGCTTTCCTGCCCCAATAACTAAGAGGAGACCCGATGTCCAGTGCCAACTTCGAACATCTGCATGCCGCCATGCGGTCCCAGGTTGACCAGCAATACCTTCCGGGTGTTTCATATGCGCTGTTGCGGGGCCGTGACGTCGTCGATCGATTCTGCTATGGCCATGCGGACCGGGAGGCTTCGATCCCCCTGCGCGAAGATCATATTTTTCGCATCTTCTCCAACACCAAGCTGATCACCAGCTGTGCTGCGTTGCTACTTTACGACGAGGGCAAGTTTGGACTCGATGATCCGATTGAGACCTACATCCCCGAGCTGCGCGACAGGCAGGTGTTGCGTTCCGGTGCCACGCGCATTGACGATACAGAACCTGCAAAAGGTCCGATCACGATCCGGCACTTGATGACCCACACGTCGGGGCTCTCCTACGGCATTTTTGATCCTGGAAGCGTCATGTTTCAGGCGTACAACCAGGCCGGCGTGCTCAACCCGACCCGCACACTGGCTGAGCAGATGACGGTGATCGGGACGCTTCCGCTCTCCTTTCATCCTGGAACTCAATGGCAGTATTCGGTAGCCACTGACGTTGTGGCACGGCTGGTGGAAGTTGTGTCGGGCGAGCGCTTTGGCGCCTTTCTTGCCCGGCGTATTTTCGGGCCGCTGGGCATGCACGACACCGACTTCTGGGTACCCCCCGAGAAGCGTGAGCGTTTCTGTGCCCTCTATGTCGGGGCGGATCTGCTGGATCCCATGAAGCCGGGACTGAGCCGGCTGGATTCGCGCCCGTACCCTGGTGCCTATCTGGCTAGGGTTCCTAACGAGGCTGGTGGTGGTGGTTTGGTGTCCACGCTGGACGATACGGTGAAATTTTTGCAGAGTCTGTTGCCAGGAGGCCCGAATCTGCTGAAGCCGCAGACCATGGCGCTGATGGGTCAGAACCAGTTGCCTGCGCACCTGAGCGTGCAATTTGCCAACATGCCGCCCATGACCTGGCGTGGTTTTGGTCTGGGGTCGGCGATTGCGATCGCCCCGGATCGTTCCGAACCTGCGAATGTGGTCAGCGAAGTGGGCTGGGGCGGACTGGCGGGCACTATCTGGTGGTACAACCCGCGCATGGGCATTGCCGCAGTGTTGATGACCCAGCGGCATATGGGATTTGGCAATCCCTATACATTTGTTTTCAAGAAAGAGGCCTACAAGGCATTGGGCTGTTGAACTGCTCGCGTTGCTCCATGTAGGGACGCGTACAGGCATACAGACTTGCGGTTTCCGTGAGCGGGTCGCCCATCTGCGCTTGCAGCAGTGTGGCGGACTCGCGCAAGGCGAAAGACTGTGATGCAGTGGCAAACCGCACCAACTCGCTGGCATAGAGCGGGTCGTTGTCGAAGCGGGCCGTATCTACCCACCAGCCCTGGATATTCATCAATCGTTTGAAATTGCCTTCTTCCAGCAATGAATTGCGGGGGGCATCGCTGGATGCAATTTCAATCTCCTGTGGTCTTTGTTCTGCAAGGCTAGTCATATGGATGGTTGTATTCAAATTGTGTTCGCATGAATCCGTAAGCCGTGGCACCGAATATACGCAGGCCAGAGAGGCGAAGACCTCACAGATAGGGGGGCAAAGCCGGCGATATTTGAAGAATGGACCTCAAATCATGGATTTGCGATCTCGCACCAGTGCAAAATGGTGTCCATGAAGACCCCCCAGAGACTGCAATCCTTGATCGAAGAGGGCCTGATCGACACGGTCGTGCGCCAGTTGATGAGCGGCAAGGAAGCCTTGGTGTATGTGGTGCGCTGCGGCGAGGAGACACGCTGTGCCAAGGTCTACAAGGAGGCCACGCACCGCAGCTTTCGTCAGGCGGTGGACTACACCGAGAACCGCAAAGTCAAGAACTCGCGCCAGGCTCGCGCCATGGCCAAGGGCACCCGCTTTGGTCGCGAGGCTCAGGAGGCGGCCTGGCAAAGCGCCGAGGTTGATGCTTTGTACCGCCTGGCAGATGCCGGCGTGCGCGTGCCCAAACCGTACAATTTTTGTGACGGTGTGCTGCTGATGGAACTGGTGACGGACGAGCACGGCGACGCCGCGCCAAGACTCAATGATGTGGTGTTCACGCCGGAGCAGGCCCGTGCGCACCACGCGACGCTTGTGACGCAAGTTGTGCGCATGCTGAGTGCTGCCGGGGTGGTTCATGGGGACCTGTCCGAATTCAACATTCTGCTGGGTGCAGATGGCCCGGTGATCATCGACTTGCCCCAGGCCGTGGATGCCGCTGGCAACAACCACGCCAAGCGCATGCTGCTGCGCGACGTAGATAACCTGCGCGGTTTTTTCGGCCGTTTTGCCCCCGAGTTGCTGAACACCGACTACGGCCATGAAATCTGGGACCTGTACCAGCGCGGCCTGTTGCACACCGAGGTGGTGCTGACGGGGCGCTTTGAGCGCCAACAAGGTGCGGTGGATGTCGGCGGCGTGATGCGCGAGATTCGCGACGCCAGTGCCGAGGACGCGGCGCGGCGCCTGCGCATGCAAACCGCCCGCTAAGGGTTGAGAGGGTCGGCTTGGTCGCGGCTTCTCAAGCCCGCATCAGGGCCTCGATCTCATCGGCTTTCACCGGTACCCCACGGCTCACCAGTTCGCACCCGGTCGCGGTCACGATGGCGTCGTCTTCAATGCGGATGCCGATGTTGTGGAACTGCTCGGGCACGCCAGCGGCCGGTCGCACATAGATGCCGGGCTCAATGGTCAGCACCATGCCAGGGTGCAATACGCGTGCCGGTCGGTTGATGATGACCTCGCCCGTGAGTGCGTCCTTGCGTTCGCTGGTCTGGCCCAGTTCGGACGGCTCCAGATAGCCGCCGCAGTCATGCACGTCCATGCCCAGCCAATGGCCGGTGCGGTGCATATAGAACTGGAAGTAGGCACGCTTCTCGATCACGTCGTCCACGCTGCCCACCTTGTTTCCATCCAGCAGACCCACGTCCAGCATGCCTTGCGCCAGCACTTTCACGCTGGCATCGTGCGGGTCGGTGAAGCGGGCACCGGCTCGGGTGGCGGTCACCGCGGCTTCCTGCGAAGCCAGCACCAGGTCGTAAAGCGTGCGCTGCGGCCCGGTGAATTTGCCATTGGCGGGGAAGGTGCGGGTGATGTCGGAGGCATAACCGTCCAGTTCGCAGGCGGCATCGATCAATACCAGCTCGCCATCGCGAATGGGCGCGTCGTCGGCCCGGTAGTGCAGCACACAGGCGTTGGCACCGGCCGCAACAATGGAGCCATAGGCCGGGTGTTGCGAGCCAAGACGGCGGAACTCGTGCAGCAGTTCGGCGTCCAGATGGTACTCACGCACGTCCTGACCTTCGCGCAGCATGCGCGCGCACAATTGCATGGCCCGGATATGGGCGCCCGCACTGATTTGTCCGGCGCGGCGCATGATGGCCTGCTCGCCCAGGTCTTTGATCAGGCGCATTTCGTCCAGAATGCTGCACAGGTCGCGCTGTTGGTCGGGACACAAGGCGCCAAAGCGCACGCGGGCCCGCAGGCTGCCCAGCCAGCCGTCCACACGCGTTTCCAGGCCTTTGTGCGTGGCAAAGGGGTACCACACCACTTTGTGGCAGTCCAGCAGCCTGGGCGCTTGCGTGTCCAGCTCGGTGATGGAAAACGCAGTGTCCACGCCCAGCGCCGCCGGTGCGGCCTCAGGCCCCAGTCGGTAGCCGTCCCAGATTTCGCGCTCCGCGTCTTTGGGCGCACAGAACAGGGTGCTCTTGCCGTCGCCCGTGATGACCAGCGTGGCGTTGGGTTCCTTGAAACCGGTCAGGTAGTAGAAGTAGCTGTCGTGCCGGTACAAAAAATCGGCGTCGCGGTTGCGCACCTGTTCGGGCGCGGTGGGGATGATGGCAACGCCATCGTTGCCCAGTTGGGTGGCAAGCAGGGCGCGGCGTTGGGCGTAGGGGGATGTCATGGGGGTGGTGCTCATGGATGGGGTTGTGCCTGGCGCAAGGCACGGTTTTGATTCAGGAACTGGAGTCGCTCGGGGGTTCCGACATCGGTCCAGTCGCCGGTATACATTTCGGCGCTGACCAGACCCTGCGCCATGGCTGCGCGCAGCAGCGGGGCCAGCGGCGCTTTGATGCCATCAGGGTTGCCTTTGGGGATGCCGCAAAACGGGGGCGCAAACAGAGCGCTTCGGTACAGGCCGATGGTGGAGTAGGTGTATTTCACCTCGGCCTGATTCAAGGCCAGACCATCAGGTGCCATGCCGAAATCGCCTTTGAGGTTGTGTGCCGGGTTGGGCACGAGCCAGATGTGGGCCAGTTTGCCGCTGGCGGCAAAGCGCCGCACCGCATCGGGTGAAAACATGAAATCGGGGGCAAACACGTCGCCGGCCAGCACCCAGAACACCTCGCCCAAGCGTGGCAAGGCGCGCACGATGCCCCCGGCGGTTTCCAGCGCCCCACCAAAGTCCAAGCCTTCGTGGGAGTAGTTGATCGTCATTCGCTCTTGTTTTGATAGCGTATGGGGCCTATTTGACGCTGGCTGGAGAATGAAATCATGCCCAAACGTCTGGGAGATCTGGTCACCCAGCCAAGCCGTGTTCACCACCACCTGGTTAAAGCCCCCGCGTCCCAACGCTTCCAATGGCCACTGCATCAGTGGTTTGCCCCCCACCTGCAACAGCGGTTTGGGCGTGTGGTCTGTCAGCGGACGCATGCGTTCGCCGCGCCCGGCGGCCAGGATCATGGCGATGATGGGACTCATGCGGCAAGCGCTCCCCGTGTCAGGCGGTGGTGTTCCGTGTGGCCGGGTTCGAACAGGGCGACCAGCGTGTCCAGCAGCGCGTGGGCCTTGGCGGAGTGATCGCCACCAAAGTTGCACACATACACGTCGAGCGTCACGGCGCGCTGCTCGGGCCAAGTGTGCACGCACAGGTGCGACTCGGCCAGCAGCACCGTGGCTGTCACGCCACCGGGACCCTGCGCGGTGGCGGGAAAGGTGTGAAACACCTGCGCCACCGCTTGCAGCCCCGCCGCTGTGACGGCCCGCACGCAGCGCTCGCCTAAAAGAGCCGCGTCGGTGAGCCACAGCGGGGCACAGCGGCACTGGTGAAGATCGGCGGTCAGATGAAGTCCTTGCATGGGTGAGACTATACGCATTGCAGGCCGCGCTTGCCCCGGCCATGGCCGTAAACCGGGTCTTCGGCGGCGCCCGGTAAAATACCGGGTTTCCCCCTACCCCCCAGAACTTCCGGAGTTGGCACAGATGGCTGATACAGAACAAACTAGCAGCGCAAACCGCGCCGACATGGCCAATGCGATTCGCGCTTTGACGATGGATGCCGTCCAGGCTGCCAACTCGGGTCATCCCGGTGCACCCATGGGCATGGCCGATATGGCTGTCGCTCTGTGGGGCCAGCACCTCAAGCACAACCCCGCCAATCCCAACTGGTTTGACCGCGACCGTTTTGTTCTGAGCAATGGCCATGGCTCCATGCTGCTGTACGCGGTGTTGCACCTCACCGGCTACAAGCTGCCCATGGCCGAGTTGAAGAAATTCCGCCAACTGCACAGCAAAACCGCAGGCCACCCTGAAGTGGGCGTTACCCCCGGCGTGGAAACCACCACCGGCCCGCTCGGCCAGGGCATCACCAACGCCGTGGGCATGGCACTGGCAGAGAAGCTGCTGGCCAAGGAATTCAACCGCGAAGGCCACACCGTTGTGGACCACAACACCTTCGCCTTCCTGGGCGATGGTTGCCTGATGGAAGGCATCAGCCACGAAGCCGTCGCTCTGGCCGGTGCCTGGAAACTGAACAAGCTGGTGGCCCTGTACGACGATAACGGCATCTCCATTGATGGCCAGGTGGCCCCCTGGTTCATCGACCAGACCTCCTTGCGTTTTGTCGCCTGCGGCTGGAACGTGCTCGGCCCGATCAATGGTCACGATGCGGAACTGGTGGCCAGCACCCTGGCCGAAGCCAAGAAGTCAACCGACCGGCCGACCCTGATCATCTGCAAAACACACATTGGCAAAGGCAGCCCGAACCGCGCCAACACCGCCAAGGCCCACGGCGAGCCCTTGGGCGCCGAAGAAATCCAGTTGACCCGCGAGTCGCTGGGCTGGCCGCACAAGCCCTTTGTCATTCCGCAAGAAGTCTATGCCGCGTGGGACGCGAAAGCCGCCGGTGCTGCCGCCGAGCAAAGCTGGAACGACCGGTTTGAAGCCTACAAGGCCGCACACCCTGACTTGGCCAAAGAACTGGTGCGCCGCATGAAGGGCGAGTTGCCCAAGAATTTTGTGCAGGTGGCGGTGGACACGGTGGTGGCGGCCCACACCAAGGCCGAAACCGTGGCCTCGCGCAAGGCCTCGCAGCTGGCGCTGGAATCGTTTACCGCGGCCCTGCCGGAAATGCTGGGTGGCTCGGCCGACCTGACCGGCTCCAACCTGACCAACACCAAGAGCACGCCCAATCTGCGCTTCGACTCCATCACGGGCGAAGGCAATGGTGGGCGCCATATCAATTACGGTGTGCGCGAGTTCGGCATGGCCGCCATCATGAATGGCATTGCGCTGCACGGCGGCTACATCCCTTACGGTGGTACTTTTCTGACCTTCAGCGACTACAGCCGCAACGCGGTGCGCATGGCCGCACTGATGAAGCTGCGCGTGGTGCATGTGTTCACGCATGATTCGATCGGTCTGGGCGAAGACGGCCCGACGCACCAGTCCATCGAGCACGCTGCGTCCTTGCGCCTGATTCCGAACCTGGACGTGTGGCGTCCGGGCGATACCGCCGAAACCGCCGTGGCCTGGACCGTGGCTTTGCAGAACAAGAGCAAGCCTACGGCTCTGCTGCTTTCGCGCCAGAACATCAATTACGCCCCCAAGTCCGGCCTGGAAGACATCAGCAAGGGTGCTTATGTGCTGGCTGAGCCCAGCGAAGTCGGCATGAAGAAAAAAGCCCAGGCCGTGATCATCGCCACAGGCTCTGAAGTGCAGTTGGCCCTCAAGGCGCAAGAACTTCTGGCTACCAGAAAGATAGCGGTTCGCGTGGTCTCCATGCCCAGCAACACCACCTTCGACAAGCAGAACGCGGCGTACAAGAGCGCCGTGCTCCCCGCAGGCGTGCCCCGCATTGCAGTCGAAATGGGTGTCACCGAGGGCTGGTGGAAATACGGCTGTGCTGCTGTGGTCGGTATCGACACTTATGGCGAATCGGCTCCGGCGCCGGTGCTGTTCAAGCATTTTGGCTTCACGCCCGAGAATGTGGCCGACACCGTGGAAAAGGTTCTGCGCAAGTAAGAATTGCGCTTGCCCGAGCGCTCAGGTTTCAAGTTTCAACCATTGGAGAAAAAGCAAATGACGATCAAGATTGGTATCAACGGCTTTGGCCGTATTGGACGCAACGTGTTGCGCTCTGCACTGCAGAACTTCAGCGACATCGAAGTCGTTGGCATCAATGATTTGCTGGAGCCGGACTACCTGGCTTACATGCTGCAATACGACAGCGTGCATGGCCGCTTCGATGGCCAAGTGTCCGTGGAAGGCAATACCCTGGTCGTCAATGGCAAGAAAATTCGCCTGACGCAAGAGCGTGACCCGGCCAACCTGAAGTGGAACGAAGTCGGTGCCCAGGTTGTGATCGAGTCCACTGGCCTGTTCCTGGACAAGGTCACTGCGCAAAAGCACATTGATGCGGGTGCCAAGAAGGTTATCCTGTCTGCGCCTTCCAAGGACGACACCCCGATGTTCGTGTTCGGCGTGAACCACGGCACCTACAAGGGCGAGGCCATTATCTCCAACGCCTCCTGCACCACCAACTGCCTGGCCCCTCTGGCCAAGGTGGTGAACGACAAATGGGGCATCAAGCGCGGCCTGATGACCACCGTGCACGCGGCGACCGCCACGCAAAAAACCGTCGATGGTCCTTCCAACAAAGACTGGCGCGGCGGCCGCGGCATTCTGGAAAACATCATTCCTTCCAGCACGGGCGCAGCCAAGGCCGTGGGTGTGGTGATTCCCGAGTTGAACAAAAAGCTCACCGGCATGTCGTTCCGCGTGCCCACGTCCGACGTGTCGGTGGTGGACCTGACGGTGGAGCTGAACAAGGAAGCCACGCTCAAGGAAATCTGTGCCGAGATCAAGGCCCAGTCCGAAGGCGCGCTCAAAGGCGTGCTGGGTTACACCGAAGACAAGGTGGTGGCCACCGACTTCCGTGGTGACACCCGCACCTCCATCTTCGATGCCGACGCCAGCATTGCACTGGACGGTACCTTCATCAAGCTGGTGAGCTGGTACGACAACGAATGGGGCTATTCGAACAAGTGCCTGGAGATGGTGCGCGTCGTCGCCAAGTAAGCGTCAAGGCCCCGATGATTTCGGGGCCTTCGCGGGCGGTGCTCAACCACGTCGCCCGCCATGTCGTTCCTGTGCAGTCTTCAAACGGACTCGACATCGACGTCTGTTTCTCCCCTCTCTCCCGTCTTCATCACCGCACGAATGCAGGGACACCTGCGCGTAAATCATGCGCGACAGGTGAAGCAGCATTTCCGCGCATTCATCCATAAGACCGTGTAATAACTTGGGCGATACCCGCCACGATAGTCACTCACGCGTCACATCTGGATGATGGTCATCATGTAGATTACGAGCTTCGCCGTTGCGGACTACGTCGCGACCTACAAAGACCACCGTGGAGAAACTATGAATTCGCTGGAGTTCTACTTTGATTACCGAAGCCCATACAGCTACCTTGCTTTCACACAGTTCGCCAATCTGAATGCGAATTTGATCATGGTTCCGTTTGACATCCTGGATGTCATGAAACGCGTGGAAAACGTACCGACCTCGGTGATCTGCGGCGCAAAAAACCGTTATGTGCAAAAGGACCTCAAGCGTTGGGCAGAGCTGTATGGCGTTCAGCTGAATCGACATCCCAAAGCCAATGAGATCGACGCTCGCCGGCTGCTGCGTGCCACATTGGCGGCCGGGCAACTGGGGGACATGACGAGCGCTGCTGCGGCGATTTTTCATGCCCGATGGCGTGACCACGCACCGCTCGAAACCAGTGAACAAATTGCAGCGCTTCTTGGGCAGGCTGGCTTCGATAAAGCAGCACTTGAATCGATGATCGATGACGCCGCGCTGGACAAAGCCCTTGACGAATTGTCGGCCGCTGCTGCGGCGCGAGGTGTGTTCGGTGCGCCCACGTTCTTCGTGGGCGAAGATATGTATTTCGGCAACGACCGGTTGGACTTTGTCCGCAACAGGCTGGAGGTTCAACAATGAAGCCGCTGGTTCTGATCACTGGTGTGGGTCCCGGCACGGGTTCTGCGCTTGCACGACGCTTTCACGAGGGTGGCTACCAGGTCGCCATGATGGCACGCAACGCGGAAAGACTGGCAACCCTGGAGTACGAATTGCCAGGATCGATCGCTGTCCCTTGCGATGTGTCCGATCCGCAGGCCTTGGAAAATGCGTTGGATTCCATGGAAGCCAAAGTTGGCGCACCCACGGTGGTGATTCACAACGCTGTGGGTGGCGCATTTGGGAGCTTCCTGGACATTGCGCCTGAGATACTTGAACGCAATTTCAAGATCAACGTCATGGGGCTTCTTCATCTGGCACGATGGGCCGCACCGCGGATGGAGCGCGCAGGAGGAGGCACTCTGCTTGTGACGGGCAACACCTCTGCGGTACGGGGCAAGGCGAACTTCGCCGGTTTTGCACCTACCAAAGCAGCGCAACGCATACTGGCCGAATCAATGGCCCGCGAGATGGGACCCAAGGGTGTCCACGTGGCCTATCTGATGATCGACGCAGTCATCGATCTGGCTTGGACACGCGAACGCTACAAAGATGCCTCAGATGATTTTTTCATCAAGCCGGAAGATATTGCACAGGAGGCCTGGCACATCGCGCACCAGCCACGCTCCGCATGGTCGTTCCTCACGGAGATTCGCCCATTCGGTGAGCGGTGGTAGTGGCACGCCACCGCACTTGGTTCGGCAGCGCTTCTTTTGCGTAGCGCGCTGTTCAGTTCGGGCTTGACCGGGGCGCCCTATAAAATTACCCCGATCAAGCATCGAAGATCAGGGGTAATCTCATGGGGCACTCACAGGCGGACAAGGCGAACAGCCGCGAACGAATCTTGAAGGAGGCTGCGACGCAGATTCGAGCTGGCGGACTTGCGTCCATCAGCGTTGGAAAACTCATGCGCAGTGTCAATCTGACGCATGGGGGCTTCTACGGCCACTTTGCGTCGTCCTCAGAGCTTCTTTCCGAGGCGATAGAGCTGGCCTTGAGTGAAGGCGAACTCAAGGGCGCTGCGGCGGATGCCGGTAAAACACGCGGGTATTCGACGATGGTTCGCGGCTATTTGAGCAGGACCCATCGAGATTCCCGCGAGACGGGATGCGCCATTGCCGCATTGGCCTCGGAGGTGAGCCGATCCGACGAGGGCACGCGCTCGGTCATGGAGTCCCATGTCGAAAGCTTCATTGCGAATATTGCCCGCACGCTCAACACTGAAAATGACGAAGACGCCATGGTTGCCGTGAGTGCCATGATCGGCGCACTCACACTCTCACGAGTGTTCACGGACACCAAACGGTCCGATGCGTTGCTGCGCGTTGTGCGCGATCATGTTCTTGCGCTGAATTTGAAGGATCAGGATTAGTCGCTGAGTCGTTGCTTGATCTCTTGCACCGCCGCGATGAGCAGGGGCCGTACTTCCGCCATGTAGGACTCGCGACTGCGCGTCATCGCGGGGCCTGCGGCCGTGATCACCATGTCGGGCAAGGCATTGCCCAGGCACAGGGGAATTCCGATACCGTGGACTTCCGCGCGCCAATCGCCGAATGATCCACAGCAGCCCTGTTCGGCAAGATCCGCGACCGCCTGTTGAATCCCGGCATTGATCTTTGGCCAATTGACAGGATCCAGTGCACGAATGCGTGCCAGGATATTGCGCCGGGAAATCTCATCCATGCCTGCCAGGCAGGCTTTTCCCATGGCTGTGGTGCCGATGGGAATGCGCGAACCCACATTCAATTGAAGGGTGACGATGGAATTTCCATGGAAAGTGTCCACGTAGAGCATCGCGAGATCGTCCCGCACACCGAGCGAGAGCTGCAAACCCGTGGATTGGGCAACGGCCTGCAATACCGTCCGACTCTTCTCCTTGACCTCCAGACGCGCCAGGGTCGAGCCGCCAATGCCCAGCGCCGCCATGCCCAGCCGGTAACGACCCGATGTCAGGTCATGGTGCAAATAGCCCATCTTGGTCAATGTATAGGTCAGGCGCGTCACCGTGGATTTGGGCAGCCCGCAGCGCTCAGCCAGTTGCTGATTACCAAGGCGTTCTTCCCCTGACCGGAAGCAGCGAAGAACCTCCAGGCCCCGCGCCAGTGCGGTCACGAATTGGCGGTCACTGCCCTCCGTTTGCGCCCGCGCGTCCCGTTCTGCAGGTGCGGGACCCGGTGCCTCGGTGTGTTGCCTGGTGTCGTTGGGCTGGGAAGTCATGTTGGGCCGATCATTTCATGGGGTTAACAAGAAAGCACGGAATCTCTATAAGTTCCGCCAAGCGGTTTCAAAGTTTGAATTATCCGGTATTAGTCGAAATAAAAACCGCTAGTCGGAATATGATTGCCTTTGATTCACGCAAACTCACGACGAAAGACTCACATGACGGGAACTGTGCAGGACCCTGGTGCCATAACGCGGATTCACCAGCTGCTCGACAGATGGATCCAATCTCAGCCCGACGCACCGGCCTTGCGGGATTCAAACCTTGCGTTGACTTATGGGCAACTGGATCAGGTGGCCACGGCGGTCATGCTGGAGCTAAAAAGCGTGGGCGTCCGGGCGGGTGACCGGGTCCTGGTGGTGGGCGAAAACTGTGTCGCGCAGGGCGTCCTGGTCATTGCGCTGAGTCGCATGGACGCGTGGTGCATCCTGTCCAATGCACGCTTGTCTGACCGTGAAATCGATGTCTTCATCGAACACTCCCGCCCGCGCCGGGTCCTCTATACCCACACGGTTTCGAGCGATGCAGCCCGGCATGCTGAGCGTCACGGCGCGCAGCCCGTGACATGGCCAGGGATCGGAGAAATGCAGCTGGGCCCACTTGACAGTGAAACCTGGGCAGAGCCCGTCGCGAGCAGCGCAACCGAGCAGGTCGCGGCAATCATCTACACCTCCGGCACCTCAGGCGCACCCAAAGGCGTGATGCTCACCCATGCCAACCTGATGTTCACTGCCAAATCCGCAGCGCGCATGCGCAGTCTGTCCCCGAGGGATCGTAGCTACTGCGTTTTGCCCATGGCACATGTCGTGGGCATTGCAACGCAGTTCCTTGGCTCGATGTGTGGCGGTGCGTCGGTATTGTTCGAACCACGCTTCACACCGGCCGAGACAGCGCGCGTGCTGGATGAAGAGGGAATTACCTCCTTTGTCGGTGTGCCAGCCATGTACGCGCGCCTGCTCGAATGGGCGCGCAGCACGGGGCATGTACTCAAGACCGACAGTGTGCGTTTCCTCGCAGCAGCCGGTTCACCCATGACCGCGCCATTGAAGGCGGAAGTCGAGGCTACTTTCGGCCAGGCCTTGCACAACGGGTATGGATTGACGGAGTGCGGCCCCACGATTTCACAAACGCGCATAGAAGCTCCGCGCAGTGACTGTGCAGTGGGCCACCCGATTGACGGCGTGAATGTGCGCATCGTGGATTCACGGGGACACGATGTTCCCCTGGGAGACGTGGGCGAGCTCTGGGCAAGAAGTCCCGGCTTGATGAAAGGCTACTACCTGAATCCGGCAGCCACGGCAGAAGCCATCAATACTGACGGCTGGTTCAACACCGGCGATATGGCCCGATTCGATTTGGATGGTGCGCTGAATATCGTCGGACGAACCAAGGAACTGATCATCCGTTCCGGTTTGAACGTGTATCCGGTCGAGGTCGAGCAAGCGATCAATGCCCACAGCGACATTGTGCAATCGGCCGTTGTGGGCCGCACTGTCGGGCATAACGAAGAGGTCGTCGCATTCGTCGAGAAACGTGAGGGAAGTTCGCTCGATGCGGCGACGCTGCAACAGTACCTGCGAGAGAAATTAGCCCCTTACAAAGTGCCCACCGAGGTGTGTTTTCTGGACGCGCTGCCAGCAGCACCCACAGGCAAGGTTTTGAAAAACGTTTTGAAAAAGACCGCACAGGATTCGGTGAAGACTTCGCCTGAATACCCGCAACAGTTACAAAGGAGTTGAGCATGAGTGAAAAGAAAGCCATTCTCGTCATCGGAGCCGGTGACGCCACGGGCGGTGCGATTGCGCGACGCTTTGCGCGGGAGGGTTATGTGGCCTGTGTCACCCGGCGTAGCGAGGAGAAGTTGCAACCATTGGTGAATCAGATCCGTAGCAGTGGCGGCGAGGCGCACGGCTTTGGCAGCGATGCGCGCAAGGAAGAGGAGATGATCGGACTCATCGAGAAGATCGAGCGGGAGATCGCGCCGATTGAAGTTGCCGTGTTCAATATCGGCGCCAATGTGCGCTTCCCGATCACGGAAACGACGTCGCGCGTCTACCAGAAAGTGTGGGAGATGGCTTGCTTTTCAGGTTTCCTCATGGGACGGGAGGCCGCCAAGGTGATGCTGCCCCGTGGCCGTGGAACCATCATCTTTACCGGTGCCACCGCCAGCCTGCGTGGACGTGAAGGCTTTGCAGCCTTCGCCGGCGCCAAACACGCTTTGCGTGCGCTGGCCCAGAGCATGGCCCGTGAACTTTGGCCGAAAGGAATTCACGTGGCCCACCCGGTGATCGATGGTGCGATTGACACCGAGTTCATCCGCTCCAATTTTCCGGAACGCTACGAGCTGAAAGAACAGCAAGGCATTCTGAACCCGGACAGCATCGCGGAGGCCTACTGGCAGATACACATGCAGCCGCGCGATGCGTGGACGCACGAAACAGAATTGCGGCCCTGGATGGAAACCTGGTGACGCACCTGCGACGATTTGTAAAAATTTTCTGAAAATGATTGGAGCCCACCCATGACCAAGCCCGCAGTTCAATTCATGTTCGACTTCGGAAGTCCGAACGCCTACCTCTGCCACAAGGTGATCCCGGAAATCGAGGACCGGACCGGTGTCAAGTTTGAGTACGTTCCTATCCTGCTGGGCGGCCTCTTCAAGCTCACCCACAACCGCTCTCCAGCAGAGGCATTTGCAGGCATTCCCAACAAGCAGGCTTACGATGCACTCGAAGTCAAACGATTTGTAGCCAAACACCACTTGACCCGGTTTCAGCGCAACCCGTTTTTCCCCGTCAATACGCTCAAAATCATGCGTGGGGCTGTTGCAGCGCAAAAGCTCGGCAGCTTTGCGCCCTACGTGGAGGCGATGTATTCAGCCATGTGGGAGCAGGGGCGCAACATGGATGACCCGGCGGAGATCGTCGCGGTGTTGAAGGCGGCGGGAATTGATGCCGACAGTTTGCTTGAAGCGTCACAACTGCCCGACGTCAAGAACGGGCTTCTTGCCAATACACAAGCTGCGTCTGAACGCGGCGCCTTTGGTTCCCCCACCTTTTTTGTTGGAAACGAGATCTACTTTGGCAAAGATCGCCTTCGGGATGTTGAGGAAGAAATTCTGAGGGTGGCAGCATGCTGAAAATGAAACCGTCACTTTTCTACACGGTGTTGGCCGCGATAGTCTCAATTCAAGGGGTGCAGGCACAAGAGAAGTCAAGCGCCTATCCCTCTCGCCCGATCAAAATCATCATTGGTTTTGCACCGGGAGGATCGACAGACGCACCGATGAGGGTGTTGGCCGAAAGTGCATCCAAAATTCTGAAGCAAGCGGTTGTCATCGAAAACAAGCCGGGCGCTGGCGGCACCATGCCCGCCACCATTCTCCAAGCATCGCCCAATGATGGTTACACCCTGGGCATCGCCTCTTTGGGAATTTATCGACTCCCTTACACCACCGACCTCAAGTGGGATCCATCCAAAGACCTCACTTACATCATCGGTCTTACGGGTTATGCATTCGGCATTGTGGTGCCATCGTCTTCGCCCATCAAAAATTGGAACGACTATGTGGCTGCAGCCAAGGCCAAACCCAATCAACTGACTTATGGAACCCCTGGTGTCGCCACGACCAATCACCTGACCATGGAGCGGATATCCAGAGCCGCTGCCATCCAACTGAATCACATTCCCTACAAGGGATCAGCAGAGTCGTTGCAAGCATTGCTTGCCGGGCAAATCGACTCGGGCGCGGAGACGTCTGCATGGGCCCCCCATGTGAAGGACGGCAAAATGCGTTTGCTTGTCACGTGGGGACACAAGCGGATGCCAAGTTTTCCGAACGTGCCAACTTTGCAGGAGGTTGGTATCAACATGAGCCAGACCTCTCATTGGGGCCTGGTTGCTCCCAAGGGGACTGACCCAACAATCATTGAAAAGCTGCATGTTGCATTCAGGCAAGCCATGGAATTGCCTGATTTCAAGCAAGCCTTGGCGCGCTATGACATGGAGCCCGAGTACCGCAGCTCAAAAGACTTTCGCCAGTTTGCCATCGACACCATGCGGCAGGAAAAAGAAACGCTTGATGCACTGGGCTTGAGTCGTAAATAAGCCATTACCCAGGCCGCGTTTGAAGCCGCGATCGTTATGCAAAGTTAACCATGGGTTGTGAAGAGGAGATCCTGATGAGTCAAGAAAACGGAACGGCACTGATCGTCGGCGTCGGCGCGAGCCGGGGCCTGGGCGGCGCCGCCGCCAGACGTTTTGCCAGAGAGGGCTTGCATGTGGTGGTGGCGGGACGTACGCCGGAGAAGCTCGACAAGGTCGTCGCGGAAATCCGCGGTGCGGGTGGATCGGCACAAGCCGTGGTGGGGGACGGCTCCAATGAAGCCGATGCAGCGAGATTCGTCGCCACTGCCGAAGCGCATGGGCCGCTTGAGTTGGTTTTGCACAATGCGGGTACCAATCGGCGCGATGCATTTCTGGAACTTGAAGTGGGTGCGTTCGAAGCTTTATGGCGCGAGCATTGCCTCGGTGGCTTCCTGACGGGCAGGGAGAGTGCGCGACGCATGGTGACACGCGGCAGGGGCACGATTCTTTTTACCGGAGCCTCGGGTTCCCTGCGCGGACGCGCGTTGTTCGCCGCATTTGCCGCGGCAAAAGCCGGTCTGCGTGCCACCGCGCAAAGCATGGCGCGTGAGTTGGGCCCCAAAGGCATTCATGTGGCTCACATCGTCATCGACGGTGGCATCGAGGGGGATCGTTTGCTCTCGGCGTTTCCTGATCGCCAGAATGAGAAGGGACCGGATGGATTGCTCTCGATCGACGCCATCGCGGAAACCTACTGGCAAGTTCATCTGCAGCAGCGCAGCGCCTGGACGCATGAACTGGAACTGCGGCCCTGGTCGGAACCGTTTTGATCATTGCCTGGGCGCCGAGGACCTTCACCCTGTCGTCCGCGATAGCGGAGCGAAAGTTCTCATCGTGTGACAACGAACTGTCCGACGCGCGCCTCACATCATCCGCCGGTGAATTACTCTTTATCAGGCGTATTGACCAGAAGATTCGCACCCGCAGCCCGAACGGCATTCACTATTTCGCGCTTGACGGAATCATGGGACATGGCACGCGCAATCATCACGGCACCGACGTTTTGGGCGATCAGTGTCCATGCGGTGGTGTCCGATCCGGTCAATTCCTTCAATACGTTTTTGAATTGAAGAACTCCGGTTTCGAATACTGCACGTACGTCGTCAGTGGACTGTGCTATTTCTGCAGTCAAGGAGGGGAGTGGACACCCGCTCTCTGGCGATCGGACGTGCTGCATGCTGAGATAGCTTGCCAGCGCTTTGAGCATTGCGTCGGTGTCGCCAGGTTTCACGTTTGCAAAACGATGCAGGGTTCGATCCAGTTCTGCTTCGATAAGCGCAGAGAAAAGAGCGGTCTTGTTGTCAAAGTGCTTGTACAACGAACCAGTGGTCAGGCCCGCCGCACCCGCAAGTGCATCCACACCAGTCGCAGCAAAGCCATGCTTCTTCGCATAGCTCCCGCTCTTTGACAGCAGCTGCTGCCGTATCTGATCTTTGTGCTCTTTCGAGTAACGCATAGGAGTTTGAAGTTCAGGTGAAACGTCTATTGACATCAACGGTGTTATTTTATAGGATAACGATCATGATCCAAAAACAAAATTTATCGAGGTGACATATGAGCAGTCCTGAGTCGACAGAGTGGAAAAAAACGGCATGCATCATCTGCGCGCTCAATTGTGGTCTTGAAGTCCAGACCAAGGGTCCGCGGATCATCCGCATTCGTGCAGATAAGGAGCACCCTATTTCCCACGGATACCTGTGCGAGAAGGCGCAGCGCATGGACTATTACCAGAACGGCGCTGACCGACTGTCTTCCCCCATGCGCAGGCGAGCTGATGGAAGCTATGAGGCGATTGACTGGGATACGGCGATCGGCGAAATCGCGGAGAAATTTGCTGCCATCAAATCCAAGTACGGCGGTGAAAGCATTCTCTACTATGGCGGCGGCAGTCAGGGCAACCACTTGGGCGGCACGTACGCAGACAGCACGATCAAGGCATTGGGAATCCAGTACCGCTCCAATGCGCTGGCGCAGGAGAAAACGGGTGAGGCTTGGGTGCAGGGCAAGATGATGGGCTCAGGCGTGCATTGTGATTTTGAGCATGCCGAGGTTGCGGTCTTCCTCGGCAAGAACCCTTGGCAGTCTCACGGCTTCGCAAGATCCCGCGTGATTCTGCGCGACATGCAAAAGGATCCGAACCGTTTCATCATCGTCATTGACCCCTGCAAGACAGAGACTGCCGAGATGGCCGACTACCACCTGGCGGTGAAGCCGGGAACTGATGCCTGGTGTCTTGCCGCCATGACGGCGATCATCGTCCAGGAGGGCCTTGTGCCAATGGCGTGGCACGAAGAGCACACGACCGGGCTCAATGACATCGTCGCTGTGTTACGACGTATACCTGTTTCACGGTATGCCCAAATTTGCGGCGTTGACGAGGCCTTACTACGCAGTGCGACGCGTTGTATCGCGCAGGCTAAGAGCGTCTCCATGCTGGAGGATCTGGGTGTGCAGATGAACATCCACTCCACACTCAACAGCTATCTGAACCGTCTGGTTTGGCTGTTGACCGGGCACTATGGCCGCCCGGGCACCAACAATGCCTTCGTACCCTTCCTCAATTTGTCTCATTCGGGCCGCGACCAAGCCAAGAAAGCGCCGAAATCTGCCACGGGTGTGCCGAAGGCCGGTCGAACCAGCCCGGTGACGGGCTCCAAGATCATCATGGGCTTGATTCCTTGTAACGTGATTCCGGAGGAAATTCTCACGGATCATCCCAAGCGCTTGCGTGCCATGTTCATCGAAAGCTCCAATCCAGTGCATTCACTGGCCGATAGCCAGAAGATGCGCGAAGCCCTGCGTGCCCTGGAGCTGAGCGTGGTGATTGATGTGGCGATGACGGAAACTGCCCAACAGGCCGACTATGTGCTTCCGGCCTCCAGTGCCTTTGAAAAAGCAGAAGCCACTTTTTTCAATATTGAAGTTCCCAAAAACGGATTTCATCTGCGGCAACCGCTATTCGAACAGCGCAAAGGCACTTTGACCGAAGCAGAAATCCACGCACGCTTGGTAGAGGCACTTGGAGCCGTGGGGCCTGCGCAATATGGATTGCTGCGCAAGGCCGCTCGCTGGGGACTGCTTCCTTACGCCTTGGCTTTTGGGTGGAAATCCATGCGCGACAAGCGTGTGGCCCGCAATGCCCCGGTGGTGCTATATCGAACCCTGGGGCCATATATGCCAAAGGGTATGGAGGCTGGAGCATCGCTGTGGGGAATTTGCCAGATGTACGTTCGCCAGCAACCGCAGGCGGCCGCTCGTGCCGGTTTTGGCGGCCACTCCCTATTGGCGGCCAACCGTTTGTTCAAAGCCATTGTGGGTAGTCCCTCGGGAGTGGTCTATGCCGATACCGAATACAGCCACAGCTGGAAGGCGGTGCGCCTTCCAGGTCAAAGAATCAATCTTTGGATTCCGGAGTTGCTGCCGGAAATTGAGAAACTGGCGCAAGGTGGTCCTGCAGTGGATGCGCAGTACCCATTCGTACTCTCTGCCGGCGAACGCCGTACCGAAACCTCCAATACGACGTTCCGGGACAGCACTTGGCACAAGAAGGGTCCCTTTGGAACCCTGCGTATTTCTCCCCAGGATGCGGCCGAGTTGGGGTGCCAGGCGGGGGATTGGGTCCGGGTCACCACACGCCGTGGAAGCGCCGATGCTGAAGTGGAGCTGTCCGAAGCACTTCAATCCGGGCATGTTTCATTACCCAACGGCCTGGGCTTGGACTATCGCCGCGCCGATGGTGTGGTCGAGCGCAAAGGTGTGTCTCTCAACGAGCTGACGGGCGTCATGGAACGGGACCCTATTGCCGGAACACCTTGGCACAAACGGGTGCCGGCGCGCATTGAGCGAATTCCCACGTCGGCGCCCGTCACTGCCTGAGCTTTCGCATCCTGCATTTGTCACCGCCCCTCGCGCTGTATTGAAGCGGCGCGGGGATCAATTTAGCCCTTTGAGACCCCAAGCACCTCATGAGTTCAAGCAGCAGTCCCGCACTCCTTAAGGAGACAGTGCTCAGCGTCCACCATTGGAATGACACGCTTTTCAGCTTCACAACCACACGCAATTCCGGGCTGCGCTTCCAGTCTGGCCAGTTCGTGATGATTGGTCTGGAGATCCAGGGGCGCCCTTTGCTGCGCGCCTACAGCATCGTCAGTCCGCATTACGAGGAGCATCTGGAGTTCTACAGTATCAAGGTGCAGAACGGTCCCCTGACCTCGCATTTGCAGCACCTGCAGGTGGGTGACACGCTATTGGTGGGGCGTAAGCCGACGGGGACGCTGATCAAAGACAACTTGCGCCCTGGTCGCAACCTTTACCTCCTGAGCACAGGAACTGGCCTGGCGCCTTTCATGAGCATCGTGCGCGACCCGGACTATTACGACGCCTATGAGCACATCGTTCTGGTCCATGGGGTGCGGTATGTCAGCGAGTTGGGCTACCACGATGACATCAAGGAGACCTTGCCCATGCACGAATACCTCGGCGAGGCAGTTCAGCAAAAGCTGCGTTACTTCCCCACCGCGACGCGGGAGCCGTTTGTGCAGCAGGGTCGTATCACCGACTTGCTGGAATCAGGAAATATCGAACGCGAACTCGGGCTACCTGCCATCGATCCATTGCACGACCGCGTGATGGTATGCGGCAACCCCGGGGTGTTAGCCGATCTGGTGGAGATTCTGCACCGACGAGGATTCGATGAAGGCTCCATGCAAAAGCAGGGTAGCTACGTCATTGAGCGCGCCTTTGTCGAGAAGTAAACAGAAAGGAAACAAGATCATGACCTTTGTCGTTACCGAATCCTGCATCCAATGCAAATACACCGACTGCGTGTCAGTCTGCCCTGTCGATTGCTTCATGGAGGGGCCGAACTTTCTGGTGATTGACCCCAGCGGCTGCATAGACTGCGGTGTGTGCGTGCCAGAGTGTCCAGTGGAGGCCATCTTTGCCGATGATGATCTGCCAATAGATCAGCTTCAGTTCCTGGAAGTCAATGCCGAGATTGCCGCAAGCGGAAAGTGGCCCATCCTTGCCACGCAAAAGCCGCCACTGCCAGACCACGAAAAATACAAGCCGATCAAGAGCAAGGTGGGTCTGCTCGATCGCAATGGCGCATAAATCACATGATCAAGCAGAGGCTGTGGCGCAATTGATTGCGTGGCGTCAAACGGTATCGCCAAAGAGACTGATGGAGCCTGGGCCGCAAGAGCAGCAAGTCAGCCAACTCTTTCAGGCGGCGGCTTGTGCGCCAGACCATGGTCAGATAAATCCATGGCGACTCCTGATCATTCCCAAGAGTAGGCGCTCCGAGTTGGGCGATCTGTTTGCGCAAGCCCTCCTGGAGCGGGACGCGAGTGCAACTCTTGAGCAAGTTTGTCGAGCCCGAGAAAAGGCCTTTCATGCGCCATTTCTGATGCTTCTCATTGTTGACGAAGGAGAGCCAGCGCACGAAATTGATGCTTGCGAGCGTGTTCTGGCTGCCGGATGCGCTGTTCAAAGCATTCTGCTGCTTGCAACAGCAATGGGCTACGGCACGGCGCTGACAAGCGGGAAAGCGCTGAAATCCAACTGCCTGCGAGACAGCCTGGGTTTGCGCCTTACGGAACGCGCCATCTGCTTCTTGAATGTCGGTACGGTTGAATCGAAAAGACCGTTCAAGCCAAGACCGAATGAAAATCAGTTTGTCAATGTATGGGGGAACCCTGCATGAGCCGGCAGGCAGAATTGAAACTCAAGATCTGCGCTTGCAGCCCCCGCGATACCATTGCGCCATGAAGAAAAACCTGCATCCTGCTCACGCCCCCTGCCCGTGCGAAAGCGGCGAGCCTTACGCAGCGTGTTGCGGTCAGTGGCACGCGGGGCTGAACGAAGGCGTGCACGCCCCCACGCCCGAGGCGCTGATGCGCTCGCGTTACAGCGCCTATGTCTTGGGCCTGATTGATTACCTGCTGGCCACCTGGCATCCCTCCACGGCGCCGGGCGAACTGGAGCTCGCGCCGGTCAAGTGGCTGGGGCTCGAAGTGCGCCATGCACAGTCGGCGGGTGACGCCGGGGTGGTGGAGTTTGTGGCGCGTTGTCGCGACGGCGGACGGGCGCAGCGCATGCACGAAACCAGCCGTTTTGTGCGGGAAGCGGGGCGGTGGTACTACATCGACGGGCAGGTGGAAGAGCCCGCGGAGCCGGGTCGGTAACAGGCCGGTTGCAAATCCCCGTCGATAAATAACGGGAATTCAGTTAGTCTTGCGTTTTTCAAGACGTATTGAGACCAAGGGGAATTCCATGAACCGCATCAAAAAGCTGGCCGCACTGGCCATGGTCTGTATCGCCTCGCTGGCGTCGGCCGAGAACGGCGTGACCGACAAAGAGATCGTCATTGGCCAGTTCGCCGTCATCAGCGGTCCGGCGGCTCAATTGGGACTGCGCATGCAGCTTGGTATGCAAACCTATTTCAAGGCCATCAACGCACAGGGGGGTGTCAATGGCCGCACGATCAGGTTGGTGACGCGGGACGACGGCTATGAGCCGGAGAAAGCGGTGGCGGCGGTCAAGGCGCTGATCAATGAGGACAAGGTGTTTGCCCTGGCAGGCTCCGTGGGTACGCCGACCGGTTTGGCCGCATTGCCGATCCTGACCGAAGAACAGGTACCTCTGGTGGGCATGTTCACGGGTGCACAGGCGCTGCGCGAGCCTTTCAACCGGCAGGTATTTCATGTGCGGGCCAGCTACTTTGACGAGACGGAAAGCATCATTCAGCATCTGACCACTCTGGGCGTCAAAAAGATCGCAGTTTTTTACCAGAACGATGCCTACGGCAAGGCCGGTCTGGAAGGCGTGACACGTGCCCTGGACAAACGCAAACTCAAGCCGGTGGCGATCAGCACGGTGGAGCGCAACACGGTGGATGTGGCCAAGGCGCTGGTGGAGATTCTGAAAGCAGAGCCTGAGGCGGTGGTGCAAGTCGGGGCTTACAAGGCCTGTGCCGCTTTCATCAAGCAGGCCCGGGCCAAGGGCTATGGCGGTCAGTTTTTCAACGTCAGCTTTGTTGGCTCTACCGCGCTGGCTGAGGAACTGGGCGATGCGGGCCAGGGCGTGGTGATTTCGCAGGTGGTGCCGTTTCCTTTTGCAGGCAAGTCCGCAGTGGTACGTGAGTACCAGCAACGCATGATCGAAGCGGGGCAAAAAGACTTTGACTTTTCAAGTCTGGAAGGCTACATCACCGCGCGCGTGCTCACCGAAGGCCTGCGCCGCACCGGGAAAAACCTGACGCGCGATGGACTGATCAGCGCGCTGGAGTCGATGCGGGATGTGAACCTGGGCGGTTTCACCGTCAACTACAGCGCCAAGGACCATCAGGGCTCCAACTTCACCGATCTGACCATCATTGGGCGTGGTGGCAGGTTCATGCACTGAACTTGTCCAGACGGGCCGTCACGCCATCGCTGGCGGCCCGCCTCGTGAGTGTCTCTCAGCTCAGGTGCTTGCCAACGATGCCTGCCAACTCGAACATCGTCACCTGCGGCTTGCCGAACACGGCCAACAACCTGGCGTCCGCATTGATGGCGCGCTTGTTGGTGGCGTCCTGCAGTTTGTTGGCCTTGATGTAATCCCACAGCTTCTTGATGACTTCGGTGCGGGCGACCGGTTCTGCACCAATCACGGCCGCCAGCTCCGCGCTGGGTAGCTTGCCACTGGCGGCTGTCGTTTTGCGCGGCGCCTTGGGCTTGGCTGTTTTGGTAGCGGGCTTGGCCGTCGCTTTGGCGCTTGGCGCTTTCTTTGCAGGCGCTTTTACGGTTTTGGCAGCCGTCTTGCGCGGCGGAAACTTGGACGGTGCAAACTCAAAGTTCACCTTGCCGGCTTCGGCGTCCCAGGCCAGCATGGCCTTGAAGCCCCGGCGCGTGCGCATGGAGACAAACTTGTCCAGCAGATCGGTCTTGCCAGTCTCCAGCAACTTGCTCATCTGCTCACGCACAATGGGCTGTTGCAGGATGATCTGGCCGCTCTTGAAGTCACAACTGGGCGTGGCTTGCGCGTGTGTGGGGACTGACTTCTCGCAAACATAGCTCTTGCCGTGTTCGAACACGGCGCTACCGCATTTGGGGCAGGCGCCGAGCGATTCCTGACCGGTGAAGTCAATCAGCTCGCCACTTTCTTCCCCCTTCCTGTCGTCGCCAAAATCGAATTCCAGCTTGTAGTTCTTGGTCTCCTCGTCGAACTTGATGATCATTTCGGCGGTGAAGGGCCAGCCCGCCTTGGAGCGGAAGCCGTCCAGTGGGCCAATCTTCTTGTCGCGCAGGAACTGCTCCACTTCCGCCACCTCGAAGGTACGGCCAGCCGGGGTCTTGCCGAAGGAGAAGCCGCAACCCTCCTCGGTCCCGGATTTGCCGGTGCAGGTGTAGCGGCGGTAGTTTTCCTTGACGATGCCACCGCAGTTGGGGCACGGGGCGCTCAAGGTGGCGTAGTCACCGGGGATGGTGTCGCGGTCGTATTCCTTGGCTTTTTTCACCATGCGCTCGGTCATGGCGGCAATCTCCGCCATGAAGGATTCGCGGCTGAGCTTGCCGTGCTCCATTTGCGCCAGCTTGTATTCCCATTCACCGGTCAATTCCGCCTTGGTCAGTTCCTGCACGTCCAGGCCGCGAAGCAGCGTCATCAGCTGGAAGGCTTTGGCCGTAGGAATCAACTCCCGGCCTTCGCGCAGCATGTATTTCTCGGCAATCAAGCCTTCGATGATGCTGGAGCGGGTGGCAGGTGTGCCCAGGCCCTTTTCCTGCATGGCTTCGCGCAGTTCGTCGTCTTCCACGGTCTTGCCCGCGCCTTCCATGGCACCCAGCAAGGTGGCTTCCGAATAGCGCGCTGGAGGGCGGGTTTTGAGGGCCTTGGGCTCTACGGTTTCAGTCTTCACTTTCTCGCCGGGGGCTACGGGCACCAGGCTTTGCCCCTTGTCGCCGTCCTTGGCGTCGGCCACTTCTTCGGCAGCCTCTTTGCCGTAAATGGCGAGCCATCCCGGCTTGACCAGCACCTTGCCTTCGGTTTTGAAGGCGTGGTTGGCCGCGGTCGTGATTCGCGTGGTGACCTGGTATTCCGCACTGGGGAAAAACACCGCCATGAAGCGGCGCACCACCAGGTCATAAATCTTTTGCTCGGCCTCCGACAGGCCGCTGGGCGCCTGCAGTGTCGGGATGATGGCAAAGTGATCCGAGACCTTGGCATTGTCAAAAATGCGTTTGCTGGGTTTGACGTAATTGCCCTTGATCGCGGTGGCCGCGAAAGGCGCCAGGTGCTTCATGCCGCTGTCAGCCAGCATGGTGAAGGTGTCCTTGACCACGGGTACGTAATCTTCCGGCAGGGCGCGCGAGTCGGTCCGTGGATAGGTCAAGGCCTTGTGGCGTTCGTACAGGCTTTGCGCAATGGAGAGCGTGGTCTTGGCGCTGAAGCCGAACTTGCCATTGGCCTCGCGCTGCAAACTGGTCAGGTCAAACAGCAACGGGGAGGCCTGGGTGGTGGGCTTGCTTTCTTCCGTCACCGTGGCCTGTTGGCCGCGTACCGCGTCGGCAATGGCCTGTGCCTCGCGCTGGGTCCAGACGCGGTCAGCCTTTTTCTCGGCGTCGTCGGCATCCTTCTTGTGCGCGGGGTTGAACCACTTGGCGGGGTATTCACCGGCCTGGGCGCCAAAGGACGCGTGAATTTCCCAGTAGTCGCGGCTGATGAATTTGCGGATCTGTTCTTCACGCTCCACCACCACGGAGAGCGTGGGCGTCTGTACCCGGCCTACGGTGGTCAGGAAGAAACCACCGTCGCGTGAGTTGAATGCCGTCATGGCCCGGGTACCGTTGATGCCCACCAGCCAATCGGCCTCGGAGCGGCAGCGCGCGGCATCGGCCAGTGGTTGCATTTGTGCATTGGTGCGCAGGGCGCCAAAGCCATCGCGAATGGCTTGCGGTGTCATGCTTTGGAGCCACAGGCGACTGACTGGCTTGCCCAGCGGTTTGGCACCACCAGCATATTGCTCGATCAGGCGGAAGATCAACTCCCCCTCGCGCCCCGCGTCGCAGGCGTTCACCAGCTTGTCCACGTCCTTGCGCTTGGCCAGCTTGACCACGGCATTCAGGCGGGTCTTGGTCTTGTCCACCGGTTTGAGGTCGAAGTGCGGCGGGATAACCGGCAGGTTGGCAAAGCTCCATTTGCCGCGCTTGACGTCAAATTCCTCGGGCGCCTGGATCTCCACCAGGTGGCCCACGGCGCTGGAGACGACATAGGTGTCGCTCTCGAAATACTCGTCGTGCTTTTCGAATTTGCCCACGCTGGGCGTAAGCGCCCGCACGATGTCTTGGGCGACGGAAGGCTTCTCGGCGATAACTAAAGTTTTCATCTGACTACAATCCAGTTTCTCGCGTGCGCGCAGGCGCACACACACACACGTGAGCGCGCACACACGCGCCCATACGAGTTCACCATACCAAATTTTTTTA
This sequence comes from Rhodoferax sp., assembly GCF_018780565.1. Classification (GTDB taxonomy): domain Bacteria; phylum Pseudomonadota; class Gammaproteobacteria; order Burkholderiales; family Burkholderiaceae_C; genus Rhodoferax. Next base: position 202,826 of record NZ_JADMJN010000008.1, read on the forward strand.
GCCCGGTCCAAAAGTGAGCAAAAAATCTGCCTCTGGCGCCAGTCGCCGCATTCAAACCCGTCGCTCCGGCGTTCACGGAAAAGGCGTTTTTGCGGTGCAGGATATCGCCGAGGGCGAAACCATCATCGAATACGTGGGCGAGGTCATCAGTTGGCCCGAGGCGCAGGAGCGCCATCCGCACGACCCCAAGGACCCCAACCACACCTTCTATTTCCACATTGATGAAAACCGTGTCATCGATGCCCTGTACGGTGGCAATTCCTCCCGCTGGATCAACCATTCCTGCGCCCCGAACTGCGAGGCGGACGAGGAAGGCGGGCGTGTCTTCATCAAGGCCCTGCGCAATATCCCTGCGGGCGAGGAACTCAATTACGACTACGGTCTGATCATTGACGAACGCTACACGCCCAAACTCAAGGCCGAGTACCCCTGCTGGTGCGGCGCCAAAAACTGCCGCGGCACCCTGCTGGCACCCAAGCGCGGCCGCCGCTGAAGACAACACCATGAGCAGCGCCGATTCTGCAGGCATCAGGAAGGGAAACCCGCCAATCCGTTGGCCGGCAGAAGCCATCTGGGAGGCCGTGGAGCCGGATTTGCCGGGATTTACGGTTGAGGTCGTGCCGCAGATTGATTCGACCAACACCGAGCTGATGCGTCGCGCCCGTGCCGGACAGCTGGACCCCGTGCTGCTGGTGGCTGAGCAGCAGACGGCCGGGCGTGGCCGGTTGGGACGACAGTGGTTCAGCGGCACGGAGGGCGCGCAGGCCGTCGCGTCGGGCCGCGCAGCACACGAAGTGGCAAGCGTGGGGGCAACATCGTCCCTGACGTTTTCGCTGGGATTGCCCCTGGCACCCCAGGACTGGTCCGGTCTGTCGCTGGCGGTGGGGATCAGCGTCGCGCAGAGCCTGCATCCGGATTTGCGTTTGAAGTGGCCCAACGACCTCTGGTTGCATGACCGCAAGCTGGCCGGCATCCTCATTGAGACTGTCAGCCTGGGCGATAACCCCGGTGTTCGCTACGCGGTGGTGGGAATCGGTATCAACATCCGGGAGCGTGAGGCCACAGGTTTGTCGACCCCGCCTGCCTGGCTGGCTGAGGTGTTGCCGGGCATTGATGCGCCGCAGGCTTTGTTGCGCGTGGCCGCGCCCTTGGTGCGCACCCTCAAGGCATTCGAGCAACATGGGTTTTTGCCCTTCATGGCCCGCTTCAATGAGCGTGATGCGCTGGGCGGCCTGACCGTGACCCTGAGCGATGGCCTGAGCGGTGTTGCGCAGGGGGTGGACGGCTCCGGCGCCCTGCTGGTGCATACCGGACAGGGCTTGAAGAAAGTCACCAGTTCGGAGGTCAGCGTTCGCCCCGTGAATCCGCCGTCCTACGAACACCTTTAAGCGGGACGTAGATAGAACCATGGTGCGTTTCATTGTCCTGGCGCTGGTGTTGATGAATGGCCTGTATTTCGCCTGGTCGCAAGGCTTTTTGCTGGCCTACGATTTTGGTCCGGTGCCGCAGGCGGAGCCGCAGCGTCTTCGCCAGCAAATCAAGCCCGAGGCCCTGCACGTGCTGACAGCCCAGGAACTGCGGCAGGCGGAAGCCGCATCACGGGTTGTTGCCAAACCGCCTGAATGCTTGCAGGCGGGTCTGCTGGATGCCACCCAGAGCGCCGCCGTGCGGACGGTGCTGGAGGCGGCCTTGCCGGTTGGCTCCTGGCTGCTGGATGCCGTGGTGGAGCCCGCGCGCTGGATTGTTTACATGGGCAAATACCCGAATGCGGATGCCCTGGCCAAGAAGCGTGCTGAACTGGCCAACCTGAATCTGAGATTTGAGCCCTTGATCAACCCGACCCTGGAGTGGGGTCTGTCACTGGGTGGATTCGACACCCAGGCGGCGGCCAACGCGGCCCTTGAGGCTTTGAATCGACGCGGTGTGCGCACCGCCCGTGTGGTCCAGGAGCGCGCCGAGTTGCGTGGCATGTTGCTGCGGGTGCCTGCGGCCGATGAAGCCTTGAAGGCCCAGCTTGAGGAGTTGAAACCTTTGTTGTCCGGCAAGGCGTTTGCACCTTGCCGTTGAGTCTCAGGTGCCTGCGTCGGTGGTAATGGATTCCGCCAAAAACCGCACGCTGAAGCGGGCTCCCGGTGGGGTGTGCCCGGGTCGGGTGTCTTCCAGGATGACGGTGGCGTTGTGTTGTTGGGCAATTTCCATCACGATCGGCAGGCCCAGCCCGGAGCCGTCTGCTTCGGTCCCCAGGGCGCGGTAGAAGGGTTGGAAAATCAATTCCCGCTCGGCAGGCGAAACGCCCGGCCCGGAGTCCTCTACCTGCAGCACCAATGTTTTTCCAAAGGGGTCGGTCAGTACCCGCGCCGTGATCACGCCGGGCTTGTCGACGCTGGAGGGCGTGTAATTGATGGCGTTGTCCACCAGGTTGCGAATCAGTTCCTTGAGCAGGGTGGGGTTGCCGGCCAGTTGTCCCCCGGGTGCACCGGGTTGCGTACCTTCGTAGCCCAGATCAATGCGCTTTTCGATCGCTCGCGGCACGCTGTCGCGCACCACCGCCATGGTCAGATCGGCCAGATCGCAGGAGTAGCGCGGCATCACCGAGCCGCTGCTCTCTGCCCGGGCCAGCGCCAGTAATTGGTTGACGGTGTGAGTTGCCCTGATGCTGGAGCGGCCAATCTGGCGCAGTGATTGTTTCAGCTCCTCCGCGCTGGCACCCTGGCGCTGTGCCAGATCGGCCTGCATGCGCAGCCCTGCCAAGGGCGTCTTGAGTTGGTGGGCCGCGTCGGCCAGGAAGCGCTTTTGGGTGGCGATCGAGTCCTTGAGCCGCAGCAACAAGTCGTTGACCGAGTACACCAGCGGGGCCACTTCCAGAGGAACGGCCTGTGCGTCGATGGGACTCAGATCGTCGGGCTTGCGGGCACGGATGCGTTCCTCGAGTTCATTCAGCGGCTTGATGGCCTGCACCAGCGCCAGCCACACCAGCAGCACTGCCATGGGCAGGATGACAAACTGCGGCAACATCACGCCTTTGACGATTTCTGTAGCCAGCACCGAGCGTTTTTCCATGGTTTCGGCCACCTGCACCAGTGCCGGTCTGGAGCCTGGCAGCGCCAGCTTGACCCAGGTGTAGGCCACTTTGACATCCACGCCCCGGACTTCGGCGTCGCGGATGCGAACTTCGCCAAAAACGGCCTTTTCCTTCTCTTCCTCCGAAGGCAATGGCAGCTCACGTTCCCCGCTCAGGAATTCGCCCTGCCCCCCGAGGACCTGGTAGTAGACGGTGTCCGAGTCATCGGCGCGCAGCAGTTCGCGGGCCGGCAGGGGCAGGCTGAACTGGACCCGGTTGTGGTTAACGGTAATCAGCTGTGCCAGCGCTGTGACGTTGTACTCCAGCGCACGGTCAAAGGGCTTGGCGGCAATGCCTTGTGCGATCAGCCACGTCAGTACCAGGCTGACTGGCCACAGCAGCAGCAGTGGCGTGAGCATCCAGTCCAGAATTTCGCCAAACAGCGAGCGCTGTTCGCGGTGAAAGATGTTCACCCCGGTATCTTCTCCAGGCAGTAGCCCAGGCCCCGCACCGTGGCGATGCGGATCGGGCCTTTTTCAATCTTCTTGCGCAGGCGGTGGATGTACACCTCGATAGCGTTGTTGCTCACCTCCTCGCCCCACTCGCACAGGCGCTCCACCAGCTGGTCTTTGCTCACCAGCCGGCCGGCGCGCTGCAGAAGCACTTCCAGCAAACCCAGCTCGCGGGCGGACAGCTCGACCATGACGCCGTCGATGGTGGCGACGCGGCCCGACTGGTCGTAAATCAGGGGGCCATGCTTGATCGTGCTGCTGGCCGAGCCCATGCCACGGCGGCTCAAGGCGCGCACGCGGGCTTCGAGCTCCTGCAGGCTGAAGGGCTTGGCCATGTAGTCATCGGCGCCGTAGTCCAGGCCCTTCACGCGTTCGTCCACGCTGTCGGCGGCGGTCAGGATCAGCACTGGCAGCGAGGAGCCACGTGCGCGGAGCTTTTTCAGCACCTCCAGCCCGTGCATCTTGGGCAGGCCCAGGTCCAGAATCAGCAGATCGAACTCGGTATTGGTCATCAGCGCGGCATCCGCCTCGGTCCCGCTGGCCACGTGGTCGACCGCAGCGCCTGAGCTGCGCAGGGTGCGCAGCAAGCCGTCGGCCAGAACTTGATCATCTTCAGCAATCAGGATTCGCATGTCTGTCTCCATGGTGGGCAATGGCCGCATGGCAGCGGCATTCCCCTTGTGAGGCGATTCTAGGCGCCCGCGCCCAGTTCGTTGCTTTTGTTTCAGAGCTGGCAACGATCATGCGGCATAGGCTTCCAGGCCGATCGCAATGACGGTGGCCACCTCGGCCCCGACCGCCGCGCGCAGCTCGGCTTCCGCTTGTGCCACGGCCTGCTCAAAGGCTTTCAGCCAGCTACGGCCGATCGGTGTGAACACAATCTGCCGGGCGCGGGCATCGCGCGGGTCGTCGATGCGGCAAACCAGACCCCAGGCTTCGCATTGGTCAACCAGTTTGCCCATGGCTTGCTTGCTCATGCTGGCGCGCCGGGCGAGTTCGGTCAGGCGCGAGCCCTCCAAGGCCAAGTGGCGCGTGATGTGGATGTGGGAGGCGCTCAGGCTTCCTCGGGCGGCCAGGTTGGACAGGGCCAGCGGCACATTTTCGTTGCGGGACATCAGGGACAGGACCCGTGCGTCAAAGCGTTGCAGCGCCTGGTCCATCCAGTGTCCCAGATGAGCCTGCCGCCAGCTGTCATGCGGGTAAGAAAGCTCAGTGCTGGACATGGCTTAAATAGTAAGCCAAATTGACTAAAAAATTTGTTTACAGATTTGAATAAGGCCGTTTAAACTACTGTTCAAGCATCCAGCCTGTTGTTAAAAGCAGGGCATGGGTCAAGTTCGATTTTTAGCCAAGTATTTGATATTCAAGGAGATTTTCATGGACGCACCCGTTAAAGCCCCAAGCCCCGTCAACAGCGAAAAAGCCAAGGCCCTGCAAGTCGCCCTGGCCCAGATCGAGAAGCAATTCGGCAAGGGCACCATCATGCGCCTGGGCGAAGGCGAGGTGATTGAAGACATTCAGGTCGTCTCCACCGGCTCGCTGGGGCTGGACATCGCCTTGGGCGTGGGCGGTTTGCCCCGTGGTCGTGTGGTTGAAATCTACGGTCCGGAGTCAAGCGGTAAAACCACCTTGACCCTGCAAGTGATTGCCGAAATGCAAAAACAGGGCGGCCAGTGCGCTTTTGTCGATGCCGAGCACGCGCTGGACATCCAGTACGCGCAAAAGCTGGGTGTGAACCTGCAGGATCTGTTGATCAGCCAGCCCGACACCGGCGAGCAGGCCCTGGAAATTGTGGACAGCCTGGTGCGCTCTGGCGCAGTGGACCTGATCGTGGTCGACTCGGTTGCGGCCCTGACGCCCAAGGCCGAGTTGGAAGGTGAAATGGGCGATTCCTTGCCCGGTCTGCAGGCCCGCTTGATGAGTCAGGCGCTGCGCAAGCTGACCGCCCACATCAAAAAGACCAACTGCATGGTCATCTTCATCAACCAGATCCGCATGAAAATCGGCGTGATGTTCGGTTCACCCGAAACCACCACGGGTGGCAATGCGCTGAAGTTCTACGCCTCGGTGCGCCTGGACATCCGCCGTACCGGCACCATCAAGAAAGGCGACGACGCCATCGGCAATGAAACCAAGGTCAAAGTCGTCAAGAACAAGGTGGCCTCCCCGTTCAAGACGGCCGAGTTCGATATCCTGTTTGGCGAAGGCATCAGCCGCCACGGCGAGATCATTGACATGGGCGTGAACGCCAACATCCTGGACAAGTCGGGTGCCTGGTATGCCTACAACGGCGAGAAAATCGGCCAGGGCCGCGACAACGCCCGCGAGTTCCTGCGCGAGAACCCCGAGTTGTCACGCGAGATCGAGAACAAGGTACGCGCCTCGCTGGGCATCCCATTGCTGGCGGGCACGGAAGAAGCTGAGGTCAAAGCCAAGGGTGCAAGTAAAAAAGGTGCCCAGCCCCTGTGAAATAAGCACAGTCAGCTACTGAAATAATAGCGAATTTGGTTTCCTCAATGGATTTCTGAATCCTATGTCAACAGGTTGTTCTATGTCGTTTGCCAAGCCCTCTCTGAAAGGCCGCGCCTTGCGCTTGCTCACGGTGCGCGAACACTCGCGTGCCGAGTTGGAGCGCAAGCTCAAGAGTTTCGAAGAAGAACCCGGCACCCTGGCCCGCGCGCTGGATGAATTGCAGGCCAAGGGCTTCATTGATGAGCAGCGGGTGATTGAATCGGTGCTGCACCGCCGGGCGGCCAAGCTCGGCACGGTGCGCATCAAGCAGGAGTTGCAAGACAAAGGCTTGGACCCGCAGGCGGTCAGTGCGGCCCTGGCCAGTCTGCAGGTCACCGAGCGGGAGCGCGCCGCAGAAGTCTGGCGCAAAAAGTTTGGCAACGCCCCTGCCGATGCGGCCGAGCGCGTCAAGCAAATGCGCTTTCTGGCCTCACGGGGTTTCGGTGCGGAGGTTATCCGACGCGTTGTCGCGGGCGCGCTCGATGACTGACTGGGCTACAAGTCCAGCATCAACTTCAAGTTTTGCACCGCAGCACCACTGGCGCCTTTGCCCAGATTGTCCAGACGAGCCACCAGCACAGCGTGGTGAAACCCGTCGTCGCTGCCTTGGTTGGCGAACACCCGCAGTTCCATCTTGTTGGTATCGACCAAGGCCAGTGCATCCAGTTTGTTGTCCGCTGTGGCGGGTTCCACGCTGACCCATTCACTGCCCTGATAGTGCTTCGCCAGCACCCTGTGCAGGTCTTGTGCGCTGGGCTGACCTGGTAGCAGGCTCAAATCTAGGGGCAGTTGCACCAGCATGCCTTGCTTGAAATTACCCACTGAGGGGATGAACACCGGGCGCCGCTGCAGGCCCGTGTATTTCATGATTTCAGGCAAATGCTTGTGTTTCAAGCCCAGGGCATAGAGCTCGAAAGCCGGTGCTTCCCCTTTTTCATAGGCTTCGATCATGGTGCGCCCGCCGCCCGAATAGCCGCTGACCGATGGCAGCGTCAATGGGAAATCCTTGGGGATCAGGCCCGCGTCCACCAAAGGACGAATCAACGCAATCGCACCCGTGGCATAGCAACCAGGGTTGGCAACGCGACGTGATTGCGCCACCAGCTTGTCGTGGCCGGGCACGAGTTCGGGAAAACCAAAGACCCAGTCCGGATTTGTTCGGTGGGCGGTAGAGGCGTCGATAATTTTGGGGCCCATCTGGCCCGTTGCTTTCGCCATATCGTCAATCATCGCTACGGATTCAATAGCAGCTTCGTCATGCAGGCAAAGAACGACCAGATCCACCTGTGCCATCAGCGCGCGTTTGGCCGCGGCGTCCTTGCGCAATTCCGGGGCGATGCTGACCACCTCGATGTCCGCCATGGTGTGCAGCCGCTCCCGAATCTGGAGGCCTGTGGTGCCGGCTTCGCCGTCAATGAAAATCTTGTGCATAGTAGGTGTGCGTCAGAGGGCTCGTCACTGCGGTGTAAGCCCCGCTAAAGATTGGTGCGTTGCAACATGATACATTCCAAGGCTGCATTGTCCAGTGCCGGACGTCAAGTTGTAACAATTTGTGGCCGGATAAAAACTATCTTTTCCTGAGAGCCCTCATGAAGATTCACGAATACCAAGGCAAGGAAATCTTGCGTCAAGCTGGTGTGCCGGTGCCACGCGGCATTCCGGCATTCACCGTCCAAGAAGCGGTGGAAGCCGCACAAAAGCTCGGTGGCCCGGTCTGGGTTGTCAAAGCGCAAATTCATGCGGGCGGGCGGGGCAAGGGCGGCGGCGTCAAGCTGGCGCGCTCCATCGACGAAGTCAAAAAGCTCGCCGGCGAAATCCTGGGCATGCAGCTGGTTACGCACCAGACGGGCCCTGAGGGTCAAAAAGTCCGCCGTCTCCTGATTGAAGACGGCGCCGACATCAAAAAAGAATACTACGTGTCGGCCGTAACCGACCGTGCCACGCAACGCGTGGCCATGATCGTTTCCTCCGAGGGCGGCATGGATATCGAGGAAGTGGCCCATTCCACCCCTGAAAAGATCATCACCGAAATCGTCGATCCGGCCACCGGCTTGACCGACGCGCAGGCGAAGAAGCTCGCGGACGCCATTGGCGTGCCCGCTGGCTCCACCGCACAGGCCGCGGAGGTGCTGCAAAAAGTCTACAAGGTGTACATGGACACCGACGCCTCACTCGTTGAAATCAACCCGATGATTCTCGAGGGCAATGGCAACATCAAGGCCATTGACGCGAAGTTCAACTTTGACGCCAACGCCCTGTTCCGTCACCCCGAAATCGTGGCTTTCCGCGATCTGGATGAAGAAGATCCGGCTGAAGTCGAAGCCAGCAAGTTCGACCTGGCCTACATCAGCCTGGACGGCGACATCGGTTGCCTGGTCAATGGTGCCGGTCTGGCCATGGCCACCATGGACACCATCAAGCTGTTTGGCGCAGAGCCAGCCAACTTCCTGGACGTGGGCGGCGGTGCCACCCCCGAGAAGGTGACCGAAGCCTTCAAGATCATGCTCAAGAACCCCAAGGTCAAGGCCATTCTGGTCAACATCTTTGGTGGCATCATGAAGTGCGACACCATCGCCACCGGCGTGATCACGGCCTGCAAAGCCACCAATCTGAATGTGCCGCTGGTTGTGCGTATGAAGGGCACCAACGAGGATCTGGGCAAGAAGATGCTTGCCGAGTCTGGTTTACCCATCATCAGTGCTGACACCATGGCCGATGCGGCTCAAAAAGTGGTTGCCGCCGTCAAAGCCGCCGCATAAGGAACCGTCATGTCAATTCTTATCAACAAAGACACCAAAGTCATCACCCAAGGCATCACTGGCAAGACCGGTCAATTCCACACTGAAAAGTGCCAGGAATATGCCAACGGCAAAAACTGCTTCGTCGCAGGCGTGAACCCCAAGAAGGCCGGCGAGTCGATCTTCAACATCCCAATCTACGCGTCGGTCAAGGAAGCCGCGAAAGACACCGGCGCGACCGTGTCGGTGATCTACGTGCCACCGGCAGGCGCTGCCGCAGCCATCTGGGAAGCGGTTGAGGCCGATCTGGATCTGGCGATTTGCATCACCGAAGGCATCCCGGTCAAGGACATGCTCGAAGTGCGTAACAAAATGCGCGCCAAGGAAGCCGCTGGCGGCAAGAAAACCCTGCTGCTGGGCCCGAATTGTCCCGGCTTGATCACGCCCGACGAAATCAAGATCGGCATCATGCCCGGTCACATTCACCGCAAAGGTCGTATTGGCGTAGTCAGCCGTTCCGGCACCCTGACCTACGAAGCCGTGGCGCAGTTGACCGAAATCGGTCTGGGCCAGTCCAGCGCGGTTGGTATTGGTGGCGACCCCATCAATGGCCTCAAGCACATCGACATCATGCAAGCCTTCAATGACGATCCGGATACCGACGCCGTCATCATGATTGGCGAGATCGGGGGCCCGGACGAAGCCGAAGCGGCGCGCTGGTGCAAGCTGAACATGAAAAAGCCCATCGTCGGCTTCATTGCCGGTGTGACTGCACCTGCCGGCAAGCGCATGGGCCACGCGGGCGCCCTGATTTCAGGCGGAGCCGACACCGCTGACGCCAAATTGGCAGTGATGGAAGAGTGCGGGTTCAAGATCACACGCAATCCATCTGAAATGGCCAAGTTGCTCAAAGCCCTGTTGTGATCGACCGCCGGCGACCCCTCGGGGTCGCCGATTGCGGGTTTCCACAATGACAAAGCCGGATTTCCTGAGGGACAATTCGGCTTTACTGTTTGTACGCCCTGTGCTTCATAGAGAAAGAATCCCGTGGAAGAATTCCTAACCGCTCATTTTTGGCTCGCCGTCGGTCAGATCATCATGATCGACATCTTGCTCGGTGGCGACAATGCGGTCGTGATCGCACTGGCATGCCGGCAATTGCCGCCCAAGCTGCGTACCAAGGGGATATTGTGGGGAACCGCGGGGGCTATTGTCCTGCGCGTCATCCTGATCGCTTTCGCCCTGACCCTCCTCCAGGTCCCGTTCCTGAAGCTTGTGGGCGCGGCCTTGCTGCTCTGGATTGGCGTTAAGTTGCTGGTGCCCGAAGACGAAGGGCACTCTGATATTCAGGGCAGTGACAAGCTGTGGGCTGCCGTCAAGACCGTGATCGTGGCTGATCTGGTCATGAGTATCGACAACGTCATTGCCATCGCTGGCGCGGCCACTGGCGCGGGCTCCCAGCACCAGCTGCCCCTGGTTATCTTCGGGCTTCTGGTCAGCATCCCCATCATCATTTGGGGCAGTCAGTTGGTGTTGAAGCTGATGGACCGGTTCCCGCTCATCATCACGGTTGGCGGTATGTTGCTGGGTTGGATCGCGGGCACCATGGCGCATAGCGATCCTGCCATCAAGGACTGGCTCCCCCAGACAAGCATGTGGAACTATGGCCTGGGCATAACGGGTGCCCTGGCGGTATTTCTCGTGGGAACGGTGCTGAAAAAGCGCGCCGAGCAAACACTGCAAGCGGACAATTGAATCCGGTCGTCTTTCGCAAAAAAACGACAACATTGTGTGATTTCCTCCCTTGTCGGCGGGAACTGTGTCTGATAAGGTCCGAGCTCTACGTCAGCATCCGGGTGTAGTTCTTGCATGCTGGCTGTTGCCCGTGGATTTTCCCGGGCTGGCGATTTGAGCAGAGGCGGCAAGTGGCAATTTCATCACCTTCCAAACAAAGCCAGTTTTGGCGCGCCGACTGGTTTGCGGGTGTCCTGGTTGTGCTCGCTGTGATGGCGCTTCATATCACGACAGACTTCATCGGCGCATTCGAGCGCCGTTTCTATGACTTTGCCAGCACCAGCACTTCGCGTCAGCCTACGGACAAGATAGCCGTCATCGCCATCGATGACCAGAGCATTGCGAACATTGGCCGTTGGCCGTGGCCACGGGATGTCCATGCCAAGTTGATTGATCAGCTGGCAGCCGCCAAAACCAAGACAGTGGTTCACACGGTGTTTTTCTTTGAACCTCAAGTGGACCGTGGTTTGGGGTTTATTCGAAAAATGAAAGCCATTCTTGGCGCCCCGCCTGCTGATCCTGCCATACCGCCCTCTCCCTCCATCATCCATGAGCAATTGAGTCAGGTCGTTGCCGAAGCCGAGACGGCACTGGACACCGACGGCAAGCTGATCGATAGCCTGAAAAATGCCGGCAATGTCATCGTCCCCTCATTTTTCACCTTGGGTGAGCCTCAAGGAAAGCCAGACAGCCCATTGCCTGCCTTCGCGTTGAAAAGCGCGCTTGATGAAAACACGGGTTTTTCCGTGGCCGCCATCAAAGGACAACAACCCATTGATGGGCTGGGTATCGCTGCTGCCGGGGTGGGTCACTTGAACCAGTTTCAGGATGTTGACGGCGCTGTCCGGCTGGAGCCACTGCTAGTCAACTACTACGGCAAGGCGGTGCCTTCCATGGCGCTTTTGGCTGCCGTCAAGAGTCTCAACCTTAGCTCGACGGATATCAAGCTGAATCAGGGTGAATCCGTTCAAATTGGGAAGTTGCGCATCAAGACCGATGGAGCCGCACTCATGCTGCCCCAGTTTTACAAAGGGCGCGACGGAAAGCCCGCGTTTGCGGTGGACTCTTTTTATGATGTGCTGAGCGGAAAAATTCCTGCCTCCAAATACGCGGACAAGATTGTGATCATTGGCGCTACTGCGGCGGGTGTGGGGACCCAATTTCCGGTGCCCGGGCATCCGGCGCTGTCGCCCGCCGAGACCATTGCCCATATCACCTCCAGCATTTTGAATGAGCACTTCATTGTCCAGCCGAGCTGGGGCGTGTGGGCCTCGCTGGGTGTGTTCCTGCTGGTATGCGCCTACATCATTGCGGCCTTGCCGCGACTTTCGGCGGGTGCGGCGGCCGTGGGTACGGCGCTGTTTTTTGTCGCCTTGCTGGGCATTGAGTTTGGCCTTCTGTCCGGTGCCGCCCTGTGGCTGAAGCTGGTTTTCCCGGCGACTCTTTTGCTGATCGGCCATCTGGCATTGACCACCAAACGCTTCCTCATGACCGAGGCTGGAAAAATCAAGTCAGACGAAGAGTCGGCTGAAACCAGCCGCATGATGGGTCTGGCTCTGCAGGGGCAAGGCCAACTGGACATGGCCTTTGACCGTTTTCGCCGCGTTCCCATGAACGATGCCGTGATGGGCAACCTTTACAGCCTGGCGCTTGATTTCGAACGCAAACGGCAGTTCAACAAGGCCGAGGCTGTGTATCAGCACATGGCCGCGTACAACAAGGACTACAAGGATCTCCAGTCCAAGTTGAACCGGGCCAAGAACCTGTCGGAAACGGTGCTGTTGGGTGGCAGCGGTGCACACCCGGGCGGCACCATGCTGCTTGACGGGGGCGCCGTCGAGAAGCCGATGCTGGGCCGCTATCAAGTGGAGAAGGAGTTGGGCAAGGGCGCCATGGGTATTGTCTACCTTGGCAAAGATCCGAAAATTGGACGTGTAGTGGCCATCAAGACCATGGCTTTGAGCCAGGAGTTTGAAGGTGATGAACTGGTGGATGCGCGCGAACGTTTCTTCCGCGAGGCCGAGACGGCTGGCCGCCTGCAGCATCAGAACATCGTGACGATTTTTGACGCGGGCGAGGAACACGATCTGGCCTTCATCGCCATGGAATTCCTCAAAGGCAAAGATCTGGTGGACTCCTGCAAGGACGGGCATTTACTCCCCGTCCCCACGGTGCTCTCCATCGTGGCGCGGGTTGCCGAGGCACTGAGCTACGCACACCGCCAGAACGTTGTGCACCGCGACATCAAGCCAGCCAACATCATGTATGACCTGGCCAGCGACACCGTCAAGGTAACTGACTTTGGCATTGCGCGCATCACCGACTCAAGCAAAACCAAAACCGGGCTGGTGCTGGGAACGCCCAGCTTCATGTCGCCGGAGCAGTTGGCCGGTAAAAAGGTTGATGGTCGTTCGGATCTCTATTCGCTGGGCGTCATGCTGTTTCAGATGCTGGCCGGTGTTTTGCCTTTCCGTGGCGAGTCCATGGCCGAGCTGATGTTCAAGATCTCCAATGAAGATGCGCCTGACATTCGCATCATTCGCAAGGAGTTGCCTGATAAGCTGGCCAAACTATTGGCTGTGTCACTGAGCAAGCGCCCCGAAGCCCGTTATCAGGATGGAGAGCTGTTTGCCAGGGACTTGCGGGCGGTATTATCCGAACTGTCAGGCAGTTTGCAGTCGACCCCTGCGGTAGTGCCAAAAACCGGGCCGGTTTCTTCAGTGGCGGCGGCTCCTGTGGCCACGCCGGAGTTTGAGAAAACGGTGGCGCGTCCGGTGGTTGCTCCTGAATCAAAACCACTCGGCGGCAAGGCAACCGATCTGGAAATCTAGTCCGAAAAAATGAATTACAAATTTTGTGCGCGAACTGATCCGGGTCGAACCCGGGAAAACAATGAAGATTCTGTGGCCTTCGATGATGCTACGAATCTGGGTGTTCTGGCGGATGGCATGGGAGGCTACAACGCAGGAGAAATCGCCAGTGGCATGGCCACTGCGTTCATCAAGTCGGAGCTGTCGCGCTGGCTGGCACAGGCGGGCATACAGGCCCGGGCGGGCGAGGTCCGGCGTGCCATGGAGATTTGTGTGGACAATGCGAATCGGTCCATTTACAACGCATCTAACTTCAATCCCCAGTATGCCGGCATGGGGACGACATTGGTTGTGGGCGTCTTTCAGGGTGACACCTTGACCCTGGGTCATATTGGTGATTCCAGATGCTACCGGCTGCGCAGCAATGAGCTTGCACGGATCACCAGGGACCATTCTCTGTTGCAGGAGCAAATGGACGCCGGATTGCTGACGCCAGAGCAGGCGGCGACCTCCTCGAACAAAAACCTGGTGACGCGGGCACTCGGGGTTGAAGACGCAGTGCTGCTGGAACTCCATGAGCACCATGTAGAAGCCGGCGATATTTATCTGATGTGCTCGGATGGACTTTCTGACATGATGGATGACGCTGCGATTGCGCAAATCATGCAAAGTGGTTCATTGCTGGAGCAGATGGCCGATGAACTGGTTGCCGCGGCCAATGGCAATGGTGGACGCGATAACATTTCAGTACTGTTGACGCAGGTGGAGGCGCCTGCCGGGAAACGCGGTTTAATATCCAGATTGCTCGGAAAATAGTAAGCTTATGAGATTCTCACTAACAAGTTTCAGGAACAGGAGTCGGTCATGCCGAAAATGATCGTATCGATCGACGGTGTTGTCATCAAGGAAGTTCAGCTGACCAAGGATCGCACGACCCTGGGGCGCAGACCCTATAACGACATTGTGATCGACAACCTCGCTGTGAGTGGTGAACACGCCGTGTTGCAGATGAACGGCAATGAGGTCTACCTGGAAGACCTCAACAGTACCAACGGAACCTACATCAATGGCAAAGCCGCCAAAAAGCAGTTGCTCCAGAATGGGGACAACGTGGAGGTCGGCAAATACAAGATCAAGTTCGTCAGTGATGTAGCGGGCGATGGTTTTGAGAAGACCATGATGTACAAGGCAGGCGCCGCGCCCATGGCGCCTGCGCCTTCTTCGCCACCGTCGGCTTATCCATCGGGTTACGGTGCCGAGTCCGGGGGGGCAGAATCCCTTCCCGCTGCGATCAAGGTCTTGTCCGGTGCGGCGGCGGGCCGGGAAGTGCCCTTGACCAAAGTGGTCACCACGATCGGGAAACCTGGCGTGGCGGTTGCCGCGATTACCCGGCGTCAGCGCGGCTTCGTGGTCCATCACGTTGAGGGGGCAGGAAACCCGACCCTCAACGGGAATCCTATCGGCGCCGATCCGGTGGCATTGAAAAACGGGGACCTGATCGAGTTGGCAGGTACGCGAATGCAGTTTGTTCAGACCTGAGCAGACACGGTTCAAGGCCCGCCTCGGTAACGGGTTGACAGGCTTAAGAAGGTTTAGCAGTGGGGCCTTATGGGATCTTTTTTAAAGCACTGGCCTCGCATTACGGTAACGCTTCTGCCGTTGGTTTTTGCCTTGTTACACGCTATGGGCGTGGTGAGGATCGAGGTACTGCAGCGTCTGGACGACATCATCTACGACGCTCGTCTGCGGGCCACGATGCCCAGAACGCTGGACGAGCGCATCGTCATTGTCGATCTTGATGAAAAGAGTCTGGCGGAAGTGGGGCGGTGGCCTTGGGGTCGCAACAAACTGGCCGATCTGACGCACGAGCTTTTTGACCGCCAGAAAATTGCCTTGCTGGGTTTTGACGTGGTGTTTGCCGAACCCGACGAGAGCTCGGGACTCAAACGACTGACTGAACTGGCCCGAAATGAATTGCGCGATCAGTCCGGCTTTTCCAGCAGGCTAGAACAACTTCGGGAATCCCTGGATTACGACGCCTCCTTTGCCAAAGCCCTGGCAAATCGTCCTGTGGCGCTGGGCTATTACCTGACCAGCGACCGCGATGGCCGCATTTCCGGCTCCTTGCCCGCGCCAGTGATGAGTCCGCAGGCACTTCAGGGGCGCCGGGTTTCATTTACCTCCTGGAATGGATACGGCGGCAATATTGACCAACTCGCCACGGCCGCACCGATGGGCGGGTTTTTTAATTCAATGACCGATGTGGATGGTGTGGTTCGCTCGCTGCCTTTGGTGGCCGAACTCAAGGGGCAGTATTACGAATCCTTGTCCCTGTCCATGTTCCGCATGCTGGCGGGTCTGCCTGCGGTTGCCCCTGGGTTTCCCAAAGACCGGGCTTTCTCGCGCGACTATCCGGGCCTTGAGAGCATTGTTTTGAGGCAAGGGGACAAGGTTTTGGCGATTCCGGTTGATGAGCGCGTTTCGGCGCTGGTGCCGTTTCGTGGTCATGGCGGCCCCCGCGGCGGGTCTTTCAAATACATCTCCGCCAGCGACATTCTGGCCAAACGCATTCCCGAGGGAAGCCTCAAAGACAAAATTGTGCTGGTAGGGACCACGGCACCTGGCTTGGTAGATTTGCGGGTGACGCCAGTGGGCGAGACCTATCCAGGGGTTGAGGCGCATGCCAACGTCATCTCCGGCCTGTTGGATGGCAAAGTGCTCGTGAAGCCGGATTACGCAGTGGGTTATGAAGTGGTATTGCTGGTGCTGGTCGGCCTGCTTCTCGCACTGGCCCTGCCCGTGCTGACGGCACCGATGGCCGTGGTGCTCAGTGCCGTCGCCGTACTGAGTCTGATTGGGTTGAACTTCTGGCTCTACCTGTCTTATGGTTTGGTGTTGCCGCTCGCCACTGCCGTGGCCATGGCGGGCGCAGCATTTGCCTTGAACATGAGCTATGGTTATTTTGTGGAAAGTCGGTCCAAGCGCGAACTGGCCAATTTGTTTGGCACCTATGTTCCGCCGGAGCTGGTCGAAGAAATGGTCAAGGACCCTGACAGCTACAGCATGAAGGCGAGCAACAAGGAGTTGACGGTGTTGTTCTGCGACATGCGCGGTTTCACCAATATGTCCGAGCGCATGGAGCCGATACAACTGCAACAGTTGCTCAACAGTGTATTCAGTCAGTTGACGAGTGTGATCCGCGACAACCGCGGAACGATCGATAAATACATGGGCGACTGCGTGATGGCTTTCTGGGGCGCACCGGTGGAAACGCCCCAGCACGCGCAACTGGCCGTGAAGGCCGCCATTGAAATGAGCGATGCGCTTCGCAGCATCAACCAGGCCCACCTGGCCACGGGTCTGCCGGAAATCGGCCTGGGAATCGGGCTCAACAGTGGCAGCATGTGTGTCGGGGACATGGGCTCGGACATTCGACGTAGTTACACTGTGATCGGCGATGCGGTGAACCTTGGTTCGCGTCTGGAAGGCCTGTCCAAGGTCTATGGTGTTGACACCGTCGCCAGCGAATCGACCCGCGCGCTGGCACCTGGATTTGCCTGGCAGGAACTTGACAAGGTGCGTGTGAAGGGCAAGGCGCAGGCTGTCGCCATCTTCAGGCCGCTGGCCTCCGCAGGGGCTTTGACCCCCGAGCAGGATCGGGAGTTGAAAACCTGGGGTACATTTCTCAAGGCTTACCGGGCCCAGGATTGGGATCAGTGCGATCTGCTGATGCTTAATTTGCTGCGCATGGACCCCCAAAAATACCTGTACCAGCTCTATGGCGAGCGTATTGCCTCTATGCGTCTGCTTCCCTTTGATCCAGAATGGGATGGGGCAACCAATTTTGAGACCAAGTAAAGAGTCAAAATGAAAATTCGTGTGCTGGGCTGCTCGGGTGCCATATCAAAGGATTGTCGGACCACGTCTTTCTTGGTCGACGGCGATGTCTTGATAGACGCCGGGACCGGGGTGGGCGATCTGACGCTGGATGAAATGCGCGCGATCGACCATGTCCTGCTCACGCATTCGCACCTTGACCATGTAGCGGCCCTGCCCTTGATGGTGGATGCGATCGCGTCCCGGCGCAGCACACCGATACGGATTCACGCCTTGGCTGGAACTATTGCCGCTTTGCAGGCTCATATTTTCAACGATGTCATTTGGCCCGACTTCAGTCGCATTCCGACTCCCGAGGCCCCATTGATCAGTTTTCATGAAATCCAGATTGGCCAGACGCTACAGTTCGGACGCAAGCTGGTGGAAGTGCTGCCAGCCGTTCACACCGTCCCGGCCTGCGGCTACGCGGTGACCGCGGGCGCGGGTTGCTGGGTGTTCTCGGGAGATACCGAGCGCAACCCGGTATTCTGGGAAAGAATCAATCAATTGAATGTGGCCATGCTGGTGATCGAAACCGCCTTCAGCAACCGTGAAAAAGACCTTGCCCGGCGAAGCCTGCATCTCTCCCCCACCGTGCTGGCGGATGAGCTTGATTGCATTGACAAGGGTAAAAATTACCCTATTTACATTACGCACACCAAGCCTGCAGAGACTGAGCTGATCATGGAAGAAATACAGCGCTTCGATCAAACCTCGGTCACCGGGCCCAATGTGACACACGATATCCGCTGGTTGCGCGCGGGTCAGGAGTTTGAGTTATGAGTGCCGTGATGAAGCCGACTGGAGTTGAGAAGAATTCCGAGCAGGCCTTTTTTGAATCCCAGAAGCTGCCTTCCGAGAAGCGGGGGGTGACGTTTGAGGTCCTGTTTTACAAGCAATTGCAGCACGTCACAGCCCGTATCCATGAGACCGACAACCTTGAGCAAATCATGCTGGAGGCCAGCCAGGACATTTGCAAGCTGTTCAATGCCGACCGCCTGACTTTGTATGCGGTCACAGAAGACCAGAGCGCCATTGTCTCCAAGGTCAAGACCGGTCTGAACAGCAGTCGCGATCTCAAGCTGCCGATCACGCCCCAAAGCATTGCCGGATACGCAGCCTACAGCAGGCAGCTGCTCAACCTGCCGGACGTCTATGACGATGAGGCCCTCAAGCAGATCCATCCCGCCCTGACCTTTCTCAAGGAAGTCGACAAACGTTCCGGCTACCGCACACGCCAGATGCTGGTGGCGCCCATCCTTGAGGGCAATACCCTGCATGGGGTGCTGCAAGTCATTAACAATAAAAGCGACCAACCCTTCAGCGACCTCGAAGTCGAAGGTGTATCCCAGTTGTGCAAGACCCTGGCGATTGCCATTCGCCAGCGCGTACAAAAAGCAGACGAAGGCGTGCGCCGCAAAGCCACCAAATACGATGGCCTGGTGGCCGACGGCGTGATGACGGATCAAGAGCTTGTGCAGTGCTTGCAGGAGGCGCGCAATGAGGGCAAACCGGTTGAGCATGTGCTGATGGCGCATTACAAGGTGCGGCCCGCCCAGATAGGGCCGTCGCTGTCCAAGTTCTTTGGCGTGCCCTACGAGCCTTTTGTTTCCAGTCGCATTCGTTCGGAAATGCTGCATGGGGCGCTCAAGCGGGAATTTATTGAGGAACAGGGCTGGATTCCGCTGGAAGAGTCGCCCGAGGGTCTGGTCATCATGTGCGTTGATCCGGAAGCCGTGCGCGGCTCGCGGGTGGTGCCTCAGGTGTTTCCCCGCATCACCCGATTTGCCTACCGGGTGACGACGCAGACCGAATTTCAGGAGACGCTGGGGCAGATTTTTGGGGCTGGCGTGGAAGGGGGATCGATTGACGAACTGCTGGCCGACATGGACGGCGCTCCTCTGGACGAAGGAAGCAACGATGACTCGCTGGAGTCGGCGGCCGCCGACAACGAGCTGGTGAAGTTCGTCAACAAGGTGATTATTGATGCCTACACCCAGAAGGTGTCAGACATTCACATTGAACCCATGCCGGGTAAGCTCAAAACCGGCATCCGTTTTCGCATTGACGGCACCTTGATGCCTTATATTGAAGTGCCCGCCCACTTCCGTCAGGCCATGGTGACGCGGCTCAAGATCATGTGCGACCTGGATATCTCAGAGCGTCGCAAGCCGCAGGACGGCAAGATCAAGTTCAAGAAATACGGTCCAATTGACATCGAATTGCGGGTTGCCACCATTCCGTCTGCGGGAGGGGTGGAGGATGTGGTGATGCGGATTCTGGCTGCCGGCGAGCCGATTCCCCTGGACAAGCTGGGCTTGACGCCGCACAACAAGCAGCGCGTCGTCAGCACCATTGAGAAACCCTATGGTTTGTTCTACGTCTGCGGTCCGACGGGTTCCGGAAAAACCACCACGCTGCACTCCATCCTCAAACACCTGAATACACCGGACACCAAGATCTGGACCGCAGAAGATCCGGTGGAAATTACCCAAAAAGGCTTGCGCCAGGTTCAGATCAACCGCAAGGCGGGTAT
Source organism: Rhodoferax sp. (assembly GCF_018780565.1). Taxonomy (GTDB): domain Bacteria; phylum Pseudomonadota; class Gammaproteobacteria; order Burkholderiales; family Burkholderiaceae_C; genus Rhodoferax. Next base: position 222,664 of record NZ_JADMJN010000008.1, read on the forward strand.
TGATTTTGCGTTGATCATGCGGGCCTTCTTGCGCGCTGATCCCGACATCATCATGGTCGGTGAGTCGCGTGACAAGGAAACGGTGGCCATGGGTGTGGAAGCCTCACTCACCGGCCACCTGGTTTTCTCCACTCTGCACACCAACTCGGCGCCCGAGTCCATCACCCGTTTGCTGGACATGGGCATGGACCCCTTCAACTTCGCTGATGCCTTGCTGGGCATTCTGGCGCAGCGGCTGGCCAAAAAACTGTGCGACTGCAAAGAATCCTATGTGCCCGATGGTTCGGAGCTGAAGCTGTTTTTGGCGGAGTACGCCGAAGAGTTACGTCATTCGAAAGCCTGGAAGGCTGACTATGAAGGCGAAACCCAGAAGTTGCTGGACAGCTGGGTCGAAGCCTACGGGCAGGACGGTCAGCTCAAGTTTTACCGCCACGTGGGTTGTGACAAGTGCAACAAGACCGGTTACAAGGGCCGAATTGGTTTGCACGAGCTGCTGATTGCAGATGACGACATCAAAAAGCTCATTCAGGAACGCGCCCGCGTGGCCGAGATCTTTGCCGCTTCCGTGGAAGGCGGCATGCGCACCCTGAAGATGGACGGCATGGAAAAGATCATGATGGGTTTGACCGACATCAAGATGGTCAGGTCGGTCTGTATCAAGTAAGTGACATAAATGGAGTGACAAAATTGTCACTCGTGGGGGCTGAAAGACGGAAATTGCCATGATTTTTGTCAATTCAGTGAAATTTGCCGCAAAAATAGCCAATTCGAAGCTTGGGTAATCTGGCATGGAATCTGCTGTACATGATGGTCCCCCGTTGGATTGTGTTTTAACTTAAGGAGCTATTCATGAAGCGTTCTATGCAAAAGGGTTTCACCCTGATCGAATTGATGATCGTGGTTGCGATCATTGGTATTTTGGCTGCTGTGGCGTTGCCTGCATATTCGGATTACACAATGCGCGCGAAGATGTCTGAAGCTATTTTGGCGGCTTCAACATGCCGTACCGGAATTACCGAAAGCATTCAGACTGCGCCGGCGTCAACTACGTTCTCTGCCAATGGTTGGGGTTGCGAGCAGTCTGTCGCTGCTTCAGGTACTAAATATGTTGCGACGGTGATGACGTCAGGCCTTTCTGCGACGCCGGCTACTGGTGATGCGACGATCACGGTGACTACCCAAGGTTTGGCGAACGCCGCTGCTGGCGCACAAGGTGGTACGGTGCGGTTGGCGGCATGCGCAAGTGCAACCGCAACTACTTTTGCAGCCTGCATTCCTCCTGCAATTGGCGGATCCATCACTCAGTGGATTTGCGGTCCTGGTTCTAGCACTCCTGTACTGGCTAAATTTTTGCCCGGCTCCTGCCGTGCAACTTGACATTGAACTAGTTTGAAAAGCGGCTTCGGCCGCTTTTTTTATGTACTCTTCACGTAGCTACGCCCTAGGGTTGCTTTCCCTCACGATGTCATGGCTAGCCTATGACCATTACCGGCCATGGCTCAATTTTCATTCTGAGCTATTGGCGTTCGTTGGTCTTTGCGGGATGCTTGCTGGCGTATTGCGCCGCTCGGGGGGCATTGCAGTTGTGCCGTGGACCAGTGCCTGGATCGCGGTGGTTGCCCTCCTGCCATGGATTCAATATGCCACAGGCATTAGCCTGTTTGCTGGCGATGCGTTGCTGTCGTCGCTGTATCTTTCTGGGTTGTTGGCGGCAGTATTCACTGGCTATGCATTGAGTCAGCCCAAACTCGGCCAGCCCTCAGATGGCTTAATGGGATTGATGTACAGTTTGTGGATAAGTGCCCTGATTTCCGCTGCCATTGGTTTGGCACAATGGTTTGATGTTCAAGGGCCCTTGGGTATGTATGTGGTCCAAACAGACATCGGTGATCGCGCTAGGAGCAATCTCGGACAACCTAACCAGTTGGCTACGTTACTTCTCATGGGTGTGACGGCTTCTGTATACCTTTTTGAGTGTCGGGTGCTTGGGCGCCTCGCTTTCTATATCGGTATTGCCTTCATGACTGGTGTACTGATCTTGACAGAATCGCGGTCTGGCATGCTGAGTGTGCTCGTCATGGCCGTCTTCTTGGTGTGGAAGAAGCGCATCCTTATATCCCGTTTATCAGCTTGTTCTGTGGGGGTGTGGGTTGCTTGTTTTGTCACCGGTACATTGGCGCTACCTTTCTTGAGCGATGCTTTGTTGCGGGGCGACCTGCGAGGCATTAGCTCTGCAGAGCCCATAAGTCAGCGTTGGCTAATGTGGCAACAGATTGCGTATGCGGTGGGCCAGTCCCCGTGGGTGGGTTTTGGTTGGAATCAGACGCCGACCGCCCATGCCGCCGGAGCGGTCGCGTTTCCTGGATCCGTAACCTATACCAACGCACACAATTTTGTTATGGATCTTCTGGCATGGAATGGGCTACCTTTGGGGCTCCTACTGACCGCTGCCATTGGATATTGGTTTGTGTCTCGGATGTGGAGCACCTCGCGCTGTGACGGCATCCATGCCATGACGTGTCTGTTGCCTTTGGGTGTCCATAGCATGCTGGAATTCCCGTTTGTCTATGCATATTTCTTGATCGCTGCCGGGTTCATGGTTGGGATGGCGGAGGCCACAATGATGCCCGCAAAGACGATCCGACTGAAAAAGCGCTGGGCTTGGTATTTCATGGCTCTTTGGATGTCGGTGGGGAGTTACTTGACTTATGAGTACTTCCTCATCGAGGAGGATTTCCGTGTAGTGCGTTTCGAAAATCTACGTATCGGGAAAACGCCTGATGGCTACGAAATCCCGAACGTGTGGATGATCTCTCATCTGGCTGCCATGCTCAAGGCAGCGCGTCAAATCACAGAGCCTAATATGTCAAAGGCCGATTTAGAGAATTTGCGTAAGGTATCGGAACGTTTTTCTTATGGGGCGCTTAGGTATCGCTATGCCATCGCGTTGGGACTCAATGCGGACCCGGTCGGTGCAAGCCAACAGTTAGCCATTGTTCGAGGGATGTACGGAGAAAACTTCTACCAATCGTGTAAACAAAATATGCGCCAGCTGGAAAAAGACCACTACCCACAGCTAGCGGCCGTTGCAACACCTTGATTGTCCTAGTTCATTGATGAGTGAGCACAGGCCAAATGATGCTCGATTTTGTATTTATCGTCGTCCCTTGGATAAGTCCCTTTAGCGTAGGACCATCTCCATCGTATCTGCAAAGTCTGATTTCACAGGGTTGTTGTGCTTTCCTATTTCTGACTTTAGTGTCGTCAAGGGATGTGACCAATTACGGAAAATTGTGTGCGACGGCATGGCTCTTCGCTGCGTTGGTGACCTGCCTGATGGGGTTGTTTCAATATTTTGGGGTGCCGGCCGCGCTCGCGCCCTTGTTCAACACTACTGGTTTGGGCGAAGCCTATGGCAACCTGCGCCAGCGCAATCAGTTTGCGACGTTGACCAACATGGGCATGGCGGCCTTGCTGTGGTGGATTGTCCGCGCTCCGATGAGGCCTGCTATTCAACGGGACTCGATTTTGCGACGTTGGCTGCTAGCAACGTCAGTTGTCTGCGCTGCAACGCTGCTGGCGGTCGGCAATGCAGCCTCTTCCTCCCGTACCGGTCTGCTCCAGTTGGCCATGCTGGTGCTTCTTCGCTGGATCTGGACCCGCTTTGGGACTGGTTGGCGTCAGTCCGGTGTGGGGCGAATATTGCTGATAGTTTTAGTGGCTTACGGTGTCGCAGCAGTCGCGCTGCCCCTACTTGTCGGCCTTGATCTTAAATCCACCGGCATCCTGGCCCGTTTGCATGACGGCGACCCGGCCTGCGCCAGCCGGTTGACTTTATGGGGCAACGTGCTGCATCTGATCGCGCAAAGACCCTGGCTGGGTTGGGGCTGGGGGGAGTTGGACTATGCGCATTTCATCACGCTCTATCCGGGCGCGCGGTTCTGCGACATTCTGGACAACGCCCATAACCTGCCTTTGCATCTTGCGGTGGAGCTGGGTATTCCGGCTGCCTTCGCCGTTTGTGCGCTTGGCTTGTGGCTGGCGTGGCGAGCCAGGCCGTGGCGCGAGGCCGATGCTGGCCGTCAGATGGCCTGGACGGTATTGGCGCTGATTTTGTTGCACAGCATGCTGGAATACCCCTTGTGGTACGGGCCATTTCAGATGGCTGCGGGACTCTGCATTTTCTTGCTGTGGACGAGCCGTGCGGCGCGCTCTGCGTCCGCAGCGCCGGCGGCAGTGGCAAGTAGGCAGAGAAATAGGCCTCTAGCCAGCGTATTCATTAGGAATTTCGCTATAGTTTTGATAGCTTTTGTTGGCTATGCCGCTTGGGACTACCACCGCATCAGTCAAATCTACCTCGCGCCTGAACAGCGCGCCGCCGCCTATCGTGACAACACGCTGGAGAAGATGGGGGACTCGTGGTTGTTCCGGGATCAGGTGCGTTTTGCGCAACTCACCATCACCTCATTGAGCGCTGAGAACGCGCTGCAGGTCAATGCCCTGGCCAAGCATCTGCTGCATTTTTCACCCGAGCCGCGCGTGATTGAAAAGCTGATTGAAAGCGCCGTGCTGCTGGGGCGCGATGACGAAGCCCTGTTTTACCTGCAGCGTTATCGGGCTGCATTTCCCGAGCGGCATGCGCGCTGGGCCGCCATGCAGCGCCACAGTCGCTGTCTTGGCGGACCCGCACCCCTGGACTGCATTCTGGACGGTCGGTGATCGCTTCAGGTCGGCGCCACAAAACTGCCTGACTTGCCGCCATGCTTTTCCAGCAGCTTGCAGTCGGTGATGGTCATGCCGCGGTCCACCGCCTTGCACATGTCATAGATGGTGAGCAGGGCCACCTGTACCGCTGTCAGGGCTTCCATCTCAACCCCGGTAGGCCCCACGGTTTCCACGGTGGCAGTGCAAAATACGCTGCTAGCCTGCGTGGAATCTGCCTTGACCACTTCAAATTCAAGAGCAACCCGGGTGAGCGCCAGAGGGTGGCACAGGGGGATCAGGTCGCTGGTTTTTTTGGCGGCCATGATGCCGGCGATGCGGGCAATGCCCAGCACATCGCCTTTTTTGGCTGTGCCGGCTTCGATGATGGCCAGCGTGGCGGGCAGCATCTCGATGCGGCCACGGGCGACGCCGATGCGGTGCGTGCTGGCCTTGGCGGCTACGTCGACCATGTGGGCCTGCCCTTGGGTGTCGAAATGGGTGAGAGAGCTCATGGAAAAATTCAGTACAGTTGAAAATTGCTGGCAAACGCCAAATTTACAGAACGTTCATATCCAACGAGCATCATACGACCATGCAAATTTTTACAATCCTGTTTTGGAAAGATCGGCTCAAGGCGAGTGGTATTCATTTGGGGGTCAGCCTTGCAATTGCGCTGCTGGCTGGCGCGTTGGTTTTTGGACTTTGGTATCCCTACCCTTACCGGGAAATTTCGAGTGGGCGAGAGTTGTTTCTAATTTTGATGGCGGTTGACGTCATTCTGGGGCCCTTGATAACCTTGGCAGTTTTCAATCGTGCTAAGCCGTGGCGCGAGCTGCAGCGTGATTTGATAATGGTGGCTGCGATCCAACTTAGCGCCTTGGGGTATGGTCTTTGGACGGTATTCGTCGCACGACCAGTGCACATGGTGTTCGAATATGATCGTTTTCGAGTGGTACATGCGATTGACATACCGCCTGACTTGCTGACGAAAGCACCGCTCGGGCTCGATCTAATGCCTATCTTGGGTCCGACGGTTTTGTCGTTGCGCCCTTTTAGGGATGGTAAGGAGAATATGGACGCTACCCTTGCTGCGTTGGAGGGCTTGTCGCTTTCCGCCCGTCCTGATTTGTGGCAACCGTATGCCTCCGCAAAAGTCGAGATACTCATAGCTGCCAAACCCGTGGCGGCACTCAAGACCCGGTTTGCGTCACAAGCCGCAGCCATCGATGCCGTCATCGCTGGCACAGGCCGCTCGCCCGATGCGCTTGTTTACGTTCCCATGGTGGGGCGCAAGTCGTTTTGGACCGTTTTTCTGGACCCTGTGACGGCCGAGGTGCTGGCCTTCATGCCGCTGGACTCATTTTGATCGAAATTTTGAAACGAAATCGTGCTCTGGCCCTTGTGCAGAAAGCACAAATAGCTACTATTTTGATAGCTATCGGGTGGGCCAACCCCACCACATTGATGGCGCAACCCAGCGGTCGCGTGCCAGCTTCGTCAACCAGCCAACTGCCCACCCTGGGCGATGGCAGCGAGATGGCCAGCGGCGTTGAGCGGCGCCTGGGCGACCGCATCGCGCGCGAACTGTACCGCGACCCGGACTATATCGACGACCCGGTGCTGGTGGATTACGTGCAGGGCATCTGGCAGCCTTTGCTGGCGGCGGCACGTCTTCGGGGTGATCTGACGCCCGAACTGGATGAGCGTTTTGCCTGGGAATTCATGCTGGGGCGGGACCGAACTGTGAATGCCTTTGCCTTGCCCGGGGGCTATCTGGGCGTCCATTTGGGCTTGATCGCTGTGGTGAGCAGTCGCGATGAATTGGCCTCCGTGCTGGGGCACGAACTCAGCCACGTCACGCAACGCCACATCTCCCGCCTGATTGCCAAGCAGAACCAGCAAACACCCTGGATGATTGGCGCCATGATCCTGGGCGCGCTGGCCGGCAGCAAGAATCCGGATGCCGGCAATGCCCTGATCGTCGGTGGGCAGGCAGTGGCAGCCCAGAACCAGCTCAACTTCTCCCGCGACATGGAGCGTGAGGCCGACCGGGTGGGCTTTGGCGTGATGACCCAGGCTGGGTTCGACGCTCAGGGCTTTGTCTCGATGTTTGACAAGTTGCAGCAGGCCTCACGGCTGAACGACAACGGTGCCTACCCTTACTTGCGCAGCCACCCGCTTACCACAGAGCGGATCGCGGACATGCAGTCGCGCCAGGCCCTGGATCCGCCACGCGCTGGTCATGCAGGTGTCACGCTGGAACATGCGCTGATTGCTGCGAGGGCGCGCGTGATGTCCAACCCCGGTGTGGATGCCCTGCGCGGCTTTGTTCAGGAGGCGGGGCAGTCCAATGTGGCAAGCTTGACCGCATCCCGACAGGCCGAGGTGTGGTACGGAGCGGCCCTTGCGGCCAGCCGCTTGCGTGATTTTGTTGCAGCCAGGGCACATCTGGATCGCCTGACGGCTGTGGTTCGATCCGACGCGTCGGCGGCGCGCTTGTCGCGTCTGCTGGCGGCTGAAATTGCGTTGACTGGCGGTGATATGGCGCAAGCGGCGACGGTCTTGCAGCCTGATGCGCAGCGTCCTGGTGGCGCCGGCCCAGCTACGATGCGCCGTCCTGAACTGTTTCTGGGCGCGCAGACCGTTTTGAAATCGGGCCAGGGCGGATCATTGGGCGCCATCGGTGATGCGGCGCAGCGCCTGCAGGCTTGGGTGGCTCTGCATCCGCGGGATGCGCAGGCCTGGCAGCTGCTGTCGGGCCTCTATGAGGCGCAAGGCCTGCCATTGCGTGCCATACGGGCGCAGGCCGAAGCGCAGGTGGCGGTGCTGGATTACGCGGCCGCGCTGGATCGGTTCAAGGCGGCGCAGGAGTATTTGCGCCAGGCACGAGCGGGCAATGCGGCCGCGGACCACATTGATGCGTCCATCATCGACACCCGCAAACGGCAGGTGGAGCTATTGCTTAAAGAACAGGCGCTCGATCGCTGAGTCGATCACCAGGCCAAACACCGAATAGATCAGCGACCCCAGCAGTGCGGCACCAAAGCCGCTGACATGAAAGCCGTCCAGCACGCCTGCAGCGGCCCAGAACATCAGGGCATTGATCACGAACAGGAACAGCCCCAGCGTGATCACCGTGACCGGCAAGGTCAGCACCACCAGCACCGGTCGCAAAATCATGTTGAACAGGCCGATGACAAATGCGGCAATCAGGGCGGCAGAGAAGGTCTTTACTTCCACGCCACTGTAGAGGTAGGCCACGGCCAGCAATGCGGCCGCGCTGAGCAGCCATTTGACAATAAGCTTCATAGCGGCACAGCATAGCACCATGGCCGACCGCGCACTACTGCGGCCAATGACCCAAAGGGCCGGCGAGGTATATCAGTGCTTGCCGTCGGCGGTGGCGTTGCCTGGCCGGGCTGGGGGGCGGCTCAGCCGGCCCGCCAGCAGTACGCCGACCACCACGACACCATAAATGCCCCAGCGCGCCGCGGTTTGCACCATCTCGGTCGGCTGTGTGGCAGAACCAAACACACCTTGCAACAGGGGTTCGCTCACGATCATCTTGGCGGCGGTCAAAGCGAGCACGGCGGCACCGATCTGGATGATTGCAGGAAAGCGCTCCACCAGCTTCAGCACCACTGAACTGCCAAATACCACGATCGGCACGCTGACCAGCAGGCCGATGACGACCAGGTCAAACGCGCCGTGCGCGGCACCGGCCACCCCCAGCACGTTGTCCACACCCATCAGCGCATCGGCCACTACGATGGTTTTCATGGCGCCCCAGAAGGTGGCGCTCACCGGCCCGCCGTGTTCGTCATTGCTGTCGTCCGCCAGCAGCTTGTAGGCCACCCATACCAGCCCCAGGCCGCCGACCAGCATCAGTCCGGGAATCTTGAGCAGCCAGACGACGCCAATGGTCATCACCGAACGTACGGCGATCGCGCCCACTGTGCCCCACAGGATCGCCTTCTTCTTGAGATGGTCAGGCAGTTGCCGGGCAGCCAGTGCAATAACAATCGCGTTGTCGCCGGCCAGCACCAGGTCGATCAAGACGATGGCCAAGAGTGCGGACCACCACGCTGTAGAAAACAGTTCCATTACCAAACCTCAAAGTGTTGCGTTCGTGAACACCTGATATGCATTGCGGGTTGGCGGGAGTCGGCCTTCGCGCGTTACACAACAAGTGCATGGCGAAGGTCTTGCTCGATGGTGCAAAAGGCGGTTCAAGCCGATGTCGCACCATCTGGTGAACCGGAAGGCATATTTGTCTTCGTATTGACGATTCACCAACAGGGAGCTACTCCCCTTCAGATGTCAATTTGACCACTGCAGCGCTATTCCCCAAATTGATGGGGTTAATCCGGGGCCGGGCTATGATGCGTCCCCCATGGCAGGTATTCACATCACCGACGTTGAGTCGGCTATCAACTATTGGCGCGAAAGACTACCCTCTGCGGATGGCTTTTCCCTGGCACCGCAGACCCGTGCCCTGGCGGAGGTGTATGCCTTGATGGTTTATTACCATGAAGTGCAGGCCGATGAGGGCTCGATGCCCGCCCAGGCGCTTGAAGCCTGGCTGGCCTGGTACGACACCACGCCAGACACGCCCTGTATTGCCATTTGCTCCACCAGCCAGGGCGATGAAGAGTGCAAAGGCTGCGGACGCAGCTTTGCCGAGGTGCAGCACTGGACCGACATGCGCCCGGCCGAGAAACGTCAGACCTGGCGCCGCATCACCATGGAAGGTACAGCCTGGCGCTTCAACAAGTATGCCGAGCGGGCGGTGGAAAAACCAGCAGAATAGCTATTTCCAGCGAACGGGTTCAATGTCCACATTGTGTTTGCCGTCCCCCAGCATCAGCACACCTTCCTGGATCGTGGCCTGTAGCTGCATGCTGCGCTGTGCCATGGGAATGAGGGCTTGTGAAGCGGCGGTGGGGATGCGAAACACGCTCAGGTTTTTGGGCCGGGCCAGCTTGGCTTCCATGGTGCGCCACCACACTTCCGCCGCATGGTTGAAGCAGTACAGAACCACCTCATCGGCTTTGCCGCAGGCTTTGAGCAGCGGCTTGTCTTCGGGCTGGCCGACTTCGATCCACAGCCGGGTCAGGCCGGTGTAATCACGCAGCCAGACATCGGGTTCATCCGGGTCGCTCAGGCCTGCGCCAAAAGCCAACGTGGCGTCGCCGCCGCACACGGTTTGCAGCTTGTGCGCCTGCAACGCCAGTGCGCACAGGCGCACCATCATGCGTTCATCCGTCTCGCTGGGATGGCGCGCCAGGGTCAGCGCGTGGTCGGCGTAGTAAGCGTGGTCAATGTCGGCGATTTGCAGACTGGCTTTGAAGATCGTGGATTTGATGGCCATGCAGGTATCGAATCAAACTCGCCGGGCGAGTTCCGCGGCCTTGCCCACGTAGCTGCCTGGCGTCATGGCCAGCAGGCGTTGCTTTTCCGCTTCGGGGATGTCGAGTTTGGCAATGAAGCCCTGCATCAGTTCGCGCGTCATCGGCTCACCGCGGGTGAACGTCTTGAGCTGCTCATAGGGTTGGGGCAGGCCAAAGCGGCGCATCACGGTTTGAATCGGTTCGGCCAGCACTTCCCACGAGGCGTCCAAGTCGGCGGCTATCGCGGCCCCGTTGAGCTCGAGTTTGCCCAGGCCGGTGGCCAATGACTGGTAGGCCAGTACCGCATAGCCCAGGGCCACGCCCATGTTGCGCAGCACGGTGGAATCGGTCAGGTCGCGCTGCCAGCGGCTGATGGGCAGCTTCTCGCTCAGGTGCTTGAGCAGGGCGTTGGCCAGGCCCAGGTTGCCTTCTGCGTTCTCGAAATCAATCGGGTTGACCTTGTGCGGCATGGTGCTGGAGCCAACTTCGCCATCGCGCAGTTTCTGTTTGAAATAGCCCAGTGAGACATAACCCCAGACGTCGCGCGACCAGTCGATCAGGATGGTGTTGGTGCGCGCCACGGCGTCAAACAGCTCGGCCATGTAGTCGTGCGGCTCAATCTGGATGCTATAGGGTTGGAAAGTGAGTCCTAACCCCAGAGGCTCCGGTGTTTCAATGACTTTGCGGCTGAAGGCCTCCCAATCGAAGTCGGGCCAAGCCGACAGGTGGGCGTTGTAGTTACCCACGGCACCGTTCATTTTGGCCATCAGCTTGATGCCGGCAATTTTCTCGCGCGCTGCCGCCAGGCGGACCACAACGTTGGCGATTTCCTTGCCCACTGTCGTGGGGCTGGCGGTTTGGCCGTGGGTGCGGCTGAGCATGGACACATCGGCAAAAGCGTGGGCCATCTCGCGCAATTTGCTGATCACCGCGTCCAATGTGGGCAGCAGCACCTGGTCACGCCCGGCCTTGAGTTGCAGAGCGTGGCTGGTGTTGTTGATGTCCTCACTGGTGCAGGCAAAGTGCACAAATTCACCGGCAGCCAGCAATTCAGGCCGCGCTTCAAACTTGGATTTCATCCAGTATTCGACCGCCTTCACGTCATGGTTGGTGGTCTTCTCAATCGCTTTGATGGCTTCGCCATCGGCCTCGGAAAAGTGTTTGACCAAGCCCAGTAAGTAAGTGCGCGCTCCTGGAGAGAGTGGCTTAAATTCAGCAAATCCACAGTCGCTCAAGGCAATAAACCAGGCTACCTCCACTTGAACGCGGCGGTGCATGTAGCCCTGTTCGCTCATCACAGGACGGAGTTTGGCAAGCTTGGCGGCATAACGGCCGTCCAGCGGGGAAAGGGCGGAAATGGTGGAGAAAGTCATGACCAGATTGTAGGTTGTGCGCCATGAGTTGAACTTGTCCGCACTCTGGTAAACCCCAATGGATAGAATGATCGTTCCTGCAACAGTAGACAACACATGAAATTACTTGGATCCGGCACCAGTCCCTATGTGCGCAAAGTACGCGTTGTCATGGCCGAGAAGAAACTCGACTATGACTTCGTGGTGGAGGATGTATGGGCGGCGCAGACCACGATTTCCGAGTCCAACCCCCTTGGCAAGGTACCGTGCCTGATCATGGAAGGCGGTGAAGCCCTGTTTGATTCCCGCGTGATTGTTGAATACTTGGACACGCTTTCGCCTGTCGGCAAGTTGATTCCCACGGTGGGGCGTGAGCGGGCCGAAATCAAAACCTGGGAGGCCCTGGCCGACGGCCTGCTGGATGCTGCTCTTCTGGCGCGGATGGAGGCCACCTGGACCGGACGCACCAAGGCCCAACGCAGTCAGGCCTGGATTGATCGCCAGTTGGGCAAGATCGATGCGTCACTGAAGGCCATGAGCAAGGGTCTGGGTGACAAGCCTTTTTGCGCCGGTATTTATCTGAGTCTGGCCGATATTGCGGTGGGTTGCGCACTGGGCTATCTGGACTTCCGTTTCCCGCAGATTGACTGGCGAAACGAGTACCCCAATCTGGTCAAGCTGCACGACAAGTTGATGCAGCGATCCAGCTTCGCCGATACCGTACCGGTCTGATAGAGAAGGCCTGCGGCCGACTTACCAAATACGGTCTGCCGCCGGTGACTTGGTCAATAGCAGCAAGCGTTCCAGGTTGATCTTGACCTTCACATCCCGGTGCGCCACGCTGGCCACGATACGGAATTCCGGCTGGCTGGTGTCGCGCACGATGGGCTCCCCGGTGGGCATGCCGCTGCGATTGATCAACAGTGCCACGCGCGGCGTCGTGGTATTCGCCCCGCGTTTGATGACCACGGCAATCTCATTGTTGAACAGGCGCACAAAAGAGCCGGGCGAGTAAATTCCCACGGCCTTGATCAGGGCGGCACCGGCCTCGTCAATTTGCCGGTTTTCGTCGAAATAGCAGGCTTGCATGGCGGTGGCCGGTGCGGCGGGTACGCGCGAGGCGCGAGGTGCCAGACACGCTGCGAACATGTCGGCACGCTGGATCAGCCGGGCCAGACGCAGGCCGACCGATGCCCGTGCGCCGAGAGGCCCCGGTTTATTGGTATGGTGGTCCAGCACGGCTTCCAGCCACACCGGGTCGCTTACCCCCAGTTGCTCCAGCATATCGCGGGACTTTTCTGCATGCCGGTCGATTTGACGTCGTTGCTCGGGACTCAGAGCTTCTTTCTGTTGCGCCAGCCGATCCTGTAAATCGGTCATGCCGATGTTCATGGTCAGTGCTGCGTTGCACAGGGTGTCCTCCAGCTCGGTGGGCCACTTCAATACCTCACGTGCAGCCAGGCTGCACATCACGCTCACCAGCATCGCGTGGGTGGCACTGTACAGACGCACTTCGCTGGCTGACAGGTGGAACAGGGCAAACAAAGTGCCGTCCGGGTTGAGATGCGAATGGCGACGCAGCTGTGTCTGAATCTTGGCCAATCGATGGCTGAAGCTTGCCGGGTTGCTGTCGCGCAGCATGGCATGGGTCTGTTCCTGCAGGTCCAGCCAGTCCGGCTCGCCAGCATTGCCCGTGTCGCGGTTGCTGTCCAGATCCGAGGCGGAAATTTGGGCGCCGGCAATTTTCCCGAGAGTTCGGTCTTCGCGCACCAGATCGTAGAGTTTGCCCATGTAGGCACGGTGATGGCTCTCGGACTCGGCGACATCGATGTACAGCTCGCCGCGCAATGCGACGATCTGATCCAGGTCAGCCCGGCTTCTGACGACGTAGCCCTTGTTGGCCAACATGACACCGCCTTCATCCCGCAGGGTAAAGGGCAGTGGCTGACCAATACGTATAGAGTCGGCTTTGACGATGACGAGGTTCATGGGATGGTGCAATTATGCCCACACAGGCGGGCAGTGCAGTACGCTAGCTTAAGGGATTTGTCCAGCCTGCTAGCATCGAAGCCATGAGTAACACACCCTCCATTTCTGCCCTTACAGACAAAATTTCTGACCGTGCCGGTGTTTTGGCCCGCGTCGCGCAACTGCCCCGGCCTCTGGTCTTCACCAATGGCGTGTTTGATGTGCTGCACCGCGGCCATGTGATGTACCTGGCCCAGGCGCGGGCCTTGGGCGCCAGTTTGGTGGTGGCTGTGAATACCGATGCGTCTGCCCGCAAACTGGGCAAGGGCCCCGATCGACCCCTCAACAACGAAACCGACCGGGCCGTTGTCATGGCCGCGCTCGCCAGTACCGACCTTGTGACCTGGTTCGATGAAGAAACGCCCCTGCAACTGATTGCGCAAATTCGCCCTGACATCCTGGTCAAGGGCGGGGATTACGACATGCAGACGCTGCCCGAAACGCGCGTGGTCGAGTCTTACGGCGGGCGGGCGCTGGCACTTCCTTTTGTGGACGGCTATTCCACTACCGCACTGGTGCGGAAAATTCGTCAGAATTAAAGGCCAAATTCAGATCAGACCCAGTGGACAGTGCCTTTTTTGGCATACCAGTTTTCCAGCTGGGGGTCGACTGCCGCTTCGATGCGGGTGCGTCGGATCTTCATGGTGGGTGTCAGGTAACCGTTCTCAACCGTCCAGGGTTCGGGCGCGACCACAATCATCTTGAGTTGTTCATAGTCGGCCAGCTGCTGGTTGACTTGCGCAAGCAGCTGGCTGAGCTCTTCCTGAACCCGTGTCCGAACGGCAGGGTCGCCAACTTTGGGTCGCAAGTCTTCGGCAAGCACGACGATGGCATAGGCGGAGACCTGGCCCACACCTGATACCAGTGTCAGCTCCACCATCGGATGGGCGTTCAACAGGTTTTCGATCGGTGCGGGCGCGACGTACTTGCCCTTGGAGGTCTTGAACAGCTCCTTGACACGGCCCGTGATTTTCAGCAGTCCATCGGCGCGTAGTTCACCCCGGTCGCCGGTGCGGAAGTAGCCGTCCGGCGTGAAGCACTCGGCATCCAGGTCGGGACGTTTGTAGTAGCCGACCATCTGACCCGGCGACTTGATCAGAATTTCACCTTCCTCGCTGATGCGTACCTGCACGCCGGGCAGGGGCACGCCCACATAGCCCGGCGCATTGCCGGTGGGGGTGGAGTTGTGCGAGTAGGCGAAGTCCTCTGTCATGGCATAACCCTCAAACAGATTCAGCCCCAGGCGGCGGTACCAGCTGATCAACTCTGCAGGGATCGGCGCGGAACCGCTGCCGGCCAACAGGGCCTGGTCCAGTCCCAGGCCTTTGAGAACTTTGCGCCCGACGATCTTGCCCAAAATGGGAATGCCCAGCAGCCGATCCAGTTTTTTCGGCGGCATCTTGGTGAACACGCCTTGCTGGAACTTGAGCCACAGGCGCGGTACCGAGATGAAAGAGGTCGGTCGGGCCCGGTTCAAGTCTTGCAGGAATGTATCGAGTGATTCTGCAAAGTACACGTGTGTATTGCCCTCCACCATGGAGGCGCATTCCACCCATGAACGCTCGAAGACGTGTGCCAGTGGCAGGTAAGACAGCACGCGGCCTTCATCTTTGAGGCTGACGCGCGATTTCAGGTCGTTGACCATGCCCTCGGTGGCGCGTGTGATGCGTTCGAAACTGTGCATGACCCCTTTGGGTTGCCCGGTGGAGCCGGAGGTGTAGATCAGCATCGCCAGATCGTCAGGCGCCCGTTGTGGGCGGCCGCCTAGAGGCTGGGTGCGTGCCATGATCGAATCCCAGGTGTCAAAGTCGGTCCGGGGCGCCAGCGGGAAGGCAATGCAGGGCAATCCGGTCGGTACGCCGGGGATTTGCTGGTCCCATGTGTCGAGCTTGCCAACGAACAGCAGGCTCGCTTCACTGTGTTCCAGCACGAAGCGCACCGTGTCAGCGGTCTCGGTGGGGAAAATCGCCACCGTGGTGTAGCCCGCCATCCAGATGGCCAGTTCGGCCATGAAGAAATGCGCGCAGTTCTTGGACAGAATGGCAACCCGTGCACCGGGCTCAAAGCCGCGGCTTTGGAGGTGTGCCGCCATGCGCCGTGCCTGGTCAAGGGCTTGGCCCCAGGTGTAGTCCACCACTTGATTGCCACCCACCGGCTGGGTCAGGTAGACCTTGTCCGGGTGGGCTGCCTCGTGCTCATAAACATAGTCCAGGATCAGCTTTGGTTTTGACATGGAGATTCCTCTTCTTGTAACCGGCACATGTTACGCGTTCCATGTCATTCACCGATACGGGTTTACCTCAGTGTCCAGCGGTGCCAAACACCGCCTGCCACAAGGCGAGCACCGCGTTGCTTTGCTCCTGCAATTCGGATGCAGGCACCTGGGTCGGTTCTTCGTTGAGCCGGGCTCGATGCTGTACCCGGCGCAATTCCCGATAAGCGCCCGCGGCGGCGTGCCCCACCCCTGCGGGGAGCAGTCCGGCGGTCTCGGCGCGTTCAAGAAGGGCAATGTTTCCCACGTTGTCGATCAGTTCTGGATGTTGCGCGGCCTGGGAAAGCACCAGGTACTGGATGGCAAATTCCGCATCGATCATGCCCCCGGGGCTGTGTTTGACGTCAAACTGCCCGGCCTTGGTCGGGTGGGCGGCGCGAACCCGGTTGCGCATGGCGTCGATCTCCAGCTTCAGGTCCGGCGCCTGGCGGGGTGCCACGATCACGGCTTTGCGGATCGCATCAAAGCGTTGACGCAAGGCGTCGTCGCCCAGCACGAAGCGCGCGCGCGTCATGGCCTGATGTTCCCAGGTCCAGGCCGTGTTGCTGCCCCGTTGTTGCTGGTAGTTGGCGTAGGCGTCAAACGACGTGATGAGCAGGCCGGCGTTGCCGTTGGGACGCAGGGCCGTGTCGATCTCGTACACATCGCCTTCGCCGGTTTTGACGGTCAGCCAGTTGATCAGCTTGCGAACCAGGTTGGCGTAGACCTCGGGGGCACGTTCGTCATCGTCGCAATACACAAACACGATGTCCAGATCGCTGCCATAGCCGAGTTCCTTGCCACCCAGTTTGCCGTAGGCAATGATGGCAAACTGGGGCGATTCGCGATGCCGGGTTTTCAGACGGTCCCAGCACCAGCGGGTGGTCACGCGCAGGACCGCCTCGGCCAGTGAGCTGAGATCATCGGCGACCTCCTCGACCGTGAGCCTGCCCTCCAGGTCCCTCGCCAGGGTGCGAAAAACCTCGGCATGGTGGGCGCGACGCAGCAGGTTGAGGAGCGTCTCATCGTCGTCTTCGCCGGTGCTTGCCAGCGAGGCACGGCGATGATTCAGTTCTTTCTCGAATTCGGCGGCTGAAAAACGCTCCTCCAGCATGTCGCTGCTGGCCAGTTCGTCAATCACGCCGGGATGCAACAGCAGGTAGCGCGCTGGCCAGCGTGCCGCACCCAGCAAGCGCAGTAATCGTTCATGCACATTGGGCCGCTCCAGCAACAAGGCCAGGTAGCTTTCGCGTCGCAGCAGTGGTTCAATCCAGTCGGCGATGCGCACGGCGGCTTCCTCGGACACTGTGCCCTCCCTGACCCACTGGGCGGTGCGTGCCACCAGACGGATCAGCCGGGTGCGCGACTCGTCACGCAAGGCCAGCACGCGCGGATGGTCGCGCCAGGCGGCCACGCGGGCACGGAAATTCTCCGGCAACTGCTCAAGCAGTTCGTCAAATCCGGGTGCTGATGAGCTCGGCTTGGCACCGTTGCAGCCTTTGCAATCTTTGTCAGCACCTCCGCCCAGCAAGATGTCGAACTCCTGCGCCACGAGCTCGCGATAAGTGTCGAGCTGGTGCAGGAACGAACAGGACGAGGGATAGCCGAGGGCACTGGCGATCCAGTTCAAGTCATCGTCCTGGGTTGGCAGTACATGTGTCTGCTGATCATCCAGGTACTGGATTCTGTGCTCCACGCGGCGCAAAAACACATAAGCTTCGGCCAGGGCTTGCGCGGTGGCCTGCGGCATCAAGCCTGCGTTGGCAAGCCGTGGCAAGGCGCCCAGCGTCGGGCGTGTACGGAGTTCCGGAAACTGGCCACCCCGTACCACCTGAAGCAGCTGAACGATGAATTCGATTTCCCGGATGCCGCCGCGCGAAAGCTTGACATCATTGGCGCGTTCGGGGCGACCTGTGCTGCGCTTGCTGGCATGGTCACGGATCTGACGATGCAGGATACGCAGCGAGTCAAACACGTTGTAATCGAGGTAGCGCCGGAACACAAACGGCAACACCACACTGCGAAGGGCTTGTGCCGACCCGTCCTTCACGACGTTCAGCGGGGCGACAACCCGACTCTTGAGCCAGGCAAAACGCTCCCATTCGCGGCCTTGCACGTGAAAGTATTCCTCAAGCGCGCCGAGCGACACCGCGGGCGGACCGGAGTTGCCGTTGGGGCGCAGCGCGAGATCGACGCGGAAGACAAAACCGTGTTCGGTGGTATCGCCAATCAGGCCGTAAATTGCCCGCACGGCCTTGGCAAAATATTCCTGATTTGAAATCCGCCCACGCCCCTGTGCATCTCCCGTGGTTTCTCCGTCCTGATCGTAGACGTAGATCAAATCGATGTCGCTGGAGACATTGAGTTCCCGGGCGCCGAGCTTGCCCATGCCAACAATCCACAGCTCCGCCCGTTCACCGGACGGCGTTCTGGGTACGCCGTGACTCTGGTCAAGTACCTGATGTGCCACAGCAAAGGCCTTGTCCAGCGCGAACTCAGCCAGATCGGTCATGGCTTCGGTGACTTGCCGCAGCGATGCCTGTTCATCACAATCCAGAACCAGCAGGCGTTCCAGAACCAGTTGCCGCGTTGTTCGCAGTGCGGCACTTGCGTCCAAGCCCTGTGACTGCAGGGCGTCATAGGCCAGGGCCATGGCGGCATGGTCAGGAATTCCTCGGGGCAACAAATTCAGCTGGCTCTCATAGCGCCTTCGAATCCGTTGACCGAAGCGTGAGTGCGATGACAATGGGGGGCTGGTCATAATTCCTGACATATCTCCAAGATCACAATGATTGACTTGACGTCTGCCCCATCATCCATGCTGAAAAGCCTGACCACTGTTGCCCGCTGGGCGCTGCGGCTGGTCTTGGTTGCCTGGTTGGTGTTTTTGCTGGTCTGGGGCGTCTTGCACTGGTTGATTGTGCCGCGAATTGGCGAGTTCCGCTCACAGCTGGAAGCGCGAGCTACTCAAGTCCTGGGTGTTCCGGTGCGCATCGGTGCGATCGCGGCCCACTCCAATGGCATGATTCCCTCTTTCGAGGTGACCGATATTCGGTTGTTTGATGCGCAGGGTCGTGAAGCCTTGCGCCTGCCGCGAGTCCTGGCTGCCTTGTCACCCCGCTCCATCTGGCATCTGGGATTTGAGCAGCTGTATGTGGACCGGCCGGAGCTCAGTATCCGGCGCGGTCTGGATGGCAAAGTGGTCGTGGCGGGACTCGATTTTTCCAGGAGTGGCGACTCGGGCGGTGCCGCTGCAGACTGGTTCTTCTCGCAGATCGAGTTCGCCATCCATGATGGCACGATCGAGTGGACCGATGAACTGCGGGCGACACCGACACTGGCACTCAAGCAGGTGGAACTGGTCGTGCGAAACACCGGACGTCGGCATGACATGCGCCTGGACGCAACACCTCCGGCGGTGTGGGGGGATCGATTCAGCGTGCGTGGCATGTTCCAGCAGCCCCTGTTGTCGCGCGACAGGGGCCAGTGGCAGGACTGGAATGGTCAGATGTTCGCAGAATTTGCCTGGATCGATCTGGCTGAATTGCGCCGCTATGCCGATGTCGGCGTTGACTTGCGCCAGGGCAATGGTGCGTTGCGTGCCTGGGCCGATGTCCGCAAAGGGCAGATGGCGGGCGTGGTGGCCGATGTGGCGTTGGCGCAGGTGAATGTCATTTTGGGTGCCGACGTGCAGCCGCTGGAGTTGCAGTCCGTGCAGGGGCGTGTGGGGGGTCGGATACTACCGGGTGGATTTGAATTTTCAACCCAGGGACTCCAATTCGATACCCGGGATGGCTTGCATTGGCCCGGTGGCAACATCAGCGTCAGCTACATGGGTGCGCAGGACAAAGTGCCAGCGCGTGGGGAACTCAAGGCGGACAAGCTTGATCTGGCGGCGCTGTCGCAAATTGCCGACCGTGTGCCGTTTGACGCGAAAGCCCGAGCGACCTTGCAGGCCTATGCACCCAAGGGCCTGGTCCAGCGTATCCAGGCCAGCTGGCTTGGCCCTCTGGATGCGCTCAGCAAATATGAGGTCAAAGGTCAGGTGACGCAACTGGAGTTGTTGGCCAGGCCAGCCGCGCTGGCAGCGACGGTGGGTTCGCCGGGCATCCGGGGTGCCAGCATCGAATTTGATTTGAACCAGTCTGCTGGCAAGGCCAGCGTGCTTGTAGAGCAGGGTGCTGTGGAATTGCCAGGCATCTTTGACGAACCCGTGTTGTTGTTGAGCCAGTTTTCTGCAGATGCCAAGTGGCAGGTCAATGGCGAGCGCATCGCTGTGCAACTGCCCAATATCAAATTCAGCAATACTGATGCACAGGGCGAGGCGCAACTGAAATGGGAAACCAGTGACCCTGCCAAGTCGGGTGCACAGGCGCGTTTTCCTGGTGTCCTCGATTTGCAGGCCACGCTGAGCCGGGCGAACGGGACACGGGTCCACCGCTACCTGCCTTCGGGCATTCAGCAGCCCGTGCGTGACTATGTCCGCGATGCCGTGGTGGGCGGAACCGCCACTGGAGCCAAGTTCAGGGTCAAGGGAGATTTGCATGATTTCCCCTTCGTCGATCCGAAACAAGGGGAGTTCAGGATTTCTGCTGACATCCAGAACGCCAGCTTCGCGTATGTGCCGCGCAGCATCCAGCCACCGGCTGCTCTGCCCTGGTCTGCCATGACGCAACTCAATGGCGAGTTGGTGATTGACCGTACCAAGCTGCAGATCAAGGTCGCGCGCGCGAAAATGGGCGCAGCATCCGGACTGCAGATTACCAAGGCGGAGGGCTTGATTCCTGATTTTGCAAATGCGGCGACGGTGATTGTCAACGCCGAAGCGCGTGGCGCGCTGGGTGACATGCTGGGCATTGTCAATGGTTCCCCTCTGGGCGCGATCACGGGGAACGCCCTGAGCAAGGCCGTGGCAACCGGAAGCGCGGATTTGAAGTTGAAGCTGACCCTGCCAATTGCCAGCATTGAAAAATCGACAGTGCAGGGCAGCGTTGCATTGAGCAACAACGATTTGCAGATATCGCCCGACACGCCCAAGCTGGTCCGTGGCCGCGGGTTGGTCAATTTTTCCGAGACCGGGTTTTCGCTTGCTGGCGTTCAGGCGCGAATGCTCGGTGGCGACGTGCGTCTGGACGGCGGCTGGACAGCAAGTGCCATGGCCCCTCCGATGGTGATTCGCGCCAGTGGAACCGCCTCCGCCGAGGGCTTGCGACAGGCCCGGGAGCTTGGCTTCGTGGCCCGGATGGCGCAGCATGCCAGTGGCAGCGCTGCGTATTCGGCAGTGTTGGGGTTTCGCCGGGGCGAGCCTGAGCTGACGGTGGCCAGCAACTTGCAAGGGATCAGCCTGAGTTTGCCCGCACCCTTGAACAAGAGCGCCGAGGCGGTCTTGCCATTGCGGCTGGAAACTGCACTGGTTCGCGATTCGCTGCTGCCCGGGCCGGGTGGGCAGGTGAGGCTGCGCGACAGGCTGACACTGGATGTCGGGCGCATTGCGTCCATCGTCTATGTCCGCGATTTGTCGGGCGGCGAGCCTCGTGTGGTGCGTGGCGGTATTGCCGTTGGCCTGTCGCCAGAAGAGTCGGCGCCCTTGCCGGAGGACGGGGTGGTTGCCAACATCAATCTGAGCGGTGTCGATCTTGATGCCTGGGGTTCGGTGTTATCGCAGGCCGCAGGCACGCCCTTGACGACATCGGTGCCAGCCACGACGGCGGCGCGTCGAACATCCACAGAGAAAGCCAACAGCGCGGCTTTGAGCTATCTGCCCACGAGCATGGCTGTACGTGCTCGTGAGTTGACTTTCGGTGGGCGAAAATTCAACAACGTGGTGGTGGGGGGTTCCCGTGAAGGGCTGCTGTGGCGGGCCAACATGGATGCGAGTGAGCTCAATGGTTATCTGGAATACCGACAACCCTCCGATACGGGGGCTGGTCGCGTCTATGCCCGCCTGGCCAGATTGAGCATAGCCCCGGGTTCCGCCACCGACGTGGAGGCCCTGCTCAATGAGCAGCCCACCAGCATTCCGGCACTGGACATCGTGGTCGAGGATTTTGAGCTGCGGGGAAAGCGCTTTGGCCGAGTCGAGGTCGAGGCCATCAACCGCGGTGCGGGTGCGGTGGCGCGTGAGGGTGGTGTGCGTGAGTGGCGACTCAACAAGTTCAACATGATCACACCTGAGGCCGTGCTCACGGCAACTGGCAATTGGGCCAGTATCAATGCGCAGGCGGCGCTGTCGCGCAGTGTGTCCGACCGCCGGCGAACGGTCATGAATTTCAAGCTGGACATTGTCGATGCGGGTGAGTTGTTGTCACGTTTTGGCGTGAAGGATGTGGTCCGAAAAGGACGGGGCAAGATGGAAGGGCAAGTCGCCTGGCTTGGATCTCCGCTCACCCTGGACTATGCCTCCATGGGGGGAGCATTCACCGTCAACGTGGAGTCGGGCCAGTTTTTGAAGGCCGATCCGGGCATGGCCAAGCTGCTGGGTGTGTTGAGCCTGCAATCGTTGCCGCGCCGCCTGGCGCTCGATTTCAGGGACGTGTTCAGCGATGGCTTTGCTTTCGACTTTTTCCGGGGTGATATCGCCATTGAGCAAGGCATTGCCAAAACCAACAACCTCCAGATGAAGGGTGTGAACGCGGCCGTGCTCATGGACGGCCGGGCCGATATTGCCAGGGAAACCCAAGACATCAAGGTGGTGGTGGTTCCTGAAATCAACGCCGGAACTGCGTCCATCATCGCCTCGGTCATTAATCCTGCGGTGGGGCTTGGCAGCTTTTTGGCTCAATTGTTTTTGCGGCGACCCCTGATTGAGGCCGCGACTCAGGAATTTCATATTGATGGAAGTTGGGCCGATCCCAGGATCACCAAAATTGAGCGGAAAAATGGCGCCTCTGACAACAGGCAGGACAAGGCCGGTAGTGTGGGTGAGGGGGCGCGTTGAAAGTCGCTGCCATTCAAATGGTGTCAGGCACCGAGTTGCAGGCCAATCTCGCCAGTGCGCATCGGCTGCTGCGCGTGGCTGCTCGCGAAGGCGTCGAGTTGGCAGTCTTGCCTGAGTATTTTTGTCTCCTGGGTCGTCAGGATACGGACAAGCTGGATATTCAGGAGCACTTTGGCGCCGGGGAGATTCAGCGGTTTCTCAGCGATGCGGCACGTGAGTTCAAGCTGTGGATTGTGGGCGGCACCCTGCCCCTGTCACTGGCGGACGAAAAGGCGGGGTCGGGGATGCACGTCAACCAGGTTCACAACAGCACGCTGGTTTATTCGCCCGAAGGAGCATGCGTGGCCCGCTACGACAAAATCCATTTATTCCGGTTTGACAATGGTCAGGAGCGCTATGACGAGTCGCGTGTTCTGCGGGCGGGACAGGAGCCGGTGCTGTTCGAGTTGCCGTCCCGCGATGGACACCGGTGGCGGGTCGGCTTGAGCGTTTGCTATGACCTGCGGTTTCCGGAGTTGTACCGGACCTACGCGAAGGCCGGGGTGGATCTGCTGCTGGTGCCGAGTGCCTTCACCTACACCACGGGTCAGGATCACTGGGAGGTGCTATTGCGGGCGCGGGCCATTGAGAACCTGGCGTTTGTGGTGGCTGCGGCCCAGGGCGGTGTACATGGCAATGGGCGGCGTACCTGGGGACACTCCATGCTGGTCGATCCCTGGGGTCAGGTCCTCGCGGAGCAGGCCGAAGGCTGCGGTGCGATCAGTGCCGAGCTGGCTGTTGCCAGGGTGGAGTCCTGTCGCCTGCAGTTGCCAGCGCTTGCGCATCGGGTGCTATGAATCTGGAGCAGGGGCTTGTGGGCCTTGCCCGGGAGCGTCCACCGTCGTTGATGCGTCGTCGCATACTGTGGGGTGTGCTGGTGCTGCTGGTGCTGGCTCTGCTGGCGATGCTGGTCTGGCTTGCCAGTTTGTATGAGACCGCCCAGGTGCAAGGCCGGGTTGAGCGCGATGCCGCCGAAGCAACGGGTGACCTTCGTGCTGCATTCATGCGCAATGTGCAGAGCTTGCAGGCTTTGCAGGCCAATGATCCTACTCCCAGCCAATGGCATGGTGACGCCGCTTCTCTGCTGCGTGAGCACCGTGAACTCATGCGGGTGGAGTGGCGCGACGCCGATCTGCGCGTGCATTCCTTTGTCGATACGCCGTTTCGTGCCCCCGTCGTTGACCGTGTGCGGCGAAGCAATCAACAGTCGGAAGTACTGCTGGCCTGTTCCACGGCGCGCCGGTTCAGCGGCCCGGCATATGGCAACAGCTACTTTGTACCGTTGTCAGATGGGCTGGGTGTGGAAGTCATGGAATTGTGCCTGCCGCTGGAAAGCGGCGGCAAGCCGGCGGGCTACCTGGTCGCCACCTATTCCTTGCAGGAGGTTCTGGAAGGACTTCTGGGGCGCCAGGTGACACGCAATTACGAAATATCTTTCACCGAGGGGGATGGCACCCGTCTGGCGATGCGCGGCTCCACACGAAGGGGCAGCAGGGTCTTCACGGCCCAGCATTTGATGGACTTGCCCGGTACCGCGCTGGTGTTGCGCATCGACAGCTGGCGTGGCACGCCCGATCTGTTTCCCAACGTGCTGACGGCGCTGGTTGCCGCCATGGCCATCGCCCTGGTCTCGGTGCTGATCTTGCTGGACAGGGATATGCGCCGGCGCCTGAAGGCGGAAAACGCGCTGGCGGAGGCGCTGGCATTTCGCAAAGCCATGGAGGACTCGCTGGTGACAGGGCTTCGTGCACGCGATGTGCTGGGCCACATTACGTACGTCAATCCGGCCTTTTGTCAGATGGTTGGTTTTTCTGTGGATGAACTTTTGGGGCATGGCATGCCCGCGCCGTACTGGCCGCCCGAATTCATCGATGAGTACCAGCAACGGCAGGCGATTCGCCTGGCGGGCAATGTGCCGCCGCGTGAAGGCTACGAATCGGTGTTCATGCGAAAGGATGGCTCGCGCTTTCCGGTACTCATCATTGAAGCGCCCTTGATCAACGCGCAAGGCGTGCAATCGGGCTGGATGAGCGCCTTTCTTGACATCAGCGAGCAACGCCGGGTGGCGGAATTGTCACGGGCCAGCCAGGAGCGCCTGCAGGCCACGGCCCGCCTGGCGACGGTGGGCGAGATGGCTTCGCTGCTGAGCCACGAGTTGAATCAGCCACTGGCCGCGATTTCGGGCTATGCGACCGGATCGCTCAATCTGCTGGGCGAAGGGTCCGACCTTACCCGGGAACTCGGGGCCGATCTGACCGTGGCAATGCGTTGCATTGCAGAGCAGGCGGAGCGGGCTGGCAAGGTGATCAGGAGTGTTAATGACTTTGTGCGGCGGCGAGACCAGGTGCGAGAGGCGCTTGCACCGCAGCTTCTGCTGGATGCGGTTTTGCCCTTGATCCATCTTCAGGCGCGCAAGCTGTCGGTCCGGGTCCAGACCCAGGTGGAACCGAATGTCCCATTCGCGATGTGCGACCGCACCATGGTTGAGCAGGTTCTGCTCAACCTAGCCCGCAATGCTATGCAGGCCATGGACCAGCCTCATATCCAGGATCGGGTTTTGCTGTTGCGGGTTCGTCGGTTGAAAGGTCGTGAGCGCGCCAAATGGCTGGAGTTCTCGGTGGCGGATGTGGGTGCTGGCATCACACCGGAGGTACAGCAGCAACTGTTCAAGCCCTTCTTCACCACCAAGGCGGAGGGCATGGGTCTGGGTCTGAGCCTTTGCCGCACCGTGGTGGAGCAGCACGGTGGCGCCTTGGTGTTTGAGCCCAACGTGCCGCAGGGCACGGTTTTCATTTTTACGCTGCCAGCCAGCGTTGTGGCATAACATTGCACCATGCGACCTGTTATTGATGGCCTTGTCTTTGTGGTGGACGATGATGCCGACGTGCGCCAGGCGATGGCCTGGCTTTTGCGTTCACGGGGCTTGCTGAGTGAGGTGTTCGACAGCGCCGAAACCTTTCAACAGAAGATGGCTGACGCTGAAGTATTGTCTCGCCCCACTTGCCTTGTGCTGGATGTGCGCATGCCCGGTCTGAGCGGTCTGGCGTTGTTTGACTGGTTGATCGAACGGAATTTGCAGCTTGCAATGCCTGTGATCTTTATGACCGGACACGCCGATGTGGCCACCGCAGTGGATGCCGTCAAGCGCGGCGCCTTTGATTTTTGTGAAAAACCTTTTTCCGACAATGCCTTGGTGGATCGCGTGGTGCTGGCGCTGAGCCAGTCGCAGTCGATCATGCAGGAGCGACTGAAAATAGACATGCTGCGGGAACGTCAGGGAGAGTTGACCGATCGCGAACGCGATGTCATGCGGCTGGTGGTGGAAGGGCTTCCCAACAAGTTGATCGCCGATCGGCTCGACATCAGTGTCAGAACCGTGGAAGTGCATCGGGCGCGCGTATTCGACAAGATGGAAGTCAAGTCTGCTGTCGAACTTGCCAATTTGCTACGCAATGCGCCTGGATGAGGCGCCTGAATCAGTCTTTCTTCACCTCGGAAGAGGGGTCGGGCGAGTTATTGTCTGCCTCGGCGGTGGGAGCCTCGGGCAACTCGCCATGCTTGCGCCCTGAAAACATGGTCCACCAGACAATCAGCACCAGTAACACCAGGGCACCCAGTGCTTCAAGTAAAAGCAAACTCATGAATCGATTCCTTTGTACCCTTGCATATGCCTTGATTGTAGGGATGCTCGCCGCCTGCAGCAGTGGGCCCTTGTATGGACCAACGAGCATCCCGCCAGGCTCACCTGTGGTGAGCTCGACCGCGAACTGGCCGGACGATACCGCAGCGTTGCCAGCGCCCCTGTTGCAGGCCAGAAGTCGCTGGACGGCGGTGCGCTGGGCGGAACTGCCGGGCTTGCGTGATGATCCGCTGCACGAGGCCTGGAATGCCTGGCTCAAAAGCTGCGAGCGGCCGGGCCCCGTATTTGCCGCACTGTGCAGTGAGGTGCGGCGTTTGAGCATCGGTGGCGTGGACGAGCAACGTGCATGGCTGATGGCGCGCCTGCAACCGTATCGGGTGGAGTCCCTGTCAGGGGGGGCGGAAGGCCTGCTGACGGGATACTTCGAGCCGGTGCTGGACGGTGCACGTGTCCCCAGCGCAGAATTTCGGGTGCCGCTGTACCAGCCGCCGCTGGGCTTGGCCCAGCGCAAGCCCTGGTACACGCGCCAGGAGATAGACACGCTGGCGTCGGCACAGGCGGCCCTCAAAGGCCGGGAAATCGCTTACCTGGCGGACCCGATCGATGCACTTGTGCTGCAAATCCAGGGTTCGGGTCGCGTGCGCATCACCCAGCCCGACGGTACCCAGCGTCTGGTGCGACTGGCCTATGCTGGCTCCAACGAGCAACCCTATAAAAGTGTGGGCCGGTGGCTGATCGACCAGGGGGCATTGCGCGATGCATCGTGGCCGGCGATCAAGGGCTGGATCGCGCAAAACCCGGGTCGCGTCAATGAGCTGTTGTGGAGCAATCCACGCACCGTGTTTTTCCGGGAAGAGCCCTTGTCAGAGTTGGACGCCACATCGGGCCCCAAAGGCGCCCAGGGTGTTGCCCTGACACCGGGGCGCTCGATTGCGGTTGATCCGGGCAGCATCCCCTACGGAACGCCCGTGTGGCTGGCCTCCGCGGGTCCCGCTGTTAATCTGCAAAGACTTGTGTTGGCCCAGGATACGGGAAGCGCCATTGTCGGCGCGGTGCGGGCTGACTATTTTGCGGGCTGGGGAGGCCCCGCAGGTGAGTTGGCGGGCCGACTCAAGCAGCCTTTGCGCTTGTGGGTGCTGTGGCCAAAATAGAATCAATGACTTACCATGAGCGTCAGGGCGCATGTGCCTTAATCAACGGATGAATCCATGAATACATCAATGCGGGAAATCGACGAACGGACCAACCTCACTGGCAAGAGCATGTTTGAGTTGCTGCTGTTTCGACTGGGCGAAGCGCCGGGTACGGATCGGCGTGAGTTGTTCGGCATCAATGTGTTCAAGGTGCGCGAAATACTGGTGATGCCCGAGATCACCGCCATGGTCAATTCGCCGCCCACCGTCATGGGTGTGGCCAATGTGCGGGGCGAAATGATCACGGTGATCAACCTGCCGGCGGTTGTGGGATGCAAGCCTACCAAGGGGCTGGGCATTTTGCTGGTGACCGAGTTTGCCCGCACCACCCAGGCTTTTGCGGTGGAAGAAGTCAATGAGATCGTCCGCCTGGAGTGGAAGCAGGTACTCTCTGCCGAAGGCCGGGGTGGTGGCCTGGTTACCAGCATTGCCCGACTGGACGGCAACGATGAAAACACGCGCCTGGCGCAGGTCTTGGATGTGGAGCAGATCTTGCGCGATGTGCTGCCCCAGGAGAGTTCGGCTGGCAAGAGCGATGTGGCAACCCCCCAGCTGCGTCTGCCGCCCGGGACGGTGGTGTTGGCGGCAGACGACTCCGCCGTGGCGCGCATGATGATCGAGGAGGGCCTCAAAGCCATGGGCGTGCCCTACATCATGACCAAAACCGGCCAGGAGGCCTGGGATCGTCTGCAGGTCATCTCGACGCAGGCCGTGGCCGAAGGCAAAACCGTGCGCGACAAAGTGGCACTGGTGCTGACTGATCTGGAAATGCCCGAGATGGACGGTTTCACCTTGACGCGCCACATCAAGCAGGACAGCCGGTTCAACAGCATTCCAGTCGTTATCCACTCGTCCCTGACAGGCTCCACCAACGAAGGCCACGTGAAAAGCGTAGGCGCCGATGCCTACATTGCCAAGTTTGTGGCCGATGAACTGGCCGCAACCATTCGGTCAGTGCTGACCCGATAGCAGGCCGCTACCGACTCGGAATCCGACGTGACGCCGGATTCCGAGCCGCGCCAGTGTCCGCAGCGGCGGTGGCTGCGCCGAGATGGTTCAAGGGCAAGGCGCTGCTCGCCTTGACTTCGCCCAGGGAGAAGCTGGTGTGCAGGTCCTTGACGTTAGGCAGGTTGATGAGCACATCGCGGGCGAACTGGCTGAAACTGTTCAGGTCGCGGCTGACCACTTGCAACTCGAAAGTCCCGGTGCCGCTGATGTAGTGGCAGCTGACCACCTCCGGGATGGTGCGTATCGCATCCTCCAGGGCGGGCAACACGTCGCCAGTATTGCGGTCGGCGTCCAGCCGTACAAATGCCAGTACGCCCAGGCCAATTTTCTGACGGTTGATTTCTGCGCGGTAGCCGGTGATAAAGCCGGACTGCTCCAGTGCCCTGACGCGACGCCAGCACGGCGCTGCGCTCAGGCCCACGCGGGAAGCCAGTTCTGCATTGCTGAGACGACCATCGGCCTGAAGTTCATTCAGGATGGCGATATCAAATTTGTCTAACGTTTCCATTTCATGAAATTTTAAGCAAGATTATTTCGAATATTGGCGAAATCAAGGAAAGAAAGAGGGGCGGCAGCCTGCATCAGTCCGATGTCATAAAACGATCACATTTTCTTCACGCCGGTGTCACGGTGCGTGCCTATCGTGCGGGAGTCAGCCATTTGCTCACTCCGAACCTTCAAAGAAAACACCATGACAAACCGAATCGACTTCAACGAAGAAAACTCCAACACCAGCGACAATCCGAGCTTCGACTCGGTACTGCAGGCCCGTCTGAGTCGCCGTACCGTGCTGCGTGGCAGCGTGGGCACAATGGGCACGGTCGCATTTGGTGGCTTGGGTAGCCTGGGTGCCACGGCCTGCGGTGGCGGGGATGCCCTGCTGGGCTTTGACGCGGTGGCCAAGAGCCTGGCCGATGCCGTGTCAGTGCCTGCCGGTTACACCGCCACCGTGTTGTATGCCCTGGGCGACCCGCTCTCGGCAACCACCTCGGCCTACAAGAACGACGGCACCGACACCGACTTTGAAAACCGCGCGGGCGACCACCACGACGGTATGGAGTGGTTTGGCCTCGGTGCCCACGGCAAGCCGTCCGCCGACGCCACCGCGCGCGGCCTGATTGCGATGAACCACGAGGCCACCACCGACGAAAAACTCAGCTCGTTCTTCCTGCACGCCAACGGCGGCACATCGACGCTGCCGCGTCCGGCCGTCGAAGTGGACAAGGAAACGGCAATTCACGGCGTCTCGGTCGTCGAGGTGAAGGCGCGCCACGGCAAATGGTCCACCGTGCCGGATTCGGCGTTCAATTTCCGCCTCACCGCGCTGAGCGAGAACATCCTGATCAACGGCCCGGCCCGCGGCAACGCCCTGCTCAAGACCAAGTACTCACCCGACGGCACCAAGACCCGCGGCACGCTGAACAACTGCGGTACCGGCAAGACGCCTTGGGGCACCTTCCTGACCGGCGAGGAGAACTGGGCCGGGTACTTCACCCGTAGCGCAACCGATGACGCGGCCCGTGGTGACAAGAGCGTCGCGGCGCTCAGGCGCTATGGCCGCAACCAGGGCGCCGCCTCGCGCCACGGCTGGGAGTCGGCCGGCAGCGACGATAAGTACGCGCGCTGGAACAACAGCAAGCTCGGCACCTCGGTGGACGGCAGCGACGACTATCGCAACGAGATGAATAGCATGGGCTACATCGTCGAGTTGGACGCCTATGACAAGAACAAGGTAGCCCGCAAGCGCAGCGCGCTCGGCCGCTTCGCCCACGAGAGCGCAGCCTTCGGCACGCCGGTGGCTGGCCAGCCGCTGGCCGTCTACATGGGCGACGACTCGCGTGGCGAATACATCTACAAGTTCGTCTCTGCTGCCAATTGGGCAGTGGCGGATGCCCACCCCGTGGACCGCATCACCACGGGCGACAAATACCTGGACAGCGGCAAGCTGTACGTGGCGAAGTTCAACAGCGACGGCAAGGGTGCCTGGGTTGAGTTGTCCATCGGCAACAGCGCCATTGCGGGCTACGCCGGCTACACTTTTGCCGACCAGGCCGACGTGCTGGTGAATGCCCGCCTGGCCGCCGATGCCGTCGGCGCCACCAAGATGGATCGCCCGGAATGGTGCTCCACCAACATCGCCAACGGCGAGGTGTATTTCACGCTGACCAACAACAGCAACCGCCGCGTTGAGCCGAGCAGTTCGTCGCAGACGGCCCCCGACAGCGCCAACCCGCGCGTCTACACCGATCTGAAGGGCACGACCGAGCAAAAGGGCAATCCGAACGGCCACATCCTGCGCCTCAAGGAAGACTCGGTCGGCAATGCGGCTTCCAGCTTCACCTGGGATGTGTACGTGTTCGGCGCCGAGTCCAGCGCGGCTCCCGGCACGGTGAACCTGTCCAGCCTGACAGACGAGCAAGATTTTTCCAGCCCGGACGGCCTGGTGTTCAGCCCCTCGACCGGCATCATGTGGATCCAGACCGACGACGGCGCCTATACCGACGTGACCAACTGCATGATGCTGGCGGCGCTGCCCGGCCAGGTCGGCGACGGCACCAAGAAGACGCTGAACTACACCAAGGCTGACGGCAGCGCGCTCAACGTGGATACCTATGTGGGCAAGGCCCCAGGCGCCGACAAGCTCAAGCGTTTCCTGGTGGGCCCCAAGGCGAGTGAAATCACCGGCCTGTGCGAGACGCCCGACGGCAAGGCGGTCTTCATTAACATTCAGCACCCTGGCGAGACCACGGCAATGGCCGACATCGCCGATCCGACCAAGTACTCTAGCCAGTGGCCTGGCAACGCCGGCTATGGCGCTGGCAAGCGCCCGCGCTCGGCCACCATCGTTATCACGAAGGATGATGGCGGCCGGATCGGTACCTGATGGCTTGACTCGCTTCGCTCGGGATCAAACCTTCGGGGCGAACAAGATTTTCTGTTTTTTTCCATATTCGAGCAAGATTCTTTCCAGGACTTGCGCAATCAAGGCAAAGATAGCAAAGACATATCCGCGATCACGACATACACTTTCCGCTTCAGTAGGGGCTGCTACCTATCGGTCGGCAGTTCTAGATACCCTTGCTCACAAGGCGATCCAATCCTGTACTCCGGAGACCTGTCCCATGAACGCCCCTCTGCCCGAACACATCCGCAAAGCGCTTGAATCCGCAACGCTGGATGACAAGTATTCGCTCGACTATGGCCGGGCTTTCATGAGCGGTGTGCAGGCGCTGGTGAAGCTACCCATGCTGCAGCGCCTTCGCGATCAGCAGGCGGGCAAAAACACGGCGGGTTTCATCAGCGGCTACCGCGGCTCTCCCCTGGGTAACTATGACCAGGCGCTGGTCAAGGCCGAGAAGTTCCTCAAGGCGCAGAACATTGTCTTTCAGCCCGGCGTGAATGAAGAGTTGGCCGCCACGGCGCTATGGGGTACGCAGCAACTGGGCTTTGCGCCACCCGGCAGCAACAAGTTTGATGGAGTGTTCGGTATCTGGTACGGCAAGGGTCCGGGCGTGGACCGCTGCAGCGATGTGTTCAAACATGCCAACATGGCGGGCACTACGCCATGGGGCGGTGTGATTGCGGTGGCAGGGGATGACCACATTGCCAAGAGTTCGACGGCGGCACACCAGAGCGATCACATCTTCAAGGCTTGCGGCACGCCTGTATTTTTCCCCTCGACAGTGCAGGAGATTTTGGATCTGGGCGTTCATGCCTTCGCATTGAGTCGATTCTCTGGAGTGTGGTCGGGCATGAAGACGATCCAGGAAATTGTGGAATCCAGCGCCACGGCCATGATCGATCCCGACCGTGTGCAGATCAAAATCCCCACGGACTTTCAGATGCCCCCGGGCGGTTTGCACATCCGCTGGCCAGATGCGGCATTGGAGCAGGAAGCACGCCTGTTTCACTACAAATGGTATGCCGCACTGGCCTACATCCGAGCCAACCGTCTGAACTACAACGCTATCGAAGGCAAGAACGACCGTCTTGGCCTGATCGCCTCCGGCAAGGCCTTCAGCGACACCCGTCAGGCATTGATCGATCTGGGGCTTGATGATGTGACCTGCCAGCAGATCGGGGTGCGTCTGCACAAGGTGGCGGTGGTGTGGCCGCTGGAGGCCCAGTTAACGCGTGAATTTGCGACAGGTCTGCAGGAAATCCTGGTTATCGAGGAAAAACGCCAAGTCATTGAATACCAGTTGAAGGAAGAGTTGTATAACTGGCGCTCCGATGTCAGGCCTCATGTGCTGGGCAAGTTCAATGAAGTCGAGGGCGATTTTTCGGGCGGCGAATGGTCCAACTCAAACCCCACCAGCAACACCCTGCTGCGGGCCAACGCGGATTTATCACCTGCCCTTATCGCCCGCGCCATTGCGCAACGCCTGAAAAAACTCGGTGTGAGCCAGGATGTGAGCGCCCGCATGGACGCGCAGTTGGCCATTCTGGATGCCAAAGAGCGCAGCATGCAGATTGTCGAGGTCAAGGCGGACCGCCAGCCCTGGTTCTGCTCCGGTTGCCCGCACAACACCTCCACCAAGGTGCCCGAAGGTTCGCGGGCAATGGCTGGCATTGGCTGCCACTTCATGAGCATCTGGATGGATCGCGCGACAGTGGGCTTTACCCAGATGGGCGGTGAAGGCGTTCCCTGGGTGGGCCAGCAGCCCTTCAGTCATGACCAGCACATGTTTGCCAACCTGGGCGATGGCACCTACTTCCACAGTGGGTCGCTGGCAGTGCGTCAGAGCATCGCGGCGGGGGTGAACATCACCTACAAGATTCTGTACAACGATGCTGTCGCCATGACAGGTGGCCAGCAAGTCGGTGAGCGCCCCGAGGGCCATTCGGTTGTCCAGATTGCCCTGTCCATGCGCGCAGAGGGGGCGATGAAGATTGCCGTGGTGACGGATGAGCCTGAAAAATACGAGGGCGTGTCGTTGGCCGAAGGCGTTGCGGTGCACCATCGCGACGCCCTGGACGCTGTTCAGCGCGAGTTCCGCGAGATCAAGGGTACGACCGTCATCATTTACGACCAGACCTGTGCCACCGAGAAGCGCCGCCGCCGCAAGCGGGGCAGCCTGGTGGATCCCGCCAAGCGCGTTGTGATCAACGAATTGGTGTGCGAAGGTTGCGGCGACTGCAGTGTGCAGTCAAATTGTCTGAGCGTGGAGCCGCTGGAGACTGAATTCGGCCGCAAGCGTCAAATCAACCAGAGCAGCTGCAACAAGGACTACTCCTGTACCAAGGGTTTTTGTCCGAGTTTTGTAACGGTGGAGGGTGGGCAGCTCAAGAAAAAAGCCAAAGGCCAGGGCGTGTCACCGCTGACGCTGGGTGAGTTGCCCGAGCCCGCGATCCCGACGACCGAAGGGCGCAATGGCAGCGTATGGGGCATTGTGGTCGCGGGCGTGGGGGGCACCGGCGTCATCACCATCGGACAGCTGCTGGGGGTGGCTGCGCATCTGGAGGGTCGCGGCATCGTGACACAGGATGCGGGTGGTCTCGCCCAGAAAGGCGGGGCGACCTGGAGCCATGTGTTGATCGGCAGCAGTCAGCACGATATTCGCACCACGCGCGTCAGCATGGCGGCTGCCGATCTCATCATCGGCTGCGACCCCATCGTGGCTGCGGGCAAGGAGACGGCGCTGCGCATGCGGGAGGGACGTACCCGCGTGGCAATCAATTCTCACGCTACGCCAACTGCGGCCTTTGTGTCCAATGGCAGTTGGGTGAATCCGTCAGATGCATGCGTCGGTGAAGTCGTCAAGCTGGTGGGGCTGGATGCTGTCGGTGCCTTCAATGCGGATGCCGCAGCCACCCAGTTGATGGGCGACAGCATTTACACCAATCCGCTGATCCTGGGTTTTGCCTGGCAAAAGGGCTGGATTCCGCTGACCAAGGCATCGCTGCTGCGTGCCATGGAGCTCAATGCCGTGGCCGTTGAGCAAAACAAAACCGCGTTTGAATGGGGCCGCCGGGCAGCGCATGAGGGTGGCGCCTTTGAAAACCGCCTCAAACCGGCGCAAGTGGTGAGCTTTGCCAAGCGCAGCTCGCTGGACGAGTTGATCGAGAGGCGAGTTGAGTTCCTGACCGGTTACCAGAATGCGGGCTATGCAGCGCAGTACCAGAGCTTCGTTCAGAAGGTCCGCACCGTGGAGGGGGCTGCTGGCCAAAAGGGCCAGGCGCTCAGCGAGGCGGTCGCCAGAAATCTCTTCAAGTTGATGGCCTACAAGGACGAGTACGAAGTGGCCCGTTTGCATACCGACCGCGTTTTTCATGACAGGATCAAGTCGATGTTTGAAGGCGACTTCAAGCTCAACTACCACTTAGCGCCCCCCTTGCTGGCCAAAAAGAACGACAAGGGCGAGTTGCAGAAACAGCAATTCGGCCCCGCCATGTTGACGGCTTTCAAGGTGCTGGCCCGGCTCAAGGGGCTGCGTGGTACGGTTTGGGACGTTTTTGGCCGGTCTGACGAGCGCCGTGAGGAGCGCGCCTTGATTGGCGAATACCGTGCTTGCCTCGAAGAAGTGCTGCGCGTGCTGAGCAGCGCCATGTCTGAGGAAGAAGCCGCTGTCCGTTACAGGCAGGCGCTGGGCCTTGCCCGTATCCCTGAGCAAATCAAGGGATTTGGCCATGTGAAGGCGCGTCATCTCAAGCTGGCGCGCCAAAATTGGGAGGCCCAACTGACCCAGTTCAATAGCTTGCAGGCGACATCCAAAGTCGTCTGAGATTCGATTGCTGGTCCGCGGGTTGGGGCCATACGGCCCCGCATACAATGATGGGTTGCCTGTTTTTTGCACAACCATGTGCAGTGAGGCGTGGCGCGCCTTGTTCTTTTGATTAATTATTGTGGAGTTGCCGTGTTCATTTCTTCTGCCTTTGCCCAAACTGCTCCCGCTGCCGCCGCTGGCGGCGAGATGTCGTCACTTCTGACGCAACTGCCGATTTTCGCGGTCATGTTTGCGGTCATGTACTTCGTCATGATCCGGCCCCAGATGAAAAAGCAGAAAGAGCATCGCGCCATGATTGAGGCCCTGGCCAAGGGTGACGAGATTGCCACCGTGGGCGGTGTGCTGGGCAAAGTGACCAAGCTGGGTGATAGCTACGTCAGCATCGAAGTCGCCAATGGTGTGGAGATTCAAATTCAGCGTAGCGCCGTGGTGCAGGTCTTGCCCAAGGGAAGCATTAAGTAAGCCGACTCCTCAAACAGCGAAACCGCGATCATGAATCGTTACCCGATATGGAAGTACGCGATCATCGTGATCGCGCTGATGGTGGGGATTTTGTATACCCTTCCCAATTTTTTTGGTGAAGCGCCTGCGGTGCAGGTGTCTGCGGCCAAAGTTGCCTTCAAGGTCGACAGCAGCACGCAGACGCGTGTTGAAGAGGCTCTTAAGGCGGCGGGCATCGCGGCCGATCTGGTGACCCTGGACGGTACATCCGTCAAGGCACGGTTTGGCAACACAGAGACGCAACTCAAAGCCAAGGACGCAATTCAGAAGGCGCTGGTGCCTGATACCTCCAATCCGGGTTACGTGGTCGCGCTCAACTTGCTTTCGCGGTCCCCGGCATGGCTGACAGCCCTGCACGCTTTCCCCATGTACCTGGGGCTGGACTTGCGCGGCGGCGTGCACTTCATGCTGCAGGTGGACATGCAGGCTGCGCTCACCAAGCGGGCCGAGTCTTTGTCTGGCGACATCCGCACCAGTCTGCGCGAGAAAAATGTGCGCCATAGCGGAATCAGTCGCAATGGACAGACGATCGAGATCCGTTTCCGTGATGCTGCGACGCTGGCAGCGGCCAAGGCCGTGCTCCAGGATCAATTCGTTGATCTCCAATCGGTCGAGCGGCCGGATGGCGCCGAATTCAAGCTGACCGCCTCCATCAAGCCCGAGGCGGCACGCCGGGTTCAGGATCAGTCACTCAAGCAAAACATCACCACCCTGCACAACCGTATCAATGAGCTGGGCGTGGCCGAGCCCGTGATCCAGCAGCAAGGCCTGGATCGCATCGTGGTTCAGTTGCCTGGTGTGCAGGACACTGCCAAGGCCAAGGACATCCTAGGGCGCACCGCGACCCTGGAAGTGCGCATGGTGGACGAAACCGGTGAAGCTCGTGCGGCCGAAAGCGGTGCAGCCGCAGTGCCCTTTGGTTCGGAGCGCTTTCTGGAGCGCAATGGACAGCCGGTTATCGTGAAAAAGCAGGTCATTCTGACCGGTGAAAACCTGACCGACGCCCAGCCCGGATTCGATGGTCAGACCCAGGAGGCCGTGGTTAACCTGACCCTGGATGCCAAGGGTTCACGCATCTTCAGGGATGTGACGCGTGAAAGTATCGGCAAACGCATGGCCATCGTGCTGTTTGAAAAAGGCAAGGGTGAGGTCGTCACGGCGCCCGTGATTCGTTCCGAAATTGGTGGCGGGCGGGTGCAGATCTCCGGACGCATGACCACCGTGGAGGCCAACGATACGGCCCTGTTGCTGCGCGCTGGCTCGCTGGCCGCACCCATGGAAATCATCGAAGAAACCACCATTGGCCCGAGCCTGGGTGCTGAAAACATTGCCAAGGGCTTCAACAGCGTGACCTGGGGCTTTGCCGCCGTGGCGGTGTTCATGTGCCTGTATTACATGCTGTTTGGCATGTTTTCCAGCGTGGCGCTGGCCGTCAACTTGCTGCTGCTGGTGGCCGTGTTATCCATGCTTCAGGCGACCTTGACGCTGCCGGGTATGGCGGCCATGGCCCTGGTGCTGGGCATGGCGATTGACGCCAACGTGCTGATCAATGAGCGGGTGCGTGAAGAACTGCGCAACGGTGCCTCCGCGCAGGCGGCCATCCATGCCGGCTATGACCGGGCCTGGGCCACCATTCTGGACTCCAATGTGACGACGCTGATCGCCGGTCTGGCTTTGCTAGCCTTCGGATCGGGCCCGGTGCGCGGCTTTGCTGTGGTGCACTGTCTGGGCATTTTGACCAGCATGTTCTCCGGCGTGTTCTTCTCGCGCGGACTGGTCAATTTGTGGTACGGTCGTCAAAACAAGCTCAAAAGCGTGTCAATTGGTACGGTTTGGCGTCCTGACTCCGGCACTCAGGTCAAGTCGAACTAAGGGAAGGCATTCATGGAATTTTTTAAAATCCGACGCGACATCCCGTTCATGCGGCATGCGCTCGTGTTCAACCTCGTGTCCTTGGTCACCTTTCTGGCGGCTGTGTTCTTTCTTTTTTCCCGGGGCTTGCATCTGTCGGTCGAGTTCACCGGCGGCACCTTGATGGAAGTCAGCTACTCGCAACCGGCAGACTTGAATTCGGTCCGTGACAGCGTGGCAAAACTTGGCTTCAGTGATGTGCTGGTGCAGAATTTTGGTACCGCGCGTGATGTGATGATCCGTCTACCTGCGCAAAAAGGCGTGAGTTCGGCGCAGCAAAGTGAGAAAGTGCTGGTCGGTCTGTGCTCTGTTGCGAACGGGACGATGCAGGCCGACAGCAAACAGGCCGGCAAGGTAGTTTGCAAGGCCGGGGACCTTGAGCCCATGACCTTGCGTCGGACCGAGTTTGTTGGCCCCCAGGTGGGCGATGAGTTGGCCACCGACGGCCTGAAAGCCCTGGCCTTCGTAGTGGTGGGCATCATGCTTTACTTGGCCATCCGGTTTGAGTGGAAATTCGCCGTGGCAGCCATCATTGCCAATTTGCATGACGTGATCATTATTTTGGGGTTTTTTGCATTTTTCCAGTGGGAGTTCTCGCTCCCGGTGCTGGCGGCTGTGCTGGCCGTGCTGGGTTATTCGGTTAATGAATCGGTGGTGATTTTTGACCGGATTCGCGAGAATTTCCGGCGCTATCGCAAGATGAACAGCCATGAAGTTATCGACAATGCCATCACCTCCACCATCAGTCGCACCATCATTACGCACGGCTGCACACAGCTGATGGTGCTGTCCATGCTCCTGTTTGGCGGTGCCACGCTGCACTACTTTGCTTTGGCACTGACCATTGGTATTCTCTTTGGTATCTATTCCTCGGTGTTCGTGGCGGCCGCCATTGCCATGTGGCTTGGTATCCAGCGTGAAGACCTGATCAAGAGCGCCGCCAAGAAGGAAGAGGATCCAAATGACCCGAACGCTGGTGCCACAGTCTGACTAGAATCTGAGCCATGGCTACCCCTCCCTCTTTTGCGCAGCGCGCACAACTCGCCCAAGAGACGCGCCGTCGTTTCGTGATCGAGGCCGGGCGTGCCATGGTCGAGTTGGGTACGGCGGTGCAGGAGCGCCTGACGGCGCTGATGAATGAAGCCGCCCCTTCGCGTGAAATGCAGACACGCCGCGATGCCTGGACTTTTTACCAGCGCAACCGGGCTGCCTGGCTGGATGGCACCATGCGGGACTGGCAATCAGCATTGAAGCCGCCGGTGGCTGCACCCAAGAAATCATTGGACGCTGGCTTGGAGTTGGTTGGCACCGAGGTGGTCGAGAACAAGATTGTTGCCTCGCGGCTGGTCCTGGGTGTGATGGAAAAGGTCAGCAATGAACTGAATGACCTGCGTTTGCGTATCAGGCATCTGGAAGGTGCGGAAGACCTTGAAGGGTACGACATTCTTCGACCCGAAGTGCTGCTTCTGCTCATGATCGAGCAGTGGGCTACCGTTGGCATGCCTCGCGACGCTTGGCCGCTGGTGAACGATGTGGCGCAAAAGCTCCTGATTGAGCGGCTCACACAGGCGTATGCCAATTGCAACGAATTTTTGATCAAGCAGGGCGTTTTGCCAACCATCGAGTTGAAAGACCGTGTCAAACGGGCGCCGTCTGCGCCAGCCCGAAGTGCTTCACCCCCCGGTTCTCCACCGGGTCAGACGGCTGCTGAAAAGCAGTCCGGCCGCGATTCCGGGCCAGGCGGCTATTACGGAGATGCCGGACCGCAAGGTGGACAAGCTTCGCAGCGATCTGCAGGGGCTTTTGGTGGGCGTCTGGGTTGGGGTAACGAATCAGGAGGTCCATCGCCTTCTGGATCTGCTGAACCGGCAGGCAGTCGGGCTCGCGATTCCGGGCCGGGCGCGCCGATACAAAGCCAGTATCCATCAGAGCGGCACAGCTCGGGTCACAGTTCTGGCTATGGCGGCGCTGCAGACGAAACCCGCATGATGACCTCGGCCACGCCGCTTGCCAGGGCGCGCAGCCGTGCCCTGGGTGTCATGGGTCAGCTCAAGCGCTTGTTGGTGGGCACGGGAGGGGCCAACTTCGAGGCCACGTCCTTTCAGCCGCCGTCGCCAGCACTGGCGGCCGCCATGGCTGTCCGGTCCAGGCCTGACAATCTTGATTCAGGTGCCGGCAGTGTGGTGGATTACAGCCCTGCCGGCATTGCCAGGGTGGCGGGTCAACTGCGCGAGCGGACCACCGAGCTCAAAAACAAGGCCGAGACCAAAAGCGAAAAAGCCACGATCGAGATTGTGGCTTTGATGTTCCAGGCAATTTTGCAGGAAGACCGCATTCCCCCAGGCATTCGGGTGTGGTTTGCGCGTCTTCAGATGCCGGTGCTGCGCGTGGCGCTGGCCGAGCCGGACTTTTTTGGTACCTTGAATCACCCTGCGCGTCAGCTGATTGACCGCATGGGCTCCTGCGTGATGGGTTTTGATGCCAGTGGCATCAATGGCGGGGCGCTGGAGACAGAAATCAAGCGGATTGTTCAGGTGATCGAGCAATATCCGGAAACTGGCAAACGGGTTTACCAGCTGGTCTACGATGAATTCCAGAAGTTTCTGGCGCAGTTTTTGACCGGCAAGGACTCGACCCAAAAGGTCGTGAGTGTGGCCCAGCAGGTAGAGCAAAAAGAAACGTTGACGATCCAGTACACGATCGAAATGCGCAACATGCTCAAGGACATGCCGGTGCGCGAGGAGATCCGTGAGTTTCTTTTCAAGGTCTGGGCCGAGGTGCTGGCTGTTGCGGCGGTGCGAAAAGGTCCGCAGCACGTTGAAACCCTTGGACTCAAGAAATCTGCGACGGACCTGGTCTGGGCCGCCAGCGCCAAACCCAACCGGGTGGACCGTGCCCGCGTGATTCAGGATTTGCCGCAACTGTTGCAAAAGCTGCGTGCCGGCATGACCCTGCTGGGGGTGGCGCCTTCCGAGCAGGAAGCCCATATCAAGACCGTCAGCGACACACTGGCAGATGCCTTCCTGTCCAAGACGCAGGCCATTCCGCCCGAGCAGATTCAGCTCATGGCCAAACGCCTTGCCAACTTGGAAGACTTTGTGAGTGAAGACGGTATGGGCGATTTGCCCCTGGATGCCGAGAGCATTGAAATGATGTTGGGCATTGATGCCTCCACGATCGATGTGGTGGCAGACGGTGGCTCCAAGCCAACAGCGGCGATGCTGGCCTGGGCCCAGGAGTTGCAGTTGGGCTCATGGTTTACGCTGGACCACAATGGACGGGTGGCACAGGTGCAGTTTGTATGGCGCAGCGATCGCAAGCATTTGAACTTGTTTGCCTCGACCGATGGACACAGCTACCTGGTTCAGGCCGGGCGCCTGGCCGCCTACTTGCAGGCGGGCCTGCTGTTGCCGCAGGAAGAAGAGACGCTGACGGTGCGCGCCACGCGCGATGCCTTGTCCAAACTGGCCGCCAATCCAGAGCGATTGCTGGGCTGATGTCCCGATCTCAGTGGGCGAGGCGTTTGATGCTGTCGTCGCACAGTTCGTCGAGCACCAAGGCATCGGGCTCTTCGCCCAGACTCCAGTAAACCATCAGCACGATGATCTTGAGATCGTCCAGGGGCACGGCATCTGCGGGTATGGCCATGGCGCGGTCAATCACGAGCTCGCGCATATGGGCTGGCAGTACGCCAGCGGTTTCAAGAAAGCTGATAAAACCCAAACACTGTGAACCCAGGTGGTCCTGTTCGCTCACCGAGTAGACGCGCATGCTCAGCGGGGACTGATTGATGGTCTTGAGGCCGGGCATTGCGACCGGGCATTCCAGCGCATCAGCTGGCACGGGCTGGCGCAGGCCGCGCGCCGCCAGATTCAGGTCGTTGAGCCAGGTGAGTGCATCTTGAATTTCGTCGGCATCAAAGCCAACCAGGCTCAATTTGCGCTCCAGGTGAGCCGATTCAGGACAGGCATCACCGTGCCAATAATTTTCGTAAACGAAGACAAGCACTTCAAACATGGAGTGCAATATAGCGCAGAAATATGCCACTCAAGGCATCGAGTCGGACTTATCGCTCTATTCGGGCTTTAAGCTTGAGCCACGCGTTGAAACAGGCCCCCGGGCAGTCGTGCGACCAGGCCGTCGAGTTCCAGCCCCATCAACTGCGCCTGCAGGTTGGCCGTATCCACGCCACAGCGTGCTTGCAGGGCGTCCAGACCGACTGGATCGAAGCCCAGCGCATGCAACAGTTCGTCTTCGGCACCCAGCAAGCCCTCTGCCTTCGCATCTCTTGCGTTGTCAGTTACGGATTCAATAGCGCTGCCGACGCTGCTGTCCAGTTTCAATTCTTCCAGGACGTCTTGTGCCGACTCCACCAGTTTGGCCCCTTGTTTGATCAGGGCGTGGCAACCGCGTGCCTGCGTGGAGTGAATGGAGCCCGGAATGGCGAAAACGTCTTTACCCTGGTCTGCCGTCAATCGTGCGGTGATGAGTGAGCCTGACTTCAACGCCGCTTCAATGACCAGGGTGCCCTGTGCCAAGCCTGCAATGATGCGGTTGCGTTTGGGGAAATTTGCGGCCAGGGGTGGCGTACCGAGCGGATACTCGCTCACGATCAGACCGTTTTGGGCAATGCGATGAGCCAGTTCGCGGTGGTCTTTGGGGTACACACGATCAAGCCCGGTGCCAACCACTGCGACGGTTGCAAGTTGGTGGGAGCCAGGCGTCAGGCTGTCCAGCGCACCTTCATGTGCCGCGCCATCCACACCCAGCGCCAGGCCGGACACCACGGTCAAGCCGGCCTGCGCCAGCGCTTTTGAAAAATGCCGCGCGTTGGCAGCGCCTTGCGGTGTCGGATTGCGACTGCCCACCACCGCAATGCTGTGCAGCAGGCTGTTTGCTATTAAATTAGAAGCTGGAGACCCTTGATTTGAAACGGCTTGGTCGTGATTTGATCTGAATTTTCCGGCGCCCAGCAGGTACAGCAACAAGGGCGGGTCCTCCATGGACAGAAGGGATGCGGGGTAATCGGGATCGCCCAGAACCACGATGTGGCGCATGGCGCCTGCTTCTCCTGCTTCCTGTAACCAGGCCCAGGTCAATTCAAGCAAGGCCGCCAGTTCAGGCGGCTCTGCGCGCAGGGCTGCAGCCTGCCCAGCGTGCACCACCTGAAGCAGCGCGGTCGTGGATTGGCTGAACACCGCGTCCGGCAAGCCGAATACCGCCAGCAACTTGCGGGCGCTGGCGTTGCCAACACCTGGCGTGAGTGAAAGACGCAGCCAGGCCGCGAGTTCGTCGCGTTCCACCAGCAGTACTTAGCGTGGATTGACCAGACGGTCGCCTACTTTGGCGCCATCGGTGATTTCCAGCACCAAGGCATAGGAAAGCTTCTCGAAGGTCCGAAACACCATGAGCAGGCCATTGCGCTCATCCGGCAATTTCATTGCGACGCGATTTTCGTCAGTTTTGTCGATGATCCGCGCGCCATCTTTCATGATCGCCAACACGTGGCCGTTCTCAACGCCGTCCCGAGTTCCGCGGTTGATGACCACCACCTGGTTTTGCGCGGCATTCACCACGCCACTGCCGTAAACCGACACAATGCGTGCTTCCACCTTGGCTTGCGGTGCGTGCGGTACATAGCTCAGCAGTTGACGCTCCGGCTCGGGCAACAGGCGGTCACCGACGCGCATCTCTTCCTTGGCCGACACGATATCAATGGTGGCTGGAACGATGTCATTGCGGGCCTTGCCATCCTTGTCGGTAGATGCCTGGACGGACTCGCCACGCACCATCACGGCCTTGCCGACATACTGCGCCTCGTAACCCAGAACCTCACCGGTTCCCGGGTCCTTCAAGGGCGTTGCATTGCGGAAAATCCGGTATTCCTTTTGTTTTTTGCTGGCGTCATCGATGAGCATCGCATCGCCCTGGCCGCGCGCATAAGCACGGTCACCGCGGGCCAGAATCACCCGGCCTT
Source organism: Rhodoferax sp. (assembly GCF_018780565.1). GTDB lineage: Bacteria > Pseudomonadota > Gammaproteobacteria > Burkholderiales > Burkholderiaceae_C > Rhodoferax. The sequence continues at coordinate 266,323 of NZ_JADMJN010000008.1, forward strand.
CCTGAGCCGCCGCCACAATCCGGGGTGCCGACTTGAGTCCGTTTTCGTCGACGATCACCGGTTCCGCCAGGAAGGGCTCGATCAGGTGGTTTTTCAGGGTGGGCAGGGCATCGCTGGCCAGGCTTTCATAGCGTGTGCGTGGTGACACCTTGACTGTCTCGGTGGGCGGTGCGTCAGCGGCGGACTGCTTGGTTCGCAAGGTGGCGCGACCCTCTTTTCGTTCCAGGTGCAGCATCTGTCCAGGATAGATGAGGTGGGGGTTCTGAATGTCCTGCAGGTTCATGCCCCACAACTCAGGCCAGCGCCAGGGGTGTTTGAGAAAAACGCCCGAAATAGCCCACAAGGTGTCGCCACGTTTCACCGTATAGGTGTCGGGCGCGTTCGCAGCCAGTTCACTCAAGGCGACGCCGGCCTGCGCGACCTGCGCTGCGGTGGCCTTCTGGCCAGATGTGACCGGATAATTCTGGGCTGCCACAGGGTTTGCAACCAGGGTGCCGGTGAATACCGCCAGGGTGGCTATTGCGACCCTGGACTTTGCCATTATGTGTTTAGTCATATCTTGCTGCGTTACGAGTGCCTGCTGGGCTGATCGAAAATCTTGATAAATCACGCGCGATTTTGCGCTCAAGCCCTTGATTCGGCAACGTTTTCTGGCCCTGACCTGTACCGGACTCGCGAAAAGTAGCGAAAATAACGACATCTTTGAAGAGAATCCATGGCTTTATTACCCATTCTTTGTTTTCCCGATCCCAAATTGCACAAGGTGGCCCAGCCGGTGCAGACGGTGGATGCCCGCGTCAAGACGCTGATTGTGGACATGCTTGCCACCATGTATGACGCCAAAGGCATTGGCCTGGCGGCGACGCAGGTTGATGTGCATGAACGCTTGATCGTGATTGATGTGTCTGAAGAGCGCGACCAGCCCCTGGTGCTCATCAACCCCGAGATCGTCTGGACCAGTGCCGAGACGCACCTGAACGAAGAGGGATGTCTGTCGGTGCCCGGTATTTACGATGGCGTGCAACGCTTCAACGCGATCACGGTCAGGGCGCTGGACGGGGAAGGCAATTCCCGCACCGTTGAGGCGGAGGATCTTTTGGCCGTGTGCATCCAGCATGAGATGGACCATCTGCTGGGCAAGGTGTTTGTCGAGTACCTTTCACCTCTCAAGCGCGACCGGATCAGGAAAAAAATGCTCAAGGCGCAGCGAGAGGACTCGCGTTGAGGGTGATTTTTGCGGGCACGCCTGAATTTGCGCGCGTGGCTCTGGAGCGTCTGCATGCAGCCGGGTTGGAGATTGCACTGGTCCTGACCCAGCCCGACCGCCCCGCCGGTCGGGGCATGAAATTGCAGGCCTCGGCGGTCAAGCAGTTTGCCCTGGACCACGCCATCCCCGTTGCGCAGCCGCGCAGTCTGCGCCTGGATGGCAAATACCCCGAGGACGCCGTCGCGGCGCGCGCGGCCATGGAGGCTGCCAGAGCCGATGCCATGGTCGTGGCCGCCTACGGCCTGATCCTGCCCCAGTGGGTGCTGGACATGCCGATGCAGGGGTGTTTCAACATTCACGCTTCCCTGCTGCCGCGCTGGCGCGGTGCGGCGCCCATTCACCGCGCCATTGAGGCGGGCGATGCCGAGACGGGCGTGACCATCATGCAGATGGACGCGGGGCTGGATACCGGGGACATGCTGCTGGTTGAAAAACTGCCGATTGACGCCAACGACACTACCGCCACCCTGCACGACAAACTGGCGGCCCTGGGTGGCCATCTGATGGTCGAGGCGCTGGAGCTGGCGGCTTGTGGCAGCTTGAAGCCAGTGCCTCAGCCCTCGGAGGGCGTGACTTATGCGTACAAAATCGAGAAACACGAGGCGGCGATTGACTGGACGCAGGATGCCGGGCAGATTGTGCGGCGGGTGCGCGCTTTCAATCCGGCTCCGGGCGCCAGTTCAGAAGTGAGCGGCGAAACCTTGAAAATCTGGGCCGCCAGGATCGGCTCCGGTGCACCGGCTCCCGATGCGGAATTCGGGTCAATTCTGAGTGTGACCCCCGACGGTATTGCGGTGAGTGCTATGAATTCGATAGTTATTATCACCGAGCTGCAGCGCTCTGGCGGCAAACGCCTGGGCGTGGCGGACTTCCTGCGGGGCTTTGATTTGCGTCCCGGCATGGGCTTTAAAAAGCGTGCCAGCTAGTGTTTTTCCTGCCTGGCAACTTCCGGCATCCCGAATTTCGCCAGGGCGCACTGGATTCCTTGATGGTGGCCCCTGGCATCGCCGCCTGGGGCTTGATGACCGGCGTGGCGATGATGAATTCCGGTATGAGCACTTTCGAGGCGCTGCTGATGAGTTTGATCGTCTATGCCGGCAGCTCCCAGTTGGCCGCCATTCCGCTGCTTTCTGCGGGCGCACCGATGTGGGTGGTTTTGGCGACCGGGTTCTGTGTCAACCTGCGCTTCGTGGTCTTCAGCGCTCACATGCGCCCCTACGTAATGCATCTGCCACTCTGGCAGCGGTGCGCCACCGGCTACTTCACGGCGGACCTGAGTTACGTCTTGTTTACCAAGCGGTATCCCCACCACGGCAGCAATGCGGAGCAACTGGGTGCCCAGCAAGCCTATCTGGCGGGAAATTGTGCGGTCAATTGGCTGGCCTGGGTCGGCTTCAGCGTGGTGGGCGTGGTGCTGGCCAATTTGGTGCCAAGCCAATGGGGTCTGGGCTTTGCCGGCATCCTGGCCTTGCTGGGCATTTTGTGTTCCCTGGCATCAAGCCGGCTGCGCCTGATGTCGGCCGGTATTGCGGGGGCTGCTGCGGTGGCGGCCTTTGCCCTTCCCTTCAAGCTCAATATTCTGGTGGCCATTGCCGCGGCCGTCGCCTGCTGCCTGGTGCTTGAAAAAACATCCCTGGGCCATCGGGAGCCTTCATGAGTGAACTGGCCGATTGGCGCACCATCGTCATCATCATCGGGCTGGCATGCATCACGGTGTTGACACGTTCGCTGTTCTTCATCTCCAGCAAACAGTGGAAGCTGCCCCACTGGGCGCAGCGTGGGCTGCAGTATGCGCCGATTGCGGCATTGTCCGCAGTGATCGCGCCAGAGCTGGTGATGACGCAGGGTCACCTGATCAGTGGCTGGCAGGATGCCCGGATTTTTGCCGCGATTGCCGGTGCCGCCTGGTTTTTTCAGCGCAGAGGGGCCGGCCAGGCCGTGCTGGGCACGATTGTGGCGGGCATGGCGGTGTACTTGCCATTGCATTTGCTGCTGGGCTGGTAGCCGGGACGGGTAGCCCGCTTCTACAATCCGGGCAGTCCTATTTCTACCGTCAGGGTTTTTCATGAACGTCATCCGCTTCTCCGACCTGTGCGCCCAAGGCCAAGCCAAGGGCAAACGCGTTTTCATCCGTGCCGATCTCAATGTGCCGCAAGACGACGCGGGCGTCATCACCGAAGACACCCGGATCCGCGCTTCCATTCCCTGCATCCAGATGGCGCTGGATGCTGGCGCCGCCGTGATGGTGACCTCTCATCTGGGGCGTCCGACCGAAGGTGAGTTCAAACCCTCCGACTCCCTGGCGCCGGTTGCCAAGCGGATGGCCGAACTGATGGGTCGCGAGGTGCCGCTGCTGGCCAACTGGGTGGACGGCGTCCAGGTGCAGCCCGGCCAGTTGGTGCTGCTGGAGAACTGCCGCGTCAACAAAGGCGAGAAGAAAAACAGCGAAGACTTGGCTAAAAAAATGGCCGCCCTTTGCGACATTTTTGTGCACGATGCCTTTGGTACTGCGCACCGCGCCGAAGCCTCCACCTACGGCATCGCCCAGTTTGCCAGGGTTGCCTGTGCAGGTCCCCTGCTGGCGGCTGAAATGGATGCGATCACCCTGGCCCTGGCCAATCCGAAGCGTCCGCTGGTCGCGATCGTGGCGGGCTCCAAAGTTTCCACCAAATTGACCATCCTCAAGAGTCTGTCCAGCAAGGTGGACCAGTTGATCGTTGGCGGCGGCATCGCCAATACCTTCATGCTGGCGGCCGGCCTGAAGATTGGCAAAAGCCTGGCTGAGCCCGATTTGCTGGCCGATGCCCGGGCGGTGATCGAGTCCATGAAGGCCCGTGGTGCCGACGTGCCGATTCCGGTCGACGTGGTGACTGCCAAGACTTTTTCCGCTGACGCTGTAGCCACGGTCAAGGCCGCTACGGACGTGGCGGACGACGATCTGATTCTGGACATCGGGCCCAAGACGGCCGCCGCTCTGGCCGAGAAGCTCAAGTCGGCCGGCACGATTGTCTGGAACGGTCCGGTCGGCGTGTTTGAATTCGCGGCGTTCGAGAACGGTACCCAAGTCATTGCCCACGCCATCGCCGAATCCAGCGCATTTTCTATCGCAGGCGGTGGCGACACCCTGGCCGCCATTGCCAAATATGGCATCGAGAAGCAGGTGAGCTACATTTCGACGGGGGGTGGCGCATTTCTGGAAGTGCTTGAAGGCAAGACTCTGCCGGCCTTTGATATATTGACGCGTCGTGCCGCAGCATGATCGCCGAGGCATCCGAATGTCTTTGCGGGATGCCGGTTTATCGCTTAAAGTAATTGCGCTCTGTGCGAAAGTGCTCGGCCCATGAATTTACAGGTTGCAAATATGACTTCAAGTGAAGCGAGCTCTTCGAACCAATATCTGGCTCTTGACATTGGCATGGCCATGATGGGCTCGGAATCATCCTTGCGGAAAATTCTGAAAACCGTCGAAACCAGCCTCTCCGCCAATATTCCGGAAATCTGGAAGGCCCTGGAAGAGGACAACATTGCCGTGGCCAATCGCCTGTTGCATGGCATCAAGGGGTATGTGCCCATTTTCTGCACAGAGCCGCTGGTTGATCAGGTGACCCAAACCGAGGTCCTGAGCAAAACCGAGCCCGCTGCCGCCGTCAAGCCGCTGTTTGCCTTGCTGGCGCCCAAGCTCGAAAGCTTGCTTGTGGAAATTCGTGCCTATGTGGCGCAAGGGCCGGCTTAGAACCCCCGGTCGTCAATTTGGGTGGCAGATCGATAATTATTGGACCGTTCAGGTATACAGGTTGTTCATATGAAAGTTGCAGGCGCCAGGGTGTTGATTGTTGAGGATGACGCAGTCATGCGCACCTTCATGGAGAACTCGCTGCGGCGCATGGGTATTCATTCGATTGAAACCTGCGTCGATGGCTTGAGTGCGTTGACGTTGCTGGCCAAGTTCAAGCCGGACCTCATCCTGACCGATGTCCACATGCAGCCCATGGGAGGGCTGGAGTTTGTCAAGAAATTGCGCTCTGCCTCCAATGCGGCCGTCAAGAACATCAAGGTCATCTTCATGAGTGCCGACGCCAGTGCTGAAACCATTGGCGAGGCCTTGCCTTTGGGCATCCTGGGGTACATCGTCAAGCCACCGAGGCTCGAAGCCCTGAGGGCCAAGATGGAGCAGGCCCTGGGTTCATGAGTCTCTGAGTGTCCTGGACTTTTCCGCCTGCTTCTTGAAGAGAAGTTCAGGGCGCCTGATGACTGACAACAACGTTTGGAAAAACACAGTGGCTAAAGATTCATCCAGCAAAGGCGATAGCGGATTTTTCAGACCAGGGGTTAATCTGATGTCGCACATCAGGACTGGCGCAAAAATGCTGTTTCTTCTGTTGGGCTTGCTGATCCCGCTCATTTTTTTTGCCGCCCAGTTTGTGATGACCCTGGCCGATGAGTCCCGCCTCGTGGCTGTGCTCGGGATGGTGGCAGGTCTCCTGCTTTACGCGTACCTGGGGTACAGCATTTACCTGGGCGCCCAGCGGATATCCGACCAGCTGGTGCGCGGTGTTCAAGCGGCGGGCAAGGGAGATCTTTCCATGCATTTGACGCACAAGCAAAAGGGCACCTGGGGCGAGATTGGCTACGAATTTGAGCGCACGCTGGGTAGGCTGTCCGATATCGTGGGCAACGTCCGCAGTGCATCCGTCATGCTTGGGGAAACCGGTCGCGGGCTGGTGCAGGACACGCGTTCCCTGTCAGAGCGGGCGCAAGAGCAGGGCGCCAGCCTGCAGCAGACCGCCACGCACGTTCGTCGCGTGAGCGAAACGGTGGCCAAAAATGCCGATGCCTCGCAGGAAATCAGTCTGATGACCAGCAGCATTCACAAGGAAGCTGAATCTGCCGGACAGTTGATGCAAAAAGCGGTGCAGAGCATGGGCCCCCTGCAGGCAGCCTCCGGGCGCATGAACGAAATCATTGGCACCATCGACAGCATTGCGTTCCAAACCAATATCCTGGCGCTCAATGCCGCAGTCGAGGCTGCCCGGGCGGGTGAGCAGGGGCGTGGATTTGCCGTTGTGGCGGCCGAAGTCCGCAACCTGGCCAAACGCAGCCAGGAGGCCGCGGGCGAGGTCCGGGGCTTGATTGCGGAATCCTCCACCCATGTGGCCACTTCGGTCAGCGAAATTGATCAGGTCAGCGAGTTGATGGCAAGCCTGGTGACCGGCATTCGGGAAATTGCCATGAATATTACCGTCATGGCCGAAGGCAGCGCATCGCAAAGCTCTGCGCTGGAAGAGGTGGTGAATGCGGTCGGCGACCTCGACACCCTCACCCAGGAAAACACCACGCTGGTGGCGCAGGCATCCGAAAAATCCGACAAGTTGATCAATCAGGCCTTTGACCTGGAAAATGCGGTCAGCTTCATTCGCCTACGCCAGGGCTCGGCCGAGGAGGCCCGACAGATGGCGGTCGATGCCGTGTTGCATGCCCACGATGTGGGGTTTGAAAAGGCCATCGCTGATTTTCACGACCCGCAAGGCAAGTTCATTGACCGCGACCTCTACATTTTTGCTTTCAACCGCAATGGCGTCTACAAGGCTTTCGGCGGTGCACCAGAACGCGTTGGCCGGCGTCTGGAGGAGACACCGGGTCTTGATGGGCGTCGGTTGCTGGCCGATGCGTGGGCTGCGTGTGATGCCGGCGCGGGTTGGGTAACCTATGACTTTGTCAACAAGTTCTCCGGCGAGATTCAGTCCAAATCGTCCTATGTGGTTCCTGTCGACAAGGATCACTTGCTTGGCTGTGGAACCTATCTCAATGACGACATCCAGGCCTGAGGCGCGGGGCAGCTGAAGCTCCTCCCTTGCCTAGTTCGGTGTCAATCCTGCCGAACATCCGTACTCTCAGGTGTTTTTCTGGCTGCGCTCAGGTATATACCTGATAGCGCGTGTGGTTTCTATCTCCTAAAGTTCAACTCATGTCGCAGCATGATCCTGACATGTTGACTCGCAACAATGAGATCTTCCTGAGGGGGGTTAATGTCCATCGCTTCACCGTCGGCTGATTCGCCCGATATTTCGTCGTCCTTGCTCGCCTTATGCGCCGGCGTTTTACCCGTTTGGGAGCGCCATCTTGCAACCTCGCGCGTCCAGTCTGAAGGGGCGGTCACTGAAATGCTGCAGGCCTTTGCCGAGATTGGGCCGCATCTGGACCGGGCGGCGAGACAGTCCCAGCAAATTACCGATGCACTCGCCCAGGCCGATGGCGGCATGACCGGTCTGGTCGCAGCGTGCGAGCGGGAACTGCGGCCCCTCACACAAGACGCCCATCTGCCTCCCGCCTCAGCCGCTGCCATTTGGCGCGTCATCGGGCTCATCCGGAAATCGGTGGATGCGCTGGAGCAGGTTGCCAAGCCGTTTTCCCATGAAACCAAGATGGTGGAAGTCCAGGTTGAACGCATGTATGTGGGTTTTCAGTACCAGGACCGGGTAAGCCAGATGATGGCCTTGCTGCAAGGTGACATCACGCGGCTCCAGCAAGCGTTGACAAATCCTGAGGGCAGCAAGGATGATGTGGCTCTGGATGCCTGGCTGGCCCGGCTCGAATCGCAGTACGCTATGGAAGAACAACGCAAGGACCACAACCAGGGTGGACCTGCGGGTGACAGTGGCGACAGCAAGGAAATGACTTTTTTTTGACAAGGTGAAACATGGGACAGACCATATTGGTGATTGACGACTCGGCAAGCCTGCGCACAGTGGTGGCGATGGCCTTGCAGGGAGCCGGGTATGAAGTGATTCAGGCCGGGGACGGGAAAGCCGCGCTGGCTCTGCTGGACGGTCGAAAGATTGGCATGGCCATATGCGATGTCAATATGCCGGTGATGAATGGGATCGAATTTGTCAAAGCGGCCAAAAATCTGCCGGCTTACCGGTTTTTGCCGATCCTGATGCTCACGACCGAGAGCCAGGAGTCCAAGAAAGAAGAAGGCAAGGCGGCGGGCGCCAAAGCCTGGATGGTCAAACCTTTCTCGCCGTCCTCTTTGCTGAATGCAGTTTCCAAGCTCTGTCTTCCCTGATACCCCTACCACCGGGACCCTGAAATGACCACACCATTTGAGTTGCCTGCCGAGTTGACTATTTACAGTGCCCTCGAAACCCGAGATACCTTGCTGGCATGGGCAACCGAGCAAAGTGCCCAATCGAAGGGTCATCTGGAGCTGTCTGCGCGACAGGTCAGCGAGGTGGATGGTGCGGGTCTGCAATTGCTCGCGGCCCTTTCCAATATGGATCTGGCCTGGCATCTGGTCGATACCAGCACGGCCTTCACCGAAGCCTGTCGCACCATGGGTCTGGGCCATTGGCTGGACAAGCGCTACTTGAAGTCTGACGCTGCAGGGGCAACAACATGAGCTATTCAAGCAACGATGCTGACCAGGACTTTATCGCCGCCGCGCTGCCGGCGTTCATCAGTGAGGCTGTCGAACAGACTGAGGCCATTGAGATGCTGCTGCTGGAGCTTGAAGAGCATCCCGATGACCGCGAGATGCTTGACTCCCTCTTTCGCTGTGCCCACACCGTCAAGGGTTCGGCCGGCATCTTCGGGCTTACCAAGGTGGTGGAATTCACGCACCATGTCGAGACCCTGCTGGATCAAATGCGCGAAGGACTTGTCGTCCTGGGGCCCGCTTTAAGCACCCTCTTGCTCAAATGCAATGACAAGATCAAGTTCCTGGTGGCCACAGCCACGGATGACGAGGCGGATACGCCGCAGGAAAAAGAGGAGCGTGCCGATCTGGTGATCCAGCTGCGCGCGCTGACCGAGGGACAGGCGGAGCCAGCCGAGCCTGAGATGGAATCAGAGCCAACCAGCTCAACCCCTGCCAGCGATGCCACCCGGTGGACCATATCGGCCCGCTTTGGTCCGGAAACCTTTCGCAATGGCATGGACCCGCTCTCGATTGCCCGCTACCTGGGCGGTATGGGCACGGTGCTGGCGATGCGCTGCAGCATCGAGGCCGTCCCCTCGCTGGTGAATCTCAACCCCGAGACCTGCTACCTGAGTTTTGGCATGGAACTGGAATCGACCGCCAGCCGCGAAGACGTGGTGGGAGCCTTCAGCTTTGTGGCTGACGATTGCGAGCTTGATGTCATTGCGCCTGAGACGCCCGGTCAAAAACTGGCGCGCCAGATCGAAGAAATGCCGGAGACACCGCGACTGGGTGACCTGCTGGTGTCTGTGGGTGCTGTCACGCAGGACCGTCTGGCGGAGGTCCTGAGCACCCAGCAACAAAGCCGCGGTATGCCCGCAGTCGCCAAGCCCAAGCTGGGCGACCTGCTGGAAACGCAGGCCGGTGTGGCACCTGAAGTGGTGGAAGCCGCGCTGGGCAAGCAGCAGAAATTGCGCGAGACCGGCACGGGCGAAGAGGGGCGTTACATCCGTGTGCAGGCGGACCGGCTCGATGCCGTCATCAACCTGCTGGGCGAGTTGGTGATCGCCGGTGCTGGCGCCACCCTGTTGGCACGTGAAACGCGTGAAGTGAGCCTGATCGAAGCCAACCTGTACATGAACAGCCTGATCGAAGAAATTCGCAACGGCACGCTGGGCTTGCGCATGGTGCCTGTGGGTGAAACCTTCAGCCGCTTCCGTCGTGTCGTGCGCGACACGGCCTCCAGTCTGGGCAAGGAAGTGAATTTCGAAATCATCGGTGGCGAGGCAGAACTCGACAAATCCATGGTCGAGAAAATTGCCGATCCCCTGATGCATCTGGTGCGCAATTCGCTGGACCACGGTCTGGAGCCGCCACAAGAGCGCATTGCGGCAGGCAAGTCCGCAGCCGGGACACTGATTTTGAGTGCCAAGCATGAGACCGGTGCGATATTGATTCGCATTGAAGACGATGGTCGGGGTATCAACCGTGATCGGGTTCTGCAGCGCGCCTGGAACCGCGGCCTGGTGCCGCAGGGCGTGGTGCCCAGTGACGATGCGATCAATATGCTGATTTTCGAGCCCGGATTCTCGACTGCCGAGCAGGTCACCAACCTGTCAGGCCGGGGTGTGGGCATGGACGTGGTGCGTCGCAATATTGAAGCCTTGCGCGGTACGCTCAAACTCAACAGCGTTCCCGGCCAAGGCCTGCAGGTTGACATTCGCCTGCCGCTGACCCTGGCCATCATTGATGGATTTCTGGTCGGGGTGGGCAACTCCAAGTTCGTGCTTCCACTGGAGTCAGTGGTGGAAGTCATTGAATCGGGTGGGCAGCACATCAAGGTGGACGCTACCGGGCGGCATTGTCTGGAGTTGCGCGGCGCCGTGTTGCCGGTGGTGCGTTTGCGCACCTTGTACAGCGTCGAGTCCAGCCACACCGAGCGCGTCAGTGTGGTGGTGGTCAACTCCCAGCGTGGCCAGTACGGCATAGAAGTCGAGGTTCTGCTGGGGCAACAGCAGACCGTCATCAAACCCCTGGGGCGCCTGTTTAAAACCTTGCGTGGCATTTCAGGCTCCAGCATCCTGGGTAGCGGCGAGGTGGCACTGATTCTGGACGTAGCCTCATTGGGGGATCTGGTGACGGGTGAGGCCGCTATCACACGTTCGCCCGGGACGGTTTCAGCGCTCGCGCCACCGTGAGTCCGTACCTTGGCTGATCGTCTAGGTCTGTTTTCCTTGGCAATCGTTTCCAGCGCATCAATCAAAAGGGGTCACGTGTGAATCTTACGAATATGAAAATCGGTACCAGGCTGTCCATGCTGATTGGTCTGCTGGCACTTCTATTGGTGCTCATTGGCGGCGTCGGCCTGTACGGCATCAGCAGATCGAATGAAACCGGATATCACCTCTACGAAGCCAACGAACACACGGGCAAGGTGGCCGAAATTCAACGCCTGCTGTTGCGCAATCGCCTGGCGCTTGCCGTGGCGCTCATCACCCCGACGCCAGAGGTGATCAAGTCCACAACCAGTGAGGTGGAAACCAATATTGCAGCTATCACCAGGATTTGGGAGGCCTTCATGGGGGGCTCGCTGGAGCCCGATGAGGCCTTGATTGCCAAAGACTTTGCGGCGAACCGGAAATTGTTTGTACAGGAGGGCTTGCTTAAAGTCGTTGCCGCGCTGCGTGCCAACGACATCAAGGAGGCCAATCGCCTGGTTGTTGACAAGGTGCGCCCGCTCTACACGCCGGTTGGGAAAAATATTGACGCATTGTTAAAACATCAGCTCGACTCGGGCAAGCTTGAATACGAGGCCTCGGTGGCCCGCTATGAATTCATCCGCATGCTGTCCATCGCGGCCATTGGCGGTGGTCTGCTGTTTGCCGCATTGTTCGGCATGTTTCTGGTGCGCGGCATCACACGCCCCCTGGCACGCGCGGTCTCGGTGGCCCAGTCGCTGGGCGCAGGCCGCTATGACGACGAAATTGGTCAACCCACGAAGGACGAAACCGGCCAGTTGCTGGCCGCCATGGCCCAAACCCAGGTGGCCCTGCGCGCTGCCGCGAGCACTGCGGAGTTCAACGAACGCATGCGCATTGCACTGGAAGGGGTGGACAGCAATGTCATGATTGCCGATGCAGGCAACAACGTCATCTTCATGAACCGTGCGGTGCATGCCATGATGTCCAACGCCGAAAGCGATATCCGCAAGGATCTGCCCAACTTCCAGACCAGCAAGGTGATGGGCAGCAACATCGACATCTTCCACAAGAACCCGGCGCACCAGCGCGACATGCTGTCCAAGCTGCGCGACACCTACCGCACCCAGATCAAGGTGGGTGTACGAATCTTTGGCCTGATCGCAACCCCCGTCATTGATGCCAAGGGCCAACGCTTGGGAACGATTGTGGAGTGGCAAGACAAGACCGCCAGCATCGCCGCCCGCGATGCCGAGCTCAAGCTCATGAGCGAAAACACCCGTATCCGCAATGCGCTGGACAAGTGCACCACCAATGTGATGATTGCGGATGTCGATCTCAACATCATTTACATGAACGAAACGGTGACAGCGATGATGCAGCGCAACGAAGCCGAGTTGCGCAAGGTCTTGCCGCAGTTCGATGCGCGCAACCTCATTGGCCGGAACATTGATGTATTCCACAAAAATCCGTCACATCAACGCGGTCTGCTGTCAGCACTCAAGACCAGCTACCGCACCCAGATTCAGGTTGGAAACCTGTACTTTGGCCTGATTGCCAATCCGGTGCTCGATGCACAAGGCAACCGCCTGGGAAGCGTGGTGGAGTGGGCCGATCGCACCGCCGAAGTGGGTGTTGAAAGAGAAGTTGCCGGCATTGTCGAAGCGGCCGCCCAGGGCGATTTTGGCCAGCGCCTGGGACTTGACGGCAAAACCGGCTTCTTCGCCAACCTGTCCACCGGCATGAACCAGCTGCTGGACACCAGCGAGCAAGGCTTGAGTGACGTGGCCGATGTGTTGGCAGCCTTTGCCGAAGGCGACCTCACCAAGCGCATCGAGCGCGATTACGCCGGCCTGTTTGGCAAAGTCAAGGACAGTGCCAACTCCACCGCTGACAACCTGGCCCGTGTCATGGGCGAAGTGCGCGCCGCAGCCGATGCCCTGACCGGTGCTGCCAACCAGGTGTCAGCCACGGCGCAATCCTTGTCGCAAGCCGCCAGCGAACAAGCGGCCAGCGTCGAACAAACCACGGCCTCGATCGATGTGATGTCGGCCTCCATCAGCCAGAACAGCGACAACGCCCGGGTGACCGACGGCATGGCCACCAAAGCCAGCAAGGAAGCCACCGATGGCGGCAGCGCCGTCAGCCAGACCGTCACCGCCATGAAGCAGATCGCCGCCAAGATCGGCATCGTGGACGACATCGCCTACCAGACCAACCTGCTGGCCTTGAATGCGGCGATTGAAGCGGCCCGCGCGGGCGAACACGGCAAAGGCTTTGCGGTGGTAGCCGCTGAAGTGCGCAAGCTGGCTGAGCGCAGCCAGGAAGCGGCCAAAGAGATCGGTGACCTGGCAGGCAACAGCGTATCCACCGCCGAGCGTGCGGGCAAACTGCTCGATGAGATCGTGCCCAGCATCCAGAAGACCTCGGAGCTGGTGCAGGAGATCGCTGCGGCCAGCGCCGAGCAAAGCGAATCGGTGGTGCAAATTGGCGGGGCCATGGGGCAACTCAGCAAGGCCACGCAACAAAACGCCTCGGCCTCGGAAGAGCTTGCGGCCACCAGCGAAGAGCTGTCGGGGCAGGCCGAGCAGCTGCAGCAAAGCATCGCGTTTTTCAACATTGGCGATGACGCACCCCGGGTGCGCAGCCGCCACGCTGAACTGGGAGCGCCCGAGCGGCGCGGTGCCTCACCGCGACTGAGTGCGCCGCTCAAGGCTGCCGCGGTACGCGGGGGTGGGTCCAACTTCAAACCCTATTGAGTTAAGGCAAATATGGCAACTGAACATACAACTGGAGTGGCGGGCCAAGCCTCAGACCAGGGGGCGTCCTCGCAGTACCTCACTTTCACGCTCGGAGATGAAGTTTTTGCCATGGACATTCGCACCGTGCGCGAGATCATCCAGCATGCATCCATGACTGTGGTGCCGCTGATGCCCAATTTTGTGCGGGGCGTGATCAATCTGCGTGGTGCGGTGGTGCCTGTGATTGACCTTCAATCCCGCTTTGGACGCGCCACAACCCAGGTGGGCAAAAAAACCTGCATCATCATTTTCGATGCCAGCCGTGACGGCGAGAAAATGGAACTGGGTCTGATGGTGGATGCGGTCAGCGAAGTGATTGAAATTGCACAAGCGCAAATTGAGCCGCCTCCCCAGTTTGGCACCTCGATTCAACGCGACTTCATCCGAGGTTTGGGGAAGGTTGATGGGGAGTTCATCGTCATTCTGGAGCCTGAGCATGCGCTGAATATCGATGACATGGCCTCTATCGTCGAACACAACCAAATCGCCTGATTTGACCCCTCTAGATATACCAACCAACGCTGTTTTACCTTTAACGCTTCATAGAAAGAACGACCATCATGAAACAGAAAACTCCTTCGTGGATTGCGCGACTCGTCAATGGTGGGGATCTGTATCGGCGCATCGCCGAGTTGGAGACCGAGTTGAAGGTGCGCAGCGATATCATGAATTTGACCAGCATTGTGTCGGAGGCGGACAAGAAGGGCGACATTCTGAACGTGAACCAGAAGTTTCTGGAGGTCTCCAAATACCCGGAGAAAGAACTGATCGGTTTCGGCCACAACACCACGCGTCACCCAGATATGCCCAAGGAGGTGTTCAAAGAGATGTGGTCGACCATCGGGCGTGGAGACATCTTTCGTGGCATCGTGAAGAACCGAGCCAAGGATGGAACCCCCTATTATGTGGATGCGGTCATCGCGCCCATCCTGGGCGACAACGGGAAGCCGATGAAGTACCTCGGTGTCCGCTATGACATCACAGCGGCCGAGATTGAGCGCCAGAACGCGCGCGGCATCATCAACGCCATTGATGCGTCTTACGCTTTCATCGAGTTTGATCTCGGTGGTCATGTGCTCAAGGCGAACAAAAATTTTCTGCATGTCATGGGCTACCAAAGCGATGAAATCATCGGCAAACATCACCGGCTTTTTGTTGACCCCGTGTTGTCAGCCTCTGCCGAGTACCAGCAATTTTGGCGTGATTTGAATGACGGCAAACCACAGAGCAGGGTGTTCAAACGCGTCAACAAGGCAGGGCAAGAGATTCACCTGCAAGCGGTCTATGCCCCCGTTACCGACGAGATGGGCCGCGTCGTCAAAATCATAAAAATTGCAACCGATGTGACGGCGGAAGTACAGGCCAACAATATGTTGCGCAATGCCGTGGAGCAAGCTCAGGCCGTTACGGCCGCAGCGCGTAGCGGTGATTTGACGCAGCGCATTCCGCTTGAGGGCAAGAGCGGCCCGATTGAAGCTCTGTGCGCCGGCGTGAACTCCCTGATGGAGACCACCTCGGTCATCATCGCCGACATCGGCCGCGTCTTCGGCGCCTTGTCGGCGGGTGATCTTTCACAACGCATCACCCGTGACTATGCGGGCACCTTTGACCGGTTGAAGAATGACGCCAACGCTACCAGTGAGAACCTGGCTGGCACGATCGACGACGTGGGGCGGGTATTTTCCGGCATGGCATCGGGCGATCTCACGCAGCGGATCACCCGTGATTCGCAAGGCATCTTTGATCAGGTCAAGAACGACGCCAACTCCAGCGCCGAGAAGCTCACCAGCATCATCGAAGAAGTGCGCGCCGCAGCCGATGCCCTGACCGGTGCTGCCAACCAGGTGTCAGCCACGGCGCAATCCTTGTCGCAAGCCGCCAGCGAACAAGCGGCCAGCGTCGAACAAACCACGGCCTCGATCGATGTGATGTCGGCCTCCATCAGCCAGAACAGCGACAACGCCCGGGTGACCGACGGCATGGCCACCAAAGCCAGCAAGGAAGCCACCGATGGCGGCAGCGCCGTCAGCCAGACCGTCACCGCCATGAAGCAGATCGCCGCCAAGATCGGCATCGTGGACGACATCGCCTACCAGACCAACCTGCTGGCCTTGAATGCGGCGATTGAAGCGGCCCGCGCGGGCGAACACGGCAAAGGCTTTGCGGTGGTAGCCGCTGAAGTGCGCAAGCTGGCTGAGCGCAGCCAGGAAGCGGCCAAAGAGATCGGTGACCTGGCAGGCAACAGCGTATCCACCGCCGAGCGTGCGGGCAAACTGCTCGATGAGATCGTGCCCAGCATCCAGAAGACCTCGGAGCTGGTGCAGGAGATCGCTGCGGCCAGCGCCGAGCAAAGCGAATCGGTGGTGCAAATTGGCGGGGCCATGGGGCAACTCAGCAAGGCCACGCAACAAAACGCCTCGGCCTCGGAAGAGCTTGCGGCCACCAGCGAAGAGCTGTCGGGGCAGGCCGAGCAGCTGCAGCAAAGCATCGCGTTTTTCAACATTGGCGATGACGCACCCCGGGTGCGCAGCCGCCACGCTGAACTGGGAGCGCCCGAGCGGCGCGGTGCCTCACCGCGACTGAGTGCGCCGCTCAAGGCTGCCGCGGTACGCGGGGGTGGGTCCAACTTCAAACCCTATTGAGACTTGGAATGGATGCCGGTGGAGCATGACTTGCGGTTGCGACCAAGGTGCATGAATGAAAAGCAAACAGACACCCACTCAGCATGAGAGGTTGATGCGGGAAGATGACTTCATCATTTCCAAAACCGACCTCAAAGGGCGGATTACCTATTGCAACCGTATCTTCATCGAGTTCTCCGGCTACTGCGAACAGGAACTGCTGGGTGCCCAGCACAACATCATCCGCCATCCCGACATGCCACGTGGTGTGTTCAAGTTCCTGTGGGATACCCTGCAGGCGAAGAAAGAATGCTTTGCCTACGTGAAGAACATGTCAAAGGACGGCGGCTTTTACTGGGTCATTGCCAACGTCACGCCCAACCTGGATGAGCGGGGCCAGGTTGATGGCTATTTTTCGGTGCGGCGCAAGCCTGGCCGGACGGCGGTTTCCGCCATGTCGGACGTGTACCGCATGATGCTTGATGAAGAGCGTCGTGCAGGACCCAAAGATGCCTGCGATGCCTCGCTTGCCTTGCTGACCCATGTCTTGAACCAGAAAGGAGTCAGCTATGAAAAATTCATCCTCTCCTTCTGACTCGCTGCGGTTTGCATGGACGCTGGCTTTGCTGCTGGTGGGTGGCGCCACTTTGCACTGGGTCGTGCAGGGCTGGAGTTGGCTGCCTGTGGTGTGGCTTGCACCTGCGCTGGTTTGCCTGGTGCTGTGGGTGCGCAACGACTTGGACAAGCAGCGATTCCTGAACGATATCCAGGACATGGCACAAGATGTGGCGCATGGCAAGTTTGCACGCCGGATCAAGAACATCCCCACCACGGGTCAGTTTCACGCGCTGTGCTGGGACATGAATGACATGCTGGACCAGCTGGAAGCCTGCTTTCGGGAGCAGGCTACCGCGCTGCGGTATGCCAGCGTGGGACAGTACTACCGTCTGGCCCAGCCCGTGGGTTTGCGCGGCGGCTTTCATGAGTCGCTTCAAGGGGCCAACGAATCCTTGAAGACCATCGAACAGAAAACGCGGCAGGAAGAAAAGGCTGCAGCCGACAAGCTGGTGGCCCAGGCGCAGGAGCAGCGCATCGCCAGTGAAAATTTGCGCATTCGCAATGCACTGGACAAATGCAGCACCAATGTGATGATTGCCAATGCCGCCAACGAAATCATTTACATGAATGAAACGGTGACAGCCATGATGCAGCGCAACGAAGCCGAGTTGCGCAAGGTCTTGCCGCAGTTTGATGCCAAGGCGCTGATGGGACAGAACATTGACGTGTTTCACAAAAACCCTACGCACCAGCAGGATCTTCTTGCCGGGTTGCGCAGCACCTACCGTACCCAGATTCCGGTGGGCGCGCTTTCTTTCACCTTGAGTGCCAGCCCGATAGTGGATGCCCATGGAACCCGCATGGGCACGGTCGTCGAGTGGGCTGACCGCACCGCCGAAGTGGCCACCGAGATGGAGGTGGCCGATCTGGTGCAGGCGGCAGCCTTGGGTGATTTCAGCAGTCGCTTGAGCCTTGACGGCAAGACCGGCTTCTTCGCCAACCTGTCCACCGGCATGAACCAGCTGCTGGACACCAGCGAGCAAGGCTTGAGTGACGTGGCCGATGTGTTGGCAGCCTTTGCCGAAGGCGACCTCACCAAGCGCATCGAGCGCGATTACGCCGGCCTGTTTGGCAAAGTCAAGGACAGTGCCAACTCCACCGCTGACAACCTGGCCCGTGTCATGGGCGAAGTGCGCGCCGCAGCCGATGCCCTGACCGGTGCTGCCAACCAGGTGTCAGCCACGGCGCAATCCTTGTCGCAAGCCGCCAGCGAACAAGCGGCCAGCGTCGAACAAACCACGGCCTCGATCGATGTGATGTCGGCCTCCATCAGCCAGAACAGCGACAACGCCCGGGTGACCGACGGCATGGCCACCAAAGCCAGCAAGGAAGCCACCGATGGCGGCAGCGCCGTCAGCCAGACCGTCACCGCCATGAAGCAGATCGCCGCCAAGATCGGCATCGTGGACGACATCGCCTACCAGACCAACCTGCTGGCCTTGAATGCGGCGATTGAAGCGGCCCGCGCGGGCGAACACGGCAAAGGCTTTGCGGTGGTAGCCGCTGAAGTGCGCAAGCTGGCTGAGCGCAGCCAGGAAGCGGCCAAAGAGATCGGTGACCTGGCAGGCAACAGCGTATCCACCGCCGAGCGTGCGGGCAAACTGCTCGATGAGATCGTGCCCAGCATCCAGAAGACCTCGGAGCTGGTGCAGGAGATCGCTGCGGCCAGCGCCGAGCAAAGCGAATCGGTGGTGCAAATTGGCGGGGCCATGGGGCAACTCAGCAAGGCCACGCAACAAAACGCCTCGGCCTCGGAAGAGCTTGCGGCCACCAGCGAAGAGCTGTCGGGGCAGGCCGAGCAGCTGCAGCAAAGCATCGCGTTTTTCAACATTGGCGATGACGCACCCACGGTACGTGATCGGCATGCACCCCGCATCCATTCCTCCCATAGCCAGAGATTCAACGCATGAGAACTGCACAAAAAGAGATTGAAGAACGCACCAGACTGGCGGGCAGCAACAAGTTTGAGTTGCTGCTGTTCCGGCTGGGCGAGTCACCCGGCAGCGGACAGCGTGAACTCTTTGGCATCAACGTTTTCAAGGTGCGCGAGGTGCTGGTGATGCCGCCGGTCACCGAACTGGCCAACGCGCATGAGCATTTGATGGGCGTGGCCAATATCCGCGGTCAAATCATTCCGGTCATCAACCTGCCTGCCGTCCTGGGCTGTGTGCCCAAGAAGGGCTTGAGCATTTTGATGGTCACCGAGTTCGGACGCACCGTGCAGGCTTTCGCGGTGGAAGACGTTCGCGAAATTGTGCAGCTGGATTGGGATCAGGTCTTGCCCGCCGAAAGCAGCCATGCGGGCGCTCTCATCACCGGCATCGCCCGACTTGATGGTGCCACGGCAGATACCCGGCTGGCACAGGTTCTGGATGTGGAGCAAATCCTGAAGACCGTGATGCCGGTCACCACCGAGGAAATCAACCGCGAAGTCGTGGGTCCTGAACTGGTGCTGCCCGCTGGTTCCACAATTCTGGTGGCCGACGACTCGGCGGTTGCCCGCTCGGTGATTGAGTTGGGTCTGAAGGCGATGGGGGTCACCTACATCATGACCAAGACCGGAAAGGAAGCCTGGGAGCGGCTGCAAGCCATTGCCGAGGAGGCCACCGCCAATGGCAAGACCGCGCGCGAAAAAGTAGCCGTGGTGCTGACCGATCTGGAAATGCCCGAGATGGATGGCTTCACCCTGACACGCCTGATCAAGCAGGACCCCCGCTTCAAGTCAATCCCGGTTGTTATCCACTCATCTCTCACCGGCACCACCAACGAGAACCACGTGAAGAGCGTAGGCGCTGACGCCTATGTGGCCAAATTCGCACCACGCGAGTTGGCGGCAACCATTCGCAACGTCCTGCCGCCCCATTGATCATGGCCATCATCGACTTCAGCGACAGTGAATTCAAGAGGATCGGCGAGATCATGTACGAGGCCGTTGGCCTGTCCTACAACGATTCGAAGAAGTCCCTGGTCCAGTCGCGGCTTGCGTCGCGTATCCAGAAACTTGGTCTGGACGGATTCGCCGACTACATCGCCCTGCTGGAGGATGAGCAGGAGGCTGCCGAGTTTCAGATGGCGGTTGATTTGCTCACCACCAACGAGACCTATTTCTTTCGGGAACCCAAACACTACGACCTTCTGGAGGCCGAGCTCAGCGCCCGCAAAAACAAGGCGCCGCTGGCGATATGGAGTGCGGCATCCTCGTTTGGCGACGAGGCCTACAGCACCGCCATGTTGCTGTCAGACATGCAGATCTCGGGCAAGGTCGGACCGGACTGGTCGATTCTGGCCACCGACATCAGCCACCGGGTGTTGCTCAGCGCCAAGGAAGCGGTGTACCCGCAAGACCGGCTGCGCGCGGTTTCGCCCGAACGCCTCAGGCGCTACTGCCTCAAAGGCGATGGCCCCGCAGAGGGGCAATCCATGATGGTCGACAAGCTGCGCGACAGAGTCCAGTTTGGCCAGCTCAATCTGTGCAAACCGTTTGAGGGGCTGGGTCCGTTTGATGTTGTATTCTTGCGCAACGTGCTGATCTATTTCGATGCCGCCACGAAACGCGAAGTTGTCGACCGCGTGCTCGAAACCCTCAAGCCTGGCGGCTTGTTCTTTCTCGGCACGGCCGAAGGGCGCGTACCCTGTGACACACCGCTCGTGACCGTACAACCTGGCGCATTCCGCAAGCCCGCATGAGCCATGGCGAATTTCCTAGAACAAGGCGTTGGTAATGGCAGTTAAAGTTTTTGTGGTGGATGACTCTGCGGTGGTTCGCCAGGCGCTGGCGCACATGCTGTCGGGTAATGCCGAGGTGGAGCTGATTGGCAGCGCGCCCAATCCCTTGCTTGCCATGGACATGATCCGCAAGAATCCGCCCGATGTGCTGCTGCTGGACATTGAAATGCCCGGCATGGATGGCCTCACATTTTTGCGGCAGATCATGAGCGGTACGCCTATTCCCACCGTGATCTGTTCGACCCTGTCCACCGAAGGCAGCAAAGTAGCCCTGGAGGCGCTTTCAGCGGGCGCGGTGGCGGTGTTGGCCAAGCCCAAGCTGGGCCTCAAGCAGTTTCTCGATGAATCTCGCCGCGAGATGATTCAGACCCTCAAGACCGCCGCCAAGTCACGCCCGCGCGCCCGCACGGGTGGCTCCGAGTCCGCCGCTGGCCGGTCACAGGTCAACCGCGCGCCGGTGCTCAGCTCGGTGCATGCCTTTGCCATGAACAAGCCGGTTGTCATCGGTAGCTCCACGGGGGGTACCCAGGCGCTGGAGGTGGTGCTGACGGCCTTGCCCGCCGATGCGCCAGGCATCGCCATTACCCAGCACATGCCAGAGAAATTTACGGCCATGTACGCCAGCCGCCTCAATGGCATTTGTGCCATGAACGTGCGCGAAGCCAAGGACGGCGACCGGCTGGAGCGCGGCGTGGCCCTGATTGCACCAGGCGGCCTGCACATGCAACTGCGCAAGGTTTCTGGCCAGTACTACGTCGTGGTGGCCGACGGCCCGCCGGTCAATCGTCACAAGCCCTCGGTGGATGTGCTCTTCAAATCGGCGGCGGATTGCGGCGGGCGCGATGTGCTGGGCATCATCATGACCGGCATGGGCGATGATGGCGCTCGTGGCATGAAGGTGCTGCATGACGGCGGCGCACGCACCATCGCCCAGAATGAAGAGACCTGTGTGGTTTTTGGCATGCCCAAGGAGGCCATCAAACTGCAGGCCGTAGACGACATCCTGCCGTTGGAAAACATTGCCCGGGCGATACTGCAGTTTGATTCGCGAGCTTGATTTGCTCTGTATTTGAGAGCTGGCTGTGCATATTCGGAAGGGGCTGGCGTCAGTTTTCGTGACTAATTTGGGGCCATACGGCCCATCAGGCTGGTGTAATCTGCGCCAAAGGTGGCTAGACTAATCTATTGCGCTATCAACTACCCATGCCTTCACCCGTGAAAAAGCCCAGGATTCTGGTTGTGGAAGACGAGATCATCGTGGCCCGCGACATCCAAGCACAGCTGCAGACGCTGGGCTATGAGCCCGTGGGTCATGCCGCCCGGGGCCTGGAGGCAATTGACCTGGCCGGAGAGCTGCGTCCCGACCTGGTATTGATGGACATCCAGCTGGCCGGAACCATGGACGGCATCGCCGCTGCCCAGGCCATTCGCACCCAGTTCGCCTTGCCGGTGGTGTTCCTGACCGCTTTTGCCGCCGATGACACCCTGGCCCGCGTCAAGCTCACCGAGCCCTTTGGTTACGTACTCAAACCCTTCACCGAGCGTGAGTTGCGAACTGTGCTGGAGATGGCGCTCTACAAGCACAAGGCCGAGGCCGCACTGCGCGTCAGCACGCGCCAGTTGCAGGCACTGTCCCAGCGTGTGCTGGAAGTGCAGGAAACCGAACGGCGGCGCGTGGCGATTGAATTGCATGACGAGCTGGGCCAATCGCTGACGGCCATCAAGATCAACCTGCAGGCGCAGGAGCGCTTCAAGAAGCAGCAATCACCCACCGAACTCAACGCCGAGAACATCCGCATCGTCGACGATGCCCTGCAGCAGGTGCGCCGCCTGGCCCTGGCGCTGCGGCCCTCGATGCTCGACGACCTGGGCCTGAGCCCCGCCCTGCAATGGATTGCCGAGCAAACCGCCAGTCGCAGCGGTCTGTCGGTGCAGCTGCACACCCCTCCGGCGCGCGCGCGCCTGGCGCCGGATATCGAGACCGCCTGTTTTCGCATCGTCCAGGAAGCCCTGACCAACATCACGCGCCACGCCCGCGCCAGGCAGGTCGCCATTGAGTTGCAGCAGGACGGTGACATGCTTGACCTTTGTGTGAAGGACGATGGCTGCGGCTTCGATCTGGCGGCCATGCGCGAGCGCGCCATGAGCGGGGGCAGCATCGGGGTGCTGGGCATGCAAGAGCGTGCCATGCTGATTGGCGGCCAGCTTGAGATTGAATCGACCCCCGGTCAGGGCAGTGCGGTGCGTTTGCGCTGTCCCTGGCGCGTAGCGCAAGGCCAACTGTGAGCCCGGTGCGCGTTCTGCTGGCCGACGACCACACCCTGGTGCGTGCGGGACTGCGCAAGCTGCTTGAATCCGTACCCAATATCGAAGTGGTGGGGGAAGCGGCCGATGGGCTGGCTGTGCTGGCGCTGGCGAGCGAGTTGCGGCCCCAGCTGGTCCTCATGGACATTGCCATGCCCGGACTCAACGGGCTTGACGCGATGGCCCGCCTGCTCGCTGCTGCACCGGGTACACGTGTGCTCATTCTTTCGATGTACCAGAACGAGGAATATGTTCGCCAGGCTTTGCGCCAGGGCGCAGCGGGCTACCTGCTCAAGGATGCGGCGCCGACCGAGCTCGATCTGGCGCTCAAGACGGTGTTGCGCGGTGAAATCTACCTCAGCGCTGCTGTCTCCAAGGGAGTGGTCACCGACTATGTGCAACGCCTGCGCAGCGAAGAACAGCCCGGTGAACTGCTGACGCCGCGTCAGCGCGAGGTATTGAAGCTGGTGGCCGAGGGCCAAAGCACCAAGGAAATTGCGCGCCGTCTGGACCTGTCAGTCAAAACCGTGGACAGTCACCGCAGCCAGCTGATGAAGCTGCTGGACATCCATGAAGTCACCGGTTTGGTTCGTTATGCCATGCGGGCCGGCCTGATTTCGGCCGATCACTGAGCGGCCTCAGGTATTTTTCCTCTCGAATTCAGGTATTGACCCGATTTCTTCAGGCAACCGGAGTGCCTAAAGTTGGGCGCATGACGGTCAAAATTCTGCTGGTGGATGACAACCCAACCTTCCTGGGTGCGGTCTGGCAATTGCTGGACATGTTGCCGGGCGTGGAAGTCATCGGCGAGGCCCATGACGGACGCGAAGCGCTGGTCAAGGCGGCCGAGCTCAAGCCCGATCTGATCCTGCTCGATGTGGCCATGCCCGAGATGAGCGGCGTGGCTGTGGCGCTGCGCATGAAGACATGGGCACAGGCGCCGCGCATTGTCTTTTTGTCCATGCATGACAACGCCGCTTACCGGGAGGCAGCGCACAACCTGGGCGCTCTGGGCTTTGTCGGCAAGGCCGATCTGGTTGACGGTTTGCTGCCGATTCTGGAGCAGCTGGTCGCCGATGACGTGGCATCAGCCAGGCCCGTCTCTCCAGACCCGGCCCCATGAACGCGCTGCACCGGGCTGGGATGGCTGTTTCAGGTGAAAAAATGCTTCAAGCCAACGTCTATAAAGCACATGACGCTATGTTTTTAGGAGTTAAATCGATTCGAAAGGGTCGGCGGATAAACTTGTCGTTGTGAGTTTTCACAATACTGGTTTACCCAAAGGGATGTCCATCATGGCGACGAAAAAAACAACTCCAGCCAATGCCGCAAGCGCAGCGCCCCAACCCGCAGCAAGCGCCGCACCCAGCGCGCCAGTCACTGATGAGGCGGGCGTGATGAATTTCCCCATTGTGGGTATTGGCGCATCGGCCGGTGGGCTTGCTGCCTTCGAGGCTTTTTTCTCAGGTATGCCCGAAGATGCGGACCCCGGCATGGCCTTTGTGCTGGTGCAGCACCTGGCACCGGATCACAAGAGCATCCTGGCCGAGCTGATCCGGCGCTATACCCGCATGCAGGTGTTTGAGGTGGAAGACGGCATGCCGGTCAAGATCAACTGCGCCTACATCATTCCGCCCAACCGCGACATGGCGTTTCTCAACGGCACCTTGCACCTGCTGGCGCCGACCGAGCCACGCGGCCAGCGTTTGCCGATAGATTTCTTTTTCCGTTCGCTGGCCGATGACCAGCATGAGCGGGCCATTGGTATCGTGCTCTCGGGTACGGGCAGCGATGGCATGTTTGGCGTGCGTGCCATCAAGGATGCGGGCGGTATGGTCATGGCCCAAACCCCGGAGTCCACCGAATTTGACGGCATGCCGCGCAGTGCCATCGCCGCCGGCGTCGTGGACTATGAGTTGCCCCCGGCCGACATGCCGGCCCAGCTCATCACCTATGCGGCGCATGCCCATGGTTACCTTGCCAGCAAAGCGGCCGTGGTGAATGACAACACCATGAAGAAAATCTTCATCCTGCTGCGCGCCCAGACCGGACACGACTTCTCCCTGTACAAGCCCAGCACCGTCCACCGCCGCATTGAGCGACGCATGGCCGTGCACCAGATTGCCACGGTCGAGGAGTACGTCAAGTACATGCAGAAAACGCCGGCCGAGGTGGATGCCCTGTTTCATGACCTGCTGATTGGTGTGACCAATTTTTTCCGTGACCCCGAGGCCTTCCTGGTGCTCGAAGAGCAGGTCCTGCCCAAGCTCTTTGCCGGCAAGCCTGCGGGCGCGGTGGTGCGGGTCTGGGTGGCCGGTTGTTCGACCGGGGAAGAGGCGTACTCGATTGCCATCTTGCTGCAGGAGCGCATTGAAGCGCTCAAGATCAGCTACACGGTTCAGGTCTTCGCCACGGACATCGACAGCCGCGCCATCGCCGCTGCCCGTGTGGGTTTGTACTCGGCCAGCATCGCCGCCGACATCTCGCCGGAACGCCTGGCGCGCTTTTTCATGCTGGAGCCCGGCGGCCAGTCCTACCGCATTCACAAGGGCATCCGCGACATGCTGGTGTTTTCCGAGCAGGACCTGATCAAGGACCCCCCCTTCTCACGGCTCGATCTGATCAGTTGCCGCAACCTGCTGATTTACCTGAGCACCGAGCTGCAAAAGAAACTCATGCCCCTGTTTCACTATGCATTGAACCCGCGCGGCCTGCTGTTTCTGGGCACCTCGGAAGGCGTGGGCGACTTCACGGACATGTTCAACGTCCTGGACCGCAAAGCCAAGGTTTACCAGCGCAAAGAGCATTTTGCGGGCCTGCCGCGAGCCAGCCTGGGTCGGTTCTTGCCACCCATGACCGCGATCGAGGCAGCCATGCCCCGCCACACCGGCAAGACCGTATTTCCGGCCAAGCTGCCGTTGCGCGAGCTCACCGAGCGGGCCCTGCTGGAGCAAATTGCCCCGGCTGGTGCGCTGGTCAACGTCCAGGGCGACATTCTTTACCTGCACGGGCGTACCGGCATGTACCTGGAGTTGAGTCCCGGCGAGACCGGCGTGAACAACATCCTGAAAATGGCCCGCGAAGGCCTGCGCCAGGACCTGAGCATGGCCTTGCACAAATGTGCCGTGACTCAAAAAGCGGTGCGCTACCCCGGCCTGCGCGTCAAGACCAACGGCCACTTCACCCTGGTCAACCTCAGCATCCGGCCGGTCCCTACCAACGCCACGCCGATGCAGGAGATCGCAGACCCGGTGGCATCGCCCCTGTCCAACGAGGCCCTGCTCTACCTGGTGATACTGGAGGAGGCGCCGGAGCAAATCCCGCAGCCCGCGCAGACCGGCAGCCCGCCTGCACTGAATGAAGACGAGGCCCAGGCATTGGCGCAGGCCTCGGCCAGCATTGCCGCGCTCAGGGAAGAGCTGCGCGCCAAGGACGAGTACCTGCAAAGCACCCATGAGGAACTGGAGAGTTCCAATGAAGAGCTTAAGTCTTCCAACGAAGAAATGCAGTCGGTCAACGAGGAGCTTCAGTCCACCAACGAAGAGCTGGAAACCTCCAAGGAAGAACTCCAGTCGGTCAATGAAGAACTGGCGACGGTCAATGCCGAGCTCAACACCAAGGTGGTGGACCTGTCCCGGGCCAACAACGACATGAACAACCTGCTGGCGGGCACCGGCATTGCCACCGTGTTTGTGGACCACCAGCTGCGCATCCTGCGTTTTACCCCCACGGCGGCTGAAATCATCAACCTGATTCAAAGCGACGTAGGACGCCCCGTGGGCCATATCGTCTCCAACCTGGTGGGCTACACCAGTCTGGTGGCCGACGTGGCAAGCGTGCTGGACACCCTGGCACCCCAGGACAAGCAGGTGCAAACCACGCAGGGCGCCTGGTTTGCCATGCGCATCCGCCCCTACCGCACACTGGACAACGTGATCGAGGGGGCGGTGATCACCTTCCTTGACATCACCGAGATGAAGCGCATCGAAACGGCCCTGGGCAAAGCCAACCAGCTGGCCCGCCTGGCCGTGGTGGTGCGTGACGCACATGACGCCATCACGGTGCAGGACCTGGAAGGCAGCATCACCGCCTGGAACCCCGGCGCTGTGCGCATGTACGGCTGGACCGAATCACAGGCGCTGCAGATGAATGTGCTGGACCGCGTTCCTGCGGCACTGCGCGACCAGACGCTGGCACAGGCGCTGCAGTTGGGGCGCCATGAGCTTGTAGAACCCTTCCATACCCAGCGCCTGGCCCAGGATGGCACGGTTTTGCATGTGATTGTGACCGCCACCGCACTGATCAATGACGCCGAACAGGTCTATGCCATTGCCACCACCGAGCGGCTCGACCCATCCCCGGGAGCAAGCCCGTGACAGACTCATCTTCAAGAGGCATGCCGTCGCTGCGCCAGCGGGCCGAGGCGCTGAGCGCCGACCGGCCCCTGCCGAGCCAGGAGGCCCTGACGCTGGAAGAGGCGCAGCGCATGCTGCACGATCTGCGGGTGCACAAAATCGAACTGGAGATGCAAAACGAGGAACTGCGCCAGACGCAGGCAAAGCTCGACACGGCGCGTGCGCGCTACCATGATTTGTATGAACAGGCACCCATGGGCTACTGCTCGGTCAGCATGAAGGGGCTGATCCTGGAAGCCAACCCCGCAGCGGCTACCCTGCTGGGCATGGCCCGGGAGCATCTGGTGAATGTGCCCCTCACCCACTTCATCTACAGAGAAGACCAGGATAGTTTTTTTCTGCTGCGTAAACAGTCGGTAACACCGGGTGCAGCCCGCGCCTGCGAATTGCGCATGGTCAAGCCCGAGGGCACGCCCTTCTGGGTCAAGCTGGCGCTGTTGGATGGATTCGATGAACAAGGCGCGCCGGTGCTGCGTATCGTGCTGAGCGACATCAGCGAACGGCGTCAGGCCCGGGCTGCGCTGCAAAGCAGCGAGCAGTTTCTGCGTGCCATTGCGGACAACGTGCCGGGCATGCTGGGCTACTGGAGCCGTGACCTGCACTGCCTGTTTGCCAACAAGGAATACTTTGGCTGGTTTGGTCGCACCGCGGAGCAGATGCAGGGGGTCCGGCTGCCTGATTTGCAAGGCCCCGAGCTGTTCAAGAAGAATGAGCCCTATGTGCGCGCGGTTCTGGGTGGTGAAGATCAGCAGTTTGAGCGCCTGCTCGCCAAGCCCAATGGCGAAATCGCTCACACATGGGTACAGTACATCGCCCACCGGGTCGACGGCCAGGTGCAGGGCTTCTTCTCATTGGTGACCGATGTCACCGCATTCAAGCAGGGCCAGGAGCAATTGCGGGTCAGCGACGCTGCCCTCAAGGCGGTGTCGCAGGGTGTGGTCATCACCGGACCGGACCAATGCATTCTGTCAATCAATGATGCTTTTGCCGCGATCACCGGCTATGGCGAGGCCGAGATGCTGGGGCAGACCTGCCGGATTCTGCGGGGGCCGCTGACCGACCCGCGCACGGTCGATTCCATTCGCCTGACCCTGCACAGTGAAGCGGAATTCTTCGGCGAAATCCTCAACTACCGCAAGGACGGGTCCCTGTTCTGGAACGAGCTGGCCATTTCCCCAGTGCGCAATGCCCAGGGCCGCTTGACGCATTACATTGGCGTGACGCGCGACATCACCGAACGCAAGCATGCGCAAGCGGTCTTGCAGGCTGCCTTGCAGGAAAAAGTGGCCTTGCTCAATGAAGTGCATCACCGGGTCAAGAACAACCTGCAGGTGGTTACCAGCCTGCTGCGGCTGGAGGCTGGGCGCAGCAGCCAGCCCGATACCCGGGCGGTGCTGGGCGATATGCAGGGCCGCATCCGCTCCATGGCCCTGCTGCATGAGGCGCTCTATCGCAGTGGTGTTTTTGCCTCGGTGGAGCTGGGTGCCTACCTCAGGCAGCTTGCCACCCAGGCATTTCGCACGCTGGCTCCTCAAAACGGCGCGGTGACGCTTCAACTGGACCTGGCCACGGTCAGTGTCGGCATGGACCAGGCCACCCCTTGCGGCTTGCTGGTCAATGAATTGATCGCCAACTGCCTCAAGCATGGCTTTCCTGAAAACCGCGGTGGCGCAGTCCGTCTTGAATTGAAGCCTGTCCAACCTGACGCAGACGCAGACGCAGACGCAGACGCAGATGCAGACGCAGAGCGTGGCGCCGCGCAGTGGCGTTTGTGCGTCAGTGACACGGGCGTGGGTCTGCCGCCCGATATGCTGACCCGCCAGGGCCAGTCACTGGGTCTGCAGCTGGTGGCGGACCTGGCCAAGCAGCTCGGGGGCCGTCTGGAGATCGGGCCAGGGGCTGCGTTCAGCGTCACTTTTCCCATTGAAAGCCCCGAACTTCCAGCCATTGCCGCCATCCCGGCCATGGTCACGTAACCGAAGCATCGTCTTCATTTATGGCAGGAGAGCAAGCAATGTCTGCAGCCGTCAACAAGCCCAGAATTCTGGTCGTGGAAGACGAGACGATTGTCGCCCGCGACATCCAGGCGCAGCTGGTCGAGCTGGGCTACGAGCCGGTCGCGCACGCCACCCGGGGAGAGCAGGCCATCGCGCTGGCCGGACAACTGCGTCCGGATCTGGTGTTGATGGACATTCAACTCGCCGGTGCCATGGACGGCATTGCGGCCGCCCAGGCCATCCGTGCCCGGTATTGCTTGCCGGTCGTTTTCCTGACCGCATTTGCTGCCGACGATATTCTGGAGCGCGCCAAGCTGGCCGAGCCGTTTGGCTACATTCTCAAGCCCTTCTCCGAGCGTGAGTTGCGCACCGTACTCGAAATGGCGCTGTACAAATACCGGGCCGATGCCCGTTTGCAGGAGTCGGTTGCACACACCCAGTCCATCCTGGACAACATGGCGGACGGTGTTATCACCATCAGCACCGATGGTTTGATCGAATCCTTCAACCAGGCCGCCTGCACGGTGTTTGGTTATGCCGCTGAGGAGGTGATTGGGCGCAATGTTGCCATGCTGATGCCTGAGCCGCACCACAGCCACCACGATGGGTATCTGAAGCACTACAAGGACAGCGGCGAGGCGCGCATGGTCGGCATACCGCGTGAAGTCGAGGGCATGCGCAATGACGGCAGCATATTCCCCATGAATCTGTCGGTGTCCAAGATCACGCGCGCGGGGCATACCACCTTCATCGGCCTGGTGCGCGACACCACCCAGCACCATCTGGATGTGGAAGAAATCCGCCGTCTGGCTTTTTACGATCCCCTGACTGGCTTGCCCAACCGGCGTTTGCTGCTGGACCGGCTCAGCCAGGCCATGTTGACCTCGGCTCGCAGCGGTTTGCACGGCGCCCTGATGTTTCTGGACCTGGACCATTTCAAGCTGCTCAATGACAGCCTGGGTCATGACGTGGGCGATGTGCTGCTGCAGCAGGTGGCCAGCCGGCTCAGCACCTGTGTGCGCGAGGGCGACAGCGTGGCACGCCTGGGCGGCGACGAATTTGTGGTGCTGCTGGAGGCCCTGAGCATGCACGACCATGAGGCGGGCGCGCAGGCCAAAGCCGTTGCCAGCAAGATTCTGGATGCCCTGGGCCAGCCCTACAGCCTGCGCGAGCACACCTACAGCAGCACGCCCAGCATTGGCATTGTGGTGTTCATGGAAGACCGAGAAACCATGGATGACCTGATCAAAAAGGCCGATGTGGCCATGTACCAGGCCAAGGCCGCCGGTCGCAACACCGTGCGTTTTTTCGACCCCACCATGCAGGCGGCCGCAAGCGCCTATGCCGCGCTGGAAAAAGACTTGCGCCGGGGGCTGGACAAGGACGAGTTTGTTTTGCATTACCAGGTGCAGGTCAGGGCCGGGCGCCATGCCGGCGACCCGCCCGTGGTCACCGGTGTCGAAGCGCTGGTGCGCTGGAACAACGCGACGCGTGGCCTGGTGCCGCCGGCCGAGTTCATCCCGCTGGCCGAAGAGACCGGCTTGATCCTGCCTTTGGGCCAGTGGGTTCTGGAGACTGCCTGCGCCCAGTTGGTGGCCTGGGCGGGTCACCCGCAGACCTCGCACTGGAGCATGGCCGTCAACGTCAGCGCCTCGCAGTTTGCGCAGCCTGATTTCGTCGCCCATGTGGATGAGGCGCTGAAGAAAACCGGCTGCCGGCCCGAGTTGCTCAAGCTGGAGCTGACCGAGAGCATGCTGGTGGCCAATGTCGATGAGATCATTTTCAAGATGAACGCCATCAAGGCGCGCGGCGTCAGCTTCTCGCTCGATGATTTTGGCACCGGCTACTCCTCACTCACTTATCTCAAACGCCTGCCCCTGGCGCAGCTCAAGATTGACCAGTCGTTTGTGCGCGATGTGCTGACCGACCCCAGCGATGCGGTCATTGCCCGCACGATCGTGGCGCTGGGTCACAGCCTGGGGATGATCGTGATTGCCGAAGGGGTGGAGACCGAAGGCCAGCGCGAGTTTCTGGCCGATATCGGTTGCGACGCCTTCCAGGGCTACCACTTCGGGCGTCCCGTGCCGCCTCAGGTGTTGCTTGAAAATGTGATGAAAAATCATGCAATTCATCGTCCATATTAAATAGTCAGCTATTTATTCAATAGCATTTATTGGCCCAGTCAAGCACCATGACCCAGAGCATCTCCTCGCTGCGCTCGCTCAATACCCGGGTCACCCTGCTGACGCTGCTCATTTTTGTGGCCAGCATCTGGTCGCTCGCCTTCTACGCGGGCCGTACGCTGCAGGAGGATGTGAAAGGCCTGCTGGGTGCGCAGCAGTTTTCTGCGGTTTCCCTGGTTGCGGCGCAGATTGAGCAGGAGGTCGGCGATCGTTTGAAAGCGTTGGAAACGGTGGCCCAAAGAATCACACCATCCCTGCTGACAGATCACGCGGCCTTGCAGAAATTCCTGGCAGATCGCGAGATATTTCAGAAAGAATTCAATGTGGGCGCCTTCGTCACGGACCGGGATGGCACGGCGGTTGCCTCGATTCCCACGGGGGCTGGACGTGTTGGCAGCAATTTCATCGACAGTGATGCCATCGCCGCCGTCCTCAAGGAAAACAAGGCAAGCATCGGGCGGCCGGTTGATGCCAGGCAGTTCCAGGCTCCGAACATCACCATGGGTGTGCCCATCCGGGATGCGCAGGGCCGTGTCATCGGTGCACTGGCGGGGGTGTCGGACCTGGGCCGGCCCAACTTTCTGGACGCCATTGCTGGCCATCGCTATGGCAAGACGGGTGGCTACGTTCTGATCTCGTCCAGGCACAAACTGGTTGTCACCGCCACCGACAAACGCCTGAGCATGATGCCCACACGCAGCACCGAGCCGCTGGCGGTCCGCTTCAGGGAGGGCTACGAAGGCAGCGGCGTATTCACCAATCCGTTTGGTATTGAAATGCTGTCCTCTGCCAAAGGTGTCCCGTCGGCCGGCTGGTACCTCACGGTGGGCTTGCCCATCGACGAGGCTTTTGCACCGATCCGCGTCGTGCAGCAGCGCATTTTCATCGCGACGCTTTTTCTTACCCTGTTCGCAGGTGTGCTGACCTGGTGGTCTGTCAGGCGGCAACTGGCCCCCATGCGCGCCGCCTCCAAGACCTTGGCCAATTTGTCCGACCAAACCGCGTTTCCGCAGGCTTTGCCCGTGGCCCGGGCTGACGAAGTGGGGGCGCTGATGGGCAGCTTCAACCGCTTGCTGGCCACCCTGAGGCAGCGTGATGCCAACTTGCGCGAAAGTGAAGAGAGCCTGGCCACTACATTGCAGTCGATTGGCGACGCCGTGATTGCTACAGACACTGAGGGTCGCATCACCCGCATGAACCCCACCGCCGAGCGACTGACTGGGTGGCCCTTGGCCGAAGCCGCAGGCCAGCCGCTGTCCAATGTATTTCACATCATCAGTGCCCAGACCCGTCTTACCGTTGCGAACCCGGTACAACGGGTGATGGAACACGGCCAGGTGGTGGATCTGGCCAACCACACGGTATTGCTGGCCCGCGATGGCCGCGAGTACCAGATCGCCGACAGTGCCGCACCCATTCGCGCGGCCGATGGACAGATGGTGGGCGTGGTGCTGGTGTTCAGCGATGTCACCGAGAAGTACCGGGTGCAGCAGGGCCTTCGGGCCAGTGAGCAGCGTTTTCGTGACCTGGTGGATTCGACCGACGGTATTGTCTGGGAGGCCGACGCCACCACCTTCGCGTTCAATTCGGTGAGCCACAATGCCCAGCGCATACTGGGCTATCCCGTGGATGACTGGCTGCTGCCAGGGTTCTGGGTCAGCCACATTCATGAGGATGACCGCGAACAGGCGGTGTCCTACTGTGCCGCCTGCACGGGGCGACTGGAGAGCCACGACTTCGAATACCGGTTCATTGCGCAAGACGGTCGCGTGGTGTGGTTGCGTGACATTGTGAAGGTGGTCGTGAAAGATGGTCAGCCCCAGTGGTTGCGCGGACTGATGATCGATATCACCGAGCAAAAGCGGGCGCAGGAATTCCTTCAATCTTTGCTGAAGGAAAAAGTCGTCCTGCTCAATGAAGTGCATCACCGGGTCAAGAACAACCTGCAGGTCATCACGAGCTTGTTGCGTCTGGAGAGTGGGCGCAGCAGTGAGCCAGGCACCCAGCGTGTATTGCAGGACATGCAGGGCCGCATCCGCTCCATGGCCCTGCTGCACGAAACGCTTTACCGTACCAGCATCTTTGCCTCGGTGGACCTCGGTGTCTACCTCAGGCAGCTTTCGACCCAGGCTTTTCGAACATTGGCGCCTCAGGGCGGGTCGGTGCGTCTGCAGCTCGATCTGGCGGCGGTTCACGTCAGCATGGACCAGGCCACGCCATTCGGGTTGCTGGTCAATGAATTGCTGGCCAACTGCCTCAAGCATGGTTTCCCCGAGGGTCATGCCGGTGCGGTTTGCATCGAACTGAAGCCCTTGCCCCGTGAGGCTGGCGTGCCGGGTGAGCCAGCGCGGTGGCGCCTGTGCGTGAGCGACACCGGCGTGGGTTTCCCCCCGGATTTCGACGCCCGGCGCATGCAGTCGCTGGGCCTGCAACTGGTGGCCGATCTGGTCCTGCAGCTTGGCGCTACGCTGGAGATCGGGGTGGGGCCACAGGCTGTCTTTGCGGTGGACTTTACCGTAGACAAGGAACTGGAGTGAGGGGATGACAATAAAGCACTATCTGGACCCAAGCCATCTGCCGGATTTGCGCCGGGTTGGCTTCAAGCTGGCCGTATTGGCGGTCTTGATGGTGGGCATATGGTGGGCGCCCGCGCTGCCTGGTCTACGTGGTGTCGCGGGTTATGAGCCCTTGCACACTTTGTTTGAAACAGCATCGATCGTGGTGTCCGGGCTCATTTTTGCAGTCATCTGGAATGCCCCTCGGGGCCGGCTGCAAGGCAATATGGTGTTGTTGGCGTGTGCCTTTGCCGGGGTGGCCCTGCTTGATCTGTCACACATGCTTTCCATTCAGGGCATGCCTGACTATGTGACCGCCAGCGGCCCTGAAAAATCCATCAATTTCTGGCTGGCGGCCCGACTGTTGGCGGCGCTGGCGCTGCTGAGTGTTGCGCTGACGCGCTGGCAAATATTCGAACGCCGATACACCCGGTTTGTGCTGCTGGGGGGCGTCATGGCGATGGTGATGCTGGTGCATTGGATCATCCTCATTCATCCCGAGACCCTACCCCCAACTTTTGTTCAAGGGCAAGGCTTGACCGATTTCAAGCGGGGCGCCGAGTATGTGTTGATGGCCCTCAATCTGATAGCGGCACTGGCATTGCTATGGCGCATGCGCAGACCTCTTCCGTTCAACGCCGTGTCCTTGTTGGGTGCCATTCTGACCATGGCCATGAGCGAGTCGTTTCTGACGCTGTATGGCCAGGTGAACGACATCTACCTGGTGGCCGGACACATCTACAAAATTGTGTCCTATCTGTTTCTGTACCGTGCGGTGTTCGTGGAAGCCATCGAGCGCCCCTACAGCGAGATCAGCGCACTGCAAAGCCAGTTGAAAGCCACACTGGAGGCGGTGCCGGACCTGATCTTCGAGATGGACCTGCAAGGGGTATGCCATGGCTACCATTCCCCACCTAGTGCCTTGCTGCCCGAACCGGCCGGACAGTACTTGGGCCGATCGGTGTTTGACATCCTTCCGCAGGATGCGGCCCAGGCGGTGATGACCGCCCTGCGCGAGGCGCAGGAGAAAGGGGTGAGCACCGGTCACCAGCTTGATCTGCACTTGCCGGGGGGGCAGCGCTGGTTTGAACTGTCGGTGGCGCGCAAGGCTCTGGTGCAGGGGGAGTCTCCCAGGCTGATCCTGCTGTCGCGCGATATCACCGAACGCCAGTTTGCCGCACTGAAGCTGCGTCAAAGCGAACAAAACCTGGCCATTACCCTGCAGTCCATTGGTGATGCCGTGATCGCCACCGATGCGCAAGGCCTGATCACGCGCATGAACGACACGGCACAACGCCTGACGGGCTGGTCGCTTGAGGACGCCCTGGGGCGGCCCCTGCCCGAGGTGTTTCATATCGTCAATGAAAAGACACGTGTCGTCACCACCAACCCGGTACAACTCGTCATGGATCGGGGTGAAATAGTAGGGCTGGCCAACCACACCGCCTTGATTGCCCGAGATGGCCGTGAGTACCAGATTTCGGACAGCGCGGCGCCGATTCGCAATTCGGACGGCCAGATCGTGGGCGTGGTGCTGGTCTTCAGCGATGTCACTGAAAAATACCAGGCGGAAGAGGCGCTGCGTATCAGTGAGGAACGTTTTCGCAGTCTGTCCCAGTTGTCCTCGGACTGGTTCTGGGAGCAGGATGAAAACCTGCGTTTTGTGAATCTGGCGGGTGATGAGACGCTCACGAATCAACTGGATACCGCCAGCTATGTGGGGCAAACCCGATGGGATATGCCCGCGCTGAACCTCACGGACAGCGACTGGGCCGCACACAAGGCATTGCTGCAGGCGCGCTTGCCCTTTCGAAATCTGCAAATGCAAAAGCAGGATCAGTCTGGGCGATTGCGCTGGGTGTCGGTCAGTGGGGAGCCGATTTTCGACGCCCAGGGGCACTTCACCGGCTACCGTGGCGTGGGCTCGGACATCACCGAGCGCATCGCGGCACAGAATGCCCTGCAAGCCTCGTTGCAGGAGAAAGTGGGGCTGCTCAATGAAGTTCACCACCGGGTGAAGAACAATCTTCAGGTCATCAGCAGCCTGTTGCGACTGGAGGCCGCGCGCAGCAGCCAGGGGGCAACCAAGACCGTGCTGGGCGACATGCAGGGCCGGATCAGGTCGATGGCGATCCTGCACGAGTCGCTCTATCGTTCGGGTATTTTTGCGTCGGTGGAGCTGGCCGCATACCTGACCCGACTGGTGACTCAGGCGTTTCGCTCCCTGGCCCCGCGCAGTGGTCTGGTGCACCTGCAGCTGGATCTGGCCCGCGTCGAGGTCGGTATGGATTTGGCAACGCCCTGTGGTCTGCTGGTCAATGAGCTGATTTCCAACAGCGTGAAGCATGGCTTTCCAGACGGTCGCAGTGGCGAGATTCGCGTTGAATTACAGCCCGTGTCGCCAGCGCAAGCTCAGACGGAGGCGCCGGTGTTGTGGCGCTTGTGCGTCAGCGACACCGGCGTGGGTCTGTCCGCTGATTTTGAGGCGCGTCAGAGCCAATCCCTGGGGCTTCAGCTGGTGTCCGATCTGGCGGTGCAGATCGATGGTCGGCTGGAGGTGGGCGCGGGCCCGCAGGCCGTGTTTACTCTGATCTTCCCGGTCCCGCAGCGGCTTGCCCCGGTTACGGCAGCGTGAATGAAACATGAAAACTCTTTTGTCTCCAGGGGGCCGGCCATGGCTTCAAAAATGAACCGTGCGTTTTTCGGCGCCCGGCTGTTGCGGCTGGCTGTGGGGGCTGTCGTGGTGTCGGGCTGTTTGCTGGCTGTAGCCCTGCACTACCTGCGCACGCAGTCACTTCAGTCGGGTCGGCACTTGACGCAATCGTTTGCCGTTGCCATCGGCGAGCAGACCGAACGCGCGCTGCAGACCGTTGACCAAAGACTGCAGCTCGCTTCGAACAGCATGATGCAGCTTGCCAGCAAAGGGGCGCTGAACGAGGAGTCCGGCCGCACTTTGCTGCGCGAGCAGATCAAGGCGCTGCCCTTCGTGCGTGCCATGTGGGTCATGGATGCGCAAGGCCGCATTGTGTATGACTCGGATGTCGGCAACATCGGACTGAATCTGGCGGACCGGGCCTACTTTCAAATTTACCGCAACAACCCGCAGACTGTTTTTCATGTGGAGGCGCCGCTGCGCAGCCGCACGACGGGCGACTGGCTGATCAGCGCGACCCGGCCTATGCACACCAGTGAGGGTGCCTTCGCGGGCATCATCGTGGCCGCGCTGGACAGCAGCTATTTCGAGAAGCTGTGGCGCAAGCTGGATTTGGGTGACGGCAGCTCCATTGCCCTGTTTCGCCGCGATGGTGTGTTGATGATGCGCAGCCCCCTGGAGGATGCGTTCATGGGCAAGGCCTTTCCCGGTCTTCCGGTGTTCGGTGGAGTGGCCACCCGTGGTGAGACCGGAACTTTTGACCGGGCCAGCGAATTCGATGGCACTTTGCGCAGTTTTGCCTACCGGGTATTGCCGGATCATCCGGAGTTTCTGGTGGTCGTGGGCCAGTCCTTCGATGCCATGCTGGCGCCCTGGCGAAAGCTGGTCGCCCTGGCCGTGGCCCTGTGGCTTCTCGCGGCGGCGGCGGTTGCTGCGCTGTATGTGTACATGACGCGCAATGCACACAGACGCACGCGTGCAGAACAGTCGCTCAAGGACAGTGCGCAGCAATTGCGTCTGAGCGAGGAGAGTCTGGCGATCACCCTGCAGTCCATCGGTGATGGGGTCATTGCCACCGATACGGCGGGCCTGATCACCCGCATGAATACCGCTGCCGAAGTCCTGACCGGGTGGCCCGAGACCCAGGCCAGGGGGCGGCCTTTGAACGAGGTCTTGCATGTGCTTGATGCCAGGACGCGCGTGCCTGCTGTCGATCTGGTGCAACTCGTCATGGAGCGGGGCAACTCCGTCGGGCTGGGCCAGCATTTGGTGCTGCTGCCACGTGACGGCGGCGAGCATCTGATTGAAGACCGTGCCGCGCCCATCCGAAATGCCGAGGGCGAGATCATGGGGATCGTGCTGGTAGTGAGTGATGTCACCGAGAAAACCCGGACTCAGTTGGCCCTGCGTGAGAGCGAGGACCGCTACCGAACTTTGATTGAATGGTCTCCCGACGCGGTGATGGTGCATCGGGCCGGGAAAATACTTTACGTCAACCCGGCTGCCGTCAGTCTGTTTGGCGCCCGCTCCGCGAACGAACTGGTGGGCACGCGTATTCTGGATCGGATTCACCCGGACTTCTATCAGTCCGTGCTGGCCCGGGTGAGAACCATCACCAGCCAGGGGCAATCGGTACCCCGGGTGGAGCAGCGATATCTCAGGATGGATGGCACGGCGTTCGACGTGGAAGTACAGGCCACCTCAATTGACTACGATGGCGAGCCGGCTATTTTTGGCTCCGTGCGCGACATCACCGAGCGGCTGAGGGCGCAAAAAGTGCTGCAAATGACGGTGCGGCGCTATCACTTGATTCTCTCCAGTCTCTATGGCGGCCTTTTGTTGGTCAGTAGCCAGAGCCTGGTTGAATACGTCAACCAGGCGTTTTGCGATTTGTTCCAAATCGATGATGCGCCCGAAGCGCTGGTGGGCTTGTCCGGCGTGGAGCTGGTGCAAAAAATAAGTAGTGTCTATGCGGATCCGGCTGGGAATGTACAGCGCATCGCACGTTTGTTGGAAGCCGAACAGGTGGTACAGGGTGAGGAGATTGCCATGAGCGGCAATCGCACCTTCCTGCGCGACTACATTCCGCTGGAAATTGATGGAGCCGTGTACGGTCGGCTGTGGCTTCATACGGATATCACCGAACGCAAGCAGGCGCAGCAGGCAATGCAGGCAACCCTGCAGGAAAAAGTCGGCCTGCTCAATGAGGTGCACCACCGGGTCAAGAACAATCTGCAGGTGGTCACCAGCCTGCTGCGGCTGGAGGCCGGGCGCAGCAGTCAGCCCGATACCCGGGCGGTGCTGGGCGACATGCAAAACCGCATCCGCGCCATGGCCTTGTTGCACGAGTCGCTTTACCGCAGCGGCATATTTGCCTCGGTGGAGTTGGGGGCATACCTCGGGCAGCTTGCTACGCAGGCCTTTCGTTCGCAGACTTTCCAGAATGGGTTGGTACGCCTGCAGTTGGACTTGGCCGAGCTCAATGTTGGCATGGACCTGGCCACCCCCTGCGGCCTGCTGGTCAATGAATTGCTCTCCAACAGTCTGAAGCATGGCTTTGCGGATGGCCGCAGTGGCGAGTTGAGGATTGAATTGCAGCCTGTGGCTGATGCGCAGGCGAGCCCGCAAGAGCCTTCCCTGTGGCGTCTGTGTGTGAGCGATACCGGTGTGGGCTTACCCGCCGATTTTGAGACCCGACGCAGCCAGTCCCTGGGGCTGCAACTGGTGTCCGATCTCACCCGTCAGATCAGGGGAACGCTGGCGATCGGGCCGGGTGCGGCGTTTGCTGTGACCTTCGCGGTAGAGCGGCCAAGTACGGCGGCAGTAGTCGAAATGCCGCAAGTTAAGTAAAGTACCAGGAAAAAAGGGGGGTTCAGGGATGGAACATAACAAATCCACAAACCGGGCAGACGCGAATCCAGTGCAAGGGGTCCAGGCAGGCCAGCCGGTGCATCTGCCGGCGCTGGAGCATTTCAAGGCGGCCCTTGATGCACATGCGATCGTGGCCGTGACCGATGCGAGTGGCCGCATCAGCTACGTCAATGACAAGTTTTGTGCCATCTCGAAATGGTCGCGCGCCGAACTGCTGGGCCAGGATCACCGCATCATCAATTCGGGCCATCACCCCAAAGCATTCATGCAGGATTTGTGGAACACGATTCGCAACGGAAACATCTGGAAAGGCGAGTTGAAAAACCGTGCCAAGGACGGAAGCTGTTACTGGGTGGACACCACGATTGTTCCTTTTCTGGATGCACAGGGCCAGCCTTTTCAATACATCGCCATACGCGCTGACATCACGCAACGCAAAGCTCAGTGTGATGACAACGCTGAACTGCTGGGTGAGATGCAAGCGACCAACCGCAAGCTGAACAATTTTGCCTATCTCGTTTCCCACGACGCAAAGAGCCCGCCCAGCGGCATCACTTCGCTGTCGAGCTGGCTGATGTCCGAAAGCATGGATCAGCTCGGGGACGAACGGGGTCCCAGGGAGTTGACCCGGGTCCTGCTGGTTGAAGGTGATCGCGAGCACGAGGCTGCGCTGACCTGCTTTGTGGCCGAGGCCGGCCTGGCCTACGAAATCACGGTGGCCCGATCTGTGGCCGAAGTGCGCAGCGCGCTGGTTGGGCAGGGCTTTGACATCATTTTGAGTGCCCTGCAGTTGACCGATGCCGGCTTGTCCGACCTGATGGACGCCTTTGTGGGGCAGCTGGTGGTGGTGCTCGCTGATGCGGGCGAAGAGGCGCTTGCGGTGCAGGGTCTGCAGCGCGGTGCGCATGATTTTTTGATCAGGGATCCGCAGCGCAGCTACCTGCGCTTGTTGAACTGGCGGGTGGAGACGGCGCTGCGCCAGTTCGGCATGGCGCGGCGCCTGCGCGCCAGTGCGACGCGTTATCGCACGTTGATCGAGTGGTCGCCCGAGCCTACCTTTGTTCACCGGGAAGGCCGGCTGGTGTATGTCAATCCGGCCGCCGTCAAGCTGTTTGGTGCCAAGTCCGTGCATGCCTTGATTGGCATGCCTTTCCTGGAGCTGGTCCATCCGGCCCAGCGCGACATTGCGCGGGCGCGGGCTGCGATGATCGAAGAGCAGCATGGCAGTACGCCGCGCGCAGAAGGAAAGATGCTCAAGCTCGATGGCAGCGTACTCTGCGTTGAAGTGCAGGGCACGGTGATTGATTTTGACGGCAAGCCTGCGGTTCATGTCGTTCTGCAGGACATCACCCAGCGCAGGCTGGCCGAGGAATCCCTGAAAGCGTCGCTGGAGGAGAAGGTGGCTTTGCTCAACGAGGTGCATCACCGGGTCAAGAACAATCTGCAGGTGGTCACTAGCCTGCTGCGGCTGGAGGCCGGGCGCAGTACCCGGGACGATACCCGGGCGGTGCTGAGCGACATGCAAGGCCGCATTCGCACCATGGCCTTGTTGCATGAGTCACTGTACCGCTCGGGCACGTTTGCCTCGGTGGATATGGGCGCCTACCTGGGGCAGCTTGCCACCCAGGCTTTTCGCTCCCTGGTTCCGCAAGGGGTTGCCGTTCAACTTCAGCTGGACCTGAAACCCTTGCATGTCGGCATGGACCAGGCAACGCCTTGTGGCTTGTTGGTCAACGAGTTGATCTCCAACAGCCTGAAGCACGGATTTCCCGAGGGGCGTCCGGGTGCGGTGCGTATCACGTTAAGGCCCGCGACAACGCAGGGGCAATGGCATCTGGAGGTGAGCGACACCGGCGTTGGCCTGCCGCCGGATTTCGAAGCCCGGCGCGGTCAGTCGCTGGGACTGCAACTGGTGTCGGATCTGGCGCACCAGTTGGGTGGGGATCTGGAGGTGGGGCCCGGCGCCGTCTTTTCGGTCAACTTTTCTGTGGATGAGCCCAAGCGGGCCGTGGCTGCTGTGTGAATGAGGAATAGACTCGAACTACGCCCCATGGATCCATCTGTTCCTCCACCCCTTGCGGCCAAGCCGCGGATACTGGTCGTCGAAGACGAGATCATCGTCGCGCGCGACATTGCCGCGCAGCTTCAGGAGTTGGGCTATCAGGCGGTTGGACATGCCTCCTACGGTGAGGAGGCGATTGCGCTGGCCGGGCAACTGCGCCCAGACCTGGTGCTCATGGACATTCAGCTGGCTGGCGCCATGGATGGCATTGCCGCAGCGCAGGCCATTCGTGAGCAATACGCCTTGCCGATTGTGTTCCTGACGGCGTTTGCCGCAGACGACACCCTGGCGCGGGCCAAGCTGACCGAGCCCTATGGCTATGTCCTCAAACCGTTTTCGCAGCGGGAGCTGCGCACGGTGCTGGAGATGGCGCTTTACAAGCACAAGACAGAAGAGAGGCTGAGGGTCAGCGAAGAGCGCTACCGCAGCATGGTGGAGTGGTCGTCCGAAGCGATTGCCGTGCATCGCAACGGGCGGCTGATTTACGTCAACCCGGCCGCCGTGCAGATGTTCGGCGCGACCTCGGCCCCGGATCTGATGGGCCGACGGATTCTGGATTTGATTCATCCCGACTACCACGAGCTTGTGAAGGCAAGACTGAAAACCCTTGATGAGACGGGTGTGGGTGCGCCCATGGTCGAGCTGAAATACCTCAAACTTGATGGTTCGGTCATTGATGTGGAAGTCCGGGGTACCTCCATTGCCTACGACGGCGAACCGGCCACACACGTCATCGTGCGCGACATCACCGAGCGCAAGGCGTCGGAGAACCAGTTGCGCAAGCTGTCCCTGGCTGTGGAGCAAAGCCCGGAGATGATCGTCATCACCGACCTGCAAGCCCGCATTGAATATGTCAACCAGGCCTTTGTCCAGAAAACCGGTTACAGCCGGGAAGAGGTGTTGGGCCGCAACCCGAGCTTTCTGCATTCTGGTGACACGCCCCCCGCAAATTACACCGCCCTGTGGAGTGCCCTGGTCGCTGGCAAGTCCTGGCAAGGCGAGTTTTACAACCTGAGCAAGTCGGGATTGCCTTACATCGAGTTCGCCATCATTGCGCC
Organism: Rhodoferax sp.; assembly: GCF_018780565.1. Taxonomy (GTDB): domain Bacteria; phylum Pseudomonadota; class Gammaproteobacteria; order Burkholderiales; family Burkholderiaceae_C; genus Rhodoferax. The sequence goes on from NZ_JADMJN010000008.1 coordinate 309,069, forward strand.
CCTGCGCCAGCCCAATGGAGCCATCACGCACTACGTGGCGGTGAAGGAGGACATTACCAAGCGCAAGCGCATGGGCGCAGAGCTTGATCGCCATCGCTACCAGCTGGAAGAAATGGTGACGCAGCGCACGGCCGAGCTGGTGACTGCGCGCGAGCAGGCGGAGGCCGCCAACCAGGCCAAGAGCGCCTTTCTGGCCAACATGAGCCACGAGATCCGCACGCCCATGAATGCCATCCTGGGCTTTGCCCATTTGCTGCGGCGCGATCAGCCTTTGCCCGGGCAGGTGGAACGTCTGGACAAGATCAGAAGCTCTGGTCAGCACCTGTTGTCCATCATCAATGACATCCTGGATATTTCCAAGATCGAAGCAGGCCGGGTGGAACTGGAGGAAACAGATTTTCACCTGGGAACCGTACTGGACAACGTGGGCGCCATCATTGCCTCGGCAGCCCGAGAAAAAGGGCTTGCCATTCATCTCGACCGGGAAACTGTTCCCTTTTGGCTGCGCGGCGATCCCACGCGATTGCGCCAGGCCTTGCTCAATTACGCCGGCAACGCGGTCAAGTTCACCGAAAAGGGGTCCATCAGCCTGCGCGCCATATTGCTGGATGCCCAGGGTGACCAACTGCGGGTGCGCTTTGAGGTGGTGGACACCGGCGTTGGCATCGAGCCCGACAAGCTCGATCGCCTGTTTCAGGCCTTTGGACAGGCCGATGCATCGACCACGCGCAAATACGGCGGCACCGGCCTGGGCTTGGCCATCACCCAGCGCCTGGCTGGATTGATGGGCGGTGAAGCCGGGGTCGAGAGCAAGCCCGGCGAAGGCAGTGCCTTCTGGTTCACGGCATGCCTGCAGCGGGGTCGCGGTTCGATCCCGGCCGGCTCCCGGGAAGAGGAGGCGGATTCGGAAGCCTTGCTCCGACACCATCACGCCAAAGCCCGATTTCTGGTGGTGGACGATGATCCTTTCAACCGTGAAATTGCGGTCGATCTGTTCCACAGCGCAGGCCTGTCGGCCGACACGGCAGCCGATGGCCGGGAGGCGGTGGCCAAGGCTTCAACCCAGGCTTATGACCTGATCCTGATGGATGTGCAGATGCCGGTGATGGATGGACTGGAGGCGACGCGCACCATCCGGACCCTGCCGGGGTGGGAGACCAAGCCGATTCTGGCCCTGACGGCCAATGCCTTCAGCGAAGACCGTCGGGCTTGTATGACGGCGGGCATGAACGACTTCGTGCCCAAACCGGTCGATCCGGAAGAGCTTTTCGCGATGATCTTGAAGTGGTTGCCGCCGAGGGTGGGTTAATATAAATGAGAGAGTCTGCGGGCAGTGCGCCACAAAGACCGAATGGGCGTCATAATTTAAGCAGATGATTTGTGCGTCAGCGCATTGCTGTGCCTTTGCCAAGGGGAAAGTCAAATATGTCGGTCAATTCGAAGGCTGAAGCCCAAACGCCCACCCAGGTAAAACCTTCGGTGTGGCTGTGGATGTTGGCACCTTTGTTGACCGTGTTGGTGGCCTCGCTTCCCTTGTTGAGCAGCGAAGCCTGGCTGCAATGGCTCTCCCTGGCTGGCGTGGCAGTGCTCTCGGGTGGAACGGTCTGGATGTTGTTGGCGCAAAGGCCGGCGAGCAGCGCAGACGCCAATGCTCGCGCACGCGATGGCACGGCTGAAATTCCACCTTCGATTCAAGAGTTGTCGGATTTGCTGCAGGATGTGCTGCCGGCCTGGCAGCACCATGTCAACGCTGTCAAAACGCAGACTGAAGCTGCCGTGGTGCAGCTCACCACCAGTTTCGCGGCGGTGTTGCAGCAGCTGGATTTGGCCGGCATTGGCGGTGCGGCCAAATCAGGTGCAGATTCCAGCAATACCATTGGTTTGTTGACCTTGTGCGAGCGGCAACTGCAGCCGGTGGTGGGGTCGCTCACGGTGGTGATTGAAGGCAAGGACTCCATGTTGACCAATATCCGCGATCTTGCCTCTGAGACTCACGCACTGCGTGCGATGGCCGCCGAGGTGGGCAGCATTGCCGCGCAAACCAATTTGCTGGCCATCAATGCCGCCATTGAGGCGGCCCGTGCCGGCGATTCCGGGCGTGGCTTTGCGGTGGTGGCTGCCGAGGTGCGCAAGCTCTCGCAACGCTCAGCCGACACTGGCAAGCGCATTGGTGCAAGGGTCGAGCAGGTGGGCGCCATCATGGACATGACCATGGCTGCGGCTGAAGAATCCAGCAGCCAGGACAAGCTGGTGGTCTCGATGTCGGGCAACATCGTCGAAGATGTGCTCAACCATGTGCGAAAGCTCGGTGCATCGGCGGACTCCATGCACAAGCACGGTATGGTGGTGCGCCGCGAGGTGGAGAACCTTCTGATGGCCATGCAGTTTCAGGACCGGGTTTCCCAGATACTCTGCGGTGTGGATGACGACATGGGCCGCATGCATCAGACTTTGGCTGTCGATGAGCTGGCATCTTTGCCCACATCTGATGAGTGGATGGGGTCCTTGAGCCAGACCTACACGATGGAAGATCAGAAGCACCAACGCCCCGCGCGCTGAACCCGATTCACGGAAACGACATGAACCACCCTACTGCCAAACCCGCTGCAACCCTGTCCAAGAGCCGCAATGCCCTCAAGGTGCTGGTGGTGGACGATGATCCTTTTCAACTGGAAGTCATCTCGGAAACCCTGCGCAGTCTGGGCATCAGCGATATCACGGCAGAGTCCAGCGGAGAGAAGGCCTTGCACTCGCTGGCGCAAGCGTCGGCTCATTCACCATTTGACCTGATGCTGAGCGATCTGCACATGCCCAGAATGGATGGATTCCAGTTCATGGAGGCCGTGGCCAAAGGGGGATTCAAGGGCGCGCTGATCATTGTGTCAGGCCAAAGTGGCGAGGTGGTGCACTCCGCTTCCCTGGTGGCTCAGCTGCGACGATTCACTTTGCTGGGTTCGCTGCAAAAGCCAGTCGATAAGGCCGCCTTGTTGCAGTTGATTGCCAAGCTGGCCTGAATCGCAAGCGCAGCGGCTGCGATTCTCAGGTCGCCAGCCGTTGTTCGATAGCCGCCCGGATGCCCAGGAACATGGGGCGAAGACTGCTGCCGATGGCTATGGCCGCTGCGGTGTCCCGGGCTTTTGCAGTTTGCTCCAGTTGCAGGCATTGGTGGGAAAACTCCGCCGCACCGATGTTCATGGCCGTCGACTTGGCACGGTGCCCCATCGCCGCCAGCGTCGCCATATCGCCCTGGTCGCAAGCCTCATCAACCTGTTTGAGCACGTCTTCCAGAGAACTGAGAAACAGCAAGGCAAACTTGCGGAACTTGGTGGCATCGTTGCCCACCAGTTCATCCAGGACTGAGAGGTCCAGTGCGGCGGCCTTGTCGGGCACGTAGGCCGTTACGACTTCGAGCAGGCGGTCCAGCCCGCCGGTGTTGATGGCGACCATGGCTTGCTCGCGTACCTTGGGCTTGGCGTGGTAAGCCACGGACAGGCCGGCCATGCCCATCATGGGCAAGTCGTTGGCGCCATCACCCACCGCAATGGTTTGACTCGGCTCAATACCCAGTTCGCCGCAGGTCAGCAGCAGCATTTTGCGTTTTTCGGCGCCATCACAAATGTCGCCCCAGGCCTGATCGATCATCTTCCCGGTCAGCAAGTCATCTTGCACTTCGAGGATGTTGGCGCGCGTGAAGTCGATGCCCAGGCGGTCACGCACACGGTCGCTGAAAAAAGTAAAACCGCCACTGACCAGCAGCACTTTCATGCCAGCAGCCTTGCAGGCGCTTACCAGTTCGGCGGCACCGGGATTGAGCTGCAGGCGCTTTTCAAGAATTTCCTGCATGGCAGAGACTGGCACGCCCTTGAGCAGGGCCACACGTTGGCGCAGGCTCTCCTTGAAGTCGGCAATCTCTCCCCGCATGGTGGCTTCCGTGATGGCAGCCACCTGAGACTTGCGACCCACGGCATCGGCAATTTCATCCACACACTCGATGTTGATGAGGGTGGAGTCCATGTCAAACGCGATCAGCTTGAAATCACGCAAACTTAGCGGGGGGGTGAAGCGCTGGACAACCAGGCCGGGAGAAATTTCTTGTGAGGAGGTCATGGGAGCGAAGGAATTTGGAAGATTCGTGCTATCGATTTAATAGTTATTGACGCTTATTTTAAGAGGGCCTGGCGGCGCTTTGTGTGCTGGGTAGGCGAGCAGGCGAACACCCTGTCGGCCGGCTCAGGCCAGCTTCGTCAACTGACCGCACGCCCGTCCGCGCCCGGCATGCTTGGCCTTGTACAGTTGCACGTCTGCTTCGGCCAGCAACACGTCGGCATCTCCCGCGCCCGCGGCATCACGGCCGGACACGCCCAGGCTGACAGTGACAACCTGGGCAATATCCGAACGTTCGTGAGGAATGTTCTTTGCGCGCACCCGCTGCTCCAGATCGCGGGCCAGTGCCAGCGCGTCATCGAAACTGGTTTCAGGCAGGATGCAGGCAAATTCCTCGCCACCGTAGCGTGCCACCAGGTCTGCCGGACGGCGCAGGCTCTCTTTCAAGGTCAGTGCGATTTGGCGCAGGCAGTCATCGCCTGCCTGGTGGCCATAGTGGTCGTTGTAGCGCTTGAAGAAATCGACATCCAGCATGATCAGTGACAGGGGCGTGCTGTTTCGAACGGAGCGTGCCATTTCCATGCCCAGTTGCTGGTCAAAGTAGCGGCGATTGAAAACCCCGGTCAGGCCATCCAGGAACACCAGCTTGCGCATGACATCAGACTGGAACTTCAGGGTGAGATGGGTCTTGACGCGAGCCCGCACCACAGCAGGATTGACCGGTTTGGAAATAAAGTCCACCGCGCCCACATCCAGGCCATGGGTTTCCTGTGCGGCGTCGTTGTGGGCAGTGACAAATATCACGGGGATATTGCGTGTTGCATCATCGGCCTTGAGCTGTGTACAGACCTCAAAACCATCGATGCCTGGCATCACGATGTCCAGCAGCACCAGGTCTGGCGGATTGTCTTTGCAGATGGCCAGGGCCTGCGGGCCGCTGGTGGCCATGAACATCTGAAAATCGGCCCCGAAAATCTGGTGCATCACCTGGATGTTGATGGGTTGGTCATCCACCACCAACAGTTTGGGTTTGCCATGGCTGGCTTCCAGTATTTGGGCGATGGGCGTATCGTCGTCGAACATGGTCAGAAGTTGAGGCTGAGTTTCTGGATCAGTGCGTCACATTGAACCACACCCTGCACGAAATCAAAAGCCGCCAGTGCCGCATCCAGCGCCTCAAGCTCGCC
>NZ_JADMJN010000002.1 GCF_018780565.1 Rhodoferax sp.
AGATTTGGATGAAAATTATTGCCTCAAAGGGGTCAATTCTGGGTGACATTCAACAAGAAAACTGACTTTTGTCATTGCGGTGGCGGCGCTCATTTCCGTCGGTATCGCGTATTGGTCGACATCATTGCCCTTTGCTCACAATTTGATTCGAATCCAGGCGGAGAAGAAGCTGGCCGCAATTGACAAGCGCATCGTTGATGCTCCTTTGGAGACTCAGGCACTGCTCCTAGACTACGCTGGGGATGAAGACATAGATGCCAAGAGCCCACGTGGCGAACTTGTGCTGAAGGCCTGGATTGCGTTCTCAAAATATCCTGAGCAGTCTCCCGAAGTCTTCCGGCTGTACGGCTCAGACCCCGCCTTCCAGAAAATTCTCAGAGCATATGGAGAAGTCGTCGTTCCAATCATCAAGTATTTTTTGGACAATGATGTGACTTCCGTGCATGTCAGGGAAAGCGCAGGCAACGCGCTTCAAGCCACCAAGCAAGTTGTCCAGAGCGCCAAGAATGCATTGATGAATTTAATCGGCACGGGCCAAGGGAATCCACAGCCGCAACCCCAACCTCCTAAGCAACCTCTTGGCCCCACGGAAAGGGGGTCGTATGCCATTGGCTTCATTGGAGCAGAGGGGCACAAATTGTTAGGGCAATTTGTATTGGATTCAAAAGGACAAGTCCAGTGGAATACAACAGACAGAGTCGTGGGAGGATTGGTCAATTTCCTTGTCGGTGGCGTTAGCAACTTGGAGTCAAAATATCGACGCGATGAAGAGCTCGAAAAAAGTGACTACTTCTTCGCCGCTCTCGATGTAGTTCCCTTCGTGGCATCAGTCAAACTGCTGAAGATGGGAAAGATGGCTGCAACCTCGGAGAAGGAATTGAGCCTCGTCAGCAAGACCAGACTATATGGGGCTCGCCTGATTCCAAAAAGTGAAGCTCTTCAGAAACTGGGAAAGTACGGTGTTATCGCCGCGACCGGATATGTCATCGTCACGCATCCAAGTCTTCTCAATAGCGTATTTTCGGGAATCGCAGAAATGCTTGTACTGAACCCGATGCTCGTTAAGTTTATCGGTTGGTTCGCATTAATTTCGGTTGCACTGTATCCATTCATGGGTGCCCTCAAGCTGATTGTTCGTCTCCTGCTGTCATTCTTTTCATGGTTGCAATCATCACTAGGAGTACAGCGATGCAATATGCAGGCGAGCTAGGCGGCATTGAGCTGCTTTCGAAATTTGCAATGAACAAAGTGCAAGAGAAATAGGGAGGTTCAAATGGCTGGTAGTGAAGACTAGCGCGGGACTGGTCTACCGCAGTGGACATCCAAAGAAGAGACAAACGGTCTCGACCCCTTGGGCATGCAAACGACCAGCATTGCGCTTTACCAGCAGTTGCTGCCCGGTATAGGCAATGTGACCGTCCGAATGCGCTATTACGGGTTCTACACATGGCTTGCAGACACTTACGCCAAAGAAGTCGGCTCAATTGACGTTGAGCGGTGGTGCATCTATGTCAGGCGCGTCGAGGCTCTTTACGCTCTGGCCGCCATCCACATCACGGGGGAAACGGGTGTAGCTGGTGCTGAGTGGACTACCGCAAAACTGAGCGACTCAGATGCTGAAATCATCGAATTCCATTTGAATACCGACCGCGAAGGCGACCACCGGCAATACCTGAAGCAAAAGTTCGGCGTCTTTGGTGCTGCGTACGGGGCACAACTCGTGGAAATTGGCCTTCTGGAGTATTTGAAATACAGCCATGAAATTCCAGTGCCAACCCTTGGCGCCGCTTCCAAAGTAGTGCCTTTTGGGTGTCTCTTTAGGCGCTATTTTCTTGTCGAAAGCGATTGCAGCACTCAATGCAGTCCACCCATCTTTCACCAGTTCCGCATCTCCCCGTCTTAGGAGTTCAACGAGCATTGGCAACGCAGCTTCACGCTGAGCAATCGAGGGCGATAGTTCCGCGAGCGAAAATCCTTGCATTAAAGACTCTCGATGAGCGCCGCCATGAAACGATTTGCCTCGTTTGACGAAGCAGCCCAGTCTTACAAGGCAACTGCTTGATAACTCCTAGCGAGCAATATTTCAATGCAGCGACGGGAGACAAATAGCTGCCAGAAATGGCAAAAACCCCCATGAGTTTCTCAACTTATGGGTACAGTTTCTCAGGTTATGGTCCTGCCTACACACAAACTTAAATATCAATATTGCCAGCGCGCAAGGCATTGGTTTCAATGAAGTCGCGGCGGGGTTCCACTTCATCACCCATCAGCATGGTGAAGACCCGATCTGCTTCAATGGCATCATCGATCTGAACGCGCAACAGGCGCCGCACGGTGGGGTCCATGGTGGTTTCCCACAACTGCGAGGGATTCATCTCGCCCAAGCCTTTGTAGCGCTGGCGTGAGGTGGCGTGCTCTGCCTGCGCGATGAGCCAGGCCATGGCTTCGCGGAAATCGGAAACCTTTTCTTCCTTCTGGCGCTCACCTTCGCCACGCATCACTTTGGCCCCGTCGTTGAGCAGGCCCTTGAAAGTGCTGGCAGCCTCTGCCAGGGCGGCATAGTCGGCACCGTGCACGAAGTCCTGGGTGAGCACGCTGCTCTTGACGTTGCCGTGGTGGCGACGGCTGATGCGCAGGATCGGCTTGTCGGTGCGTACATCAAATTCGCCGGCGACTTCCGCGTCAGGCAGCTTGGCTTGCAGTGCGGCGGCCGAGGCTTCTGCATCGGCTACGGTGTCCAGATTCAGGGCGACACCGTCGGCCACCGAGCGCAGGGCTTCTGCATCCATGAAATTCTTCAGGCGTGCAATCACGTTTTGCGCCACCTGGTGCTTGCGCGCCAGTTCAGCCAGGGTGTCGCCGGAAATGGTCGTGCCGTTGTCGCCACCAGTGTGAACCGAGGCGTTGACCAGCGCAATGCGCATCAGGAAACTGTCCAGTGCAGGGGCGTCCTTCAGGTACAGCTCTTCCTTGCCCGCCTTGACTTTGTAAAGCGGCGGCTGGGCGATGTAGATATGGCCCCGCTCGACCAGCTCGGTCATCTGGCGGTAGAAGAAGGTGAGCAGCAGCGTACGGATGTGCGCACCGTCCACGTCCGCGTCGGTCATGATGATGATGCGGTGATAGCGCAGCTTGGCGACGTTGAAATCGTCATTGCCAGTGCTGCCACCCGCTTTGCCAATGCCGGTACCCAGTGCGGTGATCAGCGTCAAGATTTCGTTACTGGTCAGCAGTTTTTCATACCGTGCCTTTTCCACGTTCAAGATCTTGCCGCGCAAGGGCAGGATGGCCTGGAATTTACGGTCGCGGCCCTGCTTGGCAGAGCCGCCGGCGGAGTCACCCTCGACGATGTAGATTTCGCACATCGCCGGGTCTTTTTCCTGGCAGTCCGCCAGCTTGCCGGGCAGGCCCATGCCGTCCAGCACGCCTTTGCGGCGCGTCATGTCGCGCGCCTTGCGAGCGGCTTCGCGGGCGCGAGCGGCTTCAATGATCTTGCCGACGATGATCTTGGCATCGGCGGGGCGCTCCTGCAGGTAGTCATACAACAGCTTGCTCACGATGTCTTCCACCGGGCCGCGCACTTCGCTGGAAACCAGCTTGTCTTTGGTCTGGCTGCTGAATTTGGGTTCGGGTACTTTGACGCTCAGCACGCAGGTCAGACCTTCGCGCATGTCGTCGCCGGTGACCTCGACCTTGGCTTTTTTGGCCACTTCGGTATCGTCAATGTATTTGTTGATCACGCGCGTCATGGCGGCGCGCAGACCGGTCAGGTGGGTACCGCCGTCGCGTTGGGGAATGTTGTTGGTGAAGCACAGCACCTGCTCGTTGTAGCCGCTGTTCCACTGCATCGCCACTTCGACACCGATGTTGGTGTTCTGGTCGCTCTGACGGTCACCCATGGCGTGGAAGATGTTGGGGTTCAACACCGTCTTGCCCTTGTTGATGAAGTTGACAAAGCCCTTGACACCACCAGCGCCCGAGAAGTCGTCCTCCTTGCCGCTGCGTTCGTCCTTCAGGCGAATCTTCACGCCGTTGTTCAAAAAGCTCAGTTCGCGCAAGCGTTTGCTGAGGATCTCGTAGTGGAAGTCGTTGTTTTCCTTGAAGATATCGGTATCGGGCAAAAAGTGCACCTCGGTGCCACGCTTTTCCGTCTCGCCAATCACTTTCATGGGGGAGACTTCAACGCCGCCTTGCGTCTCCACGATGCGATTCTGGACAAAGCCCTTGCTGAATTCCATCACATGAACCTTGCCGTCGCGGCGGATGGTCAGGCGCAGCATTTTGGAGAGCGCATTCACGCAACTCACGCCCACGCCGTGCAGTCCACCGGACACCTTGTAGCTGTTCTGGTTGAACTTGCCGCCGGCGTGCAACTCGGTCAGGGCGATTTCGGCAGCCGAGCGCTTGGGCTCGTGCTTGTCGTCCATCTTGACGCCGGTCGGAATGCCGCGACCATTGTCGACAACGCTGACCGAGTTGTCGGAGTGGATGGTCACCAGAATGTCGTCGCAGTGGCCGGCCAGCGATTCGTCAATCGAATTGTCCACGACTTCGAAAACCAGATGGTGCAAGCCGGTACCGTCGGAGGTATCGCCGATGTACATGCCGGGCCGTTTGCGCACCGCTTCCAGGCCTTCCAGGATCTGGATCGATCCTTCGCCATAGGCCTCAGTGGCACCGGCCTGGTTGGTGTCGATGGTGGGCTGAAAGTTGGAGCTGTCGGAAGTTCCCTCTCCCGTGTGAACGGCATCCCCTGTATTTTCCGGGGCTTGAACTGGCTTGTTTTCTTCGGTCATGGCTAACTTCTCTAACGATTACTCAAACTCTTGAAAGACCAAACCCGCAATGAACTTTTCGTCCAGCGCGGGTTCGGGTTTTGTACTGCTACAAATATTGCGGCATCAAATTCGCATCGGCATCACGACGTATTTGAAAGTGGCGTTCTCGGGAATGGTGAACAAGGCGGAACTATTGCCATCGGACAATTCCAGCATGACCATTTCCTGGCTCATGTTGGCCAGTGCATCAATCAGGTAGGTCACATTGAAACCGATTTCGATGCTGTCACCGTTGTAGTCGATGTCCAATTCGTCCACCGCTTCTTCCTGCTCTGCATTGTTGGATGCGACCCGCAGTGTGCCGGGATCAATGTTCAGTCGGACGCCCTTGAACTTGTCGCTGGTCAGGATGGCCGTGCGTTGCAGGGTGGCAAGCAAGGCGGCTCGGCCCAGCGTGATACTGTTCTTGTGGTTTTTCGGGATGACACGGTTGTAATCGGGGAACTTGCCCTCGACCAGCTTCGTGACGAACTCCATGCCCGCAAAGCTGAACTTGGCCTGGTTGTTGGCGAATTGCATTTCAATCGCGCCCTCGGTGTCCGACAGCAGGCGCTGCAATTCGATCACCGTCTTGCGCGGCAGAATGACTTCTTGTCTGGGCACTTCAATGTCCAGTGTGGCCGAGGCGAAGGCCAGCCGGTGACCGTCGGTGGCAACCAGGCTCAGCTGCTTGCCTTCGGCCACAAACAAAATGCCATTGAGGTAATAGCGAATGTCATGCACCGCCATGGCAAACGACACCTGACCGAGCAGATCCTTCAATGTTTTTTGCGGTACGCTGAACACCGGGCCGAAGTTGGCAGCCTCCTGCACCAGGGGGAAGTCTTCTGCCGCCATGGTTTGCAGTGTGAACTTGCTTTTGCCCCCTTTGAGGATGAGCTTGGAGGCGCTTGACTCCAGGGAAACCGTTTGATCCGCCGGCATGGTGCGCAGGATGTCAATCAGCTTGCGAGCGCCTACGGTGGTGCTGAAGTTGCCGGTGTCGCCATCCAGTTCGGCGGTGGTGCGGATCTGGATTTCAAGGTCACTGGTGGTGAGTTGCAGTGATGTGCCCGTTTTGCGGATCAGCACGTTGGCCAGGATAGGCAGGGTGTGACGGCGCTCAACGATACCCGCTACCGATTGCAAAACCGATAAAACTTTGTCTTGTGTGGCCTTCAGGACGATCATGTCAACCTCTTGTGTAATGTCTTTAGTTCAAATCAGTAACGGACGGGGGCGCAATTTTTCTCAAACACGGCTATTTTCCCCTTTTTATGCTGGCTATCAGCCCTTCAACGTCTGTTCCAGCACGTGAAGTTGCTGGTTCAGCTCGGTCATTTGCTGGCGCTCGCCGCCAATTTTGCGCACGGCGTGCAACACGGTGGTGTGGTCGCGCCCGCCAAACAGCTCGCCAATTTCGGGAAGACTCTTTTGCGTCAGTTCCTTGGCCAGGTACATGGCGATCTGGCGCGGCCGGGCAATGCTGGCCGGGCGCTTCTTGGAATACATGTCCGCAATCTTGATCTTGTAGTAGTCCGCAACTGTTTTCTGGATGTTTTCCACCGAAATCTGACGATTCTGGATCGACAGCAGGTCCCGCAGGGCTTCCCGTGCCAGCAGAATTGAAATCTCTTTTTGGTTGAAGCGTGAGTACGCCAGAATTTTGCGCAATGCGCCTTCCAGCTCCCGCACGTTGGAGCGGACATTTTTGGCGACAAAAAACGCCACTTCCTCAGGCATGTCGATGCCCTCCACCCGCGCCTTGTTGATCAGGATGGCAACGCGCATTTCCAGTTCGGGCGGCTCAATCGCCACGGTGAGCCCTGAGTCGAAGCGCGATACAAGGCGTTCGTGAATATCAGTCAAACCCTTGGGGTAGGTGTCGCTGGTCATCACAATGTGTGATTTCTTGGCCAGCAAGGCTTCGAATGCATTGAAAAACTCTTCTTGCGTACGTTCCTTGTTGGCGAAAAATTGAACGTCGTCAATCAGAAGCAAGTCAAGGGAATGGTAGCGATCCTTGAACTCGTCAAAAGTCTTGCGTTGGTAAGCCTTAACCACATCTGAAACAAATTGTTCCGCATGGATGTAGAGAACTTTGGCAGACGGCCTGTCGGCCAGCAAGCGGTTGCCGACGGCATGCATCAAATGGGTTTTGCCAAGGCCGACGCCGCCGTAAATGAAAAGCGGGTTGTACAGGTGGCCCGGCATGCCCGCCACGTGCATGGCTGCTGCACGCGCCATGCGGTTGGCCGTGCCTTCAATCAGGGTGTCAAAAGTCAGGGCTGTGTTGAGACGGTTTTTGGGGCCATTTTGACCGCGCTCTTCACCCAGTTCGTTTGCCTCCTCAATTGGGATCGATTCGGTTGATCGTCTCGGCGTTTGGCTTTTCACAATGATTTCTCGCGGAGCGAGTGCTAACTCCATGTGAATGCTTTGACCTGAAATTTTTTCCAGAAGATGAGAGATCCGGCTGCTGTACTGGGCTCTGATCCAGTCGAGTTTGAACCGGTTGGCAACAAAAACGGTGACTTTCGAGAGATCATCGGTAACCTGTGCAGACAGCGGCTTGATCCAGGTGTTGAACTGTTGTTCAGGCAGCTCCTGGGCCAACTGATCGATGCAGGCCTGCCACAGGCTTTGCCCCTCGCCATGGCCCGTGGATCCAGGCTGGCTGGCGTATTGTCCCTCTGTCATTGTGGGTATCGAATTCTGTGGATAGATGCAAATTGCTGCGTTGAGAATTGTAATTTATCAAGAATTTATCCACAAGGCGAAATTCTGGCAAATCAGCGGACTATTTGCCAAGTTGGCATCCCGTTCATGCGCAAGGTATTGCCGGGACTGAGAAAGTTTGCGATAATCGCGGGTTCCCCTGATTGTGTTGGGGGAGACAAGACAAGCGGCCGGTTGTCTGTTAACTGCTGTTAACGCTGATGGGTCGTCACTGAGCTCTATAGGATTTCCAAATGAAACGCACTTACCAACCCTCCAAGATCAAACGCGCCCGCACTCATGGCTTCTTGGTCCGCATGAAAACCCGTGGCGGTCGCGCCGTGATCAATGCTCGCCGCGCCAAGGGCCGCAAACGTCTGGCTGTCTGATTCCGGCAGCCTGCTTAGCGCGCAGTTGATTGGCCGTCTTGGCGCCGCTCCAAATTGCAGCGACTGAAAACGCGAAGCCAGTTTCAGGCAGTTCTGGCTGGCGGTACCGTGGCCCGGACTGCGCATTTTGCTTTGCATCGCGTAGCGCTGGATGCGCCTGTGCCTAAACAGGACAAGTCTGAACCTTCAAGTGCGCCTTCGTTGGCGCTTTTTGTCGTGCCGGGCGTATGGATGGGGGCCATGGTGCCCAAGCGCTGGGCCAAACGCGCAGTCACGCGCAACAGCATCAAACGCCAAATCTACAGCGTGAGCAACGATTTTGAGTCAGCGCTTCCTGTCGCCGCGCACGTGGTGCGTTTGCGCGCCGGGTTTGATCGCGCGAAATTTCTCAGTGCCACCTCTGAATTGCTGAAAGCTGCTGTCCGTCAGGAGTTGCAGCAGCTGTTTGAAGGCGCGGCACGACGTCAACCTGTGGCCGGGCTGTCTGGCGGCGCGGCATGATCAAGTTCCTGTTGATTGGTTTGGTCAAGGGGTATCGCCTCTTGCTCAGTCCGTGGCTCGGCTCTTCGTGTCGTTTCGAACCTACCTGCTCCCTGTATTCACTGGAGGCGCTGCAGACCCATGGCGCTGCGGCTGGCAGCTATTTGACGCTCGCCCGGCTTGCGCGGTGCCATCCTTGGTGCGCGGGCGGGCATGATCCCGTTCCGCCTGAAAAACCCCGGCTCTTTACCCAGCTGATTCCCTCTCCCACTCAAAAGAAGTCTTCATGAACGATATTCGCCGCACCATTTTGTGGGTGATTTTTGGTTTTTCCATGGTCATGCTGTGGGATAACTGGCAGGTCCACAACGGCAATAAAGCCACCTTCTTCCCTGGCCCACCCAAAGCGGCGGCAACGGCTGGTTCGCCGGCTCCTGCTTCCAGTGTGCCCGCGACCTCCGTTGCTCCCAGTTTGGTAGCGCCGAATGCTCAGGTGCCGGGGGGCGCGGTCGTCAATGTGCCTGCACAAGCGGCACCGGCGGCACCACGCGAGCGCGTGGTCGTGGCGACAGATGTACTGAAGCTGACTTTCGACACAGAGGGGGGATCTCTGGTCAAGGCCGAATTTGTCAAGCATGTGGATATGGCCGACAAGTCCAAGAGCTTTGTCTTGCTGGATGAAAGCAAAGACCGTATTTACATGGCGCAAACGGGCCTGATCGCCGGCGCGAATGGCGGAGTCTTCCCGACACACAAGACGGTCATGAACCTGGCGAGCGCTGAGCGCACCCTTCGTGACGATGGAAAAGAGTTGGTGGTTCGGTTTGAGTCGCCCGAGTTGGGTGGCGTCAAGCTGGTGAAGACTTTCACCCTGACCCGTGGCGCTTACGCCGTAGCGGTCAAGCATGAAGTGATCAATGCCGGCACTACCGTGGTTTCGCCGCAGTTGTACCTGCAGCTGGTTCGCGATGGCAACAAACCACCGGGCGAATCATCGTTTTACTCCACATTCACGGGGCCAGCGGTTTATACCGAAGCCAAAAAATACCAGAAAGTGGAGTTCAGCGACATTGAAAAGAACAAAGTCGACATTGAAAAAGCGGCTGAAAATGGTTACGTGGCCATGGTGCAGCATTACTTCGCCAGTGCCTGGGTGCTGGGCGACGGCATCAAGCGCGACCTGTTCATGCGCAAGGTCGATACCAATTTGTACGCGGTGGGCATGATCACTGCGCTGGACAACATCGCACCGGGCACCAGTAAAACGGTGGAATCAAAATTCTTTGCCGGTCCGCAAGAGGAGAAAGTGCTCGAATCGCTGACGCCTGGCCTTGAATTGGTCAAAGACTATGGCTGGCTCACGATTCTTGCCAAGCCGCTTTACTGGCTGCTCGACAAGCTGCAAAGCTTTATCGGCAACTGGGGTTGGTCCATCATGGCCTTGGTGCTGTTGCTGAAAGCGGCCTTCTACTGGCTCAATGCCAAGGCGTACGCGAGCATGGCCAAGATGAAAGCCATCAATCCGAAAATCATGGAAATGCGGGAGCGTCTGAAGGACAGTCCGCAGCAAATGCAGCAGGAGATGATGCGCATCTACCGGGAAGAGAAGGTCAACCCGATGGGGGGCTGTTTCCCGATCATGGTTCAGATTCCGGTGTTCATAGCCTTGTACTGGGTGCTGTTGTCCAGCGTCGAAATGCGCAATGCCCCTTGGGTGCTGTGGATTCATGACTTGTCTTCACCGGATCCCTTCTATATCCTGCCACTGGTCATGACCCTGACGACCGTGCTGCAAACCGCGCTCAATCCAGCGCCACCGGACCCGATGCAGGCCAAGATGATGTGGTTCATGCCTTTGGCTTTCAGCGTGATGTTCTTCTTCTTCCCGGCCGGCCTGGTGCTTTACTGGATTACCAACAACGTCTTGTCGATTGCCCAGCAGTGGATCATCAACACCCGCATGGGCGTGCCGCCGCAATTCAACCTGCCCAAGTTCAAGTAACGAATCGGGCAACGGACTAGCTGTGTCGCTGCCGCGCCATCAGGATCCGATTGTTGCGATTGCCACCGCCCCCGGTCGGGGTGCGGTGGGGATTGTGAGGATCAGCGGGAAAAACCTGGAGGCTTGGGTCACTGCGGTTTGCGGGCGCCGACTGAAGGCCCGGGAGGCCACCTACCTTGCTTTTCTGGATTGTGCCGGGCAGGCCATAGACCGGGGCTTGGCCATCTTCTTTCCGGGCCCCCATTCATTCACCGGCGAAGATGTGCTGGAACTGCAGGCCCATGGCGGCCCGGTCGTGTTGCAACTTCTGCTGGCGCGTTGCCTGGAGGCTGCGGCGGAACTTGATCCGCAACGCCTGGCGGCACGCTTGCCGGGTCTGCGGGTTGCGTTGCCGGGAGAGTTCTCTGAGCGCGCGTTTCTCAATGACAAGATCGATCTGGCCCAGGCCGAGGCCATCGCCGACCTGATTGATGCCAGCACCGAGGCTGCCGCGCGCAGTGCCAGTCGGTCCTTGTCGGGAGCCTTTTCCAATGAAATCCATAGTCTGAGGGATGCGCTGATTCATCTGCGCATGCTGGTCGAGGCCACCCTGGATTTTCCGGAAGAAGAGATTGATTTCTTGCGCAAGGCGGACGCGCAAGGGCAGTTGTCCAGGCTGCAGAGTTCGCTTCACGCGGTGCTCGCAAGAGCCCGGCAGGGTGCATTGTTGCGTGAAGGTATCAAGGTGGTGATTGCCGGGCAGCCGAATGCCGGCAAATCGTCCTTGCTCAATGCCTTGGCTGGCGCGGAGCTGGCCATCGTGACCCCTGTGGCCGGTACTACCCGTGACAAGGTGCAACAGACCATTCAAATCGAGGGTGTGCCGGTCCATGTCATCGACACTGCTGGACTGCGTGACAGCGAAGACGAGGTCGAGAAAATTGGTATCGAACGCGCCTGGGATGCGATTGAAACTGCCGATGCCGTGCTCTTTTTGCACGATTTGACACGGCTGGATGCTATGGATTATGTAGCTGATGATGCAGATATTGCGAGGGCCTTAGCCGCAAAACTCCCATCGTCCGTTGCGGTCATCGATGTCTGGAACAAGGCGGATACCACGGCGGCACCGCCCTCGTGCGCGGACCGTGGCGTCACGCTGTCGGCCAAGACCGGTGCCGGCCTGGATGCCTTGCGTCGTACCTTGCTGCAGGTCGCCGGATGGCAATCGGTCCCGGAGGGGGTTTACATTGCCCGGGAACGTCATGTGCAAGCGCTGCATCAAGTGGAGTTGCATTTGACCGAAGCGGCAAGCCACTTGGCGGCCCATGCGCAATCGCTGGATCTGCTGGCCGAAGAGCTCCGGCTGGCCCAAAACGCACTGAGTGAGATAACCGGCGAATTTTCTTCAGATGACCTGCTGGGGGTGATATTTTCCCAATTCTGTATCGGAAAATAACAAGAGGTGACTTGACCGGGAGCAATTCTCTGGTAACACTCGCGGACTGACTGATTAAACAAGGTTGAGGTGCGCGCGTCATGATTGCAAATCCCCAGTTCTCCAACAAGCAGGATATTCAAGGCTTGATTGAGGCGTTTGTGCACAACCATGGTGAAGACGCGCTCAGCAGGTCCGTGACGCCTGCGCAGTGGGAGGCACTGGCAAATTACATGCAGCCGTTTACGCTGGCACAAAGCCAGGTCCTGATCATGCAGGGTTCGCAGGACCGTACTTTGTATTTTGTGGAATCCGGTAGCTTGAGTGTTCACTATGAGGATGCTGCAGATCGCATTCGGCTGGCGATTGTGGGTGCTGGCTCAGTGCTGGGCGAGGGTGGATTTTTCTCGCACATGCCGCGCAATGCGACGGTGCAGGCGGCTACCGAATGCCGGATGTGGAGCATCACGCCGATGCGCTTTGCCGAACTCTCTCAGCGTGTGCCCTCTGCCGCGCTGGCTTTGGCCATGGCTCTGGGCGCTATTGTTTGCAAGCGCATGCAAGACCGGCGCCGGCGTGTGGCGGTTACCTAGACATGGCCATGATTTCGCATGCTTGCAACACCGGCTGATCATTGATCTTTTGGCGAATCAATAAGTTACAAAATACCGATTTCGAGAATCCATGATTTCAAGATAATTACAACTTATGTCCATATTTAACTGGTTCACCAGCAAGCCACCCGTACAGACTGCCTCTGTGCCCGACAGTTCAGGCTTGGGGCATGTGGATGCAACGGTTCCCTTGATGCCGTCCGACAGACTTCGCGTGAAGCAGGCGCCCGTGCCCGTCAGCAACGCGGCCAATCGCAAGAATGAGCGGCTTGAGCGTCGCGAACTGCTTTACGCCGTGGTTCGCGATTCGATGATTCGTGCGGGTGTACTGGCGGCCAGTTACAAATTCAAGGTGTTGTCGCTGGATGCGCATGGGCGGCAATATCTCATCATGATGGATTTGGCCAACCAATCTGCGGGTGATACCGGTCGCCTCGCGGACATAGAGGCCATGATTGCCCAAGCCGCCAAGGCCCGGCATGACATTTTGGTGACCGCCGTTTATTGGCGAGTTAATGAGCATGTAGCGGCAGGCGCTTTGCGCACTCCCGCCAATCAGCCGGGCAGCGCGGCCAAGCCGGTGCCTGCAGAGCCAGTACAGCAACCGCCCCCGACGGCTGTCCCCGCTGTCAAGCGGGCGCAGCCGTTTGAACCCTTGCAGCAGGATGAAGTGGTCGCATTCAAGCGGGCTTTGGCGGGCACTGCACCCGCCGCAGCATTGTCGGCACCTGGTCAGATTGTTACGTCGGGGCGCCGCAATCCGGCGCCACCGGTTGAATTCGAAGAAACTCAAATGATCGATCCCGGCGACAGCGCATCCCCATTGGGCGGCACTCAGTACGGCGATTTGAACTGAATGCCCTAGGCTTTTAGTGGCCAGCAAATTCAATCAGCGTAAAAAGCGGCAGGCCTGATGCCCTGAGTTTGTCGGAGCCACCAAGTTCAGGCAGGTCCACGATGGCGGCCCCTTCCATGACCTGGGCGCCGAGTTTCTCAAGTAGTTTTTTGCCCGCCATCATGGTGCCACCGGTTGCGATCAGATCATCAATCAGCAGGACACGGTCCCCTGGTTTGACGGCATCTGTATGCAACTCCACCGTAGCGCTGCCGTATTCCAGTTCGTAGGTTTCTTCCACGGTCGTGAAGGGCAACTTGCCTTTTTTTCGCACCGGCACGAAACCAACATTCAGTTCATAGGCGATGACCGAGCCCAAAATGAAACCCCGGGCATCGAGCCCTGCCACCACATCGGGCCGCATCGGCGCTTCCATGTAGCGATGCACGAACGCATCAATCAGGACCCGGAACACCTTGGCGTTTTGCAGCAAGGGTGTGATATCCCGAAACTGGACGCCGGGCGCTGGCCAGTCGGGTACGGTGCGGATGTGATCACTGAGGTACTGGCTGACGGTGAGGTTTTGCATGGGCATCGGGTTCCGGTTTGGAGTCCTATTGTGCCTCGTACAGCTCTCAGGCTGGAACGGCGCAGGTCAGCCGCGGAGCAACTTTTGTTCGGCTGCGGCCAGCGCCTCGGCCTTGCCCGACAGGACCAGGGTATCGCCTGTTTCCAGCAGAAGCTCATCTGCAATCGTCATGACTTTGCCGCTGTTGCGTCGCAAGCTGACAATGCGAACGTTCAAGGCATGCAGTACCAGATGGCTCACTGATTTGCCAATGGACTTGGCGCCCAGGGGAAGGGTCAATGACGTGAGACGTTCCTGCTGGACTTCATCTGCCGAGCTATCGTCTGCGCCGTGGAAGTAACCGCGCAGCAGGTTATACCGCGCATCACGCTGATCCTGCACAATGCGAATCACGCGCCGCATGGGCACACCCACCAATGCCAGCGCATGGCTGGCCAGCATCAGGGAGCCCTCAATTGCCTCAGGGACCACTTCGGTGGCACCGGCTTCCTGCAGCAGTTCCAGGTCATGGTCATCCTGGGTGCGGACAATGACCGGAACCTGGGGCGCGTGGGTCCGGATATGTGCCAGTACCTTCAGTGCGCCAGGGACCTCAAGGTATGTGATGACTACAGCACTGGCACGGGCCAAGCCTGCTGCCATCAGAGCCTGTAGACGGGCGGCATCCCCAAATACGACGGAATCCCCGGCGGCGGCGGCCTGGCGCACACGGTCGGGGTCCAGGTCCAGCGCCATGTAGGGGATGTCTTCCCGCTCCAGCATGCGGGCCAGATTCTGGCCGCATCGACCGTAGCCGCAAATGATGACATGCTTGTTGACATTGATGGACTTGCGGGCGATGCTGGTCATTTGCAGGGATTGTTGCAGCCATTCGCTGCTGACCAGTTTCATCACCAGAGGGTTGCTGTACATGATGATGAACGGCGTGGCCAGCATCGAGATCACCATGCTGGCGAGTATCGGATTCAGCAGCGCAGGCGGGACCAAGGCGTTGCTCTGGGCGAGGGTCAGCAGCACGAAACCGAACTCGCCTGCTTGTGCGAGGTAAAGGCCGGTTCGCAGTGAAACACCTTCGGTGGCGCCCAGCAGGCGTGCCAGCAAGGTGACGATGGCTGCCTTGAACAGCACGGGAATCGTCACCAATATCAGGACCAGGGGCCAGCGCTCCAGGACCAGTCGCCAGTCGAGCATCATGCCAATGCTGATGAAGAAAAGACCCAGCAGGACGTCGTGAAAAGGGCGAATGTCGGTTTCAACCTGCTGCTTGTATTCCGTCTCCGAGATCAGCATGCCTGCAATGAAGGCCCCCAAGGCCAGACTCAGTCCGGCCAGCTCCGTGAGCCAGGCCAGCCCCAATGTGATGAGCAGCAAGTTCAGTACAAACAGTTCTTCACTCTTGCGTCGGGCCACCAGGGTCAACCACCATCGCATGACGGCCTGGCCACCCACCAACAGTACCGAGATCAGCGCGATCGCCTTGACCGAGGCAATCAACAGGGTTTCGAACAGTTGCTCGGCAGAGGCGCCCAGTGCTGGAATCAGGACCAGCAGCGGGACCACTGCCAAGTCCTGAAACAGCAAAACGCCCATGACGCGTTTGCCGTGCTCTGACTCCATTTCCAAGCGCTCCACCATCAGCTTGACGACGATGGCCGTGCTGCTCATGGCCAACGCCCCGGATAGCGCCAGGGCCGTCTGCCAGCTCATGATCCATTTGTCCGGCGCGATGAATGTCAAACCCAATGCCGCGGCGGTGGCGATGATCATGGTGACCAGGACCTGAAAAAATCCCAGCCCAAACACATGGTTGCGCATGGCTCGGAGCTTGGGCAGGTTGAACTCCAGACCAATGACAAACATCAGGAAAACCACGCCAAACTCCCCCAGGTGGCGAACGCCTTCTGCGTTTTTGGCCAGTGCGAGCGCATTCGGACCAATGACGACACCGACGGCCAGGTAGCCGAGCATGGGTGGCAGCTTCAGGGAGCGACAAACCACCACGCCCAGCACAGCAGCGAGCAGATAAAGAAGCGTGAGGGCAAGAGGGCTCATGCCTGCATATTAGCAAGGGATGGGCGCATCGATAAAATGCAGCGATGACATCTCAACAAACTCAGTCTGCGTCATTGGATGCGGCGCAGGCTATTCGGCTGGCACGGGACACTCTGGACATCGAGGCGGCGGCCGTCACGGGTCTGAAGCAGCACATCGGAGATGCATTTGTTCGTGCCGCCACGTTGATGCTGGGTATGCGCGGGCGCGTGGTGGTCATGGGCATGGGCAAGAGCGGACATATCGGACGCAAAATTGCCGCCACACTGGCGTCCACGGGTACGCCGGCCATGTTTGTCCATCCGGCCGAGGCCAGTCATGGCGATCTGGGCATGATCACGCCCGGCGACTTGGTGCTGGCCATTTCAAACAGCGGTGAGTCCGAGGAGTTGACTGCCATTTTGCCCGTGCTCAAGCGGATGGGAACTCCTTTGGTTGCCATGACCGGCAAGGCGGAATCGACGCTGGCACGTCATGCCAGTGTGTTTTTGGATTGCGGTGTCGAGAAAGAGGCTTGCCCCTTGAACCTGGCCCCGACGGCCAGCACGACGGCGCAACTTGCCATGGGCGACGCCCTGGCGGTGGTCCTGCTGGATGCGCGAGGATTCAAGGCCGAAGACTTTGCGCGTTCCCACCCTGGCGGAGCGTTGGGCCGCAAGTTGCTTACCCATGTGACCGATGTGATGCGATCAGGCGATGATGTGCCCAAGGTTGGGCCGAATGCCAGCTTTAGCGAATTGATGCGGGAGATGAGTGCCAAGGGCTTGGGTGCTACAGCGATCGTGGATGAGGATGCGCGCGTACTGGGTATATTTACCGATGGTGATTTGCGCCGACTGGTGGAGAAGGGCGTTGATTTGCGGTCCACGGTGGCGCAGCAGGTTATGCACCCCCGGCCCAGCACCGTAGCCCAGGATGCGCTGGCGGTGGAGGCTGCCGAGTTGATGGAGCACCGGTGTATTACCAGCGTCCTGGTGCTGGATGCACAGGGCCGGCTGTGCGGGGCGCTCAATAGCAACGATTTGATGCGTGCAAAGGTAATTTGATGACTTCGATTTCACTCAATTTTCCTGCCGAGCTGCTGCTGTCGGCGCAAGGCATTCGCGTGGCATTCTTTGATGTGGACGGCGTTTTGACCGATGGGGGTTTGTACTTCACGGAAGCGGGGGAAACGATCAAACGTTTCAATACGCTGGACGGACACGGACTCAAGCTCCTGCAGCGTGCGGGTATTACCCCGGCCGTCATCACGGGGCGCGACTCGAAGCCCTTGCGTTTGCGGCTCGCTGCTTTGGGAATTGAACATGTTCACTATGGCACGGAGGACAAGCGCCCCGCTGCGGAGCAGACACTCAAGACCCTGGGGCTGGACTGGTCGCAGGCGGCGGCCATGGGTGATGACTGGCCGGACCTACCTGTCATGCGTCGTTGCGCACTGGCTTGTGCGCCGCATAACGCCCATACGGAGGCCAAGGCGGTTTCGCATTACGTGACCACTGCACCGGGTGGCTCTGGGGCCGTGCGGGAGCTCTGTGACCTGCTGCTGGTTGCCAGTGGCAAGTACGCCGGCCTGCTGCAGGAAAGCTTGTTGTGATCAAGCTGATTCTGATTCGCGCAGCCTGGGATCGCCTCTCGCTCTATCTTCCCGTCATCCTCATGGCGGTCCTTGCCTTGGGAACCTACTGGCTGGTTCGAAGCACACCCATGCTGATGGTCCCCGAGCCGGAGGCGCCGGTGCGGCATGAGCCAGACTACTTCATGCGCAAGTTCTCGGTCAAGACCTTTGATGGTGCCGGGCGATTGAAGAGCGAAGTCTGGGGAACCGATGCCCGGCACTTCCCGGATACGGACACGCTGGAAATTGACATGGTGCGCATCCGTTCGTTCAACGAGGAAGGGCGCCTGACTACGGCGACTGCCAATCGGGCGTTGACCAACGGCGATGCCACTGAAGTGCAATTGTTTGGCAATGCGCGGGTGGTGCGTGAACCGGTGGTGGATAAATCCGGGCAGACCCAGTCGCGCATGGAGTTTCGGGGCGAGTTCCTGCATGCCTTTATGGATACTGAGCGCGTCAAGTCGCACAAGCCGGTGGAGTTGGTGCGCGGCAGCGACCAGTTCACGGCGGACACCATGGACTTTGACAATCTCGATCGGGTGATGCAACTCAAGGGGCGTGTCAAAGGCATACTGGTGCCTTCTACTGCCAAATAGTTCCTAAGGCCGGGAGGGCAAGATGTCCAGACTCGCGTTCATCACTGGTGCGTCCAGTGGTATTGGCCAGGCTTTGGCCTGGCGTTTTTACCAGGCTGGCTATTCCCTCGCGCTGGTGGCGCGGCGTACCGGGGAAATCGAAGCCTGGATGCTGTCCCGACAAATAGATCCCCGTCGCTGTCATATCTACAGCGCGGATGTGTCGATTGTGGCCAATATCGTGGCAGCCGGACAAGCCAGCATCGCGCAGCAAGGCGTGGCTGATGTTGTGATTGCCTGTGCAGGCATCAGCATTGGCGTGGACACGGCCGAGCGTGTTGATCTGGATGTGATGGCCAGGACTTTTGCGACCAACAACGTGGGTACGGCGGCAAGCTTTCATCCGTTCCTGGCGGCCATGCGTCAACGCGGCTCAGGCATTCTGGTGGGTATTGGCAGTGTGAATGGCATCCGGGGCTTTGCCGGTCATGGTGCGAACTGTCCGAGCAAGGCGGCCCTGATCAGCTATTGCGAATGTCTGCGGGGCGAGTTGCGGGGAAGCGGCGTGAAAGTGGTGACCATTTGCCCTGGTTACATTGATACGCCGTTGACGCAGAAGAATACGTATTCCATGCCGTTTCTGATGAGCCCGGATGACTTCGCGGACAAAGCCTTCAAGGCGATAGATGCGGGCGTCAGTTATCGCGTGATTCCATGGCAAATGGGTGTGGTCGCCAAAGTGCTGCGTCTTTTGCCCAATTGGCTATTTGACATGGCGTTCGCAGGGCGGCCTCG
The DNA here is from genome assembly GCF_018780565.1 of Rhodoferax sp. GTDB lineage: Bacteria > Pseudomonadota > Gammaproteobacteria > Burkholderiales > Burkholderiaceae_C > Rhodoferax. The sequence goes on from NZ_JADMJN010000002.1 coordinate 18,902, forward strand.
AAAGCCACGCAGCCAGGACTGAATAAATCTGAGGGCATGAAAAAAGGGCCGTGAGGCCCTTTTGTTTTCGATTGGCGCAAGGCCAATCAAGTGCTTAGTAGCTGCTACGGCCACCGCCGCCGCCGTAACCACCGCCGCCGCCACCGCCGCTACGACCACCGCCGCCGCCGCCGTAACCACCGCCGCCGCCACCGCCGCTACGGCCACCGCCGCCACCGCCGTAACCACCGCCGCCGCCAGCACCGCCACCAAAGCCGCCGCCACCAGTGCGGGGGGGGCGTGCTTCCATTGGACGAGCTTCGTTAACCACGAGACCGCGGCCACCGTATTGCTGACCATTCATGCCATTGACGGCAGCTTGCGCCTCAGCGTCACTGGCCATTTCCACAAAGCCGAAGCCCTTGGAGCGGCCGGTGTCACGTTCCATCATGACCTTGGCGCTGGTGACTGTGCCGTGCTGGGAAAATGCCTGCTGCAGGTCTTCATCACGGAAAGAATAGGGCAGGTTGCCCACGTAAAGTTTGTTGCCCATGAAAGGACTCCTCAAAATAACTCAAAACGCGATGGAGTCCAAAACCGCAAATCACCGCAATCAACAAACCAATGAAGACTTAAAGCAGACGCGAAACTGACTAAACACCGCAAACCCGTACCGCCGTTTTTTCGGCAATACAACTGCATTATGCGTCAAGTTTTATATTTGCACAATTTTTTTGCAAATTGAAGAAATCGGTGCTAGATATTCCCCGTCCGCCGGGGTCGCCTGCCCTCTCAAAGCTGGGAGGCATGTAAGAATTTTCTGGTCAGCGTGACCAACGCTCAACCAGCAAATCTGTTATTTCTGCTGGTTGGAAATTTACCATTTACCCAGGAGTTTTCAAATGAATCAACGTGCCATGATCGCTGCCGCAGCAGCTTCCCTGATGTCCCTGACCTTCGTGGCAGCGCCGGCCCACGCTGCAGACGAGAAGGAAAAATGCTTCGGTATTGCCAAGGCCGGTCAAAACGACTGCGCCAGCATTTCCGGCGTTCACTCTTGCGCCGGCCAGTCCAAGGTGGATATGGACAAAGGCGAGTGGAAGTATGTGGCCAAGGGAACCTGCAAGAGCATGATGGGTCTTTCCATGGACGAAGCCAAGGGCATGAAAAAGGGTTGAGCCAGTCAGCATGCCTGATCGATTGACGGACGCCGCCAGCGCATCGCCGCCGATGGGGATTGGCTGGCGGCATCCCCATTACCGCGAGTTGCTGGAGCGCCGCCCCGAGCTTGGTTTTCTGGAGGTGCATTCGGAAAACTTCTTTGCGCAGGGCGGCGCAGCCTTGGCGGTGTTGGAGCAGGCCCGCGCCCACTATCCTCTGAGCTTGCACGGCGTGGGCTTGTCGCTGGGGTCGGTGCAGGGGGTGGACCCCTGGCATCTGGCGCAGCTTGAACGGCTGGTGAGGCGCGTGGAGCCGGTGCGCGTGAGCGACCACGCCAGTTTCGCCCGGGGCCCGTTCAGGGGGGCCAGCGTTCATGCCGCAGATCTGTTGCCGATTCCTTTGACCCGAGAGGCGCTTGATGTGCTGTGCGCCAATGTGCAGCAGGTGCAGGAACGCCTGCAGCGGCGTTTCATGGTGGAGAATCTTTCAAGCTATTTGTCCTGGAAAGCTGATCCGGTCGATCCCCCTCTGCTGGAACCTGATTTTTTGTCACAGCTCGCGCAACGCACTGGCTGCGCCTTGCTGGTCGATGTGAACAATTTGTATGTCAACGCCTTGAATGCACGAGCAGCCGGCGCGCCCGGCGACCCGTTGCAGCGTTGTCTGAATTGGCTGGACGCCATTGCGCCGGCCCACGTAGGCGAAATTCACCTGGCCGGTCATTGCCGCGCGAGCGATGAATTCGGCGACATCGTGATTGACGACCATGGCAGCCGGGTGTGTCCGGACGTCTGGCGTCTCTACGCGTATGCCGTGGCACGGTTCGGCCCCGTGCCTACCCTGATTGAGTGGGACACCGATATTCCTGCGCTGGATGTGTTGCTGGACGAGGCCGCACGTGCCAGAGCCCTTGCTGCGTCCAGGGATGGGGTGTCTGCATGACGACTCTTGCGGCGCAGCAACAGGCCCTTCTGGAGGCGCTGTTCGCTTGGCCAACGACGGATGCTATCAATAATATAGCTAATTATGCAGATGGTTCATGGGCCAGAGGGCTAAAAGCTTACCAAAGCAACGGCCATGCGCTGGCCGAGCGGGCTATGCAGGCCACGTATCCTGTGTTGACTCAATTGTTGGGTGGCGAGAGCCTGGGTGCCTTGGCCCGGGCTTTCTGGCATGCGCATCCTCCGGTGCGGGGCGATCTGGCGCAGTGGGGCGGTGATCTGGCCGATTTTGTGCGCGCCAGTGAGCAACTGGCTGACGAGCCTTATCTGGCTGATGTGGTGCGTGTGGAGTGGGCGCTTCACTTGGGGGCGAGCGCCGCCGATGCATTCACGGACCGGGCCAGTTTCGCCCTTTTGACACAACATGACCCCGGTGCATTGCAACTGAAACTGGCGCCGGGGTGTGTCGTGGTGCAAAGCCCATGGCCCGTGGCCAGCATCATGGGCGCACATTTGTACAACCGGCCAACACTGGACGAAGCCGGCCAGAGCTTGCGCGACGCCGTGGGCGAATGTGCGTTGGTCTGGCGCCGGGGTCTGGTGTCCCAAGTGGCGCCATGCAGCCACACAGAGGCGGAGTTTCTGCAGGCCGTGCTGTCAGGGGCTTCCTTGCTGGCGGCGCTGGAGCATGTTGATGGCTTCAGTCTTGACCTATGGTTGCCATCCGCCGTGCAAAGCGGTTTGGTGCTGGGGGTCGGTCTGCTCGCCACGCCATCGGGTTTTCGGTGAAGGTATTCCGAGCAATTAAAGTCGTAAACACATTCAATTTACTGGATATCAATACGGTGTCAAGGCTGAAAAACGTATGCCCGTTTCAGGCCCAAAGGAGTCGGTCGCTGAAACAGATTGACTGTCTCAAACCGACCCAAAGCGGAATTCGATCACTTTCGACTTACTGCCTTATAGCGGACATTCGATTGCGTGGCGTGGTCGACTACTGAGGACAGCTGAGATGTAGCGGCAAACCTGCGCCGGAACGGGAAATATCCAGTCAAACGCCGTCGCATGCAGTCCGATAGCGAGGTTCGTTTTCCAATACGTGTTCACGCAGCAGCGCACAAGCAGCATCTATATCATCGTCAACGATGGCATCCACCAGAATTTGGTGGCTTGGAACCGCATTTGAGATTGGAGAACGATGGCGTAAGGCTATCAGCTGGTAGCGCAAAAGTTCGTAGCCAGAGCGCAAATAGTGGTTGTCACACGATTCGATAAATGACCAATGAAAACTCATGTCGATTTGTGCAAGAGCCTTCAGGTCTTTGGTCCGCTCAGCCGCCTTCATCTCCTTCACGCACTGAGTTAGCCGTTTGAGTAGGTCTGCTCGGTGTTCTTGCATGCCTTCACACAGAGCCGCGACCTCAATCATGGCGCGGAAGTGGCACAAGTGTGCAACTTCACTCGCAGACAGGCGAAAAACAAAAGTGCCACGTTGCGGATGAATCTCCACAAGCCCTTCTGCTTTGAGGTGCAACAGTGCCTCACGCACAGGAGTCTTGCTCACCCCCATCCGTTGGGCAAGTTGCGCCTCCGAGACTTGCTCTCCTAGCTTGAGATCACCATTGACGATCGCCTCGCGGAGGCGCTCGCCTACTACATCGGTCAGAAGTCTGGGGCGCTGCAAATCTAGGTTCTGTTTCATGGGTCACCACAAGGTTGTGCTGCGAGTATAGGGTTTACGATGATTGGAAATCTAAGATATCAGATACGATACATTCAATTAAACAAATTTACTCAACAGGAAACCAACGTGACTGAAGCAAAGCCGGAAAGCCGGCCGCATTTTCTTGAAGCCGCCTTCATCGGATTGAACCGCTGGGTGTTGATTGCTTTGCTCGCAGCCATGGCAGTTCTTGTCATCGGAAATGTTATTTCGCGGTATGTATTTGGGCATTCCTTCTCTTGGGTCGAGGAGGCGACGCGCTACATGATGATTTGGGTGGCGTTTCTGGGGGCTGGCCCCGCTTTGCGAGTGGGCGGACACATCGCGATTGACACTTTGCAAAGTGCATTACCAGTAGCTGCCGCTCGATGCTTGCGCGGTGTGATCGTGGCCATCGTCGGGATCACACTGCTCATCTTGGTGTGGCTGGGAATTGATTACGCAAGTTTTGCCTGGGAGCAGGAGTCGCCTGTATTGGGGTGGTCGCTTGGGAAGGTTTACATAGCCTTGCCTCTGGGGGCCGCATTGATGTTTGTGCATTTGCTACTGGTTGCCCGTCGATGGGTGGTAGCCGGCGAATGGGAACACATTGAGGGTTTCGACCCCCAGGCACTCTGAGGTACATGAAATGAGCGCTGTACTTGGATTGGTGTTTCTGGGGCTAATGGTGATCGGTGCCCCCATCGCGTTTGCCATGCTGATTGCCGGATTGGTAGCGGTATGGATGAAGCCTGGAATGCCTGCACTAGTGGTGATGCAGAACCTCTTTAGCGGACTGGACAGTTTCCCGTTACTGGCGATTCCGTTTTTCATCTTGGCAGCTGAACTGATGTCAGGTGGTGCCCTAACGGATGTGCTGCTGAAGTTTGCAGCTCGCTTGGTTGGCATGAGAAGAGGAGGCCTGGGTCACGCCAATATCCTTACTTTGACTTTCTTCTCAGGCATCAGTGGATCGGCCTTGGCGGATGCCGCAGGGCCTGGTTCCATGCTGATCAAGATGATGCGTCAAGCCGGATACAAGGATGCATATGCGGCAGCGCTGACTGCCAGTACAGCAATTGTGGGTCCCATCATCCCGCCTTCAATCATCATGATCGTCTACGCGCTGACAGACAACAGCGTGACCATAACCGGGCTCTTCCTCGCAGGTGTTCTGCCTGGTCTGTTAATCGCTGTGTCTTTGGCGCTGGTCAATCATTGGGTAAGTGTGCGACGCAACTACAGATCGTCGCCGGAGCTGTTGGATCCCGCGCCCATGTGGAAGCTGTTCTGGCGTGCCATCCCTGCCCTGATGCTGCCGGTCATCATCTTGGGCGGCATTCACTTCGGAGTTTTCACTCCAACAGAGGCGTCAGCTGCAGCGGTACTTTATGCACTCATTGTCGGACGCTTTGTTTACGGAACTCTGCGCATGAACATGCTGCCAGCGATTCTCTTTCGCACGGTGCTGATGACTGCCTCGATTCTGTTCATTGTGGCTACGTCAGCGGTGTTCGCTTGGGTACTGACAGTGGGGCAGATTCCTCAACTGGTTGCCACTTGGATCGCGGGCATGGGTCTGGGGCCTACCGAGTTGTTGGTTGCCATCAACGTACTACTGCTCCTGGTTGGGATTTTCATCGAACCACTGCCTGGCGTGATGATCATGGTGCCAATTCTTGCACCACTTGCCGATGCAGCAGGACTCAATCCTCTGCACTTCGCCATCGTAGTGATTGTGAACCTCACGCTCGGAATGGTGACTCCCCCGGTGGGTGGCCTTCTGTTCGTTACCTCCGTGGTGTCAGGCGTAAAGATGGGTCCTATGGTCCGCGAGATGCGTCCCATGCTGTTTGCACTGTTCATCGTTCTGATGCTTCTGACCTTCGTTCCGTCGATTTCAACCTGGCTGCCCGGCGTGCTGGGCTACCGCAATTAACCCCAAAAGGAGACAACCCGTGAAACTCAATCGTAAAAAATTTCTGACTGCAGTAGCAGCCACCGTACTGGCCTTGGGTGCTTCGTCTGCATTGGCGCAGAAAGTCATGAAGTACACCCACTTTCAGCCTGCCAAAAATGATCAACCCAAACACGTTGCGGCATTGGCATTCAAAGAGCATGTCGAAAAAGCGACCAATGGCTCAGTCAAGGTAGAGATCTATCCTGCTGGTCAATTGGGGCCAGCCCAGCAAATCATGGAAGGACTACGTCTTGGCACCGTCGAGCTTGGCGTTGTGCATGACGGTGGCATTCCCGGTGTGTACAAGACTTTCAATATCTTCGGCATGCCGTTTGTCTTCAATGGCCACGCACATGCGTATTCGGTCTTGGACGGAAAATTCGGTCAGGAACTAGCCGAAGACATGCGCAAACGCACCGGCATTCGTTTGATGGGTTATGCAGACAACGGAATCCGCCACTTCACCAATAACAAACGCGCGATCAAGTCCCCTGAAGACATGAAGGGTTTGAAGATGCGCGTGCAGCCCAGTCCTGTATTTGTGAAGCTGGTGGAATCTCTGGGTGCCAGCCCCACAGCCATCGATTGGGGTGAGTTGCCAGCTGCATTGGCCCAAGGAACTGCCGATGGTCAGGAGAACGGTGTTACCAACATCATGGCAGCCAGTCTCTATCAGCACCAAAAACATGTGACCTTGGACGGACACATCTACAGCTTGCATGCCTACTTGATCAGCGAAAAATTCTTCAACAGCCTCACGGATGCCGAGAAAAAGGCAGTCACTGAAGGCGTCGACAAAGCCAAGAAGATTCACCGCGATATGACACGTGAACAAGACCTGTCGGCCAAGAAAGTGCTTTCTGAAAAAGGCATGACTGTCACTGAGCTCACACCCGCAGAGATTGACCGTTTCCGCAAAGCGTCTCAGCCCGCTGTTCGCGCCTATTTGGAAGCTGATGTCAGCAAGGAGTGGACCGACAAGCTACTGGCAGCAGCTGCGGCCAAGTGAGTCTAGTGATGCTAACTGAGCGTTTGGTCGTGGCATTGGATGACGGTTACGCCGCCTATGACCAAGAAGAGGAGCTCTTTGCAAAAGCGGGCGCTCGTTTCTCTCTGCAGCCATGTAGACGGGATGAGGATGCAGCCTGTGTTTCGGTTCGCGATGCGGACGTTGTACTGGTTCGTGAATCGCCGGTAAGCCGACGAGTCATTGACGCTATGACACGGTGCAAAGCCATCATCCGGTATGGTATTGGTGTTGACAACATTGACCAGGTTGCCGCGAGGGAGAGGGGTATTCGCGTTGCCAACGTTCCTGACTATGGCACTGAAGAAGTCAGCTCGCAAGCCGTGGCATTGGCGTTGGCCGTATCAAGGCGCATTGGTCTTCACGATGGAGAAGTGCGAGCCGGGCGGTGGTCAACCGGGGTTCTTCAGCCCATGTACCGTTGGCGCGGGCGCACATTGGGACTCGTAGGTTTTGGGCGCATCGCCAGGATGACGCTGGAAAAGCTAGGGGGATTCGGGTTTGGTCGCGTATTGGTGAGTGATCCCATTGCAGAGCTTCCCGATGGCGTGGAGCGAGTGGATATCGACACTCTGTGCGCAGAGGCAGACCTGATCTCACTCCATGCTCCGCTAAGTGAAAAGACCCATCACCTCATCAACGCCCAGCGACTTGAAATGATGCGTTCGACTGCCATTCTGGTGAATACCGCCCGCGGTGGGCTCTTGGATACCGACGCTCTCTACGAAGCACTGAAGAGCCGACGGATTCTTGGCGCAGGGCTTGATGTCTTCGAGCAAGAGCCACCGGGAAATCATCCGATCTTCACATTGGACAACGTAACAGTTACCAATCACATGGGTTGGTACAGCGAAGAGTCCATGCGGGAGCTGCAGCGAAAAACCGCTGAAGAGGCTGTGCGAGTTCTCCATGGGGAAGTGCCGCTGCACTGGCTAAACCGCTAACAACAACTACGAAAACTGGAAAGAATTGAATGAAAGAAATAATTGAAGCCTTTGGTCTGGTCGCTGTGGCATCTGTCGCTGACGCAGTCGATAAGGTGTGTGGAAAGCGTGGGTATATGGATAGCCGTATCAAACCACGCATCAATGACAAGCGCATCTGCGGACCCGCGGCCACGGTGCTGGAGTCCGCAACTGATGAGTTCGTGCCGCCGCAACATGCACTGGATCTGATTGACGAAGCAGAGTCTGGCAGTGTCATTGTGATATCCATCATGGGTGGCGAATCCAATGTTGCTGTTTGGGGCGGTCTAATGACTGCCGGTGCAGTTGCCAACAAGCATGTCGGAGCCGTTTTGGATGGTGCTGTGCGCGACCTGACTGAAATCCGACGCGACTATGGATTCCCTGTGTATGCGCGTGATGTCAGTCCTGGCACGACCCTGGGTCGCTACCGCACTGTTGCCTCTCAAGTGCCTGTTGAAGTGGGCGGAATTGTGGTCCACCCAGGCGACATCGTGGTTGGTGATGTGGACGGAGTTGTGGTGGTCCCCAAAGCGCAGGCTGAAGAAGTACTCAAGGTAGCGCAAGAGATTGATGTGCGCGAGTTGGAGCAGGCAAAACTCATCATTGCTGAAAAGTCGTTGCGTACAGGGCTGGCCAAATATGGCCGTATCTGAGTCAGGTGCCATGAGTCAGCCGGAGATCATTGCGCTTGGAGAGCCCATGGTTGAGTTCAACCAGACGGGAGCGCGAGACGGACGTCAGTACTTGCAAGGTTTTGGTGGGGATACTTCCAACTTTGCGATTGCAGCTGCACGCCAAGGTGCCAAGGTGGGATACCTGAGTGCAGTCGGTGATGATCCTTATGGAGTGATGCTGCGCCGCCTGTGGGACGAAGAAGGTGTGGATCACTCCAGTGTCACCACGGATGTAGATGCCTTCACTGCGATTTACTTTGTGAATCATGGTGAGCGAGGCCATCAGTTCACTTTCTTCCGCAGTGGGTCCGCCGCCAGCCGCATGAAACTTGCGGACTTGCCACGCGAACGTATTGCAGCGGCGCGTGTTCTGCATCTATCTGGAATCTCACTCGCCATCTCGGATAGCGCATGTGATACCGCCTATGCCGCTATTGAGTCTGCACGATCTGCGGGTGTGCAGGTTTCATTTGACACCAATCTGCGCTTGAAACTCTGGTCAGTCCAGCGTGCACGTGCGGTCATACGAGATGTAATCTCACTATCGGACATATGCCTTCCCAGCTATGACGATGTTGTGGCCATTACAGGACTGAACGATCCTGACGCCCTAGTTGACCATTGCCTGCGTCTCGGGGCTAAAACAGTGGCGTTGAAGCTGGGAGAGAAGGGCGCCATTGTGGCTACCGCAAGTGAGAGGCATCAGATCCCGCCACATGCATGCAAGCCGGTCGACGCCACTGGCGCCGGAGACGCGTTCGGTGGGGCATTTGTCGCACGGCTCATTAGAGGAGACGGCCTTGCTGAGGCCGGGCGCTATGCCGCAGTGGTTGCGGCCCTTTCCACCGAAGGTTATGGCGCTGTTGCGCCCATTCCCAATGCTGAGCGAGTGCTCAGTGTCCTGCAGGCACGCTAGATCGCAGATTTAGCGTGCAGTTCTAACAATCTAAGAGGAGACATAAATGAAAGTTAAATGGATCAAACGGATCACTCCTATGGTGTGCGGAGTTGCTGCCTCAGTTGCTATGGCTGCCCCACCGAAATTGGAAGTTGTCGCGGAATGGACGCGTCTGTCGTATGACCTTGGTGATCCCGTTGCAGAAAAAGCCTACGAAGACCAACAGGTCTGGAAGAAAGTCTTGATGCAGGGGGCCAAAGTGGATTCTCGGGGCAACATTTATGTAAGCACCGCGCGATGGGGTGGTAAAGAGATTCCTGCTACTTTGTCCAAACTGGTGAAGAAGGGCAAAGAATGGAAACTTCAGCCCTTTCCGAGCAAGGCGATGAACAGCGTTGATGATCCCAAAGGATTGAAGGCGGTGCTCGGTTTTGAGATCGATCGCAACGATGTGATGTGGATTCTGGACCAAGGCCACGTTGCGGGAGCGCCCTCGGCCCCTGGGGATGAAAAACTAATCGGCTGGGATCTAAAGACTGGAAAAGAGGTTGCGCGTTATGAGTTCAATGACGCAGATACCGACAAGAAGTGCTCGTTCCTCAATGACGTGGCAGTCGACAATGACTCCGGTGTGGTTTACATCACCGACTCTGGGATCTTCTGCAACCCCCTTAAAGGCGGTGTTTTGGTCTATGACATCAAGAGCAACAAGGCCAAGCGGGTCTTGTCGGCTCCAGAGTGGGTCAACAACGAGAGCTACTCCTTCAAGATTCATGGACGCGATGTACTGAAGCCAAAAGACGGAAAACCAAATGGCATGCAGACCGGGGCAGATGGCATTGCACTTTCTGGCGATAAAAAGACGCTTTACTGGACGAACCTGACTGGCAATCGCTTGCTGTCACTTCCTACTGATGTCATCCGTGACTTCTCCAAGACCGAGGACGATATCAAAAAGGCCGCCAAGGTCGTAGCAACACTGCCTTCTAATACCGATGGCATGACGGCTGACCGAGACAACAACCTGTATATGACAGCGCTCTCTTTGAATGGGATCATGAAACGTGACGCGAAGACGGGTCAGGTCACCACGTTGGTTTCAAGCGATGAGGTCTCCTGGCCAGACACACTGGCTTGGGGACCCGGTGGATATATGTACCTGGTTAGCAACCACCTGCATCTCTGGGTAGACGGTGACATGGACTTTGACAAACCCAAGGTCCCCAATTTCCGTATCTACCGCATGCGTTTGGGTGCCAAGCCGTATCTGAACAAGTGAAGGAGTCGGTGACACCATGGGAAATATGCTTTCGACTCTTCAGGGTCAACACGTAGTTGTTGTGGGTGGTACCAGCGGAATTGGTAAAGGAATTGCCAATGCCTTTGTCAACCTAGGTGCCACAATCATCGCAACGGGTGGAACTCAAAAAGAAGTTGAAGCGGCTCAGTCGATTGACACACCTGGTATTGATTTCCAGTACTTGGATGTTCGAAGTGATGAGTCAGTGGATGCCTTCTTTTTTTCACTAAGTCGTCTGCACGTCCTTGTGAACTGTGCGGGAGTCATTAAGCGTGGAGAGGAGCACGATCCCAAGGTGTTTGCCAGTGTGATAGACGTGAACCTGACCGGGTCTATGCGGACGTGCTCTGCCGCCCGGCGTTTATTGAAAGAATCCAGTGGCTGCATCATTAATACAGCATCTATGTTGAGTTTTTTTGGTGGCGGTCTGGTGCCGGGGTACAGCGCCAGCAAAGGTGGGGTAGTTCAACTGACAAAGTCACTTGCCGTTGCCTATGCCGCAGATGGAATACGTGTCAATGCAGTGGCACCAGGGTGGATTGCCACGCCTTTGACACAAGCACTACAGGATGATCCGGTGCGCTCAGGTCCAATCTTGGCACGTACGCCCATGGGGCGATGGGGAACGCCAGAAGATGTGGCAGGCCCAGTCCTCTTTTTGGCCAGTACTTTGGCACGTTTCGTAACCGGTGTCGTGCTGCCTGTGGATGGTGGCTATTTAGTTTCCTGAGAGTAAAACGGAGAGAGTGATGAATCCAATTGTCCAACTGCCCGGTATCCAGCCTGAGATAGCAGTGAAAGCAATTCCTGAAGATGAGCGTGTCTGGGTACCTCAGGCTGAGAACGTTTGGTTTCGGCCGCTGTTACTCAATACGGTTACCGGTAGTTGGTGCAATCTGTTGCGCGTCCGAAAATCCGGTGTTTTGTCGCGACACATCCATCCGTCAGTGGTGGTTGGGTATGTCATTAAAGGATCGTGGCGCTATCTGGAGCACGACTGGGTTGCCAGTGAGGGCTCTTTTGTCTATGAACCACCCGGTGAGATTCATACACTGGTGGTGGATGAAGCCTCGGGTGGTGCTACAGAGATGATTACTTTCTTCAACATCTCGGGCGCTATGGTTTATGTCGATGAAAAAGGTCAACCCTCCGGTTACGAAGACGTTTTCACCAAGATAGAGATGTGTCGTAAGTACTATGCTGCCAACGGCCTTGGCGCCGAATATGTTGATCAGTTTGTTCGATAGAGACGCCTTGGCGCATCACCGAAAAGCAGTCTTATCGGAACGACCGCAATTGGCATTGGAGCCACTCGGCGGCCACTCCTGACGAGGGTCTCCAAAAAGCCACCCCCTGCAAACCCGCATGGATGCTAGGGCCCTGTTTACGACTTTAATTACCCAGAAGAGAAGGACTTACCAGTTCGCTTCGCGCTCTGGCGTGGCACTGATCTTGTGGATCGACAGGTCGGCCCCGTCGTACTCTTCTTCCTGGCTCAGGCGCAAGCCCATGGTGGCCTTGAGCAGGCCGTAAACCACCACGCCGCCGACCACCGCCCAGGCCACGCCCATGGCCGTACCAATGAGCTGACCGCCCAAGCTGATGCCGCCCAGGCCGCCAAAAGCCTTGGTGCCAAAAATCCCCGCGGCAATGCCGCCCCAGGTGCCGCACAGGCCATGCAGTGGCCATACGCCCAGCACGTCGTCGATCTTCCATTTGTTTTGCGTCAGCGTGAACATGAAGACAAAGATGCCGCCTGCCACGCCCCCCACCACCAGAGCGCCCAGCGGGTGCATCAGGTCTGAGCCGGCGCATACGGCCACCAGTCCGGCGAGTGGACCGTTGTGCACAAAGCCGGGGTCGTTCTTGCCCACCAGCAGTGCCACCAGGGTGCCGCCCACCATGGCCATCAGCGAGTTCACCGCCACCAGGCCTGAGATCTTGTCCAGCGTTTGTGCGCTCATCACGTTGAAGCCAAACCAGCCAACCGTCAGCACCCAGGCGCCCAGCGCCAAAAAGGGAATGCTTGAGGGCGGGTGGGCCGAAATGCCGCCATCCTTGCGGTAGCGGTTGGCGCGGGCGCCCAGCAGGATGACCGCAGGCAGGGCAATCCAGCCGCCTACGGCGTGTACCACCACGCTGCCGGCAAAGTCGTGAAACTCCTCGCCGGTAAGGCCTTTGATCCAGGCCTGCACCCCAAAGTGCTGGTTCCACACAATGCCTTCGAAGAAGGGGTAGATGAATCCCACAATCACGGCGGTGGCGATGAGCTGCGGCCAGAACTTGGCGCGCTCGGCAATGCCGCCGGAAATGATGGCGGGGATGGCGGCCGCGAAGGTCAGCAGGAAGAAGAACTTGACCAGGTCATAGCCATTTTTGGCCGCCAGCACCTCGGCGCCCACGAAGAAGCTGGTTCCATAAGCCACCCCGTAGCCGACGATGAAATACACGACGGTGGACACGGAAAAGTCCACCAGAATTTTGACCAGCGCGTTGACCTGGTTTTTGCGGCGCACGGTGCCGAGCTCCAAAAATGCAAAGCCTGCGTGCATGGCCAGCACCATGACTGCGCCGAGAAGGATGAACAGGGTGTCAGCGCCCTGTTTTAGTGCTTCCATGAGAACCTCTTTGAATGAAATGTGTTGTATTGGTGCGCTTATTCTGTAAAACGACAAAACGCACCAAAAGAAAGCAAAAATCGGGCCAATTGTAGGGACGGTGTCCCATATTTGTGCGATTGGGATCGACGGTCGTGCCGTGATGGCTATCGATGCCGCGTACCAGTGGTTTGAGAATTCTCAAACTTGCACCTTGGGCGCTGGGTAGTCTTGTTCATCACGCAGCACACACATGTTGAGGATTGCCATGACCACCCGATCGATTCCCGCAGCCAGCACACCGCGCAAAAACAAGTCAGCGCCCGCCAAGCCCACCCTCAAGCCCGTGGCCAGAAAGCGGCATCGGACGGGAGGTGCCGTCCCCGGTGGCGACGAGTCGGTGCTGGACGAGACACCTGCGGGGGGCTTTCTGGAAAGTGCGGGCGTGGATCGGGAGGATGTTGAGGGTGCGCAGGACTGGCTGGCCGAGCCGATCGAGACTTTGCCGGAGTTGGAACGCGAAATCGGCATTGCAGACTGGATTGACCCGCAGACTGGTGAACCCGCTGAAGGCCAGTCGCCCCCTCATCTGGAGGAAGAATGACTTCACTCAATGCCAGGAGCTGGAGTGGATAAGAAGCAGACCTGGAACCTTGCCTACTGGGTTCTTGCAATCGTGCTGTTGCTTCTGCTTCAGGACCTGTGGCGGGGCGCCAACCAGGTGCGCGTGGTTCCGTACAGCGAGTTCGAGAAGGCCCTGAGCGCGGGGCGCATCGTCGACATGACGGTTGCAGACCGCACGATACGTGGGCGGCTGAAGGCAGCCGAAGGCGACAAGACGACTCTGGTGGCCACCCTGGTGGAGCCGGACCTGGCAGCGCGACTGGACAAATTTGATGTGCCCTACACCCGGGTCGTGGAAAGTGGTTTGCTGCGGGATCTCATGTCTTGGATTCTTCCTGCCCTGGTGTTCTTTGGTGTCTGGTTTTTCCTGTTCAGAAGCTTTGCGGACAAGCAGGGCATGGGAGGCTTCCTGTCGATAGGCAAGAGCCGCGCCAGGATTTATGTTCAGACCGATACCGGCGTTACCTTTGCCGATGTGGCGGGTGTCGATGAAGCGCGAAGCGAGCTTGAAGAGGTGGTGGACTTCCTCAAACATCCCAAAGAGTACGGTCGCCTGGGGGCCCATATTCCCAAGGGTGTTCTGCTGGTGGGGCCGCCCGGGACCGGCAAGACGCTGCTGGCCAAGGCAGTGGCAGGCGAGGCGGGTGTGCCGTTTTTCTCGATATCGGGAAGCGAGTTTGTCGAGATGTTTGTGGGCGTGGGCGCGGCGCGGGTGCGCGACCTGTTCGAGCAGGCACGGGCCATGGCGCCGGCCATCATTTTCATTGATGAACTCGACGCGCTGGGCCGTGCGCGTGGTGCCTTTCCCGGCCTGGGCGGACACGACGAGAAAGAGCAGACCCTGAACCAGCTGCTCTCGGAAATGGACGGGTTCGACCCCTCGGTTGGTTTGATCATTCTCTCTGCCACCAACCGGCCTGAAATCCTCGACCCCGCCTTGCTGCGTGCGGGGCGATTCGACCGGCAGGTGCTGGTGGACCGGCCAGACCGCAAGGGCCGCACCGACATCCTCAAGGTCCACATACGCAAAGTCAAACTTGATGCGGCCTTGCGTCTTGAAGACGTGGCGGCCCTGACCCCAGGCTTCAGCGGCGCGGACTTGGCCAATCTGGTGAACGAGGCCACATTGGTGGCCACCCGGCGCAAGGCAGATCGGGTGACCATGGCGGACTTCACCGCCGCGGTGGAGCGCATCGTGGCCGGACTGGAGCGCAAGAACCGCGTGCTCAACCCCAAGGAGCGCGAGACCGTCGCCTTTCACGAGATGGGCCACGCTCTGGTGGCCCTGGCGCAGGCGGGCGCCGACCCCGTGCACAAGGTGTCCATCATCCCGCGTGGCATTGGCGCTCTGGGTTACACCATCCAGCGACCGACTGACGACCGGTACCTGATGACACGTCCCGAGCTGGAACAAAAAGTCGCGGTTCTGATGGGCGGTCGGGCTGCGGAAAAATTGATTTTCGAGGTGTTGTCCACAGGGGCTGCAGACGACCTTGCCAAAGCCACCGACATGGCCCACGACATGGTGGCCAGGTTCGGCATGGACGAGGATCTGGGTTATGTGGCCTTTGAGCCGCAGCGACAGCAGATGCTCGATATTCCTGTTGGCATTTTCCCGCGCGGCAATCCCGCATCGGAAGACACGCAGCGTCGCATTGACGAGGCGATCCGGCGCATTGTCATGAGCGGCTTCCATAAAGCCAGCGACATCCTCGGCGCCAATCGCGAGGTGTTGGTGCAGGGTGCGCACGCGCTGCTGGACAAGGAAACGCTCGACGAGGCGGCCATCCGGGCGCTGGCTGCGCAACTGCAACAGGACCAGCCGGACCACTCTTCCCAGATGAATCTGCCTCTGGGAGACGGCTTGTGAGGCCGTGTGTCAGTGCGCGCTGTCCATGGTCGCCACCATGCAGGCCATGACTCTCGCGAGGCCTGGCGAGCCCCTGCGCATGACGGAGTTGCCCATGCCGGTGCCGGGCGAGCATGACATCGTGATCCGGGTGCTCGCGTGCGGCATCTGTCGCACCGACCTGCATATCATCGATGGCGATCTGCCGCCCCGGGTGGCGGGCATCGTGCCCGGCCATGAGGTGGTTGGACGCGTGGTCACCGCCGCCTGCCGTGGCGGACGATTTCGGATTGGCGACAGGGTCGGCATTCCGTGGTTGGGGGGGACGTGTGGTCGTTGCCTCTATTGCATGGGGCACCGGGAGAATCTGTGCGACACGCCGGTGTTCACCGGCTACGACAGGCACGGCGGCTTTGCACAATACGCGTCAGCGGACGAACGCTTCTGCTTTGCCCTGCCTGACGGCTATGACGATGTGCATGCAGCGCCCCTGCTGTGCGCAGGCCTGATTGGCTACCGGGCCTACCGCCTTTGCGCTGTGTCTGGTGCCATGCGTCTGGGTTTGTATGGCTTTGGCGCGGTGGCCCAGGGGCAGCAGGTCTACGCATTCACCCGAGCGGGTGACCGGCAGAGCCAGCCTTTTGCCCTGCACCAGGCCAACGAGGCCATCGCAGCGCTCAGGGCGGGCGCGATCAATGGCGCTGCCGTGCTGCTGCCTTGATGCGAGCAGCTTGAAGTGGATGGTGCTTTTGCGATTTGTCAACTGCGCTGCCAGCGCGCTGACTACCCTGAAGCCATACACGAATCTGGATTCAAAAATGCAAACATCCCCTCTCAAAGAAGCCATTTCAGAGCACGTCTGGCATACCAAATACCAGTGGTTGGAAGGGGGGCATATGCAGGAGCCCTCCATCGAGGCCACCTGGGACCGGGTGGCACTGGCCGTGTCAGCCGTCGAAGTGCATCACCGCAATGAATGGCACGAGCGATTTCGCACCCTCCTGCGGGACTTTCGCTTCCTGCCCGGCGGACGCATACTGGCCAACGCCGGCACGACCCGTCGTGCCACCCTGTTCAACTGCTTTGTGATGGGCGCGCTGGAAGACTCGGTGCAAGGCATTTTCAACGCCTTGCGTGAAGCCATGCTGACCCTGCAGGCGGGGGGTGGGGTCGGTGTCGACTTCTCCACTTTGCGTCCGGCCGGCTCGCAGGCCGTGGCCAGCGGCGGCGTTGCCTCTGGGCCCGCGTCCTTCATGAAAGTCTGGGAGGCCGCGAATGCGGTGCTGGAGGCGGGCAATTTGCGACGCGGCGCCATGATGGCAACCTTGCGCTGTGACCACCCCGACATCGAGGCCTTCATTCAGGCCAAGATGGTTGCGGGCGTGCTGCCCCATTTCAACCTGTCCGTTCTGCTGACCGACGAATTCATGCAGGCGCTGGAGGTCGATGGCCCATGGCCGCTGGTCTTTCCTCTGGGGTCCCATCCCATTCCGCCGGGCGCTGAGGTCTGTGAGCGCGTATGGTCCGGCGCCATGGCGCCACAGCTTTGCCTGGTGCACAAGCGCATCCCCGCCCGCACCCTGTGGGACCAACTGTTGGAAGCCGAGCTCGCCAGTGCAGAGCCGGCAGCCCTGTTCATCGACCGTATCAACCGCGCCAACAACCTTTGGTACTGCGAGCGCATCTCCACCACCAATCCTTGCGGGGAAGTTCCGCTGGCGCCGTATGGCGCCTGCAACCTGGGTTCCATCAACCTGGCCCGCTTTGTGCAGCATCCATTTGGCGCTCATCCTGAACTGGACATTGCAGGTATCAAGGCGGTGGCGGCGGTGGCCACGCGTTTTCTGGACAATGTGCATGACGTTTCCGTGTTCCCGGTGAAGGCTCAGGAAAAAGCGGCGCACGCGAGTCGCCGCCTGGGCCTGGGTGTGACGGGCCTGGCCGACATGTTTGCGATGCTGGGTTTGCGCTACGGCTCGCCCGCCAGTCTTGAGCTCACGCGCGAGATCATGGGCGTGATCCGCGACACCGCCTACCGCACCTCCGTGGAACTGGCGCGAGAGAAGGGTGGCTTCCCCGACTTCGACAGGGTCCGGTATGGCGCCAGTCCTTTTGTGCTGCAACTGCCGAAGGATATCCAGGACGCCATTGCCCAGCATGGCATTCGCAACAGCCATTTGCTGGCGGTTGCACCCACTGGCTCCATCAGCTTGCTGGCCAACAATGTCTCAAGCGGCATCGAGCCCATCTTCGCCATGAAAGCCACGCGCTGGATCCGTGGCGCGGATGGACAGCCCATCAGCTTTGAGGTGCAGGATGCCGCCGTGCGTCATTACCGGGAACTGCACGGGCCAGGCGCACCGCTGCCAGCGCAGTTTGTATCGGCTGTGGAGGTGAGCGCCGAGGATCAGTTGCACATGATGGAGGCGGTGCAATCCTGCGTGGACAATGCCATCTCCAAGACCGTTCGCCTGCCTGCCAGCAGCACGGTGCATGACATGGAGATGGTGCTCTTGCGCGCCTGGGAACTCGGCCTCAAAGGCTGTGCGGTGTACCGCGAGGGCAGCATGAGCGGCGCCAGCGTGGTGACCACCGCGCAATAGTCCCCGCCCGTGTTCAATGCAACGCAGGGTGCTGCAGGTGCTGCAGGAACCAGTTGCCCGCCAGGCTGGTGGCTGCATCCAGTGCACCCGACTCCTCAAAGGAATTGTTGGCACCGGGCACAACCGTCAGGGTCTTGGTGCCGGGCAGGGAGCGCATGGCATAGCGGTTGAGTTCCAGCACGCCAAAGTTCTCGCTGCCTACGATCAGCAGCGTGGGCGCGCGCACCCGCCCCAACTGGGAACCTGCCAGGTCGGGGCGGCCACCACGCGACACCAGGGCCGCGATGCGGCTGGGCTCGCGCGCGGCCGCCAGCAGCGCCGCCGTCGCGCCCGTGCTGGCGCCAAACAGGCCCACCGGGATCTGCGCAAGATCTGTGCGTGAATCGATCCAGTGCAGCGCCTCGGTGACCCGCGATCGCAGGATGGCGATGTCCAGCACAGGATG
The DNA here is from genome assembly GCF_018780565.1 of Rhodoferax sp. Taxonomy (GTDB): domain Bacteria; phylum Pseudomonadota; class Gammaproteobacteria; order Burkholderiales; family Burkholderiaceae_C; genus Rhodoferax. The sequence continues at coordinate 37,630 of NZ_JADMJN010000002.1, forward strand.
CCGATCATGGTCTGGCGGCCCCGCCAGCAGATCGAACATCAGGGTGGCCAGCCCATAGGACTGCAGCGCGTGGGCAACGAACTGGTGCCGGGGGCTGTGCCGGTCGCCCTCGCTGGCCGGGACAATGACCACGATGCCAATCGGATTGGCCGGTATCTCCAGGTCGCCCGGCAAACCCTGAGACCCAATCAGAACACTCTCGCAATGCGTACCCATGAAGCACTCCCTGGTCGATGCCAAACTAGTTGAGAATTTGCCAGCCGCCGTCCTGTTGGCTCTGGTCATGGGTACAGGCGCGAAGAAGCGCGACTGACGCACCGGCAATCAACAGGAATCGAATTCTCGGACGGGGTGAGTGACGGGCAGGCTGGTTCATGGCTTTCTCAATGAATCGTTTTCAGGACAGGCAATTTAGGTCCTGGTGCGGCTGGGCACCTTGCGAAACCGCAATACAGGCGAAGAAGTTCGGGTACGGCGGCTTTTGCGAAATCTCAAAGCGGCAGAGGCGGAACTTTTTACATTGGTCCTCGCGCACGAATTACCACGATGGCCTGATGGCGCAAGGCCTTCAACCGAGGAACTATGGTCATGAAAACAGATGCAGAACTGAAGGCAGATTTGATGGAAAGACTCGATGCCATTCCCACCGTGAATGCATCGGACATTGATGTCATCGTCACCAACGGCATGGTGACGCTCAATGGACAGGTTGACACCCATCAAACAAGGTTTCAGGTGGAGAGAACAGCCCGGCGCATTCATGGCATGCGCGGATTGCAGATCAATATCAGACCGGGTCAGGGAGCTGCGAAGAGGCATCACCTCTAAGCGGCTCCCGGCGCGAGCGTGCCGCGAGGCGCGCTCTCTGACGCTTCATTTGACCAGCAGGACCGGCACCGGCGACTGGTGAACAACCCGTTGTGCCACCGAGCCCATGACCATGTTGCCCACAGCACCCATGCCGCGCGTGCCCATGGCGATCTGGTCCACCTGCCGGTCTGTGGCCACGCGGACAATCTCATTGGCGATGACGCCATAGGCGCGCACGGGCTCACCCACCTTCAGGCCTTGCGCCTTGGCATGTTCCGTGGCCTTGGCAAGGAGCGAGGTTTGCTGACGCTTCTGGTCTTCCTCGATTTTCAGGATGGTGCCGGCGGTGTAGTCGCCATAGAACAGCGGCTCGGGGCTGACGGCAAGAAGAATCGCCTCCAGGTCGAGTGAGGATCGGGCCATTTTGCCGATGGCCTCAATCGCGTGGTTCGCATGATCGGAGCCGTCCACGGCTATCAAAATCTTCAACATATCGGTTACTCCTTAAACGGGAGTTGATGCTAGGGTGGCCCCATTTATGGAAGTTTGACAAAACTCAATTTCCGGCGATGGCCGTCTGCGCCGCCTGCTCCACGTTGTCCAGAAAAATGAATTCCAGTTCCTGCCTGGCTGCGAGCGGCACTTCCTCCAGATCCTTGCGATTGCGCGCAGGCAGCATCACCCGCTTGATACCGGCCGCCACGGCGGCGAGTATTTTTTCCTTGATGCCACCCACCGGCAGCACCAGGCCGCGCAGACTGATTTCGCCGGTCATCGCAATGTCCTTGTGAACCGGTTTGTCAATGAAAAGGGAGTTCAGTGCAATGAACATGGCAACGCCCGCACTCGGCCCGTCCTTCGGAATGGCGCCAGCCGGTACATGAACGTGAACATCTGTTTTTTCGAATGAGGCCGGGTCCAGCGCCAGCGTTGTCGCTCGCGACTTCACCAGTGTCAGTGCGGCCTGCGCCGATTCCTTCATGACATCACCAAGCTGCCCGGTCAGGATCAGGCGACCACTGCCAGGGGTGCGACTGGCTTCGATGAAAAGGATGTCTCCGCCAACGGGTGTCCACGCCAGACCGGTTGCCACGCCCGCTGTGGCGGCCCGCAAGGCGACCTCGTTCTCAAACTTCGCCGGCCCCAGGATTTCCGCCAGATCGGATGCGTCAACGTGCACCGCCTGCGCGGCGCCCTCCGCAATGCGCATGGCGGCGCGGCGACATACCGCACCAATCTGGCGTTCCAGATGGCGCACACCGGCCTCACGGGTGTAATCGCGAATGATGCAGGCCAGGGCAGCATCGGTGATCTCAAGTTGTGCGGGCTTGAGACCACTCTCATCGCGCTGGCGCGCCACCAGGTACTTGCGGGCGATTTCACGTTTCTCGTCCTGCGTGTAGCCGGCCAGCTGCAATACCTCCATGCGGTCTCGCAGCGGGCCCGGTATAGGGTCCAGCACGTTGGCCGTGGCGACAAACAGCACCTGCGACAGGTCGTAAGGGACGGCCAGGTAGTTGTCGCGGAAGTTGTTGTTTTGTTCCGGGTCCAGCACCTCCAGCAGCGCTGCCGAGGGGTCGCCATGGATGCCCGTTCCCAGCTTGTCGATTTCGTCAAGCATCATGACGCAACCGCGTGTGGCGGATTTTTTCAAAGCCTGAATGATGTTGCCGGGCAGGGCCCCGATGTAGGTGCGCCGGTGGCCACGAATTTCGGCCTCGTCATGCACGCCACCCAACGATACCCGCACGAATTTTCGCCCCAGCGCCTTGGCGATGGATTGCCCCAGCGAAGTTTTCCCCACGCCGGGTGGACCCACCAGACACAGAATCGGACCATGCCCGTCAGGCTTGAGCTTGCGCACCGCGAGAAACTCCAGAATCCGTTTTTTGACCTGGTCGAGACCAAAATGATCGTCATCCAGAATCCGGCGTGCCTGTGCCACGTCGATGACATCGGGCTCCGGTGCTTTCCAGGGCAACTCCACCAGCCAGTCCAGGTAGGTCCGCACCATCGAATATTCCGACGAACCGTCCGACATGCGCTGCAGCCGCTTGAGTTCCTTGTCCGCCTGTTTGGCCACCTCTTCGGGCATGTTGGCCTGCGCAATCTGCTTGCGCAGCTCATCAATCTCTGCCGCATTGCTGCCGCCATCTTCGCCCAGCTCCTTCTGGATGGCCTTCATCTGCTCGCGCAGCAGAAATTCACGCTCGCGCTTTTCCAGGCTGGCCTTGGTGTGCTGGTTGATCTCGCGCGAGATCTGCATCACCGCGATGCGGTGCATCATCACCTCCAGCAGCCGGTCCAGCCGGGTGCGCAGGTCCACCTCTTCCAAAAGCGCCTGCTTCTCATGGGCCTTGATGTCCAGGTATCCCGCTACCAGATCGGCCAGTGTGCCTGGCGCCTCGATGTTGTGCACGGCATTGACCATTTCCTGCGGCACCTGTGGCAGCAGTTGCAGCACCTCTACCGCGCGCTCTTTCAGCCGGATGAAGCGAGCCTCGACTTCCTTGTCGCCCTCGCCCGATTGATCCACCACCCGTTCGATCTTCGCCACCACAAAGGGGAAACCTTCCAGATAGCTTTTCACGCGAAAGCGCTGCTGTCCCTGGCAGATGATGTGGTGCGAGCCGTCAGGCGTGGTGACATAGCGCAGGATGGACGCAATCGTGCCCATGGCGGCCAGATCATCGGCCCCCGGTGTTTCCACTTCGGGGTTGTGCTGCATCAGGATGCCCAGTGGCCGTTCCCGCTTGATCGCATACTGGGCCGCCGCGATGGAGCTCTTGCGGCCGATCGCAATCGGCACCACCAATCCCGGAAACAGCACCATGTTGCGCACCGGAACGATCACCATGGCGTCGTCCGGAATGTCCGGCGCCTGCGCAGACTGGTTGACGCCGGCGGCCTTGTCGGCACCTGGCGCGCCACCCGATGCCGTCTTGTCCTCAAGCCGGTGCGTCAAAGGGTTCATGTGATTCGCTCAAGATGAAGGCGCAGGCAGCCATGCTGCAGTGCAAAGTCGACCATTTCGTACATCCCCTCTGGCAAGGCAATGTGGCGCTCGAAGCGGCCATATGGAATTTCCAGGCGCAAAATGGCGCTGGGCCCCAGTACCGTGGCAATGGCCCGCTCGCCGCGCACCACAATCAATTGACCCTCGATCCTGACCTCAAAGTGGTCGGGCCCCACGCCCGGCAGCGCCACCAGCACGGCCAAGTCGCCATCGTCGGCGTACATGTCAATCGGTGGCTCCCAGCAAGGCGACTCCCCCATCTGGCCAAAGCGGAAAAACTGGCGTTGCAGACGGTCTGCGGCCTCCAGCAATTCAACTGCCTCCGCAAGCATCCACACCTTGGGGTCATTCCCTTGCATGGGAGAGTCCTTTCAGCGCTTGCGCGATCAGCTCCAGGGGCTGTCTCACCGGACACCCACCGAGCCAAAGAGCGCATCCTTCAGAGCTGCCTGCGTGTTGGCCGTTTTGAACAGACCCATGCTGTTCACGCTCGCATTGATAACCGTGAGGTTCTGGATGGTCTGGTTGTCCAGGCTGTTCTGGATGATGGTGCCTGAGGGAAGCTTGGCCGTGACACTTGAGTCCACAAAATTTCCCGCGCCGTTTTGCACCACGGTGACCTGCGCAATGGCGGCACTTGCCAGTTTGGCCTGCTCGTTTGTGATCTTGGTAACGTCCGGCAGGATGAAGCTGGTTGCCGCCACGACGATGCCGTTGATGGAGACGCTGCGGATGATGCCAAACGACAGCGACAACCCGGCGCCCACATCGAAGCCGCCCCGCTGGCCGCCCAGCCGCTCGTCGCTGACGGTTTTCCACTGTGCTGGCTCAAACGCTTTTCTGGCTTCCTGTCTATCCGGGAAAGGTCGCGACAAGGGGTCGCTGCCATAGCAGGCGCTTCCCGCCAGAATCAACACGCCGATGCCAGCCAGCCTGATGGATAAATGATTCATGATGGCCCATCCGTTAAAAATCACCGGGACCGAACTTGGGCATGGTCACGCCACCCAAGCCTTCCAGATTGAGCCCCGAGGCCAGCGGTGCCCGCGGCGCAACCTGCCAATCGGTGGCCAGATTGAACCTGGCGCGGTCCTGCTTGTTGTGAACCACGAACAACAGCTTGTTAACCCAGGCCGACTCGAAATATTCCCGCGACACCGCCCGGGTGCCGCTCGAAGGATCGCCGATCAGCACCCGGCCGTCGCGCAAGCCCTTGATCACCACAAAATGGTGATAACCCTTGTCCACCATCAGCACGATGGCGGGCAGGCCAGACTCCAGCAGTTTGGCGACAGGCAACTCAAACCCGTCAGCCTGAAATTGATGGGCACCCAGGTAGTTCTTGATGTCCAGCATGGAGAATCCTTCGCGGCGAATTTTGGCCTGGTCGCCGCGTGCAAACATTTCCTCAAACACCGACTGCTCGGTGACTGGATACCCGTAGTGGTAGGTGAGCAGGGTTGCCACTGCCGCCGAGCCGCAGCTGAAATCGTACTGCTGGCGCAGGGTTGCCTTGAACCGTGCGGCCTTCAGGCTGGTGACCGGAACCGCGTACCTGGCTCCCCCAATGCCTGACAACTCCAGCACGTCAGTCCGCGCGTTCGCACAGTGTGCGAACAGGGCGAAGGCAAGTGCAACAAATGTAATTCGCATGGCTTATTGAAACTGCACGTTGACGATCGTCGCGTTCTGGATCAACACGTTGGAGCCGGAGTTCTGGATCACCGTCGGCAGGCCACTGGCGTTGGCGAAGGCGCCATCGGTGATGAAATTGCTGCCGCTCATGACGTTGACCGCCGCATTGTTGGCCACCAAGCCACTCAGCTGCATGTCGTTCTTCACCATGTCAAAGCCGCCCCGGCTCTCAGCCAGGCGATGGCTTGCCATGGGTGTGCCAAAACCGGAAATCTCTGCGGGCTCCGCAGCGAAGGCGACAGAGCCTGCCAGGAAGCACAACACACCGAACCCAAGGGTCCGTGTGCAGGGAAAAAACATAGCTTGCATCTCGTACTCCATGAAAGCGCTGATCGCCGGATCACCGCAAAGGTCTTCCGGCGATCAGCCCATCTGCTTACTTGCCCAAGCCCAAATTGGCCTGGATGTTGACGCTTTGTTGCACCAGCGAACTCAACCCGCTGTTCTGGGCCGCAATCATGATGCCGGCAGCGGACTGCCCGACACTGCTCATGACGTTGGACATGTTGAAGGTGCCCGCGTCGACGTGGACCGTGCCACCTGCGCCACCCGCACCACCCACTGCGCCATTGCCTACGCCGCCTGCACCTGCTGTGCCTACGCCGCCCTGGCCGCCTTGACCGCCCTGGCCGCTTTGAGCACCGGTTGCGCCCACCGCGCCTTGTGCCGAGCCACCTGTTGCACTGCCATTGGAGGCTGTGGAAGACGCGCCGCCGTTGGTGGCCGAGCCGTTGGAGGCCGGTCCGCCGGTTCCACCAGCACCGCCGGTGTTGCTGGCTGTTCCGCCATTGCCGCCAGTGGATGTGCCCGCTGCAGCCGTCGAAGTGGCTGTGCCGCTGTTCGTGCCGCCGGTAGCCGATGTGGCACCCGATGTCACAGCGCCACCGCTGGCTGTTGTGGTGCTGGTGGCCGCACCGCCTGTGGCGGATGCAGGACCATTCGTGCCACCCGTCGAACTGGCTGAAGCGGTTCCGGTTCCTGTGCCGCCGGCTGCAGCGGTGGTGCCGGTTCCGGCGCCGCTGGTTGCGGAAGCCGGGCCGTTGGTGCCGCCGGTCGCACTTGCGGTGGAGGAGCCTGTGGCGCCGCCTGCGGTATTGCCCGCGCTGGGCTGGATGCCGCCGCTGGTGCCATTGCCGCTGGCGCTGGCCGTGCCAGACGTGGCACCGGCAGGGCCTGATGCAGCCGAGCCACCAGGTGCTGCAACAGCCTGGGTTGATGGTTCAGAGCCGGGTAGCACCATGCCAGCACCGCCAGTGGCCGCATTGCTTGCCGTCGCAGCGCCCGAGGGTGCCTTGTTGGTCATGTCAGCCGAGCCGGTGCTGGATTTCTGCCAGGAGCCGGCCGCACCACCCATTGCGCTGTCGGAGGAGCCCGCTCCGCCGCCCTTGGCCATGTTGGTTGCATCCGCACTGCCGGTCTTGAGTGTGCTGTCGGCCTCAGCACCGCCCACCTTGGTCATGTTGCCTGCCATGGACGAACTGCCCTTGGCCATGTTGGTTGCATCAGCACCGCCTGAATGGGTCATGCTGCCTGCTGTGGTGGAGCCGCCCTTGGTCATGCTGCCTGCCTGAGAGCCGCTGGCCTTTTGCAGGGTGGCAGCAGTGGAGTCGCCGCCATACGCCGAGGAGTCTCCGCCATTGGCGCCCTTGGCGTTCCTGGCGTTGCCGCCGTCGCCGCCGTTGCCAGCAGTAGCACTGCCGTTGGTGGCGCTGCCATTGGTCACGTCGCCTGCCGTAGCGCTGCCGTTGCTGGCGCTGGCAGTGCCGCCGGCACCGCCTGCACCGCCGTTGCCGCCGGCGCCGCTGTTGCCGCCGTTGCCCGCATTGCCGCCGGTGGCATTGCCGCCCGTGCCGCCATAGCCCTTGCCGCCGTTACCGCCAGCAGCGCCGTTGGCTGTGCCGCCGAAGTTGCTGGCCTGGTTGCCGATGCCGAATATCTTGTTGCCACTCACGGTGCCGTTCAACTCAACTTTGGCGATGGCCTTGTTGCTGTTGAAGGCGTTGCTGAAGTTGGCGGTCGCGCTTCCACCGTTGGTCGCGGCGGCCGTGCCATAGCCGTCGGCTTTGGACATGCCTTTGTTGTTACGGTTGTCGCCAGCGCTCTTGTTGTTGCCCTGGTCCGAATTGTTGCTGGTGGCTGTGGCGCCGTTGTTGGCCGAGGCGGCCTGGTCCTTGGCCTTGCTGTCGCCGTTGTTGGCGATGGACTTGTTGTTGGTCTCGGTTGAATTTTCGGTGTTGTTGCTGGTGTTCGCCTGCGATGCAGTCGAGTACTCATTCGCTACCGGGCCGGAGTTTTTGTGCTGGTCCGAGGTCGCAGTGGCAGATTGCGGCCCTGTGACCGCAGCCGCACCGTTCACAGTGGCACTTTCCGACGCCTGGGTTGGAGGAGCGCCGGTGCTGGTCCCGGTTCCGGTGGTGGTGTTGTTGATGACGGGATTGGCAATGGCCTGGCCCGAGATGCCGAACGCAAGCGCAATTGCCGACGCCAAGAGTGACTTCTTCATGATGATTCCTTTTAAAACAAGTTCTGACTAAGGTTTGCATGGCTCGGCGATAGACGCCAATCCGCTGAGCAATCCGCAACATTTGTGCCAGTCAAAAATTGGCAGGTGCAAGTGCTTGATTCACATGAAGAAAATTGTTTGAGGGGGCTTGTGGCGACGGCTTTTTGAGGGGCAAATTCACATGCAAAACATCTGATGGCAACAGGCTTGTCTCAAGTGCGTGACAGCGCGCTGAAGACTGCTTTCCGTGTTGCTTGCGATATCGCAAAGGGCCCCGGTTTGAGCGATGAAAATCAAGGGTTTCCGCCGTGGCAAGGTGTGTTTGCCGCACGGAGTCCGGTGTATCGCAGTTGTTGCAATAACCACCGCAGTGCAGGTACTCAGGGACTGACGCCGTGTTTTTCCATCAGGCGGTACAGCGTCATGCGGGACACGCCCAGATCGCGCGCCGCGCGCGTCACGTTGTTGCCGCTGCGTTGCAGGCAGGTGCGAATTGCGTCGCGCTCGGCGCGAACCCGTGCTTCCACCAGCACCTCGCCGTTGAAGGCGGCCGAGGGCATGGGCAGGTCAAGGTCTTCGGGGGTGATCAACCGCCCTTCGGCCATCACCATGGCGCGGCGAATCCGGTTCATCAGCTCACGCACATTGCCAGGCCAGTCGTAGCTCTTGATCGCAACAATGCCCCGGTTGCTGAAGCCCGTCAGGCGGGGGTTGCGATCGCGGGCAAACACTTCAAAGAAGTGCCGCGCCAGCAACTCCAGATCGTCCTTGCGTTCGCGCAGGGCCGGTACGGTCAATGGCAGCACGTTGAGCCGGTACAGCAGATCCTCGCGGAAGCGCCCGGCCTGAACGGCATCCTCCAGGCGCATGTGTGAGGCTGCGATGACACGCACATCGACCTCGATGCTTTGCGTGGAGCCCACCCGGCTGATGGTCCGCTCTTGCAGGAATCGCAGCAGGTTCGCCTGCAGCTCCAGGGGCAAGTCGCCAATCTCGTCCAGAAAGAGTGTGCCGCCTGCGGCCGATTCGATCAGTCCGCGCTTTTCCCGGTTGGCCCCGGTGAAGGCGCCGCGTTCATAGCCGAACAGCTCCGACTGAATCAGGCTGGCCGGAACCGCGCCGCAATTCAAGGCAACAAAGGGGCCCGCCGCGCGGGGTGAACTGGTGTGAATGGCGCGTGCGGTCAACTCCTTGCCGCTGCCGCTCTCGCCCCAAATCAGGACCGGCGCACTCGCGTGCGACACCTTGGCAATCTGTGAGCGCAGCCGTTGTATGGCCGGGCTTCGGCCCACCAGATCCATGTCCGCGCGCGCACCGCTGGCCACCAGGGGCCGCTCACTCAGCTCGGCGTAGCCGAAGGCATGACCCAGCGTGTGGTGCAGCCTGAAAGGGTCAATCGGCCAGGTGTGGAAATCAAACAAATGCTGCACGACCAGTGTGCGGTAGGACGGGCGTTTGATCATGTCAGGTGGAAACACGCCCACCCACTGCGTGTGCTGCTGCGTCTCCAGGAATTCATCCAGCGCCAGCACGTCCGAGTCCTTTGTTTCCTGCAGCAACAACAAGCCCACCGGGTAGCTTTGGCTTCTCAATGCATGGGCGGCGGCGCCCAGGTCATGAACTGCACAAACGTCCCAGGCTGACAACACAACAGACGGAACTGTATCGAGCGTGGCACTCCCCAGTATGACGCCCAACAACGGTCTTAACGGCATGTGCACTTTCCTTTGAATAGCGGTGTTTCACCTGGCTTCGAGAGGCCCGCTGCAATCTTGCAGGTGGCGGCGCCAGGAGTGGACTGATTTGGCCGGTAGCGTAAGTGGCACTGTTGCCGGGCCTGTTGATATTTGTCACTGCAAGCGCGGCAATGCCGGATGGCGCTTTGTCTGTGGTTTGAGTTTTCGCAACACGGTGCGGCGCGCGCTTTTGAATACTTGCACCACCTCTGTTGAAGCAACGGATTGTGAGTTTTTTGCTTTTTGGAATGCTATTTTTGATTCGCCGGAGAAATGCGCCATGGCACTTTTTAAAATCCCCGCCCTCAGCACAACAAGTTGTGCCGTGATGCTGTTTCTGGCCAGCGTGTCGCATGCGCAATCCCTCGTCAACACGCCGGAGGAACTGGAGGCGAAGCTGGAAATCCTGTCCCGGGAACTGGCCGAGCAAAAGACCCGGCTGGCTACCCTGGAGCTTGCGCATCGGCAGTACCAGCAGCAAAAGGAGCGGCTGGAGTTTCTGGAGCGCCAGGTCGAGGCGCAGCAGAGCAGTCTGGATGCCATGCGCGATATCGTGGCCTGGGATGTACTGGCCCTGCAGCGCGGCGCGGGGCGGGTCGGGTCGGGCGAGAGCCCGGTGGGTGGCGGCGAAACGCTGGCGCAGGCTGCCACCAGCGAACAGGCCCCGGTAGGGCGGGCGCCTGCGGCCGAAGGACGGCCACCCGAGGTGGCGCCCATTTTCGAGCAGCCGGGTGTTCTCACGGCGCCGGGACACTACGTCCTGGAGCCCTCGTTCCAGTATGGTTACTCCTCCAGCAACCGCGTGGCCCTGGTGGGTTACACCATCATTCCCGCGCTGTTGATTGGCTTGGTGGATGTGCGCGAAGTCAAGCGCAACACAGTCACGGCAGCGCTGTCGGCCCGGTTCGGCATCACCCGCCGGCTTGAGCTGGAAGTCCGCGCGCCCTACGTCTACCGGACAGACTCCACTGTGAGCCGCGAAGTGGCCAACTCCACCGCCACGGACAGCGTTTTCTCCGCCAATGGCATGGACATGGGCGACCTCGAATTCGGTGCCCGCTACCAGTTGAACGACGGTGGCATCGACAAGGCGTACTACATCGGCACCCTGCGCTTCAAGACGCGCACCGGCAAAGACCCGTTCGAAGTCGTGACCGATTGCATACAGCGTTGCCTGGGCAACGCCAATGGTTCGGGCTTGCCGCTGGACTTGCCCACCGGCTCGGGGTTTTATTCGCTTCAGGTCGGCGTGACGGCACTCTATCCGTCCGATCCGGCCGTGTTTTTTGGCAGCATCACCTACATGCACAACTTTGCGCGCGACAACGTCAGTCGCAAAGTTCGCAATGGCGAGGAGGAGTACCTGGGAACCATTGCGCCCGGAGGGGTTGTGGGTTTTAACTTCGGCATGGGCCTGGCGCTCAACGAAAAATCATCCTTCAGCATCGGCTACGACCACAGCTCGGTAGGCCGGACCGAAGTCCGTGGCGAGGTAGCGCCAGGCTCGGTCAGAACACAGCTGGCCACACTGCTGCTGGGTTATTCGTACCGCCTGAGTCCAAAGACCTCGCTCAACGTTTCGGTGGGAGCCGGGCTCACGCGTGACACACCGGACGTCTCGCTGACTGTCCGCTTGCCGATGACGTTTTGAGAGGCCTTGCATGTCAAAAATTCTGGTGGTCTACTATTCACGAACCGGGTACACGCGAACCATTGCCGGTCGCGTGGCACGGGCCTGCGGGGCGGATCTGGACCAGATTGAGGGTTACAAGACGCGGGCGGGTGCATGGGGCTACATGCGCTCGGCAGTGGGTGCGGTCATGCACCTGGATGCGCCCATACTGCGCCCCCGCAACGAGCCCGGTGGCTATGACCTGATCCTGATCGGAACGCCCGTATGGTGCAGAAACGTGCCCGGCCCGGTGCGTACCTACATCAAGGAGAACCGGCAAGCCTTCAGACGGGTGGCCTTCTTTTGCACCTATGGCGGTTCGGGTCAGAACAAGGTCTTGCGTGACCTGGAGATTCTCGCCGGCCGGCCGGCACTCGCCACATTCGCCATCACGGACAGCGAGGTGGCCAGCAAGTTGTACAACCGCCGGCTGTCCAAATTTGTTGCCAAGCTTCAGAACACCTCCAAGTTCATCGGGCAGCCCAGCCATGGTGAGCCCCTGTTTGATGACAATCTGATCGGCCTGTGAAGCGTCAATGCTGAAGCGGGCGCACGCAGCGCCCGCTTTCAACCCCCTGGACAGCGCTTACATGGTCTTGTTGCGCCTTCTGACCAGTGCCAGGCTGCCCATCGCCAGGCTCAGCAAGGCCAGGCTGCCGGGCTCGGGTACGGCGCTGATGCGCACACCCATGTCCTGGAAGTCATGGTCGCCCGAAGCCGGCAGATCGGTCAACCCCGCGTAAATCGAGGTGCCGGTTCGCAGGAACTGCGCCGCTGCCAGGTAGGGATCAACCCCCAGGAAAAAACCTGGCGCCTCGCCCAAGGCCGTATCCGGGTTGCCGTCAGTCCCGTTGTTGGTGAGGGTGACGCCCGCACCGGTGCGGTACATGAAGGGCAGCAGGCCCGCGCCAAAATGGAAGGTGAACTGGCTCACGGTATCGACACAGGCTGGTGTCGTTGCATTGGCCATGGTGCAGGGCGTCGTGCTGCCGCCGAACAGCTGCTGGTCGCCCGCATCAATCACCCAGTTATTGTTCCTGTCGATCCAGAACTCATTGGCCAGGCCCGAGTCGCCCTTGCCCACGTACTGGAAGGTCACATCGGCGGCCTTGTCCAGCGTCAGGTAAGACGAATGAAAACCCGAGGTGCCCGCACCAAGGACGGGCTCGGTGGAGAAGCCTGCGGGCGTGGGGCTGCTGGTGGGCCAGTTGCCTTCGGCGCTGGGCAAGCCGGGTCCGCTGACGCCCCCCGCTCCGTTAGGGTACAGGGTGCCGCCCGCATCACCAATGACCTCCTGATGGAAGTTATTTCCCGTGGTGCCGGTAGGCGTGCTGATTTGCAGCAACGGCGTGGCACTTGCTGTGCCCACTGTGCCCGCCACAGCACAGACCCCCCAAACTGCGCTGGCGAGCAGTCTTCGCTTGATGGTTCGTGATTTCATCGCTAACTCCTTTTTGTTGACATTCATGAATGCTTTGTTGCGCCAGGAATGCCATCGCAAACGATGCTCAAGGCCCTGACAAATCAAGTATCCAAAGCACCTTGTGCTGTGAGTTGATTTTTCTCACAGCAGCCACCTGCCAAGCGCCGTGTACCAGGTTCATTTGATCTCGCTGCAGCTTCAATTGATGCACATCACTGCGCTGCGATGCCGGTCTGGGAGCTGGCGCTGGCAAGCACGGATTCATCGCGCAATTGCCGTCGCAAAATCTTGCCCAGATTGGTTTTGGGCAGCGGTTCGGTGCGGAACTCCACAATCTTCGGGATCTTGTAGTCCGTCAGGTGCTGGCGGCAGTGCGCAAGCAGGGCTTCCCGGGTCAGGCTCTGGTCGGCCTTGACCACCACGATCTTGACCGCCTCGCCAGAGCGCTCGTCAGGCACGCCCACGGCGGCCACCTCGGCCACGCCGGGATGCATGGCCACGGCATCCTCAATCTGGTTCGGAAACACCTTGAAGCCCGAGACGATGATCATGTCTTTCTTGCGGTCCGTGATCTTGAAGTAGCCGCGCTCGTCCATGAACCCCATGTCGCCTGTGCGCAACCAGCCGTCTTTGGTAAACACCTTGGCGGTCTCGTCGGGCCGGTTCCAGTAACCCGGCATCACCTGCGGCCCGCGAATGGATAACTCGCCCACCTCGCCGCGTGGCATCTCGTTACCGTCATCATCCAGAACGGCCGCTTCTGTTGAGGGAAACGGCATGCCGATGGTGCCGGTCCAGTCCTCGATGTCAAGCGGGTTGCAGATCGCGCCAGGCGAGGTTTCGGTCAGCCCGTAGGCCTCGATGATGGGCACCCCGGTAGCCTTCTTCCAGCGCTCGGCCACCACCCGCTGCACCGCCATGCCACCGGCGTTGACCACCTTCAGGCTGTGCGACTTCACCTCGGAAAATTCCGGGGCATCCAGCAAGGCGCGGTACAACGTGTTCACGCCGATCATGGCCGTGACCGGGTATTTCTTGAGGTCATGAATGAAGGCGTCCATGTCCCGCGGGTTGGTGATCAGGATGGTGTGCGCGCCAATCTTCATGAACACCAGGGCGGAGTTCAGCGCATACACGTGGTACAGCGGCAAGGGGCAGACGAAGATTTCCTTGCCGTCAAGCAGGTCGTGTGCGATCCACGCGCCCACCTGCTGCAGGTTGGCCACCATGTTGCCGTGCGTCAGGATCACGCCCTTGGCCACACCGGTGGTGCCACCGGTGTACTGCAGGAACGCGATGTCGCTTTGCGCCAGTGGCACGTGGTTCAGCGTCACGGCCCGCCCGGCACGCAGGGCCGCGTTGAACTCGGTTACATCGGCAATGTCCCATTGCGGCACCAGCTTCTTCACGTACTTGACCATGAGGTTGGTCACCAGTTCCTTCACCATGGGGAACATGTCGCCCACTTCCGTGGTGATGACGGTCAGGCTCATGGCGGGGTTTCTGTCGAGTACCTCCTGCAATGTGTGAGCAAAGTTCTCCAGCACCACGATGGCCACCGCACCCGAGTCCTTGAGCTGGTGCTCCAGTTCGGTGGCGGTGTACTGGGGGTTCACATTCACGACCACCAGCCCGGCCCGCAACACGCCAAACAGTGCGATCGGGTACTGCAGCAGGTTGGGCAGCATCAGGGCAACCCGGTCGCCCTTGTGCAGGCCCAGCAAATTTTGCAGGTAGGCGGCAAAGTCGCGACTGTGCTCGTCCAGTTCCGCGTAGGTCATGGTCGCCCCCATGTTGCTGTAGGCGGGTAGGTCGGCGAAGCGATCGCAACTGGTTCTCAGCACATCCCTGAGCGAGGCGAACTCCTTGGTGTCGACCTCGGCAGGCATGTTCTTCGGGTAGTGATTGAGCCAGACTTTCTCCATGGTGAATCCCCTGTTTCTGCGTCCGCGAATCCCCGCCACGACGACGGCCGTGGGGTCCGCCAACCAGACCAGTTTAGAAACGGGACGCCGCCTTCATTTGAGTTTTCGCAAGGCAACCGCATGCCTGTTTGGCACAAGTTTGTGACATGGGGGAATAATCTTGTCCCCACAGATGGGGACCCCCGTCAACTTATCCGGGGCGCTGGGGCTTGCAAGCAGAGAGGCTATGGATTTGCAAGCGCATCCTCAATCACCGTACGCAGATCACATTCGGCAAATGGCTTGGTCAGATAGCCTGAGGGCTTCGCGAGCATGGCGCGTTCGCGCGTGGCATCGCCATCGAAGGCGCTCAGAAACACACAAGGCAGGTCAAACTGCGTCCGGATGGCCTGAGCTGCTGAAATTCCGTCCATCTCTCCCGCCAGATGGATGTCCATCAATATGAGGTCGGGGCGCAGATGGCCGGCAGCTTCGATGGCCCTTTCGCCCGTTTTCACAGGCCCCACCGCGTCATAGCCCAGGTCCTTCAGTTGCATGAAAATATCAAAGGCAATGATGGCTTCATCTTCAACCAGCAGAATGCGCGGGGGGTTCAGCGACATGGTGGTGACCTTTTAAAAATAAATGCCCGCGTTCCGGGCCGGCAGCTTCTGTTCATCAGGCAGGCATCACCAGCAGGCTGGGTGCCATTGCCCGGAACGTCACGGAGAATTTGGCGCCCTGCATTCTCTCGGCATCAACCTGCCACTGACCGTCGATCTGACTTGTCAATTGCGTGACGAGTTGCAGACCCAGGGAGGTTTTCTGCCTTTCCTCGAAGTTGTGGGGCAACCCTATTCCCGTGTCGCTCACGCTCAGACACCACTCCTCGGGATGGGCGCGGGATGGCTGCAATTCCAAGGTGACGTCGCCCATATGCCCTTCGGGAAAACCGTGCTTGAGACAGTTGGACAGCAATTCATTGGTCAGCAGTCCGCAGGGGATGGCCTGCTCGACGTCCACTGTGACGGACCCCATGTTGAGACGCAATTGCACGGAGTCCGCAATGATCAACTGCGTCTTGAACGCATTGATCGCCAGCTGGGTCAGATAGTCACCCAGGTCCACCGATGCGAACCTGCCGGACCGGTACAGGGACTCGTGCAGGAGCGACATGGATCGAATGCGGCCCTGCATTTCGCCCAGGACCGCCCTGGTGTCGCCTTGCGTGCTGCGCCGACTCTCCAGCCGCAGCAGGCTGGTGATGACCTGCAGATTGTTTTTGACCCGGTGGTGAACTTCCTTGAGCAGGGCTTCCTTTTCCTGGAGCGACTGGCGCATCGCGTCGGTGGTTCGCTGCCGGTCAGTGACGTCGCGCAGGATGACCGTGAAAATCTTGCCTTCCTCGTTGTCCATATGCGATATGGAGGCTTCTGCGGGGAACTCTTCCCCGTTGGCTCGCAAGCCCATCACTTGTCCGAGCTTGCCCATGCTGCGCGTGGTGCGGCTTTCCTTGCCGAAGGCTTCAACCTGGGCTTTGTGGGGTGCTCTAAAACGCGCAGGTATGAAATTTTCTATCGACTGACCGATGGCATCCTGGCTGGAAACACCAAAAATGGTGGTTGCTGAAGCATTGAAATGAACGACGCGCATCGATTCGTCAACTGAAATGATGGCGTCCATGGCGCCCTCCAGAAGACCGAGCAGCCGGCGCGACTGGCGTTGCTTGCGTTCGGTGATGTCACGGGCGATTTTGGACACCCCGACAATTTTTCCGCTTGCATCCCTGATGGGAGAGGCCGTCACGGAGACGTCCAGGAATTGCCCGGACTTCGATACACGCCGCGTCTCGAAATGTTTGACTTTTTGTCCGGCGCGGAGTTTGTCGAGAATTCGGTCTTCTTCATCCGCCAGCTCGACAGGGATCAAACGCAAGATGGACTGGCCAATCATCTCCTGCGCCGTGTAGCCAAAGATCTGTTGCGCACCCAAATTCCAGCTGGTGATGATCCCGTTCAGGTCCTTGCCCAGGATGGCGTCATCGGACGAGTCGACGATGGCGGCAAGCAGCTCACTTGCCAATGGGGATTGCTCTGGGGGGTGCGCTGTGTTTTCCTGCATTCAGGCAAGGTAACACGTGGCCTCTGAGGCCCTGCCGAAAAACCATGAAGGCAGTATGCCTTTTAGACCTGAGGTTTGTCGATTCGGCTCGCCAGGTAGTTCACCACCGTATCGAGGGAAACCAGTTGGGCATAGTCCGATTCCGGGATGTTCACGCCAAAGCGCTCATGCAAGCTCACCAGAAAATTAAGCCAGTCCATCGAGTCCAGATCCACCTGCTGGCGCAAGGACCGTGCTGGCACCAGCGTATCGGCCTCCACCTCCGGCGCGATCGCGCGCAGCAGCGTCACCACCGTTTGCATGAGGGCGTTGCGCTCCGGTGTCATGTCGGGTGCTCCTGTGAGTCCGCAGGGCTGGCGTCGCCGTCCGTGAGCAGCTGCGCTTGCTGTAGCTGCTCACGCAACTCCACCAGAAACAGCGCGCCACGGTGCCCATCGGAGGCACGATGGTCTGCTGCCAGCGTGGCGCATACCACGGGCTGCACGCCAAGCTGACCGTCCTGGACCCATGGGCGCAGGTTGATGCTGCCAAAGCCCACCAAGGCCACCTGCGGCGGGTAAATCACGCCGAACACCGACTGCGCGGATTGATCGCCCAGGTTGGTGATCGTGATTGTGGGGTCGGACATCTCCGAGCTGCGCAAGGAGCCGGCCCGGGCGCGCTTGACCAGATCGGCCAGTTCACGCATAAGTTGCTCCAGCGGCTTGTCCTGCACGTCATGCAGGGCGGGTGCTACCAGGCCGCCACCCCGCAAGGAAATGGCCACCCCGGCGTGTACCGCGGCACTGGGTATGAACTGGCCATCGCGGTAGAAGCCGTTGAGCTCGGGTGTGCGGCGCAGGGCGCGTGCCACGGCCTTGATCAGCAGCACGGCGGGCAGGATGCGCTCGGTGAGCGGCAGATTTTTGTTGCGCTCTTGCAGCCAGTTTGTGGCCGCTTGCAGCGGGATGGTTTCACTCAGGTAGTAGTGCGGGATTTCACGTTTGGAGCGGCTCATGGCCGCTGCAATGGCGCGGCGCATTTCCTTCTGGCGGTCGGGCGCTGCCGGGGGCGGGCTCGTTGGCGGCTGGGCTGCTGCTGCCGCTTCGATGTCTGCCAGGGTTACCGATCCCTCCGCCCCCGTGCCACTCAGGGCGTCGGGATCAATCCCGAGTTCCCGCGCGCGCTTGCGGGCAGAGGGCGATACCGCGTGTCTTGTGGGCGCCCGGCTGGCCTTGGCTGGCAGGGGTGCCGGCTTTGCCACGGGTGCCGCCACTTCGCCCGGCTCCAGCAGTGTCGCCAGCACCGTGCCCACGGGCACTTTTTCGCCGGGCTGCACCAGCAACTCGGACACCACGCCGTCGTGCCAGATTTCCACATCCACGGCGGCCTTGGAGGTGTCCACCACCGCCACCACCTGGCCCCGCTGGACGGTATCGCCGGGCTTCACCTGCCATGCCAGCAAAGTGCCCTCGTCCATGTCGGCTCCCAGCGAAGGCAATTCAAAACGGATCATGCTGAAACTCCCATCAAGGCGCGCGCTGCCGCCACAATTTTCGGCACCTGCGGCAGTGCCGCTTCTTCCATGTGGCGGGCGTAGGGTATGGGGACCTCTTCGCTGCACACCCGGGCCAGCGGCGCGTCCAGGTCAAAAAAAGCCTGCTCGCAAATGCGTGCCATCAGTTCGGCGGCCAGGCTGCCCGAGCGCCAGCCTTCATCCACCACCAGCGCGCGACGGCACTTGCGCACCGAAGCCATCACCGTGGCGTCATCCAGCGGACGCAACACCCGCAGGTCGATCACCTCGGCGGAAACGCCCTGCGCCCCCAGTTCCTCGGCGGCGCGCAATGCCTTGGGCAGGCAGCCGCCGTGGGTGATGAGGCTCACGTCGCTGCCGCTGCGGCGTACCCTCGCCGTGCGAATGTCCAGTGGCTGCGTGTCAGTCGCTGGCAGCTCGCCTTGCATGTTGTAAAGCTGGGCGTGCTCGAAGATCAGCACCGGGTCGGGGTCGGCCAGCGCGGGTGCCAGCATGCCGCGTGCATCTTCCACCGTCGCCGGCGCCAGCACGCGCAGGCCTGGCACGTGGGCGTACCAGCCCTCGAAGCTGTTGGAATGCTGTGCCGCCACCTGGCGCCCCGCGCCTGTGGCCATGCGGATCACCACCGGCACCGAGAATTGCCCGCCTGACATGTGGCGCAGCATGGCCGCCGTGTTCACAATGGCGTCCAGCGCCAGCAGGCTGAAGTTGACGGTCATCACCTCCACAATCGGGCGCATGCCTCCCAGTGCTGCGCCAATGCCCGCGCCAACAAAGCCCAGCTCGGACAGCGGTGTGTCGCGGATGCGCTCAGGCCCGAACTCGTCAAGCAGCCCTTTGGACACGGCATAGGTGCCGCCATAGCGGCCCACGTCTTCCCCCATCAGGAAGGCCCGGGGATCGTTTTGCAACGCCTCGCGCAGCGCTTCACGCAGGGCTTCGCGGTAACTGGTGGTTGGGGGCATCAGGCGGCTCCCGGAGGGCTGTACACGTCGCGCAGCAAATCCTCCACCGGCTCCCAGCTGCCGGCCTCGGCAAAGGCCACGGCGGCGTCCACCTCGGACTGGGCTGCTGCCTCCAGCGCCAGGAACTCGGCCTCCGTGAGGCTGCCCTGCGCCTTGAGCCGCGCGCTGTAGGTGTGAATCGGCCCGCGGGTCTTCCAGGCCTCGACCTCCTTCTTGTCGCGGTACAGGTCCGGGTCGAACATGGAGTGGGCGCGAAAGCGGTAGGTTTGAAGTTCCACAAACATCGGTCTGCCATCGCTGCGCACCCGCTGTGCGGCGTACTGCACGGCCTCATGCACCGCCACCACATCCATGCCATCGACCTGCAGGGTTTCCATGCCATAGGAGGCCGCCTTCACGCACAGGTCGGTTTGCGATTCGGAGCGGGCCAGTGCCGTGCCCATGGCGTACAGGTTGTTTTCGCAGCAATACAGCACCGGCAGCCGCCACAGCGCGGCCAGGTTCATGGCCTCATGAAAGGCCCCCTCGGCCACGGCGCCTTCGCCAAAAAAACAGGCGCTGGCAGCGCATCGCCCGCTCATCTTGTCGGCCAGCGCAAGACCCGCGGCCAGAGGCAGGCCACCGCCCACAATCGCCTGCCCGCCAAAAAAACGGTGAGCCCGGTCGAACAGGTGCATGGAGCCGCCACGCCCGCGCGAGCAGCCCTCCTGCTTGCCAAACATCTCGGCCATGATGGCGCCCATGTCCAGCCCGCGCAGCAGGGCGTGGCCATGCTCACGGTAGGTGGCCACCACGTTGTCCTCGGCCTGCAATGCCCGCAGTGCGCCGCAGGCCACCGCCTCCTCCCCGATGTAGAGGTGCAAAAAGCCGCGAATCTTTTGCTGGCCATACAGCTCGGCCGCTTTTTCTTCCATGCGGCGAATACGCAGCATGTCGGACAGCATGCTCAAGGCAAAGGGCTTGTCCCACGGCACCGGCCCAGAAGGTGGCGCAGGTGGTGCGGACGCAGATACCGCAGGGGCACGGGATGCATTCATGCACCACCCTCCAATGTGGATGTGTCACCTTCGGGCAGACCAAGTTCACGGGCCTTGAGCAGGCGGCGCATGATCTTGCCGCTGCGGGTGCGCGGCAAGCTGGGCAGAAAAGCAATCTCCTTGGGTGCCACCGCCGCGCCCAGGCGCCTGCGCGCATGGGCCGAGATGTCCATGCGCAGCGATTCGCTGGCCTGGTAGCCGTCCTTCAGGGAGATGAAGGCCTTCACCACCTCGCCCACCACGGGTTCGGGTTTGCCGATCACCCCGGCCTCGGCCACCGCCGGGTGTTCCATCAGGGCGCTTTCCACTTCGAAGGGGCCAATCAGGTGGCCCGCCGACTTGATGACGTCGTCCGCGCGCCCCACAAACCAGAAGTAGCCGTCTGCATCGCGGCGCGCCAGGTCGCCAGTCAGGTACCACGCATTGTCCGGACCGGCAAAGCATTTGCGGTAGCGCGCCTCGTTGTTCAGGTAGCCGCGAAACATGGAGGGCCATCCGGCTTTCAGCGCCAGCTCGCCTTCCACATCCGGGGTGTCAATGACCCGAACGCGTGGCGCTTCGTCCTGCGCTTCCAGGTGCTCGACGATGAAAGCATCCACGCCCGGCAGTGGGCGGCCCATGGAGCCGGGCTTGATGTCAAACGCGGGCGTGTTGGCAATCATGATGCCGCCGGTCTCGGTCTGCCACCAGTTGTCGTGAATCGGCAGGCCCAGCGCCTCCTGGCCCCACCACACCGCCTCGGGATTCAGGGGCTCGCCCACGCTGGCCACAAAGCGCAGGGCGGGGAAATGGTGCTGGCGCGCCAGATCGGCGCCGGCCTTCATCAGCATGCGGATCGCGGTGGGCGCGGTGTACCAGACGGTGATGCGCTCCTGCTCCAGCAGGGTGTACCAGCGCTCGGCGTCAAACTCCTCGCGGTCAATCAGGGAGGTGACGCCATGCAGCAGCGGCGCGATGATGCCGTAGGACGTGCCCGTGACCCAGCCCGGGTCCGCCGTGCACCAGTAGCGGTCGTCGGGGTGCAGGTCCAGCGCATAGTGTCCGGTCGCATGGTGCGTGACCACGGCGCCGTGCACATGAACGGCACCCTTGGGCGTGCCGGTGGTGCCGCTGGTGAAGTGCAGCAGGGCCGGGTCATCGGCCTGCGTCGAAACCGTGGTGAATTCGTCCGTGGCCTCGTGCATCAGCGTGGCCAGATCCAGCGTGTCCGGCTCAAAGGTGAAGCCACCATCTTCGGCGACCAGCAGCACATGGCGAAGTGAGGGCATCTGGGAGCGCATCTGCTTCACTTTTCGCTGGTAAATCAGATCGGTCGTGACCAGCACCTGGCCTGCACCGAGCTTGATGCGCGTGGCAATGGGCTCGGGGCCGAAGGCGGAAAACATGGGTGTCACCACCGTGCCGTTCTTCAGGGCGCCCAGCACGGCCACATAGAGTTCGGGAATGCGCCCGGCCAGCACAAACAGGTGATCGCCCTGGCCCACGCCAAGGCTGCGCAGCACGTTGGCAAAGCGGTTGGTTTGGCGCGCCAGTTCGGCGTAACTCAACTCAAGCGGCGTGGCGTTGCGCGCGACAAAACGCAGGGCCACGCGATCGCGCAAGGCGCCACCGGCGTGCCGGTCAACCGCTTCAAACCCGATGTTGATGCCGCCCCCGGGCAGGCCCTGCAAGGCATCGCGCGCCAGGTCCCATGAGAAGTTGCGGCGCGCGCCCTCAAAGTCACTCCAGTGCGGTGCTGGCCGAAGGTTTGCCGGGGTCTTGTGAATGACAGTGGTTCGTTCCATGTGCATCAGCCTCTTTGCGTGATTTCCCGGTCTCTTGCGCCCGTTACGCCGGTCACCAGCGTAGCCAGCTCGCGGGTCAGCAGCACCAGCAGATCCTCCATGGTGACAATGCCCACCAGCCGCCCCTGCTCGTCGGCAATGGCAAGACGGCGCAAGCGGTGCGCGTTCATCAGCTGCACGGCATCCATCGCGTCCATGTCGGGCCGGGCCAGCACCAGGTTCACCGACATGATGTCGCCCGCGGTGAACACCTCGGGGTCCAGGCCCTCGGCCATCAGGCCCAGCACCAGATCGCGGTCCGTGACAATGCCGATGGGGCGACTCTTCTCCTGGGCGTCCACCACCACCAGCGCGCCAATGTGGTGCTTGCGCATGACCTGGGCTACCACCAGCGCGGGTGTATCGGGCTCCACCACGGCCACCACCGCCGTGGCAAAGTCCTTCAGTTGTGTGGCCATGGCTGTTCTCCCTGCGAATCCAAATCGGTTTAACCTTCGATCGTCAGCTCGTTCTTCACGCGGCTCACCCCCGGTGCCGACCACGTGGCGCCTTCGGCGGCATTGCTTTCCGCCCAGGAATGGACCCGTCCCCGCAGAGTGGCAACGCTGCCATCCATCAGGATTTCGATGCGCTTGGCTTCGCGCACGGCCTGGCGAATCAGTGCGTCCTGGATGCGATTGCTGACATTGGCCGGAATCGGCAAGGCCTTGAGCCGGATGTTGTCTGTAATGCCCAGCACTCCTTTGAGCGGGCGGATCATGCGCTCCACAGCGCGGCGCTGCTGGTTCGTGTCCAACTCGCCCGCCAGAGTCACCCAACCTTTCTCCACGGTCACCTTGATCCGATCCGGCGGCACTACCGTGCTCCAGCTCAGTGCGTGCTCCACCGCAAGCGCAATTTCGGTATCGCTGCGTTGGTGAATGCCCAACGGAATCACATCAAGCTCAAGTGCGACGGCCTTAACGCCACTGACCCGCTCCGCAGCGCGTTTGGCGGCCACTTTTTGGGCGTAGGAATCCAGGTGCCCGGTCAGGGTCACCACACTTTCGCTGACGGCCACGCCCACCCGGGCTTCCGGTACCAGCGGGTCCCATGCCAACTCGGCCAGCACATCGCGCTTGAGGTCTGAATCTGTTTTCATAGTTGCTCCTGACAAGTGAAAAAACTGATTTCTTTTTTCCAGAATAGACCGGCGGATTGCTCCAGCCTTGAGAAAAGTCAAGAGAGCCGGCAGTCTGCGCGGCGCGTTTGTCGTGGAGATGGTGTAGGGAAATGCTTTTGAAAAATACCTGAATCCCGGTAGTCAATTTCGGCACATCCGAGTATTTGTCGGCAGCCCATCGTTCTTTACGCTTGGCTTGTACTTTTTCAAATGGTCCCCATCAAACAGGGGCTGGTTTTCAATCCATCCGACACTGGCAAGGAAGAGCAATGTTGACTAAATTTGAGCGCACGATGTCCGACGTGGGCGCTGTGCCAACGCACCATGCAGCACTGAAACTGGACGCGCATGGACGCATCACGGAGGCGAACCCTGCTGCGAGCGAGCTGCTCGGCTGCGCCTGTGGCGAACTAGCGGGGCAAGCGGTGTCTGCGGTCATTGCGGGCCTGCCGCTTTCCCCCACCACCCCTGGCTACAACATGGCCTACGCCGTGTTTCACGCAGCCGATGGCGCCTGGGTCCGCAGGACCGCCCGCTTGCCGGATGGGCAACGGATTCCCATTGAGACGGCCTTCTCTGTGAGAGAGGTGGAGGGTCAACGCCCCATCACATTGAGCTTGCGGGCACAGCGGCACAACGTGGTCGAACTCGCATTCGCTCCACTGGCGTCGGCTCCCTGCCTCTGATGCTGAATCCCACTCAAAACCAATACCCACTTGAAACAACCTGGAGAACAAGATGACCGCGCCTTTCAATCCACAGCAGCTTCACGCTACAGACGCTTCCCTTGGACGCGAACCCATCCGCATAGAGCGTTACGACACCCGCAGCCGCGACCTTCGGGCGCTGACCCCCGGGGCCTCCGGCACATTGGGGGCGCCCGTTCCACGGGGTCGCCGGGCGCGTTCGTTCTGGCGCGAGTCGCTGACCCTGATGGAGCAGTATGTGGAGTTTGGAAGGCGCAAGGTGCGCACCGATGACCAGATCTACCAATGCGGTGAGACCTTCGAGACGCTGTACCTGATCAGCTCAGGGCTGTTCAAGATCGTGAACCTGGCGCCCGATGGACGCGAGCAGCCGGCCGGGCTGTTCTTCAAAGGCGACTGGCTCGGATTTGATGGCATCCCTTCCGGGCGTTATGGCTGCTCTGCGATTGCCCTGGACACCGGCGAGTTATGGACCATCCGCTACGACACCTTGTTGCAAGCCAGCGCCAAAGAGCCGCTGCTGATGCGCCTGGTGCTGGCCGCAGTCAGTGCCCAGTTGGCCCGCAACCGCGACGCGACCTTGTCTATGGGAACGCTCTCGGCTGACGCACGGGTTGCGGACTTTCTGTTGCAGTGGGCCAATTCCCTGGCCGAGCGCGGTATGCGCACCGATCAGATCAATGTGCACATGTCCCGTGCCGAAATCGGCAATTACCTGGGCTTGCGGCTGGAGTCTGTGAGCCGGGCGTTGTCGCGCCTGGCACGTTGTGGCGTCATCCATTTCAATGAGCGGGGTCGGCGTGACATCAGCATTCCCGATCTCGATGCCCTGAGTGCGTTCATTCAAAGCAGCAACGATTCTGCCGCTTCCGGTTTGCACTGAGCGCCCTGGCCTGCTTGAGCGGCGGGCTAGAACGCGTCTCTCGCTTCACTGGTCAGTACATCGCTGGTCGGCGGGCGCTTGGGTACGCTGGCAATCATGCAATCGGTGGTCAGGATCAGGCTGGCGATGGACCCCGCGTTTTGCAGCGCCAGGCGTGTCACCTTGGCCGGGTCGATCACACCCATGGCCAGCAGGTCACCGTATTCCCGGGTCGCCGCGTTGTAGCCAAAGGCATGCTGCGTGGATTCATCCACACGGTGCACCACGATGGAAGGCTCGTCCGCGGCATTGATGACAATGCGCCGCAAGGGCTCTTCGAGTGCGCGAATGACGATCTTGACCCCTGAGTCCTGGTCCAGGGTGCTCAGTCGAAGATTCGCCAGCACCTTGCGCGCGCGCAGCAAAGCCACGCCGCCGCCGGGCACGATGCCTTCTTCCACGGCGGCGCGGGTGGCATGCAGCGCATCTTCCACCCGCAACTTGCGCTCCTTCAGTTCGGTTTCGGTGGCTGCACCCACCTTGACCAGGGCCACGCCGCCGGCCAGCTTGGCAAGTCGCTCGTCGAGCTGCTTGCGGTCGTATTCGCTGGTGCTGGACTCGCGCTCTTTGCGGATCAGGGCGACACGTGCCTCAATGGCGCTGCTGCTCCCTGCGCCGCCGATGAGGGTGGTGCTGTCCTTGTCCACCTCCACGCGCTTGGCGTGTCCCAGGTCTTCGAGCTTCACCTTGGTCAGTGTCATGCCCAGTTCCTCGGTGATCACGCTGCCGCCCGTCAGGGCAGCAATGTCCTGCAGCAGGGCACGGCGGCGGTCGCCAAAGCCGGGGGCCTTGACGGCGCAGGTCTTGATCACGCCGCGCACACTGTTGATCACCAGCGTGGCCAATGCATCGCTGTCAATATCTTCCGCCACGACCAACAGGGGGCTGCCGGACTTGGCCACCAGCTCCAGCAGTGGCACCAGATCGGCGATCGAGGACAGGCGCCGGTCGCACAAAAGAATGTGCACGTTCTCCAGCACCGCCGCGCCGCGCTCCACGTTGTTCACGAAGTAGGGGGAGAGGTAGCCCCGGTCAAACTGCATGCCCTCCACCACCTCCAGTTCACTCACCATGCCGGAGCCGTCCTCAATGGACACAGCACCCTCCCGGCCGACCTTGTTCATGGCTTGCGAGATCAGGTCACCGATGGAGCGGTCATTGTTGGCCGAGATAGCCGCCACATGGGCAATCTCCTGCGGGGTGGCGCAGGGCTGTGCCATCTTCTTCAGCTCTGCCACCACCTGTTCGATGGCCTGGTCCATGCCGCGTTTGAGGTCCATGGGGTTCATGCCGGCCGCCAGGTATTTGAGCCCCTCGTTGATCATGCTGTGGGCCAGCACGGTGGCAGTGGTGGTTCCGTCGCCAGCCATCTCGCTGGTGCGGGCCGACACCTCGCGCAGCATCTGGGCGCCCATGTTCTCGAAGTGATCCTCCAGCTCGATGGACTTGGCCACCACCACCCCGGAATTGACAATCTGCGGCGGCCCGAACTCGCGTTCGATGATCACCGTGCGGCCACGCGGCCCCAGCGTCACCTTCACGGCGTCGGCCAGCGCATCCACGCCGCGGCGGATTTTGTCCCGTGCATCTTCCCGGTAAATGATTTTTTTCGCAGTCATGGTCAGTCCTTTCAAGCCAGCTTTTTGCAGATGTTTCAAATGTGCCGGGCACGTGTTTGTCTGCGTTGACAAATCTCAAAACTGGCGTGGCACTGGCGACTAATCTTGACATCGACTCATTCGCATGCACATGGGAATGAGCCAAAGCTTTCATCCATTTTTTCTTATTGAGGTACCTACCATGAGCAACCTGCGTTTGTTTGAGCCACGTCTGTTTGAGCCGGCATTGAGCGACTCCTTCGAGTCCATGTTCCGCCGCTTTATGGCGCCGATGCGCATGGATCTTGAGGGGCCCGTCATGGACATGCGTGTCGATGTGACCGAGGTCGATGGCCTCTACAAGGTCCGTGCCGATCTGCCGGGCGTGAAGAAGGACGACATCAATGTCCGCATTGACGGCAACATTGTCCAGATTGATGCCGAAGTCAAGGAAGAAAAGGAGACCAAGGATCGCGGCGGCAAGGTGCTGCGCAGCGAGCGCTACCACGGCGCGATTTCGCGGGCCTTCTCGGTCGCGCAAGACGTGGACGATGCCAAGGTCTCGGCCAAGTTTGAAGACGGCGTGCTGACCCTGGAGTTGCCCAAGAAGGCCACCGTGGCGTCCAAGAAGATCGCGATTCAGTGACGCCGGTTGCGTGATCGCAGAGCGGGTGTTGCTTTGTGATCACGCATCAATGCTATATTAACAATAGCTAAATGTCCTTTTGATGAAGGGACTTAGGACACATTTGTCATAAAAATGTCAACAGAACAATGCTTGTCCGGATTGACGTTTTGAAAGAATCGTGTTGCCAAATTGAAGTGGATCGACTTAGCATGCGGCGATAGTTACAAATTATCATGAACCCGTCCACAGCCCCATCGGTCAACGGTATTGGCTTGTCGCCAGGGCGTGGCGTCACCTCTCACACCAGTGAGTCGCTGGCATTGCGCCACCGTGCCGAGGCACGCTTTCGGGAGATCGCCTCCCTGTTGCCGCCACGGTCGGGTGAGATCCTGTCGGAGACCGCGCGTGAGATGTTGCACGAGCTGCAGGTTCATCAGATCGAACTGGAGATGCAGAACGAGGAGCTGCGTCGGGCTCAGGGCGAACTGGAGCTTGCGCGGGAGAAGTATTTCGATTTGTATGAGCTGGCGCCGGTGGGCTATTGTTCGGTCGGTCAGTCTGGTGTGATCGTCAAGGCCAACCTCACACTGGCTACGCTGCTGGGTGTGCCGCGCAGCGTGCTGACCCAACGTTTGCTGAGCCAGTTCATCGGTAAGGATGATCAGGGCCTCTACTACCGGCTGCGCCGAAAGCTCATGGCGGCTGGTGAGCCTCAGTCCTGCGATGTGCGGCTGGTCAGGGGCGACACCACGGAGGTTTGGGCCAGTCTGGTCGCCACCGTTTCGCAAGATGAAAAGGGGGCGCCTGTCATGCTGGTGGCCCTGAGCGATGCCAGCGAGCGCAAACGCGCCGATGAACTGGAGCGCAGCAACGCCGTGCTGCTCAGCGCCGAGGCCTTCAATCGCTCGATCATGGACTCTCTCGGGGCCGAGATTGCCGTGCTGGACCGTGACGGGGTGATCGTGGCCGTGAACGAGCCCTGGCGCAGTTTTGGCCGCAGGAATGGCATCGTGGCCGGCAAGATGTCGACCCGAACCGATGTGGGCGCCAATTACCTGTCGGCCTGCCATGTGGACAGCGACTCCCCGGACCATGAGGATGCTGTGAAGGCCAGCCGGGGTATCCAGGCGGTACTGGATGGGCGCTCAACCGGGTTCAGGCAGGAATACCGCTGCCCTTCGCCCTTGCGACCGCACCAGTGGTTCCTGATGAATGTCAGCCCGTTGACGGCGACGGGTGGTGGCGCGGTGATTTTGCACAAGGACATCAGCGAACGCAAGCTGGTTGAGCGCAAGCTGCGCGAGGCCCTGCTGTTGCAGGAAACCATTCTGAATGGCGCAACGCATCCGATCATTGTCACCAGCAACACGGGCGTGATTCGCCTGGTCAACGCCGCTGCTGTGCGCGCCCTGGGCTATGGCCGCCAGGAGTTGGTGAGTCAGCGCTTTGTCACCTGCCTGTTTGATCCTCAGGAACTTCTGGAGCGGGCACAAGAACTGGGCAGGCGGGGGCCTTTGCCGCCGCAGGATGAGTTTTCCCTGCTGATCGGCAAGGCCAAGGCGGGGGAGGCCAATGAGCAGGAGTGGACCCTGATGCGCCAGGACGGCAGCCGCTTTCCCGCCCTGGTGGTCCAGGTTGGTCTGCGCAACGAGGGCGGCCTGGATGGCTATGTGTTTGTCGCGATTGACATCACCGAGCGCAGGCGCAGCAAGCTGGCGGTGATGAACGCCATGCAGGCGGCAGAGAGTGCCAACCTTGCCAAGTCCCGTTTCATGGCGGCGGCCAGCCATGACCTGCGCCAGCCGCTGGCCGCGCTCTCCCTGTATGTCGGGCTGCTCAAGCAGCGCCTGCTGCCGGGCAACGACGAATTGCTGGCCAGCTTGCAGAGCTGCGTTGACAGCCTGAGCGAATTGATGGGCGATCTGCTGGATGTGAGTAAGCTCAGTGCCGGGGTTGTCACGCCCAAGCTGGCCGACTTTGCGGTGGATGCGATGCTGGAGAGCGTGGTCGCCATCAGCTCCGCCGAGGCGCGTCTGAAGGGCCTGGACCTGCGCTTGCGGGGCAAAGGCTGGTTCACCCGCTCGGACCGGGTGCTGTTGCAGCGCATTGTCAGCAATTTTGTCGCCAATGCGATCAGCTACACCGACCAGGGTGGCATCTTGATTGCCTGCCGGCTCCATCAGGGGCGTCAGTGGATCGAGGTCTGGGATACTGGGCACGGCGTCCCGGCGGACAAGAAGGCGCATATTTTCGAGGAGTTCACGCAACTGGAAGACAGCGTGCAGCACCGCGGTAGCGGCCTGGGTCTGGCCATTGCCGCCAAGATGGCCGCAGTGCTGGGTTTGCGTATCCGCATGAGTTCCAGGCCGGGTCGCGGATCGATGTTTGCCGTGGAGCTGCCCGCCGGTCAGATGGTGGTACCTGCCGCAGCCCCGCCCCCGCAGGCCTTGCCAAGGGCGCTGGTGATTGGTGTGGTGGACGACGACACCCAGGTGCTGCCGGCATTGGTTCTGGCGCTGCAAGCCATGGGGCACGAGGTGGTTTCCGCGACAAATACCAAGGACTTCATGGCCTGTCTGGCAGGGCGCAAGCTCGACATCGTGCTGTCGGACTATCGTCTGGCCTCGGCCGGGACCGGGTTTGGGGTGATCGAGGTGGCGCGCTCGCTGTTTGGCGCGGACCTGCCCGCCATCATCATCACCGGCGACACCGATCCGGCGCTCATTCGCAGCATGGCCGATCGCGGCATTGCGGTGCATTTCAAGCCGCTCAAGATGGATGTGCTGCAAGCGCTCATCGCGGATGCAACCCGGACGCGCAAACCATGACGCTGCGTGTGCTGCTGGCCGACGACCATCTGCTGTTCAGAAGTGCCCTGCGCATGAGCCTGGAGGCCATCCCCGGCATTGAAGTCGTTGCCGAGGCCGCCAATGGACGCGCCGCCATTGACGCTGTGGGTCTGAGCCGGGCCGAGGTGGTGTGCATGGACATCAACATGCCCGGGCTTGATGGCATCGAGGCCACGAGTGCGATTCTGGCGGTACACCCGGGGGTGAAGGTGATCGGTTTGTCCGCTCATGTGGACCCGGTCCGGGTGGCGGACATGTTCCGTGCCGGCGCCCTGGGTTATGTGCACAAGAGCCATGCCGGCACCGAATTGCCCGAGGCGATTCTCAGGGTGAACCAGGGGCTTGGCTACCTCAGCCCCGAGCTGGGCGTCGGGGACATGGATGAACTGATGCGCTATGTCGGACCGGCCCACGGTGCCGCCTGAGGCGATGCGGGTGCTGCACGGGGATGTCACTACCGGTATCCGCGTATTCGCACTACCTGTTTTCAGGTAATTTGATCGCCGTAGCAGGGCGTGGCCTCCTGCACCGGCTAAACTAAAAAAATGGCAGCCCATGGCGCTGCACCCGAGGAGATTCTGTTTGTCTGTCAAACCCGCTGTCAGGCGTCGTCCCAAGGCCGATGTTCCCCAAACCATTGCCGCCGCAGACATGCCCGTGGGCCTGTGTATTGCGGGCATAGGGGCCTCGGCAGGGGGCTACGACGCCATTCGCAAGTTCTTTCGTGCCATGCCCGAAGACAGCGGTGTGGCCTTTGTGGTGGTGCAGCATCTGGACCCAACGCACACCAGCCTGGCGGCCGAGCTGTTTGCCAAATGCACCAGCATGCCCGTGTCCGAGGCCCGCGAGGGCGAGCGGATAGAAGCCAATCATGTCTACACCTCGCCCTCCGACAAGGAAGTGGCGGTGAAGAACGGTTGCCTGCGCCTGACGCCGCGCCCCCCGGTGAAGCAGTTGCATTTGCCGATCGATCATTTCTTCAGTTCGCTGGGCCTGGATTGCGGCGCGCGGGCCATTGGCATCGTTTTGTCGGGTACCGGCACCGATGGCACGCTGGGCCTGAAGGAAATCGCGGCGCAGGGCGGTATTGTGCTGGTGCAGGAGCCTGTGTCGGCCCAGTTTGACGGCATGCCCAACAGTGCCATTGCCGCGGCCATTGCCAATTACGTGCTGCCGGTGGAGGAGATGCCCGCCGTCATTGCCGGCTACGTGCGTCACCCCTACGTCGGCGGCCCGGATGAAGCCGATCCCGGTCTGATCGATCCCAAGACGCTTCAAAGCCTGTTCAGTATCGTTCAAGCCCGGCGCGGCCACGATTTTTCCGGCTACAAGCCCGGCACGATGTTTCGCCGCATCCAGCGACGCATGGGTTTGCACAACCTCCTGAAAAGCAAGGACTATCTGGCCCTGCTCCAGACAGACCCGAACGAGGTGGACGCCCTGTTTCGCGATCTGCTGATTGGCGTGACCGAGTTTTTCCGTGATCCGCTGGCCTGGGACACACTGGATGCCGACGTGATCATCCCCCTGGTCGGCGAAAAGGAGCGCGACGAGCCCATCCGTATCTGGATTCCCGGCTGCTCCACGGGTGAAGAGGCCTACACCATGGCCATGGTGGTGCTGGAGCGCTTGCGCCGGGTCCGCAAGCATTGCCCGGTCCAGATATTTGCCACCG
Source organism: Rhodoferax sp. (assembly GCF_018780565.1). GTDB lineage: Bacteria > Pseudomonadota > Gammaproteobacteria > Burkholderiales > Burkholderiaceae_C > Rhodoferax. The sequence continues at coordinate 69,353 of NZ_JADMJN010000002.1, forward strand.
ACACCAACAACGATGCGCTGGAAGTGGGGCGCCTGGGTCGTTACCCGGTGGGCATCGCCGCGCGCATACCGGCCTCCTGGCTGGGGCGGAATTTTTGTCGGGGGTGTTGAGCAGCAGAGTTACACAGTGAATGAAACGCTGCGTTCGTCGGTCATCTTCGGGGTGCAAAACCTTTTTTCCGATCCGCCTTTTGGCCGGGTGGATCTGATCAGTTGCCGCAACGTGCTGATTTACCTTGAGTCGGCGGTGCAGAAACGGGTGCTCAATATCTTTCACTTTGCCTTGCGACCCAAAGCCTACCTTTTTCTGGGCAGCGCCGAGTCCAATGGCGGGCGCGATGACATGTTCAAGCCGCTCTCCAAAAAGTGGCGCATTTACCAGCGCAACGGGGTGACGCAAGGTGGCTTGCTGGCCTTGCCGCGGCGTGTGGGCGAGTTGTCCGGTGGCCTGGCGGTGACCTCGACACGGGTCGGACCGCCTTTGAGTCAGGTGGCCGGCATTGCCCAGAAGCTGATCCTGGACCGCTTTGCACCGGCCTCGGTGTTGATCAACAGCCGCTGTGAGACGCTTTATTTTTGTGGCCCGACGGATGATTTCCTGCTGCGACCCCGCGGTGTACCGAGCCAGGATCTCCTGGCGATGGTGCGCGAGGGGCTGCGCTCCAGGGTGCGTGCGGCCCTGCGTGAGGCTGAAAGCAGCGGGTTGACGGTGAACGTCACCGGCGCCCGCATGCGAGGTCCGCAGGGCTTTGTGCCGGTGCGGATCACGGTGGCGCCCAGCACGGGTGATGAGCTGGGGCGCCTGTTTCTGGTGGTGTTCCGGCAAGACAATGTGCCGGTCATCGTGCCCGCAGATTCAAGTGCCGAAGGGGCGTTGGTGCGTCACCTGGAAGAAGAGCTTAAAGTCACGCGGGATGACTTGCAGAGCACGATCGAGCGCTTCGAATCGGCCAACGAAAACCTCAAGGTGTCCAACGAAGAAGTCGTGACCAGCAACGAGGAATTGCGCTCGCTCAATGAGGAGCTGGAGAGCTCCAAGGAGGAGCTGCAGTCGCTCAACGAGGAGTTATCGGCCGCCAACCAGCAACTCGAAGGCAAGGTGCGCGAGCTGGAGATCGCCAACAACGATCTTCGCAACCTGCTCAACAGCAGCGACATTGCCACCATCTGTCTTGACCGGGCCTGCCGGATCAAGTGGTTCACGCCGGCCACGCAGACGCAGTTCAAGTTCATGGCCAGCGACGTGGGGCGTCCGATCACCGATTTTTCCCTGGCCTGGAGCGGCGGCGGTTTGATTGACGCAGCCGAGGCCGTGCTGGCCGGCCAGGCGGTGCCCCCGCATGCGTTTCAAACCGAAGATGCCCGTCGTTACCTGCGCCGTATGCTGGCCTATCGGAGCGAACGCAATGAGATCAGTGGCGTCATCGTGACCTTTACCGACATCACCGACAGCCAGTTGGCACTGGACGCGGCCAGCCTGGCGCGCCAGGACCTGAGCGAGTCCCGGGCCATGAATGAGAAGCTGCGTCTGCTGTCGGTGGCACTGGCCACGGCAGAGGCGCGTGAGCGGCGCAAGCTGGCGCAGGATCTGCACGATGACCTGGGACAGCTGCTGGCGGTGATCGGCATCAAGGCGGCAGCGCTGAAAAAGGAAGAAATGCCGGAGTCGCTCCAGAAAGCGCTGGGCGACTGCATGGTGGCGCTGGACCAGGCCAGCCGCAAGGTGCGTGCGATGGCGTTCGATCTGAATCCGCCGATGCTGGAGCAGCTCGGCTTTGGACCCGCGCTGGAATGGCTGGTGCATGAAATTCAGCAGTTGTACAAGCTGGAGGTCACGGTTCACGATGATGGCAAGGCCAAGCCCATGGACCCTGGCGTGAGTGCCACGCTGTTTCGTGCGGTGCGCGAGCTGCTGATCAACGTGGCCAAGCATGCCAGGGTGGGTGCTGCGTCGGTTGTCTATGCCAGCGGCGATGGCGACACCCTGACCGTGACGGTCAGCGATGCCGGTGCCGGTTTTGATCCCCGATTTGTGGGGGTGAGCGACGGCAAGAGTGGCTTCGGCTTGCTCAGTGTGCGTGAACGCATCGGGCTGCTCGGTGGCAGCGTGGCCATCCAGAGCAGCCCTGGCAACGGAACCCGGGTGGTGCTCAAAGTCCCCTTGCTGAATACCGATGGCGAGGTGCCCCAGGCCGGGCACGCGGGCACGCCATGACTATTCGCGTGTTGCTGGTGGACGATCACACCATGCTCCGGCAGGCCCTGCGCATCATGCTGGACAAGGAGCCCGGCATTGAAGTGGTGGGCGAGTTGGGTGATGGCGCGCTGGTGACGCGCGCCGTGGGCGAATTGAAACCCGACGTGGTCGTGATGGACATCAGCATGCCCACGGTCAATGGCATTGAGGCCACGCGCGCTTTGCTGGACCAGCATCCCGAGGTGCGTGTGGTGGTGCTGTCGGCCTATAACTACAAGCAGTTCGTCATGGAAATGATGGATGCGGGCGCCACGGCGTATGTGGTCAAGTCGGCGGCGGGGGAGCAGTTGGTGAATGCCATCAACAGTGCCGCGCAGGGCAAGACTTTTCTGTGCCCCGAAGCCACTGCTACGCTGGTGGCCGCGAGCCGCCGGGGTGGCCCGGGTGCCGCCGACGGGGCGGAACAAAAGCGTCTGGGGCGGCGCGAGAAAGAGGTGTTGCGCCTTCTGGCCGAGGGGCATAGCTCACCGCAAATTGCCAAGGAGTTGCATATTGCCGCCAGTACGGTCGATGTGCATCGGCGCAACATCATGGACAAGCTGCAGTTGCACAGCGTGGCCGAGCTGACCAAGTACGCGATCCGGGTCGGGCTGACCCGCATGTAAGTTTGCCTTCGCTACTACCGGATATTGAGTAGCAATTTTCAGCACATCCGGGTATTTGTTGCGCGGGGTTCCTTCGGTACGCTTACAGGTCCAGATCAGAAAGACCGTCAGCCGCTGGGCTCACGGTGTCTACCCCGCAGGGGCAAAGGGACGGAAATGAAGGATACCGGGTTGACGGCGGGGAAGGTGCTCATGCCCTCGTGGCAGGCCGCTTCGGCGCGGGTGCATGGAACGTTCAAGGAGGTGTGGGCTCGGGCGCAGGGTGAGAAAGCGGCAGCGCTTGCGCAGCAGAGCCGGGAGGTGGAGGGGCGCCCGGATGCCATGTCGGCATTGCAGTTGCTGGCCTCCAGCCTGGAGATGCTGGATGTGGGGCTGCAAATCTGGGACGAGCAGGACCGCCTGGTGTTCTACAACAAAAAAATTAACCAGATGCACGTGGGTTTTCATACGCCGGCCGATATTGGGCAGACCTTCGAGACCTTGATGCGCGCCAACCTGCGCCGACACCTCATCACAGAAGCCATCGGCCACGAAGAAGAGTGGCTGGCGCAGTGCCTGGCCCAGCGCGGCAAGCATGAGACACCGATCCTGCAGGAGTTGTCGGGCAACCAGTGGGTCAACACCTACGAGACGCGAACACCCGAGGGCTACTTGGTGAGCGCTCGCGTGGATGTGACGGAACTGGTGAACAAGGGCAAGGTGCTGGAGGCCAGCAACCATCAGCTCGCACAGCAGTCCGCAACCGATGACCTGACGGGGCTGGCGAACCGCCGGCGCTTTGACGAAGTGCTGGCCACCGAGTGGCTGCGCTGCGCCCGCAGTGATGCGCCGCTGAGTTTTCTGATGGTCGATATCGATCACTTCAAGCGCTACAACGACCACTATGGGCACCTCGCCGGGGATGAATGCCTGCGCCGTGTGGCTGCGGTGCTGGGGCAGTGCGTGCGCCGTGCCGGCGAGCTGGTAGCGCGCTACGGCGGTGAAGAGTTTGTGATGCTGCTACCCGGCGCCGACATGGCGCACGCCTGCGACACGGCCCAGAAGTGCCTGGAGCTGATGCAGGAGGCGGGGCTGCTGCACGCGTCCTCGCCCACCTCAGACTGGGTCACCTTGAGCATTGGTGTGGCGTGTCTGCAGCCGGACGCGGCGCAGGAGGCCACCACCATGGTCAATGCGGCGGATGCCGCCATGTACCGCGCCAAATCCAACGGACGGGCGCGCTATGAGGTCGCTGAACGGGGGGACTGGGAGATCGACAAGGACACTCCCCGTACCCGGCCCGCTCCCTTGTGCTGAAGCGGCCCGGACGCCCCGATGGTGATCGGGGATGGTGGCATTCCTCATCTCATCGGGCGTCTGGCCTGTTTGCCCGGTTCAGTGGAGCTTGATATACTGCCAGGGCGCCGATTTGCTACAGCTTGCGGGCGCTTAATAAGTTCAGCTAAAGACGCCTGCCAACCCGGTCTCGCCTTTAGCGACGCCGGGTTTTCTGTTTTTTGGGCCAGCACTGTCTGCAACCGTATTTGAAATGAACGCTACGCCACAGTCCATGCACTTTGCCGCCGTTTTGCCTTTGCAAAGCGGTGCGACGCTTCGCGACTACTCCCTGAGTTATGAAACCTATGGCACGCTCAACGCCGATCGCTCCAATGCGGTGCTGATCTGCCATGCGCTCAATGCCTCACACCATGTGGCGGGGGTCTACGAGGGGCAGGACAAATCCGAGGGCTGGTGGGACAACATGATTGGCCCGGGCAAGCCGCTCGATACCCGCAAATTCTTCGTCATCGGCGTCAACAACCTGGGTTCCTGTTTTGGCTCCACCGGACCCATGCACGTGAACCCCGACACCGGGCGTGTGTACGGTGCCGATTTCCCGGTGGTCACGGTGGAAGACTGGGTCAACGCGCAGGCTCTGCTGCTGGACGCCATGGGCATCCAGACCCTGGCGGCGGTCATGGGCGGCTCGCTGGGCGGCATGCAGGCCCTGAGCTGGACCCTGCAGTACCCCAGCCGGGTGCGCCATGCCGTGGTGGTGGCCAGTGCGCCCAACCTGACGGCCGAAAACATTGCCTTCAACGAAGTGGCGCGGCGCGCCATCGTGACCGACCCTGATTTTCATGGCGGACATTTCTACGAGCACGGCACCGTGCCCAAACGGGGCCTGCGCATTGCCCGCATGATCGGGCATATCACCTACCTCAGTGACGACGTGATGAACGAGAAGTTCGGACGCAAGCTGCGGGCCGCCGCGCTGGATGCTGCGCGCCAGCCGGGGGACGCACTGCCCCCGTATCAATATTCAACGCAAGAGGTGGAGTTCCAGATCGAAAGCTATCTGCGCTACCAAGGCGACAAGTTTGCCGAGTACTTTGATGCCAACACCTACCTGCTGATCACGCGTGCACTCGATTACTTTGACCCGGCCCGCACCTATGGTGGCGACCTGAGCCACGCCCTGGCGCGCGCCACCTGCAAGTTCCTGCTGGTGAGCTTCACCACCGACTGGCGCTTCTCGCCCAAACGCAGCCGCGAGATTGTCAAGGCGCTGCTCGACAACAAGCGCGATGTCAGTTATGCCGAGATCGACGCGCCGCACGGGCATGATGCTTTTTTGCTTGATGACCCGCGTTATATGGGCGTCGTCAGCTCTTATTTTGATAGCGTTGCAAGTGCGGCGGGGGTACAGTCATGACCGATATCTCTACCATGCGGGCCATTGCCCAACTGGTGCCCGAGGGCTCGCGGGTGCTTGACCTGGGTTGTGGCGACGGCGCCATGCTGGCGCACCTGCAGACGACACGTGGCTGCAGCGGCTACGGCGTGGAGATTGCGGATGGCAATGTGCTGGCCTGCGTCAGGCGTGGCGTCAATGTCATCCAGCTCAATCTGGACGAGGGCCTGGCCATGTTTGGCGACGCCTCATTCGACGTGGTGCTGCAGATCGACACCCTGCAGCACCTGCGCAATGCCGAGGTGATGTTGCGTGAAACCGTGCGCGTGGGGCGCGTCGGCATTGTGGCTTTTCCCAACTTTGCGCACTGGCCGAATCGCCTGAGCGTGTTGACGGGCCGCATGCCCGTGACCCGGCGCTTGCCTTACCAGTGGTACGACACGCCCAACATCCGTGTCGGCACCCATGCCGATCTGGGCGCACTGGCCCTGCGCAGCCATTTGCGCGTGCTCGACAGCTTTGGCATTCAGGCCGGGAAAACAGTGCGCTTGTGCCCCAATCTGCTGGCGGGCACTTCGGTTTACACGCTGTCGCGTTAAGCCGCTGCGGCTATGAGCCGGTCCTGGCTTCGCTGGCGACGTCGGCCAGAAAGTCCGCGCCCTGCAGGCTGCTGGTGGTCTCGCCGCCAGGCAGCCAACTGGCATAGATCTCTCGGAACGTGACCATGATCTCGTCCAGCGGCAGGTCGTTGAAACTGCCGCGCTGGCGGATGTATTCCATGTGCCGGTTACCGGCCAGATCGAACGGGTGGTAGATCGAGTCGCTGAGGCCATCAAATTCAAGTGGCAGCAGACCAAATTTCTCGCACAACTGCACATTGAAGGCCGGCGTGGCCTTGCGCCAGGCGCCATCGAGCCAGATGTCGGTGTAACCATGCCAGGCAAACACATCGGTTTTCATGGTCTCGCGCATGCGCTCGGTGGACAGGTGGTTGCGCACGTCGGCAAATCCCAGCCGCGCCGGAATGCCCGCTGCGCGGCACACGGCGGTGAGCAGCGTGGCCTTGGGCACACACCAGCCGTAGCCCGAGGCTAGCACCGCGCTGGCCTTCATGCCGGCAGGCGACAGGTCGATGCGGTAGGGGTCGTAGCGAAAGCCGTCGCGCACGGCGTAGTACAGCGCAACAGCCCGTTCCCGGTCGGTGGCCCCGGTGGCGTGTTGTTGGGCAAAGGCCTGCACGGCAGGGTGCTCGCTGTCGATCAGTGCAGTGGCCTGGAGGGTTTCAGATGCGGGCATGGACGTGCTTGAGGTTGGTGGTTTGGACTGAATTGGCTATGCTACATTGTGCTCGTCGGGGTTCCAGCTCCCCGGCATCAGGCTCTTCGGGCCTCAAGACGGTGTCCCGTCCAAACGCTGCAATTTTATTGGACTTGCCATGGACACCCCCAATCCGTCTGTGATTCCCCTGCATCCTCAGGTGACCCCTGTCGTTTCATTTTTGGAAGCCCTGAAGTTCTGGCTGCGTCTGGGCTTCATCAGTTTTGGCGGGCCTGCCGGCCAGATTGCCATCATGCACCGCGAGCTGGTGGAGGAAAAGCGCTGGATCTCGGAGGGGCGTTTCCTGCATGCCTTGAACTACTGCATGTTGCTGCCCGGCCCCGAAGCGCAGCAACTGGCTACCTACATCGGCTGGCTGATGCACCGCACCTGGGGCGGCGTGGTGGCGGGGGCGCTGTTCGTGCTGCCTTCGTTGTTTATCCTGATCGGCCTGAGCTGGATTTACGTGGCCTTTGGCGGCGTGCCCTGGGTGGCGGGGATGCTGTATGGCATCAAGCCGGCGGTGGCCGCGCTGGTGCTGCAGGCGGTTCATCGCATGGGTTCCAAAACATTGAAAAAACCGAGCGTGGCCCCCGTGTTATGGATGATTTCAGCTATTAGTTTTATAGCGGTTGCATTATTGAACGTGCCGTTCCCCTGGGTGGTTTTGGGCGCGGCACTCACGGGTTGGCTGGGTCAGCGTCTGGTGCCCCGGCAGTTCGCCAGCGCTGGCGGGCACGGCTCGGCCAGGGCGCATGCCGGCACCCATCGCCCGGCCCTCATCGACGACGACACCCCGACACCGGCGCATGCCCGCTTCAAAAAATCGCGCCTGGCCAAGGTGCTGGCGGTAGGTGCTTTGCTCTGGCTACTGCCAATGAGCGTGCTCATGGCGTGGCAGGGCTGGAGTGGCGCTGTCACCCAGATGGGGTGGTTCTTTACCAAGGCCGCATTGCTGACCTTTGGCGGGGCCTATGCCGTGCTGCCTTATGTGTACCAGGGGGCGGTGGAGCATTTCGGGTGGCTGAGCGGCTTGCAGATGATGGATGGCCTGGCCCTGGGCGAGACCACGCCCGGCCCATTGATCATGGTGGTGGCTTTTGTCGGTTTTGTTGGCGGATGGTCCAGGCAAGTGCTCGGACCCGACGCGCTGTTCCTGGGGGCTGCGCTGGCGGCCGTGGTGGTGACCTGGTTCACCTTTTTGCCGTCCTTCCTGTTCATTCTGGCGGGTGGCCCTGTGGTGGAGTCGACCCACGGCAAACTGCAGTTCACCGCCCCCCTGACCGCGATCACCGCGGCCGTGGTGGGCGTGATTGCAAGCCTTGCTTTGTTTTTCATCGTGCATGTGGCCTACAGGGCGGGGGCAGAGGGCTCATTTGTGTCGAAAATCGACTTCGGTGCGTTGATCCTCACGACCCTGGCCGCCCTGGCTTTGCTGCGCTACAAGCTGGGTGTTGTGACGGTCATTGCCGTTTGTGCGCTGGCGGGGCTGGCGCTGAGGCTGGCCGGATTGGGCTGACACTTAACACGGTTGACGCTGTGCGACACTGCGCTCGTTTTGAACCACCGGAGTGAACGATGCCCCGCTTTGCCGCCAACCTGTCCCTGATGTACCCGGAGCTGCCTTTTCTGGATCGCTTTGAGGCGGCCGCCCAAGATGGTTTCAAGGCGGTGGAGTACTTGTTTCCCTACGCCTGGGCGCCTGAGGAGCTGGCCACCCGGCTCTCGGCCCATGGCTTGCAGCAGGTCCTGTTCAATGCGCCGCCGGGCGGCACCGACGCGCTGTCTGCGCAGCAGGCCTGGGATGCAGGCAGCCGGGGCCTGGCCTGCCTGCCGGGGCGCGAGTCCGAGTTTCGCGCCGGCGTGGAACTGGCGCTCAGCTACGCCCAGGCGCTGGCTTGCCCACGCATCCACGTGATGGCCGGGTTGGCGCCGGTGGATGCAGACTCCGCTGTCCTGCGCGCCACCTACCTGGACAATTTGCGCTGGGCGGCAACGCAGGCTGCCCGCCAGGGTGTGGATGTGTTGATTGAGCCGATCAACACGCGGGATATACCGCGCTTCTTCCTGAACCGGCAGGACCATGCGCACGAGATCGTGCAGGATGTCGACGCCCCCAACCTCAAGGTTCAGATGGACCTGTACCACTGCCAGATCGTGGAGGGCGATGTGGCCATGAAGCTGCGCAAATACCTGCCAAGCGGGCGGGTTGCCCATGTCCAGATTGCAGGGGTGCCCGAGCGGCATGAGCCCGATGTGGGCGAGTTGAATTACCCCTACCTGTTCGCTGTGCTGGACGAACTGGGCTACGACGGCTGGGTGGGCTGCGAATACCGGCCCGCGCGAGGCGGGCAGCCTGCTGGCACCTCGGCAGGACTGGGCTGGCTCAAACCGTATCTGTTGAATCAGGACGCATAGCAGCCGCAAGTGACGACCATGTTGTCAAATTTTTCCACGTAGACGGCCTTGGTCTTGATCTCTTGTGTGACGGGGTGCGCAAACTTGTAATGAAGACCGCCTGAGCCCCGGTCCATGCCGATGGCAATCATGTCGCGGATGAAGAGCTTGCCGTCCTGGTCCTTGGTGTTGATGGCGTCAGAGCCGATGAAATGCCGATTCGCTCCGTGTGCCGTGACAGTGCCGTCATCGCTGTAGATGCCAAGGTACAGATCCTTGTAAACAAACTGGCCTTTGTTCAGTTTGTTGACGTCTTCGATCAGGCTGGCCAGTCCGTTTGCGGTCGCAAAAGCAATGCCCTTTTTGACCAGTGCCTTGGCTTCCTCGGCGGTGCCGACTTCCGAGCCCAGCTTGAAATGTTCGACCGACTGCGAGAGCGTGGAGGCATTGCCGGCCAGCGAGATGGCTGACTTCAGGGCCTGCTCCACCAAGGCGGCATTTTCTTCGGTCATGCTTTCAAAGTGGGCAATGGTTTCATTGACCTGCGCAATGCCCACACTTTGTTCCCGGCTGCTGGTGGCAATGTCGGACATGAAGCCGGCCACCTCATTGACCGAGTTCACGATCTCTTCCATGGTTTGGCCCGCGTTGCCCACCAACTTGCTGCCCGAGTCCACTTTTTCCACCGAGTCGGTGATCAGGGACTTGATTTCCTTGGCCGCATTGGCCGAGCGCTGTGACAGGCTGCGCACCTCGGCGGCCACAACGGCAAAGCCACGTCCCTGCTCACCGGCGCGCGCAGCTTCCACCGCGGCGTTGAGCGCCAGAATATTGGTCTGGAATGCAATGCCGTCAATCACACTGATGATGTCGACGATTTTGTGGGAACTGTGCTTGATGGCGTCCATCGTGCTCACCACGTCTTTCACCAGGCCGCCGCCCTTGAGGGCCAGGTGCGAGGTGGATGCCACCAACTGGTTGGCGCGCACCACTTTGTCATCGTTGTTCTTCACCGTGGAGGTGAGCTCTTCCATGGAGGCTGCGGCTGTCTGCAAGGATCCGGCCTGGGTCTCGTTGCGCACCGACAGCGTCGTGGTGTCGTTCTTGACGCGGCCCGCCGTGGTGTCGATCGCAATCGAGCCGCTGCGCACATCGCGCACGATGTTGAACAGTGAATCCTTGATGGCCGTCAAAACGCGCTGGATGTCAGCAAGCTCGCCGCTGGCCGGTCCCTTGAACGAGGAGGTCAGATTGCCCTCCGAAATTTGCTGACCCAGTGCCGCAATGTCCTGAAGCGGCTGGGCCAGGCGGCTGTGGAGCCACCAGGCACCGAAACAGTTGAGTCCCAGCGCCAGCATCCCCAGGCCAATCACCAGGCCGCGCAGCTCGCCGGTGAGGTTGACGACAGCGATCAGCGCGATGGCACTGATCATCAGGAAAATCATGCTGGCATTGAGCAGCAGCAGGGGGCCAATTTTGAGATTGGTCATACGATTGAGCATAGATGCAAGTCCTCCGCAGGTGCTGATCAAGGCCACACGTTAGCGGATGACGGCCGGGAGCGCAAATGGTAATTGCCCCTATTGTTTGCTGCTTTTCAGTGCGTCACATAGCCCATGCTTTGCGGCAGCCACAACACAATTTGCGGGAACAGCGTCATCATCAAGAGGGCCAGCATCAGCAGCGCGGTGAAAGGCCAGCCCTCACGCACCATGTCCTTGAGCGGGATGCCCGTCAGTGCATTGGTCACAAACAGCAGCATGCCAAAGGGCGGGGTCACCAGCCCGATCATCATGTTGACGACAATCACCACGCCAAAGTGAACCAGATCGATACCCAGCAGCTTGGCCGCGGGGATCAGCATGGGCACAAACACCAGCAGCATGACCGAGACATCAAGGAAGCACCCCAGCACCAGAAACACCGCGTTGACCAGCAACAGAAATTCCAGCTGCCCCAGATTCAGACCGCTCACCCACTGCGCCAGTTGCCCGGGCACGCCCTCCGCGGTGAAGGCGTAGTTCAGCAGGTAGGCCGAGGCGATGATCATGGTGATGACGGCGCTGGAGCGCAACGACTCCAGTGTCACCGCAAACAGTGCCTGGGGCGAGAAGGCGCGGTAGACCCCGGCGGCCAGCACCAGGGCATGCAGGGCGGCCACGGCTGCGGCTTCCGTGGGGGTGAATGCACCTGAATAAATGCCCGCCAGCAGCACCACCGGCAGACTCAAAGGCAAAAGACCGCGCATCAAAATACCCGGCAGATGGCGCCGCGCAATGGGGTCGTCCTGGGGCATCTTGCGCCGCGTGGCGATCACATGCACCCCCACCATCAGCAGGGCGGCCATCAGCAGCCCGGGGACCACGCCGGCCAGGAAGAGGGCGCCGACCGAGGTGCCCGACACCAGCGCATAAATCACCATCGGAATGGACGGTGGAATGATGGGTCCGATGGTTGCGCTGGCCACCACCACGGCACCGGCAAAGCCGGGGGTGTATTCGGGTTTCTTAAGCATCTGCTTGATGGTCACCAGGCCGGGCCCGGCTGCATCCGCAATGGCGCTGCCGCTCATGCCGGAGAAGATCACGCTGACCAGAATATCCACTTGCGCCAGGCCCCCGCGCATGCGTCCCACCAGCACGCGGGACAGGTCGAACAAGCGTTCGCTGATGGTGCCGGCATTCATCAGGTTGGCCGCAAATACAAACAGCGGAACGGCCAGCAACACGTAGCCGTTGTACAGGCCATTGAGCACTTGCTCGGCAGCCAGACCGAGGTCCTGACCCTTGACGATCAGGTAGGCGATGCCGCTGGCCAGCATGGCAAAGGCAATGGGCGCGCGCAGCAACATGGCCACGACCAGCACCGCGAGCAAGGTGATCAGTGCGGAGCTCATAAATGTGCCCGCCAGTTCTTGCCCAGCAGGCGGTAGATGCGCAGGGCGTAGCGCACCGCCAGGGCCAGCAGCAACAAGCCAAAGGGCGCAAACACCCAGTCCATGGGCAGGCCCATCACCGGGGTGGACTCACGCCGCATGAAATGAATGTAGTCCAGCGAGCCGGGCAGGCCCCAGGCTGCCAGGCCGCCGATCAGGGCGCATCCGGCCAGCGCCATCGCCCGTTTCACTGGCGGGGGTGCCTTCTGGTAGAGCAGGTCAAAAGCCACGTTTTCACGGTCCTTGCACACCAGTGCCGAGCCCCACAGGATGGCCCACAGGTACAACACGACGGCGGCCTCGTCGGTCCATGCCAGCGGCTGGTTGAATCCGAAGCGCGCCGTGACCTGGACCACAAACACCAGGAACAGCGAAGCAAACAGCACAACCCCGATGGCATTTGCCCCGCGCTGAAGAAGCCGTGACATGATGCCGCTCACCGGGTGGCGTTGATGCGGTCCAGCAGCCCCTTGGGCCAGGCCCGGGCCTGCTCTGACTGCAGGTAGGTGGCCTGCACCGATTTGCGAAACGCGTCCACATCGGGTTTCGTGACGGTCAGGCCCTGGCGCTTGAGGAAGTCCAGCATCTGCTCCTCATCGGCCAGTCGCTGTTCATTGTTGTACCTGGCGGCAGCCTGGGCCGCGCTCCTGAGCTTGTGCTTCTGGTCCGGGTTCAACCCGTTCCACAGCTTGTTGGACACCGCAATGAACAGAACATCCACCAGATGGCTGGTGAGGGTGAGCTGTTTGGTCACTTCGTGGAATTTGGCGCTTTTGACGGTCGGCAGGGGGTTGTCCTGGGCGTCAATGGTGCCGGTTTTCAGGCCCAGGTAGACCTCGCCAAAAGCCAGCGGTGTCGGCGTGGCGCCCAGCGCCGCGCCCAGGAACAGCCAGTCCTTGCTGCCCGGCGGCATGCGCAGCTTGAGCCCCTTGAGGTCGGCCGGGGTCTTGATGCTGCGGGGTTCGCGCAGACCGAGCTGGCGCGTACCGTAGTAAATGGGCGCGAGCACGGTCAAGTCCATCTTGTCGCTCACGCGTTTGAATAGCTCCTCGCCAATAGGCCCATTGAACACGTTCATCAAATGGACAGGATCGCGGATGACGTAGCCCGCCGTGAAAATCGAAAATTCGGGAACCAGCTTGGCCATGTCAAAAGCAGACAGCGTTGCCAATTCCAGGTTGCCGCGCGCCATAGCAACCGGCTCGGTCCCCTGTTTGAACAGGGCCGCGTTCAGGTTGATCTGCATGTCGAACTGGCCGGGGGCCGATTTTTCCAGTTGCTCCTTCATGACGGTCCACATCCTGGCGTGCCAGTCACTGGAAACCGCTGGCGTGGACACCCTCAGCAGAGTCCGGGCCTGTGCCATGACGTGCCGTGTTGCCAGGCTGAGCGCCATCACCGCAGCCAGGCAGACGCGGCGACGAACGGGTTGACTAGGGGAGATGGACATAGGCCGGTATTTCACAGAAATGGGGTGTTGCCAAGGTTGGAACTATCTCACGATATTGCCCGGGCGATTGTCCGCCCTGCGGCGTGGTTCGGCGCGGCACACGTACAATCTTTTCAACCATCCTCCACCGAGTGACTTATGACTACCGACACCACGCTTTCAACCTTTGTTGCAGCCGATGGCGACAACGTTGCGATTCAGGACTGGCCGCTGGAACAGGGGTCAAGGTTGCGCGGTGTGGTGATCCTGGTGCATGGCCTGGGTGAACACGCCGGCCGGTATGACCATGTGGCGCGCAAGCTCAATGACTGGGGCTTTGCCGTGCGCGGCTATGACCAGTATGGCCACGGCGAGTCGGGTGGTCCTCGTGGCGGCCTGCCCACGGACAACCGCCTGCTTGACGACCTGGCCGACGTGGTGGACAGCACCCGTGCCCGCATGGACCCTGAAACCCCTCTGATACTGCTGGGCCACAGCATGGGTGGTCTGGTGGTCGGACGTTTTGTGTCGCTGGCGATGCGCCCTGTCGAGGCGCTGATCATGTCTTCCCCGGCGCTGGACCCCGGGCTCAGCGCCGTGCAGAAGCTGCTGGTGTCGGTGTTGCCGAAAATCGCCCCCAACCTGCGCGTGGGCAACGGACTGGATGCCTCCCTCATATCGCATGATCCCGCCGTGGTTGCTGCCTACCAGAGCGACCGACTGGTGCATGACCGCATTTCAGGGCGGCTTGCCCGGTTCATTGCCCAGGAAGGGGCCGCCACAGTGGCATTGGCGCCCCGATGGAAGGTGCCCACCTTGCTGATCTATGCCGGCTCCGACAAGCTGGTGAATCCGGCCGGTAGCCGGGCCTTTGCGGCCGCAGCGCCCAAAGAAGTTGTGAACGCCCATTGTTTTGAATCTCTCTACCACGAGATCTTCAACGAGCTCAATGCCGAGCCGGTTTTTGCCGAGCTCAAGCGTTGGCTGGATGCCCGGTTTTAAGTTTTAGCGCGTGCTCCGAAAGACCTGACTCACACTGAATCGTTGCTGCGGCGACGGTGCTCCGTGGCACCCTCTCCCTCGGCCGCCAAAGGCAGTTCAAACCAGAAGGTGCTGCCGTGGCCTGGTTGGCTGCTTGCGCCAATGTCGCCGTGCATGGCCAAAACCAGTTTCTTGGAAAGTGCCAGTCCGATACCGGTACCTTCCACCACCTCATCACCCGACGTGATGCGCTCGAAGGCCTGGAACAGGCGTGGCAGAGCGTCGGCCGCAATGCCCTTGCCGGTGTCGCGCACGCTGATGCGCAACCGATGCCCGGCAGTCGGCACGCAAGTCAGCGCAATGTGGCCGTCTTCACGGTTGTACTTGATCGCGTTGGACAGAAGATTGAGCAGCACCTGGTCCAGGCGAAGATGGTCCGCCTGGACCCTATAGGCCTGCTTCACGTCCAGCTCAATGTTGATCCTGCGTTTTGCGGCCAGAGGCAGGACTTGTGCGATGCACTTTTCAAGCGTTGGAACGATTGGGATCGACGTCAGGTGGACTTCCAGTTTGCCGCTTTCCACCCGGCTCAGGTCCAGGACCTCGTTGATGAGTTCCAGCAAATGACGGCCCGCATGCAGGATCTCATGCACGTTGTCGACCTGGATCTCCGTCAATGGATTCTGCGGGTCGGTTTCCAGCAACTGACCAAAGCCGATGACCGCATTCAACGGTGTGCGCAATTCGTGACTCATGCGTGAGAGAAACTCTGATTTGGCCAGGTTGGCGCGTTCCGCTTCGTCTTTGGCCTGGATCAGGGTCTGCTCGGCCTGCTTCCGGTCGGTGATGTCGTACAGGCTGACAAGATATTCGCCGGAATGCCCGCCTTCCAGCGGCGTGGCACTGACCATGAAGGTGCGCATCGCATCATCTTTGCATCGGACAGCGATCTCGATGGGAACAAAGGGCTGACCTGTGCGCGTTGAATCATCCAGATGTTGCTGCCAAGTCTGCATCACCCATTGACGGTAGTGCGGATCCGGGTAGGCCAGTGGCCACCATGCCTGCAGTGTCGGAATGTCCTGCAGGGTGTAGCCCAATGTTTTTAGAAAAGCGCTATTTAGAAGGGTGATGCGTCCCTGATCATCGTTGACGGCCAGTGGCATGGGGGAGGCGTTGATGATGGTGCGGGAGCGGCGCTCGCTCTCCTGCCACGCTTCCTGAGCCCTCAATGCCTGCTCGTTGCGCCTGCGCTCGGTGATGTCGGAAAAGGACACTGCTGCGGCCACAGGCAACGGATCGCCGTCCTTGAAAATCGGTTGGGAATTCACAGCGATCCACCGCAAATCATCATCGGGCGTGTGAATCCCGTAGATGACATTGAACTGCGGTTGGCCCGTTCGCAGTGTGACAGGCCCGGGATGCATATCACCCGGAAAAGGGGTGCCATCCTCGTAGATTGTCCGCCAGCGTGGGTGAATCGAAGCCAAGCCGCGCATCTGGTCCTCGCTCAAGCCAAGAATGGCTTCAGCGGCCGGGTTGGAGGTGATCGACTTGCCATTTCGGCCTATCAGCACGACGCCCTCCGTCAGTGCAGAGACGACCGAGTGGTAGCGGTCCTCGCTTTCGCGCAAGGTTTCCTCCAGTTGCTTCTGATCGCTGATATCCTGTACCGTGCCTCGTGATTCGACAGGTTTTCCTGTTGCATCAAAATCCGTTTCACAACGCTCGCGCACCCACTTGATGCGGCCATCACTCATCAGCAGTCGATGGGTGATTTCGTAGGCCTGGCGGGTTTCAAGTGAGCGCGTGTAGGCCTGATTCACGGCTTCGCGGTCATCGGGGTGAATGGCGTTGAGGAATGCTTCGTAGGTTGCGTCGAATAGGACTCTATCGATCTCAAACAAGCGAAATATTTGGTCCGACCAGATCAACTCGCCTGTCAGCAAGTTCAATTCCCAACTGCCGACTTGGGCGACACGCTGCGCTTGGTCTAGTCGCTGGGCGTTCAATCGCAGCGCAGCCTCCCTCTGTTCCACTATGGCCATCAATCTATTCAGGCCGGAAATCAGATCCCCAAGTTCATCGGGGCGTCCAACGGGCAAGGGCTTTTGCAGGGATTCTGACGGGATGGTTCCGGCGAGCAAGCGCGATGTTGCGCGCAAGGGCAAGAATTCGTGGTGCATCATCCACCCTATTGCCACTGCTGCCAGCAGCGTCAGAAATGCCGTCGCCGCCGCGATGCGCAACTGCAAGCTGCGTATGGGTTCGAAGGCATCCTGGGTGGGAAGGGTAATCCACACAAGCCAGCCTGCTACGGGTACCTTTTTCACGGAGCCCAATACTTCCAGGCCATACGAGGTTTTGTAGACCGCGGTTCCTTCGTAGCCTTGAAGAAAACGGTCCAGCTTCTGATTGACGCCAGTAGCCGGAAGGGATTCCATGGTGCGACTTTTGTCGGTAGCGATGATGACTCGTCGAAGCTGCGGCGCAACAAGAACAAAACTACCACTCTTTGCGTACTGGTGCCCCGAAATGCGGTCAAAAAAGTTGGGTTGAGCCAAATCAGTGGTGCCGACCACGGCACCGATGGCCTTGCCCTGTGAGTCGAAAATGGGGGTGACGATAGAAAAACGAGGAAACTTTTGAGACTTCCCCATGACCGGCAGTCCGATGGTTGATTTCTTCTCGTTGATGGCCGTTTTCAGGGCGTCGGTGTCGATTTCATCTGCCAAAGTGGTTGGCTGCTGAGTCCTGGCACGCACTTGCCCATCCAATCCAAGGACCACTACGCCATCATTGAACCCGTCATCAAGGGCCGGGTGTTGCTGCCGCAGATCGACCTGCAGTGTCGCAATATCGAAGGATGGCAGCGCACTCAGTCGCTGTGCGAATGATTGCAATGTGTGCGTTCGGTCAAGTAGTTCTTGTTGAATGTCTGCAGCGACCAAAGACGCTGTTGAGAATTGCTGATCGCCCATTCGGGCTTGCAGATCGTCACGCAGCGTACTGCCGGCGAATAGCGCCACACTCCAAATGCTCACCAGGAAAATGCCGATGGTGAATACCGTTACTCTGGCTCGGAGTGACTTCTGGAGATACTTCCTTGGATTGATCCGCATAATTTATCGACTGTGACCTTGCTTCAGCCCATCATTCAAGTGGCGATCTATCGTTTTCATGAATCGGTCGATGTCCAGCGGCTTGGTCAGATACTCGGCAAAACCTGATGCCATGCCGCGTTCCACGTCCCGCGGCATGGCATTGGCTGTGACGGCGATGACCGGGACGTTTTCAAGCTTGCTTTCCCTCTTCAGAATGTCAAGGACCTGGTAGCCGTCCATGCCGGGCATATTGATGTCAACAAGGATCAAGTCAGGGCAATTCGCCAGCGCCAGTGCGATCCCCTGCTCGGGAGTGGCGGCTGCCAGCATTTCAATGTCTGGACGGCGTCCCAGGATTTGAGTCACCAGTTTCAAATTGGAGGCGTTGTCTTCGATGTAAATAACCTTATGGCGCATGGCTTCCTCGTTGTATTTGCGGTGCTTTGGCATCGGTGGATTCCTGCGGCATTGGCAGGTTGTCGGACTTTGCATTTCCCAGGTTCAGCAATTCATTGATGAGTTTAAGCAGATGGTGACCGACTGTGAGAATTTCCTGCACGCTGTCCCGGCCTCCGCTGGCAGTGCCTTCATTGCGTTCGAGCAGCTGCGCGAAGCCCAGAATTGCATTCATTGGAATGGGCAACTCGTGGCTCATGTGGGCGAGGAATTCCGATTTGGCTGCGTTGGCGCGTTCGGCTTCCTGTTGGGCTGCCACGCATTGGGTCTGTGCTGATTTGACGAGGGTGATGTGGGTGCGAATGGAGACATATTGGTAGATTTTCCCTTCGCTATCGAGAAACGGCGTGATCGTGGACTCGACCCAGAAAAGGGTGCCGTCGCGACGGCGATTGCAGATCTCGTCCTGTCATATCCCTCCACTGGAGATGGTGTGCCACAAGTCATGATAGAACTCTGGATGATATCGCCAGCAAGATCCGCAATAGACACCAGCGCATGACGGTCCACTGCCTCCATCAGTGCCTGGGAGTAGCGCAGTACGCCGCTGGGCTGGACGGAGGCGCTGTCGGCGTGCGCCTCCTGCTGGGACATGGGGACTTCCATGGGTGCTCCGTCTTTGATCGTCGGGTCTGCTGCGATATTACTGTCCCGGGGTTGTGCGGTCAAACAGTGAGCAAATCACGCGCAACGAATCCTTGTGCAAGGGCCTCGAAAGCGGGCAGCGGCAAGGGGCAGCTGAACAAGTAGCCTTGGTAGGCATGGCAGCCATGGCCGGCAAGAAAGTCGCGTTGCGCCTGGGTTTCTACCCCTTCGGCAATCACCCCCAGACCGAGACTGTCGGCGAGTGCCACGATGGTTTTGGCAATGGCCGCGTCGTTGGGGTCACTCAAGACATCCCGGACGAACGATTGATCGATTTTCAATTGGTCAAGTGGAAGGCGCTTAAGGTAGGCGAGTGATGAGTAGCCGGTACCAAAATCATCCAGCGAGAAGCTCACGCCCCTGGCCTTGAGTGCAATCATTTTACTGATGGTTTCTTCGACGTTGGTCACCAGCAGGCTCTCGGTCAACTCAAGTTTGAGCCGTTTGGGGTTGGCGCCGGTTCTGTCGAGCACGGCCATCACTTGATCGACAAAGTCACCTTGATGGAACTGCCGGGCGCTGACATTCACGGCAATGGTGAGGTGGGACATTTCCGGGACGGACGCCCACAGGGCCAGCTGGAAGCAGGCGGTTTCGAGCACCCAGAGGCCCAGCGGAAGTATCAAGCCGGTTTCTTCAGCCAGGGGAATAAAGTCGGCTGGCGACACCATGCCGCGTTGCGGATGACGCCAGCGAAGCAGCACTTCAGCCCCGGTCAAGCCGTCGCTGTCCTGAACCTGCGCCTGGTAGTACAGCAGAAACTGATTTTGAGTTACCGCCTCGCGCAAATCCTTCTCCATCCCGACGCGCTGCAAGACCGCAGTTTCCATCTCGGGGTTAAAAAATCGCAGTGCATTGCGGCCGCCTTCCTTGCTTCGGTACATGGCGAGGTCGGCCTGCTTCATCAGGTCGTCGGCGCTGGCGCCCTGTCCCAGAAAAAGAGTAGCGCCAATGCTGGCGGTGCTGTGGTGTGCCGTGATGCCGAGTTGGTGGCTCTGGTTGAGCGCGGTGAGGATCTTCCGGGCGACGATTTTGGTCCCGGTGCCCGCGTCGACCTCGCTCGTGCCCAGGCTGGGCAAAATCACCACAAACTCGTCGCCCCCGAGTCGGGCAACGGTATCGACCTCGCGAACGCACTCGGTGAGTCGCTGTGCGACTTTCTTGAGCAGCAAATCACCGACGTCATGACCCAGTGTGTCGTTCAGGGACTTGAAGTTGTCCAGATCAATGAACAGCACGGCACCATACACCCCCGTGCGTTCGCTGACCGTCATGGCCTGTTTCAGACGGTCAAGCAAAAGAGTGCGATTGGGCAGGCCAGTCAATTGGTCAAAGAATGCCAGTTCTGCAATCTTTTCTTGCGCTTTCTTGCGCTCGGTGATGTCGTAATGCGTGCCAATGTAGTGGGTCACCGCACCGTCATCGCCTTTGACCGCCGAGATGGTGAGCCACTTGGGATAGACCTGCCCGTTCTTGCGGCGATCCCAGATTTCCCCTTGCCATCCACCGGTGCGCTGGATGGATTCCCACATATCGCGGAAAAAGGCGACGTCGTGACGATCCGACTTCAGCAAACGTGGAGTTTGCCCCACCGCCTCGTCAGCAGAGTAGCCGGTGCTCTGGGTGAAGGCTTGGTTGACCCGCAAAATGACGCCATTGACATCGGTCACGATCATGCCCTCTTGTGATTCAAAGGCGGCGGCGGCAATTCGCTGTTGCTCATCGGCTTGCCTGCGTTCGATGGCAATGCTGGCCAGGCGTGCGGATTGATCGATGATGGCAATGTCCGAGGCACACGGTGCTTGCGCTTGCGGGTGATAGACGGCAAAGGTCCCAAGCACGCGGCCAGTGCTGGAAAGCACTGGCCGAGACCAGCACGCACTCAGGCCTGCCTGGTTTGCCAGTGCCTTGTTAGCTTGCCCGTAGGGGTGTGATGCGACGCCCTCCAGTGCCGAACTGTCGAAGTCCGGCAGCGAGACGCTGCACCGCATTCGCGGGTTCACCTTTCCAACGCCCAGGCAAATGGCTTGCAGGACCTCGTTGAGCGGCTTCCCGCTGGCCAGCAGCTCCAGCGTTTGGCTGCGAAATTGTTCGAATTTTTCAGCGCGCTGACGCTCCGAGATGTCAATGTAAACGGTGACAAAGCCGCCGCCGGGCAGTGGCGTGCCGCAGATCTCCAGCACAGTGCCGTTGGGGCGGGTCCGTTCCAGGGTGTGTGCTTCCAATTTTCGCGCCCGAGTGACGATGGCCTGGACCTGCTCCTCCCGGTTGCCGGGGCCGTATTCGCCGCGCGTGGCGTTATAGCGGATGAAGTCTTCGAAGTGGACGACGGGGCCGGCCAGCAAGGACTCGGGGAATTCCATCATGTCCATGAAAAGCTGGTTGTGTGCGACAAGCTGCAGATCGGGGCCGAACACGGAGATGCCGCTGGGGAAATTCTGGATGATGCTGGAGAGGGTGGTGTTTTGGCGCAGCAGTTGGTTTTCAAAGTTTTTCCGTTCGCTGACGTCCCGCAAGGCGCTGACAAAGAGGCTGCCACCGGGCGTTTCGATTCGACTCAGCCGGATTTCCACCGCACACTCGCTGCCATCTTTGCGCTGGGCCATGACCTCTCGACCCAGGCCCATCTGCCTTGCCTTCGGCTTTTCGGCGAAATCGGCTCGCTGCGCGGGATGGTGGCCTCGAAAACGCTGAGGCATCAGGATTTCGATGGGTTGGCCGATCAGTTCGTTGGCGCTGTAGCCTAGCAGGCGCTCGATCTGACGATTGGCATGCGTGATTGTGCCCTGGGCATCGCTGATCAGTTGGGCGTCAGGACTGGCGTCGAAAATCGCGTTTTGCCGCGCCTCGATGGCTTGCAAGTTAGCCTGGTGCGCGGCTTTGAGGCTTTCGAAATTGCTTTCACTGGTCTGATCGCGTGCCACACTGAACACGACCGGAAGCAGCAGAACGCCCAGGAGCATGATCGCATCGATCCGAATGTAGTCTTGGTACTTCACATGGAAGATGTGCTCCCCCAACAGCAGCAGGACGCCTGCCACGCAGAGCCAAGCAGCAATGTGATGGCGCTGGCGGAGGTGGAGGTGGAGGTGGAGTTTTGAAGCGTGCATGGTGATTCTCCCCAACTCGTTTCAATGCTTACACCGAGAAGACCTTGACCGCATCCACCAGCCGCTGGGCTTGATCGCCCATGCTGATGGCCGAAGCGCTGCTTTGCTCCACCATGGCGGCATTTTGGTGTGTCATTTCGTCGAGCTGCGTGAGCGCCAGGCCGATATGGGAAATCCCAAGCGTCTGCTCACGCGAGGCCGCAGTGATCGCTGCAATCAGATCATTGACGCGTTTTACCTGACCGACCACATGGGTCATGGTCTGACCGGCATCGGCCACTAACCGGGACCCGTTGTCGACCTGGTCAACCGAGTTTTCAATCAGGCTCTTGATTTCCTTGGCTGCTGCTGCGGTCCGCCCGGCCAGACTGCGTACCTCGCTGGCCACCACCGCAAATCCGCGTCCCTGCTCGCCAGCGCGGGCCGCTTCCACGGCGGCATTCAAGGCCAGGATATTGGTTTGAAACGCGATGCCGTCAATCACGCTGATGATGTCGGAGATTTTCCGGCTTGAGGCGGAGATTTGCGACATCGTGGCGACGACTCGGGCCACGGCCGCACCGCCTTCTGCGGCCACTTGACTGGCGTCACCCGCCACCTGAATGGCTTCTTGTGCCGTGTCGGAATTCTGGCGCACGGTTTCCGTTTGCTGCGCCATGGCGGCGGCGGTCTGCTCCAGATTGGACGCGGTCTGCTCTGTGCGGCTGGACAGGTCGATGGTTGCAGCGCCAATTTCCATGCAGGTGACCTGGACGCCGGAGGCCTGCTCATGCACATCGCCTACCAGCGACTGCAGATTGAGCCCGGATTGATTGACGGCTCGCGCGATGAGTCCAATGTCGTCACAACGGTTCAAGCGCAGGTCCTGAGCGGCTTCCCCACTGGCAACATGCTGTGCGACTTCGAGAATCTTGTGCAAAGGCGATGTCACTTGCGCCTCAATGAACCAGCCGACGAGCAGCAGGCTGGTGATCAGCGCCGCCGCCACGGGAGCCAGGGCGGTGGAAGCCAGCCCCGCCTCCGCCAGGGTAAGACCCATGACCAGCCCCATGGCTATGAGCGGCAGGCGCACCCGCCAAACGGTGGGCAGCAGTTGGAGCGCACTGAGCACGCGCAAGAGACCTGTGCGCACGATCAGACCGCGGTGAAAGGCAATGCCGGATGCGCGTCCTTCATTGAAGCGACGGTACAGGGATTCGGCGGCGTCTATCTCCGCTCGCGATGGCTTGGTGCGAACCGAGAGGTAGCCGGTGACTGTTCCGTTTCGGCGCATGGGTGTGGCGTTGGCGCGCACCCAGTAGTGGTCGCCGTTCTTGCGCCGGTTCTTGACCAGTGCAGTCCACGACTGGCCCTCCTTCAGGCTGCGCCACATGTCGGCAAAGGCTGCTTTTGGCATGTCGGGATGGCGCACGATGTTGTGGGGCTGCCCGAGCATCTCTTCGATCGTGAAGCCGCAGGCTCTTACAAACGCGGCGTTGGCATAGGTGATTTGGCTGGATGTGTCAGTGGTCGATAGCAGCGTTTCGCTGTCCGGAAACTCGTACTCTTGCTGCGTGACGGGAATGTTGTTTTTCATTTCAAATTTCTCTGACGGGTATGGATGGACTGTGTTGTTAGTGATCGATGGAGCCTTGAGGGCGCTCAGTCAGCGCGGGGAGTCCAAGGTCGTCAGTGAGCGGCGGAAAGCAGTCTTCTGCTGTGTGATGGCTGTTGGAATGAAGGCCACAGCAGCATGTGTCCAACTCTTCTTTGCGTTTGTACAAGGCGATTTCCATCACCGTGCGCATTTCCCATTGTGAAAAGGGCTTCACGATGTACCCGTAAGGTTTGACGAGTCTGGCGCGAGCCATGACCTCATGTTCAGAGAAGGCCGACAGAAATACGACGGGTATCGCATAGAGGGTTTGAATGGCTTGGGCCGCGGCAACGCCATCTATCGAGTCGGCCAATTTAATGTCCATCAGCACCAGGTCTGGTCGCAGTTGCCCGGCGAGATGGACCGCCCGCCCGCCGCGCATGGTCTGGCCGACGGGCTCATAGCCCAGTTCGACAAGTTGCAGCCGGATGTCCAGCGCTACGATGGCCTCGTTTTCAACGACCAGCACCCTGGGCTTGTGAATAAGCGAATTCATGGTGGATTCCTTTGATCAATAGGGGCGAGAGTTGGATGCGATAGCTCGTTTTTCCGGGCCGGTGTACGGCGCACGCTGTGGCGTGGTCGAGCGAACTTCCACTGAATTCCCCCTGAGATCATTGGCAGCACCCGATGTGATTTTGAACACTGACACCGTGCTGACCAGGTCTTGCGCCTGGCTCTTGAGACTGTTGGCTGCGGCGGACATTTCTTCAACCAGCGCGGCGTTTTGCTGCGTTACCTGATCCATGTGTGTGACGGCTTCGCCCACCTGTGAGACGCCCTGGCTTTGCTCCCTGCTGGCTGCACTGATCTCGCCCATGAGATCGGTGACGCGCTTAATGCCATTGACAACTTCGTTCATGGTGGCGCCGGCCTGATCGACCAGGTTGCTGCCAACAGTGACTTTTTGCACGCTGGCGTCGATCAGGTTTTTGATATTCCGGGCCGCTGCGGCGGAGCGTCCGGCGAGGTTGCGCACCTCACTGGCCACCACCGCAAAGCCGCGGCCCTGCTCGCCGGCACGGGCCGCTTCCACGGCCGCGTTCAGGGCCAGGATGTTGGTTTGAAAGGCGATGCCATCAATGACGCCGATGATGTCGGCAATCTCGCGGGAGCTTTCGTTGATGCCCTTCATGGTGTCGACCACCTGGGCGACAACCTTGCCACCCTGAACTGCTGTTGTGCTGGCGGCCAGGGCCAACTGGTTGGCCTGGCCCGCGCTGTCGGCGTTTTGTTTCACAGTGGCGCTGAACTCTTCCATGGACGCAGCGGTTTGCTCCAGTGCGCTGGCTTGCTGTTCGGTGCGGGTGGCAAGGTCTTCGTTGCTGGATGCAATTTGTGCGCTGGCGGTGGCCACGGTCTGGGAGCCTTCGCGCACCTCAGAGACAACCCGCTCCAAGTTCTGCTGCATGGCAGACAGGGCCCTGAGAAGCTGCGCGACTTCGTCCTTGCCGTTGGTTGGAATGGACTGGTTCAGGTCTCCCTGGGCAATGGCGTTGGCGGCGTCTACCGCGCACTGGAGTGATCGGGAGATATTTCGAATCAATGCCAAGCCGAAGACAAAGGCAAAAAGAACGCCGACGACAATGGCGCCAATGCAGACTGCGCGGATGACGGTGTAGCGTGCGAGCGCTTCGTCGTATTCTTCCCTGGCAACGTCGAGCTGGAGCTTGAGCAGCGCTTGAATACCGGCACTGACGGCAACGTTGAGTGGGCGAATCTTTTCCATGACCAGGCGTCTGGCTGTGTCGGTGTCGTTGGCGCGCAGCGCTGCGACAGTGGGGAGGAGGCCCTCCTGCACAAAGCGGGCACGATCAGCCGCGAATTGGGCGGCAATTCTTGCTTCCTGCGGGGTGAGTGTGGTGGCCATGTAGGCAGACCAGACTTTGCCGATGGTGGCAATGTTGGCGTCTACTTCGGCCACGCTCTCGGCAATCGTTTCCGGCGTGGGCGTGACCAGCGCGACAGCAATGGCCAGACGGTTGCGCAACAGCTGGCGTTGGATTTCGGCAATCTGCCCCGTTGGGATCGTGCGGTCTTCATACACAGTTTGCAAGGCATCGTTGGACTTGACGATGCCAACCAGTCCGATGGCGCCAATGGCGATCAGTAGCGCTGCGAGCGCGCCAATCAGCAAGGTCAAACGGGTAGAAATTTTCAGATGGTTCATGGTGGTTTCTTATTGACGCGGCGTTCAGGGCACCATCGACCGTGGAATGTCGTTTTGTGCTGCCAGGTCTTGAAAAATTCTCAGCAGCGCTTCAAACTCGTTGGATTTATCAAGGAACCAGTCCGCACCCGCCCGCAGGCACTTCTTGCGGTTGAAGTCGCAGGCGGCGTTGGTGAGTACGGCGATGAGCATGCCGGGCACCATCTCTTTCAAAAGCGTGATGATCGCGCTGCCATTTCCGTCTGGCAGGTTAAGGTCCAGAATGACGAAGTTCGGCAGAGTGCGGCGCACGCAGTTCAGCGCCTGAGTCAAGGTGCTGGCGGTGTCAATTGACTGGATGCCCTGAATGCCTTCGAACAGCCCCAGTAGAGCGGTCTGGATCAGTGCTGAGTCATCCACGATTAAAAGTTTTCGGTCCATGGGGCAATGATGCCCAGACGAACGCGATGGCACCATCGGGCGGTGCCGGTTTTGATGTCAGGAAGCAGGCTGGGGCGGGTAGGGAACGCCCTACAACTGAGGAAGCTTCGCTGGGTTCCGCGTCAACCCGAATCTATTTCACGGTAGCTCGCTGCATGAGAAAACCAAAGTTGATTTGAGGCAGTTGTGCTTTAAGCGGGATTGACTTTGATAAGGACGGCAATCGGGTTGCGTTCGGCTTGGCGGTCGAGAATTTGGCGCAATGCCATTGGTCAGAATCATGCAGGGCCGGCTCAGCCTGCGGATTCCATCGGATCGGCATGAAACTCGATGATGGCGAGGATCTCCGGCAACCGGAGCAGGAAATGTTTGACCACCTCGGGATCAAAGTGCTTACCGGCATTTTCCTCGATAAACGTGGTCGCGTCATCCACTGGCCACGCCTTCTTGTAGGGACGGCTAGAGGTTAGCGCGTCAAATACATCAGCCACTGCAACGATGCGACCCTCCAGCGGAATACTCTCGCCAGCCAAACCATTGGGGTAGCCACTGCCGTCCCACTTTTCATGATGGGTCAGTGCAATGATCCGCGCGAGTTTCAGCAACTCCGAGTTGTCCCCGAGCAGCATGTCTGCACCAATCGATGCGTGGGTCTTCATGATTTCAAACTCTTGCGGCGTCAGCCGGCCCGGCTTGAGCAATATGTCATCGCGGATACCAATTTTTCCGATGTCGTGCATGGGGCTGGCATGCAGCATCAATTCGCACATGTCCTCGGTATGACCAAGGCTACGAGACAGCAGTGCCGACACCTGGCTCATCCGGACGATATGCAGCCCGGTTTCATTGTCACGGTATTCCGCTGCACGACCAAGTTGTCTTACCACTTGAAGACGTGTCTCCCTCAGCTCCATGGTGCGGATGCGCACCAAATCCGCCAATACCGATTTTTGGTCATGCACCAGGCGATGGGCGAGCTGGGCATCCAGCAAGTTGCGCACGCGCATCAGCAATTCGATGCGGTCAAAGGGCTTGCCAACGAAATCGCGCGCGCCCAAGGCCAGAGCCCTGAGCATATGGTCATGCCCACGCTGGGCCGTGAGGATGACAATGGGTGGCATGAGCGGGTCATCCAACGCTTTCAGCTGCTCCATGACCTGATAGCCATCCAGATACGGCATGTTGATGTCGAGCAGTATGACGTCGGGGCGAGTCTCCCGGTAACGGTCAAGCACCTCGCGCGGGTCTTGCACCAGCACAAGCTGTGTGTAGCCTTGGCTGGTCAGCAGCTTGTCTAGCAGCTTGAGGTTGGCGGGCTCATCGTCGACGATCAGAATCCGGGACTGGGCTGAGTTGGGTTCGGTCATGATTTCAGGTTTTCCTGGTTTGTGGCCATCGGCCTGCGCGACAGATGGGCATCAATGATTTGGATGAACTTACTCAGATCGACTGGCTTGGTGAGGTATGCGGCGAAACCGGCAGCGCGGCCGCGTTCAATCTCGCGAGGCAGGGCATTGGCCGTAATGGCGACGACAGGAATTACTCTCAGGTGTTCATGGGCCTTGAAGATATCCAGCACCTGGTAGCCATTCATACCCGGCATATTGATGTCCAGCAGGATTACCTCGGGGCGGCGCGACAGCGCCAGTTCGATGCCCAGTTGCGGCGTGTGGGCAGTGAGCAGGTGGATATGTGGACGCGTGCCAAGCATCTGTGCGATGAGCTTGAGATTCATCGGGTTATCGTCGATGCACAGGATCATATGTTCGCGTGTATGGGAAGCAGTCGGCGGCGTGCCACTTGCGCTCGTTGCCTCTACCTTCATGTCAGTTGCCACCAAAGTTTCGGAGGGCAGCTCAATCCAGAAGGTGCTCCCAGCACCGATTTGGCTCTCAACGCCCACTATTCCGCCCATCAATTCCACCAGTTGCCGGGTAATGGTCAGTCCAATACCCGTGCCTTCCACTTCACTGTATCCCGCATCCAGGCGATTGAAGGGCTGGAACAGTTCAACCAGTCGATCAGCGGGGATGCCAGGCCCGGTGTCTGACACCGCGATACGCAGGCGACCGCCGTCAACAGAGTGCACGCTCAGGCAAATACTTCCCGCTTCAGAGTTGTATTTGACAGCATTCGACAGCAAATTCAACAACACCTGCTTCAAGCGAAAACGATCGGCGCGTACCGCCGCACCCTGTGATATCTCCAGATCAAATACCAACCTGCGAGCTTCCGCCAAGGGCATGATCATCTGTCGACAATCCTCGATCAAGTCAGTCAAATCCACCGCTTCGATCGACAGATCGACACGGCCAGCTTCGATCTTGGCCAAATCGAGCACTTCGTCAATAAGCGCCAGTAAATGCCGACCCCCCTTGAGGATTTCATCCACATTCTCCAACTGGTCTGGACTCAGGGATGAGTCGTATTCCAGCATCTGTGCAAAACCGAGGATGGCATTCATCGGCGTGCGCAGTTCGTGGCTCATACTGGACAGAAAGTCAGACTTGGCCTTGTTGGCCCGTTCGGCGCTCTCTCGAGCAACCTCCAGTTCGGCTTGGACCTCTTTTTGCCTGTCAATGTCACTGTGAATGCCGATCATGCGCTCGGGCTGACCCTCGCCATTGCGAGCCACCACCGTACCACGGCAAAGGATCCACTTGTAGCCGCCATCCTTGCAGCGTAGGCGCAGTTCAACTACGTAGAGCGGCAGCTTGCCTTCCAGGTAATCCCGCAAGTTCTGCTGTACCCGAGTGATGTCATCAGCATGAATACTGCTAACCCAGGCATCAACGGTCGGAGTCAATTCGCCTTTGCTATAGCCCAGCATCGCCTCATAATGCCCGGACAGCGGCATTTCACCGGTGTTCATATTCCAGTCCCAGATGCCGTCTCCGGCGCCCTCGACGGCAAAGGCAAAACGCTCCTCGCTTTGCCGGAGATTCTCTTTGGCCTCCATGAATTCGGTCGTATCCTGGACTGTGCCCGATAGGCGAAGCAGCCGGCCATCAGCGCTCCGTTCAGCATGCGCAAGTTCATGCACATAGCGCACCGTGCCGTCAGGCCGCACGATGCGATGCACCACATCATGGATGCCTGTCTGCTCGGCCCGTCTCTCGCTATTGCTGACCAGCGCCAGGTCGTCAGGGTGTACAGCATCTTTGAATGCCCCAACACTGGGGTTGAAGGTTGCCGGGTCGCGACCAAAGATGTGAAAAATTTCTTGAGACCAGAAAAGTTCACCGCTTTCTAGGACCGCTTCCCAATGACCCAGACGCGCCAATGACTGCGCCTCTTTCAGACGTTTCTCACTCTCGATCAGCGCTAGCTCCGCCTGCTTGCGGCTATGAATATCCTGCACGACGCCCAGCATATGACTGGCCTTGCCGGACGCGTCGCGCGTTACGGCGCCGCGTTCCATCAGCCAGCGCACGGCACCATCCGGCCACACCACGCGGTGCTCGATTTGGTAGGGCGTATCGTGCTCGACGCACGCGGTGACGGCGTCGGCCACCGCCTGACGGTCATCTGGGTGGATGGCGTTGACGAAGTTTTCGTAGGTGGTTTCCAGTTCGCCGTTGGTATCACCAAACAAAGGTGCGATGCGTTCTGACCAGTACAGTGCACCGGTTTGGATATTCCAGTCCCAAGTTCCGATATTGGCATACGCTTGGCCACGCCGCAGGCGCTCCTCACTGATGCGCAGGTTTTTCTCGATTTGCTTCAGTTCCGTGATGTCGGTGCGAATGGAAATGTACTGGTAGGGCAGGCCAGCAGCATCTACGAAAGGAACAATGCTGGATTCAACCCAGTAATGCCGACCGTCTTTGCGCTGGTTGCAAACTTCACCCGACCAGATTTCGCCGCGACTGATCGTGTGCCACATATCGTTGTAGAACGCGGGTGGGTGCTCCCCCGACTTGAGAATGCGGTGGTTATGGCTCAGCAGCTCATCCCGGCTATAGCCGCTTACCTCGCAAAACTTGTCATTGATGTAGGTGATGTTGCCCGCAGAATCCGCGACGCTAACGATGGCGTGCGCGTTGACGGCTTGCAGATGGCGGTCCCGCTCATAGCGGGCTGCACGCGCAGATGCAGACGCCTCCTGAGCCTGGCGAAAGCGCCGGGCATGCAGCGCCACCACCGCCACCAAATGGAGTGAATCTACGGGTTTGGTCAGAAAATGATCGCCACCCCGCCCCAATGCCAGCAGTTGCCGTGAGACATCGGTCTCTGCTGACAGATAAACAATCGGTGTCTCGGCATATTGCTGGTCATCGCGCAATATGGCGGCTAATTCCGGCCCGGAGCACTGCGGCATGTAAATGTCAAGCACCAACGCCTCGGCCGAAAAATTTGTCAGAATTTCAGGCACCCGCAACGGGTTGTCGGTTGTCAGTACCGTCATGCCCGCTTGCCGCAAAAATGCAGAGTGAAGCTGCAACAGGATGGGGTCGTCGTCAACCAGCAGCACACGGTAGGGCTGTGTGGGAGTCAGCGCCACGGTTTCAGCCATCACCCGCAGCAGACCATCAGGATCAACTGGCTTGGTCAAATAACTGGTGGCACCCGCGCGGTAGGCTGCTAGCTTGGACTCGATGTCCTTGCGCGCGGACAAGAAGATGACAGGCGTCTGGCTCAGCCAATTTGCCTTCAGTTCTGCGATGGTCTGGGCGCCCGCATCGTCACCCGCTGAAAACACCATGTCCATGACCACTGCAGAGGGGGGCTCGCAATCTTGGCAGGCCGCCCGGAAGGCGGCAAGTTCGAAAAATAGCTCGACTTGATAACCAGCCGGCTCCAGCATCGAGCGCAGCCACAGGCCTTGATCGGCGTCATCGTCCACTACCATGATCCGGGGGGGGGTTGCGCGACCGACGGACAGTGGCGGCAATGGATTGACGCCGGGGTTGGAAACTGCCTCTGTCAATATGTTCATTGCCGCGCGTAAGGTGTCCAGCTGCTCTGTGGCGACCTCAATACCTGGTGGCAAAGCAGCCACAATGCGCGACACAGTGCGCGCCGCATCGCTCACACCCAACAGGCGGTGCGTACCAGCCGCCCCCACCAGACTGTGAGCCATGCGATGCAGGACTTCGATGGATTCGGGCTCTCCGCGCGTCAGCGCCACCCATTGCGCATCCAGCACGGCCAGTCTTTCTGGCAAACACGCTATGAATTCGTCTCGCAGGCGGGTCATGATGCTCTCAACGTTGTTGCTCATGTTATGTATCCAAGTCCCACTGTCAATTTCATTTTATGGGCCAATAATGTCTAGGCGAACACGATAGCACCATCGGGCGGTGCCGGTTTTGATGTCAGGAAACAGGGTGAGGTGGGTAGGGAGCGCCCTACACCAAGGGATCGATGCGCTGTGCCGAGCGCTAGCTCAAAAGATTGTTTTGCATCGCATAGCGCATCAGATCGGCCATGCTGCTGAGATTCAACTTTTCAAACAGGCGGGCCTTGTGGGTGCTGACGGTCTTGTTGCTGATGGCAAGCTGCGTGGCAATCTCATTGACGCCCATGCCGGTGGTCAGCAGACGAAACACTTCCAGTTCACGGTCCGATAGCTGGTGGTGGGGTGCCTGGGAGGCTAAGGAAGTGACATCGAAGACCATTTTCTCTGCGAGTTCGGGGGCAATGTACTTGCCGTGGGCGGCTACCTTGCGGATGGCATGCAAAAGGACATCGGGTTCGCAATCCTTGGTGATATAGCCATTTGCGCCGGCCTTCAGCACGCGTGCAGCAACTTGCGGCTCGTTGTGCATGCTGAGCACAAGAATGGGCAACTCGGGTTTGTGACTCTTGACCCGGACGATCAAATCCGCGCCACTGATGCCTGGCATGTTCAGGTCAAGCAGCAGAAGATCGCAGGGGATGCTGCGGACGCTTTCCATGACCTCGCTGCCGTCCACAGCCTCGCCAACCACCTGAATATCAGCGGCGAGTAGAAAAATCTGTTTCAAACCCCCGCGAACGATGGCATGGTCATCAGCAAGAAGCAGTCGTATCACGCAAGCGGCCTTTCTGTCAGGGGATCAAGGGGAATTGACAGGTTGACGAGGGTACCCTGCCCAGGTGCGCTGCGGATGTCAAGCCGTCCGCCCAGCGCGAGAGCCCGTTCGCGCATGCCGAGCAATCCGAAAGATTTTTTGCCCGTCACCTCCGGTACATGAAATCCTTGCCCATTGTCGGCGACCTCGACGCACAATGCGTCGCTGCTGCGAGCAATGTGAACGTTCACTTGACTGGCGTTGGCATAGCGGGCTATGTTGGTCAGCGACTCCTGCACGATGCGGAAGACCACGACCGCTCGCGCTTCATCGAGTTCAACGCCGTGTTCTGTGGTGTTGATCAAGCAGGGCACGCCGGTGCGCTCCGAAAATTCGGCACATAACCACTCAATGGCAGCCAGAAAGCCCATGTCCAGCGCCGACGGCCGAAGGTTCCTGGCGACGTTGCGCACCCCCTCGATGGCTCGATCCGCCAGCCCCTTCATGCTGAGGACCTTTGCGGCCAAGGCGGGGTCAAGCGCTCCGAAACGCAGGCCCAACAGAGATATGTCCATGCGCAGCGCCGTCAGGACTTGGCCCAACTCGTCGTGCACTTCCCGCGCAATATGCTTTCTTTCGCCTTCTCTGGCTGCTTCATTCTGCGCTGCTAGTGCTCGCAGATGCTGGCGCGAGTCGGCTAGCTCTTGGGCAGCCTGCTGGCGCGCCGTGACGTCCCGCACCACGGCCATCAGCAGGTTTCCATGATCGGTTTCGAGCGGGCTTAAACTGATTTCGCCAATGAATTCGGTACCGTCTTTGCGCAAACAAGGTACGCCAGCGGTGAGCATCCGGTGCTGTCGCGCCATGTAGTCTTGGCGATGCTGCGCGTGAATGCTGCGCAGGCGCTTTGGCATAAGGGTTTCGACGGGCAGGCCGATCAGCTCGTCCCGCCGGTATCCGAATAAGTCCTCAGTTTGTGCATTGATACGGACGATGGCACCCTGTGAGTCGATCAAAATGAAAGCGTCCGGTGCAAATTCAATGACGTCCCGAAACATGCCTTCCAGATGCTGTTGCCTGCTGCGCAAAGCCAGATGCGCTTTGACACGGGCGAGCACGGTGGGCACTGAAATGGGTTTTGTAATGAAGTCGGCAGCACCTGAGGCAAAGCCCTCGGCCTCTGCGCTGGGATCGCTTCTGGCTGTTACAAAGATGACCGGAATGTTCCGGGTCGTTTCGATGGCCTTGAGGCGTTGGCATACCGCGTAGCCATCCATGACCGGCATCGTGATGTCGAGCAGGATCAAGTCGGGTGATTCCGCCACTGTCATTTCAATTGCCGAGGGTCCGTCGGTTGCAATCAAGACTTCGTAATCGGCCAATGTCAGGACCGATCGCATCAACTTGATGTTTGCCGGAACATCGTCAACGATCAGGATCACCGATTTTTCGTTCTGGCTCATGCGCTGGGTTTTCGGGTCATGGAGTTGATGAGGCTTAAGGCTGATAGGCACATGATATAGCCAAGAGTGACCGGTTCAGCCGACGCGTTTCAGTCCTTGCAATCGCGCCAGCCACAAGAGAGATGCCGCTGTGATGGCAACTGGTACCAGCGAGCCGTAGTTCAGCAGCGCCCAGCCACGGGTGGTGACCAGCACGCCCGATGCAAATGAGCTCAAGGCCAGCGTGGCAAAGACAAAGAAGTTGAGCGCACCTTGTGCCCGGTCTTTTTCTTCTGGAGAATAGGTTTGCAGGGACAGTGTGGTGCTGCCGGTGAACAGAAAATTCCATCCCACCCCCAGCAAAAACAGAGCCAGCAAAAACTGGTGCAGGTCGACGCCCGACAGCGCGACGATGATGCAGGCTGCGTTGAGTGCAACGCCCACCCCCATGATGGACAGTGCGCCAAAACGCTTGATCAGATGCCCGGTAAAAAACCCTGGTGCAAACATGCCAATCACATGCCACTCCAGTACCAGCGCCACATCAGAAAATGGCAGGTTGCACTGCTGCATGGCAATGGGGGTGGCGGCCATCAGCAGGTTCATCACGCCATAGCCCAGCGCACCTGTGGCCGCCGCGACGATGAAGGCGGGCTGCGCCATGATCTCGCGCAAGGGGCGGCCGCCTTCCCCGGTTTTTTTGGGCAAGGGCGGCGGGAAATCAATGAAGCTGAGCGTGGCCATCGAAAGCAGGGCGACCACCGCCAGCGCGATGTAGGCGCCAGCAAACGGCACGCTCATCATGGTGCGAGTTTGCTGGGCGAGGTTGGGGCCCAACACGGCGCCAATCAATCCGCCGGCCATGACCAGGGACACCGCTTTTTCGCGCCAGGCGGTCTGCGCCAACTCGGCAGCGGCGAAGCGGTACAGGCCTGCATTGGCGTTGTAATACCCGGCCACCACCGTAGCGGCGCACAGCAACCAGAAATCCTTGTGGACCGCGGCATACGCGCACAGCAAGGCTGAGCCCAGTGCGACGGCCAATCCCAATTGGAAAGAAGCCTTGCGCCCAAATCGGTGCTGCGTTTGAGCCACCAGTCCGGTGGACAAGGCGCCTCCCACCACATAGCCCATGACGGGCAGGGTGGCCATCCAGCCCAGGGGGGCCAGACTCAAACCCACCAACCCGTTGATGGCAATGAAGGTCACGTTATTGGTCAGGAAGAGTCCCTGGCAGATGGCCAGCAGCCAGAGGTGTCGATTCATGGAGTTTGTCTGATGTAGCTCAAGAAGTTGCTGACATTTTCCCCGCTTTGACGGTTATATTAAACAGGCATCAACAATACATCTTTAAAAGGTT
Organism: Rhodoferax sp.; assembly: GCF_018780565.1. Classification (GTDB taxonomy): domain Bacteria; phylum Pseudomonadota; class Gammaproteobacteria; order Burkholderiales; family Burkholderiaceae_C; genus Rhodoferax. Next base: position 104,286 of record NZ_JADMJN010000002.1, read on the forward strand.
GACCCATGTCTGCAATGCTCGCCAACGTTCTTGACCTCCGCCAGATCGCGCCGCCACAGCGGCACACCTTGATTTTCAGCGCCTTCGAGGCCCTGGCGCCCGGGCAGGTGTTGGAACTGGTCAACGACCATGACCCGCGTCCCCTGAATGAGCAGTTCCAGATGCGCTCACCCGGTCAGTTCAGTTGGAGCTATCTGGAAAAAGGGCCACAGACGTGGCGTGTCCAGATCGGCAAAAGTGGCAAGGCGGCCGGCGGCACATGCTGCGGTGGTTGCTGCGGCGGGTAATCACGCCATGGAGTTGGTATGCCCCGCAGGCAGTCTGCCTGCACTCAAGGCTGCAGTGGACCACGGCGCCGACTGCGTGTACCTGGGCTTTCGTGATGCTACCAATGCACGCAACTTTGCCGGCCTGAATTTTGACGAGGCGGCCATCGCCACCGGCATCCGTTACGCCCATGACCGGGGTCGCAAGGTGCTCTTGGCGCTCAATACCTACCCGCAGGCGGCCAGTCCGCAGGTGTGGCGCAGCGCCATTGACCGTGCGGCGCAGAGCGGCGTGAACGCCGTGATTTTGGCCGACCCCGGACTGATGGCCTACGCGCTGAAGCACTACCCGGACCTGCGCTTGCATTTGTCAGTGCAAGGCTCTGCCACCAATTTCGAAGCCATCAATTTTTACCATCAGCACTTTGGCATTGCCCGTGCAGTGTTGCCGCGGGTGCTCTCGCTCACGCAGGTGGAGCAGGTGCTGGAAAAGACGCCGGTGGAAATTGAAGTGTTCGGCTTTGGCAGCCTGTGTGTGATGGTGGAAGGCCGCTGCGCGCTGTCCAGTTATGTGACCGGTGAGGCGCCCAATACCCATGGTGTCTGCTCACCGCCCAAAGCCGTGCGCTGGCAGGAAACCCCGCAAGGTCGTGAATCGCGCTTGAATGGTGTGCTGATCGACCGCTATGCACCGGGTGAAAATGCGGGCTACCCCACCCTGTGCAAAGGGCGCTTTGATGTGGATGAGGAGCAGAACTACTACGCCATCGAGGAGCCGACCAGCCTCAACACGCTTTCGTTGTTGCCCCAGTTGATGAAGATCGGTGTGCGCGCCATCAAGATCGAAGGGCGCCAACGCAGCCCCGCTTATGTGGCGCAAGTCACCAAAGTGTGGCGCGAGGCCATTGACAACTGCCAAGAGAACCCGCACCGCTATTCGCCCAAACCGGTGTGGATGAGCGATCTGGACAAGGTGGCCGAAGGCCAGCAGCACACGCTGGGTGCCTACCATCGGCCCTGGAAATGAGCAACGCGATGAAACTTGCATTGGGGCCTTTGCTGTACTACTGGCAGCGCGACGCGGTGATGCGCTTCTACGATGCCATCGCGGCTTCGCCCGTGGACATCGTGTACCTGGGTGAGACCGTGTGCTCGCGCCGCCACGAGTTGCGCCTGGCGGACTGGCTCAGCATTGCAGGGCGTTTGCGTGATGCCGGCAAAGAGGTGGTGTTGTCCACACAGGTCTTGATCGAGTCGGGCGCCGATGTCACGGTGCTGCACAAGATTGCCGCCAATGGTGAGTTCATGGTTGAGGCCAATGATATGGGGGCCGTTCGTTGTCTGGAGGGGAAGGCTGCATTTGTGGCCGGACCCCATCTGAATATCTACAACCTGCCGACGCTGCAATGGATGGCGGCTCTGGGGCTGCAGCGTTGGGTGATGCCGCTGGAGATGGGGCGTGACGATCTGGCGATTCTGCAGCAGGGGCGACCTGCGGGTGTCCAGACCGAGGTCTTCGTATATGGGCGCATGCCGCTGGCGTTTTCCGCGCGCTGCTTCACCGCGCGTCATCGCAATTTGCCCAAGGATGATTGCCAATTCAGCTGCCTGGAACACCCCGATGGCTTGACCATGCAAACCCGCGAGGGCGAGGCCTTTCTGGTCCTGAACGGCACGCAGACTCAATCGGCCAAGGTCTACAACCTGCTGCCTGAACTGCAAGCCATGCGGGACATGGGTGTGGATGTGGTGCGCATCAGTCCGCAGTCTTTGCACACGCCCGAGATTGTGGGTTTCTTCCATGGGGTGATGGCGCATCAACTGTCGGTGGCGGATGCCATGCAGGCGCTGGAGAAGTTGATGCCAGAGCAGGCCTGCAACGGCTATTGGTACGGCAAGCCGGGGCTGGAGCAGCGGGCAGCCGCGTTTGAGCCCGCTCTCTGACGGCCACGAGCGCAAGGAGTTCACCATGCATGCAAATCCATTCCTGTTACCTGCGCCTGTGGGGCACGTGCTGGCCCGTCTGCCCGCCTACCCAGGCTCGCTGCTGTTTGTGACCGGCTTGAATCTGGCCCTGGCCAGGAACCTGGCGCCGGATGTGACGCAACTCTTGCAGGGCAAGAAACTCCGGCTGCGCGTGATGGATGCGCAGTTGACGTTTGACTTCCAGTGGCTCAAGGGGCGGTTTGTGGCGTGCCAGCACAAGGGCGATGCCGATCTGAAAATCAGCGCCAGTGCCCACGATTTCATGTTGCTGGCACGGCGCCAGGAAGATCCCGATACGCTCTTCTTCAGTCGTCGCCTCTCGATGGAGGGGGACACCGAGCTGGGTCTGCTGGTGAAAAATACGCTCGATGCCATTGAGTTGCCGCTGCTGGATATGGAGCAGTTCAAGCCCCTGCAGTTGCTGGCGCGGATCAGGGCGCGCATGGCGCATCGCTGAGGGGCATTGGAGCATGGCCATGCACGCTGTCGAACCCAATCTTCCGCTGGTCTATTCCTGCTCGGGCTGTTCCAGCGCGGCGCAGCTGGCCAACCATGTTGCCCTGCAACTGGACCGGCGGGGTGTGGCAGAGATGTCCTGCATTGCCGGTGTCGGCGGTGATGTGCCGTACTTATTGAAGATTGCCCATGCCGGTCGCCCGATCATCGCGCTGGACGGCTGCCCGCTGGTGTGCGTCAAGAGCTGCCTGTCCCGTCACGGCATAGAGGCTGATCGACACTACCAGCTGAACCAGTACGGCGTCAAAAAGCGCTTCCACGCCGACTTCGACCTGGCTCAGGCCGAGACGGTGATTGCGCAGGTGATGGCCGATCTGCAAGCATCCGGCGAGACGGCTGCCCTGACCGCGCAGCGGCATTGCGGATAGCGCCCATGCATCTGGCCCAGACATTGCCACAGAAGCGAATCATTGTGGCCATCTCCGGCGCCAGTGGCGCTGTGTACGGTGTGCGCTTGTTGCAGGTGCTGCGTGAACTGGGCTGCGTACAAACGCATCTCACGGTGTCTGTCGCGGGGCTGTTGAATTTGCAGCAGGAGCTCGACATGGGTCGCGCTCAAGTCGAGGCGCTGGCCGATGTCGTGCATCCAGTGCACAACGTGGGTGCGGCCATTGCCAGTGGTTCTTTTGCCTGCGATGGCATGGTGGTGGCGCCGTGCTCCATGCGCACATTGGCCGCCGTGGCGCATGGCCTGTCTGACAACCTGATTGCGCGGGCTGCCGATGTGATGCTGAAAGAGCGCCGCCGCTTGATCCTGATGGTGCGCGAGACCCCGCTGAACCTGGCGCATCTGCGCAATATGACCAGTGTCACCGAGATGGGGGGCATCATTTTCCCGCCGGTACCAGGCTTCTACCACCGTCCGCAAACCCTGGAGGAGATGATCGACCATACCGTCAGCCGTGTGGTCGATATGCTGGGGCTGCCCCAGGTGGATGCGCCACGCTGGAACGGCCTTCAGGCGGTCGCCCAGACCTCCGCTCAGCCCCCCGGCTAGCGTGCCATGGCGTACCGTGACCTGCGGGAATTTATCGCTCAACTGGAGCAGTTGGGTGAGCTGAAGCGGGTCAGCGCTGCGGTTTCGCCCTACCTTGAGATGACCGCCTTGTGTGACCGCTCCCTGCGGGCCGGTGGCCCCGCCCTGTTGTTTGAAAACCCGACTGGCCAGCGCATGCCGGTGCTGGGCAACCTGTTTGGCACCACGCGCCGCGTCGCTTTGGGCATGGGGGTGGCAGATGTGAGCGAGGTGCGCAAGTTTGGCCATGTGCTGGCCATGCTCAAGGAGCCCGAGGCACCCAAAGGCTTCAAAGACCTGATGGGCCTGAGCGGCATGCTCAAAACGCTGTGGAACATGGCGCCCAGGGAGCTGCGCGGTGCTGCCTGCCAGGATGTGGTGTGGGAAGGTGTCGACGTGGATTTGGCCCGGCTGCCAGTGCAGCATTGCTGGCCCGGTGATGTGGCGCCGCTGATCACCTGGGGCTTGGTCATTACCAAGGGGCCGCACAAGGAACGGCAAAATCTGGGCATCTATCGGCAGCAAGTGCTGGCGCACAACAAGGTCATCATGCGCTGGTTGCCGCACCGCGGCGGCGCACTGGATTTCAAGGAGCATGGCGCCCAGAATCCTGGCCAACCCTATCCGGTGTGTGTGGCGCTGGGCGCGGACCCGGCCACCATTCTGGGCGCAGTGACGCCAGTGCCCGACAGCCTGTCCGAGTACCAGTTTGCCGGCTTGCTGCGCGGCAGTCGAACCGAACTGGTGAAGGCCGTGGGCAGCGAATTGAGAGTGCCCGCGTCGGCCGAGATTGTGCTGGAAGGCCACATCTACCCGGATGCCCGGCACATCAGCGGTTTCGAACATGCGCTGGAAGGCCCGTACGGTGATCACACCGGCTACTACAACGAGAAGGCGGAGTTTCCGGTACTCACCATCGACCGCATCACGCTCAAACGCGAGCCCATTTACCACTCCACCTACACGGGCAAGCCGCCGGATGAGCCCGCCATGCTCGGCCTGGCTTTGAACGAATTGTTTGTGCCGCTCTTGCAGCGCCAGTACCCCGAGATCACCGACTTCTATTTGCCGCCGGAGGGCTGCAGTTACCGCATGGCGGTGGTGAGCATCAAGAAGTCATATCCGGGTCATGCACGGCGCATCATGTTTGGCATCTGGAGCTTCTTGCGTCAGTTCATGTACACCAAGTTCATCGTGGTGGTGGACGAAGACATCAACATCCGCGACTGGGCGGACGTGATCTGGGCTGTCACCACCCGCATGGACCCCACACGCGACACCCTGCTGGTGGACAGCACGCCCATCGACTACCTGGACTTCGCCTCGCCAGTCAGCGGCCTGGGCAGCAAGATGGGACTGGACGCCACCAACAAATGGCCGGGCGAAACCAGCCGCGAATGGGGTCGCACCATGGCGATGAGTCCGGATGTCACTGCCAGGATGGAGCTGGTCTGGCGGACCTTGGGTCTTTAGGGGGGAGTTAGCTTCACGCGACGACAAAGCGTGCAATTTCGTCCGTGAGCTTGTCGGCCTGCTCGCTGAGCGAGGCGGATGCCGCGCTGGTTTCTTCCACCAGGGCTGCGTTCTGCTGGGTGTGGGCGTCCAGCTGATGGATCGCGGTGACCACTTCCTTCACGCCTGCGGATTGCTCGCGTGCAGCATTGGCAATTTCACCCAGGAACTGGTTGATCTTGTTGGCGTTATCCACCATCTCGGTCATGGTGCGTCCAGCGCCCTCCACCACCTGCGTGCCGGCCTCTACCTGCACCACGCTGGCAGAAATGAGGGCCTTGATTTCCCGGGCTGCCTCTGCACTGCGCTGGGCCAGGCTGCGCACTTCAGACGCCACCACGGCAAAACCACGCCCGGATTCGCCGGCGCGAGCCGCTTCCACCGCCGCATTGAGCGCCAGGATGTTGGTCTGGAAAGCGATGCCATCGATGGTGCTGATGATGTCGTGGATCTTGGCCGACGAGGTGTGGATGCCATGCATGGTCTTCACAACCTCTGCAATGATTTCGCCGCCCTTTTCAGCCACGGCAGAGTTTTCATTGGCCACCACTGCTGCATCCTGGGTGCGCTGTGCTGTTTCGCCAACCTGGGCGCCAATCTGCTCGACAGCGGATGCCTGTTGTCCCAGGTTGGATGCGGCGTCTTCCGTTCTGGATGACAGGTCCAGACTGGCGCGGGATACCTCTGCGCTGGTCATGGCCAGTTCACGCGCCGAGTGGCGGACCCTTCGGATCAGGTCGTGCATGGAGTCATAGACTTTGCTCAAGCCCACGATCAGCATGGCCGGCTCATCAGCCCCCCAGGGTTGAATGGGTTTGTTGCGCAGGTCGCCGGTGCTCAACTCATCCAGATGGCGACTGACCAATGCCAATCCCCCCTGATTCACCTTGTAAAAGGCAATGAAGACATACCCCGCAATCAGCAGGGCGGCCGATATCAGGGCCGCAGCCAGCCAGGTGCGCTGTATTTGCTCGGCACGCAGGTCGTCCACGTAAATGCCAGAGCCAACCACCCATCCCCAGGGCTCAAAGCCCTTGACGTACGAAACCTTGTCTACCGGCTTGTCGAAACCCGGCTTGGGCCACTGGTAAGGGACAAAACCGGCGCCATTGCGGCGAACCATGTCCACAAAGCCATTGAACAGCGCAAAGCCGTTGGGGTCCTTCATGTCGCCGACATCTTTGCCGTTCAATTCCGGCTTGATCGGATGCATGACGACTTTGGGCGCCATGTCGTTGATCCAGAAATACTCCACGCTGTTGTAGCGGAGTTGGGAGATTGACTGCTTGGCCAGCGCTTGTGCGTCTTCACGGCTCAGCTTGTCACTCGCTTCGCGACTGTGGGCCCAGGCGATGACGCCATGCGCTATTTCCACGTGTTGCCGGGTGGAATTCATTCGCTCCTGCATCGCGTTGTTGGTTTGACTGATCAAGAGCCAACCCACAAGGGACAGCAGCGGGACCAGAAATGCGACGGTGATGAGCACGGCTTTCGCTTTGAAGCCCAGGTTGCGCATCAGGATAACGCCGGGGGTCCATATGCCATGAGCCTGGATGGGGGATTTGATGTTCATGTTTTATTATTACAATTTGTAACTAATTTAGCACTTCAGCAATTCAGTTTACTGACAAATTCATCGGAACTTGAGCACACGGGTCATTTCAACCTGCAATTGTTCAATATCGATGGGTTTCGCGACATAGCCATCGGCACCGGCGGCAATGAATCGCTCTCTGTCTCCGGGAAGGTCATGGGCGGTCGCCATGACGATGGGCATATGTTTGCCACTGGTCCGCTCGCCATCCCGAATGGAGGCAAGTGCCTGCATGCCATCCATGTGGGGCATCGAGACATCCATCAGGATCAAATCGAAATCGCGCTGGGCCAGACAGCGAATGGCCTTCTCCCCGTCGGCCACAACCACGCCACGGTGCCCCAAATGCACCAAAGCAGCGATCGCAACTCTTTGGTTGATGGGGTTGTCCTCGGCGACGAGCACCTGTAAAACATGGCGGATACTCATTTCACTCTCGGCTTTCATCGGCGTGCAGCCCGTGGCGCATGCGGGACAGAGGCTCGGACTTGGCCTGATTGGCGCGCTCGGCCTCGTCACGGGCGCAGATCAGGGCCTGTTCGGTTTGCTTGATTCGGGTGATGTCCTGCACCATGCCTCGTGACATGAGCGGTTTGCCTGCAGCGTCGAAGTCTGACGTGCATTTTTCGTGCACCCATTTGACGCGTCCGTCGTTCATGAGCAAGCGATGGGATATTTCATACGGTGTTCGGTTGACCAGTGAGTCCGAATAGGCCTGATTCACCGCATCACGGTCATCCGGGTGGATCGCGTTGAGGAATATTTCGTAACTGGCGTCAACCTGTTCCGGGTCGATCTCGAACATGCGGAATATTTCGTCTGACCATGTCAGTTCCCCAGTGAGCAGATCCAGAGCCCAGTTGCCGATGTGCGCCATATCCTGCGCCTCGCTAAGGCGATCTTTGGCTGCGAGCAAGGCTTGCTCAACCCGCTTGCGGTCGGTGATGTCGTGCAGGATGATCAGGTGAGTCTTGGCCAAGCCGTCCTCAAAGGCCGACGCGCTGGCCAGGCAGGTGCGTATTTCGCCATTTTTGCAGCGGATGTCTATTTCCATCGGCGTGAAAGCCTGATTGCTGCGCATCGCTTCTTCCATGTTCTGGGCCCATTTGGCGGCGACCCACTGCCGGTATTGCGGGTCAGGATAGGCGCGTGGCCACCATGCTTCCAGCGTCGGAATGTCGGTCAGGGTGTAGCCCAGTGTCTGGATGAATGCGCGGTTGAGATAAGTGATGTTGCCATGCTCGTCGTTGATTGCAAGCGGCACGGGCGAGGCGGCGATGATGGTGCTGTAGCGTTCATCGCTTTGCTTGAGGGCCTGCGCACGTTGCGCCAGAGTTGCCAGCAAACGATTGAAGCTTCCGATCAATGTGCCGATCTCGTCCTGGCTGGACACCGGCAATGCATGCGGGGCCTGATTGATATCCCTATCCGACAGGGCTTTGATCGTGTTGATGGCATCCAGCATGGGAGAGAACTGGCGTCTCAGCATCCACCAGGTCAGGGCACCGGCCAGCACAGTGAGAAGCAGTGTGGCCAGCAGCATGCGCTGTTGCATGGCGTGTATCGGGGCGAATGCTTCCGATGTGGGCAAGGTGGCCCCCATGATCCAGTTTGCACTGGGGATTTTTCTTCCGGAACCCAGGACTTCCACGCCAAACGGGTTGACGTAAACGGAAGAGCCTTCGTAGCCGTCAATGTAGCGGTCCAGCGCGGGATTGATGCCGGGATCCGGAAAAGGCTGCATGACCCGCTTCTTGTCGGTTGACGTGATGATCAGCCGGTGCTGGGCCGAGACCAGAAAATACCCGCCGTTTGTTCCGTATTTGTTGTCGGTAATCCGGTCCAGAAAACTGGACTTGCCCAGGTCGGTGACGCCAGACACGGATCCGATCACTTTGCCACGGGTGTCGCGTATCGGTATGCCTATGGCGAACAGGGGGGGCTGCGTCTGCTTGCCGATGACGGGGCGACCAATCGTCGATTTCCCCTGGGTGAGCGCGGCAAGGATATGGTCCCGGTCCATGTAGTTGACGCCGATCCGTTCGGCCGAGTGCGGCAGTGAAGCGACGGCTATGCCGTCAGTGCGGGTGACCCATACGCCAGCGTTGAACAGGGTGGGCAGCGATGTGCGATCTTCCAGAAATGCCTGCAAGGCAGCGTCGTTGCCAAGAAGGGCTGGGGAGATTCTGTCGGCAACCTGCCTCAGCAATCCCAGCCGTTCCTGCAGTTCGCTATTGACCTCCTCGGCGATGAACGTCACCGTCGAGAGTTGCTGTTCGCCCAGGAGGCGTTGCATATCTTCCTGCAACATCCGGCTGACGTAAAACGAAAGCGACCAGATGCCGGATACAAATATGGCCAGCGTAAATAGCGTGATTCGGGTTTTAAGCGCCGACCGGGAGATATTCAAATCCATCGTAAAAGCCCACCCTTTGTCACTTTATATGCGAAAAACAGGGTGACTCCCAAGGCCGGCGCTTTGTCGGAGATCCCGGGTGCCTGTCGATGGGGTCGTTTGACCTGCATCAACGAAAGATGCAATGGGCGCTCCGGACGGTCCCCAAGCGCGCCCAGGTGACAGCTGTGGGGGTTCGAGTTTGGCAGACTGACGTTCAGTGGCGGCTATCGTCGCCTCTGCGAAAGGGACTCATGGATTTCGAATACTCGCCCAAAGTACAGGCGCTGCGTCAGCGACTGGAGGATTTCATCGACCGCTATGTGCTGCCTTACAACGGCGCGTGGCATCACTCTGTGGCGCAAGGCATCTTTCCGCCGCCTTTCATGGAAGATCTCAAGGCGCTGGCGAAAGCCGAAGGTTTGTGGAATCTGTTTTTGCCAGGCTTGCATGACGACGAACCCGGCGAGCGTTTGACCAACATGGAGTACGCGCCCCTGGCTGAGATCATGGGGCGTCTGCCCTGGGCTTCCGAGGTATTCAACTGCAGCGCGCCCGATACCGGCAATATGGAGCTCTTGCATTTGTTTGCCACCCCCGAGCAAAACCAGCAATGGCTGCGACCTTTGCTCGCCGGTGAGATGCGCTCGGCGTTTGCCATGTCCGAGCCGGACGTGGCCTCGTCCGACCCCACCAACCTGCAGACCTGTGTGCGCCATGAGGGCGGGCAGCTGGTGCTCAATGGCCGTAAATGGTTTATCACCGGCGCGGCCCACCCCGACTGCAAGCTGTTGATTGTGATGTGCCGCGGCGGCGAGGAAGGGACCGACAAGCACGCTCAGCACAGCATGGTGCTGGTGCCCATGGACACGCCGGGCGTCACGTTGGTGCGCAATATTCCGATCATGCAGCATCACTCGCCGGAAGGGCATTGCGAGATTTTGTTCCGTGACGTGCGGGTGCCTTTGACGAATTTGCTGGGCCAGGAAGGCGCCGGTTTTGCCATGGCGCAGGCACGTCTGGGGCCGGGGCGCATTCACCACTGCATGCGCACCATTGGCCAGTGCGAACTGGCGCTGGCCCTCATGTGCGACCGTACGCTGGAGCGTCACGCCTTCGGCAAGTACCTGGCCGACTTTGCCAACGTGCAGGAGTGGATTGCCGAGTCGCGGCTGGAAATTGACCAGGCTCGCCTGCTGGTTTTGCGTGCCGCCTGGCGGCTGGACCAGGGTGAGCGCGCCCAGGCCAGGGTCGATGTGTCGGCCATCAAAGTGGTGGCGGCCCGCTTGCAGACGCGCGTGGTCAACCGGGCCATGCAGGTGTTCGGTGCCATGGGTTTGTCGCCTGATACGCCCCTGGCTTATTTCTGGACCTGGGGCCGTGCCATGCATTTGCTGGATGGCCCGGATGAGGTGCACCTGCGCACGGTGGCCCGCCATGAGCTGGAGCATGCGCGCGAGATTCGCGGATCAACCTCGGCGTACTTCACCTTGCCCGATCAGTTGCTGGCCGAACCGCGGATCCGGTAGCACGGGCTCAGCGAGCACCGTAGTTCAGGCGTTGGCACGTTTTTTAAGCCAGCGCATCAGGCCGCCCAGGTAGGGGATCTTTTCATACAACTCCTCGGCGGCATCCCAGTAGTCGCGGTGCAGGATGATGCGGCCATCCGGATTGAGCATCAGGTGCGAGCCACCCAGCACCACCTGCTCGACGCCTTGATGAAAACGGCGAAAGCGAAAGCGAAACTCCCAGGTGAGAAAGCACTGATGCCCCTCGACGATACGGTGGGTGATGATGAAGCGCGGCGACTCCAGGCTCACATACATATGCCGGAAGATGCGCTGGATTTCTGCCAGACCACGCACATCATTGAACGGGTCCTTGAAGCGGGCATGGGCTGCATAGAGCGTGTCCAGCCTCTCCACGCTTTCGGGCGTGAGTTGCTCGAAAGCCTGCACGATGGAGTCAACGGTGTTTTTCATAGGCGGGTGAAGCGGCGTATGGCCGCAAAGGATAAGCGATAGGGCAGGAGTTGCAGGAGCTTCATCCAGAAGGAAAATCGCTTGGGGAAATGAATCTCAAACTCACCGCGCGACCAGCCACCCAGAATTTCCTGTGCCGCCTGTTCCGGGCTGATCAGGGCCGGCATGGCGAACTGGTTTTGAGCCGTCAGCGGCGTGTCGACGAAGCCCGGCGAGATCAGTGACACGCCGATATGGGCGTCGCGCAGGTCCAGGTAAAGTGTTTCGGCCAGATTGACCAAGGCGGCCTTGGTCGGGCCGTAGGCCAGGCTTTTGGGCAGCCCGCGGTAGCCTGCCACACTGCCCACCAGGCTGATGTGGCCGGCGCTGCGCGCCAAAAAGTAAGGCAGTACAGCATCCAGCACATGCAGTGCGCCCACATAGTTGACCTGAACGTGGCGCAGCATATCCGCCAGATCCATCTTCGGCGCTGTCATTTCCCGGTAATGCCCGGCGCAGTACATCACGCAGTCCAGTGCGCCCGAGCTGACAATGCTGTGGACCGCATCCTTGACGGCCTGTGCGTCGCCGGCGTCCAGCGGCATCGCGCGTGCGCCAGGGTGCAGGGCAGCGAAGGCCTCCAGCGCGTCGGTGTTGCGGGCGGACACAATCACCGAAGCGCCGTGCGCATGCAGGGCCGATGCCGTGGCGCGCCCGATGCCGCTGGATGCCCCGATCAGCCACACGGTGCGGCCGCGCCAGTCGGTGATCGGCGGGTTCAGCGACATGCTTATCGCTTGGTGAAGGACAGCGTCACTTCACCCAGTCGCACGCCGAACTTGGACATGGTGGCTTTGTTCAGCATCACCTTGTCGTTCACCAGGTACATCCAGTCGTCAAACTGCACCTCGTAGACGCGGCCATCCACGGGCAGGGCCATGGTGTAAGTCCAGTTGAAGGCATTGCCGCTTTGCTGGCCGAAGGCGTTGCCCACCACGTCATCCGCGCTGCCGCTGTACTTGCCATCGGCCAGTTTTCGCAGGCGCCAGACCCGCCTTTGCTGCGTGCCATCGGAGTAGGTGAAAGCCTCATTCAACAGGCCCTCGTTGCCTTGCCAGCTGCATGTCATCACCACGACAAAGCGTTTCACCACCTGACCGGAGCGGTCCGTGAACAGGCCGTAGGCATCGAGCGTGCCGTTGAAGTAGTCCTGCAGTTCCAGCACCGGCTTCTCGCGCGCGTAGTCATCAAGTTTTTGCGAGCCGCAGCCGCTCAGCGCAGCGACCGAGGCGAGCAAGGCCAGAGCGCCTCGATTCAGAAGTTGACGTCGTTTCATGGTGCTCGCAGTCTTTGGGCGGGTTGAATGATGAGGGTGTAGAGCGCCAGGGCCGCGCCCGCCTTGAGCAGGCAGGGCAACAGGCAGTAAGCCGTCGTCAGGGCGGACAGGGCCTGCGCATCGCGCGCGCCAGGGGCGTAGCCGAAAAGGCTCAGCAAGGGCAGCGCCAGACCGGCGGCCAAGGCCAGATTGAGTTTGGTAGCTAGGCTCCACCAGCCAAAGTAGGCACCCTCTGCGCGGCCATGGTCGGCCGCATGGACGATCACGCCAGCCAGCATGGCGCCGGGCAAGGCCAGGTCGCTGCCCAGGGCCACACCGGACAAGGCGCACACCACGAGGAAGGCCGCAGTGTCGTTGGCGCCCAGTTGCATGGCCCACAGGAAGACGCTGATCGACAGGAGCATGCCGATGAGCCAGCAGCGTGCCAGCCCCCAGCGCCGCACGCCTTGCAGCCACAGGGGAATCGACAGCGCACCACAGACAAAGTAGCAGCCCAGAAAGGCAGGCTCCATCACGGCGGGCGCCTGCAGCCGGTCTTGCACGAAGAACAACACCAGCGTGGCCGGTATTGCACTGGCGATGCCGTTGAGCATGAACACGGCTAGCAAGCGCCGGAAGGCCTGGTTGTGCCACGGACGCCAGGTGCTGTGGGTCGGATCTGCGGCACCTGCCTGGCCACCAGAGAAGGGAGCGGGCGTCAAGGCGCGCGTCCACGCCAGCCAGCCGACCACCAGGCTGAGCACAAACAGCCCCAGCATGGCGGGCAGGCCCAGCACGGAGGGTGTCACCGCAGCCAGGATCACGCCCATCAGACCCAGGCCCTCGCGCCATGCCACAACGCGGCTGCGTTGCAACTCGTTGCCGCCCAGTCGTGCGCCCCACGATTGATGCGCAATGGTCAATGCACTGTAGGCCGCATAGGTCACCACCAGCAAGGCCGTGGCGACGACCAGCAGCGTTTGCGGGTCACGTGTGGGCGGCGAGAAAAGCAGTACAAAGCCCAGCCCCAGGACCAGGCCTGCACCTGCGCCAAATGTCAGCACGGCGCGCCGGGATCGCCGGAACAGCTTGTCGCAAACGCGCCCCAGCAAGGGGTCAATGAGGGCATCGAACAGTCTGGCGCCGAGCAACACGGCACCCAGGGCTGCCAGCGGCACACCAAACTCCCGGGCGTACAGATTGGGCAGCATCACATACAGGGGCAGGGCGCAGAAGGCCAGCGGAAAGCCCAGCAGGCCATAGCGCAGTCCCTCCAGGGTGGTCCATGGGGTGGGTGAATTCATGCGCGAGTGCCGATCCGCTCAGGGCTGCAACAGGGCCAACAGCGCCTGACGCATCCCGGGCTCGGAGGTCAGGGGCGAGAGCCAGATGCCGAAGAACAGCCGTGCCAACTCAGGGTCGCGGATGCTGGCACCGGCCTGTCCGTTGACAAGAAACTGAAGGCCCAGGCCAGGGGTATGCACCCCCGTGATCCGGTCGCCGGTTTTGACGTCGGGCAAGGCGGCCTTCAGTTGCGCGGTCCAGACCGCCTCCTTGCTGTCGCCAAGCTCGGCCTGGCGGCGCATTTCGCTGATGCTGCGTTTGGCGATGGCGTCGCCGCTCAGGTTGCGCAGATAGGCCAATTCCAGTGCGAAGCGGTGACTGGCATAGTCGCCGGCCTTGAAGCCGGGGGCAACCCACAAGCTTGCGTTGTAGACCTCCAGGCCCCATACCGTCAGCTTGGCGCGTCCCGCAAGTTCCGCCATGGGCAAGGATGCGCGCAACTCCACAGGGAGGGTGCTGGCCCCTCCGTGTGAATGAAATAGGCCCATGGCCAGCGTCAATATTGCGCTGGAAGCTATGTTTTTCATAGCGGCGGTTTAACCAGTGTGAATTGCACCAGATCAATGTCTCCGGCGTCAAACGCGGCTTCGCAGTAGCACAGGTAAAACTCCCAGATGCGCATGAAGCGTTCATCGAAGCCCAGTGCGCTCACCTCTGCACGTCGCTGCACAAAAGCAGCGCGCCAGCGTCGCAGCGTCTCCGCGTAGTCCGCGCCAAAGGTAAACTCGTCCTCGACCTGCAAGCCGGCGGCCGCGGCCTGGCGGCGGAACTCGGCCGGGCAGGGCAGGCAACCGCCCGGAAAGATGTACTGCTGGATGAAATCGGTGGACTGGATGTAGCGGGCAAACAGGGCGTCATCAATCACGATGCTCTGGATGCAGGCGCGTCCGCCCGGCTTGAGCAGGCGTGCCACGGTCTGAAAGTACTGCGGCCAGTAGGCGCGGCCCACGGCCTCGACCATTTCAATCGAGCAGATCGCATCAAAAGGCGGGTCCTGGATGTCCCGGTAGTCCTGAAGGCGCAAATCTGTTGGGTGTACCTTGCCGGCGGCAACACCCAAGCGCTTCATGCGGGCATTGGCATAGGCCAGTTGCTCGTGGCTCAGGGTGACGCCGACGATCGATGCGTCGAAATGGGTGTGGGTCTGCTCCGCCAGGGCGCCCCAGCCACAGCCGATTTCCAGCACCCGGTCGCCCGGCTTGACCCGTGCCATCCGCAACGCGCGCCGGACCTTGGCATTCTGGGCGTCCTGCATGGGCTGGGTGCGGTCACCCTCGAACCAGGCCGACGAATAGTTCATCGTGTCGTCCAGCCAGAGCTGGTAGAACGCATTGCCCAGGTCGTAGTGCGCATGGATGTTCTTGCGGCTGTTGGCGCGGCTGTTGTGGTTGAGCAGGTGCTTGATGCGGTACAGCAGCCGTCCGGCCCAGGTGCCAAAAATCACTTCGTCCATTTCACGGCGGTTGGCCGCAAATACCTTGAGCAGCTCCGTCAGGTTGGGCGTGCTCCAGTCGCCGGCAATGTAGCTCTCCGCAAAGCCGATGTCGCCGGACTTGAGCGCCGCCGCAAAAACGTTCCAGTTGCGCATCATGAGCGAGGCGGTGAGGTTGGGGTGCCCGTGTTCGCCAAAGCGCTGCACCGAGCCGTCGGGCAAGTGCAGGGTCAAGGCGCCATGGCGCAGGCGCTGCAGCAGTCGCAGGGCCGTGCGCGCACTGGCCGGGGCGTTGCGCGGAAATGACAATGGGGCGGCGGTGGCGGTGTTCATGATCGGATCAAGCCAGTAACGTGAAGGAGAGGTTTCAGCGGTCTTGCCTAGCGCGTCACAAACGCGTCGGGCGTGTCAGGTTTGCGGTGAAACCTGACCTTTTTGAGCCACAGGCGCGCGGCCTGCAAGTGAATATGGAAAACCACACCCAGCGTCATCGCGGGGTAGCGCCACAAGGCTTTGCGCAGCGCCGCACGGGTGATCGGCTCCAGCGTGCCGCTGACACTGGTCTGCAACAGCGGGCCGGTCGCATCGTCATGGTCAATGCGGACCACGGTTTTGTCACGGCCGTCACGCAGACTGCGCATGAAGCGAAACCGGTAGCCGCCCTCGACCTGGCAAAAGGGCGATACGTGAAACACCTTGGGCGCGGTCAATTCCACGCCCCAGCGAGGTGCGTCGAGCAGGTAGCAATGGCGCTCGCCAAAAGTGTTGTTGACTTCCACCACAATCGCGCGCAGCGCACCGCCCTGGTCGTTGGCCGCCCGGTGGCAGTACCAGAAGCTCACGGGCTTGAAGGTGTAGCCCAGCACGCGCGGGTAGCAGTGCAGCCAGACTTCGCCGCAGGCGTCGTCAATGCCTTCGCTGGCCAGCAGTTCGTCGATCCAGGCCAGCGCGCCACCCTGCTGCGGCGTGCGGCCATCGCCATGATCGCGGTCGAAAAAACTGATCGCCCCCGCGCGGTTGATGGCCAGTGGGCCACGGCGTACCTGCGGGTCCTGCTGCAGCGTGCGCAGGGGCAGCATCAGGAAGTAGGTCGGGTAGGCAAAGGCGTTGCGCAACGGCGCCAGGCGGGTGTGGCGCACCTGTCCGAAGCCGATCAGGGGTGTGTTGATCATGCGCAAACCTTTTGAGCCTGTCGCCTCTCACCCAGCAGTCTCTGGGCTGCTCCCCGGCCCGCTTTCAGACCATCTTCGTGAAATCCGTAGCCCATCCAGGCGCCGCAGTAGTAGGTGTCTTGCTGGCCCTGCAGTTCGGGCATTTGCCCCTGCGCCTGGAGGGCTGCCTGGTCAAACACCGGATGGTCGTAGGCGTACTCACCCAGAATGTGACGCTTGGCGATGGGACGTATCGGGTTGAGCGACACCACAACGGCTTGTTGCCACGGCAGGGGCTGCAGGCGATTGATCAGGTAGTGCAGACAGACTTCGGAGGAGGTCGCCGTGGTGGGCGCCGCGCGTTCGTAGTTCCAGGCCGCCCAGGCTGCTTTGCGTTGCGGCAGAACCCCGCTGTCCGTGTGCAGCACCGCGCGGTTGGCGTGGTACTTGATGGCGCCCAGTGTCCTGGCCTCCAGCGCTGATGGCTTGCTGAGCATGGCCAGAGCCTGGTCGGGATGGGTGGCAATGATGACCTTGTCGAAATATTCGCTGCCCTGGTCGGTGGTGATGCGAACCTCTGCACCCACGCCTGGCGTCTCGCCGCTGCGTTCGATCAGGCGCACCGGCGCGTTCAGGCGTTTGTCGCTGATCTTCGCCATGATTTTCTCGACATAGTGTTTGGCACCGCCGCGCACGGTCCACCACTGGGGCCGGTTGCTGATCTGGATCAGTCCATGGTTGTGGCAAAAGCGGATCATGGTGGAGACGGGGAAGCGCAGCATCTGCTCGGTCGGGCAGCTCCAGATGCAGGCCATCATGGGCATGAAGTACCAGTCGCAAAACTCCTTGCTGAAACGCTGCTCCCGCAGGAAATCACCCAAGGACTGCGTCATTTCTCCCTCGGTGCCACCCAGGGCGATGCGGGTGGTCAGCTTGTTGAAGCGCAGCAGGTCGCGCAGCATTTTCAAAAAGCGCGGATTGAGCAGGTTGCGGCGCTGCGTAAACAAGGTGTTGAGATTGCTGCCGCTCCACTCCAGTGCCTGTCCCGCGCGTGCGCTGTGGGCCTGGACCGAAAACGACATGTCCGACTTGGCGGTGCTCACATCCAGCTCGGCAAGCAGTCCGATCAGAAGAGGGTAGGTGCGCTCGTTCAGGACCAGGAAGCCGGTGTCCACCCCATGCGTCACATTGCCTTGGGGTGTGGGCAGGGTCACATCCACCGTGTGTGTGTGGCCACCGAAATAGCTGCCGGCTTCAAAAAGCGTCAGGTCGGCTTTGCCTGTCAATGTGTGGGCTGCGGCCAGGCCGGAGATGCCTGTGCCGATGATGGCGACCTTCATGTTGGATCCTGCGATTAAAACTTGCTTAGCTTTTTAAATACTGATTGGTAATTATTCTAACCATAAAGTATTTATTTGTCCTTGTCGTTTATTTTTTCCTCGAAACTGGCTAGAATCAAGCCATGGTCACTAGCAAGGTCGTTAAAGTTTCATTCAAGGAGCAGATGCTTCAGGCGCGTGAAGACGCCATCATCCGGGCGGTCAACCACCTGCTGGCGGAAAAGGGCTTTGATGCCATGACCGTGGATGAGGTGGCCGCTGACGTGGGCATTGCCAAGGCCAGCCTGTACAAGCACTTTCCCAGCAAGGAAGATCTGGCCGCCGCCGCCATGGTCTCGGTCATGCGCCGTGCACAGGCCTTCCTGCTTTCCCTGCCGCAGGCCGCTGCACCGATCGAGAACCTGCGCGCGACCGTGGCCTGGACCATGAGCTTGAAACTGGCGGGTGAAATGCCGTCGCTGCCCAGCCAGAATTCCAGCCTGCGCGCCACCCTGATGGGCAACAAGGACTATATGGACGGCTTGATGGAAGTCAGTGACCGTCTGGGGGCCTGGATCGAGGCCGCGCAAGCCCAGGGCGCGCTCAATCCCAAACTTCCGGCGATTGCGGTGCTCTACACCATCTTTGCGCGGGCCTGTGACCCCGTGCTGGAGTTCCTGAAAATGGGCCAACTGCACACCGATGACGAGATCATTGAACTGGTGCTGAGCACCTGTTTTGATGGTCTCAGCGCGCGCGCTGTCGCATAGGGCCATTCCTCGCGGTAATGGGCCTCCCGATGGCCCCGGTCTGGTCCATGATGGGTGGATGCTGCTATCCTAGCGCTGCGACAGTTCACGCAAGCGCTGTCGCCTCCAAGGAAATCCCACCTGCGTTGAAAAACCGGCATGAACTTTCGCATCTTTCAACCAAGGTCGCTCAAGACAAAAATTACCTTTTTCACGCTGGCCGTGTTTTTGATCAGCATCTGGTCGCTTGCACTTTACGTGAGCAAAGTGTTGCGGGACGACATGCAGCGTTTGCTGGGCGAGCAGCAGTTCTCGATTGCATCCATATTGGCCGCCGAGGTGGATCAACAGCTCAGTGACCGATTGAGCGCGCTGGAAAGCGTCGCTGCAAACATCACCCCCGAGATGCTCGGCAACCCCTCAGCCATGCAGGCGCTGCTGGAGCAACGCCCGGTTCTTCAGGGGCTGTTCAACGCGGGCACATTCACCACCGGGCTGGATGGCATTGCAACGGGGTCTGTGCCCCTGGCCGCAGGCCGGTTCGGCGTCAATTACAGTGACCGGGATTACATACAGGCGGCACTGCAGCAGGGCAAATCCACGATTGGCAAACCGGTCAAGAGCAAAGTGTTCGACAGCGTGGTGTTCGCCTTCGGGGTCCCCATTCGCGATGGGCAGGGGCGCACCATGGGTGCCCTGGCCGGGGTTGTTGACTTGGCCAAGCCCAACTTTCTGGACCGCATCGCGCAGGGTCGTTACGGGCAATCAGGCATTTATCTGGTAGCGGCGCCGCAGCATGGTGTGTTTGTCACCTCCTCCGACAAGAGCCGTATCCTGCGGCCCCTGCCTGCGCCGGGAGCCAATCCCCTGCACGACAAGTATGCAAATGGCTTTGAAGGCTATGGCTCGCTGGTGAATTTCCGCGGCGAAGAGGAGCTGACCGCAGCGAAAGGCATTCCCGTGGCAGGGTGGTTCATGGGTGTTGCGCTGCCCGCCAAGGAAGCCTTTGCGCCGATTCGGACCGTGGAGCAGCGCATGCTCCTGGCGGCACTTCTCCTCACGGTTCTGGCGGGCGGGTTGACCTGGTGGATGCTCAAACGCCAGTTCTCCCCGATGCTGGTCGCCGCCAAAGCCCTGCTGGAGATTTCCGGCACCAGCCGGTCTGTGCAACCCCTGCCCGTGACCAGCGACGATGAAATTGGTGAACTGATCGGCGGGTTCAATCGCCTGCAGGAAACTGCCGTGCAACGCGAGGCCCTGCTTAGGCAGATCCTGGATACCTCCAGCGTGGCCATTTTTCTGGTCAGCATGGAGGGACGCATCACACAGGCCAACTTGCGCATGGCCGAGATGTTTGGCTGGAACCCCGACAGCCTGGAAGGGCAGGAGTATGTGGCGCTGGTGCATCCCCGGGAGCGCGAGATTGGCAGAGAAAAAATGCTCGCCCTGCTGGGAAGTGACATTGCCTCCGTGGATCTGGATCGTCTCTATTGGCGCGCGGATCAATCGGAGTTCTGGGGCCATCTGACGGGCAAGAGTTTTTACGACGTCAATGGCAAGAAGCTGGGGCTGATTGGTGTCATTGCCGATATCACCGAGCGAAGAAACGCCGATGAAAAATTGCGTGAAAGCGAACGCAAGCTTTTTGAAATCCTGGAAAACGTCGACGCCTACATTTACCTCAAGGACATGGAGGGACGTTACCTTTTTGCCAACCGGCCCGTTCGCACATTGTTTGGTGCTTCCATGGAGCAGGTGGTGGGCCAGAGCGATGAAAAATTCTTCGATACCAAGACCGCCCTCCAGATTCGCCATAACGACCGGCAGGTTCTGGACAAGGGTGAAACGCTGAGAACGGAGGAAACCAATGTCAATCTGAAGAGCGGAGGCTCTTCAACCTACTTGAGTGTCAAACTGCCGCTGCGCAATACCGCAGGGGAAATATACGCGCTATGCGGGATCTCCACTGACATCACCACGATCAAGGACCATGAGAAGCAGCTGGAGTACTTTGCCCATTTCGACATGCTGACCAGCCTGCCCAACCGTGTGCTCCTCGCGGATCGGCTGCACCAGGCCATGGCGCAGGCCCATAGGCGTGGGCAGAGGCTGGCCGTGGCGTATCTCGATCTTGATGCGTTCAAGGCCGTCAATGACAGTCACGGGCATGAAGCCGGGGATCAGTTGCTGATCAGCGTGTCGGAACACATGAAGCAGGCATTGCGCGAGGGAGATACGCTGGCGCGCATTGGCGGCGACGAGTTCGTGGCCGTGCTGGTTGACCTGCATGACAATGCCGCGGGCGATGCCATGCTCAGCCGCCTGCTTGCGGCTGCGGCCCAGCCTGTGCCGTTCGGGAATCATGTGCTCCAGGTGTCGGCCAGTCTGGGCGTCACCTATTATCCGCAGGCCGATGAGGTCGATGCCGACCAGCTCATGCGCCAGGCGGATCAGGCCATGTACCAGGCCAAGGTGGCGGGAAAGAACCGGTGCCACGTGTTTGATGCGGTGCAGGATCTCAGCGTGCGTGGACACCATGAAAGTGTCGAGCGCATCCGCACGGCGCTGACTCAGCGCGAATTTGTGCTTTATTTCCAGCCCAAGGTCAATTTGCGGACCGGGGCGGTCATCGGTGCCGAGGCCTTGATTCGCTGGCAGCATCCGCAAAGAGGCCTGTTGTCACCGGCTCTGTTTCTGCCACTCATCGAAGATCATCCGCTGGCCGTTGACCTTGGCGAATGGGTGATCGATTCGGCCTTGACGCACATGGCGCATTGGCACGAACAGGGGTTGGTCATTCCGGCCAGCGTCAACATTGGCGCGCGCCAGCTGCAGCAAGTGGATTTCGCCGAGCGCCTGAGCGTCATACTCGCCAGGCATCCCCATGTCCGGCCGGACAACCTGGAGCTGGAGGTGCTGGAAACCAGCGCGCTGCAAGACCTGGCGCACGTGTCCCGGCTTATCGAGTCCTGCCGGCAGATCGGGGTGATGTTTGCCCTGGACGACTTTGGCACCGGTTATTCCTCCCTGACCTACCTGAAGCGTTTGCAGGTGTTTCAGCTCAAGATTGACCAAAGCTTTGTGCGCGACATGCTGGAGGATCCCGATGACCTCGCCATTCTGGAGGGTGTGATCGGTCTGGCCGCGGCGTTTCGCCGCCAGGTCATCGCCGAGGGCGTTGAAACCGTGGAGCACGGTGCCATGCTGCTGCAGCTTGGCTGCGAACTGGCCCAGGGCTACGGCATTGCGCGCCCCATGCCTGCGAGCGATCTGGTGGCCTGGGCCGCGCAGTGGCGGCCTGATCCGGCCTGGGCCGAGGTGTCCTTGCTGAAACGGGACGATTTGCCGCTGCTCTTCGCCCGCGTCGAGCACCGGGCCTGGAGCAACGGGGTTGAAAGCTATCTGCGGGGCGAGCGGGCACTGGCGCCGCCGCTGGACCGCCAGCAGAGTCATTTTGGCCGTTGGCTGGGTACAGAGGGCGTGGCCCGCCATGGGCAGCAGCCGTATTTCATCGGCATCGATACCCTGCACCGTCAAGCGCACGAACTGGCCGTTGAGCTGTGTGCACTGCGCGTTCGGGGGCAAGCGTCGGTGGCCCTTGAGCGGCTGGACGAGTTGCGCAAGCTGCGGGATGCCTTGCTGGAAGCGCTGACAGGCATCTTCCGCGAAACCCCATCCTGATTTGTTCTGGCCTAGCCGTGGGCCTGAAAAAACTTCCGGATGTTTTCCAGGGCGTCGCGTGCTTCGGGTAATTCCGGATGAAAAATGTGCCAGACATGCACCATGTCAGACCAGGTCTGCAGGGTGACGGGCGAGCCGGCTGCGACGGCCTTGTTGACGTAGCGAAGGCTGTCGTCAAACAGCATTTCCGATTCGCTGGCATGCAACAGCACCGGAGGCAGTCGGGACAGGTCGCCGTAAACCGGTGAAACCACGGGATCACTCGGTCGAATACGGGTTTGAAGCCAGGCCGCCCAGAGCAGCACTGATCGCGGAATTTTGGCCAGGGACTTGAACAGCGGACCGAGCATGGGGTCGGTTTCGATATGGTTTTTCAGGCTGGGGCTGCCCAGCGTGGCGTCGGTTGCCGGCGACAAGGCCACTGCCGCATTGGGTGCGCGCAGGCCCTGGTCGCGGACCCAGGCGATCAGTGACAGTGTGAGGTTGCCGCCGGCTGAGTCGCCAGCCACGAACACCGCGCTGGCAGGCGACAAGCCGGTCGGCCCGTTGTCGAGCAGCCAGCGGTAGCCGGTACGGCTGTCTTCAATACCGGCCATGCGCGGGTATTCGGGCATCAGGCGATAGTCGATGGCCAGCACGGCGGCATTGGCGATCTCGGAAAATTTGCTGGTCAGGCGCCGATGACTTTGGGGACTGCCCATGGTGTAGGCACCGCCATGAATGTAGAGCAGGCGCCGGCGCGGATCGGCGTTGGGCGCCAGCACCCATTCGGCAGGTACGCCGCCAGCATCCACGGCGATGATTTGTATCCCCGATTCGTTGCTGGGGAAGGCGTTGTTCATGTAGTTGCGCAGCAGCGCAATGTGCTGGCTGCGTGGCGTGCTTTGCAGGGTTGCTGCAATACCGTCAAGGGAGCTGAGCACACCCCGGTAGGCTTCGCTGGTGGCACTCCCTTGGAACCTGCCTTGGGCTGCGGGCTGGTCGAATACGCTGAGGTTTTTTCCCCGCAGGTAAAAAATCTCGATGGCCCAGATGATGGCTGCAAGGGCAAGCAGGCCCCAGATGATGTTGCTCAAGTTCGTCTCCTAAAACGAGGCATCCACCAGGGAGCCACTTGCAGGCCATGCTACTGCACTTGAACGCGTACTTTGACCGGTAGCCGCGCCAGGGTGTCATTCAAAACCGTCTGCAGTCGCGCGGCCTGTGCGCCGGCCTGGCTGGTGTGCAGTATCACACGCACGCCGTCCTGCGTGTCGGATGAAACCTCGGCACGGGTGAGATGCTCGCAGCCGGCATCGCGGTACACCTGATCGACCAGTGCGCTGACCACCGCGTGTGTCGCCAAAAGGCGCAAATCGGGCTTGTAGATTTTGCCCACGTTGGTCATGGGCATGTTTTGCAGAATGGTCACCGCCTTGGGCCGGGCCGGGGCCTCATCGACCCGTTCGCCGACAAAGGCCAGGAGTTCGGCTTCGGTGGCTGTGGTGCCGGGCACCAGCGTGACAAACACGACGGGCAACTCGCCTGCATAGGCGTCGGGTGCACCCACGGCGGCGCAAAGCTGGATGGCCGGATGCGCGCTCATGGCGTCTTCGATCGTCTTGGGGTCAATGTTGTGACCGCCGCGGATGATCAGGTCCTTGGAGCGGCCGCTGAGGTTCAGGCGGCCCTCGCTGTCAAGCCAGCCCAGGTCGCCGGTGGCGAGCCAGCCGTCGTGCGTGAATGCGCGGGCGGTGTCCTCGGGGTCCAGAAATCCGGGGATCACATTGGGTGCCTTGAACAGCACCATGCCTTGTTCGCCCGGGGGCAAATCGGTGTCGCTGGCGCCACCCGTCTCGTCCAGCGCCACAATGCGCAGGCGTCCATAGGGCAGTGGAAAACCGACGCAGCCCGAAGGCCCCACCACGCCCGGCGGCGTGACACTGGAGATACCGGCCATCTCGGTCATGCCGAAGCTCTCATGCACATGCAGGTGGAACTGGCGCTCAAAGCGCACCGCCAGCTCGGCGGGCATGGGGGCAGCACCGGTTCGGCAGTAGCGCACCGAAGAAATGTCGGCGTCGCCCACGGGCACATTGGCCAGAGCGGCCAGCACTGTGGGTACACCGGACACTGCTGTGGCCTTGTATTTTTCAACCAGACGCCAGTAGTTGGCCATGACCTCGCGGTTGCGCATCAGGGCGGTGGTGGGAATCACGGTTTCTGCACCGGCCGACAAGGCGGTGAGCGAGCCGGGCAGCACGCCCGCCACGTGAAACAGCGGGTAACCGTTGATGCCGACATCGGTCGATTTGACGCCTTGCATCATGACGCAAACCCAGGCGGTGAACACTTGGTTGCCATGGGTGTGGCGCGCCAGCTTGGGTGCGCCGGTGGTGCCGCCCGTGTGAAAGTAGGCGGCAACATCGTCTGGCTGGATATCGCGCCCACTCACCAGCCGGTCTGCGGGCTGTGTGGCGCGCAGCGCTGCAAAGTCAGCGACGCCGGCGGGCAGATCGCCAGCACTGCCTGGCGATTCATCATGCGGGGCGACGCGTAACACCGTGGTCAGCGTGGGCACTTGCGTGCGAAGGCGAAGGGCTTTGGACCAGAGGCCGGCATCGGCATCGCTGCCGTAGGCAATCAGCACCTTGGCGCGGGCCACGGTCATCAGCGACACCAGTTTTTCATCGCTGAGCAGCGGGTTCAGGGGCTGCACAATGCCAGCGGCTTCGCCACCCCACAGGGCCAGGTGGTATTCCAGGCAGCCCGGTAGCAACACCGCCACCGCGTCATTGGGGCCTACGCCCAGGCTGTTCAGCAGGTTGGCCGTCTGGTGCACATAGGACAGCAGTTCGGCGTAGGACCAGCGAATGGGCGCGTCTTCGGGGTCGGCCGTGCGCAGGAATGTCAGGGCGGGTTTGCTGCCGAAGGCGCGTGCCGAATTGCACAGCAGTTCGTAAGTGCTGCGCACGGTGAGCGTCTGCGCCAGTGGCAAGGCCTCCAGCCGTCGGACATCGGCCATGTTTCTGATCGGGGGCGGGGCGACAAAAGGCTGGGCAGAAGAAGGAACCGATGGTGTGGGGCTGTTCATGGTGTGCGCTCAAAAATCGAAAACGGGTCGTGCCAAGGCTGTGACTGGGCCGAGGCGGCTGAACTATAAACGTATCAAGCCGCAGGGGGAGTCGCCACCGTGTCCCGTGCGTGCAATCCCGAATTTACAAGCCCGTCATGAGCGACTAGGATCCGAAAATAACATCCATAGGAGCCACCTCTCATGCCTCTCAAGTCCTTTCGAAAGCTGCCCGTCGTCCTGGGCCTCTTGTTTGCCCTGGCCTTGCCTTCGGTCCATGCGCAAAGTGGTGCATGGCCGACCAAGCCCATCAAGATTGTGGTGACCTTCCCCGCAGGCGGTGCGCCCGACACGCTGGCACGGGTGCTGGCGGACAAATGGGGTCAGTCGACGGGGCAAACCGTGACGGTGGACAACAAGCCGGGTGCGGGTGGCAATATCGGCTCCGACTTTGTCGCCAAGAGTGCAGGGGATGGCTACACCCTGCTGATCGCCACCGTGGGCACCCACGCGATCAATCCGGCCTTGTATGCCACCATGCCCTACAACCACGTCAAGGATTTCACGCCCATCAGTTTTCTGGCGGCAACACCCAATCTGCTGGTGGTCAACAACACGGTGCCCGCCAAAAACGTCAAGGAGTTGATGGCCCTGGCGGCCAAGACGCCTCTGACCTTTGGCTCCTCGGGCAGCGGCACATCGATCCATCTGTCGGGTGAACTGTTCAACACCCTGGCCGGCGTCAAGATGCAGCACATTCCCTACAAGGGGCGCGCGCAAGCCGTGCCAGATTTGCTGGGCGGGCGTATCTCGATGATTTTTGACAACATGCCTTCCGCTCTGCCACTGGTGAAGTCGGGTGATGTGCGTGCCATTGCCGTGACCAGTGCGACCCGCTCCGCTGCTGCGCCGAATATTCCCACCATTGCGGAGTCGGGGTTGCCTGGTTTTGAAGCCACGTCCTGGTTCGCCCTGATGGCCCCTGCCGGCGTGCCCAAGGATGTGCTGGCCCGTATCAATGCCGAGACCGTGCGCGTGATGAGCCTGCCGGATGTGCGTGAAAAACTGACGACGCTGGGTCTGGATGTGAAGCCCGGCAGTCCGGAAGCGCTGGCTGCTTACATCCAGTCTGAAACCGCCAAGTGGGCCAAGGTGGTCAAGGAGTCCGGCGCCAAGCTCGATTAAGTGGCCTGTCTGGTGTCGTCATGACACCAGCAGCGCAGCCAGGGCCGCCAGTGCGGCCGTTTCCGAACGCAGCACGCGCGGGCCCAGCGTGACCGGCGCAAAACCACGCGCCAGCGCGAGATCTTCTTCGGCGCTGCTCAAGCCGCCCTCTGGACCCGACAGAAAGGTGATGGCTGCTTCGCGCTTGCCAAGAAGAATGCGGGTGGCTTCGTGCAAGCCCTGTGTGCCCGGCCGCAGGGACAGCAGCAGTGACAGACCCGACGCTGCTGGGTTCGTGCCCTTGGCCCAGGCGGCAAACGTCATCACCTCCTGAATCAGTGGCACCCGGTTGCCGCCGCATTGCTCACAGGCGGCTATTGCCACGCTTTGCCAATGCGCCACTTTCTTGTCTGCCCGCTCGCCGCTGAGCCGCAGTACGCTGCGCTCGGTCATCAGCGGCTGGATGCTGGCGACGCCCAGCTCCGTTGCTTTTTCCACCAGCCAGTCCATGCGGTCGTTGGCAGGCATGCCCACCAGCAGATGGACCGCCCGCGCCGCCTCACGCTCTACCGCATGGTGCGGGCCTACTTTCACTTGCACATCGCTGCGCCCCATGTGGGTGATGGTGGCCTCATATTCGCCACCCAGCCGGGTGAAGTCGCCGCCGCCCGGTCCCCCATTGAAGAGGGTGATGCTGTCCCCCGGTTGCAGGCGCAGCACCTGCACATGGCGTGCGGCACCGGGGGGCAGGTCCAGCACCGCATCGGTGGCGAGAGGGGCAGGACAGTAAAAGCGGGGCATGAGTTGTGCTATGAAAAGTGTAGCTTTTTGCGTAATATATGTGCGGGCTAGCGCACTATTTGACTGTGGGCCTATTGAAGCCGAGGGTATTGGTGGGCGCTATGCCTTCTATGTTTTCTACCAGGCGCAACAGGGGCCGGAGTTCGCGGTAGCGCGCGCAAGTGGCGCGGATGTAGCCAATGAAACGCGGTGTGTCCGCCAGGTACTGGGGCTTGCCGTCGCGCAGGGTCAGCCGGGCAAAGATGCCGGCCACCTTGAGGTGGCGTTGCAGGCCCATCCATTCCACGCCCCGGTAAAACTCGCCAAAATCATCGCCCACCGGCAGGCCGGCCTTGCGCGCCTTGTCCCAGTAGCGGATCGTGACGTCCAGGCAAAAATCCTCTTCCCAGCTTAGAAATGCATCGCGCATCAGGCTGGCAATGTCGTAGGTGATGGGGCCATACACCGCGTCCTGGAAATCCAGTACGCCCAGACGTGGCTGGGATCCCCCGGCCGAGATCATCAGGTTTCTCGGCATGAAATCGCGGTGAACATACACACGGGGCCAGGCCAGGTTGCGCTCGATGATGAGTTTGAAGGCTTCGTCCAGCGTCTTGCGCACATCGCCCTCAAGCGCCACGCCGCGGTGACGCGCCAGATACCATTCGGGAAATAATTCCAGTTCCCGTCGCAGCAGCGCTTCGTCATAGGGCGGAAGTACATCCGGTTTGGACGCGGTTTGCCAGGCGACCAGGGCATCCACGGCCTGCAGGTACAGGCCCAGGTTGGCTTGAGGGCTCTCCCGGTTGATCGCCTGCATCATGGTTTGCCCGCCCAAATCGGTGAGCAGCATGAAGCCCCGGGCCTCGTCCCAAGCCAGCACCTGCGGTACGTGGATCTGGGCCTGCGCCATCAGTTGGGCAACTTTGACGAAGGGCTGGCAGTTCTCTTTGTCCGGCGGCGCATCCATGATGATGAGGCTGCCCTGCGCAGAATCCACCCGGAAGTAGCGTCGGAAACTGGCGTCGGCAGAGGCCATTCGCACCGAATGGAGCTGCAACTGGTGAGCCGGGACCAGGCTTTTCAGCCAGGCGTTGAAATCGGCTTCGCGCTGCGCGTCAGTCCAGACGGGGGCAGCGAACGGGGTGGGTTCGGGGTGGGGGGCTTGGCTCATGGATAATCCATTCTACAAACCCGAACGCTAAAGCCTTCGTTTCCCACCTGTCCGAACAATCGATACTGTCCCTGCCCGATGCGCTTTTTGATGCTCGACCTGAAAAACAGGGCGTTCCCAGTCCGTTTTCCTCGAAGCCCGATCGCACTGGTCACATGGGCTTTGCTGCAGGGCGTGTCTGCTGGCGCGCAGCCGGCGCCAGCGGACGCCGACGATGCACCCATGCTGCTCAGAAGCAGTCCTTTGTTGCAAGAGGAGATTGCGCCCGCGACGCGCAAGGCACTGCCCACGTTCATTCAGGGCGAGCGCACGTTCGGGCGGCCCGATCTGGAAACGGTGGTCGAAGGCAATGCAGTGCTGCGCCGTGGGGACATCGTGATCAAGGCCGATCGACTCGAGTATTACCAGCCGGACGATCAGGCCAAAGCCCGTGGCAACGTCCATATCAACCGGGCCGGCAATGTGTACGAAGGCCCTTTGCTGGAGCTCAAGCTGGATGCTTTCGAGGGCTTCTTCAATGAGCCGCGCTATCACTTCATCAAGAACGATTCGCATGGCCAGGCGGATCGGGCCGACTTCATTGATGACAAGCGCATGGTCATCAAGAACGCCACGCTGACCACCTGCCGGCGCCTGCCAGGCCCGAGCTGGATGCCGGACTGGATTCTGCGTGCGGCCACCATCACCATGGACAACGAAGAAGATGTCGGCACCGCCGAAGGCGCGATGTTGAGCTTCAAAGGCGTGCCCATACTGCCGATTCCCTACCTGAGCTTTCCCCTGAGTGACAAGCGCAAGTCGGGCTTCATGCCGCCGACCCTCGGACTGGACAACGTGAATGGGGCCGAGATATCAGTGCCGTATTACTGGAACATCGCGCCGAACCGCGATGCCACCATCACCCCGTCGGTGATGAGCAAGCGCGGCTTGAATCTGGGCAGTGAATTTCGCTACCTCGAAGCGCAATATTCGGGTCAGTTGCGCCTGGATTACATGCCATCGGACAAGCTGCGCGACAGCGATCGCTGGGGTTTTGCCTATGGGCATCAGGGCACGCTGAAAAACGCCTATACGAACAGCGGCATTGGTTTGAGTTTGAATTTGAACCGCGTCAGCGATGACAATTACTGGCGCGACTTCACCCGTACGTCCACCACACTGACCCAGCGTCTGCTGGCCAATGACGCGACACTGTCCTGGTCCAATGGCGACTTCTCAAACAGCGTGCGTACGCTCAAGTGGCAGACCCTGCAGGATGCTGCTGCGCCCATTGTGCCGCCCTATGACCGTTTGCCCCAGCTGACGACACGGTATGCCCGCAACAACATCAACGGCTTCGATTACGGAATCGAAGCTGATTACACGCGTTTTCAAGCGGATCGCGTGCGCACGGGGCAAGCCAACGCCGAACGCGTTTATTCGCTCCTGCAGGTGAGCCGGCCCATATTGGCTGCTGGCGGATTCCTGACGCCCAAGCTTCAGCTTCACGTCAGCAACTACCAGTTTGATGCGCCGCTTTCCAACGGCGCGAACACCGCCAGTCGCGTGGTGCCGACCTTCAGCCTGGACAGTGGCCTGGTGTTTGAGCGTGAAACCAGCTATTTCGGCAAAGACCTTTTGCAAACACTGGAGCCTCGCGCGTTCTATGTCAAGACACCGTACCGCGAGCAGAATTCGCTGCCCAATTACGACTCAGGAGCGAACGATTTCAACTTTGCCACCATCTACACGGAAAATGCCTTTGTCGGCAACGATCGCATCTCGGACAGCAACCTGCTGACGCTGGGTGTCACCTCTCGGTTGCTGGATCGGGCGACCGGTGCGGAGTCCGCCCGGTTTGGCATTGCACAGCGTCTGCGTTTCACCGACCAGAATGTGACTTTGCCTGGCGGTGTGCCGATTGCCGATCGGCTCAGCGATGTCCTGGTGGGCGCCTCGGTGAACTGGGATTCGAAATGGGCGTTTGATTCGACCGTGCAGTTCAACCCGAAAACGGAACAGTCGGTTCGCTCCACCATTGGCGCGCGTTACAGTCCCGGCAATTACCGCACGGTGACGGCCGCTTACCGCTTCCAGCGCGATGTCAGTGAACAGCTGGATGTGGGCTGGCAATGGCCGCTGAATGACCTGTGGGGCGATCGGGGACGGGATCTGGGCGCGGGGCGCGGCCAGGGCGAAGGACGTTGGTACAGCGTCGGACGACTCAATTACAGCTTGAACGAGCGCAAGCTGGTCGATGCCGTGATCGGTTTTGAGTACGATGCGGGTTGCTGGCTGGGCAGGGTGGTGCTGGAGCGGCTGCAGACCAGTACTTCCTCCGCGACCCAGCGCATCATGTTCCAGCTTGAGTTTGTCGGTTTTTCCCGCCTGGGGGTCAACCCCCTGAAGTCCCTGAAAGACAATGTTCCCAACTACCAATACCTGCGTGAGCAAACCAGCCCACCCAGTCGTTTCAGCAATTACGATTAATCCATCATGATCCATCGCCTCGTGGCCCTGTCCCTGGCCAGCCTAGCCATTTTTGCTGCCCTGAGTTCGCAGGCGCAGGGCTTGCGTCCTGCCGCCGGTTCTGCGGCGATCCCGGCTCCGGCCCGCATGCCTTCGAGTGCGCCGCTGCAGGCGGACTACATTGTGGCCGTGGTCAACTCTGAACCCATTACCAACAACGAGGTGCGGATGGCGGTGCAGCGCATCAGCCAGCAGTTTGCGCAACAGCGCAGACCTTTGCCCGATAGCCAGCAGCTCACGCGTCAAGTGCTGGAGCGCCTCATCAATGACAAGGCCCAGTTGCAACTGGCCCGTGAGACCGGTATTCGCATTGACGATGCGGCTGTTGATCTGGCAGAGCAGAGCGTTGCGCGCCAGAATCAGATGGATGTCGCGCAGCTGCACAAAACGATTGTTGCCGACGGTCTGCAGGTCAGTCAGTTCCGCGCCCAGTTGCGGGACCAGCTGACCCTGACGCGTCTGCGTGAGCGTGATGTAGAGGCTCGCGTTCGGGTTTCTGACTTGGAGGTCGATCAGTACCTGAGCGAGCAACAGCAAAAGAGCGGCGATCCGGCCGCTCAGGAAATCCACCTGGCCCACATCCTGATCGTGGTGCCGGATGCGGCTACGCCCGAGCAGGTTGCCGTCTTGCAGACCAAGGCCCAGAAGTTGCTCGAACGGGTTCGCGCGGGTGAGGACTTTGCGACTTTGGCACGCGAACTCTCCGAGGCTTCGGACCGCG
This sequence comes from Rhodoferax sp., assembly GCF_018780565.1. Classification (GTDB taxonomy): domain Bacteria; phylum Pseudomonadota; class Gammaproteobacteria; order Burkholderiales; family Burkholderiaceae_C; genus Rhodoferax. The sequence goes on from NZ_JADMJN010000002.1 coordinate 135,921, forward strand.
CCAATGGCGGCCAACTCGGATTGCGCTCGACCAATCGATATCCGCCTCTGTTTCTGAGTGCAACCCAAAATCTGAATGTGGGTGGTGTCTCTGAATTGGTGCGCTCGGGGGCTGGTTTTCACATCCTTAAGGTCCTTGAGCGCAAACAGGCTGGCATGCCGGCCATGACCGTGACGCAGAGCCGCGCGCGGCATATCCTGTTGCGCCTCAGTCCGCAGCTCACCGAGGTCGCTGCCCGCGACAAGCTCGGTGATCTGAAGAAACGCATCGTCGCTGGGCAAGCCGATTTTGCGGCCATGGCGCGCGAAATTTCACAGGATGCCAGTGCCGAGCAGGGCGGTGACCTGGGTTGGGCCACTCCGGGCATGTTTGTGCCCGAATTCGAAGAGAGCATGAACCGTCTCGCCCCGGGCCAGATCAGTGACCCGCTGGTGTCAAGGTTTGGTGTTCACCTGATTCAGTTGGTGGAGCGCCGCAATGTGGCAATGAGCCCGCGCGAGCAGCAGGAGACCGTGCGAGCCATGCTGCGCGAGAAGAAATTCGAGGACGCTTTTATCTTGTGGGCGCAGGATGTACGCGGTCGTGCCTACGTGGAAATACGCGAGCCACCCGCTCCATGAAACACATTCCGCGCAAGCGCTTCGGGCAACATTTCCTGGCCGACGGCGGCATCATTGACGCCATCGTCGATGCGATTGCGCCCAAGCCGGGACAGCTGATGGTCGAGATCGGGCCTGGCCTGGCCGCGTTGACGCAGCCTTTGGTCGAGCGTCTGGGTCACCTCACGGTGATTGAGCTGGATCGGGACCTGGCAACGCGCCTGCGTGCGCATCCCCAGTTATCGGTCATTGAATCGGATGTGCTGCGGGTCGACTTTGCCCAGTTGGCGCAATCGATGATGCAAGGGCGTGAGTCCGCGCAAGGGGCCGATGAGCAGTCGCCCAGGTTGCGCGTAGTGGGCAACTTGCCCTACAACATCTCGACGCCCATCCTGTTCCATTTGCTGGATTGCGTGAAGGTCATTGAAGACCAGCATTTCATGCTGCAAAAGGAAGTGATCGACCGCATGGTGGCGCGTCCGGCGACCTCGGACTACGGCCGCCTGAGCGTCATGCTTCAGTGGCGCTATGCCATGGAAAACGTGCTGTTTGTGCCACCGGAGAGTTTTGACCCACCGCCGCGCGTAGACAGCGCCGTGGTGCGTATGGTGCCGCGTCCGAACCCGGTGGATGTGGATGTCAAACTGTTGAGCGAAATTGTGCAGGTGGCTTTCAGCCAGCGTCGCAAGTTGATACGCCACACCCTTGGCCGCTGGCTGCAGGAGAAAGCCTTTTCTGGCACCTTTGATGTTCAGCGCCGGGCCGAGGAAATCCCGGTCGCTGAATACCTGGCATTGGCCGAGCAGTTGAAAGCCGCACCGGTCTAGCGTTTGTTCAGGGCAACGCCATGCGGCATTTGTATATCTGCTGAATCGTCAGGCATGAAAAAACCCACCATATGGTGGGTTTTTTGTTGAGTGGCCAATGCGCTCAGGCCGCGTTGAGCCAATATCCCGCATTGAAGGGGCTGCTCATGCGCAATGCCAGGGGAGATACATCCAACAGCTTGTCGGTTGGCATTTTTTCGCCTGACTCGGTGTTGAGTTCAATACCGGCCACGGCCTGGCTGGCCATGTCGGTGCTCTTTGCCTCGTTCGCCCGTTCTGCTTGGCTGGTGTGTGCAGAACGGGCTACAGAAAAGAATAGAAGCACCGGAAGGGGATTTTTCGATCCCCCCAGTAATCGGCTGCATCGCGGAAGATGTCCAGCAATTGCTCGCGCGCTTCCTTGTCAAACTTGGCGTTGGCAGGGATATGTTCCAGTACCGCAATAAAGCCTGGCTGAGGGCCGGATTTGTGTACGGGGTCGGTCATGCTGTCATACAGCGCGTCAAAGTTCTTGCCCACATGCACGGCCAACTTGAATTGCTGGCCGATAAGGTCGAGCACGTCCTGCTTGGTCTGGGCATTGGCCAGGTTGGCGTACAGGAAATGCTGACCCAGGGACTGGGCAGCATCCTGCAACTCCTGTACCCGGAAGGCACGGATGGATTGGACGATATTCGGACGCACGCCGCGTAGCGGCACGTCCGTTGCGGCACGCTGAGGTGCTGCAGTTTCTTGACTAAGTGACATATTCATTCCTGCTTCACTCTTCAAAATAATAAAAACCAAAATCAGGGCACGATCTTGCTGAAGCTCGCATAGTGATCGGCTGTGTAATAACAGGCGTCGGGTGTTTGGGGGACTCCCCCGCACACAATGCGCCGGGCTCCCCGGTCGCGCGACCCAGGTGTTTTGACGGTGTACTCACGGTAATAACCGCGCTTATGGATCGGCAGCAAACGCTCACGATTTCCAAATACAACGCCATCTTTCTCATGTGCAAACGGGCCACCCCGGTGAATCAGCTCATAGGTTTGCACGCCTTGCCTGGGCAATTCGGACACCGAAATCGTGGCACTGCGGGCTGCAACGACAGGCTCTTTGGCCTGGACCCAACCAGAAACTGAAACTGCTGCAAGCAAAAAGCCAGTAAGCACTAACTTTAGGCTTGTCAGACGCGACATGAAAAACACCTTCAATAACACTCCGGGTTAACCCGGAAATTTCAAGGTTCGTAGTGTCGCGTATTTAAGAGAAAAATGCAAGCACATGCTCAAAAAATAGGCAGGATAAAAGGGTCTTTTCCCGTTCTAAGTTGGCGCTAACTTGAGATTTATCAATTATCGGACGGCGTTTGCGTCCGCCACAGTCAGAGCTGTCATATTGACAATTCGACGCACCGTGGTGCTGGCGGTCAGGATATGCACCGGCTTGGCTGCACCCAGCAGCACGGGCCCGATGGCAATATTGCCGCCCGCCGCAGTTTTGAGCAGGTTGTAAGCAATATTGGCGGCATCGATGTTGGGCAGCACCAGTAAATTGGCGTCGCCGGACAGGGTGCTGTTGGGCATCAGGGTGGCGCGGGCCTTGCCGTCCAGCGCCACGTCACCGTGCATTTCGCCGTCAACCTCCAGCCAGGGGGTCTGGCTGCGCAGCAACTCCAGGGCCTGGCGCATCTTGATGGCACTGGGCTGGCAGCTGCTGCCAAAGTTGGAATGCGACAGCAGGGCCGCCTTCGGGCGGATGCCGAAACGCATCATTTCCTCGGCCGCCATGGTGGTGATTTCGGCGAGCTCTTCAGCCGTGGGGTCGTAGTTGACGTGAGTGTCCACCAGGAATATCTGGCGATCCGGCAGCATCAGGCCATTCATGCAGGCATAGGTATTCACGCCTGCGCGTTTGCCAATGACCTGGTCCAGGTATTGCAGGTGCATCGCTGTGCTCCCCCAAGTGCCGCAAATCAGGCCATCGACGTCGCCCTTGTGCAGCAGCATGCCGCCAATCAGGGTCAGGCGGCGGCGCATCTCGATCTTGGCAACCTGGGCGGTCACGCCTTTGCGCTCGGTCATGCGGTGGTAGGTTTGCCAGAAATCGCGGTACCGATGGTCTTGCTCGACGTTCACCACGCTGTAGTCAACACCTTGGCGCAAGCGCAGTCCAAATTTTTCGATGCGCTCGGCAATCACCAGGGGCCGGCCAATCAGGGTCGGCAAGGCCAGGCGTTCGTCCACCACAATCTGCGCGGCGCGCAGCACGCGCTCCTCTTCGCCCTCGGCGTAGGCCACACGCTTCTTGAGTGCTTTTTTGGCTGCTGTGAAGATCGGCTTCATCACGGTGCCGGAGGCGTAGACAAAGCTCTGCAACTTCTCGCGGTAGGCGTCCATGTCCTTGATCGGCCGCAACGCTACGCCGCTGTCGGCCGCCGCCTTGGCCACCGCCGGTGCGATCTTCATCATCAGGCGTGGATCAAAGGGTTTGGGGATCAGGTACTCGGGTCCGAAGGCCAGTTGTTCACCTGCGTAGGCGGCTGCCACCACCTCGCTCTGCTCGGCTTGCGCCAGCTCTGCAATCGCGTGCACCGCCGCAATTTCCATCTCGACCGTGATGGTGGAGGCACCGGCATCCAGCGCGCCGCGAAAGATGTACGGGAAGCACAGGACGTTGTTGACCTGGTTGGGGTAGTCAGAGCGGCCGGTGGCCATGATGGCGTCGTCGCGCACCGCCTTGACCTCTTCGGGAAGAATCTCGGGCGTTGGGTTGGCCAGGGCAAAGATCAGCGGATTGGCCGCCATCTTTTTCACCATTGCCGGCTTGAGCACACCGCCTGCCGAGAGGCCCAGGAACACGTCGGCACCTTCGATGACGTCGCTCAGTGTGCGGGCGCTTGTCTTCTGGGCAAAGACAATCTTGTCCTCGTCCATCAGTTCGGTGCGGCCTTCATAGACCACGCCGGCCAGGTCCGTCACAAAGATGTTCTCGCGCGGGATGCCCAGCTTCACCAGCAGGCCCAGGCAGGCCAGCGCCGCTGCGCCGGCGCCCGAGGTCACGAGTTTGATCTTGGCGGGGTCTTTGCCCACCACCTTCAAGCCGTTCAGAATGGCTGCACCCACGCAGATGGCAGTGCCATGCTGGTCATCGTGGAACACGGGAATTTTCATGCGTTCGCGCAGCTTGCGCTCCACATAAAAGCAGTCTGGTGCCTTGATGTCTTCCAGGTTGATGCCGCCAAAGGTTGGCTCCAGCGAGGCGATGATGTCCACCAGCTTGTCCAGATCGTGTTTTTCGTTGATCTCGATATCAAACACGTCAATGCCGGCAAACTTCTTGAACAGCACGCCCTTGCCTTCCATCACCGGCTTGGCAGCGAGGGGGCCAATATCGCCCAGGCCCAGCACAGCCGTTCCATTGGTGATAACAGCCACCAGGTTGCCCCGGCTGGTGTACTTGAACGCGTTGTTGGGGTCTTTGACGATTTCCTCGCAGGGGGCGGCAACCCCGGGCGAGTAGGCCAGCGCCAAGTCATGTTGATTGACCAGTTGTTTGGTGGCCGCAATGGCAATCTTGCCGGGTGTGGGGAACTCGTGGTACTCGAGCGCGGCGCGGCGCAACTCCGCACGTTTTTCTTCGGCTTTGGCCGTTGATAGGGGCATGTTTGTCTCCTGCTGTGATCAGTATGACCGAAAGGCCAGACCGCCAGCGGTTGGGGGAGCGAAATTGTAGACCGTTGCGCCGAATAATCCTAGTCTATGAATTTCACTTTTATATTATGAAAAAACGAGCGACTGACTACAGCACCAATTCGCTCTGCTCCGCATGCCGGGCGCAACGGTCTGCCAATCATTGGGACGCCAACACAATGGATGCAAACGGGGATATCGTTAGGAGTCGGCGGGATCGCTACCCCCATTCCCAATCCTCGGTCCGGCGGTGTACGTAGGGTGAGCGTCTACGGTACGTCATAATTATCTGGCTGTGCCGAATATTCTTGGGAAGTGGTGGCTGGCTATCAATCTCATTTGAAATGTCAGAGCACCATGCAACCAAACAATCAAGTGCGGTTTGTTCGAAACGAAATACATATAAATTCTTGGGAGTGGTCAATGTTGAAAATATCTTTGAGCCTAATGCTTGTCGCGACGGCGGCTTTTACCAGCGGATGTGCTTCCGTAAAGCAGACGCCAGTGGCTCTTTCGAAGGCCGTCGACGGACAAGCAGGTCGAGTTGGAGTTGTAATGACCGCTCTGCCGAAATTGGATACTCAATTGCCCGGTGCGGGTTGCCTGTTATGTTTGGCTGTGGCAAGCGTTGCTAACTCAAAGCTCACTGCGCACGCAGTGACGCTTTCGTATGAGGATCTTCCAAAGTTAAAGGGCGACATGGCCAGTTTGTTGCGAAAAAACGGAGCGAATGTAACTGTAATCGAGGAGCCACTGGACCTTAAAGCAGTTCCGGACTTCGCGGCCAAAGGACCCAATATTCCAAGCAAGAATTTCTCATCACTGCAACAAAAGTACCACCTTGACAAGTTGCTGGTCATTGACATTACTGCTTTAGGTTTCACACGGGCATATTCAGGATACCTGCCTACAAGCGATCCCAAAGGGCTGTTTGAGGCAACCGGATATATCGTCAACTTCAAAAGCAATACCTACGATTGGTATTTGCCGGTGAACATAGTCAAAAGCGCTGACCTGAATTGGGACGAACCCCCGAAATTTCCGGGTTTGACAAACGCCTATTTCCAATCACTTGAACTCGGTCGTGACGCCCTTTTGCGGTCATTCGTCGAGAGCGCCAAGCCAGTCACTTCACCTCAAGCTAAGGCTACACCAACCGCGTCAGTCAGTGTTAATGTCGCTCCGGTTCAGACTGCAGTTAAATGAGCAAGCGATGGCTTAGAACGATTGTTCTGGCGGCATGCGTAATTGGGGGGCTGTTGGCGACGACATTTGTATTTGCGGACGTCGTTGCCGTTGCCCGACCTCCGGCGGTCTTGCCTGGGTTCATCGCAAACTCAAAATGGCTCCTAAGGCTGCCTTTAGATGAGCCTGTTGTATATCGAGGGGTGGTCGGATTTGACGGTGCTGGTGCCAACAGCCCGTCAATTTTGTATCCTGCGCCAAACTTGGTGGGTTTGTTGGCCGCAGTGCTTACGCATGGCGCCATCATTGAATCGACGAAGAATGATCAAAAAAGTAAATTACAACAGGACGCGGATAAAGTACTTTCACCGTACCGTGACATTCTGGCCAAATTCAGTTCGCGTGACCTCTTGCGAAGGGCCTTGACTAAAACTGCAAATAGCGCCAACGGGGCTTCAATTGAGAAGTCAGAGGATTCTGGAAGCGTGGTTGTTGTCGCGAGCGATCCGGTCTTTTCTTTGACGCAGGATCAAAAGGCAATCGTGCTCGACAACACGATCGATATCCAATTGCCCGGTACGTCTTCGGTTGCAGCCTATCGAAATGTTATACGTATTGTCTCGATGCCCCTCAATGTGGCAGAGCCCTCGTCCCTTTGGTTGGCCAACGATGGTCAGCAACTCAAGGACGAGAGCGTCGAGTTGGTGGCTGTGTCAATTGACATCGCTTCCCTCGATGCCGCTATCGGCACATCTCAAGAAAGCCTCCCATATCGCACCGTTCGATATCGCGAAGGCTCTGTAGAGAAGATGGAGCGAGCTCAAATACTCAATAATCGGTGTGGAAGACTGCTCATCAGGACCTTGCGTGGAATGCTTTTGTCTGTTCCAGCTTCAGTGCAGGATGTGGATGGTGTTGCTGGTCAATGTGCACTGCGTGCGGGTTCTTAGAGCAAACAGATGAAGGAGTCTCAACTGCCAAAGTAGGCGAGTACTTCAAAACGCGGGCGACGAAATACATTTGCTCTGTTCCGCACGCCGGGCGGTCTGTTTGCCGGTCAGCACAAAGCCTCTGGTCTGCGCCTTCGGGTCGAGAAAGTGCCACAGGCCCGGCTCAATGGCGTGCCAAGCCCCGGGTGTGCCGGGGGCGGGGGGCGCCACCACAACAGGCAAGGCCGGCGTTTTGATTGCGACCGGCATCACCGGGAAGACGATGTCGGTGCGCGTGCCTGCCAAGGTGGCCGCCAGCGCTTTGGCCGCGCTCATGATGGGCATCACATAGGGCAGGGTGCGTTCGCCTGCGCTGGCGTACTGCGCGTTGTCGCCCAGAGCGAAGACGTGCGGCGCACTGGTCTGCAAGGTGGCATCGACCACAATGCCGCGTTCATGCGTCAACCCCGCAGTCTGCGCCAAGCTGGTGTCCGCTCTTAAACCGATAGCACTCAGGACAATATCGACGAGGGCCTTCTGCCCATTTGATAGCTCAACTTGAAGCCGGTCGCCATCAGCGGTGTTCACCGCCTTGACGGTGGTACCCAAGTGCCAATTCACGCCCAGACCCGTCAGTGCGTCGCGCAGGTCCATGCTGGCCTGCGCCGGCAGCAGCGCCGCCATCGGGCTGGTGGCAGGGTCCACCACCGTGACCTGATGGCCGCTGGCGGCGAGGTCATTGGCAAACTCACAGCCAATCAAGCCGGCGCCCATGATCAGCACGTGCTTGCGGGAGCTGTCCCCCGCGCCCAAGCGCGCGTGGAACAACGCAAAGTCATCCAGCGAGTTGATCGACAGCAGCTTGTCCGCCGCGTCGCCCGCCACGGGCACCCGAATGGGCTGGGCGCCTGTGGCCAGCACCAGCTGGCTGTAGCTGAACATGCCGTTTGAGCTTGCGATGGTCTTTGCCACTGTGTCAATGGATTCCACCCGGGTGTGCGCAAGGAGGGTCACGTTCAGCGTCTCGGCCATTTTGGCGGCTGGTGTGCTCACCAGTTGGGCTGGCGTGCGTTTCTGCGCGCAGGCATTGGACAGCGAGGGTTTGGCGTAAAAGTCGCCGCTGTCCAATGTGATCACCATCAGCGGCGTGTTCGTGTCCAGCTTGCGAAACTCGCGCGCCGTGGTCCAGCCGGCCAGGCCGGCGCCAATGATGATGACTGGGTTCATGACGATGGTTCCTCGTTGACGGGGCAAATGGGGGTGTCAGATTTCGACCGGTTCGAAGTCGGCCTTGGCAACGCCGCACTCCGGGCAGGCCCAAGCCTCGGGCACATCGGCCCACTTGGTGCCGGGCGCGATGCCGTCCTCGGGGCGGCCGGTGGCCTCGTCATAAATGAAGCCGCAAACAATGCAAAGATAGGTTTTCATAAGAAGTTCCAATAAATAAAAGTCAAATCAGGCGGTAACTTTGGCCAACTGGGTCTTGTAGTGGTTGGCGTGGCGCTCTTCTACCTTGGCCAGTGCGGCAAAGCGCTTTTGGGCCTTCTCCAGCGTGGCCTTGAATTGAGCGGCGTGTACTTTGCTCTCTTCGATCTGCTCGCCCATCTCGGCCACGGCAGCGGCATTGCCTTCTTCCTCGGCGGTCTTGCGAAAGCCGGGATACATCTCGGTGTATTCGTAGGTTTCACCGTCAATGGCTATTTGCAGTGCCTTGGCCGGCGTCATGGTGGCTTTGGGGTAGAGCAGATCAAGGTGGCCGAAGGCGTGCATCACTTCCTGGTCGGCGGTGGCTTCAAAGGCGCGGGCCGTGTCCTCGTCCCCCATCTCGCGGGCAATCTTTGCGAAATAGCGGTACTTGATGTGGGCCATCGATTCGCCGGCAAATGCCGATTCGAGGTTGGCCATGGTCTTGATTTCGGGTCGTTGTGTCGCACTCATCTTGGGCTCCTTTGGGTTGAATCAGTTACCGATAGCGTTTTTCGATCGGCATGGAGCGAATGATAGACCCTGTTAATTCATTTGGGTAATTGAAATTTACTAATCGATTGATAGAGGCTATCCAGAGGTGGGCCTGAAGTGGGTCGCCGGCGCCAGCACAGTGCCCGCCTGCGATGCGCGTGCACTGGGCTTCCCGGCTATCCCCCGTTCAGCTAGCTCCCCGTCTGTGCCACCACACTGCTGGCATCCCAGCCACCGCCGAGTGCCTTGTACAGGCTCACTACAGCGTTGAGCTGGCTGCGTTGCGTGTCGATCAGGCCGGACTCGGCTTGCGACAGATCGCGCTGGGCGTTGAGCACTTCCAGGTAGCTGGAATACCCGGCCTTGTAGCGCAGGTCGGCCAGGCGCAGGGTATTGCGCAGGGCGTCGATGCGCTTGGTCGTGGTGGTGCTGATTTCGCGGCCAGCTTCGACGTTGTTGAGTGCGTCATGCACATCGCGGAAGGCGTTCTGCACCGTCAGCGTGTACTGGGCCAGCGCCTGTTGCTGGCGGGCATTGGCGGCCGCCACCACGGCGTCGATGGCGCCGGCGCGGAAGATCGGTTGCGTGAGATTGCCAATCATGTTCCAGAACAGCGAGGCCGGGTCGAACAGGGTGGAGAGGTCTTTGGACTGCTTGCCAAGCCCGGCGGTGAGGCTCAGCTTGGGAAAGTAGGCGGCGCGGGCCTGTCCGATGTCGGCATTGGCGGCGATCAGGTTTTGTTCGGCGCTGATCACATCAGGGCGGCGGTTCAGTAAATCGGAAGGCAGGTTGGCTGCAATCGCCTGTCGCGCGTACAACGCGCCCAAATCGGCGCCTCGGGCCAGCTCGGGGCGGGCAATCTCCGTGGGTTTGCGACCCAGCAGCACGGTCAGCGCCGACTCGGCGTTGCGGCGGTTCTGCCGGGTGAGTTGCAGCGTGGCTTCGACACCGGCGGCTTCGGACTCGGCCTGGCGCAAGTCCAGCTCACCCACCACGCCGCCCTGGAAGCGGCGCTGTTGCAGGCGCAGATTTTCCTGGCGGGTTGTCAGGGTCTGTTCGGCCAGCACGGCTTGTGCGTCGAGTGCCCGCAGGGCGAAGTAGCTTTGCGCCACGTTGGCGTAGAGGGTGGTCAGCACCGTGCCGCGGCTGGCGGTCTGGCTCAGCAGGCGGGCACGGGCTGCTTCGTCGGCACGGGCGTATTTGCCCCAGAAATCGATCTCGTAGCTGGCACTCAATCCCAATTGGCGGTCGTTGGAGATAGGGTTGCTGCCGGGGCTGAAGCTGGCCGATGTTTCGCTGGCGCGTCGACGCGTGGCGCTCGCGTTCAGGTCCAGCGTGGGGTAGAGATTGGACTGGTTTTGATCCAGCGTGGCACGCGCTTCGGCAACGCGGGCGCTGGACAGGCGCAGGTCCTGGTTGTTGTTGGCAGCCTCAGCCAGCAGGGCGTCAAGCACGGGGTCCTGAAAGCCTTTCCACCACACCAGCGCATCGGTTGGGACCGTGGTGCTAGCGGCGCCGGGTGCCGCGGCCGGCACCTCCAGCGCGGGACGCTGGTATTTGGGACTCAGGGAAAAACTGCCGCAGGCCGACAGTGCGCAGGCCGCGATCAATGTGAGCGCGATGGAGGGATAGTTGGCGTAGCGCTTAGACATGGTGCACTCCTTCGCCGTGGGCTGGTTTGTTCAAGTATTTAAAGTCTTCAGGCTGGCTGCGGAAATGCCAGTCGTTCACCAGTTTGAAAAACAGGGGAACCAGAAACACCGCCAGGAACGTGGCCGCCAGCATGCCGCCCAGCACTCCGGTGCCAATGGATTGGCGCGCCGCTGCGCCCGCGCCAGTGGAAAACGCCAGTGGCACTACGCCCAGGATGAAGGCCAGCGAGGTCATCAAGATCGGCCGAAAGCGCAGGCGTGCGGCTTCCAGCGCAGCTGCCACGGGTGACAGGCCTTCGTGCACCTTCATCATGGCGAACTCGACGATCAAGATCGCGTTCTTCGCCGACAGGCCCAGGAGTGTGACCAAGCCGATCTGGAAGTACACGTCGTTGGCAAAGTTGCGCAGGTACACCGCCACCAGCGCCCCAAAAATACCGAAGGGCAGCGCCAGCAGCACTGACAGCGGCAGCGACCATTTTTCATACTGCGCAGCCAGAATCAGGAAAATCATCACAAAACCTGCAATGAGTGCCAGGCTGCTGGAGCCACTGCTGCGCTTTTGCTGGAAGGCCGAGCCACCCCAGTCGTAGCCCATGTCGGCGGGCAGCACATTGGCTGCTGCACGCTCCATCGCCGCGATGGCCTGACCGGAGCTGTAGCCCGGTTTGGGGTCGCCCAGAATCTTGATGCTGGGCAGGGCGTTGAAATGCTGCACCGACTCGGGGCCGGCCACGAAGGAGACATCGGCCAGCGCACGGATCTGAACCATCTGGCCTGTTTTGGAGCGCACGTACAGCGCGCCGATGTCGTCCGGCTTGGATCGGTACTGGCCTTCGGCCTGCATCAGCACCTGGTAGATGCGTCCGCTCTTGTTGAAGTCGTTCACGTAGTAGCTGCCCAGTGTGGCGGACAGGGTGTTGTAGATGTCCGCCACCGCAACACCCATGGAGCGGGCTTTCTCGGTGTCCACATTGACATAGAGCTGGGGTGAGCTGGCTTGCCACAGCGTCTTCACGCCCTGCAGCTCAGGCTGCTTGTTGGCCTCCTCCAGCAGGACCGGCAGCATTTGTGCCAGCCGCCGCACGCCGCCGTCGCCCTTGTTTTGCAGGTAAAACTCAAAGCCGCCGGTTTGGCCCAGGCCCTGGATCGCCGGGGGCGAGAAAGCCAGCGGAAGGCCCTCCTTGATTCCGCCGGTTTTCATGTAGGTTTCCTTGACCAGGTCCTTGGCGGTCTGGTCGCGCTCAGCCCATGGGATGAGCGGGAAGAACATGGTCGCGGACGATGACTTCAGGCCGCCACCGCCCAGAAAGTTCAAGCCGACCAAGCTGAACACCGTGTCAATGTTCTTGTTGGGCGACATGGCCGCTTCCACCTGTTTGACGACCTGGTTGGTACGTTCCAGCGAGGCCCCTTCGGGCAGGATCACCGCGCCCAGAAAGTAGCCCTGGTCTTCGTCGGGGACCAGGCCGCCGGGGACGATTTTGAACAGAACCCCAGTGAGCGCACCCATGGCCACGAACAACATCACGCCCAGCAAGCCACGCTTCAGGAAGAAGGCCACGCCCTGGGTGTAGTGCAGCGTAAAGCGCGCAAAGCTGCGGTTGAACCAGTCAAAGAAGGCATTCTTGCGCTCGGCGCCGGGCTGCAGAAACACCGCGCACAGGGCGGGCGTCAGGGTCAGCGCGACGATGCCCGAGAGCACCACGGCGATGGTGATCGTAACCGAGAACTGGCGGTACAACTCGCCGGCGAGGCCACCCATGAAGGCCACTGGAATGAAGGCTGCGCACAGCACCAGAACGATGGCAATCACCGGCCCCGTCACTTCACGCATGGCTTCGATGGCGGCTTCGCGCGGCGTCATGTTTTCTTCGTACATGAGGCGCTCGACATTCTCCAGCACCACGATGGCATCGTCCACCACGATGCCGATGGCCAGCACCATGCCAAACAGAGTCAGCGTGTTGATGCTGTAGCCCAGCAGGTGCAGGCCCGCCATGGTGCCGATCAGGGATACCGGCACGGCCAGCGTCGGGATGATGGTGGCGCGCCAGCTTTGCAGGAACAAATACACCACCAGGAACACCAGCACCATGGCCTCCGCCAGGGTCTTGACCACTTCGCGGATGGACTCCGTGACGAAAGGCGTGGTGTCATAGGGCGTGGAGTACGTCAGCCCCTCGGGGAACTTGGCCTTGAGCTCCACCAGGGTTTTCTCGACAGCGACGCGGGTGTCAAGCGCATTGGCGCCGGTTTGCAGGAACACCCCCACTGGGACGGCCGGGTGACCATTCACACGGCCATAGAAGTTGTAGTCCTTGGAGCCCAGTTCGACCCGGGCCACGTCCTTGAGACGCACCATGGCGCCCTTTTCGCCACTGCGGACCACGATGTCGGCAAAGTCCTCGGGTGCGAGCAGACGACCCTTGGCCGTGACGGTGAGCGTGAGTTCTTCGGAGTTGTTGGGCGGAGCCCCGATCTTGCCTGCTGCGTACTGGGCGTTTTGCTCACTCACCGCGGTGGAAATGTCACCCACGGTAATGCCGAGTTGCGCCATGCGGTCGGGGCGTAGCCAGATGCGCATGGCGTAGTCCTTGGCGCCAAAGATCTGCACATTGGTCGTGCCGGGGACGCGCTTGATGGCGTCGAGCACGTTTTGTGTCACGTAATTGGAAATGAACAGCGCGTCATACCTGTCATCCGGCGAGTAGATCGCGGCCACCGTCATGAAGCTGGCCGAACTCTTGGCCACCGTGACACCCTGGCGCTGTACCTCTTGCGGCAGTTTGTTCAACACCTGGTTGACACGGTTGTTCACGTTGACGGCTGCAATGTCCAGATTGGTGCCGACGTCAAAAGTCACGTTGATGGTGACGGCGCCATCGCCTGACGAGGTGCTGTCCATGTACAGCATCTTCTCGACGCCATTGATGGACTGCTCGATGGGTGCGGCCACTGCAGACTCCAGAACCTCCGCGGAGGCGCCAGGGTAGACCGCGCGCACGTTGACGACCGGCGGCGAAATCTCCGGGTAACGCGAGATCGGCAGTATGCGCATGGCAGCCAGACCCGCCAGCACCAGAAACAGTGACAGCACCGTCGCAAAAATCGGTCGATCAATAAAGAATTTGGAAAACATGGCTCAAGCGCTCCTTATTTGGAAGGGGCTGATGCAGCAGGGGCGGGGGCGGCGGCAGAGGGCGGCACGTAGGGCACGGGCTTGACCGTCATGCCCGGGGTATTCGCCTTGATGAAACCGTCGACCAGCACCCGCTCGCCATCGGCCAGGCCTTTGGTCACGAGCCACTGGCCCTGGGTCCAGCCGTCCAGCTCCACGGGACGGGGCACCAGTTTGTTGTCCGGGGTCACCACAAACACCATCTTGCCCATCGGACTGTCGATCACGGCGCGCTGTGGCACGCTCAGGCTGTTGGGCCGGCTCGCACCGCCCAGCAGCACACGCACAAACTGGCCGGGGCGCAGGCTGCCCTCGGGGTTGGGGATTTCGGCCCGAACGTCAAAGCTGCCGGTTTGCGGGTTGACTTTTTCGCTGGCGAAGTTGAGCTTGCCGGTGCGCGGGTAGGTGCTGCCGTCGGCCAGTTTGACGCTGACGCTGAAGCCCAGGCTGCCGTTGGCTGCGCGCTGACCGGGTACGCTGAGCAGCCCGCTTTTCACCTGCTGTGTCATGAGCAGCAAATCACGTTCCGAGACGCTGAAGTTCACATACATCGGGTTGGTCTGCACCAGGGTGGTCAGCAGGCTGTCGGCGCCCGAGACCAGGCTGCCGTCCGACTTGGTGGCTGCGCCGGTGGTGCCGCTGATGGGCGCCAGCACCTTGGTGTAGCTCAGGTTCAGTCTGGCCTCACTGGCTTGCGCCTGCACCTGCTTGAGCGTTGCTTCGGCCGATTCCAGGATGGACTTGCTGTCGTCAAACTCCTTCTGGCTGATGGCTTTTTCTGCCACCAGCGGGGCCAGGCGAGCCTGATCGCGCCGCGCCTGGTTGACCCGGGCTTGCGCCACCGCCACGGCGGCTTCGGCCGAGGCCACCTGGTTCTCAAAAGTGGCGGGGTCGATCTGGAACAAAGGCGTGCCCGCCTTCACCACCATGCCCTCCACATACAGACGCTTTTGCAGGATGCCGGTGACCCGCGCGCGAACTTCGGTTTCACGCGAGCCTGCGGTTTGCCCGGTGTATTCCATCTCCACCGGCTGTGACTTGACCTGCACCGTCACCACCGCCACCTCGGGTGGTGGCATGGCGCCACCGGGGCCACCTGCTCCGCTGCCTGATTTGCCACAGGCCACCAGCGCCAGAGGCAGTGCTGCGAGCAGCAGGGGTGTCATCCAGCGCTGGCGCAGGGCGCGAGGATTGTGAGAGTCTTTCTTGGGCGCGCCAGGCAGTGCAATTGACATAGGTCTAGTTAAATTGGAATGAGGTGCCCTAGTATTACATACATTCGTGAATGTATAATTTACTGCGACAGTAACCTGAGAACAAACCCGGATCCCATGGCCAGAAAGACAAAAGAAGACGCGGAGCGCACCTACATTGCCTTGCTGGATGCCGCAGAACAGCTGTTTTTCGACAAGGGGGTGGCGCGCACCACCCTGGCGGACATCGCCGCTGCGGCCGGCATGACCCGTGGCGCCATCTATTGGCACTTCAAGGACAAGTCTGCCGTGCTGCGAGCGCTATTCGAGCAGGCGATGCTGCCGATGGAGGCCATGCTGGCCGAACTGGACATTTGCTCCGAAGTCGATCCCTTGGGCGCGCTGCGGCATATGAATGTCCAGTCTTTGATTACCCTGGCGCAGTCACCCCGGCAGCAGCGAATTTTCAGCATCATGTTTCACAAGTGCGAGAACCTGGGCGAGGTCATGGGTGTGATGGATCACGAGGTGGCCTGTCGCGACGAATGTCAGACCCGGGTCGAGCGCCTGCTGGGAAAAGCCGTGGCCCTGGGCCAGTTGCCCGCAGATAGCGACACTTTCATGAGCCAGCAGATCATCCAGAACTTCATTGTTGGCACCATGCGCGAATGGCTGCTCAACCCGACCCGCTATGCGCTGGACAAGGCCGCGCCTGCCATGGTGGATGTGTTGCTGGCCGGCCTGCGGGCGAGTCCGCCGCGCCTTGTAACTGGCTGACAAGATCAGCACATAACGAGGTCCGTATGCCCGAAGCCCTTGGCGTAATCAAGGACGGAAATGACCGAGGGCGTTACGCGGAACACGCGAACCTGGCCAGGGCTGGGCATCTCCATTGGCAAAGGCCGTGACTCAGGGTATTTCAGCGGGAGCAGACGCAGGACTTTCTCCGCCTCGGCGCGATCATCCACCGCATGCGCGCGTGCTGCCATCGACAGGCCGGTGATCGCCATCAAATCGGCCGTGTCGTGATCAATCGTCAGCGAGAGCCGATCATCTTGCGCCAGGTTTTTGGCCTTCTGACTGTCCAGCCCGCAGAGAAAATACAGGGTCAGGCCCTCGTTCACGTAGCCGACCGTCGTTGCCTGTGGCCAGCCATCGGGCCGCAGCGTCGCAACGGTCATGATGCGATGCTGGTCCAGCAGAGCCAGGATCTTGCGTTTCATTGCATCGTCCACGAGTCACCTCCACAACCGTCATTAGCTAAAGTTTCACAACAAGGTGGGTTTGTTCAAACGCCTGGCCTGTGCCGCCATTCGGCTGCGCGCTTCAACGCCGAAATTCTGCTGCGCGAATATCGCGAACGCTTGACAATTGACAAGAAAATCTGAACGCACAGACCGGGCCGGTAGTCACTTCAGGCTGTCTACAGCTACTCAGGTTTGGCGATCATGCCTATTGAGCCTCTGTCAGTCCGAGATGCTGTAATATTTTTGTGCATCCCTTTCAGAATGGCTTACGTCAGGTATGAAACGTGGTTTGAATGGCGGGTGGAGCCTGCAGCGTTTGCCCGACCACACAGCATCTTTCTGCAGCAATGCGAAGTTTCTCCAGCATTTCGGGTGGCGTACCCTCCTTGGCCTTGAGATGGATGTCGGACGTGATGGATTGGAAGCCCACAGGGACATCCTTTTGAATGCCCATCGCTCCGCGCACATCGACAGTTGCTTTGACCTGAACCTCCAAAGCGATCAGTTCGATCCCCATCAGATTGGCAACCATTCGGACAGAGGAATCCTTGCAGGCCGCCAAGGCGGCGCACAGCAGGTCCCCAGGGCAAGGCGCATCATAGGGACCACCAACCGCACTATGTACGCCGAAGGGCACAGTAACGCCGCCTCCGTGCATCGGCGTTACCAGCGAATGAAAAGGGTCAGACAGATCGAATCCGCACGTGAGCGCTTGATCTGTGACCATGGCCAGTTCTGGTGTCTCTTTGTATTGGGCTCGCAAGGTTGCCTGGGCTTCGTATACGCTGTTTCTCATCGCAATTCTCCATATCAAAAAGTAAGGGATAGACACATCTGGCAGAAGGGGTGTGGCTCACACATCAGCCGTGGTTGGATCGATGGTTGTCACGACGCGCGCCACGCTGTCTATCGGGAATCCTCCAAGTCGGGCATGATCGCGTATCAACTGTTCACTGGCCGCGTTGTAGACGCAGTAAATCTTGTCACCTGTCACGTAGCTATGGACCCATTGCACTTCAGGCCCCAGATCGCGCAGCACGTCGCACGATTTCTGGGAAATGGCTTGAAGATCACCGGCGCTGACTGCGCCAATACTGGGGATAGTGCGTTCGATCAAATATTTGGGCATGATGATTTCCTTGAAGAGTTGGGGTGCAACTCAACAGTAAAGGACTGACCAATCCCAGTCCTTTAAAGTTGTAAAAAATCTGCTAAATGTTCCTAACGATGTCATCCTTGAAGAAGTCTCATGCAAGACCATTACCACTTTGATCGCTTTGAAGTCAGGCCGGCCGAGCGCTTGCTGCTGGTGAACGGCGTCCCGACGGTGGTTGGTGCCCGTGCTTTCGATTTGCTCTTGTGCTTGCTGGCGCACCGGGATCGGGTGATCTCCAAGGGTGAGATCCTTGAAATCGTCTGGCCAGGCCTCGTGGTGGAGGAAAACAATTTGTCGGTGCAGATTTCGACCCTTCGCAAGTTGTTAGGCTCCAATGCGATCTCCACGATTCCTGGACGAGGCTACCGGTTCTCTCTGGATGTAAGGCAGGTCAGCGTGTCACAACAGGGCGATACACATCTGCCCCGAGCAGCCGCTGTCGCCAAGCCCACGATTGCTGTTCTACCGTTCACTGTCCTGTCTGATGATCCTCATATCAACTTTCTGGCCGACGGCTTGGCTGAAGACGTCATCGCGCTGTTGGCGCGTGTCCCAGGCTTTTTGCTTATTTCTCGCGCGTCCTCGTTCGCCTTTCGTGGTCACGATGTCACCGTGCCTGAAGTCGCCCTACAGCTCGGTGTTCGTTTCGTTGTCGAGGGTAGCGTGCGTCTGAACAACGATACCCTGAGGATCTCGACTCAGCTGATCGACGCAGCATCGGGACATGTCCTGTGGAGCGGTCGCTTCGATCGCCGTCGTGATCAAGCTGTCGATTTGCAGGAAGACATTGCGCGCGGGATTATTTCGGAACTTGAACCCGAACTCACCCGTGCCGAAATTGCCCACATTCGTCGCCAGCGCCCGGAGAATCAGGATGCCTGGGCTCATTACCACCAGGCGATTGGATCGATTGCGCTTCAGGGTTGGGGCAGGGAGGCTATGGCCGAGGCGCGGTCGCAGCTTCAAAAAAGTGTTGCTCTTGACCCGGCATTTGGTCTGGGGCACGCCCATTACGCTTTGTTGACCGCCTTGTCCATGAATATCGGACTTCTGCCTGACGATGCGAGTCTGGTGGCAGGGGCGCTGGGCGCGGCCAACTATGCGATTGAGCTTGATGACGGAAGCTCTGAGGTCTTGGGCTATGCTGGCTGCGCCTTGTGTGACCTGGGACAACACGCTCGGGGCGTTGAAGTACTTCATCAAGCCCTGGAAATCGACCCCAGCAATGCGCAGGCGCATGTCGCGCTGGGCGCCTCGTTGGTCTTGACGGGAAAACTGGAGGCGGGCATTGAGAAAATGCGGTTCGGGATGAAGATCAGCCCACGAGACCGTCGCCTTGGATTTTGGGGCTGGGCGTTGGGTACTTTCCTGTTCAGGGCTAGTCGATTAGACGAGGCCCTGGTCGAGGCTCGCACTTCGAGTCGGCGTGATCCAAAGTTCCATTTCGCGCGCGTTCTTGAAGCTGCAGTTCTGGACCGTCAGGGACACCTTGTTGACGCCGGCGCCTCACTTGCGATTGCTCGCCAGTTGTGTACGACTCTCACGTTGAACGAAATAGCCTTGACCCACGGCCGTCGTGTTAGTGAGAGGATGGCTTTGCTTTGGAATTCGGTCACCTAGCATTTGTGAAATTCGGGTTGCACTTCAAAGCAGTGAGAGATCGCTGTCTCGGTCAGCAGACGTCGGGGCACCCTTCTATCCGCCGCAGCGTGCTTACCGTTATCGCAAACTCTTGTCGAAAAACGTGATCGACTCTTGTGCAACACGGTCCAGGAACGCAGCCCGGTCGAAGCCTTGCGGGTCGTGGGCCACGCTGCCGTCCGGTGAGGGCAGGTCCATCGTCGGTGTGTTCATGAACGCGTAGTGTCCTGCATTGGGCACGAGTTGCAGCGTAGCGTTGGCGCCGCGCATGTTCTGCATGACCCATTGCGCGTGGAAGCGCGGCACGAGAAAGGTGTCTTTTTCGCCCGCGTAAATGGTCACCGGCACGGTGATCGATGCCAGCGAGGACGCGCTGAACGCCACGCCCATCGGCGCCAATGCCATCACGGCACGCACGCGGGTATCGGCCTGCACCGGCTCTTCCTGCCCGTCTGCGGCAGCGCCGGCCGGCATCGAAGCTCCGCCCAGGGTGTGGGACAAGTTGCACAACACAGGATCCAGCGCCGCTTCGGTCTCGCAATGCGTGCGCATGCGCGAGAGCACCGGCTTGCCGCCTGCCAGCGCCAGTACCGTGTAGCCACCCGCCGAATGGCCCAGTGCACCGATCAGCGGCCGCCCGTCGGCACCATTGGCAATGCGTGCGCGCCATTGCGGGTCGGCGAGCAGGGTGTCGATCACACGCGAGGCCTGGCGCGGCCGCTCGGCAAAGTAGCGCACCGGCGTGGCGCGCATCGACTGGTCCTGCCAGGTATCGCCCACGTGCTCGACACTGGCGACCAGGTAGCCGTTGCGCGCCAACGCCTGTGCCAGCGTGGAAAAGCCAATCTCGGTGGAGACCGTGCCATGACTGATCACAATGAGGCCCTTGAATTTCGACTCCGGTGCCCCGTTGACTGCCACGGTCTGCGGAAACGGCCCCATGGCAATCACCCGGGCCGTATCAGGTGTCGGGTAATAAAGCGCGAAGTGGGCCGGCCTGGCATCCGCGCTGTGGGCGGCCACCGTCATCTTGCGAAAGCCCGCCTCGGCGGCGTTGGCGGCAGGCGGTAACAGCAGGGCACAGGCCGCTGTCATGACAAGCGGGAGGGCACGAAAAGCACAGATGGAACGGGCAAGCATGGATGGATACCTTTCGGGTGGGGTTGTGTTGAGGGGATGAGCGGCGAAGTATCTACGTGTGTTTGCGCGGCGTCGCGGACCGTGCGACGAAATGCCGATCAGGCGGCGCCAGATGCAGAAAACGCGCTCGAATGGGCCAAGTACTGCCGCCGCAGGCACCTCATAGTGGTCCACGCTCAAGTGGCTTTGAATGTCCCGCTTGCGCAGATGTGCTCACCAAGCGTTGCACGATGCGGCGCGTGATCGGCGCTACGAGCAAAACCAATGGAAAAGCAATCAACCAGGCCATAAGCCATGTACCCATCCAGAGTTCCAGGAGATTTACACCCGGACCGGATGCCCGAACAGTGGAAATTCCGGACACGACCAGCGACATCAGTCCCGACAGGATGAGGCCGAATAAGGCCGGGGCAAAACGTGCGGGAAGCATCAAAACACCTCCTCAAGCTGTTCGGTCATGCGTGCCAGCACACTGGCGAAGTTCTGACCAAAGGCCTCGGCTGTCCGTACGTCACCCGGTGCATAGGTTTGCCCGGCGGCCGAGTGGCCAGCCTGCGCCATCATGCCTGTCCAGGAACCGAGTCGGTTCAGTGCCTGGTCGTAGGGCACGCCATTGTGCTGTTCCGGCAGGAAGGGGTTGCCCACCCAGATCATGCCGTGCTGCATGGAAAAGGTGAGCATGGACAGCAAGGTCGTCTGTTTGTCACCGGAAGGAAGCGCCGAGACGGTAAAGCCGCAGGCGAACTTTCCTTTAAGTTGTTGGGTCCGCCAGAGCCTCCCCGTGGCGTCCATAAAGGACTTGAAGGTACCGCTGACCCCGCCCAGGTAGGTGGGTGAACCCCAGACAAAGCCGTCGAAATCCAGAAGTTGATCGGGATTGCCAGTGAGGGTGTCGGCCTTGATCAGGCTGACCTCGGTGTCGGATACGCTTTGTGCACCGGCAACAATGTGTCGGGCAAAGTGCTCTGTATTGCCTTGCGCGCTATGGAAGATCACGGCGATTTTTTTCATGGTTACTCACTCCTTTAGATGTGGTGGGGCAGAATCGGGGCTTTAAGCCCTGGCTGAAAAAGAAATGGCCCGGGCTGCGACATACAGTCCAAGCCCGAAGACCGTGTGGTTGCCCAGGCTTTTGATGCAGTTCAGGATGGGCGTCTTGGTTCGAGAGGAGGCAACCCCGGCCCCCATCGCGGGCTGCATGACGAACAGCGGAAGGATCACCGTTGCCATGCCAAAAAGCAGCGCCGGGGCCAGGGTTGGCGCACGCAGCCATCCCGGGCCAGCCACACTGGCCAGCAACGCCGTAAAAGCGAGACCGGTGGCGTAGTGGACGGCCCAGCCTAGCGCCCGTTCACCTTGCACTGGCGACGCCTGCGCGATTGCGGCATGCATCCATTGGCCACGAGGCATGTGCCCGACCCAACGTCCGAGGAGTGTGAAGTTGAGCGTGGGAACACCCGTAGCTTTGAGCAGCAGCAGCCACAGATCCATCACAGCGGTTGCCCCAATGCCGATGGTGATAACCCGCAGAAAAGTTTCGTTGAAGAGAGTCATAGAGAGCCTTTCCGGTTGACAAATTGATTTGTTGAAAGTAGTGTGCAACCTCAAGCCAACTTGAAGTCAAGACATTTTTTCAACATGGATATTTCCGAAGTTGCCAAACGATCGGGCCTCCCCGCCTCGACATTGCGGTACTACGAAGAGCGCGGACTCATAGCCTCAGTGGGCCGTCAGGGATTGCGTCGACGATTTGATCCTGAAGTCCTTGAGCAGCTCGCCCTGATTTCACTGGGTCAAGCGGCTGGTTTTTCTCTGGATGAGATTTCGCAGATGTTCTCGGCGGACAGACGCCCCAGCATTGACCGCAAGATGCTGGCGTCCAAGGCAGATCAGATTGATGCCATGATCACGCGGCTACACGCGATGAGCAACAGCCTGCGACATGCGGCGAAATGTCCAGCTCCAAGCCATATGGAATGCCCATCGTTTCGTCGATTGCTGAAGGCCGCGTCCACTGGGACACTGGGCAAACCGCAAGGTGACTGAATGCGGCTTTTGAGGGCGCAGAAATGCCGGCGCACCGGGGGGTATCATTCCACTTCCTTCTCACCTACCGGAGCTGCACATGGGACTGATGGACTTCGTCAAAAAACAGTTCATTGACATCATTCAATGGACGGAAGACTCGGATGGCACGCTGGCCTGGCGCTTTCCCATGGCGGACATGGAGATTCAGAACGGTGCCTCGCTTACCGTGCGCGAGTCGCAGATGGCCCTGTTTGTCAACGAGGGCAAGGTGGCCGATGTGTTTGGCCCCGGTACCCACAAGCTCACCACGCAGACCTTGCCGGTACTGACCTACCTGAAGAACTGGGACAAGCTGTTTGAGTCGCCCTTTAAAAGTGATGTGTACTTTTTCAGCACGCGCCAGCAGGTCGATCAGAAGTGGGGCACGCCCCAGCCCATCACGATCCGTGACAAGGATTTTGGCGCGGTTCGCCTGCGCGCCTTCGGCAACTACAGTTTTCGTGTGGTCGAGCCCAAGCTGTTTCACACCGAGATTTCCGGCACGCGTGACAGCTATGGCGTGGGTGATCTGGATGGTCAGCTGCGCGGCTTGGTGCTGCAAAACATCAGCAATGCCATTGCTTCCAGCGGTATTCCGTTTCTGGATCTGGCCTCGAACCAGCTGACCTTTGCCCAGGCACTGACCACGCAACTGGCGCCTGAGTTCGCCAAAATCGGCTTGAAGCTCGAAGGCATGACGGTGCAAAACGTGTCGTTGCCGGAAGAGTTGCAAAAAATTCTGGATCAGAAAATCGGCATGGGCATGGTCGGTAACGACATGGGCAAGTTCATGCAATACCAGACCGCACAGGCCATTCCGAAGTTTGCCGAAGGCGCAGCCGGTGGCGGCGGTGGCATCGCGGGCGACGCCATGGGCCTGGGGGCCGGGGTGGCCCTGGGCCAGGTGCTGGCGCAAAACCTGGCAAGTGGCTTGCAGGGCGGTGCGGGTGCCGCGGCGCAGGCTGTGGGCGTGAAAGCCGAGGACGTGATGGCCACCCTGGAAAAGCTGGGCGACTTGAAGACCAAGGGCATCCTGACCCAGGAAGAGTTTGACGCGAAAAAGGCAGAGCTACTCAAAAAGCTGGTGTGAGCGGGTGGGCCTCACTGACCTGACCCAGACCTGCTGAGCGTGGCAACCCAAAGCTTCCAGCGCAGCTACCGGGCTCCGTGCCCGGGCTGTGGTGCGCCGGTCGAGTTTCGCAGCGCACAGTCCACCCACGCGGTGTGCAGCTACTGCCAGAGCACGGTGGTGCGCAGTGGCGAGACCTTGTCGCGCATCGGCAAGATGGCCGAGCTGTTTGACGACCACAGCCCGCTGCAGCTGCAAGCCAGCGGCACCTGGAATGGCAAGGCGTTCACGCTGGTGGGGCGACTGCAGTACAAATACCCTGAAGGCACCTGGACCGAGTGGCATGCGGTGCTGGTGGACGGCAGCAGCGCCTACCTGAGCGAAGACAACGGCGCCTACGTGTTCAGCACCCCCGTGGACATGCAGCGCGATTTGCCTGAGGCCGGGCGCTTTCGGGTGGGGGGCACCACGGCCATCAACGGCAAGTCCTACGGCGTTGCTTCCAACCAGCAGGTGAGCCTGTTGTCTGCGCAGGGCGAGTTGCCGCGCCTGCCGGAGCAGAGCCGACCCTTTGCCGTGGTGGAGTTGCGCAGCCAGGGCACGGGCACCATCGGACGCGACGAGTCGGTGCTCAGCATCGACTACGGCACCCAGCCGCCCAACGTGTCCATCGGCAAACCAGTGCTGCTGGATGATCTCAAGCTCTCCGGCCTGCGCGACGAATCCACGAAGGACGAGAAAGGCGGGCGCCAGTTCAGCTGTCCGAATTGCGGCGCGTCGCTGACAGTGCAGCTGGCCACCAGCAAGAGCATGAGCTGCAGCTCATGCAACAGCCTGATTGACCTGTCGCAAGGCATTGGTGGCGAGCTCAAGCATGCCATCCAGGACGAGCCGGTGAAGCCGCTGATTCCCCTGGGCAGCCTGGGCCAGTTGCAGGGCATGGAATGGCAGGTGGTGGGTTTTCAGCACCGCATGGGCACCGACCCGAGTGACCCCGATGAACATTTTGGCTGGGAAGAGTACCTGCTCTACAACCGGCAACGCGGGTTCACCTTTCTGGTGGATTCGACCGAGGGCTGGAGCGTGGTCAAACCCGCCACGGGTGCGCCGGTGATGGCCGCCAATGGCCAGAGCGCCAGCTACCTGGGTACGCGTTATCAACTGAAGGAAAGCTACAGCGCACAGACCACCTATGTGGCCGGCGAGTTCTACTGGCAAGTCACGCGCGGGCAGAAAACATCGAATCGCGATTTTGCAAGCGGCAAAAGCCTGCTGTCGATGGAGCAGTCCGCCAATGAATTGACCTGGTCCGTGGGCAGCAGGATCGAGAGCGATGCGGTAGCCAAGGCGTTCAAGCTTGACGACAAGAAGGCGCTGCTCAAACGCAGCGATGCCGGTCCGGGCAGCGCGGCGTCGGGGGTCGGCATCGGTACCATCGTGATCCTGTTTCTGATCATCCTCCTGTTCCTGCTTGTGATCAGTCGCTGTTCCCGCTGCGACCCGAACGTCGAGAATTGCACAAGCACCAGTTCACGCAGTTCAGGCGGTTCGTTTGGCGGATTTTCCAGTGGCGGTGGGCACAAATGAAGCAGCAGGCCTTGTACCAGATGACACGCCACGCGGTTCACTATTTTTGAAGGAGATCACCATGGGTATGGAATGGTTGAAAACGGGGGCTTTCTTTGGCTCCATCATGTTTGCGCTGATGGGCGTCGTCATTTTCTTGCTGGCCTTCGTGATCATTGACAAGCTCACCCCCTACAACCTGTGGGAAGAGATTGTTGAAAAGCAGAACAGGGCGCTGGCGCTGGTGGTGGCCGCCATGTCACTGGGTATTTGCATCATCGTGGCCGCCGCCATCCATGGATGAATAGCGACGAGCGGGCCGGGCCGCGCCCGGTCGAAGTAGCCCTGCTGGCCTCGGTCTTTGTCGTGTCCGCCTGCGGGCTGGTGTATGAACTCGCCGCGGGTGCTCTGGCGTCCTACTTGCTGGGCGACTCGGTCTTGCAGTTCTCCACGGTCATTGGCACCTACTTGTTTGCCATGGGCGTGGGCTCGTACCTGTCGCGCTTTTTTGAGCGCCAGTTGCCAGCCCATTTTTTGCGCATAGAACTGATCGTAGCCCTTGTCGGAGGCTTTTTGCCCGCTCTGCTTTTTGTGGCAAATGCCTGGTTGCCAGGCTCTTTTCGATTTCTGCTCTATGCCCTGGTGCTGCTGGTGGGCACGCTGGTGGGACTGGAGATTCCGCTGGTGATGCGCATTCTCAAGCGCAACGTGGCGCTCAAAGACCTGGTGTCGCAGGTGCTGACCTTTGACTACCTCGGTGCCCTGGCCGTGTCGCTGGCGTTCCCCCTGGTGCTGGTGCCTCAGCTGGGCCTGATTCGCACCGGCTTGCTGTTTGGGCTGATGAATGCCGCCGTGGCTGTTTGGGCGCTATGGCTGTTTCGCCATGAGCTGCGCCAGCTCAAGGCCCATGCCCTGGTGTGCTTTGCCACGCTGGGTGCGCTTGCCGGGGGCATGGCCGGGGCGGAGCACATCACCAGCTGGGCCGAAGACAAGATGTACCAGGACCGTGTGGTGTTTGCCAGTACCTCGCCGTATCAGCGCATCGTGGTCACCCACGGCGGCGGCGAAGGCCGCGCCGGTTACCGGCTGTTCCTCAATGGCAATCTGCAGTTTGCACAGCGCGATGAATACCGCTACCACGAGGCTTTGGTGCATCCCGTGATGTCAGCGTTTTCTGCCTCCGGGGGCACGCCGAAAAAGGTGGCGGTGCTGGGCGGCGGTGACGGCATGGCGGTGCGGGAAATTCTCAAGTACCCCGGGGTGGAAAGCGTGACCCTGGTCGAGCTGGACCCGGCCATGACCACGCTGTTTTCCACGCAGCCCATGCTGGTGCAACTCAATGACGGCGCCCTGAAGTCGCCCAGGGTCAAGGTCATCAACACCGACGCCTTCAGCTGGCTGGAGAGCACCACTGATAGTTATGACGTGATCATCGTGGACTTTCCCGACCCCACCAATTTCTCCATCGGAAAGCTCTATACCAATTCGTTCTATGCCTTGCTGGACAAGCACCTGGCGGCCAGCGGCTATGCGGTGATCCAGACCACTTCGCCCCTGGTGGCGCGCAAGAGTTTCTGGACCGTGGTGGGAACCATTGAATCGGTTGGGCTGAGCGCCACACCCTACCACGCGCACGTGCCCAGCTTTGGCGAGTGGGGCTTTGTGGTGGCCAGCCGTCGGCCCTACCGTTGGCCCACGACGCTGCCCGCCGGCCTGCGGTTTTTGGACACCCACAGTCTGCCACCGCTGTTTGACTTTCCCTTGGACATGGCCCGCGTGCCAACCGAGGTGAATCGTTTGTCAAACCAGGTGCTGGTGACGACCTACGAGGCGGAGTGGGGCAGGGTCGGGCATTGATGCAGCGGCGTCACTTTCTGGCAGCCTCCTCCCTGCCCTTGTTTGGTTGTGCCGAGCCAGGTCAGATCACAGGTGGCTTCACCGGTATCAACCACGAACGCGGCCACTTGCTGCGTGACGGGAAAGCATGGCCCGCCCCCTCGGTGGTTCGCAAGACCCGTGTGCTCATCGCGGGTGGTGGTGTCGCAGGTCTGGCCGCAGCGCGGGCCTTGCGTCTGCGCGGCATCGACGACTTTGCTTTGCTGGAGCTGGAAGATGCCGCCGGTGGCAACAGCCGTGGCGGTGCCGTCAACGGTATCGCCTGCCCCTTGGGTGCGCACTACCTGCCGGTGCCGGGCGACGATGCACACGAGGTGCAGGATGTGCTTGAGGAGCTGGGGTTGCGCAAGCGTGTGGCGGGCCGTTGGGTGTATGACGAACGCCACCTGTGCCACAGCCCGCAGGAGCGGCTGTTTTTCAAAGGCGAGTGGCAGGATGGCTTGCTGCCGCTGCAGGGAATCAATGCCTCCACCCTGGCGCAGTACCAGCAGTTTTCTGCTTTGGTCGAGGTGGCCCGAAAGGCCTCGCATTGGCGAATTCCTGCGTCGAAATCACCGCTGTCCAGCGTGCAAATAGAATTAAATGCCATTACTTTTGTAGCATATCTGGATCGCAATGGATTGACCGATCAGCATTTGCGCTGGTACCTCGACTACTGCTGTCGCGACGACTACGGCGCGGGCATCGCCACGGTGTCGGCCTGGGCAGGTATTCATTACTTTGCCAGCCGCCACGGTTTTTCTGTGCCGGGTGCGGCCAGTGTGGAGCGCGAAGGGGTGCTCACTTGGCCCGAAGGCAATGCGTGGTTGACCCGGCGCATGGCCGCACCATTGAAAGAGCGGCTGCACACCGGGCAGATCGTGCTGCGCATCGCCAACACCCGGGGTGGTGTTGAGCTGGACGCCTTCAACACAGCGACCCGGGCGGTGGAGCGCTGGCAGGCCAGCCATGCGATTGTGGCGCTGCCGATCTTTGTGGCCGCGCGCGTGGTGCAGAACCCGCCAGAGTTTCTACGCCTGGCGGCGCAGCGCACCGTGTATGCGCCCTGGCTGGTGGCCAATATTCACATCAAGACAGCCTTGCACGACCGTCCCGGTCCGGCCCCCAGTTGGGACAACGTGTTGTACGGCACCGCGGGGCTGGGCTATGTGGACGCCAGTCACCAAAGCCTGCGACCGGTGCCCGGCGCCACGGTGCTCACCCACTACCGCGCGCTCGGTGATGTGCCCGGTGGTGCGCTGGCCGGGCGCCGCCTGTTGATGAACCAGTCCTGGGATACGTGGCGCGACGAAATTCTGGCCGAGTTGTCGGTGGCCCACCCCGACCTGGCCGGCAAAACCACCCGCATCGACATCACCCGCTATGGTCACGCCATGGCGGTCCCGGTACCCCGAAATATGAAAAAAATCGGGCTGCAGCCTCCGAATAGTAAGCATGGTTTGCTATTGAAAAAAGAGCGATTAGTCTTGTCCGATGATCGCCTGCGCTTCGCGCACAGCGACTGGGCGGGCTACTCGGTATTTGAAGAAGCGTTCACGCTGGGGCATGGGGCGGGCACTTCTACAATGAGCTGATCAGACCACCCCCGGCCGCCTTGGCAGACGATCCGCATGACACAACTCCACATCTCCACCCAATTCGATTCCGGCGCCATTGAAGTCCTCAGCCTGGCTGACCCAGGCGATATCCAGCTCAACATCCGGCGTGACAACGCAAGTGAATTTGCGCAGTGGTTTCACTTCTCGTTGCAGGGTGCTGCGGAAGTTCCTGTAAGCCTGCACTTCATGAATGCGGGCGGTTGTGCCTATCCCAAAGGCTGGGAGGGCTATCGGGTGGTGGCCAGTTACGACCGGCAGAACTGGTTTCGCATCGACACGCGCTATGACGGACAGGTCTTGTCGGTGGACATCACCCCCCGTACCCAGATGGTGTACTTTGCCTATTTCGAGCCTTATTCCCATGAGCGGCACCTGGACCTGATCGGTGCCACGGCCATGTCCGACAAGGTTCAGGTCCGGCATCTGGGTCAAACCCTGGATGGTCGCGACATGACCATGCTGCGGCTCACCGACGAGTCTGCGCCAAACCCCTTGGCGCAGAAAAAAAAGGTGTGGCTGATTGCCCGCCAGCATCCTGGCGAAACCATGGCCGAGTGGTTCATCGAGGGCTTTCTGGAGCGCCTGCTGGACGAGGACGACGCGGTGGCGCGGGTGCTGCTGGCCCGCTGTGTTTTTTATGTGGTGCCCAACATGAATCCCGACGGCGCGGTGCGTGGCAATCTGCGCACCAACGCGGCGGGTGCCAATTTGAACCGCGAGTGGCAAAGCCCCAGCATGGAAAGATCACCCGAGGTGTTTCTGGTACGCCAGACGATGCTGGAGACCGGTGTGGACTTGTGCCTGGATGTGCATGGCGATGAGGGCTTGCCCTACAACTTTTGCGTGGGCACCGAGGGCAATCCGGGCTACTCGCCTCGCATTGAGGCGCTGGAAAAAGCATTCACGACGCTGTGGCAAAACACCTGCCCCGATTTTCAGACCCGGCACGGCTATGGCCGCACCCCACCGGGCGAGGCCAACCTGACGCTCGCCACCAACTGGGTCGGCCAGCAATTCAATTGCCTGGCCTTCACCATCGAGATGCCTTTCAAGGACAACGCAGATTTGCCGGACGCCCTGGTCGGCTGGAGCGGCGTTCGATCGAAAAACCTGGGTGCCAGCGTGCTGCTGCCGATCCTGGCGCTGACTCAGGCGTAGTAGTTGGCGACAAAGTCTTCAAAACTCCCCTTGTCCTGCGCTTCCAGTTGCTGGTGCTCAAGCAGGGAGGTCTCCACGCTGGCGACAAACTTTGCCATGTCTGCGGTGTTCAGTGCCTGAGCCTGCAGGTTTTGCGTGTGCTGCCTCGAGAGATGCATGGCGTATTTGAAAAAGCCACCGTGTTCCCGCGCTCCGGCCAGCACTCGCGCTGAAGGTGTGAGATCGGGATTGTCGATGCGCGTGCGCAGGCTTTGCAGGGTGGTCGTGTAGCGGCTGCCTCCATAGGCGGCATCCAGCATTTCGGCAAAGGGCTGCATGTCGTCGAACAACTCATGCGCCATGGGGCGAAAGGGCTGCTCGCGGTTGTGCACCAGCAGGTGCAGGTCGGGTTGGCGTCCACGGTTCACCACACGGCGCTTGTTTTCGTCGTTCTCGCTTTGCTCGCGGCTGGAGATGGGGGGGCTGTCCCGGAACAGGCACATCATCAGCAGCACGTCGGCAAAAGTGCCTTGCTCGGGGGTGATACCGATGTCGACAAACGGGTTCAGATCAAACAGGCGCACCTCGACGTATTCGACACCGTATTTCTGCAACGCCTTGGCTGGACGCTCGCCGAGCTTGCCAATGCGTTTGGGACGAATGCCGGCATAGAACTCGTTTTCAATTTGCAGCAGGTTGGCGTTGAGCTGCTTCCAGTGGTCGCCGTCTCGCACGCCGATTTCCTCGTAAAACGGGTCGGGTGTGCGAATGGCTGCATCCAGCGCTTGCGTGTACTCGGCCAGCGAATTGAAGCTGACATGCAGGTTGGCCTGGGCCCGGTTCTGGTAGCCCAGGTCACTCATGCGCAAGCTGGTGGCGTAAGGGCCATACAGCGTGCCTGGCACCAGTTCCTGCAAGTCGGATTTGCGCCCCTGCAGGAAGGATTGGCAAATGGCAGGGGAGGCCCCGAACAGATAGGGAATCAACCAGCCGTAACGCAGGAAATTGCGGATCAGTCCGAAATAGCGTGCGCTGATGAATTCGTGGTCAGGGCCGGAGGCGGCGCAGCAGGTCTTCAGCAATGGCCAGAATTCATCGGGCAAGGACCAGTTGTAATGGGCGCCTGCAATGGTTTGCATCTGGCGGCCATAACGCAGCCCCAGACCCTCGCGGTAGGTGTACTTGAATTTGGCGGCGTTGGACTTGCCATAGTCGGCAATCGGGATGTCCTTGTCGTCGCCCAGCAGGCAGGGCATGGAGCCTGCCCAGAGGAATTCACCGTCGATTTGTCGTGCGCTGAAGCGGTGGATATCCGTCAGAAATTTCAGCGGAAACTCGGGGTCCTGCGAGGGCGGTGTGATGAATTCCAGCAGCGCTTCGGAATAGTCGGTGGTAATCCACGGGTGCGTCAGCTTGGAGCCCAGTGCTTGGGGGTGAGGCGTTGTGGCCAGCTTGCCATGGGCATCGACGCGCAGGCATTCCCGCTCATAACCACGGGTGATGCCGCGCAGAACTTGAGCTTGGCCGCTGCGGGAAAATTGCTGGACGGCGTCGCAGCAGGTGAACTTCAACATGGACTCTGATTCCTTGACAAAACGGCTGGCAGTATGGCAGTTTTTGGGGTTCCTCGCCCGCAACTGTGCAGAGAACCGATTCCGGGGTTCAGCTTCTTCACTGCCGTGGCAGTCGCTAGCGCGGCAAAGTCCGAAGTACGGCGGCCACAAAGGCGCAGTTGTCAAACTGTTTGCGTTTGAAGGTCCAGCCCAGGCGCACGATGACCGCTTCACGGGAGGGCACCATGGCCACTATCTGTCCCCAGTGCCCCATCATGGCCACGGTGTCAGCCGGCACATCGTGACCCCGGCAACTGCCCGCCAGCGGGTCACCGATGCGCCAGGTGTGCGCGCCATAACCCAAGCCTTCGCCTTGCGGTGTGGCCGGCATCGCCGCACGCTGCAGCCAGCCGGGCGGCAACACCTGTGCATCGCCCCAGCGGCCATCGTTGAGCATCAGCAGGCCCAGGCGACCCCAATCTCCCGCGCTGGCCCACAAGTAAGACGAACCCACCCAGTTGCCATCGGCATCGGTTTCCATGACCGCGCTGCGGGCGCCTATGGGCTCAAACAAGGCTTTGGCCGGGTAGGCCCAGTAGTCGGCGTCGCTGGCGAAGCGCCC
Organism: Rhodoferax sp.; assembly: GCF_018780565.1. Taxonomy (GTDB): domain Bacteria; phylum Pseudomonadota; class Gammaproteobacteria; order Burkholderiales; family Burkholderiaceae_C; genus Rhodoferax. The sequence goes on from NZ_JADMJN010000002.1 coordinate 167,812, forward strand.
GCGGGCCACGCTGGCCAGCAGGTTGGCGCTGGCGCTCAGGTAGCGCCAGCGCGTGCCCGGCGCGGCTTGCAGCGGTGCGGCAGCGGCGAAGGCGGGCGCACTGGCTTGTCCCCAAAGCATCCTGGGCACTGAGCCCCAGGGTTCGTAGTCCTCGGTGCTGGCCAGGCCGTCGCGCATGTAGAGCAGATCCGATACCTTGATGTTCTTGCGCTCATCGCCGCGCCAGGCGCCGACCCACGCCGGCTCGCGCGCCTTGGGGAAGGCGTTCACCACGTTCGAATCCAAGTCAAGCCGGGTGTCTGCTGCGAGTTTGTGCAGCAGCATGCCGTTAACCGTTTTGGTCATGGACCAGCCGTGCAGCGGGGTGTTGGCCGAGAAGCCCGGTGCGGTGCGCAAGGCCAGCAGCCTTCCCTTGTGGATGATGGCCACACCCCGCGCGTTGGCGGCAAGTGGATCGCCAGCACCGACAAAGGCCTGGTCCAGTGCGGCTTGCAGGGCCGGGGCGTCAACGCCCGGTCCCCAATGGGCCATCGGCACCGGGGACTCACCCTGCGGCCAGGGTTTGCCGGCATCCGGTGCCGGGCCTTGTGACGCCGGCATGGGGGCACTGGCGGGTGCCAGACCCAGCACGCAACCGCGGTTCGGCAACAGCACGGCGCGGCGCTCAAACAATCCTGCAAACCTGGCTGTGACGGCGCGGGCTGGCTCATCGACCGTCACGCTGATCAGGTTCAGTACCGGGCTGGCCGGTAGCACATCGTCGGCCAGCATCTTCTGCCAGGGTCGTCCGGCTACAAAGGTGGCCGAGCAGACGCCCTTGGCGGCCATGCCCGCTGCATTCTGCGGAATGCCCAGGTACAGCAGCGCCGCAATAGCCACGGCCATCAGAGCGAGCAGCAGGCCCAAGACCAATTGCAAGCCATGCCTGATCCAGCTTGACGCGTTTGCCATGGTGGTCCCCGATAGAAATCGAAGCGTTCACTCTACCCGAGGCCAGACCGTGGAACAATAGCGTTATGCCTTACCTGCCCGCCTTTATTGCCCCTTCCCGTTTCACTGACCCGGCTGCTGCACTGGCCAAAGTACGCGAGATTTACGATGGCAGCATCGCCCATCTGCGCAATGCCATGCAACGCTTTGTGGCGGGCGAAACCCTGCCCGGCCATGTGCGTGCCTGCTATCCGTTTGTGCGGGTACAGACGGACACCGTCTCGCGCCTGACCTCCCAGGATGGCGCCCAGTTAAGCTACGGTTTTGTGGCGGGCCCCGGCCGCTTTGAGACCACCCTGAGCCGACCGGATTTGTACGCTGATTACTACCTGGAACAGTTTTCCCTGCTGCTGAAGAACCACCAGGTGGAGTTGGAAATTGGCACCAGTTCACAGCCCATCCCGGTGCATTTTTCCTTTGCGGAGAACGACCATGTCGAGGGCAGTCTGAGTGCGCAGCGCCGTCAGTTGATGCGAGATGTGTTTGACCTGCCCGATCTCGCTGCCATGGACGATGGCATTGCCAACGGCACCTACGAGCCGCGTCCTGGTGAACCCCAGCCTTTGTCACTGTTCACGGCACCGCGGCTTGACTATTCGCTGCAGCGCTTGCGCCACTACACCGGCACCGCGCCCGAGCATTTTCAGAACTTCGTGCTGTTCACCAACTACCAGTTTTACATTGATGAGTTTGTGCGCCTGGGGCATGAGGCCATGGCCGATCCAGACAGCGACTATGTCGCCTTCGTCGAACCCGGCAATGTGGTGACGCGCCGCGTTGGCATGCCCGCCGGGGCAGGCGATGAGCTCGGCAAGGTGCCGCCGCGCCTGCCGCAAATGCCGGCCTACCACCTGATGCGCGCGGACCGCACCGGCATCACCATGGTCAACATTGGCGTCGGCCCGGCCAATGCCAAGACCATCACCGATCACATCGCCGTGCTGCGTCCTCATGCCTGGATCATGCTGGGCCACTGTGCCGGCCTGCGCAACACGCAGCAGCTGGGCGACTATGTGCTGGCCCATGGCTATGTGCGCGAAGACCATGTGCTGGACGAAGAACTGCCCCTGTGGGTGCCGATTCCCGCGCTGGCGGAAATCCAGGTGGCCCTGGAGGCCGCGGTGTCGCAGGTGACGCAGCTCAAGGGAGCGGAACTCAAGGGCATCATGCGCACCGGCACCGTGGCCAGCACCGACAACCGCAATTGGGAACTGCTGCCCGACAACGGCCCGCAGCGCCGCTTCAGCCAAAGCCGCGCGGTGGCGCTGGACATGGAGAGCGCCACCATAGCGGCCAATGGTTTCCGCTTTCGGGTGCCCTATGGCACGCTCTTGTGCGTCAGTGACAAACCCCTGCATGGCGAGATCAAGCTGCCCGGCATGGCCAATCACTTCTACCGCGAGCGGGTGGACCAGCATTTGCGCATCGGCATCCGCGCGATTGAGCTGCTGCGCGAACAGGGCGTTGACCAGCTCCACAGCCGCAAGCTGCGCAGCTTTGCCGAGGTGGCTTTTCAGTAGGTTTTGGCGTTTGTCTCACGGGTGACTTTCAGTCGGTGTGCCGACTACTAGACTGGTTCTCCCCATAACAAAGGAGACAACCATGATTCGACCATTCGCCGCGAGCTTGCTTGCGGCATCCCTGCTTCTCAGTGCCTGCACTTCCATGGCACCCTCCCGACCCGCAGCCTGGTCTGCGCCGGAGGTGCTGGTAGCCCCCTCATCGTTCACTGGCGTTCACGGCCTCGCCGTGGATACCAAGGGCCGCCTGCTGGCCGGCTCGGTCGTGGGCAGCACCTTGTGGGAAGTGGACCGCAAGACCGGCGCCGCCCGCGTAATGGTGCCCGCGCCTGAGGGACAAGCCGACGATATCGCCGTAGGCCCCAAGGGTGAGTTGGCCTGGACCAACTACATGATGGGCATGATCCGCTACCGCGAAAGCGACGCAGCCCCCTTGCGCGTGCTGGCCAAGGATTTGCCCGGTATCAATTCGCTGGACTTCGACCGTCGCAACGGCAAGCTCTACGCATCGCAGGTATTCCTGGGCGATGCGCTGTGGGAGATTGACGTGGCTGGCAAGGCCGCCCCGCGCTTGATCAAAAAAGACCTTGGCGGTTTCAACGGCTTTGAAGTCGGCCCCGATGGCATGCTGTACGGGCCTTTGTGGTTCAAGGGTCAGGTCGTCAAGATCAATCCGGCCAATGGTGATGTGACCGTCATCAACAGCGAATTCAAGGTGCCCGCCGCTGCCAACCTCGATGGCAAGGGCAACCTGTGGGTGCTGGACACCAAGACCGGCGAATTGTGCCGGGTGGAGCTGGCAACGGGCCGCAAGACGGTGGTCAAGCAGCTCAAGCCCGCGCTGGACAATCTGGCGATTGCGCCGGATGGCACGATCTATGTGTCCAACATGGCGGACAACTCGATCGAGGCCTACAACCCGGCCACCGGTGCTGTCAGCGTGGTGACGGGCGGCAAGGTCGCAGTGCCCGCAGGCCTCAAGGTGGATGGCGATGACCTGTGGGTAACCGATATTTTCGGTTTCCGCAACGTCAATACCAAAACCGGCGAGGTGAAGGATATTTTCCGCATGCAGGCCTCCGACATGGAGTACCCGTTTGCCGTGGGCGTCTCCGCCACCCACTTTGCCTTGACCTCCTGGTTCACCGGTACCGTGCAGATGGTAGAGCGCAGCACGCTCAAAACCAGCGCCATGCTGCATGGCCTGAAGGCGCCATTTGATGCCATTCCGATGGCCGACGGTAGCGTGGTTTACGCTGAAATTGCCACCGGCAGCATCACCCGTGCCAGCGGCGACAAGTTTGCCGACAAGAAGGTCATTGCCCAGGGGCTGGCCGGTCCGGTGCAAATGGTGCTTGGCAAAGACGGTGCCCTGTATGTGACCGAGGCAGCAGGCAAACTCACCCGCGTCAACATGGCGGATGGCGCCAAGACCACCGTGGCCGATGGGCTGGCTTTGCCTGAGGGCTTGGCTCAAACCCCCTGGGGCAGCTTCATCGTGGCCGAAAGCGCTGCAAAACGCCTGGTGGAAATTGACCCGGCCAACGGCACGCGCCGTACGGTGGCAGAAAATCTGCCGATCGGCATGCCCGGTGGACCCGGTATGCCACCGCCCTACATCGTGACGGGCGTTGCGGTGGGTGCCGACGGCAGCATCTACATGTCGGCCGACATGAATAATGCGATTTATCGCATTCGCCCACAGCGTTAGCCCTCGTCCAGCGGACCTGGTCCGCTATTGATTTGAAAGCAAATGTCAAGCCGCCTTCGGCTTGACCTTGGAGGCCGCCAGCTTGGCATTCTGGCGTGCCACTTCCACATCGGCATCAAATGCCAGCGCCACACCCATGCGGCGCTTCAAGAAGCTCTCAGGCTTGCCAAACAGGCGCAGGTCGGTGTTGGGTACCCGCAGGGCCTCGTCCACACCCTCAAACACGATTCCCCTGGCTTCGACGCCACCGTAGATCACGGCACTGGCGCCGGGGCTGCGCAAGGCGGTGTTGACCGGTAGCCCCAGGATGGCGCGCGCATGCAGCTCGAACTCGCTCTGGATTTGCGTGGTCAGCGTTACCAGGCCGGTGTCATGCGGACGCGGTGACACTTCGCTGAACCAGACCTGATCGCCCTTGACGAACAGCTCCACGCCATACAGGCCCTGGCCACCCAGGTTGTCGGTCACAGCTTTCGCTATTTGACGGGATTTTTCCAGCGCAGCCGGCTGCATGGGGTGCGGCTGCCAGCTTTCCACGTAGTCGCCGCTGACCTGGATGTGGCCGATGGGCTCGCAGAAATGGGTTTCGATCTGGCCACCGGCGCCTTCCTTCGACGATATGGCCCGCACGGTCAATTGGGTGATCTCATAGTCGAAGTCGATGAAGCCTTCCACAATGATGCGCCCGCCCGTCACGCGGCCGCCCGCCATCGCATAGTCCCAGGCTTTTTGCACGTCTGCGGGGCCATCAATCTTGCTTTGGCCCTTGCCGGAGCTGCTCATCACCGGCTTCACCACGCAGGGGTAGCCAATGCCTTTGCCGTTTGCGCCATCAATGGCCGCCTGCAGTTCGACCAGTGAATCGCAGAACTTGTAGGGGCTGGTGGGCAGCCCCAGGGTTTCAGCGGCCAGGCGGCGGATGCCTTCGCGGTCCATGGTCAGGCGCGCGGCGCGGGCGGTGGGGATGACGCGCACCACGCCTGCGGCTTCGAGTTCTTCCAGCATCGGGGTGGCAATGGCCTCGATTTCGGGCACCACCAGGTGTGGGCGCTCGGCTTCGATCAGGGTCTTGAGCTGCGCGGGGTCGCTCATGGTAATGGTGCGTGCGTGATGGGCTACCTGCTGGCCTGGGGCATTGTCGTAACGATCCACTGCGATGGTTTCCACGCCCAGGCGTTGCAGGGCGATGAGGACTTCCTTGCCAAGCTCGCCGGAGCCCAGCAGCATCACTTTGGTGGCCTGGGGTGAGAGGGGGGTGCCGAGTGTGGTCATGTCAAAAACGCCTTGCTGCGTCCAGGTTGGGGTGGAAAGTAAGGCTTGCGTCTGCCCGGGGCTTGCGGCCTGGGTCACAATCAAACCATGGAAACGTCAATTTTATCTGTGCAGGGTTTGCGCAAGCGCTACGGCGACAGCACGGTGGTCGAGGATCTGTCTTTTGTCATCCGTCCCGGTGAGTGCCTGGGTGTGATCGGGCCCAATGGGGCCGGAAAAACCACCACCATCCGGATGTGCCTGGGCCTGAGTGTGCCGGATGCGGGCAGCATCACCGCCTTCGGCTTGCAGATGCCGCGAAACGCCCTGGCCATCAAGGCCCAGCTCGGCGTCGTCAGCCAGATGGACACGCTGGACCCCGACTTCAGTTGCGCGGAAAACCTGCTGGTGTATGGCCGCTACTTTGGCATGAAAGACGCGCAGATCCGCACCCGCATTCCTGAGTTGCTGGAGTTCGCCTCCCTCACGCACAAGGCGAATGCCAAGCCGGGCGAGCTGTCCGGCGGCATGAAGCGTCGCTTGAGCCTGGCGCGCGCTTTGGTGAACGATCCCCGGTTGCTGATGCTGGATGAGCCCACTACCGGGCTGGACCCGCAGGCGCGCCACCTGATGTGGGAGCGACTGCAGCTCTTGCTGCAGCAAGGCAAGTCCATTTTGTTGACCACGCATTTCATGGACGAGGCCGAGCGCCTGTGTTCGCGTCTGCTGGTGTTGGACCATGGCCGGAAAATTGCGGAAGGCGCACCGCGCGACCTGATCGCCCAGCACCTGGAGCCGGATGTGGTGGAGGTCTATGGCAACGGTGCGCAGACGCTGCTGGACGCGCCGCTGAAGGCCCTGGCCGCCCGTGTGGAGGTGAGCGGCGAAACCGTGTTTTTCTACACGCAGGACGCCCAGCCGTTGCTGCAGGCGCTGACCGCTTATCCACAACTGCGCACCCTGCACCGGCCCGCCAATCTGGAGGATCTGTTCCTCAAACTCACCGGTCGCCAAATCAGGGAGGATGCCTAACATGACGACTCGCACATTGAATGCCACTACACAAAGCGTGTGGCGCGCGCCCCAGCTTTCCCTGCGCTTTTGGCCGGTGTTCCTTCGCAATCTGCTGGTCTGGCGCAAGCTGGCTATCCCGAGTCTGGTGGGTAACATCGCCGAGCCTTTGATGTGGCTGGTAGCTTTCGGCTACGGCATGGGCGCGCTGGTGGGTCAGGTCAACATGCCCGGCGTGGGCGGCGATGTGAAGGTGCCCTACATACTGTTCCTGGCCAGCGGCTCGATCTGCATGAGCGCCATGCAGGCAGCCTCGTTTGAGGCGCTGTACTCCGCCTTCTCGCGCATGCATGTGCAGAAGACCTGGGACGGCATCATGAATGCGCCGGTGACGCTGGACGACGTGGTGCTGGCCGAAATGTTGTGGGCAGCGTTCAAGTCCCTGTTCACGGTGACGGCCATTCTGGGCGTCATGCTGGTGCTGGGTATCAGCTATTCGCCGAAGTTGCTGGTGGCCTGGCCGGTGTTGCTGGGGGTGGGTATCACCTTCAGCTGCATTGCGCTGATTTTCAACGCGTTGGCCAAAGGCTACGATTTTTTCACCTACTACTTCACACTGTTTCTCACGCCCATGATGTTCCTGAGTGGCATCTTCTTTCCGCTGGACCAACTGCCGCAGGTGGTGCGCACCATTTCGCAATGGCTGCCATTGACCAACGCCGTCGAGCTGGTGCGCCCCCTGTTCATGGACCAGTGGCCGACGCATCCGTTGCGCCATTTTCTGGTGTTGACTGGTTACGCGGTTGGCGGTTTCTGGATTGCTTTGGCGTTGACCCGAAGACGATTTCGTGGATAGGGTCAGTGAATGACCCGGACCCGAATCACGTGCTCTATGGCCTGAATGGCAGCGGCGACTGAGTCACTCGGTGTGCTCGCCACGTCAATGATGTTGTAGGCCAATTCGCCCCGGCTTTTGTTGACCATGTCGATCACGTTGACCTTGTTGTCAGCCAGGACCGACAGCACATGGCCCAGCACGCCCGATACGTTGTCGTTCAAGAAGGTGATGCGGGTGGTTCCCGGGGTGCGGCCCATGTTCACCGCAGGAAAGTTCACCGAGTTGCTGATGTTGCCATTTTCCAGGTAGTCAATGAGCTGGTTGGCCGCCATCACAGCGCAGTTTTCTTCCGATTCCTCGGTGCTCGCGCCGATATGCGGCATCGCGATGACCTTGGCGTGGCCCAGCATGGCGGGTTCGGGGAAGTCGCACACATAGCGGCCGAGTTTGCCGTTGTCCAGGCACTGCAGTACCGCGGTCGAGTCGACGATGGTTTCGCGTGCAAAGTTGAGCAACACCGCGCCTTGGCGGATGCCAGCCAGGGCTTCGGCGTTGATCATGTGGCGCGTGGCGTCCATGGCAGGCACATGCAAAGACACATAGTCAGACCGCGCCAGCAGCGAGGGCAGATTTTCCATGCGGGTGACTTCATTGGACAGTCGCCAGGCCGCGTCGATCGACAGGGCCGGATCGAAGCCCACCACTTTCATGCCCATGGCCAGCGCCATGTCGGCCACCATGGAACCAATGGCCCCCAGGCCCACGATGCCCAGCGTTTTTCCTTTGATTTCGCCGCCAACAAAGCGTGCCTTTTCTTTTTCAAGGAGCTGCGACATTTCACCGGCATCGGTCATGCTGGTCAGGGTCTGCACATATTGAATGCCGCTCAAAATGCCACGCGTGGCCAGCAACATGCCGGCCATGACCAGCTCCTTCACTGCATTGGCATTGGCGCCCGGTGTATTGAAGACCACAATGCCCTGCTTGCTGTACTCTGCGATCGGCACATTGTTGGTGCCCGCACCGGCGCGTGCCACCGCCACCAGGGATGCTGGCACCGGCTCGCCGTGCAGTTTCTGGCTGCGAATCAGAAACGCATCGGGATGCCCGATGTCGCTGCCCACTTCATAGAACTGTCTTGAAAACCGGTCCAGGCCTTTGACCGAGATCTGGTTGTAGGTTCGAACTTTGTACATGGGCGGTGACTTTCAGTGGGGGTGTGGGCGGTACGTTGACCGTCGGTCAGCTGCTGACCTTTTTGTAGGCCCAGGTGAGCCAGGGCATCAGGGCTTGCAAGTCGCTTGACTCCACGGTGGCGCCGCACCAGATGCGAATGCCGGCCGGCGCGTCCTTGTACGCACCCACGTCGTAGGCTACGCCCTCGGCTTCGAGCAACTTGACTACTTGCTTGACCTGGTCCTCGGCGAGCTTCAGCGTCAGGCAGACGCTGGTGTTGGAGCGTGTGGCTGGGTCCCTGGCCAGGAAAGAGATCCAGTCGTTGGCGGCCACGAAGTCGGAGATGACTTTCAGGTTGGCTTCGCTGCGGGCCATGGTGGCCTTTACGCCGCCAATGCGCTCCACCCAGGCCAGTGCGTCCAGATAGTCGGATACGCACAGCATGGAAGGGGTGTTGATGGTCTCGCCTTTGAACAGGCCCTCGGTGAGCTTGCCGCCCGAGGTCATGCGAAACAGCTTGGGCATGGGCCAGGGCGGGGTGTAGCTCTCCAGCCGCTGCACGGCGCGCGGGCTCAGGATCAGCATGCCGTGGGCGCCTTCGCCTCCCAGCACTTTCTGCCACGAATAGGTGATGACGTCGAGCTTGTCCCAAGGCAACTCCATGGCAAATACAGCCGAGGTCGCATCGCAAATGGTCAGGCCCGCGCGGTTGGCAGGAATCCAGTCGCCGTTGGGTACTTTCACGCCGGAGGTGGTGCCGTTCCAGGTGAACACCACATCGTTTTCAAAGTTGACTTTGGACAGGTCGGTGATGTCGCCATAGCCCGCCTCCAGCTTGTTGACATTGGGCAGCTTGAGCTGCTTGACGATGTCGGTGACCCAACCCGAACCAAACGATTCCCAGGCCAGCACATCCACGCCGCGCGGCCCGAGCAAGGACCACAGCGCCATTTCCACCGCGCCCGTGTCAGAGCCGGCCACGACGGCTACCCGGTAGCCTTCAGGCAAACCCAGCAGCCGCGCCGTTTCGGAGCAGGCCAGACCCAAGGCCTTTTTGCCCAGTGCCGAGCGGTGCGAACGCCCCAAGGTGTTGAGCTGCAAGTCCGCCACGTTGTAGCCGGGACGTTTGCTGCAAGGGCCGGATGAGAAGTTGGGGTTTTGGGGTTTTGCCGTGGGTTGCATGGTGGTCGTTTCCAGGGAGCATTGAAGCGGGACAGGGCGGCTGGCTACTGATGTCAAAGCAGCAGCGCCCAAGCGAAAAATCATTGTATTGCAGGTGTCAGGCCGCCTGCTGCGCGGCCTTGATCATGTCCGCGGCCTTCTCCGCGATCATGATGACCGGTGCATTCGTGTTGCCGCCCACCACGCTTGGCATGATAGAGGCATCCACCACGCGCAGGGCCTCAATGCCGTGCACCCGCAGCTGCGCGTCCACCACGTCCAGCGGGCCATTGCCCATGCGGCAAGTTCCAACGGGGTGGTAAATGGTGTCGGCGTTGTCGCGGATGAAGTTCTCGATCTGTGCATCGGTTTGGGCGGCGGCAGATGCCGGCAACTCCTTGCCGTAGCGCCCCCCCAGTGCAGGTTGCGAAAGAATATGGCGCATCAGCTTGAAGCCGCGAACCATGCGGTCCATGTCGTCGCGGTCGCCCAGAAAATTGGGATCGATCAGGGGTGCGGCCAGTGGATCTTTGCCCGCCAGCTTGACGCTGCCGCGGCTGCGCGGACGCAACAGGCACACGTGACACGAATAGCCGTGGCCAAAGGTGGTGGTACGCCCGTGATTGACCAGCTTGCCGATGACAAAGTGCAATTGCAGATCCGGAACAGGCTCGCTGGGCTGGCTCTTGATGAAGCCGCCCGCCTCGGCGAAATTGGTGGTCAGCATACCGGTGCGGTGATTGCGCCACTCGAAAATGCCTTGGATGGCCCGGACCACGCCGCTCAGCGACAAGCCAAACAGCTCCTTGGCCTGTGGCGCATCGGCAATCTGCACCACGTCCACGTGGTCGTGCAGGTGCTCGCCCACGCCGGGCAGATCATGCACCGTGGCAATGCCGTTTTCCAGCAGGTGGGCGTGCGCTCCAATGCCGGAGAGCATGAGGATCTGGGGCGATTGCAGGGCGCCCGCGCACAGCAGCACCTCGCGCGAGGCCTTGAGTTGTTTCACCTGGCTGTCCTGATGAAATTCAACACCCGTGGCGCGTTTGCGCTCCATCAGGATGCGGGTGGTGTGAGCACCAGTGAAGACATGCAGATTGGGTCGCGACAGGTTGGGTGTCAGATAGCCCTTGGCGGCACTGAAGCGCTCTCCGTTTTTATGCGTGACCTGGTACATGCCCACGCCTTCCTGGCTCGCACCGTTGAAGTCGGGGTTGTGCGTATAGCCGGCCTGCTTGCCCGCTTCGACAAAGACCGGACCAAAGCGGTTGGGACTGCGCAAATCCATCACATTGAGCGGCCCGCCGCTACCGTGAAAGGCATCTGCGCCGCGTTCATTGTGCTCGGCCCGTTTGAAATAGGGCAGCACGTCGTCATAGCCCCAGCCAGGATTGCCCTGAGCGGCCCACTGGTCATAGTCATCACGGTGGCCACGGATGTAAATCATGGCGTTCACCGAGCTGGAGCCCCCGAGCACCTTGCCGCGCGGCTGGTAGCCGCTGCGGCCGTTCAGGCCGGGTTGGGGCACCGTGTCAAACTTCCAGTTGGCTTCGCCACTCTTGGCCATCAGGGCCAGTCCGGCGGGGCAATGAATCAGAACGCTCTTGTCGACCGGGCCCGCTTCGAGCAGGGCCACATTGACAGAAGGATCTTCAGACAGCCTTGCGGCCAGCACGCAGCCGGCAGAACCGCCGCCGATGATGATGTAGTCAAACATGAATTTCTCCGGGGCGTCCTGTGCATCAAGTCGATCATCTGGTGAAGCCCGCACCGCACGTTAACGCAAACACCTGCAGGCGGGTATAGGGTTGTCCCCCGGGTGACGTGCAAAGGGGTTGATTTCGATCACGATTCAACGTTTCAGATTTGACGCAGAGGAGCGATAGACATGAATGACGCCACAATTCCTTTCGATGGCTGTATTACCTGCGAGCGGCGCGGCCATGTGCTGATGATCGGGATGAATCGCCCGGCCAAGCGCAACGGCTTCACGCCCGCCATGTTTCGCCAGTTGGGCGAAGCCTACACCTTGCTGGATGATGACCCCGGGCTTCGCGTTGGCGTGCTGCATGCGTTTGGTGCGCATTTCACGGCCGGGCTGGACCTGCCGACCATCGCCCCCCTGATGCGCCGGGGCGAAAAGGCGATTCCCCTGGGCCTCGTGGATCCTGTCAACCTCGGGCTGCCCGGCTACCGACGCCGGACCAAACCCATGGTGGCTGCCGTCAAGGGCATTACCTACACACTGGGCATCGAACTGATGCTGGCGGCCGACATTGTGGTGGCTGCAGATGATTGCCGCTTTTCGCAACTGGAGGTCAAGCGCGGCATCATGGCCACCGGGGGCGCCACCTTGCGCATGACCGAACGGGCTGGCCTGGGCAATGCCATGCTGCATCTGCTGACCGGCGACGAGTTTGGCAGTGCCGAGGCCTTGCGCCTGAACTTCGTACAAAAAGTGGTGCCGGCGGGCGAGGAACTGGCTGAGGCCTTGCGCCTGGCCGACACCATTGCCGCCCAGGCACCCCTGGCTGTGGTGGCGACGCGCCTGAATGTGCTCAAGGCCGTCGAGCATGGGCCGATGGTGGCCGTGCAGGACTTCTTTGATGTGCAGCAGCGTCTGTCCAACAGCGACGATGCAATCGAAGGCGTGAACTCGTTCGTCGAGAAGCGTGACGCCCGGTTTACCGGTCGCTGATCCGCCCCCCCCCGAATCCCTGATCCATGCACGCCCTGGGTCAGATTTCCAAATTAAATTGCACGCAATTTAATTGCACACTATAATTCGATCATGCCTTCGCAAAATTCATCCGTCAAATCCGATCCCGCACTGCTGCTGGATAACCAGTTGTGCTTTGCGCTGTACTCCACCTCGCTGGCCATGACCAAGCTCTACAAGCCGCTGCTGGAAGCGCTGGAACTGACCTACCCGCAGTACCTGGTGATGCTGGTGCTGTGGGAGCAGGATGACGTGTCGGTCTCGGAGTTGGGCGAGCGGCTGTTTTTGGACTCGGGCACGCTTACTCCCTTGCTGAAGCGCATGGAGGCGGCCGGCTTGCTGGCGCGCGTCCGGTCCCCGCAAGATGAACGACGCGTGCAGATTTCTCTTACCGCCGCAGGCCGCAAGTTGAAAACGCGGGCGGCCCAAGTCCCGGCCTGCGTGCTTGGTACGACCCGGCAATCGGTGCCCGATCTGGTGGCGCTGACCCAAAAAATTCAGGCCTTGCGTCGCCAGCTCGTTGGCTGACAACTTACCCATTTCACAACCCGCTTCGCAACAAGAAGCATTCTTTTCAGGAACCACCATGGTCGCCAAAGTCGAAAAAGTCATTTACAAAGCCCACGCCACTGCTACCGGCGGCCGTGACGGCACGGTCAAGTCTTCCGATGGTCTGCTTGACCTCAAACTCAGCGTGCCCAAGGAAATGGGTGGTGCCGGCGGCGGCGTGAATCCCGAGCAGCTGTTTGCCGCTGGCTACAGCGCCTGTTTCATTGGTGCAATGAAATTTGTGGCTGGAACGCAAAAGTTGGCCATGCCCGCAGATGCCTCCATCAACGCCACGGTTGGCATTGGCCAGATCCCGGCCGGTTTTGGTATTGAAGTCCAACTGGTCGTGAGCCTGCCAGGAATGGATCGTGCCGTGGCCCAGGCGCTGGTCAATAAGGCGCATGAAGTTTGCCCCTATTCCAACGCGACGCGCGGCAATATCGAAGTCACCATTACCCTGGCCTGACCCGAATTCCCTGGCTTGCCAGGGATGGCGGCCTGTCACCTTGGCGGCCTGTTCCGATTGCCGGCGCAGGCCGTTTCGTTTATCGTGTAACCATGAATACCCTTGATTTTTTGGTTCGCAAGGACCAGCTCACCACCACCGAATTGCGCAGCACCCCGCAACAGCCCCTAGCTGACGGCGAAATCCGCCTGCGCATCGATAAATTCGCGCTGACCTCCAACAACATCACTTACGCCGCTTTCGGCGATGCGATGAACTACTGGTCATTTTTCCCTGTTACTGCACCCGATGGCGCAGCATGGGGCCGCATCCCGGTGTGGGGTTTTGCCACGGTGGTGGAGTCCACGCATCCCGATCTGGCGGTGGGTGAACGGCTGTACGGCTACTACCCCATGTCCAGCAGCGTGGTGCTGCAACCCAAGCGCGTGTCGCCAACCGGTTTTTCGGATGGCGCCCCGCACCGTGCGGAACTTCACCCCGTCTACAACCAGTATTTGCGTTGCAGCGCTGATCCGTTTTACAAGGCGGACACCGAAGACACGCAAGCCCTGCTGCGCCCCCTGTTCATGACGTCGTGGCTGATTGACGACTTCCTGGCCGATAACGACTTCTTCGGTGCGGTGGTCCCTGGTGGCAAACCCGGCGTCATGCTGCTGTCCAGCGCATCCAGCAAAACGGCTTACGGTACGGCGTTCCAGATGGCGCAGCGCCAGGGTATCGAACTGGTTGGTCTGACATCGCCCGGCAATGTGGCATTTTGCGAGAGCCTCGGTTGCTACCACCGCGTGCTCACTTATGACCAGCTCGATCAAATTGACGCCAATGCACCTTGCATCTACATCGACTTTGCCGGCAACTCAGACCTGCGCATGGCGATTCATACGCGATTCAAAAATCTGAAGCACAGCAGTTCCATCGGTGGGACGCACGTCGAAAATCTTGGCGGCTCCAAAGGTCTGCCCGGTCCCCGGGCCACTCTGTTTTTTGCGCCAGCGCAAATCAAGAAGCGCAACACCGACTGGGGCGCTGAAGGCTTGGGTCAGCGCCTGGTGCAGGCCTGGAAGCTGTTCGTGGCCAAGGTCGGCAATCCGGTCAACCCCTGGCTGGTGGTGGACCATCACCAGGGCGTGGCTGCGGTTGAGACCGCCTACCGTCACGTGCTGGGTGGGCGGGGCGATCCGCGCCGTGGACATATGCTGACCCTGAATTGAGGGGTTGAGCTCCGCCACGACACTGCAATTTTGTCGTCAGCCGCTTCAGGCATGATGTTTCCTTACGCACACAAGGAACATCATGAAGCTGGCTTTGCTGTCAGACATTCACGCCAATATTCAGGCCTTTGAGGCCTGTCTGGCGCATGCCCGCAGCCAGGGGGCGGAGCAGTTTGCCCTGCTGGGCGATCTGGTGGGTTATGGTGCCGATCCGGTCGCTGTTGTCAGTCGGGCGCAGGGCCTGGCCGGTGAGGGGGCCCTGCTCATCAAGGGCAATCATGATGAGATGGCGGTTGAGCCTCCGGTAGAGGTCCGAACCATCGGCGACAGCACTGCCGCCTGGACCCACCTGCAGCTCAACGACAGCCAGCGAAAATTCCTGGACGATTTGCCCATGACCCTGCAACAGGGGACTGCCTTGCTGGTGCATGCCAGCCTGGATGGCCCCGAGCTTTGGCGTTATGTGTATGACGAGCGCGCGGCCAAGGCCAGCCTGGATGCGGCGGCCGACATGCCCGAGGTGCGCCATGTGTTTGGTGGCCATGTGCACATGCAGACCCTCTATTACCGTGGCGTGGACTCCGGCTTGATGAAGTTTGCGCCCACCCCCGGCATCGCCGTGCCCGTGCCCCGGCATCGCCATTGGCTGGCCACGATCGGCTCGGTCGGGCAGCCGCGCGATGGCAATCCACAGGCCATGTATGCCCTGTTTGACAGCGTCAAATTGCAACTGAGCTTCCAACGCGTTTCCTATGACCACCAGGCCGCTGCTGCCGCCATCCGCAAGGCTGGCTTGCCGACCTTCTTCGCCGACCGACTGGAGGTGGGACGATGAAACTTTTGGAGCCTGGCGCGGAGCTCGATGGTTTTACGATCGAGGAGTGCATCCATTCCGGCGGTATGGCCCACATCTACCGCGTGCGTTACACCCAGGGCGCGCGCGACCCCGGTTTCCCGCTGGCCATGAAGATCCCCCGCATGACGGCAGGCGATGGGGCCGAGAACATCGTCAGCTTCGAGGTGGAGCACCAGATCATGCAGGTGCTGTCAGGCCCGCATGTGCCGCGCTTTGTGGCTGCCGGTGATCTGGAAAACGTGCCCTACCTGGTGATGGAGTATGTGCAGGGCAAGACCCTGCAGCATTGGCTGGATGCACCCGAGCGACCGGGTGTTGACGAGCTCGCGCGCCTGGGGGCTTCCGTGGCGCTGGCGGTGCACAGCTTGCATCAGCAAAACACGGTTCATCTGGATCTGAAACCCGCCAATGTGCTGATCCGCCCCGACGGCAGCGCTGTTTTGCTGGATTTCGGTCTGTCCTGCAACGCCATGTACCCAGACCTGCTGGCCGAGCAACTGCGTAAAGCGGTAGGCTCGCCTGCCTGGATTGCACCGGAGCAAGTGGTGGGTGTGAGAGGCGATCCGCGCAGCGACATTTTTGCCATTGGCGTGATGCTTTACGAACTGGCCACCGGCAAGCTGCCGTTTGGCGTGCCCCAAACCGAAGGCGGCTTGCGCCAACGCTTGTGGGTTGATCCAACACCTCCGCGCAAGTTGCAGCCGCAATTGCCGGAGTGGTTGCAGGAAGTCATCCTGCGTTGCCTGGACCCTGTGGCCGCCAAGCGCTACCCTTCGGCCGCGCATCTGGCGTTTGACCTGCGTCACCCTGAGCAGGT
The DNA here is from genome assembly GCF_018780565.1 of Rhodoferax sp. Taxonomy (GTDB): domain Bacteria; phylum Pseudomonadota; class Gammaproteobacteria; order Burkholderiales; family Burkholderiaceae_C; genus Rhodoferax. Next base: position 184,088 of record NZ_JADMJN010000002.1, read on the forward strand.
GACGGTGACCGAGCGCGGGCGAAATGTCGAAGGCACGGGGTTTGGCACCCATTTCAAGCGCTGGCTCAGGGCTGCGGGCATGCAGTACCAACCCAGCCCGCTTCCGGCCCAGCAGATCGAGGAAGTGCCGATTGTCATGGTGGCCCTGCCGCATTGGGATGTGACGGACGCGACGCTGTATTCACTGCGGCAAGCCGTGGGCAGGACGCTGGGCACGCGTCCGGGCGCCAGGCTGGCGTGCGTCACCGTTATCTCGTCCGGCGACACCAACGCCTCAAGCGACGAAAAAAGCGAAACCAGTGTGCATCGCCGCTACCTGGCCAATCTGCGCCAGTGGGCTCAGCCGCTGGACCTGATGGGGCATCAGACCTCGTTTCACGTGATTGAGTCGGGCGACGTGGCGCAAGCCTTGGTGAACTACGCCGTGGGCAATCGGGTCAGTGTCATCGTCATGGGCGCGGCCACGCATGGCCTGAAAACACAGCGTTTCGTGGCCACCGTGCCCATCAAGGTGGCAATGGATGCACCGTGCACCGTCATTCTGGTCAAGCAGAGTCTGCCGTTTGAACAACTGGTGGAGGCGGCCGCGAAATTGAAGCCCGTCTGGAACCCCGATCTGGACGCGCCGTTTTAGCAACCCACGCGGTTCAGCGCCGATTTCGGAGGCTTTCCATGCAAGCACGACAATACGGGCATGGTGTCACTCTCTTCCTCTTCTGCCTTGTCCCCTGCGGGCCGTCATCCCTTTGAGTCGCTCACGCCCGATGTGGTCATGGATGCACTGGCCAGCGTGGGGCTGTATGGTGATGGGAGGCAGCTCGCGCTGAGTTCTTACGAAAACCGCGTCTACCAGCTGCACCTGGAAGACAGCACCGTGGTGGTCGCCAAGTTTTACCGGCCCGAGCGCTGGAGCGAGGCGCAAATTCTGGAGGAGCATGCATTTTCTGCCGAGCTCATGGCTGCCGAAATTCCTGTCATCGGCCCGCTTGTGCTGAATGGCGCGACCCTGCATCATTTTGCGGGCTTTGCCTTCAGTGTCAGCCCCAGTCGTGGTGGTCGCCCCCCCGAGCTGGACGACCCCGACGTGCTGGAGTGGATTGGCCGTTTTCTGGCCCGCATTCATACCGTGGGTGCCGCCCGCCCCTTTGTGAGTCGGCCCGCGCTGGACCTGCAAGGCTTTGGCATTGATTCGCGCGAGTGGCTGCTGAAGAACGACAAAGTGCCGCTCGATGTGCAATCGGCCTGGGCCAAGGCATCACAGGGTGCTATTGATTTAATAGCTAACTATGCATGTTTAACTGGGGGTAGAGGCCAAAATGAACCAGATGTCGAGCCGATCCGGCGGCTGCGCCTGCATGGCGACTGCCATCCCGGCAACATCCTCTGGACGCCACTGGACTCACCGGCCAGCAAAGGTCCGGGCCCGCACTTTGTGGACCTGGACGATGCGCGCAGTGGCCCTGCGGTGCAGGATCTGTGGATGCTGCTCAGCGGGGACCGCCAGCAGCGCACGCGCCAGCTCGGCGCGCTCGTCGACGGCTACGAGCAGTTCCGCGAGTTTGACCGGCGCGAGCTGGCCCTGATTGAGCCCTTGCGCACCCTTCGCCTGATCCACTACAGCGCCTGGCTGGCACGCCGCTGGGACGATCCGACTTTTCCCATCAACTTCCCCTGGTTTGGCTCCAGCGACTACTGGCAAGGCCAGGTGCAGATGCTTGAAGAGCAGATGGAAGCGATGCAGGAAGATCCGCTGATCGTTTGAGCACATCACGATTTCGCACGTTGCATGCCAATGCGGCCAGCCAGCTTTAGTGCACCTGATCTACCGGCTGCACGTGGTGATCTTTAGAATGTCGGTGCCGCACGTTTCTGCGGCACAGATACCAATGTAGTTGTTGCAAAGACATGCCCGGATCCCATTCAACCGACGATTTTGCCGATGGCAGATACAGGCCCCACGGGCGCCTGGAGGTGCACGTCGAAGAAAATATCTGCATCTACCGTGCCGAAGGCCCTTTCAATCTGGAAGCGATTTTGGCCTTGGGCAAGGCGCGTCGCGCCATCGTTGAGGAATGGGGCGACCGGGGCCCCGCCTCCGCGACCATTGTGCAGTTCTACACCAGCATGCTGATGTCCCAGGATGCACTGGACGCCTATACAATGGGCATGCAGATGCACCTCACGAAAACCAAGCCGAATGTGGCGGTGGCCTGGGTGGTCGCACCCACGGTGGAGGGGCGCAGCATCATGCTGCGGCATTTTGAGAAGATTTTTGCCAGTCTCAACGTGCCGTGGAAGTCATTTGAAAGACTGGACGAAGCAAGCGCCTGGGTTCAGTCCAAAGTGGATGCTGCCCTCCGCCCTTGACGGACAGGCAGCGCATTGCCTAAACACGATAGCAGGCGCATACTGATCCAGCAGAGCACTTTCTCTGCGCGTTGGCCTTTTTGTGAAAGACCCCCCTATGTCAGAAAATGCTGTTAACAGGGGTGCGTCGTCACTCACCCACCTGGGCGATCGGATTTTGCTGGTAGCGATCGGCATGAGTGCCGTAGCGAGTGCCGTTCTCGGGCTTCAATTTGTTGAATCGGGGCTGGCCATCGGCACCACCATCGCCCTCCTTGCGATCGCGGGCGTGGGCTTCGCCTTGACCAGGAACTCGGGCGCAAGTCGGTATGTGCTGACCTTTGTCCTGGTGTCATTTGTCGCGCTGCATATTCAGCTGGCGCGCGGCATGATCGAGTTGCATTTTGGCGTTTTCGTGGTGCTGGCGTTTTTGCTGGTTTACCTTGATTGGAAAGTCATTATTTTTGGCGCGGCGCTTTTTGCCGTGCACCATGTCGTATTCGATCGCATGCAGGCGGCGGGGCTGGGCGTGTATTGCACCACCGAAGCGAGCTTCATGCGTATCTTGTTGCATGCGCTGTATGTGGTGATTCAGTCTGGCGTCGAGGTTGTCCTTGCTGTACAAATGAGCCACGCCGCGCGCGAGGGTGAAGAGCTGGGACATCTGGTTGCCAGCGTGAACCGCTCCGATGGCATCTCGCTCAATGTGGCCGGCGTTTCTTCGACGACCGACGGCGGCAATGCATTGAAAGCGACGCTCCATCGCATGGAGGCAGCGGTGGCCAGTGTGCGATCCGGTGCCACGGGGATTGAAGTCGCCTCGGCCGAGATTGCAAGCGGCAATCAGGACCTGAGCGACCGGACCGAGCAGACTGCCAGCAATTTGCAGCGCACGGCCAGCAACATGTCGACCTTGACCAGCACCGTGAAGCAGTCGGCGGAAAGTGCGCGTCAGGCCAACCAGCTGGCCATGAGTGCCAGTGCCGTTGCCATCAAGGGTGGCCAGGTCGTGGCCCAGGTGGTTGAAACCATGCAAGGCATCAACGATGCCTCGCGCAGGATTTCCGACATCATTGGTGTGATTGACGGCATTGCGTTCCAGACCAACATCCTGGCACTGAATGCTGCAGTCGAGGCCGCACGGGCCGGCGAGCAGGGCCGTGGCTTTGCGGTCGTGGCCTCGGAAGTCCGCAGCCTGGCTGGCCGTTCGGCTGAAGCGGCGAAAGAAATCAAGAGCCTGATTGGCGCCAGCGTAGAGCGCGTGGAGCAAGGTTCCGCCTTGGTGGGCCAGGCCGGTACCACCATGACGGAGGTGGTCAGCAGCATCAGCCGGGTGACCGATATCATGGGTGAGATCAGTGCAGCCAGCTCAGAGCAGGCTGCAGGGGTTGCGGAGGTGGGCGATGCCGTCACGCAGATGGACCAGGCAACCCAGCAGAATGCCGCGCTGGTGGAGGAAATGGCGGCTGCGGCCAGCAGTCTGAAATCGCAGGCGCAAGAACTGGTACAAACGGTGTCGGTGTTCATCCAGTCGGGCGATCACAGTGGCATGCCTTCTTTGCTGGGTGGCCAACGACTTTCGACAAGGGCGCATGCCCGTTAAGGAGGGGTAGTACAAGATGGAGTCCGAGGGGAATTTGCTAGGGACGGGCGAGGCCCGCAAACGCGAAGCAATTCTGGCCAAAGTTTTTGATCTTGTCCCGGACACCCTGACCATCACGCGGGTTGCGGACGGCCGTTTTGTCGAGGTCAATGGCAACTGGGAGGCCTTGACCGGCTACCCACCCGAGGAAGCCATTGGCCACACCTCCATGGAATTGCAGGTCTGGGCTGTGCCAGAGCAGCGCACAGAACTGCTGGCCCAACTTCGCCGGGATGGCGAGGTGCGCAGTTTCGATGTCACGTTCCTGCACAAGCAAGGGCATTTGTATTACTGCAAGGTTTCTGCCAGTCTCTTTGAGTCGGACGGTGAAAAGTACATGCTTCTTGCGGTGCAGGACGTTACCCGGCAGCGGGCGGCTGAGATGGAGATTCGTGAACTCAACCAGGAGCTGGAAGACCGCGTGCAAAGGCGCACTCTCAAGCTTGAGCAGGCCAACACCGAATTGGCCCATGCCCTGGAAACGCTGCAACACGCCAAGGACGAACTGGTGCGCACGGAAAAAATGGCGGCGTTGGGTTCACTGGTGGCGGGTGTTGCCCATGAGCTCAATACCCCCATTGGCAACGGCCTGACCGTAGCCAGCACGCTGGAGCACAAGATTTCCGCGTTCAACCAGGCCATGGCCGATGGCCTGAAACGCTCTGTTCTGGATCAGTTTGTTACAGACACGCGCAACGCCAGCGCCATTTTGTCGCGTAACTTGACCCGCGCCGGGGAACTGGTTCGCAGTTTCAAGCAGGTGGCAGTTGACCAGACCAGCGCGCAACGACGGAAGTTTGGCCTGCAGGAGGTGGTGTCCGAGATTGTGTTGACCATGGGCCCCACCATTCAAGAGGGCGCTTGCACCGTGGACACATCCATCGCGAGCGACCTGGTGCTGGACAGCTACCCGGGGCCGCTGGGGCAGGTGCTGAGCAATCTGATCAGCAACGCCATGATTCATGCTTATGTCCCGGGTCAGGGCGGTGTGATCGGCATTCATGCGCGCGCGCTGGAGCGCGACGAAATTGAGCTGACGGTGCGTGACCAGGGCCGAGGCATAGAGCCTGCCAACCTGAAGCGCATCTTTGAGCCGTTTTTCACGACCCGAATGGGCCAGGGTGGGTCTGGTTTGGGTTTGCACATCGTGCACAACATCGTGACCGATGTGCTGGGTGGTCGCATTGACGTGCAAAGCGTGCCCGGGCAGGGCACGACGATGACTCTGCGTCTGCCGCGCACTGCGCCGGTGGCGCTTCCCAGATAGCGGGGACGTTTGACTACTTGCCGTTGATCCCCAGCAACTCGACTTCAAACAGCAAAGTGGCATTGGGCGGAATGACGTTGCCTGCGCCGCGCTGGCCATAGGCGATGCCTGACGGGCAGGTGAGTTTGGCTTTGCCGCCGACCTTCATGCGCTGCACGCCCTCGGTCCAGCACGGAATGACATTGCTCAAGGGGAATTCAATGGCGTCATTGCGTTTATAGGAGCTGTCGAATTCGCGGCCATCGGGGAAGGTGCCGCGGTAGTGCACCTTGACGGTGTCGCTGGCCTTGGGGCTGGCCCCTGCGCCGTCCTTGAGCGAGCGAAACACCAGGCCACTGGGGGTGACCACGGCACCGGCTTCTTTGGCCGCCGCCGCGGTCACAGCGTCAGCGGCCCCGGCTGAGGGCAGGAATGCCATGGTGGCGATGAGGGCGGCCATACAAAGCGTAGTTTTCATGGGCAGTTTTTTCTATTGAGTTCAAGCACGGCTGGCCATTGTCGCAGGCCGGGTCCGTCAGTGCTGACCTTGTACCTTATCATGGGTTTCATGAACCCCAACTTGCCTCCGCTCATCCAGGCCCTGCTGGAGCCGCAGCGCTATCCGGCTGCGGTACAGCGGGTTGAACTGGTCCAGACTCATATCTCGTGGGTGCTGCTGGCGGGCGATTTTGCCTACAAGATCAAGAAGCCGCTGAAGTTGCCGTTCCTGGACTTCAGCACGCTGGCGCAACGCCGGATTTTCTGTCTGGATGAGTTGCGCCTGAACAGCCGTTTTGCGCCGGATATTTACCTGGACGTGGTCGGCATTTTCAACACACCGGACGATCCGCAATTTGGCGGGCCGGGGGCGCCGATTGAATACGCTGTCAAGATGCGGCGCTTCGATGAAGCCGGACGACTGGACCGGGTCTGTGCCCGCGGCGCGCTGCAGCCTTCGCACCTGTCCGATCTGGCTGACACGCTGGTTGCTTTTCACGGGGCGGCAGCGATAGCGCCGCTGGCGTCGCGCTTCGGCTCACCCGCGCAAGTGCTGGCACCGGTACGGGACAACTTTCATGACCTGTTGCGACTGCTACCCGAAGCGGAGATGCAGACCCGGCTTGCCGCTTTACAGACCTGGAGCGAAGCTCAATTCAAGCAACTCAAGCCGCTGATGCAAGCGCGCAAGCAAGCGGGGCGGGTGCGCGAATGCCACGGCGACCTGCATCTGGCCAATCTGGTTTTGATTGATCAGCGCGCGCGGATGTTCGACTGCATCGAGTTCAACGAAGACCTGCGCTGGATCGACGTGGCGAGCGAAATCGCCTTCACCTATGTCGACCTGCTCGCGCACGGTCAGCCGGGGCTGGCTGACTGGTGGGTGGACGAGGTGTTGAGCCGCAGTGGCGACTACGAGGCCGCGCTGGTGCTGCGTTTTTATGCGGTGTACCGGGCCATGGTGCGGGCCAAGGTGGCGGCGATTCGCGTGAGTCAGGCAGGCGGCGACGGTAGCGAGGCGCTGGCTTATATCGCGCTGGCAGAACGCCTGGTGGCACCACCGCCCGTGCGGCTGGTGATCACGCACGGGCTGTCGGGCTGCGGCAAGTCCGTTGTCTCCAGCCAGCTGCTGCAAAGCGACCCCCATGCATCGACCTTGCGCCTGCGTTCGGATGTGGAGCGCAAACGTCTGTTCGGGCTGGCGAGCACAGCGCGCAGTGGCTCCACCACGAACACCGGCATTTACGCGCCCGACGCCCACGCCAGTACCTACGGCCGTCTGCACGAGCTGGCCGCCCTGTTGCTGCGCGCCGGCTGGTCGGTCATTGTGGACGCCACATTCCTGAAACGTGCCGACCGCGACGCCTTCCGTGCGCTGGCCCGGGATGCCGGTGCGGTATTTGCCATCCTGGCGCCGCAGGCCACGCCGGCGCAACTGCGTGAACGCATCCTGGCGCGCAACGCCCTGGGGCGCGATGCGTCCGAGGCGACGCTGGAGGTGCTGGCGCAACAGATGCGCGCCATCGAGCCGCTGGGGGCGGAGGAAGTGCCCATGACCACCCGGACTCCTAGAGGAAAGCCCTAGGTCTTTTATGTTGATTCGGTGCGTACCATCGGAATCAGCCCGCCGGGCCTGTTGAACTTTCCAAACGTAAAGGTGAATACCATGAGATTTCGAATTTCAATCGTTGCAGTTGTCAGCGCGTTGGTGCTCGCGGGTTGCGCCAACGTGGTGCCTGCAGGCAAACGCGAACTGATGATTGTGGCCAACGACGAGAAGCAGGCCTGGGACAGCACGGGCAAGGTGGTGCTGAGCGCCCCCGGCCGGGATACCGTGTCGATCATCGACATTGGCACCGATCCGCTGGCGCCCAGAATCATCACCAACCTGGCTTTGCCCAACACGATTGCCGGGCCACCGGTCAATCTTGCGATCACGCCCGACGAGACGCTGGCCATTGTGGCGAATTCGCTCAATGTGATCAATGAGAACGGCGTATTCAAGCAAGTGCCGGACAACCGCCTGTGGGTCATTGACCTGACGACCACGCCGCCCAAGCTGATTGACACGGTGCTGGTGGGCAAGCAACCCTCCGGTCTTTCCATCAACCGGGCAGGCAATCTGGCCCTGATTGCCAATCGTGCTGACAACTCGGTCAGTGTGCTGCGCATTACCGGCAAGAAGGTGGAGCTGATTGACACGGTGCCCATCGGTGAGTCGGTCGCCCATGTGCGTTTCACGCCCGACGGCAAGCGAGCCCTGGCGGCCAAGTTTCCGGGGCACAAAATTGCATTTCTGAACGTGAACGGTGAAAAGGTCACCTACAGCAAACAGGACGTGCCGGCCGGGCTGTGGCCCTACAACGTTGACGTGACACCGGACGGCAAGCTGGCACTGACGGCTGACAACGGCAACTCTGGCGCCTCGGACGGTCATGTGGATACCGTGAGTGTCATTGACCTCGAGATGAGTCCACCCAGAGTGATTGACAAAGTCGTGGTCGGCGACGGGCCAGAAGGATTGACGATCAGCCCGACCGGAAAAATGGCGGTGGCGGTGCTGCTCAAAGGCAGTAATTCAGCCGCAACCGCGCCGTTTTACAACCGCAACGCGTCCGTGGTTGCATTGAAGATTGAGGGTAAAAAAGTCACACGCGGCAACGAGGTGGAGGTGCGCGGCCTGCCCGAAGGTGCGGTGTTCAGCCAGGATGGCCGTTATCTCTATGTGGGCAATTTCATCGACCAGGACATCTCTATCCTGCGTGTCGACGGTGACCAGCTGGTGAACACAGGCAAGTCCTTACAACTGCCGGGGCATCCTGCCGCAATGCGCGGGAAGCTGACCCACTAAGCGCTATCCCGAATCGCTGCGTCGCGCCAGGTGCCTTTCTGTTCCCGGACTGGACCTGGCGCTGCGATAGACGGGGTTTTTTCATTCAATCAGAGAGATATCCATGACTGCTCGTTTACTGCATGCCACCCTGTTCCTGTTTGCCGCCTTGCTGGCTGGCTGCGCCACTTCTCAGGCGCCGTCGGCTCCGGCCGCGCTACCCACTTACGCCGACGCTGAACCCCTGGGCGCAGCGATGGAGGGCTGGGTCTATCCTTACCCGGTAGAGACGCTGCAGTTCGAACAGGAAGGCCGCCTGCTGCGCATGGCCTACATGGACGTCAAGCCGGCCAAGCCCAATGGCAAGACCGTGGTGCTCTTGCATGGCAAGAATTTTGGCGCGGAGTACTGGGAGAACACGCTGCGCTCGTTGTCGGCCCAGGGCTATCGCGTAATTGCACCGGACCAGATCGGTTTTGGCAGGTCGTCCAAGCCCGAGATGCGCTACACCTTTCCCATGCTGGTCGATAACACCGTGCGCCTGCTTGACCACCTGAAAGTGGATCGGGTGGCCATCGTGGCCAACAGCATGGGCGGCATGTTGGGCGTGCACTTCGCGCGCAGCCACCCCCAGCGCGTCTCCGCTCTGGTGCTGGAGAACCCGCTGGGCCTGGAAGACTACGTGTCGAGCATCCCGCCGCAGCAGACCGCCAACCTCGTGAAGCTTGAAATGGCGCAGACGACCACAAGCTACCGAAGCTTCATCAAGAGCTATTTCAAGGACAACTACCGCCCGGAGTTCGAACGCTTCGTCGAGCAGTTCGCGCGCGTGCAGCAAAGCAGCGAGTATCCGCGTTTCGCCCACGTCTCGGCGCTGACCTACCAGATGATCTACGACGGCCCGACCTATAACGAACTGCCCAAGCTGACGGTGCCCACGCTGCTGGTCATCGGCCAGCTCGACCGAACGGTCTTTGGCCGCCGCTTCGCGCCGCCCGAGGTGGTTAAGCCCCTGGGTAATTTCCCGCAATTGGGTAAGGCTGCGCAGAAGCGCATCCCGGGCGCCAGGCTGGTGGAGTTTGACAACGTGGGCCACGTGCCGCATCTGGAAGCACCCGAGCGCTTCCACGCTGCGGTGCTGGAGTTCCTGGCTGACAAGCGCTAAGCATGGCAAACGAGGTCACCCGGCGCACGGGTGGCCTCGCATGATCCCTCCAAGAATTCAAATCAGCAGGGCATTCACCCGTTTCACATAAGCCGCCGGGTCGGCCGGCAGGCCGCCTTCGGCCAGCAGGGCCTGGTCAAACAGGATGTGCGCCAAATCGTTGAAGTGCACGGATCCGTCGAGCTTTTTCACCAGCGCGTGTTCAGCGTTAACTTCCAGCACCGGCTTGACGTCGGGTGCCGCCTGACCGGCCTGCTTGAGCATGCGAGCCAGTTGCGTGCTCATGCCGTGGTCCTGGACCACCAGGCAAGCGGGCGAGTCGACCAGACGGGTGGTGACGCGCACATCTTCTGCCTTGTCTTTCAGGGCTTCCTTGAGCTTGGCCAGCAGGGGTTTGAAGGTTTCGGCTGCTTCTTCGGCGGCTTTCTTTTCGGCCTCGTCCTGCAGTGAGCCCAGATCGACCGCGCCTTTGGCCACGCTTTGCAGCGGTGTGTCGTCAAAGTCCTGCAGGTAGTTCAAGGCCCACTCGTCGACGCGGTCGGTCATCAAAAGCACCTCAATGCCCTTTTTCTTGAACACTTCGAGTTGCGGGCTGTTTTTGGCGGCAGCGGCGGTGTCGGCGGTGATGTAGTAGATGGCCTCCTGGCCTTCCTTCATGCGCGCCTTGTAGTCGGCAAAGCCCACGCTCACGGTGTCGGTGGTGCTGGAGGCAAAACGCAGGAGCTTGGCCAGGCGTTCCTTGTTGGCAAAGTCTTCGCCCAGGCCTTCCTTGAGCACGGCACCGAATTCAGCGTAGAACTTGCTGTATTTGCCCTCGTTGGCCTTGTCTTCTTCCGACACCACATCCGTCACGCCGTCGGCGGACGGTGCCGGCAGCTTGTCGTGCTTGGCCAGGTCTTCCAGCATGCCCAGCACACGCTTGGTGCAGCCTTCGCGGATGGCTTTCACATCGCGGCTTTCCTGCAGCAGCTCACGGCTCACGTTCAGCGGCAGGTCGGCGGAATCGACCACGCCTTTGACGAAGCGCAGGTAGGTCGGCAACAGCGCCTCGGCATCGTCCATGATGAAGACGCGCTTCACATACAGCTTGACGCCGGCTGATTTCTCGCGGTTGTACAGGTCCATCGGCGCTTTGCCCGGGATGTACAGCAGCTGGGTGTACTCGGTGCTGCCCTCCACCCGGTTGTGGGTGTAGGCCAGTGGCGCTTCGAAGTCGTGGCTGATCTGCTTGTAGAACTCCGTGTACTCGTCAGCGGTGATGTCTTTCTTGGCGCGCGCCCAGATGGCGTTGCCCTTGTTGACCGCTTCCCACTCGCCGGTCTTGACCATCGCGCCGGGCTGGCGACCGCCGGCCTCATCACCGGGGTTGATCAGCTCGCCGTCTTTCCACTCTTCTTTTTCCATCAGGATCGGCAGGCTGATGTGGTCGGAGTATTTGTTGATGATGCCTTTGAGCTTCCAGGCACTGCAATAGTCCATCGCGTCTTCGCGCAGGTGCAGGATGACGCTGGTGCCGCGCGGGGCACGGTCGATGGTCTCGACTTCAAAGTCGCCCGCGCCACCGCTGATCCAGCGCACGCCCTCCGTGCTCTTCATGCCGGCGCGGCGGGACTCGACCGTGATCTTGTCGGCCACGATAAAGCCGGAGTAAAAGCCCACGCCAAACTGCCCGATGAGCTGCGAGTCAGCCTTCTGGTCGCCGGAGAGCTTGGACACGAAATCCTTGGTGCCGCTCTTGGCAATCGTGCCCAGATGGTCAATGGCTTCCTGCGCGCTCATACCAATGCCGTTGTCGGCGATGGTGAGCGTTCGGGCGTCCTTGTCAAAGGATACCCGCACTTCAAGCGTGGGCGAGTCTTCGTACAGGCCACTGTCGTTGATGGCCTCATAGCGCAGCTTGTCACAGGCGTCCGACGCGTTGGAGATCAGCTCGCGAAGAAAGATCTCCTTGTTGGAGTAGAGCGAGTGGGTCACAAGATGCAGCAGCTGGGCTACTTCGGCCTGAAAGGAAAGGGTTTGCTTGGTCATTGTGGTCTTGAAGGTCTAACAAATGAAAAGCGGTGGTCGGGAAACCGGCGCCGCGAACCCTCAATTATGGGCGATATCACGAGGTTTCAAGGGCCAGTTGCAGCGTCCGCTTCGGTCTGTGACTTCGAATAAAGACGTGCTATGTGCGCTGGCGCACGCAGCCCTGCATGCCTGACTGATATTCTGGGACATTCATGCTGTTCAAGGCAGGGAGTTTTCCACACGCTCTTTCAGCCACGCGATTTGTCAGATTCATTGCGTGTTTACCAAGATTGATCATGTCAGAAAAAACGTTGAGTTTCACCACGCAGAATGCGGTTGTCGCCGTGGCCGAGGGCATCACCGAGGTCGGGCGCCAGGAGGCGCTGCTGATCACGGGCGCCTTGCAGAACGCGATCCTCAACAGCGCCAACTTCTCCAGCATCGCTACCGACGCGAAGGGGGTCATTCAGCTTTTCAACGTGGGTGCGGAGCGGATGCTGGGCTACAAGGCTTCCGACGTCGTGAACAAGATCACGCCGGCTGATATCTCTGATCCTCGCGAATTGATTGTGCGGGCCAAGGCGCTGAGTCTGGAGCTTGAAACCGCCATTCAGCCCGGATTCGAAGCCCTGGTGTTCAAGGCCTCGCGCGGCATTGAGGATATTTACGAACTGACCTATATCCGCAAGGATGGCAGCCGCTTTCCCGCCGTGGTGTCGGTCACGGCGCTGCGCGATGCGCAAAACACCATCATCGGCTACTTGCTGATTGGCACCGACAACACGGCACGCAAACAGGCTGAAGAAGCGCTGCTCAAGGCTGGCGCCTTGCAGAGTGCGATTTTCAACAGCGCCAATTTTTCGAGCATTGCTACCGATGCGAAAGGGGTCATCCAGATTTTCAACGTGGGCGCTGAGCGCATGCTGGGCTACGCGGCAGCCGACGTGATGAACAAGATCACGCCCGCGGACATCTCCGATCCCAAGGAAGTGATCTTGCGTGCCCAGACCCTCAGCTCCGAACTCGGAACCCAGATCGAGCCGGGCTTTGAGGCCCTGGTGTTCAAGGCCTCGCGCGGTATTGAGGATATTTACGAACTGACCTATATCCGCAAGGACGGCAGCCGCTTTCCCGCTGTGGTGTCGGTCACGGCGCTGCGTGATGCGCAAAGCACCATCATTGGCTACCTGCTGATCGGTACCGACAACACGGCGCGCAAGCAGGTTGAGGCGCAGCAAAAGCTGCTGGACCAACGCTTGCGTGATCAACAGTTCTACACCCGCTCGCTGATTGAATCCAACATAGACGCAATCATGACGACCGATCCGCAAGGCATCATCTCAGATGTCAACAAGCAGATGGAGGCGCTCACCGGCTGCACGCGGGACGAGCTGATTGGCGCACCATTCAAAGACTACTTCACCGATCCGGATCGGGCAGGCGCCGCCATCAACCTGGTGCTGCGCGAAAAGAAAATCACCAACTACGAACTCACGGCCTGTTCCCGGGAGGGCCGCGAAACGGTGGTCTCCTTCAATGCGACCACCTTTTATGACCGGGAACGCAGGTTGCAGGGTGTCTTCGCTGCTGCGCGCGACATCACCGAGCGCAAGCTGCTTGACCAGGTGCTGCACGAAAACAACCTGGAGCTTGAAAGCGCCAGAGCCGTAGCGGAAAAAGCCAATCTCGCCAAATCGGACTTCCTCTCCAGCATGAGTCACGAGTTGCGCTCCCCGCTCAATGCCATTCTGGGTTTTGCCCAGCTCATGGAGTCGGGCCAGCCCCTGCCCACACCCAGCCAAAAGGGCAGCATCGACCAGATTCTCCAGGCTGGCTGGTACCTGCTGGAGTTGATCAATGAAATCCTGGACCTGGCTCTGATCGAGTCCGGCAAGCTGTCGCTGTCGCTCGAGCCGATATCACTACCGGAACTGCTGCTCGATTGCCAGGCCATGATCGAACCGCAAGCGCAGAAAAGCGGTATCCGCATCAGCTTCCCGCAGTTCGACGGCCCTTATTTTGTCAAGGCCGACCGAACCCGCATGAAGCAGGTGCTGGTCAATCTGCTGACGAACGCTATCAAATACAACCGCCCCAGTGGAACTGTGGAGGTGACGTGCCATGCGCTTGACGCGCAGCGCCTGCGCATCAGCGTGAAGGACAGCGGCGAGGGCTTGTCCGCAGAAAAGCTGGCCCAGCTTTTCCAGCCTTTCAATCGCCTCGGGCAAGAGGACGGTACGGAGGAAGGCACCGGCATTGGCCTGGTGGTCAGCAAGCGGCTGGTGGAATTGATGGACGGCGCAATCGGTGCGCAAAGTACGGTGGGTGCGGGCAGTGTGTTCTGGTTTGAACTGAACCAGGCCGCGGCGCTACAGGTGCCGGCGCTCGACGAGGAGCCCGTGGCGTTGGTGCAAGCCGGTGTGCCGGAAGGCGCTGCGCTGTGTACCCTGCTGTACGTGGAGGACAACCTGGCCAACATGCAGCTTGTGGAGCAACTCGTTGCGCGACGTCCCGACATGCGCCTGCTCCGCGCTGGCGATGGCGTGAGTGGCATTGCGATGGCGCGTATTCATCAGCCCGATGTCATCCTGATGGATATCAATCTCCCTGGCATCAGCGGCATTCAGGCGCTGAAAATATTGCGTGAAGATCCGGCCACCCGGCACATTCCGGTTCTGGCCCTGAGTGCCAATGCCATGCCGCGTGATATCGAAAAAGGTCTGGAGGCGGGATTTTTCCGCTACCTCACCAAACCCATCAAAGTGGGTGAGTTCATGCTGGCACTGGACACCACCTTCGCCTTTGTGCGCAGTGGACCGGACCACGCGGCATTGGGAGAATCCGTTTGACGGTTGACCTGACCGATATCCTGGGCGCACGCATTCTGATCGTGGACGATCTGGCGGCTAACGTGCAGTTGCTGGAGAGAATGTTGCATGAAAGCGGCTATCGGTGCCTGACGTCGACGATGGACCCGCGAACCGTGTGCGCACTGCATGCCACCCACCACTACGACCTGATTTTGCTGGATCTGCAGATGCCTGGCATGGATGGCTTTGCGGTCATGGATGAGCTGAAGAAAATTGAAACCGAGGGCTATGTTCCGATACTGGTCATCACGGCTCAACCCGGGCACAAGCTGCGCGCGCTGACTTCGGGTGCGAAAGACTTCATCAGCAAACCCTTTGATCTGATGGAATTCAGGATGCGCGTTTACAACATGCTGGAGGTTCGCCTGTTGTACAAAAAACTCAAAAACAGCAACCGCATGCTGGAGTCGCTGGCCTTGCATGACCCGCTGACGGGACTGCCCAACCGGCGGTTGCTGATGGACCGGCTTGCCCTGGCCATTGCGCATGCCAAACGGCACAACCGTACGATGGCGCTCATGTTTCTGGACCTGGATGGGTTCAAGCAGGTCAATGACACTTTGGGTCACGACGTGGGCGATACGCTGTTGCAAATGGCGGCAAAGCGCCTGGTGGGCGCGGTACGACAAGGTGACACCGTGGCGCGGTTGGGGGGCGACGAATTCGTGGTTGCGCTGCCGGATCTGAAGCATGGTGATGATGTGGTGGAGCTGGTTGCCAAAGTCGTGCAGGCCATGGCGCAGCCCTATCGCATTCAAGGCCATGGCGTGAATGTCACCGCCAGCGTCGGGGTCAGTGTCTATCCGGCGCACGGTGAGGATGTGCAGACGCTGATGAAGAGCGCTGATCTGGCCCTCTATGAGGCCAAGAACTCAGGCAAGAACGATTGCCGTATCTCAGGCCATGCCGAGTTGTGATGCGGGTTCCCCGGGAGTCAACCACCGCACCATTTGCTTCGCCACCTCGGGACTGCTGAGCAGGGCCATATGACCGGTGTGATAAACGATCAGTTGTGACTTCTTCGCAAAGCTCAGGTTGCGCGGTGCTTCCTCATGCTGGCCCAGCGCGCTGGGCAGGGGCACCAGGCCGTCGCCCAGCAGTCGGTCGGCCAGCGTGCCACGTTGGGGTGCCATGGTCGCCGCCACGGCATAGCAGGCCACGCCCTCAGGCAAAGGCAATATCTGCCGGTCATCGGGCTTGCGGTGAAAGCGGTCGTGACCGACCCAGTCTTCGTCCAGCACGTGGCCGTAGCGCAGGTCGGTGATGCCAGCGCTGCGCAGCTGACCCAGTTTGGCAAAGGGTTTGGTGTAGGGCGTGCTGCCCAGGATGACGTCCACCCAGTTGCCAGCCCGCTCCAGTGGTGCGCCATGGTGTGGCGTACCCAGAAACACGATGTTCTTCAAATACCCGGGCCATCGCAAACCCTGTTGTCTGGCCATGTGGAACGCGCTTCGCGTCAGCAGGCCGCCCATGCTGTGGGCCACCACCGTCAACTCCTCCATTGGCACGGGCCAATGGGCGAGCAGTTGCTCCAGTTGGGCGGTAAGCTCGCGGCCGTTTTGCGAGACATGCAGGCCGGTGTTGTAGCGCAAATAGACCGGCGTGTAACCCAGCGCCGAAGCCAGGGTTGCGCCATGGTCGCGCACCTGCTCCTTGTCTCCCTTGTGATGGCCTCTGTGCCGGGTGTGCCATTGCAGGTCATTCATGCACAAGCCATGGATCAGCAAGAGCACCTTGCCCGTGGCTTCGGGCATGGACGGCATGGCCTGCCAGTCCAGCGTCTGGCCCTGATAGCGCAGGCTCATGGGGGTGGCAAAAGGGCTGTTGCTCTCCAGCAGACGGTCGCCCATGACGCCGTTGAGTGCCGCCAAGATGGCTTCACGCTCGGGCGTCGCGGCCTTGGCCGCATCGGACGAGGCAAGCAGGGGCTCCAACCGGGCCAGCAGAGTTTCCATGCCCTTGCCCAGCAGGTGTGCGACGCCATTCACGCTTTTGTAGACCATGCCGGTCAGGCCGCGCGTCTGTCCGGGCTTTGTGCCGCCGGGCATACCCATGGTGCTCAACACCGATTGGTGCACGCCCTCGGCAATGCGGGCCACGCCCGTGGTCGCCTGGGTGGCGAGTTGGGCGATGCCCCGGAGGTCGGATGCGCGCAAATGTTTGAGCGCGGATTTGCTTGCAGGTTCTGTCATGTCAGTCGACGCAGTGGATAAAGAATCACCCGGCGTTCGCGCATTGTGGACAACAAATCAGCCGCGCACTAGAGGCGCCTGCCTAGGCTGATGCGACAGGTTGGCACCTGCAGCGCCTGTCAGAAGCGTTCGTGCGGCGCCAGGTAGCGCCACTGGCCCAGAGGCAAATTGCCCAGCATCACGTGGCCAATGCGCACGCGCTTCAAGCCCACGACTTTGAGGCCGACCAGCTCGCACATGCGGCGAATCTGGCGTTTCTTGCCCTCGGTCAAGACCACGCGCAACTGCTCGGGGTTTTGCCAGCTTACCTTGGCGGGCTTCAAGGCCTGACCGTCCAGGCTCAGACCATGGCGCAGCAGGCGCAACTTGTCGGCCGGGAAGACGGACTGCACATCGGTGCTCACCGGGTCGTCGTCGTCAATACGGCTCAGTTGCGTGGGCTTGCCGCCGTACGTGGCCGCGGCGGAGTTGGCTGCCGCCACGTTCTCGGTGCCGGTGTACACCACCCGCACCAGATACTCTTTCTCCATCACCGAGTCTTCGCCAATCAGCTGGCGCGCCACGCGGCCGTCCTGTGTCAGCACCAGGAGACCTGTGGAGTCAATGTCCAGCCGCCCCGCCGGGACCAGATTTTTGAGCTGGCTGGGGTGAAAGAAAAAGCGGGCATTGTCCTCAGCCCAGCGGTTTTGTGGCTGCACCAGCGTGATGGCGGGCTCGTGGCCATCTTCGGCCTGCCCGCTGACCAGGCCGAGCGGCTTGTTGATCAGCACCGTGACCTGGTTGGCCTGTTGGCCCTGGGCCTGTTTGTTGATCTCGATGCGGACATCGGGCATGACCTGCATGCCCATGGTCGCGATTTCGCCATTGACCTTGACCCAGCCTTTGGCAATCCAGTCGTCGGCTTCACGTCGCGAGGCCAAGCCCAGTTCGGCCATACGCTTGTTCAGGCGCAAGGTGCCATTGGGGCCGATGGCCGCCGTATTGCTTTGACCTGCCGGAGCGGGCGTGCGGCCGGAAGGCGGTGCAGCACGACGGAATACAGGAGTGGGCTTGGGGTCTGTCATTTGCTATATCTTTTGTAGCTTAAGGTGCATATTTTACGAGGGCTATGGGCCAATATCTCGTCTAACCCGAAATCGTTGACCCCCCGGCCTGCAATATTCGATACAGTTTGGCATAAGCTGCTCCATTTGCTGGACATGTTCGCCCAAGTGCTTGCCTGCCAAATATCAAACAGAATCCATGAAAAATCAAGTAACCCTGCTCAAAATCACAGCCGTGGCGATGCTGGCGCTCACAGGCCTGTGCGTCCCGGTTCAGGCTCAGGCTCCGCTGGACATTCGGGTGGCGCTGGTGATCGGCAACTCGGCCTATGCCGGTGCGCCGCTGCTTAACCCGGCCAATGACGCACGCGCCATGGCGGACACTTTGCGTGGACTGGGGTTCACGGTGGTAGAACTGCGCGATGCCAGGAAAGAGGAGATGAATGCGGCCATCGCCAAGGTGCGCGAATCACTCAAGGGCAAGCAGGGCGTGGGCATGCTGTATTACGCCGGCCATGGGCTGCAGCTGGACTGGCGCAACTACATGGTGCCGGTCAATGCCAACCTGTCAAAGGCTTCGGATGTGGTGGAGCAGACGATTGACATCAGCAGTGTGATTGATGCCTTCAAAACGGCAGGCAATCGCATGAATATTCTGGTGCTCGATGCCTGCCGCGACAACCCGTTCGCCGGCACGGCCACTGGCAAGGGTTTGGCGCAGCTGGACGCGCCGCCGGGGACCTTTCTGGCCTATGCGACGGCACCTGGCAATGTGGCCGAGGACGGTGACGTCAAGAGCGGCAATGGCCTGTACACGCAGTATTTGCTGCAAGAGCTGAAGAAGCCAACGGCTGCCATTGAAGATGTCTTCAAGCGGGTTCGGCTGCAGGTTCGGTTGAAGAGCCAGGGGCGCCAGATTCCCTGGGAATCCACCAGCCTGGAAGAGGATTTCTATTTCACCAAAGGCAAGACCCCCGGCCGAAAGGGCGAGCCGCTTGATGATGCGGCACTGGAGCGGGAGTCGGGTCTGTGGGACAAGACCAAGCAGCTCAATACCGTGGATGCTTTTGCGGCCTACCTGTCGCAATACCCCGGTGGCCTGTATTCGGAAATAGCGCAGGCCAAGCTGGACCGACTGCAAAAGCCGCTGGTGGCCCCCCAGTTCAAGACGGGGGACACCTTGGCCAACGATTCCAGCACCGAAAGATTCAGGGTCGGGGATGTCTATGAATACCGTGTCGACGCATCAGGCGTGTCGGCCAACGGCGTTATCACAAGGCGGATGAAGGTGACGGCTATTCGCGACGATGTGGTTGAAATCAATGGCGGCGCTCGCAAGCTGGACCTGCTGGGCAATACCCAGACTGTGCGTGACCACGTTTGGCGCGATGCCCAGTTCTTCCCCGCCAACTACCAGGCCGGGAAGAAATGGGTGCTGCGCGCACAGATCGATACCGACGCGCGCGATGACACGGTTTCACTTGACGCACGCATCGGCGCGCGAGAAAAAATCAGCGTCACTGCGGGGGAGTTTGAGGTCTACCGGGTGGATATCAGCGGTTTTGGAAAGGAGGGCCATCGCTACAGTTGGACTTTCTGGATGAATCCGAACTACGGCATGCCCATCAAGTCCCTGGTGACCATCTCCAACCCCAAGGGCAAGATGCGCAAGAACGAAAAAAGCGAATTGGTGGCTCTGAATGCTGTGCGCGATGGGCGTTAGACTGGCATGGATGCCAAATTTGGCATAGCCAATATCCATAAGCGAATCCAAGGAGCGAATTCAATGATCAAAGGCACCGCACAAAAGTTGGTATTCACCGCAGCACTGGCGCTGACGCTGGTTGCCTGCGAATCCAACCCCGGGCAGACCCAAAGTGCTGCGCCGCCCAAGGCCGAGATTGCGTTCGTGGACTTGCAGGCCTTCGATCGGGATTTGTCGGGTTCACTTGGTGCGCCTTTGCCCAAGGTGGATGTGGCTTTTTACGACCGCATTGTTCCCAGCGCACTGCCCGAGCGTTTGCAGCACTGGATGGCTTCGGTGGAGGCGGGTGGCGGTACGGTGAAGGTTGTGCCACCCAAATCCAGTGTGACGGCGAAGAGCCCGCTCCTCTTGCTGAGCGCGATCAGCTCCCTCTGGTCGGCCTCCAAAATGGCCAAAGAGGTGTCTGCCAACGCCCAGTTCAAGGCCGCGCAGGCCTATGACGCGGAAATCATCCTCAAGCAGGATGGCAAAGGTGAGTCGGTGGTCGATAAAGTGGTGTTCACCCAGCGCAAGAAGTAGATCATGATCCTCAGCGTTTTCAGAATTTTTGCCTGGCTGGCGTGTGCTTGTTTGCTCGTTCCTGCATGGGCGCAAACCGCCGCACCGAGCGCAGAGCAGATGATCGAGCAACTCAAGGCGCCGCGGACGCGCAGTCTGCGCAATCTTTCGGTGGAGGCCGTGTCGGCGCAAACCGACGCTGCGTCGGCGGGAACACCGGGACGTCCTTCGCTGTCCTTGCTGATCCAGTTTGATTTCAATTCAGCGCGCGTGCGGCCCGAGAGCCAACAGGCCCTGGCCAATTTGTCCCAGGCACTGCAGTCTGCCGAGCTGGGGGCTTCCAGGTTCGCCGTCGAAGGCCACACCGACGCCAAGGGCAGCGTGGACTACAACCTCAAGCTCAGCCAGCAGCGCGCCCAAGCGGTGCGGGATTTCCTGAAGACCCAGGGCGTGAACGAAGCACGCCTGGTGGCGACTGGCAAAGGTTCTGCGGAGCTTGCCAATGCCGCCGAACCTTTTGCGGCAGAAAATCGGCGTGTGCGCATCGTCAATCTGGATTGACGCGGTGCTGACCACGGTCCGAGCGCATCCAGGGTAAGTTCCCAGTGAAAAATATGCCATTGACCAGTGGATTGATTGCACAGTGCGCTACTAAATTTAGAGCATTGACCGTGCTTCTGTGGGGCGGCTTGTTGTCGTCCGCTTGCGCGCAACGTTGAGTCTCCCTGCAATGCAGTTTCTCCAGGGTATCGCGCACCGGCTTGGCGCCTTGCCGGCCCGGCGCGTGACCTGGGGCCTGGTGCTGTTCTTCTCCATCTGGGTCGTGCTGGATGTGTTCGTGCTCAAGCTCAGCGGCGGCGTGGCGCAATCGAGTTACGACGCCATGGTGCGGGCGCGCCTGGTCGCCGCCGCCCCGGACCCGCGGATTGTCATCGTCGACATTGACGAGGCATCGCTGGCGCGCATGGGGAAAGAGTTTGGCCGCTGGCCCTGGCCGCGCGACACGCTGGCCACGGTGTTGCAACATATCGAGGCCCAGCAGCCGGCGGCGGTGGTTTGGGATATTTTGTTTTCCGATGCGGATCGGCTGAGCCCCGGTGGCGATGCGGCTTTCAACGAGGCGGTGCGGCGCAGCCAGCGCAGCCACTTTTCGGTGGTCAGGTTGCCCCGCTCCAACGATTCCGCCAGTCAGATCACACGTGCCGCTTTGCCGGGCCTGTGGCTGCTTGCGCCGCCTTCGCCAAACGTACCTCCACCCGTTGCCGGTGAATCCACTGTGGCCAAGGCCGCCACGGTGGCGCTGATCCCGCCAGCGCTGCCTGCGGTGGCGAGCGCCCGTCTGGGTTTCAACAATGGCTATGTCGATCAGGATGGCGTGTTGCGCCGCTATCGCTTCGTGGAGCCCCTGGCCGATGGCACGGCGATCCAGTCGATCGCCGCCAGTGTTTTAAGTGCTACTAATTTGGACGCATACAAAGACTATTCCGAAAGGGCTGGCGGCGCGTTTGATTCAAGAGGCGAGCTGATTTCCTGGCGCAAGCGAGGGGATGCCTATCCGCATATTTCGTTTGCCGACGTCTTTGAGCAGGCCGAAGGTGTCAAGCCTGTGGCAGGGCAGTCCACCTTTGCCGGCAAGGTCGTCATCGTGGGTGCCACAGCGCCCAGTCTGCATGACATTCACCCGTCGCCGCTGTCCAACATGCAGGCCGGGGTGGACTCGCTGGCCACGGTGATCGACAACGCACTGAACCGGCGGCACCTGCATGAACTGCCGCGTTGGCTCCAGGCCGGGCTGGCTATCGCGCTGTGCGTGGGCCTGGCCCTGTGGGTTCAGTTCAAAAGCGTGGCCTCCCTCGTGCCGGCCTTGCTGGCCCTGCCCGCTGCTCTGCTGGGCATCGGGTACCTGAGTCTGAACGGTTTGCCGGTATTTCTGGACCTGCACCTGGCGGCGGGTCTGGCGCTGGTGTTTCTGGCGGTATTGCGCTACTGGAACACATTGCGTCGCAACTACTGGTGCTCGCCGCCCTCCTCGACCGCACAGGCGCTGGCGATCTGGCCCTGGGAGCGAAGCGATGCCTGGCTGGAAGGCGCGCTGGACCGTTTGATTGATGCCGTGGAGCGCCATGCGCCGACCTGCCGTGTGGTGGTGTGCGATGCCAACGTGATCTGGCCCGCAACGCTGCGCTGGCCTGAACTCGCGCGCTTCGCGGCGGTGGTCGGACCGCAGGAGGCTGTGTTGGAAGCCCGGGACAAACTGGAGCCCGCGCTCCGGCGCCTGGCCCGGCGCAGCGGCGAGCCGGTGCTGCTTGATTCTTCGCCAAACCGTGCAGAGTTGGCAAAGACTATATTCATGGTATGGGCAACGTTTCAGAAAACGGATACAAACCAGGAATCCAGACCGAAAGGTTGAAAGGGAGACACGATGAAATTGAAAGCTGTTGGGTTGTTGTTGGGTGGGCTGGCGAGCTTGGGTGCCCAACTGGGCGTGCAAGCGCAAACGGCGCAAACCGCCGTGCCCGGTCAGGCGCTGACGGCGTTGCGCGCCACCGATTTGCGCGCGGACAAGCTGGCGTCCGCACCGGTACTGCGCAGCCTGGCAGCGGGCTCAGCCTTGCGCCTGGTCAGTGTGGAGGGCGGTTGGGCCCTGGTGGAGGCGGCAACCCCTGCTGACAAGCCGGGGGCAAGAATGTCGGGCTGGGTGCGCGCCAGCACGGTGAACTGGCAGGCCGGCAGTTCACTTGCGTCGGGTCTGGCCAGCGGTCGTGAAGCATCAGGCAATACGGCCCTGACATTGGGCGTGCGCAGCCTGCCCCCGCGTATCAATCGCCACGCCTTGATCATCGGCATCAGCCGCTATGCGGACGCAGGGACACCGCCGCTGCCCGGTGCGCGCATTGACAAGGAAACGGCCACACAAATGGCGCAGGCCATGCAGGTGCCGGCGAGCAACATCCGGTATTTGCAGGATGAGCAGGCGACCGGCAACAGCATCCGCCAGGCGTTGCAGGAGCTGACCGACAAGGTGCAGGACGGAGACCGGGTGTTTATTCACTATTCCGGGCACGGCACCCGCTACAACGATCCGGCGGCCGGTGGCTGTGTCGAGGCCTTGCTGGCCTATGACGGAGGCCAGAGCGGCATGATCACCAATCGCGAGATGGCCGACATGCTCAAGACCATCACCAACAAGACGGACAAGCTGTTTGTGATGTACGACGCCTGCCATTCCGGTGGCCTGGTGCAGAACGCGGCATCGGTGCGAACGCGTGGCCTGACTAACGCCAATGACGACGGTGTTCTGCGGCCGAAGTTCTCCAGCATTTCCGAAGAGTGCGGACGTCCTGTCAATATCAAGACCCGCAACCTGATGGTGGAGGCCGTCGCGAAAGGGGGGTTGCCACAGGACATCATCCACGTCAGCGCCTCGCGGGACAACGAGATCAGCTTTGACGATGAACTCAAAGGTGGCCTGGCCACCCAGTTCATGCGCGACTGCATGCTGCGCGATGCCAAAGACCTGGACAACTCCGGCGCCATCAGCATGGAGGAAATAAAAATGTGCGCCCAGGAGAAAATCAACAAACGCATGGCCAACGATGCGAACTACAAGGCGCACAACCTGGTGCTCAATGGCAATGCCGCGTTTGTGCCCGCCTGGTTCAGCCAGGTCAGTGCAGCCCCGCTTGCCTTGGTGACGCAAGCGCCTGCCGCGGCCGTTGTGTCTATTGCGCCAGCCCCCGTGGCGACGCAAGTCAAACCGACAGCCGTCAAGCCGACACCTGTCGTGGCTGCGCCGACCCTTGCAGTGCCTGCGGTGGTGACAGCCGCTGCACCTGTCGCCGTTGCGTCAGCTCCGGCTCCGGTAGTGCAGCCTGCACCTTTGACCGGCGAGCAGGCTTTGCGCCAGATGTTTGACCAGCGCGATGCCAAGCGCCGGGTGCAGGTGGTGGCGAGCAAGGACAAGCTCAAGATCGGGCAGGACGTGCTGGACTTCTCGGTGCAGTCGGACCGTGGTGGCTACGTGTATGTCGCCCTGGCAGGCTCCGACAACAAGTCGGTCTATCTGCTGTTTCCCAACGACCTGGACCAGAACAACAAGATCGAGGCCGGGCAGCAGCTTCTGTTGCCGCGCCCCAACTGGCGCGTCAAGGCTGGCGGTCCGGCGGGCACAGACAACCTGCTGGTGATGGTGGCTGACGGTCCGCGAGACCTTGCTCCGCTGGCGGCGAGCAAGGCGGGCGCCTTCGTCTCCTCGCTCAATGACGCACAGGGCCGCGCCAAGCTGGGGGCACTGATGTCCAGCTCGCGCGCGGTGACCAGCCAGTCCTGTGCCAATGCAGGCGCAAGAAAGAACAACCCCGTGTGTTCGGACGCCTATGGGGCAGCCATGGTTTCAGTGGAGGAGATTCAATGAGTGATTCGAAAGCAAAATTTGTTGCTGCATTTTTGATGGCATCTTGCGCAATCAGTGCGCAGGCCCAGGGCGTTTTAACGGCTGTTCCGCAGGGTTGGCTGATTACCGCAGCCGAGGCGATTGAGTTCAAGGGCGAGGACGGCTTCAACGAGCCGCCCGCCTTGCGTCCGCGTGCGGTCGTGCCGCTGATCGACATCCTCAAACCCGAGCCGGTTTCCGATCTGAAGGTTAAGGCGCCGTTCGCGATTGCGGTGCAGTTCAAGAGCCAGGCGGATGCGCCGATTGACCCGGGAACCTTCAAGGTGATGTATGGCACATTCAAGGTCGATATCACCAGCCGCATTACCAAGTACGTCAAGGTCACCAAGGAAGGTTTTTCGCTGGAGAACGCGCAGATCCCGACGGGAAAGCATCGCCTGACCATGCAGGTGCAGGACGAAAAGCAGCGTGTTGCAGAGCGGGAACTGCGGCTCGAAGTCGAATAAGCCGCTGGCGGCGGGTTGTCAGTCCAGCGGCAGAGCCGCTGGAGGCGCGGAGCCGCTTGAGCGCAAGGCGGCCAGATTCAGCACACGCAAGCCGCCATACTCGACGCGAATGGAGTCCTGCCCGGCCAGCGCCGTTAGTGCTTCATTCACGCGCTGACGCGACAAACCCACCAGATACGCCAGCTCTTGCTGGGTGATGCGCAGTACCTCGCCGACGCCGGGGTAGAGCACCGGGTTGAACAGCGCCGCCAGGCTTCGAGCCACCCGGATGTCGGGGTTGGTCATGCGGTCAATTTCACGCGCAGCAATGAATTGGCCCAGGCGCTCGTTGAGCTGGTTCATCACAAACCGGTTGAAGCCGATGGAGTGGTCCAGCAGCCAGTGGAAGGTGTCCACATGCAACCCGGCCACCATGCTCTTGCGCAGCGCCTGGATGTTGTAGCGGTAGGTCTCGCGTTTGAGGGCCGTGCCCTCGCCAAACCACCCGCCAGGCGGAATTCCCGTGAAGGTCATGGTCTGGCCCTCGGCGTTGTCGCTGCTCATCTTGAGCAGGCCATCCACCACGCCAAACCAGTAGGTGACGGGGCGACCGGTGCGGCAGATGTATTCGCCAGGGATGGCATCGGCGATTTTCAGGTCGCCCACAGCGCGCTCGCGTTCATGCGGCGCCAGCAGGCGCATCCAGGGAATCGCATCCAGCTCGGCGGCAGTCAAGGAGCGGCGGCGTTGGTGAAGCGCGGAGTCGGTTGCCATGAATGGGTCAGAAGTGCTGTAAGTTGGAAGACAGTGAAGGGAAAACACCTAGCGGGAAACCTTCGAATTGTCGTCCAAACGACAACTTGGCGTCAAATGAATGTCTATTATTCGGGTCATTCCAGCAGTCCCTGGGCAACTTGCCCATATTGCTTTCATTTGACGACAAGGTACCGGGATGCAGACCACTTTCCCTCGACTTCTTTTGAACCATGCCACTCAGCGGCCGGCTGAACCTGCCATGCGTGAAAAGGAATATGGCATCTGGCAGGCCCTGTCCTGGGCGGATCTGGCCACGCTGGTGGAGCACCTGGCCTGCGGACTGCACCAGGCAGGTTTGCGCCGCAATGAGCACATGATCGTGGTCGGTGCGAACCGCCCCCGTCTTTACGCCACCATGCTGGCGGCCCAATCCCTGGGGGCGATCCCGATTCCCCTGTACCAGGACGCGGCGGCGGCGGAATGCGTTTTTCCGATTAATAACGCTGACGTGCGCTTTGCCTTTGCCGAAGACCAGGAGCAGGTGGACAAGCTGCTGGAGATTCGTGAGCAATGCCCCCAGTTGCAGCACATCTACTTCGACGATCCACGGGGTCTGCGCAATTACGACGAGCCGGGTCTGGCTGCGCTGGATGAGTTGCTGGCTTCGGGCAAGGCCTTTGCCGGCTTGCATGCGGATTTTTTCAAGACCGAAGTGAGCCTGGCCAAACCAGATGACGTCGCGGCCATGTTCTTCACCTCGGGCACCACCGGCAACCCCAAAGGCGTGGTGCACACCCACAACTCGTTGCTGAACCGGGCCAAGGCAGGGGCTGATTTTGACAAACTGACCCACGCCGAAGAAGTGCTGGCCTATTTGCCCCCCGCCTGGATTGGTCAGAATATCTTCAGCTACTCGCAGTGGCTGGCGTGCGGCTATGTGGTGAACTGCCCCGAGTCGGCGGCCACGGTCACCATCGATCTCAAGGAAGTGGGGCCCACCTATTACTTCGCCCCGCCCCGGGTGTTTGAAGGCCTGCTCACCAGTGTGATGATTCGCATGGAGGACGCCGGCGCCATCAAGCGCAACATGTTCCACTCCTTCATGGGTGTGGCGCAACGCGTCGGCCCGGCCCTGATGGATGGCAAACCCGTGTCGCTGGTGGATCGCGTGCTGTATGCACTGGGCAATGTGCTGGTGTACGGTCCGTTGCGCAACAACCTGGGTATGAGCCGGGTGCGCGTGGCCTACACGGCCGGTGAGGCCATTGGCCCGGACCTCTTTACCTTCTATCGCTCTATTGGCATCAACCTCAAGCAGTTATACGGTTCCACAGAGACTGCCGTGTTCGTGTGCCTGCAGCCCGACCACGAAGCGCGCGCCGACACAGTAGGTGTGCCCTGTGCGGGTGTCGAGATCAAGGTCGCCGACAACGGTGAAATCCTGGTCAAGTCACCAGGGCTGCTCAAGGAGTACTTCAAGAACCCGCAAGCCACTGCCGAAGTCATGAGTGCCGACGGCTGGTACCACACCAGCGACGCCGGCTTTCTGGACGCGCACGGCCACCTGAAGATCATCGACCGCGTCAAGGATGTAGGGCGCATCAAGGGTGGCGCCAATGACGGCGCCATGTTTGCGCCCAAGTATGTGGAGAACAAGCTCAAGTTTTTTCCGCACATCAAGGAAGTTGTGGCCTATGGGGATGGACGCGAAAAAGTCTGCGTCATGATCAACATCGACTTTGATGCCGTGGGCAACTGGGCCGAGCGCCGCAACCTGCCCTATGCCGGTTACACCGACCTGGCGCAAAAGCCCGAGGTCTATCAGCTCATCAAGGAATGCGTCGAGAAAGTGAATGCCGATCTGAGCGTGGACACGCTGCTGGCGGGCAGCCAGGTCAGCCGTTTTCTGGTGTTGCACAAGGAACTGGATGCCGATGATGGCGAGCTGACCCGGACCAACAAGGTGCGACGCGGTTTCATTGCCGAGAAATACGATGTGCTGGTCGATGCCCTGTACGGGGGCAAGACCTCACAGTTCATCGAAACCCAGGTCAAGTTTGAAGATGGCCGCACCGGCAGCGTCAGCGCCACGTTGCGCATCGATGACGCAAAGACTTTTGCCCCGGTCAAGGCCGCAGCCTGAACACACACTGAAGCATCATGGCGACAAAAAAAATCGGCGACGTCATTCTGGATGTCAAAAACATTTCCCTGAGTTTTGGTGGCGTCAAGGCGCTGACCGACATCTCCTTCGATGTGCGCGAGCATGAAGTGCGCGCCATCATTGGCCCCAACGGTGCGGGCAAGAGCTCCATGCTCAACTGCATCAACGGGGTGTATACGCCGCAGCAGGGCTCCATCACCTTTCGCGGCAAGACCTTCAGCCACATGGACAGCCATGCGGTGGCCGTGATGGGCATTGGGCGCACCTTCCAGAACCTGGCGTTGTTCAAGGGCATGAGCGTGATTGACAACATCATGACCGGGCGCAACCTCAAGATCAAAAGCAATCTGTTGTGGCAGGCCCTGCGCATTGGCCCGGCGCAAAGGGAAGAGGAAATGCACCGCGAGGCGGTGGAGCGCATCATCGATTTCCTGGAGATTCAGGCCTACCGCAAAACCCCTGTGGGCCAACTGCCGTATGGTCTGCAAAAGCGCGTGGACCTGGGGCGCGCCCTGGCCATGGAGCCGCAGGTGCTGCTGCTGGACGAACCCATGGCCGGCATGAACGTGGAAGAGAAGCAGGACATGTGCCGCTTCGTGCTGGATGTGAACGAGGAATTCGGCACCACCGTGGTCTTGATCGAGCACGACATGGGGGTGGTGATGGACATTTCCGACCGCGTGGTGGTGCTGGACTACGGCAAGAAGATTGGTGATGGCACACCCGATGAAGTACGCAACAACGAAGAAGTGATCAGCGCCTATCTGGGCACCAGTCACTGAGGAAACAAAATGGCATTCTTTCTTGAAACATTGTTGGGCGGCCTGATGGCCGGCATGTTGTATTCGCTGGTGGCGCTGGGCTTTGTGCTGATCTATAAGGCCTCGGGAGTCTTCAACTTTGCCCAGGGCGCCATGGTGCTGTTTGCCGCGCTGGCGATGGCACGCTTTGCCGAATGGATTCCGGCATTGACCGGCATTTCCAATCCGATTGCCGCCAATGTGATCGCTTTCCTGGCCGCTGGCGTGGTCATGTTTGTCGTCGCCTGGGTGATCGAGCGACTGGTGTTGCGCCACCTGGTCAACCAGGAGGCCACCACCTTGCTGATGGCAACGCTGGGCATCAGCTACTTTCTGGATGGCATGGGGCAAACCATTTTCGGCAGTGCCATTTACAAGATCGATGTCGGCATGCCCAAGGAACCCATCTTCGCGCTGGAGAGCGTATTCCCGGGCGGTATCCTGATCAACAAGGAAGATCTCTATGCGGCCCTGATCGCTGCCGTACTGGTGACGCTGCTCAGCGTTTTTTTCCAGAAAACCAGCACCGGTCGCGCCTTGCGTGCCGTCGCCGACGATCACCAGGCGGCACAAAGCATCGGTATTCCGCTGAACCGCATCTGGGTCATCGTCTGGTGCGTTGCCGGTGTGGTGGCGCTGGTCGCCGGCATGATCTGGGGCAGCAAGCTCGGCGTGCAGTTTTCGCTTACCACCGTGGCCCTGCGTGCCCTGCCCGTGGTGATTCTGGGTGGACTCACTTCGGTGCCCGGCGCCATCATCGGCGGACTGATCATTGGCGTGGGTGAAAAACTCTCGGAAGTGTTTCTGGGGCCTTATGTGGGCGGCGGCATCGAGATCTGGTTTGCCTATGTGCTGGCACTTGTGTTCCTGATGTTTCGTCCGCAGGGCCTGTTCGGTGAAAAGATCATCGACCGCGTCTGAACCCTGCACCCTATTCATAGAGAAACCACATGTTTTACAGAGAAAACGGCCAATTCAAAACAAGCTACCGGGCGGATCAGCAGATCTTCACGATTGCCCAGGACCGCTGGGCCATGCTGGCCATGCTGGTGGTGGCCATCGTGGGCGTGCCCTTGCTGGCCGATGAATACCTGCTGCGTGCCATCTTCATCCCGTTTCTGATCCTGTCGCTGGCCGCATTGGGGGTCAACATCCTGGTGGGCTACTGCGGCCAGATTTCGCTGGGCTCGGGTGCCTT
The DNA here is from genome assembly GCF_018780565.1 of Rhodoferax sp. Lineage (GTDB taxonomy): Bacteria > Pseudomonadota > Gammaproteobacteria > Burkholderiales > Burkholderiaceae_C > Rhodoferax. Next base: position 213,989 of record NZ_JADMJN010000002.1, read on the forward strand.
CATGGCGGTAGGCGCCTATGCCGCCTACAACACCTTTGTGCGCATCGACGGCATGCCGGTCATCGTGGCCTTGTTGTCCGGCGGTTTTTTCGCCACGCTGGTGGGCATGTTCTTCGGTATTCCCAGCCTGCGTGTAAAGGGCTTGTACCTGGCGGTGGCCACACTGGCCGCGCAGTTCTTTTGTGACTGGGCCTTTCTGCGCATCAGCTGGTTCACCAACAACAGCTCGTCCGGCTCGGTGGCGGTATCGAGCTTCAATGTCTTCGGTGTGCCGATTGATTCACCGGTGAACAAATACCTGTTCTGCCTGGCATTCCTGCTGGTGTTTGGTTTGCTGGCCAAGAACCTGGTGCGTGGCGCCATTGGCCGGGAGTGGATGGCCATTCGCGACATGGACGTGGCGGCCGCCGTCATTGGCATCCGGCCCATGTACGCCAAGCTCAGTGCCTTCGCGGTCAGTTCGTTCATCGTGGGTGTGTCAGGCGGGCTCTGGGGCTTTGTGCACCTGGGGTCCTGGGAAACTGCGGCGTTCTCGGTGGACCGTTCCTTCCAGCTGTTGTTCATGGTGATCATTGGCGGTCTGGGCTCGATCATGGGCAGCTTTTTTGGTGCCGCCTTCATCGTCGTGCTGCCCATCATCCTGAACCAGTTCCTGCCGGCCCTGGGTACCCTGATCGGGGTTGAAATTTCCACGGCGGCGATCTCACACACCGAGGCCATGATCTTCGGTGCCCTGATTGTCTGGTTCCTGATCGTCGAGCCGCACGGCCTGGCCAAGCTCTGGAGCATTGGCAAGCAGAAGATGCGGCTGTGGCCATTCCCCCACTGAGTTCATTGTTTTTTTGTCAACCACTGGCATGCGAGTGCCACAACTTTAGGAGACTTTCATGAAAATCCGCAACATCGTCGTGGCCAGTGTGCTGGCCGCTGCCGGGGCCGGGGCATTCGCGCAGGCCAAGGAGCAGTTCTTCCCGGTACTGTCCGGTCGTACCGGTCCTGTGGCACCCAACGCCACACCTTGGGCCAATGGCCACAACGACTACATGAAGCTGGTGAACGCCCGCGGCGGCATCAACGGCGTCAAGACGCTGGTGGAAGAGTGCGAAACTGCCTACGCAACAGACCGTGGCGTGGAGTGCTACGAGCGACTCAAGGGCAAGCACGGTGGCGCCACCGTGTTCCAGCCTTTGTCGACCGGCATTACCTTCGCCCTCACGGAAAAGATTCCCAATGACAAGATTCCCATGATCACCTCCGGCTATGGCCGCAGCGACTCCGCAGACGGTGGCATCTTCAAATGGAATTTCCCGCTGATTGGCCACTACTGGGTGGCTGGCGATACCTTGCTGCAGCACATCGGTAACAAGGCCGGTGGGATGGACAAGCTCAAAGGCAAGAAGATTGGCGTTGGCTACCACGACAGCGCATTTGGCAAAGAGCTGCTGCCCATTCTCCAGGAGCGTGCTGCCCAGTACGGCTTCAACCTGCTGTTGTTGCCCATTGCTGCCCCCGGGGTTGAGCAAAAAGCGACCTGGCTCCAGGTGCGCCAGCAACAGCCCGATTACATGATTCTGCAAACCTGGGGTGTGATGACGGCTGCCGCCATCAAGGAAGCTCAGGCCGTGGGCTATCCACGTGAAAAGATGTTCGGGACCTGGTGGTCGGGCGCTGAGCCGGATCTGAAGGACGTTGGCCAGGGCGCCAAAGGCTACAGCGCCGTGATGATGCAGCACGGTGCTGAGCCGCAGGCTGTCGTGGTCAAGGAGATCCTGGAAAAGGTCCATGCCAAAGGTCAGGGCACTGGACCCAAGGAAGAAGTGGGTACCGTGCTCTACATGCGTGGGGTGCTTGGTGCCTTGCTGGCCACTGAAGGCGTCCGTTCTGCTCAAGAGCGTTTTGGCAAGGGCAAGGTCATGACCGGTGAGCAGGCTCGCTGGGGCTATGAGAACCTGAACCTGACGCAAGCCAAGCTCGACGCGCTGGGCTTCAAGGGTGTCATGCGGCCGGTTTCCACCACCTGTGTCGATCACATGGGCTCGGCCTGGGCCCGTGTGCACACCTGGGACGGCAGCAAGTTTGTCTGGGCCTCTGACTGGCTGCAGGCTGATGAGCAGGTCATTCGTCCTCTGGTCAAGAACTCGGCTGAAAAGTACGCCGCAGAGAAGAAGCTGACGCGCCGTAGCAGCGCCGACTGCCAATCCTGATCGTACCCACGTCCGCCACCTGAGCACTTGCCCGGGTGGCGCGGAGGTTCTGTTGAGCCTCCAGCCGAAAGCGCAGCATGGCCGCGCTTTCGGCTGCTAACCAAACTTTCATCATGAGCACACCAAACATCGTTCTCAACGTCAATGGCATCGAGGTCATTTACAACCACGTCATTCTGGTGTTGAAGGGGGTTTCCCTTCAAGTGCCGGAGGGAAAAATCGTGGCCATTCTGGGCGGCAACGGTGCGGGTAAAACCACCACCCTGCGCGCTGTCTCCAATCTGCTCAAGGGCGAACGCGGTGAGGTGACCAAGGGGTCGATTGAGCTGCGCGGCGAGCGCATCGAAAATCTCTCGCCAGCCGATCTGGTGCAGCGCGGCGTGGTGCAGGTCATGGAGGGGCGCCACTGTTTTGCGCATTTGACGATTGAAGAAAATCTGCTGACTGGCGGCTACACACGCAAGGACAAGGCCGAGATCGCGCGCAACCTGGAGAAGGTGTACACGTATTTCCCGCGTCTCAAAACCCGCCGTACATCGCAGGCGGCCTACACCTCGGGTGGCGAGCAGCAGATGTGCGCTATTGGTCGCGCCCTGATGACCAACCCCAGCATGGTGCTGCTCGACGAGCCCTCCATGGGGCTGGCGCCGCAGATCGTGGAAGAGGTGTTCGAGATTGTCAAAGACCTGAATCAAAAAGAAAAAGTAACCTTCCTGCTGGCTGAGCAAAACACCAACATGGCTTTGCGCTACGCCGACTATGGTTACATCATGGAGTCCGGCCGCGTGGTGATGGATGGTGTGGCCAGTGATCTGGCGAACAACGAAGACGTCAAGGAGTTCTACCTTGGCGTGGGCGGTGGCGAACGCAAGAGCTTCAAGGATGTCAAGAGCTACAAGCGGCGCAAGCGCTGGCTGGCGTGAGGAATTTACACATGAACAACTACTTTGATGCGCTCGAAGCGCGCGATGCCAGCGTCCGCGAAGCGGCCCTGATGGCTGCACTGCCGGGCCAGGTGGCCCATGCCCGGAAATCCTCTGCGGCCTTGGGGCAGATATTGAAAGATGTCGATGCGGCGCAGGTCAACAGCCGAGCCGCCCTGGCACGCCTGCCGGTCACCCGCAAGCATGAATTGCTGGATCTCCAGAAGGCCAGTCGCAACGCTGGCGGCGATGTGTTTGGCGGTTTCAGCACCCTGGGTTTTGGCAGCCTGATGCCGCGGGTATTTTCCAGCCCGGGTCCTATTTACGAGCCGGAAGGTGCAGCCAGAGATTATTGGCGCATGGCCCGTGCGATGTTTGCCGCGGGCTTTCGCCCGGGGGAGCTGATTCACAACTGTTTCAGCTACCACTTTGTCCCCGCCGGCTCGATGATGGAGTCCGGTGCCCACGCGCTGGGTTGCACCGTGTTTGCAGGGGGGACGGGCCAGACCGAGCAGCAGGTTCAAGCGGTGGCCGAGTTGCAGCCGGCAGGCTATATCGGCACGCCGAGTTTTCTCAAGATCATTGTCGACAAGGCTGCGGACATGGGGGTGGCCCTGCCAAGCCTGAAGAAGGCCATGTTCGGTGGTGAAGCGTTTCCGCCATCGCTGCGCGACTGGTTTGCCGAACGCGGCATTACCGGGTACCAGTGCTATGCCACCGCGGACCTGGGCTCGATTGCCTACGAAACACAGGCCCGCGAAGGCCTGGTGATCGATGAGGGTGTGATTGTCGAGATCGTGCGCCCCGGCACGGGTGACCCCGTGGCTGAAGGCGAGGTGGGGGAGGTCGTGGTCACGTCCCTGAACCCCGTCTATCCTTTGATCCGTTTTGGCACCGGTGACTTGTCGGCGGTGCTGGCGGGTGCGTGTCCGACCGGGCGCACCAACACCCGCATCAAGGGCTGGATGGGACGGGCGGATCAGACCACCAAAATCCGGGGCATGTTCGTGCACCCGGGGCAGGTGGCTGATATCGTCAAGCGCTTCCCTGAAATCGCGCGGGCGCGCCTGGTGGTAACCGGTGAGATGGCCAATGACGCCATGACGCTCAAGGTCGAGACCGCGTGCGGCGGCCCGGATGCACTGGCCGCCAAGATTGGCGAGGCCATTCGCGATGTGACCAAACTGCGAGGGAGTGTTGAATTTTTCCTGCCCGGCAGTCTGCCCAATGACGGCAAGGTCATTGAAGACGCGCGCAGCTACAAATAGGAACTGAAGACATCCATTGACGAGCGTCAATGGATGTCTTGAATCCGCAGAATGTAAGTGGTATCCACAAGGCACAACAGGGCGCAATGCCCTACGCTTGGGTCATTACATTTATCGTTGGAGTCTTGTCATGAAACGTATTCTGGTTCTGGCAGCCGCAGTGACGGCGCTGTTTGCAAATGCCCAGGGCTTTCCTGGTACGAAGCCCATCTCTTTCGTCGTGCCGTTTGCTGCGGGTGGTCCGACTGACCGCGTGGCGCGGGATCTGGCCGAAGCCATGCGCAAGACTTTGCCGGGCGGCAATTTCGTTGTGGAAAACGTCAATGGGGCCGGTGGCACGATCGGCGCGACCAAGGTTGCCAAGGCCACGCCGGATGGGCATACGCTCCTGCTCTGGCACATTGGCATGGCCTCGACTGCTGGCTTGTACCGCAAGCTGCAGTACAAGCCGCTGGAAGATTTCGAGTACCTGGGCATGGTCAATGATGTGCCGATGACGCTGATCGGCAAGCCCCAACTGCCAGCCAATACCTACCGCGACTTTGAGAACTACATCCGGGCCAACAGCGGCAAGCTCAATATTGCGCATGCGGGGCTGGGCTCAGCGTCGCATCTGTGCGGCCTGATGTGGCAGTCGGCGGTCAATGCCAAAGAGGCCATGACCACCATCCCGTTTGGCGGCACGGCGCCGGCCATGACCGCGCTGATTGGCGGGCAGGTGGACTTGATGTGTGACCAAACCACCAACACCACAGCCCAGATCGAAGCAGGAAGGGTCAAGGGGTTTGCTGTCACCACGGCGGGCCGGCTCAACAACCACAAGCTGCTCAAGGATTACCCCTCTTTGCAGGAGATGGGCCTGAAGGGTTTCAACCTCACGATCTGGCATGGCCTGTATGCGCCCAAGGGTACACCGGCACCGGTTCTCAAGCAGCTGAACGACGCCTTGAAGCTGGCTTTGAAAGACCCCGAGTTCCTCAAGAAGCAGGAAGGGCTGGGCGCCATCGTTGTGACCGACAAACGTATGGAGCCCGAGGGGCACAAGGCCTTTGTGACAGCCGAGATTGCGAAGCTCAAGCCCGTGATTGAAGCTGCAGGCAAGTTTGCCGACTGATTTTTGCGCACTTTTTTGCAAGCCGCCTGATTCGCCTCTGGCGGCTTTTTTCCTGGTGATTGGGGTATCGTGCGTCATTGTCAATAATTAAAGGAGACTTTCATGGCATCAGGTTTCACACAATCCCGCAGAACGGTTGTCGCCCGTTGCGTTGCATCCGTTTTTGTTTTATTGGCGCCCACCGTTTTTGCCCAGAGTGCATGGCCAAGCAAACCCGTGAAAATCGTGGTGCCGTTTGCGCCCGGCGGAACCACGGACATCCTGGCCCGCGCCGTAGCGCCCGAGCTGTCCAGGGCTTTCGGTCAACCCTTCATTGTTGACAACCGCGCGGGCGGTGGCGGAAATGTGGGGGCCGACATCGTGGCCAAGTCGCCGGGTGACGGCTACACCCTGTTGATGGGAACGGTCGGTACCCACGGCATCAACAAGTCGCTCTACAGCAAGCTGCCGTACGACCCGCAAAAAGACTTTGCACCGATTACCCTGGTGGCGGGCGTACCCAACGTGATGGTGATGAATGCCGAACGCGCCAAGTCCCTGGGCATCAACAATGTGCTGGATTTCATCAAGTACGCCAAGGCGCACCCCGGACAACTCAATATGGCGTCCAGCGGCAACGGAACCTCCATCCATTTGGCCGGCGAGTTGTTCAAGTCCATGACCGGCACTTTCATGACGCACATTCCCTATGGCGGTTCCGGCCCGGCCATGATGGGCATGGTATCTGGCAGTGTCGATGTGATGTTTGACAACTTGCCCTCGGCCATGCCCCAGATCAAGGGCGGCAAGCTCAAGGCTTTCGCCGTGACCAGCGCGCAGCGTTCAACGGCCATGCCTGATTTGCCCACCATTGAGGAAGCCGGCAAGCTCAAGGGTTTCGAGGCGAGCAGTTGGTTTGGCTTGCTGGCCCCTGCGGGCACCCCGGCCGATATTGTCTTGAGGATTCAACAGGAAACCGCCAAGGCCTTGAACTCGCCCGCGATCAAGGAAAAGCTGCTGGCGCAGGGGGCGATTCCCAGCGGCAATACGCCTCAGGAATTTACCCGGCTGATTGATTCAGAAATCAAAAAATGGGCGCCCGTGGTGAAGGCGTCCGGCGCCAAGGTGGACTAAACGCCCCAGACGATCTCTTTGCCGGCCTTCTCGCAGCGGCGCAGCATGTCGATGAAGGGCTTGGCTCGTTGACGCAGCGCGATGGCCTCAGCGTAGGGTTCTGGCTCGTTGCGGGCCAAGGCCTGTGCGGCGGCTGCCTTGCGGTCGGCCTCCTCTTTGACGATGGCGGCTTCCAGTGCGGCGATGGCGGCGGGTATCTGCTCGGGCAGGATGATGCCCTTGTCGCCCGAACCAATCTGTGTGTCTTTGCCGATGATCTCCAGCACCTGTCGGCCATTCGGTTGCAGCATGATGACATCGCCGGTCACTTTGGATTTGAATTTGTAGAGCATGCTCAGCTAGTCCTGTGTAGGTTTGTTGACCAGTGTGCTCAAGGGCAGTTGCTCGATCTCTGCCAGCAACCTGGCCAATGCCCGCCCTGCGACATCCACCAGCGTTTGCCCCTTGGCTGCGGTGGCCGCAGCGGCATTGCCTGCTGCACCGGCTGCGTTGTAGTCCTGCATCTGCCAGCCCAGCTTGGCGCTTTTGCCATTGCCCAGAATCGCATACGTGCGTGCCCGCTCCTGGGCGGTCGATGCAAAGTCGTGTGCGTTCTCCATCCGCACATGCGCCGGGTCCAGTGCCAGCATCATGGAGGTTTCGATGTCGCCAGCATGAACACCAAAGCGGTGTTCGTCGGCGCCAAACAGCGCATTTGCATCCTGTCCCTGGTCATCCGACAAAGGCAGGTTGAACCAGCTGGCGCTGTACACCAGCATGTCCAGGCGGGCCCGCAGATCGCGCGCCACGATGTCCATCACACTGACCTGGCCGCCGTGTGAGTTGAAGATCAGCAGTTTCCGGATGCCTGCAGCCGCCACCGATTCGCCAATGTCAGCCCACAGCCGCAGAATGGTTTCTGCTTTCAGCGTCAGTGTGCCGGGAAAGCGTGCGTGCTCGGGGCTCAGGCCCACAGCTTGCGTGGGCAGGAACAGCACATGGGCCTCCGGCGCGATGTGTGCAAGGGACGCGGCCACCACGCCCTCCACCAGCACGGTGTCCACACTCAAGGGGAGATGCGGCCCATGCTGCTCGGTCGCCGCGACCGGAAGCACCGCGACCGTGCGTGCTGCCTCGCCACTGGTCTGTCGCTGCGCGAAGTCTTGAGTGGACAGGTTGGCCCAGAATCTTGATGTGCTTGTCATGGGTCTATCTTAGAGCCTGATCCTGAAGCAGGTGCTGCGCCTGGCGTTGTGTCAACCCTTTGCCGGCCGTGCCCTGCGGTGCCTCGCGTTTGGGAAGCAGCCCTTGGAGTGCCTGCGGGTTGGCCCGCGCGCCGCTGGCCACATAGTCGCCCAGCAGGGCTTGCCGCACCAGCTCGGTGGGCAGGCCGCGCTGGGCGCTCAGATAGTCAAACAGCGCATCCACCAGCGCCTCGGGCGAAAGGCCATTGGTTTTGCCCGTGGTCTGCCACAGCCAGTCGGCAAAGCCAAGGAAGGCCGCAAAAGGCGAGGGCGCTGCGGCGCCAGCCTGCGTGTGTCCATCCAGCAGAATATCCAGTGTCTGTTTGAATCGGCCCGAGTTGGCGATCATGTCCCAGTAGCGTGAAAAGCGGGTGAAGCGCTGCATCGTGGCCGCGTCCACGGCCGCGGTCTGCAGCACGGTGTAGGGCGGAGTTGGCTGGTACACCATGGCGTATTCATCCGTATGTCGGGTAATCGGTGTGCCGCGCAGGCGCTTCAAAATCCCCAGCTGAATTTCGTGCGGCCGCAGGGCGTGCAGACGGTCAAAGCCGATGGCAAAGCTCTGCAGGCTCTCTCCGGGCAGGCCAAAGATCAGATCGGTATGCAGATGGGCGTTGGACTCATTGACCAGCCAGCGCAAGTTCGCCTCGGTTTTGGCGTTGTCCTGCCTGCGCGAGATACGTTGCTGGACTTCGACGTTGAAACTCTGGATGCCCACCTCAAACTGCAGCACCCCCGGCGGGAACCGCGCAATCATGGCCTTGAGGCGATCCGGCAACTGGTCCGGAATCACCTCGAAATGCACAAACAAATCGTCAGACATCCGGTCCAGGAAAAACTGCAGAATGCGCACCGAGGCCTCAATCTTCAAATTGAAAGTGCGGTCGACAAACTTGAAGTTGCGTGCGCCCCGCTGGTACAGCAGGTCCATCTCGGCCAGAAACGTCTCCAGCTCAAACGCCCACGCGGTCTTGTCGAGCGAACTCAGGCAAAACTCGCATTTGAACGGGCAGCCACGCGACGCTTCCACGTAGAGCAGGCGGTGCGCCAGATCGGCGTCGGTGTATTCGCCGTAGGGCAGTGCAATTTCATCCATGGGCGGCTGCAGGCCCGCGATGATCTTCATGAGCGGCTGCGGTCCGTGCAGCAGGGCGCGGCACAGCTGGGGAAAGCTCACATCGCCCCAGCCGGTGATGACATGGTCGGCCAGGCCGACGATCTCCTGCTGGTCGACCTCATGGCTGACCTCCGGCCCGCCCAGAACCACTTTGACGCCTGGGCACCGGGTTTTCAACAGGCGCAGCACTTCAGTGGTCTGCAGCACGTTCCAGATGTACACGCCAAAACCGACGACCTGCACCGCGCCTGCCTGGGGTTCACCCAGAGCTGCCAGCAACTCGTCGGCGATCTCTTGCGGTTGACGCGCAATCGTGAACTCATACAAGGCCGTGGTGGCCCGCAGATCTCCCATGTTGGCCAGCAGGTAACGCAATCCCAGCGAGGCGTGAATGTACTTGGCATTCAGCGTGCACAGGATGACGGAAGGTGCAGCAGGCTGGACAGGGGATTCGGGGTGAGGCATGCCGGTATTATCAAACCTCCGGCAAGCTGGCCGTGGACGGGCTGGACATCCGGTTTCCACCGGGGATGTCACTCGCTGCCAAGTCATTTGCTATGTTTTTAGTAGCGCATCGCGAATATCCGACGGGGATGGAGGCTAATTTGACTTGAATTCTGGAGGGTTTGTGGTTTTCACCTTCATGAGTGCCAAGTCTTTCGCCGTACTGATGGCGCGGCGCATGGGCACCTCACCCGCGTACATCACACGGCTGTTTCGCGGTAACGGCAATCTGTCGGTGCAGACCATCGCCAGCTGGCGGGGGTCGTGGGTGCCACGCTGGAACCAGGGCTGACGGAATAGGTTGGCAAAAATGTACGCAAAATACTTGGCAAAAAACCGCAAAATAACAATTAAATCAAACGTTTACAAACTTTTATAAGTTGGCAAAATATGGGCATGTACACGGAACCCCATCAGTTTGAGCCCCTGCAGCCCTCGGACGCGCACATCGAGCCGATGCTGACCAAAGCGCATGACCTCTCACGGCTGGCCACCACACTGGCGGGCACCCGCGTGCCGCCTGAATTGCGCAGCCTGCTGCGCAGCATGAATTCGTACTACACCAACCGCATTGAGGGGCAGCACACCCGGCCCCGCGAGATTGACCAGGCCTTGCGCCAGGACTTCTCCAAAGACGCCACTCTGGCCACCAAGCAGCGCCTGGCCGTGGCCCATATCGAGGCTGAGACCGTGCTGGAGCAGCGTTACAGTGGGATGGATGGCGCACGTGCCCTGTACACGGTTGAGGCTGTGCAGGATTTGCACCGAGAGCTGTTTGGCCGGCTACCCCAGGCAGATCGGGTCACTTCAGAAAACGAACCCATCGTGCCGGGGCAGTTGCGCACGCGTGAGGTCAAGGTCGGCCAGCATGTGGCGCCGGCCCATGCCAGCGTGCCGCAGTTCCTGGCGCGCTGGGCCTCCTTCTATGGCAATGTGCGACGGGGCGAGGCCGCGCTGGTGGCCATGGCCGCAGCGCATCAGCGCTTGGGGTGGGTTCACCCCTTCATTGATGGCAACGGGCGGGTCATGCGGCTGCACACCCATACCCAGCTTAGCGCCCTGGGTTACACCGGGGGGCTGTGGTCGCCGCTGCGCGGCTATGCGCGCAGCACAGAGAGGTATTACGCGCTGCTGGCCGATGCCGACAGCCTGCGCCGGGGTGATCTGGACGGGCGTGGCAACCTGAGTGAACAGGCGTTGATCGCCTGGATCGACTATGTGCTAGACACTTGCCTGGATCAGGTGAGCTTCATGGCCGGCATGCTGGACTTTGAGACCATGAAGGCGCGCATTGAGGCCTGCCTGGTGTATGAGGCCACGGTGCTGAAGTCGGGTGTGCGTCAGGAAGCGCTGCGCGGGTTGCACTACCTTTTTCTGAGCGGCGAAGAAATGACCCGTGGCGACTTCAAGGCCATGCTGGGCATGAGCGAGCGTGGCGCCACCGATGCGCTGGGGGCGCTCATCAAGCGTGGACTGCTCAAGACGGACACGCCGCAGGGCAAGGTACGCTTCGGCCTGCCGCAGCACGCCTTGCGCTTTTTATTCCCACGGCTTTGGCCGGAGGCCGAGGCAGACGCCGCCACCCTCTAACATTGCGCCACCATGCCCAACTTCATTTCCGAAGACCAGATCGAGCAGGCGCTGATGCACCGCTTGCAGGATGAATCGCCCAGGGTTCTGGTGCAAGACCATGCAGCGCAGGGGCGAAAATGGGCGGTATGACGCAAGACATCTTTCGCGCGGACGCTTTGGGGGCTGCATGAGCCGCGGGCAAGTCAGAAACGCCACCGGCGATTCCTTTTTTGTCTGGGAGGGGGATGTGCTGATCGTCAATATTCTGGGCAAGCCCAGCGCGGCCAAGGACGCCATTGGCAAACCCAAAGGGACTCAGCTCAAGGTCAGTGTGACCGCCGCCCCGGTGGCCGGCAAGGCGACCGACCACATGGTGCGCTTTCTGGCTCCCCTGTTTGGCGTAGCCGTTGCCGATATCGAGGTGGTGTTTGGCCGTGAGAATGTGAACAAACAGCTGCGCATCAAGTCGCCCCGCAAGCTGCCGGCGGTGTTTGCGCAGGCCTCCCTTCTGACCGATGATGACGAATGACCCGCGCCGCGCGAACCGGAACTTTGCCCCCCCGCCTTACTCCGATAGGGATATGACATTTTCAAAAATCGCACGCCACGGCTTGTTTGCTACATTTTTAATAGCTTTTGGGGCAATATCCACGCTGGCCACAGCTCAAATTTCTTCGAAATCAGTGGTCAGCACGCCGCAAGTGCGCGCCGAACTGATGGCCCATGCGCCGGAAGGCGCCGACCCGGGCAAAACCGTTTGGGTTGGCCTTCAACTGGCCCATCAGCCCGAATGGCATACCTACTGGAAGAATTCCGGGGACTCCGGCCTTCCCACCTCGCTGCAGTGGACGCTGCCGCCAGGCGTGATGGCGGGCGACATTGCCTGGCCTGTGCCGAAGAAGATACCGATTGGCAATCTGGCCAACTACGGTTACGAGGGCACGGTGCTGCTGCCGGTGCCGCTGACCGTGACGCCGGATTTCAAACCCTCGGTGCTGAACAACGACATCGAAATCAAACTCAGGGCGGCCTGGCTGGTGTGCCGCAAGGAATGCATCCCGGAGGAGGGCGAGTTCACGCTGCGTGTGCCGGTGCGTGGCTCTACGGCGCTCAATGGTGCGGCCTTTGACGCTGCCCTCAAAGCACAGCCCATCGCCTTGACTGGCGCCAGCCGCGTGGAGATCCATGGCAATGCGCTTCAGGTTTCCGTTGTCGGGCTGCCGCCGGCGCTGCAGGGCAAAACCCTGGACTTGTTTCCCGAGACCCCCGAGGTGATAGAAACTGCCGCCCAGTGGACACAAGGCTGGCAGGGGGCGGTGTGGACAGCCCGTCTGCCCCTGTCGCCGCAACGCAGCCAAAGCCCGGCCCTGATGCCTCTGGTGCTGGCTGCAGATGTTGGCGGTCAGCGCCAGGGCTATCTGGCCCAGGCCCAGGTCGTTGGCACCTGGCCTGGGGTGGCTGCCGCTGAAGGTGTGTCGCCAGCCTTGGCGGCCGCACTCAAGGCGAACGCCAGCGCCGCTACAGCGCCCGCCCGCCCGGCGGCTGCGCTGGCTTTGTGGGCGGCCGTGCTGGGGGCGCTGCTGGGCGGGCTGATTCTGAACCTTATGCCTTGCGTGTTCCCGATCCTGGCGATCAAGGTGATGAGCTTCACGCGCCATGCTGATGACCGGCGTGGCCACCGCACCAGCGGTCTGGCCTACACGGCGGGCGTGGTGCTGTCCTTTGTGGCGCTGGGGGCGCTGATGCTGGGGCTGCGCAGTGCGGGTGAGCAACTGGGCTGGGGCTTTCAGTTGCAGTCGCCTGCGGTGGTGGCTGCATTGGCCGTGCTGTTCACGGTGATGGGCCTGAATCTGGCTGGCTTGTTTGAGTTTGGCCAGTTCCTGCCGAGCCGTGTGCTGCTCCTGGAATCGAAGAACCCGGCTGCCAACGCGTTTCTCTCGGGCGTGCTGGCGGTGGCGGTGGCTTCACCTTGCACTGCGCCCTTCATGGGGGCGTCGCTTGGCTTGGCGCTGGGTCTGCCGGCCCTGCAGGCGCTGTTGATTTTTGCGGCGATTGGCTTGGGCATGGCCCTGCCTTACCTGGCGGCCAGCCTGATCCCGGCGGTGGCCCGGCTGTTGCCGCGTCCCGGCGCGTGGATGGACACTTTCCGCCGCGCCATGGCTTTCCCGATGTTTGCCACGGTGGTCTGGCTGGTGTGGGTGCTGGGCCAGCAAAGCGGTATTGATGGCGCGAGTGCGCTGCTGGCCTTGCTGGTGGCCTTGAGCCTAGTGATCTGGTCGCTCACCCTTGCGGGGGCCGCACGGGGCGTGATTGCTACTGTTTCAATAGCTATTGGCGCAATGTTGCTGCTGGCTATTGGCCAAAATGTTGTTAAGCCTTTAGATGTGCCTGCAACCACCGCCGCCCGTGCGGACCGTTGGCAAAGCTGGGCGCCGGGTCGGATCGATCAGCTGCTGGCCACCGGCAGCCCGGTGTTTGTGGACTTCACGGCCGCCTGGTGCGTGACCTGCCAGTACAACAAAAAGACGACGCTGGCCAACCCCGAGGTGCTGGCCGCCGTAGATGCCCGCAAAGTCGTCTTGCTGCGAGCAGACTGGACGCGGCGGGATCCGGCCATCACCGCCGCCCTGAGTGAGTTGGGGCGCAACGGCGTGCCGGTGTATGTGCTCTATAAAAATGGTCGCGCTCCCGTGGTACTGTCAGAAATACTGAGCGTGGACGAGGTTCGCGCGGCACTGGAGTCTCTGTAGCCATGTTCGAATCTGAAAGCGAAAACATCCGCCATATCCTGCGTACCTGCCGCACCGTGGCTGTGGTGGGCCTGAGCCCCAAGCCGCACCGGGCTAGTTTTGAAGTCTCGCAGTACATGCAGGCCCATGGTTGGCGCATCATTCCCGTCAACCCGGTTGTAGCGGCCAGCGGCAAGCCCATTTTGGGTGAGCGCGTGTATGCCACGCTCACGGAGGCGGCCAGGCACGAAAAAATTGACCTGGTGAATGTGTTCCGCAATGCGCAGGACGTTCCCCCGGTGGCGGCCGAGGCCATTGCCATTGGTGCGCCGGCCTTGTGGTTGCAGTTGGGTATTGAGCATGAGGCTGCGGTCGCCGCAGCCCGGGCCGCCGGCTTGTGCGTGGTGCAGAATAAGTGCCTGAAGGTAGAGTACGCCGTCAGTGCGTGATTGTTCAAGAGGGGTCTTTCATGACTGTTGCCGCCCGCGTCAAACCCGAGGAATTCTTTTCCCCCGAGGAATGGCGCGTGCTGTCCGGCCGATCGTCCTGGAAAGGCCTGGCCCTGGTTGCGCATTGCTGGCTCACGATTGCGGCCGCCATGGCCGTGGGTGTGATGTGGCCAGCCACGATCGTGCTGGCGATCATGTTCATAGGCACACGGCAACTGGGCCTGTTCATCCTGATGCACGATGCGGCCCATGGTGCCTTGCACCCGAACCGCAAGGTCAACGACTGGGTGGGCAAATGGCTTTGCGGCTTTGATCTGCAGGCCTACCGCAGTTACCACCTGCAGCACCACCGTTTTGTGCAACAAACCGAAGACCCGGATCTGGTCTTGTCCGCGCCGTTCCCGGTCACGGCGGATTCACTTCGGCGCAAGATCGTTCGCGACCTGACCGGGCAGACCTTTTTCAAGCAGCGTTTTGGCCATTTGATGCAGCAGCTCAAGTCCCGCCCTACGCAAGCTTCTGTGTGGCACATCCTCGCTGCGGAGTTCAAACGGCAAGACTTATTCCTGGTGTCCAACGCCATGGGCTTTGCGCTGTTTTGCGCGGCCGGCCTGTGGTGGGCTTGGCTGGTGATGTGGCTGCTGCCCATGGCGACCTGGCTACCGCTGGTCAGTCGCCTGCGCAACATCGCCGAGCATGCCCTGGTGGCCCAAAACGAACCCAATCCCCTGCGCCACGCCCGCACCACCCAGGCCAACCTGCTGGAGCGCATGCTGCTGGCCCCCTACTGGGTCAACTACCACTGCGAACACCATATGTTCACCCAGCTGGCTTGCTGGAACCTGCCTGCGGCACACCGTCTGCTGGCCCAGCGCGGGGTGACTTCGGGCATGGAGTTGCAGCCTGGCTATGTCACGGTACTCAGGCTCGCCGCAGCGGCTTGACGGCATTGCCGATGCCGTCGATACTGCAAACGCTACACTTCATTTTTTTGTAACCCCTGCCAGCGTCCGCCTCCGGGCAGCCTGATACCACCGGTTTGATTCGACCTTCATGATTCCTGATATTGTCCAATTGCTTCAGGTGTACATGGTTCCGTTCGCCATCGGCGTTCCCATTGTCTTGTTGCTGTTCTTTTTTGGTTCGCGCTGGACCGCCGAGCCCGCCTTGCCGGTGGTGCCCAACCGCGTGCCGGCTGCACCTGTCAAGAATTCTGTGCTGGTGGTAGACGACTCCGCCGTGGTGCGCGCCAAGCTGAAAAAACTGTTTGAAGGCCAGGGCTACCGGGTTGAAACCGCGAACGACGGGTCCCAGGCGCTGGATGCCCTTTCCAAGTCACACATCTCTGTGATCGTGACCGACCTGGAGATGCCTGTCATGAACGGCTTTGAGCTGATCACGGCCGTGCAGAGCAATATGGAGACTGATGACATCCCGATCATCGCTGTCACCGGTGATGAGGAGCTGCATGGCCGCGTCAACGATTGCAAGGGCCTGTTTGGCATTTTCAAGAAGCCCTGGAACGACCGCGACCTGCTCAAGCGGGTCGAGACGCTGTCGACCCTGCGCAAGCAGCCCAGCACGGTCTAGCAAGTTCGCTGCTTTGTTGCTGCGACAATTGGGGCATGAACGCACAAGCCCCTTCCAGCGCATTCGCGCCACTCCAGAACGACACCTTCATTCGCGCCTGCCTGCGCCAGTCCACCGACCACACGCCAGTGTGGCTGATGCGCCAGGCGGGTCGCTATCTGCCCGAATACCGTGCCACCCGCGCCAAGGCTGGCAGCTTTATGGGCCTGGCGACCAACACCGACTACGCCACTGAAGTCACGCTGCAGCCGCTGGAGCGCTACCCGCTGGACGCCGCCATTCTGTTCAGCGACATCCTCACCGTGCCCGATGCAATGGGCCTGGGCCTTTCCTTTGCGTTGGGCGAAGGCCCCAAATTTGCCCATCCGGTGCGCGACGAAGCCGCCGTGGCCAAACTGGCCGTGCCCGACATGGGCAAGCTGCGCTATGTGTTTGACGCTGTCACCTCCATCCGCAAGGCCCTGAATGGCCGCGTGCCGCTCATCGGTTTTTCCGGCAGCCCTTGGACCTTGTCGTGCTACATGGTCGAAGGAGCGGGCTCCGATGACTACCGGCTGGTCAAGACCATGATGTACAGCCGCCCGGACCTGATGCACAAGATGCTGCAGATCAACGCCGATGCCGTAGCGCTCTACCTCAACACCCAGATTGAAGCCGGCGCCCAGGCCGTGATGATTTTTGACAGCTGGGGCGGCGTGCTGGCCGATGGTGCGTTTCAGGAATTCAGCCTGGCCTACACGGCCCGGGTGCTGGCGCAGGTCAAAAAGGAGCACAACGGGGTGCGCATTCCCCGCATCGTCTTTACCAAGGGCGGCGGACTCTGGCTGAAAGACATGGGCCAGCTCGACTGCGAGGTGCTGGGGCTGGACTGGACCGTCAACCTGGCCAAGGCCCGCGCCCTCGTGGGTGAGAGCAAGGCGCTGCAGGGCAATATCGACCCGAACGTGCTGTTTGCCAATCCGCCCCAAATCGAGGCGGAAGTGGTCAAAGTGCTCAACAGTTTTGGCACGCCGTTCATCGGCGAGGGCACCGGCCCCACCCATATTTTCAATCTCGGCCATGGCATAAGTCAGCACACACCCCCAGACAATGTGGCGGTTTTAGTGAAGGCGGTGCACGAGCACTCGCGTCGACTGCGGGCCTGATATTCCGGGCAAAAAGGCCTTAGCATTTTTTTGCCCGGTTTTGTCAGTGAGCTACCACTTATTCACAAAATTTTTGCTGCGGTGCGCAAGAGAGGCCCTTTGGAGGGCCTCTGTGCTATAAAACCAATAGCGATCGTAAGTCCTTGATTTATATAAAGTTAAATTTTTGCTTTTTTTGTGGGCAGTCCAGTAAAAGCCTTGATTTTCAAGGGCTGGACGGCACTGAAGGCAGGATATCAACAAAGTTATCCACAGAAACTCTGGATGTCGTTCAAATCTCTTACAAATCAAAGACTTAAGCGCTATTTCGCAAGTTCACATCAACTAAAAGCCTCAACTCGCTCCTTTGCATGACGCACCTGCTTTCGGTTCTGGTTCACACCCCTGCGCACAGTCAGGTGGACGGGCCGCTTACCTACCGAAGTGAGCTCGCACTCAGTCCCGGCGTGCTGGTGCGCGTGCCGCTGGGCAAGCGCGAGATCCTGGGTGTAGTGTGGGATGCCCCGGAGTGCGTCGCCAGTGTGCTGGATCCGGGCAAATTGCGCCCCATTGCAGGCGCGCTGGACGGCATTGCGCCCTTGAGCCTGGCTTGGCGGCAATTGCTTACCTTTGCCGCCAGCTATTACCAGCGCTCGGCGGGCGAGGTGGCGCTGGCGGCCTTGCCGCCCCAGCTGCGCGACCTGAATACCCAGCAACTGGCGCGCCGGCTCAAGCGCCATGCCAAACCTGCCGAGCCGGATTCGGATGAAAATCGATCTGCTATTGATTCGCTAGCGTTAACACCAGAGCAAACGAGGGCCATCAACCAATTTGATGCTGAAACAGGGCCGTTTTTACTGTTTGGCTCGACCGGCAGCGGCAAGACCGAGGTCTATTTGCACTGTGTGCAGCAGCTGCTGGCACAAGACCCCAGCGCCCAAGCCATGGTGATGGTGCCCGAGATCAATCTCACCCCCCAGCTTGAGGATCGCTTCATGGCCCGCTTCAAGCCGCTCTATGGCGACAGCGCGGTGGTCTCCCTGCACAGCGGCATGACCCCCGCGCAGCGCCTCAAGAGCTGGCTGGCAGCCCATAGCGGCCGCGCCCGGATTGTCTTGGGAACCCGCATGGCCGTCTTTGCATCCCTGCCGAGCCTGAAGCTGATCATCGTGGATGAAGAGCACGACCCCAGCTACAAGCAGCAGGAGGGCGCCCGCTACTCGGCGCGCGACCTGGCGGTGTACCGCGGCCGGCTGGAAGGCGCCAAGGTCATGCTCGGCTCGGCCACCCCGTCACTGGAGAGCTGGCACCACAGCCGCCCGGCCTGTGAAGGCGGGCGTTATGTGCGCCTGGAAATGCCCAGCCGCATCGGCAGCGCCAGCCTGCCTTTGGTGCGCCGGGTGGACATGAACCACCAGCCCAAGAAGTGTGTGTTTTCCCCGCCCTTGCTCGACGCCATCACGCAGCGCATCGCACGCGGCGAGCAAAGCATGGTGTTCCTGAACCGGCGCGGCTATGCACCGGTCTTGCATTGCAGTGACTGCGACTGGAAAAGCGAATGCCCGCATTGCAGCGCGTTTCGCGTGTTTCACAAAATTGACCGTACCCTGCGTTGCCACCATTGCGGCTTCACCGAGCGGGTGCCACGCGCCTGCCCCGCTTGTGGCAACCCGGACATCGCCCCGCTGGGGCGCGGTACCGAGAAGCTTGAGGAGCATCTGGCGGAACTGCTGGCGGCGGTGCGCCGTCCCAACTCGGTCAGCCCTGAATGGCCCGAAGGCGAACCGGTGCGCATTGCCCGCATTGATGCCGACACCACCAAACTCAAAGGCGAGCTGGAGTCTCAACTGGCCCGGGTGCACTCGGGCGAGGTCGATGTGCTGGTGGGCACGCAGATGATTGCCAAGGGCCATGATTTTCGGCGCATCACCCTGGTTGCGGCCGTCAATCCGGATTCAGCGCTTTTTTCCAGCGATTTCCGGGCACCTGAGCGTTTGTTCAGTCTGTTGATGCAGGCCGCAGGCCGTGCCGGGCGTGATGCCGATATCAGCGGCCAGAGCGAGATGTGGGTGCAAACCTTTCACCCCAAGCACGCCCTGTTTGAAGCCCTCAAGCGCCACGATTACCCGGCCTTTGCGGCGCAGCAGCTTAAGGAGCGCGAGCAAGCCGCCATGCCGCCGTTCAGCTTCCAGGCCCTGGTGCGGGCCGAGGCGCGCACGCAGGAGGTGGCGCAAGGGTTTCTGACCCGCGCCAGTGCGGCGGTTGACGAGATGCCGCAGGCCCAGAGCATCCGCAACAACATCTCCCTGTATCCTGCCGTGCCCATGAGCATTCAGCGCATCGCCAACGTCGAGCGGGCTCAAATGTTGATCGAGAGTCCGTCGCGTGCCGCGCTGCAGCTTTTCCTGACGCAATGGCAGGCGGTGTTGCACGCCACCCGCCACCAACCTGAGGGCAAGGGTCTGATCCGCTGGGCGGTGGACGTGGACCCGCTGGCGATTTAAGTTGCCAATCCCTGCAACCGGCTCGCCCTGCTGGTCCAACTACCCGGACTGTCACCGATTGACGTCGAATAGTTCAGGTTTAAACTGTTTCTTCATGAATAGCTTTCGCATCAACTGCGCAGCTTGCTGCTGAATCAATAGCCCATCAGGAGATTGCGACTTATGGACAAGAAAGGCCGCCTGCCCGATCCCTCTTCTGCGGAGCACCCCGACGCACTGCGTGTCTGGCTGCGTCTGCGCACCTGCACCCAGCTGATCGAGAATCAGATTCGCGCCGGGCTGCGTGATCGCTTTGGCTCCACCCTGCCGCGTTTCGATTTTCTGGCCCAATTGGCGGGCGCCCCGGATGGGCTGAAGATGAACGAGCTGTCCCGTCGCCTGATGGTGACTGGGGGTAACGTGACAGGTGTCACCGATCAACTGGTTTGCGAGAGTCTGGTTGAGCGTGTAGCGGTGCCGGGCGACCGCCGCGCCTGCCGAATCAAACTCACAGCCAAAGGGCGCGAGCAATTGAGCGAGATGGCGAGCGAGCATGAAGCCTGGGTGGCAGATGCGTTCACCGGCCTGAGTACCAAAGACATTGCCAGTTTGCAGCGATTGCTGAGCCGGCTCAGCGCATCAGCTTGTCCAGCGCCCCGGACTTGAAGACGCTGCCCACGGTCGTCTCCAGCTTGCGCCCGGCAGGGCGTCGCTTGCCCGTGAAGCCGCGCGGCACCAGTTCGGGTTCGCCGCCAAACGCCACCTGACCGGGGTCGACACTCACCTGCGTACCGTCGACCGCCAGCAGCGTGGCCGCCCCCGTGTTCACCTTGAGGTAAGTGCCGGTGGGCGCGTCATTGACGCTTTCGGGGGTGACTGAAATTTCGATATCGGTGCCGCGAATGCCGATGGTGGCAGTGTTGCTGGCAAAGGACACCCGTTGGCGTCGAGTTGCTTTGCCCGAGATGTAGCGCAGCCCGCCCTTGACGATGGCGATGGTTTTTTGGCGCTTGCTCACGGGACCTTTGAGGCGCAGTTCCTTGAGCTGGATCGCTGAGTCAGGCCGCAGGGCCATGCGGGCGCCATCGTCAAAGCGCAGCAGCGCCTCACTGTCGTCGTTGCTGAGCAATTCATCACCCTGTTCCAGTTGTGTGCCCACGGCCAGCGGCATGCGCACGTCGCCGCGCTGCACAGTCACCTCGCCGGTGACGGCCAGAACCCGTGCCGCCTGGGCTGGCAGGGCCAGCGCAAGCGCCAGAGCGGCAAGCGGTAGGGCATCCCGGCACTTGAGCCGGGTCGAGCTGAGGAGTTTGATCATGGTCTTGAATATCTGGAAAAATTGGGGGCACTAAACCTTAAACTCCCGTGAACAGCATATGCCGACCGCCATGGGATCCATTCTTGAATATACAGCGACAAGCCGCTGCGCCTGGGCGCGGGGTGGGGCGTGGGCTGGGGCATTGCTTGTGGCAGGCTTGCTGACGGGTTGTGCCGACATGGGCTACTACCTGCAGTCGGTGGGGGGGCACCTGCAGCTCATGCAGGCGGCCCGGCCTGTGCCGCAGTGGCTGGCCGATGAAGAGGTTTCCCCGGTCCTGAAAGAGCGTCTTGCCCTGGCCCAGCGTATGCGTCAGTTTGCGGTGAGCCGTTTGGGCTTGCCGGACAATGCCAGCTACAAGGGTTACGCGGATTTGCAGCGCCGCTCTGTGGTGTGGAATGTGGTCGCGGCTCCGGAGCTGTCGCTCACCCTGAAGACCTGGTGCTTCGCGGTCACAGGTTGTGTCGGTTACCGCGGCTATTTCAGCGAATCGGAGGCTCGTGCGCAGGCCGCCCATCTCAAAGCGCAGGGGCTGGAGGTCAGTGTGTACGGCGTGCCCGCCTACTCCACGCTGGGCTGGATGAACTGGGCTGGCGGGGACCCCCTGCTCAATACCTTCATCCATTACCCGGAGGGTGAGCTGGCGCGGATGATTTTTCATGAACTGGCGCACCAGATCCTGTACGTGAAGGACGACACCCTGTTCAACGAGTCCTTTGCAACTGCCGTGGAGCGGCTGGGCGGCGAGCGCTGGCTGGCCGAGCAGGGCTCGCAAGCGGCCCGGCGTGACTACGCGGAGTTGGACGCCCGACGCCGCCAGTTCCGCTCCTTGTGCCTTGCCACGCGCCAGCGTCTGGCCCACATTTACAAGCAAAATGAGCTTCAGGCCCTCGACACACCTACGACTTTAGCTATGAAAAATGAAGCGATGCAGGTTTTCCGGGATGACTATGCCAAGTTGCGCGCCAGTTGGAATGGCTACGCCGGGTACGACATCTGGGTGGCTGGCGCCAACAATGCCGCATTGGGTGCCCAGGCGGCCTACGACGAACTGGTGCCGGCTTTTGAGGCCTTGTTCGTGCGCGAGGGCCGTGATTGGCCCCGGTTTTATGATGTGGTCCGACAGCTGGCGAATCAGCCGGCCGTCCAACGGACCGAAGCCTTGCAAAAAATACGAATGGAGCGAACAAGTGGCTGATCTTCACATCCTGCGTCAACACGCACTGGGCCTGGACGAGGCTCGATCCATTGCCTTCAAATGGGCCGAGCATGCCGAAGAGGAGTTCGGCATGACCTGCATTTACGAAGAGGGCAAGACCGAGGATGAAGTTACGTTCAGTCGGTCCGGCGTCCATGGAACGCTGCATGTCACCAAGGAAAAATTCGAACTCAATGCCAAGCTCGGTTTTCTGGTCGGCGCCTTCAAGGGGCGTATTGAGAGTGAGATTGTGAAAAATCTCGATGACCTGCTCAATGCTGAACCCAAGGCCGCTGTGAAGGTGCTTGCCCCCCGAAAGAAATGAGCACAGCGCCTGCGGGGCCTCTGGCGGGGCTCAGGGTCATCGAACTCGGACAACTGATTGCCGGGCCGTTTGCCGCCAAGACGCTGGCTGATTTTGGTGCCGATGTCATCAAGATCGAACCACCCGCGGCCCCAGGCGCGCCACCCGACTCAGGCGGCGACCCGCTGCGCAAGTGGCGACTGCTCAAAAATGGCACCTCCGTGTGGTGGCAGGTTCAGTCGCGCAACAAGCGTTCGGTGGTGCTGGACCTGAAACGACCCGAAGCGCAGGAGATTGTGCGCAAGCTGGCCGCCGAGGCAGACGTCCTGATCGAAAATTTTCGACCTGGGGCCATGGAAGGCTGGGGCCTTGGCCCCGAAGTACTGCGTGCTGCGAACCCGGGGCTGGTCATGCTGCGCATCAGCGGCTACGGGCAGAGCGGTCCCTACCGTGATCGCCCCGGTTTCGGCGTTGTGGCCGAGGCCATGGGCGGCATGCGCCATCTGACCGGCGAGCCCGGGCGGGTTCCGGTTCGAGTTGGGGTGAGCATTGGAGATACCCTGGCGGCTTTGCACGGCGTGATTGGGGTGTTGATGGCCTTGTACCATCGCCATGCCACGGTCAGTGCCTCGGCACCCAAGGGGCGAGGTCAGGTGGTCGATGTGGCCTTGTACGAGGCCGTGTTCAATTGCATGGAAAGCTTGTTGCCTGAATACAGCGCATTTGGTGCGGTGCGTGGCCCGGCAGGCAGTGCCATGCCCGGCATCGCGCCAACCAACGCCTACCGCTGCAAGGATCGTGGGCGTGGCGATGAATACGCCCTGATTGCCGGCAACGGCGACAGCATTTTCAAGCGACTGATGCAGTGCATTGGCCGGGCGGATCTGGCCCGCGATCCTTCCTTGGCGGACAACGCCGGGCGGGTTCGGCGCGTGCAGGAACTGGATGAGGCCATCGGGGTTTGGGCGCAATCCCGTCCGGTGGACGAGGTGCTGTCAGCGCTGGAGCAGGCGGGAGTCCCTGCCGGAAAGATCTACACCGTGGCAGATGTGGCTGCCGACCCCCACTATGCGGCCCGGGGCATGCTGGCCCAGGTCCGCATGGACGACGGCAGCAGCTTGACGGTCCCGGGCGTGGTACCCAAACTGTCCGATACCCCAGGCGGTCACCGACGGAACGCGCCGAACCTGGGGCAGGACACCGATGCGGTGCTGCGTGAGGTCGGGCTGACGCCCAGCCAGATCCTCGCCTTGCGTGAGCGTGGCGTGCTGGCGTAAAAGCCGGGTGTGATCAGCTCAGTGATTTGATCAGGTCGATGTACTGCTGCATCGCATCTTTCTCGCTGGTGCCTTTGAGTCCGTTCCATGCATCCCATTTCGCGCGCCCGACCATGTCGGTGAAGCCCGGTCGTTTTTCCGTGTTGTCGCCCACACTGCCTTGTTTGTAGAGTGCGTAGATCTTGAGCAGGGTGGCGTTGTCGGGGCGTTCGGTCAGGTTTTTTGAACTGGCTGCAGCGGCTTCAAATTTGGCTTTGAGTGCGGACATGGGTTTCTCCGGATAGGGGCAATACCCCACACAATTGGGGTACTTGCGCTGTATCTTACGGGGCGTTTTGCCTACAGAATAGGGGGTCTTCCCCAAGCACTGTCTTTGCGACATCACATCGTCCCGCCAGGAGTTTTCATGGTTACCAGAATCGTTGCCCAAAAAGCCGCCAAGAAGGCCACCCGTCAAGTGGCCGCCGCTGTCAACGGCACGCTGGGGTTGACGGGGGAGCGCATGAGCAAGGTCGACACGGCCTGGTTGCGCATGGATTCCGCAGCCAATCTGATGATGATCGTCGGTGTCTGGATACTCAAGCCGGGCGTCAGTCACAAGGCGGTTTGTGAGCGCATTGAAGATCGCCTGCTCCGCTACCCGCGTTTTGGCCAGCGTGTCGAGCAGGATGCCGCAGGCGCCACCTGGGTCATGGATCAGGACTTTGATATCAAGCGCCATGTGGTGGTCGAAAAGCTGGCGCACAAGTCCAAGGGGCATGAGCAACAGGCCTTGCAGGATCGCCTGGCCGCACTCGCCATGCAACCGCTGGACATGCATTACCCCTTGTGGCAATTTCATTTGGTCGAGCACTACCAGGGTGGCTCCGCACTGATGGTGCGCATTCATCATTGCATTGCCGACGGTCTGGCCTTGGTGGCCGTGACGCAGTCGCTGGTGGATGGCGGATCCCTGCCGCCCCTGCACATCCCCAAGCATCCCCCTCATGGCGGGCTGGAAGGGGCTGAGGACTGGATTGCCGACACCCTGATCAAACCCATGACGGAAGTTGCAGTCAAGGCGCTGGATGCAGCCGGTCATGGCGCTGCCAATGCCCTGGAAATGATGACCGAGCCGCAAAAAGGCGTTGAAAAAGGTCTGGCCGGTTCGGTGGATCTGGCGAAGATGGCCTACCAGGTGATCCGTGATGGTGCCGCGCTGGCGCTCATGCCGGATGACTCACACACCCGGCTCAAAGGCATTCCCGGGTCAAGTAAACGCGTGGCCTGGTGCGAACCGATTCCGCTGGAAGAAGTCAAGGCGGTCAGCAAGGCCTTGAACTGCTCAATCAACGACGTCCTCCTGAGTTGCGTCGCGGGTGCCATTGGCGAATACCTGCGATCGTTTGGCGATGACACGGCGGGCAAGGAGATTCGGGCCATGGTACCCGTGAACCTGCGCTCGCTGGAGGACCTGTACAAGCTGGGCAACCGTTTCGGCCTGGCACCGGTGGTATTGCCCATTGGTCTGGACAACCCGGTGGAGCGTGTGTACGAAGTGCGTCGCCGCATGCGCCACATGAAAGGCAGCATGCAGCCGCTGATGGCCTATGGCCTGCTGGCCGTGGCGGGTCTGTTGATCAAGCCGGCGCAAGACGCCATGCTGAGCCTGTTTTCCAAAAAAACCACCGCCGTCATGACCAATGTTCCGGGACCGCGCGAGAAGCTCAAGTTTTGCGGCGCAACGATGGATCAAAGCCTGTTTTGGGTACCCCAGTCGGGCACCGTCGGCCTGGGCGTCTCCATACTGAGTTACGGTGGTGGCGTTCAGTTTGGCATCATGAGCGATGCGACGCTTTGTCCTGAACCCCAGAAAATCATTGATGAATTTGAACCGGAATTCGCCAAGCTGGCCATGGTGACCCTGATGTTGCCTTGGGGCGAGTAGCCGTCAGTCTTCCAGCTCGACCCGGGCCATTTCCACGTCCAGCCGCTCGGTGGCATCCATGGGGTGCGTGGCGGCGGCTTTGCGGTAAAGCCGCGTGGCATCCCCCATCATCTTGTCGCCTTCAAGCATCAGCATGGCATTGGCATATTCGATCATGCCAATGACGGAGTCGAAGTTCAACTTGAGAGCCTCCTGAAACAGGCGCAGACCCGTATCTTTCTTGGCGCCGTAGGTCATGCTGCCAATGAGCGATCCCACCTTGTCAATCACCTCGGCATGAAAAGTGCCCAGTGCGATGTGCGCATCCGCATGGTTGGGCTCCAGCTTGATCACGTTTTCCAGTGAGCCCTTGACCTTGGTTCCCAAACCCTGAGCCAATGCCTTGGCCACGCTGATGCCCTGGCTGTAGCGCCCCAGAGCGTAAGCCTGCCAGTAATGGGCGTTGACGTTGCCGGGGTCTTTTTCCGCCTGGGCGCCGGCGCGACGGGCCACCTCCATGAAAAGGTCAAGGCGAGCCTTCTCTTTTTTCTCAAGGTAGGTGGCATAAATGCAGGCAGCCTTGTTGGCAACCGTGAGACCGGCGCCGCCAATTCTGAGGCCCATGTCCATGGCCTTCTGGAATTCACCGCTGTGGAACAGCGCCCAGGCTTGCAACACGTTGATGTCCTGGGGCAGTGGCTCGGCATCGCCTGCGTGTAGACGAGCCCAGTTTTTCCTGACACTGTCGACATCAAAAACATAGTCGCCTACGTAAGGAAAGGCGGTCCATTGGGCCATCGTTGTCTCCTCTGCCTGGTTTTTATTTTTCACCGTTATTGTAGGCGCCCACCAGTTTGAGCAAATGCATGCGCTGGGCCGGTTCCAGGTATGGCACCAGCAGGTTCAACACGTGTTGCGCCCCCCGCAGCAAAGCCGACTGCGCGTTTTCCGGTTCCAGCGCCTTGCGTGGGTCGCGGACGTATTCAAAACTCAACCAGTAGGTCAGCACGACCACCATGCTGGTTGCAGTGGCCTCGACCTCTCGCGAATCGATCTGCACCGAACCGGCGCGGCTCATTCCGTCCAGCAGTGCTTTCACCGCACGCGTCTTGTTCTTCAGCACTGCCTGGAAATGGGTTTCCAGGCGCCGGTTCTTGCTGAGCAGGTCATTCAGGTCGCGGTACAAAAACCTGTATTGCCAGATCAGTTCGAACAGGGTGTGCATGAAGAACCAGGCGTCCTCCACATCGCGCACACCGTCACTGGCGTTAAGCAGTTCGTTGAGGGCCCGCTCATACCTGTCAAACAGGGAGTTGATCAACTCGTCTTTGGCCGGGTAATGGTAGTAAAGGTTGCCCGGGCTGATGCCCAGTTCGGCAGAGATCAATGTGGTGGACACATTGGGTTCTCCAAAACGGTTAAACAGCTCCAGCGTCACTTCCAGGATTCGCTCGGCCGTTCGCCTGGGGGCTTTTTTTACCATGCGGGGTGTTCCTTGTGGGCTGCGGACCGCACCACATGGCCCAGATCGTCCATGATTTCCTGCAGGTTGGCAATGGCCCGACCGACCTGGGTGGGGGCTCTGGCAGGGCCGCACAGGTGCCGTTTGGGATCATCCAGTGCCTCATGGTGCAGCGTGATACCGTGGCGCCACAACTTTTCTGCCAGACCCGTCTTGCGTGAGCGCAGCATTTGCCGCGTCTGCTGGTAGGCGTGCTCGGCCAGATAGCGGCGTTGGGCGTAACTGAAGGTATTGGCCAAATACAGTTCGGGATCGCGGTGATCCGGTTCAATCAGGATGATGTCGGTGTTGGGGTAATTGCGTTCGTACTGTTTCATGCCCAGCACCATGCGCGAATGGATCATGGAGCGAAAGGTCTGGCTCAACACCGCCGGCAAGCCACCGTCCACAATCCTGGGAATATGCTGCCGTTTGGGGGGAAGTCCCCGCAACATCACTTTCGCCACCTGGGGCGCCGTCGCGTCGAAAGGCACCAGCGGGTTCAGGCAGAGCAAAAGATCAACGCCCTCGTCCAAGGCAACCGATGCATGAAGGGTTTTCTTCAAGGCGCCGTCAACATAGTAGTTATCGTCGATCTCCACCGGTGGAAAAAGACCGGGCAGGGCCGCGCTGGCCTGGACCGCCTGTGAAATGGGAACGTGATCCCACCCCGGCTTGCCAAAAGGCGCCGCCTCACCGCTGTCCAGATTGGTGGCCACCAACGTCAGTTTTGTCTTCAGCTTGCGGAAGTCGTTGGTACGGCCTTCGCGAGAAAACAGATCGCTTAACTGGGTATGGATTTGCTCGCTGGAGAACATGCCCGCGGGCAGTGCGGGTCCGAGCAACTCCAGGGCGTGGGTCAATGACTTGCGACCTGCTGTGACTTGCCACAGGGCAGACAGCAGCAAGCCAGGCAGCATGATGCCGCGACGCACGAATTCACCGTAGGCCGGCACCAGCAGTCCGGACGGGTCAAAAATATCGGACGGCTTGCCCGTGTTCTCGTTTTCGATGAATGCCGCACACAGGGCGCGAGGTGAAATCCCGTTCGCCAGACCGGCGGCAATGAACCCGCCTGCCGATACGCCCACATAGTGCTGCAGCTTGGTGAAGTCGAGACCGTTGAGCGACTCTTCCAGTGCGCACAGTGCACCGATTTCATAGATGGCACCCAAAGGGCCGCCTCCCGCCAAGGCCAGGGCAATTTTGGGCGGCTTTGATGTTTTACGATTCATAAACGCAAAGTGTAGAGGTGATAGGTAAATCGGTATGCTGCATCGCAGCACGAGTTCAAGACTCAAATATCAAAAAAGGGCGCCTAGGCGCCCTTTTTGAAGGATGCTTCTTCGCAGCGTGCAAAGAAAGCTTCACCAGGGGGTTCCAACCAACTCAGGGTTAGGCCGGAGTCGCAGGTGTGGCCGTTTTGCGGGACGCTGGGCGTTTGGTGGCTGGCTTGGCCACAGTGTTGACCTCCGTCTGAGGCGCGGCATTGACGACCGGCTTGGCAGTCGTCGTCTTGCGGGCCTTCTTTGCAGCAGGCCTGGAAGCCGTTTTGGGAGCTGTTTTGGGAGCTGTTTTGGGTGTGGTTTTGGCAGTTGTGTCTTTGGTTGACAGCCTTTGCACGCTCTTGTTCAGTTCTTCAATGCGGGCGATCAGTGCGTTCACATCCTTGGCCGAGGGCACGCCCAGTTTGTTCAGGGCTTTGGCCACGCGTTCTTCAAAAATGCTCTCCAGCTTGTCCCATTGGCCAGATGCCTTGGAGGAAATGTCCGTGGCCATATGGGTCATTTTGTTGGTGGCTTCCGAAATTTTCTCTTCCGCAACCGACTGCGTCTTGCGCTGCAGGCTCACGCCTTCCTTGACCAAGGCTTCAATGGCTTTGGTGCCTTCCGCCTGCGCCTTGGTAAAAGCGCCCAGGCCCGCCTGCCAGATTTGCTGAGCCGAGTCTTTGACCGAGCCGCTGAGTTGAATGCCCGGTTTTTTAGATGTTTTTGATTTTTGCAGTTTTGTGACCACGGGAGGCTCCTGATAAAAGTTAAATCGCTTATCCGCAACTGACATGCTTGTGCCGATGCCGCGAAACTCAATGTACAGCCTGCACTCTAAAGCGCGGCTGTCTCCGCGTGTAGGTGGGGCTTTCTAAATCTGCGCTCGGCCATGGATTGACCGGATTGCTTGACGGCGAAAACTTGACCTTGCTTTTGATCGCCTATCAACGCTCCGCGATAATGATTCAAGGCGTCGGAGCAATCGGTGTGTGAGCTCCACAGCGCCAATGGACTTTGGAGATTTGGCGGCGCGTTTTGCCCCAACTTTTTGGGCTTCATTGGCCCGCTTTGCGCCCCCATGGACGTATCTGTGCCATCAGCCGTTGACGGCTGAGATAGATGTTAGTCAGTGAAAGTACTGTGAATGCTCGAGTCACGTTCTTCTGCAGGCCCCGGTGGCGCACCTTGCCAAATCCCCAAAGGCGCTTGACCACGCCAAGGACGCGTTTTACCCGTGCCCGAATCCGCGACTTGTTGCGGTTCTTTGATTTGAGTGCTTCGTTCGAAACACCGTTGCGACGGGTGCATTGATTGGTGAAGTCGTGCGCGTCGGGCGCTGTACTGTGGATCAAGTCCTTTGGGCTGGCGTAGGTTGAGCTGTCATACAGGCGCTGCTTTTTGCTATGCAAACAGTGTGTTACTTGTTGAACGCATCGGTTCAATCGCGACGCCCCAACACTTCACATGTGATGGAGCAATAGTAAGGCCATTCCCACTACAATTAGCAAAAATCCCAGTGAGTTCGTTCCGAATGTAGACGGTCTATTCGGGGCGTGGCTTATGTTTGGCGCAGCAATTCAGGATTTCAAAGGGGCGCTATTGGGCTGTGCCTGTGGACTCAGACCATCCGCAATTGTAAGTCAAATTGGAAGCTCGAAATTGGCCGGTGATGCTTCCGCATGGTAATTTGGTGTGGCGTCACATAAAGGTCCATGACCTTGATCGATCGTCTCAGGTGTTTGCATGGAAAGCAGTGCTTCAATTCGTGTGAATAGTATATTTGGTCGTCAGTTGACGGACAGCCCTATAAGTAGTCATACGAAACGTGTGGTCGTGTAGTTTTTCGCGTTGCCAATGATGAGGTATTGGGTTCAGGGAGTTAAATGCAAAATAAAGTTTTAGCGTGGCCGCGTTGGGTCAAGCGTTCTGTGGTTGTCGTGCTGGATGTGCTGATGGCACTGGCTGCGACTTGGGTGGCTTTCACGCTTCGGTTGGATACGGTGGATTGGCCGTCTGGCGCTCAATGGTGGGTCTACGGACTGGCACCGGTATTGGCGGTGCCCGTATTTGTCAAATTTGGTTTGTACCGGGCTATTTTTCGCTATACAGGTCAGGCTGCGTTGCAGGCTACCGGTCAGGCTGTGGCCGTGTATGGCTTTGTTTTGCTGGTGATTTTGGTGTGGCGCCAATGGCCAGGCGTGCCGCGCAGTTTGGGCGTTCTGCAGCCATTGGTGTTTCTGCTGATGGTTGGGGCGAGCCGGGCCGTCGCGCGGTTTTGGCTGGCCGATTTAGGCCGAGCCCAAGGAGACACTGAAGGTCGGTTGTTGATTTTTGGAGCCGGTACGTCCGGGGTTCAAACTGCTTCGGCGTTGGGCGTGTCAGGGCAGTTCGTGTTGATTGGTTTTGTGGACGATGATCCTGCAAAGATTGGCCGCAGCATCAATGGCATTCCTGTTTTCTCAATGGCTCAGGTGCCTGGTGTGGTGGCAGACCAAGGTGTGACGGACATCCTGCTGGCCCTGCCCAGTGCTTCGAGAGACCGGCGCAACAGCATTATCGACAGCCTGCGCTCTTGCCCGGTTCATATTCGCACCCTGCCGGCATTTGGCGATTTGGCGAGCGGTCGTGTCACTGTCCAGGATATTCGCGAACTGGATGTGGAGGACTTGCTGGGGCGCGATCCAGTGCCGCCTGATGTCGAACTGTTGGCGCGTGATTTGGCGGGGCAGGTGGTCCTGGTGACCGGGGCTGGCGGCAGTATCGGCGGTGAACTGACGCGGCAAATCGTGCTGCAGGGGCCGCGCCAGTTGCTGCTGTTGGATCACAACGAGTTCGGCTTGTACAGCATCCACCAGGAATTGCAGGGAATCTGCGTTGGCCGCGGCTTGTCGGTCGAATTGGTGCCGCTGTTGTGCAGCGTTGCCAACTACGCACGCCTGCGCTCCATCTGCGAGGTTTATCGCCCGGCCACGGTGTACCACGCAGCGGCTTACAAGCATGTGCCGATGGTAGAGGGCAACCCGGGCGAAGGTGTTGCAAACAATGTATTTGGCACGCTGAACATGGCTCTTGCGGCGCGGGATAGTGCCGCCAACCGTTTCGTGCTGGTGTCCACAGACAAGGCGGTTCGACCCACGAACGTGATGGGGGCCACCAAGCGCATGGCTGAACTGGTGTTGCAGGCCTTGGCCGCAGACTCGCTGCATACCTGCTTCACAATGGTCCGTTTTGGCAATGTGCTGGATTCGAGTGGCAGTGTGGTGCCCCTGTTTCGCCGGCAACTGGCAGCGGGGGGGCCGCTGACGGTCACGCATGCCGATGTCACCCGCTATTTCATGACCATACCGGAGGCGGCGCAGTTGGTGTTGCAGGCAGGGGCCATGGCCAGGGGCGGTGATGTGTTCGTGCTGGACATGGGTGAGCCTGTGAAAATCATGGACCTGGCACGTGGGATGGTGCAGCTGTCTGGTCTGACTGTCCGGGACGAAGCCTGCCCAACGGGCGACATTGAAATAGCCATCACCGGCCTGCGTCCGGGCGAAAAACTGTATGAAGAGCTTTTGATTGGGGACAACCCGGAGCCTACCGTTCACTCTCGCATCATGAAAGCGCATGAGCCTTTTGTGCCGTGGGTGCAATTGAGCGAGGAGTTGAAATCGCTTGAAACCGCCGCCCGGCTTGACGATGACGCGGCGATTAAAGCGTTTCTTCAGCAGCATGTACATGGCTATCAGCCAAGTGAATTGCCGGCAATCTGACACACAGGGGGATGGTGCTGTGGGCGAGGCAGAACATGCGGCACAATTTACACCTTGACCTTTTGAGCGATCAGCGCAACACCCCATGACCGATGTCTCCAATATCTCCCCCCGCGACAAGGCTGAAATCCTGGCCCAGGCGCTGCCCTATATTCGCAAATTCCATGGCAAGACCATGGTCATCAAGTATGGCGGCAACGCCATGACCGATCCGGCCTTGCAGGCCGACTTTGCCGAAGATGTGGTCTTGCTCAAGCTGGTGGGTATCAACCCGGTGGTCGTGCATGGTGGCGGTCCGCAGATTGAAACGGCCCTGAAGCGTTTGGGTAAAAAAGGCGAATTCATCCAGGGCATGCGCGTCACGGACGCCGAAACCATGGAGGTGGTGGAGTGGGTGCTGGCTGGGGAGGTCCAGCAGGACATCGTGGGGTTGATCAACCAGGCTGGCGGCAAGGCCGTGGGCCTCACGGGGCGCGATGGCGGCATGATCCGCGCCCAGAAACTCAAGATGATGGACAGTACCGACCCCACCAAAGAGCATGACGTGGGTCAGGTGGGCGACATTGTCAGCATCGATCCCAGTGTGGTCAAGGCCTTGCAGGATGATGCCTTCATTCCCGTGATCAGTCCGATTGGCTTTGGTGAGAACAACGAGAGCTATAACATCAACGCGGACGTGGTCGCAGCCAAGCTGGCCACTGTGTTGCAGGCAGAAAAGTTGATGATGCTGACCAACATCAGCGGTGTGCTCGACAAGTCCGGCAAGTTGCTCACCAACCTCAGTGCGCGCCAGATCGACGAGTTGTTTGCCGATGGCACTATCAGCGGCGGCATGTTGCCCAAGATCAGCGGTGCGCTGGATGCGGCCAAAAGCGGTGTGAATTCGGTACACATCATCGATGGCCGGGTACCGCATGTGCTCCTGCTGGAGATCCTGACCGATCAGGCGTTTGGGACCATGATTCGTTCGCACTGAAAAGCTACGTTCTTTATAGCGCCTCAGGCAATAACTACGAGGGCTGGTGGCCTGTTTATGAGACTTCTTCTCGTTGAGGATGATGTCATGGTGGCCAGCGGCATCAAGCTGGGGCTCACCGATGCCGGCTATGCCGTGGACTGGGTGGGCAGCGCTGAGCGTGCCCTGGAGGTTGTGCGATGCGAGACCTTCGACGCCGCCATCATCGACATCGGCTTGCCGGGCATGGATGGCCTGGCCTTGACCCAGCGCCTGCGCAAAGATAGCCATGCTATGCCCGTGCTGATTCTCACGGCCCGAGATGCGCTGAACGACCGTGTGCAGGGCTTGGACAAAGGCGCTGATGATTACATGATCAAGCCCTTCGAGTTGCCCGAGTTGCTGGCGCGCTTGCGGGCACTTTTGCGTCGTTCGCAGGCCGCTACCTCATCGGTGCTGAGTTTTGGGCCGCTGGAGCTGGATACCGCCACAAGGCTTGCCTGCGTCCGTCCAAGTGGTCAGCCCGTTGAGTTGGGCCCGCGCGAGTGGACGGTTATGGAGTATTTGCTTATCCATGCGCCCAAGCCGGCCAACAAGGACAAATTGCTCCAGGCCCTGACTGGATGGGACAAGGAAATCACCCCCAACGCGGTGGAGGTCTACATCTCGCGACTGCGGGGCAAGTTGGAGCCGCATGGGATCGCGTTGCGCTCGATTCGTGGCTTTGGCTACCGGCTTGAGATGGCCGTCGATTGACCGATGCAGATCGCTGCCATGTCCGCGGGCCTGCAGCGACGTTTGTTGCTCTTGTTGCTGGGCCCGCTTTTTTTCCTGGCTTGCATCAATACCTGGTTTGACTACCGGTCGGCAGACACCGCTGCCCTGCAACAGGATAGGCAGTTGCTCAAACTGGTACCCCTGCTGGCGGACTCGGTGGTGGCCAGTGGCAAAACCCCAAATGCTTTGCCGGTGATGCTGGCGGCCCCCGTCATTGAGGAGTTTCTCAAAGACGGGGCGAGCCTCTCGGCCTTTGCC
Source organism: Rhodoferax sp. (assembly GCF_018780565.1). Lineage (GTDB taxonomy): Bacteria > Pseudomonadota > Gammaproteobacteria > Burkholderiales > Burkholderiaceae_C > Rhodoferax. The sequence goes on from NZ_JADMJN010000002.1 coordinate 247,922, forward strand.
ATCGCTGATTTGTCCGGGCAGGTCCTGTTGGGGGAGGCCTGGTTGAGTCTGGTGCCGCCAGCGACCTATGAGCCGGAGTTCTCCAGCGAGGAAGAGGGCGGCGTGACCTACCGTATTGTGTCGCAGCGTGTCCACACCGCCGCTGGTGAGCTGGTGGTTCGTCTGGCCGATGGCTCGGACCCGCGCCAACAGTGGCTCAGGCAGGTTCTCTTCAGGGTATTGCTGCCCAACCTGCTGCTCATGGTGGGCGCTGTCTTCGCGGTCAATTGGGCCGTCAGGCGCGCCTTGCGCCCTTTGCTGGAACTGAAAGAGGCGGTGGAGCATCGTTCGCCCCGCGACCTCAGTGCGATCGACGTCCACGCCTCCCCGGAAGAAGTGCGCCCTTTGGTGCAGTCGCTCAATCGCCTCTTTGATCTGGTCAACGCGCAGGCCGAGAGCCAGCGCCGTTTTGTGGCCGATGCTGCGCATCAGTTGCGCACGCCGCTTGCCGGTTTGCAGGCGCAAGTGGAGGCATGGGCGCAGGCCGTCAACATGCCCTCTGCGGCCCCTCAGTCTGCGATTCAATTGGAAGCGAGTCAGATCAATCGCCTGCGTGATGCTGCGCGTCGCACGTCGCAACTGGCCAATCAGTTGCTGGCGCTCTCACGTGCTGATGCGCGCAGCCTGGATGCACAGCCCTTGCATCGGGTGGATTTGAAGGACTTGTGCGAAACCTTGCTGGAAATGCATCTGAACGCCGCCTCGGAAAAGCGCATCGATTTGGGTCTGGAGCTTGAGGCCGTGCATGTCACGGGTCATGAATGGCTGTTGCGGGAACTGGTGGGTAATTTGCTGGACAACGCACTGAAGTACACGCCAGAAGGTGGCATGGTCACCCTGCGTTGTGCATGGGCAGCCAGCGGCGAGCGCACGGTGTTGCTGGAGGTTGAGGACGATGGCCCCGGTGTGCCGGTGGCCGAGCGATCTCGCGTGTTCGAGCGCTTCTACCGGGTGCCGGGAGCCAGCGGCGAAGGCAATGGACTGGGCTTGGCGATTGCCGCAGAGATTGCGCGGGTGCACCGGAGTCAACTCTTTGTGGACACCGGCCGGGGTGGGAAAGGCGCGCGTTTTACCTTGTTGTTCACGACCTGACCCCTCGAAAACCCTTGGTTGCGCTGTGAGAGAATGAATTCATCCATTCGCCCTGTGCACCATGTCTGACGCCGAACCCACCCCCTCCTCAAGCTCTTCAGGCAGTGAGATTGCCGCCCCGGTTCGCAAGCGCCCCAAGCCTGGCGAGCGCCGGGTGCAGATCCTTCAGGCGCTGGCAACCATGCTGGAACAACCGGGTGCCGAGCGCATCACGACAGCGGCCCTGGCAGCGCGCCTGGATGTGAGCGAAGCGGCCTTGTACCGACATTTCGCCAGCAAGGCGCAGATGTTTGAGGGCTTGATCGAGTTCATAGAACAGACTGTGTTCTCGCTGGTGAATCAGATTGGCGAACGCGAAAGTGCGGACGCTGCCACAGACAGTGCATCCGGTACACGCCAGGCCGGAAAAGTGGTCGCCATGCTGATGCAGTTCGCCGAAAAAAATCCCGGCATGACCCGCGTCATGGTGGGGGATGCGCTGGTGTTTGAGAACGAACGCCTGCAGCAGCGCATGAACCAGTTCTTTGACAAGATTGAAGCCACCCTGAAGCAGAGCCTTCGTGGCAGCGCTGAACTCAGTGGTTCGGCCACTCCCAGCGTAGATGTCCAGGTGCGGGCCTCTGTCCTGACCGCCTTTGTGGTTGGTCGCCTGCAGCGTTTTGCGCGCTCTGGTTTCAGACGCCTGCCCTCCGAATTCCTTGACGCCAGTCTGGCACAAATGCTTTAAATCATGAAACTTGTACGCTATGGAAATCCGGGCAAAGAAAAGCCTGGTCTGGTCGATGCTGATGGCAAGCTGCGTGATTTAAGCGCCGTCATCGCCGACCTGGGTCCAGACCAATTGAGTGACGCTGCGCTTAAGCGCCTGCGCAAACTGGATGCGTCCAAATTGCCGCTGGTTCGCGGCAAGCCGCGCATGGGCTGTCCGGTGGCGGGCATTGGCAAGTTTGTCGCCATCGGTCTGAACTATTCAGACCACGCCGCGGAAATTGGCGCGCCAATTCCCAAAGAGCCCATTATTTTCATGAAGGCCACTTCCTGCATCCAGGGGCCCAATGACCCGGTCATGTTGCCCAAGGGGTCCACCAAGACCGACTGGGAGGTGGAGTTGGGTGTGGTCATCGGCACGCGCGCACGCCATGTCTCGCAAAAGCAGGCGCTGGAATTTGTGGCCGGTTATTGCCTGGTCAATGATGTCAGCGAGCGCGAGTACCAGATTGAGCGTGGCGGCACTTGGGACAAGGGCAAGGGTTGTGACACTTTTGGCCCCATTGGGCCCTGGCTTGTCACCCGTGATGAAGTGCCCAACCCCCAGAAACTAGGGCTGTGGCTGAGCGTGAATGGCAAAAAGGTTCAAAACGGCAGCACCAAAACCATGATTTTTGGCGTTGCCAAGCTGGTCAGCTACGTGAGCCAGTTCATGACCCTGATGCCTGGTGACGTCATCACCACGGGAACTCCGCCCGGCGTGGGCATGGGCATGAAGCCGGCCGTGTTCCTCAAAAAGGGGGATGTCGTGACTCTGGGGGTGGACGGTTTGGATGAGCAAAGCCAGATCGTCGTTCCATTTAAGCTTTGAATTCAGGGTAAACCCTCGGCTTCCTTAGAAAAAACTCTCTAGAACTGCTTTTTTGTCACATGTAGATCGCTGGAAGTGTTGCAGAATAGAACGATCGTTCTTTTCTGTACACCATGTCTATCTCAGAATTGCCAGTTAAATCCTCCGGCCCGGGCGCTCGCCAGGGGCCGCGAGGCGCTCGTGCCTCCCAGAAAGGCCAACAGACCAAGCAGGCGATTGTTGATGCCGCCTTGGGCTTGGCATCGCAAATTGGGCTTGAAGGCCTGAGCATTGGGGCTCTGGCCGAGGTCACCCAGATGAGCAAGTCCGGCGTATTTGCGCATTTTGGATCGCGCGAAGAGTTGCAGATCTCGGTGGTCCGCGAGTATTACGCCCGATTCGCCGACGAGGTCTTTTTCCCGGCGATGGAAGAAGAGCGAGGCCTGCCCCGCGTCAAGGCCTTGTTTGACAACTGGATGAAACGCGTTGCGGTCGAACTTCAGTCCGGGTGCATCTTCATCAGCGGCGCGGTCGAATACGACGATCGACCCGGACCCGTACGCGATGCCTTGGTCAGCTCCGTCAAAAGCTGGCTGGCCGCCGTGTTCCGTGCCGTTGTGCAAGCCAAGGAGTGCGGCCACCTCAGCGACGACTCCGACGAAGATCAAATGGCCTTCGAAATCCATGGCCTCATTCTGGCCCTGCACTATGAAGCTCGATTCCTGAAGAATCCCAACTCGATCAGCCATGCCAACAAAGGCTTCGAAAACATTCTTGCGCGGTACGGCAAGTTCGTCCGTACCCCATCCCCCCTTTCCGTCAAATCCATCTCATCCTCCAAGGAGTAACCAGCATGCCTACCTACAATCCACCCCTGCGCGATATGCAGTTTGTGATGCACGAACTGCTCAATGTCGTGGACGACTTCAAGCAGATTCCGCAGCATGCCGACATCGACGTTGACACCATCAATGCCGTGCTGGAAGAAGGTGGCAAGTTTGCCGCCGAAGTGACCTTCCCACTGAACATCAGCGGTGACAGCGAAGGCTGCACGATCGACCAGACCACCCACGCCGTGACCACGCCTAAGGGTTTCAAGGAAGCCTACGAAAAGTACGTTGAAGGCGGCTGGGCCGCACTGGGTTGTGACCCCGCCTTCGGTGGTCAAGGCCTGCCGCTGGTGGTGAACCAGATGTTCTACGAGATGCTCAACAGCGCCAACCAGTCCTGGACCATGTACCCTGGCCTGACCCACGGTGCCTATGCATCCCTGCATACCCATGGCACCGAAGAACAGAAGCAGACCTACCTGCACAAGATGACCAGCGGTGAGTGGACCGGCTCCATGTGCCTGACGGAACCCCATTGCGGCACCGACCTGGGCCTGATGCGCACCAAGGCCGAGCCTCAAGCGGATGGCACCTACAAGATCACGGGCAACAAGATCTTCATCAGCGCTGGCGAGCATGACATGGCCGCCAACATCATCCATTTGGTGCTGGCACGCCTGCCTGATGCGCCTCCCGGCATCAAGGGCATCAGCCTGTTCGTTGTTCCCAAATTCCTGGTCAACAAGGATGGCTCGCTGGGCGCACGCAACGGCATTTACTGTGGCGGTCTGGAGCACAAAATGGGCATCAAGGCCAGTGCCACTTGCCAGATGGTGCTCGAAGGTGCTGTGGGCACCATGGTGGGCCAGCCCAACAAAGGCATGCAGGGCATGTTCGTGATGATGAATGCCGCGCGTCTGGGGGTGGGCAACCAGTCCCTGGGCCTGACCGAGGTGGCCTACCAGAATGCAGTGGTGTATGCCAAGGACCGCATCCAGATGCGTTCCCTGTCCGGCCCCAAGGCCAAGGACCTGCCGGCCGACCCCATCATCGTGCACCCCGACGTGCGCAAGATGCTGCTCACCGCCCGGGCCTACGCCGAAGGTGGCCGCGCACTGACCAGCTACTGCTCCATGTTGCTCGAAAAAGAGCACAACCATCCGGATGAAAAAGTGCGCAAGGACGCCGGCGAAATGCTGGCCATGCTCACGCCCATCGTGAAGGCCTTCCTGACCGACAACGCGTGGACGGCTACCTCCGCTTGCCAGCAGGTGTTTGGCGGTCACGGCTACATCAAGGAGTGGGGCATGGAGCAGTTTGTGCGCGATGCCCGCATCAACATGATTTACGAAGGCACCAACACCATCCAGTCGCTGGATTTGCTGGGCCGCAAGATTCTGGGTAACAACGGCGCCACCTTGCGCAAATTCGGCAAGCTGGTGGGCAAGCTGGTGGAAGAAGAAGGCGTCAACGAGAAGATGGCCGAGTTCATCACCCCGATCGCCATCCTGGGTGAGCAGATGACCAAGTTCACCACCGAGATCGGTTTCAAGGGCTTCCAGAATCCGGATGAAGTCGGCGCAGCGGCCGTGGATTATCTGCGTGTGGCGGGTCACCTGGTGTTTGGTTACTTCTGGGCCCGCATGGCGCAAGTCGCCTTGCGCGAAATTGCGGCCGGCAATACCGACCAGTTCTACCTGGCCAAGCTGCAGACAGCGCGCTTCTACTTCGCCAAGTTGTTCCCGGAAACTGCGACCCTGATGCGCACGGCCCGTGCCGGAGCGAAGGTGTTGATGGATACGGACGCTGTGTTTGCCTGAGTGTCTGCCCCGCTCTGTAACGGTTTTTTTAGTATTTTGATCAAGGAGCCCCCCGTGTACAAATCGTTGTTCGCTATTGTTTTTGCAGCAATTTCTTTGCCGGCACTGGCCCAGATGACGCCCGCCGGTGTGTGGCGAACGATTGACGACAAGACGGGAGAGGTGTCCTCGGAGGTGCGCATTGTCGACAACGCAGGCGTGCTCTCCGGCACCGTTGCCAAGCTCCTGCGCAAAGATGCCAAGCAGGACGATGTGTGCGAGAAGTGCACGGACGATCGCAAGGACAAGCTGGTGTTGGGGATGGAGATCATCCGGGGCGCCCGCAAAGCCGAGGGCAAAGACGTCTGGGAGGGGGGCAAGATCCTTGACCCTGAGAACGGCAAGGAATACACCTTGAAGCTGACGCCCATCGAAGACGGCAAAAAACTGCAGGTACGGGGCTACATCGCATTTCTATACCGAACCCAAGTCTGGGTTCGCGCGCAGTAATTTAATTATCAGGAACAACCATGTCCCGTTTCCAAGTCAAAAAAGTCGCCGTGCTGGGTGCCGGCGTGATGGGTGCGCAGATTGCCGCCCATCTGGTCAACGTCAAGGTGCCGGTCATTTTGTTTGACCTGCCCGCCAAGGAAGGTCCCAAGAACGGTATCGTGACCCGCGCCGTGGAGGGGTTGAAAAAGCTCAAGCCTTCGCCGCTGGGCGTGGCTGAAGACGCCGTGCTGATCCAGCAGGCCAACTACGAGGAGCACATGGACTTGCTCAAGGGCTGCGACCTGGTGATTGAAGCCATCGCCGAGCGCATGGACTGGAAGCTTGATCTGTACAAGAAGATCGCGCCATTTCTCGCGCCGCGCGCCATCGTGGCGTCCAACACCTCGGGACTGTCCATCACCAAGCTCAGCGAGGCTTTGCCTGAAGAGATCAAGCCGCGTTTCTGCGGCATCCATTTCTTCAACCCGCCGCGCTACATGGCGTTGGTTGAGTTGATCAACACGCCCACCACCGAATCCGCCAATCTGGATGCGCTGGAAGCCTTTGTCACCAGCACGCTGGGCAAAGGCGTGGTGCGCGCCAAAGACTCTCCCAACTTCATCGCCAACCGGGTCGGCATCGCCGGCATGCTGGCCACCATGAAGGAAGTGGAGAACTTCGGCCTGAGCTATGACGTGGTCGATGACCTGACCGGCAAGAAGCTCGGTCGGGCCAGTTCCGGCACCTTCCGTACCGCCGATGTGGTGGGGCTGGACACCATGGCCCATGTCATCAAGACGCTGCAAGACACCTTGAGCATCGAGACCGATCCGTTTTATGAGAGCTTTGCCACACCGGCCGTTCTCAAGACCCTGCTGGAAATGGGCCACTTTGGCCAGAAGACCCGCGCCGGGTTTTTCAAGAAGGTGGGGCGCGATGTGTCCCGCTTTGATTTGGCGTCCAAAGCGTATGTGCCTGCCGGGCAAAAGGCCGACGAAGTGTATGGCCGCATGCTGAAGAAGCCTGCGGCTGAGCGCCTGAAACTGCTGCGCAACAGCGAAGGCGCACAAGGACAATTTTTGTGGGCGATTTTGCGCAATGGTTTCCACTATGCGGCGGTTCACTTGGCGTCCATTGCCGACAACGCCCGCGATATGGACTTCTGCATGCGCTGGGGCTTTGGCATGAAGCAGGGCCCGTTCGAGCTGTGGCAAGAGGCTGGCTGGCTGGAAGTGGCCAATATGGTCAAGGAAGACATTGATGCGGGCAAGGCCTTGTGCAAGGCGCCCTTGCCTGACTGGGTGTTCAAGGGCCCGGTGGCCGATGCCGGTGGCGTGCACACGCCCCAGGGTTCGTGGAACCCCACCTCGGGCACCTTCGTGGCACCGCGCAGTCTGCCCGTGTATGCGCGTCAGTATTTCCCGGAAAGTGTGCGGGGTGCGAATGCGCCTTCGGCCACTACGGCGGGCAAGACCCTGCAGGAAGACGAATCCATGCGCCTGTGGACGCTGGATGATGAAGTACTGATCGCCAGCATCAAGACCAAGATGCATGCCATCGGTGGCGGCGTGATTGAGGGGCTGAACAACGCCATCACCCTGGCCGAGAAGGACTACAAGGGCCTGGTGATCTGGTCGCCCGATGACATGTTCTCGGCCGGTGCCGACCTGCAGTCCATGCTGCCGGGCTTCATGATGGGCGGCGTCAAGGCCATTGATGGCGCGGCGCGCGAGTTGCAGAAAGTCATGCTCAAGCTGCGCTATGCCAACGTGCCGACCATCTCCGCGATCCGCGGTCTGGCCTTGGGCGGTGGCTGCGAAATGGCGGTGTACTCGGCCAAACGCGTGGCCGCCATGGAAAGCTACATTGGCCTGGTTGAAGTCGGCGTGGGCCTGGTGCCCGGCGCTGGTGGCTTGACCTACATCGCCCGCCGTGCTGCAGAGAATGCGGCCGCCTCCACCGGCAAAGATATCGTCCCCTTCCTGACCGAAGGCTTCACCGCCGCGGCCATGGCCAAGGTCGGTACCAGCGCGCTGGAGTCGCGCAAGCTGGGTTACCTGCTGGACAGCGATGTGGTGGTGCCGCATAAGGATGAGCTGCTGTATGTGGCGATCAACGAAGCAAAAGCCATGTACAACTCGGGCTACCGTGCGCCGCACAAGCGCCAGTTTGCAGTGGCCGGACGCAGCGGTGTGGCCACCATCAAGGGCTCCTTGGTGAACATGCGGGACGGCGGCTTTATCAGTGCGCACGATTTCCATATTGCCAGCCTGATTGCCAACGTGGTGTGCGGTGGCGATGTGGATGCAGGCAGTCTGGTGAGTGAAGAGTACCTGATGACCCTGGAGCGCCAGGCCTTCTGTGCCTTGCTCACGCACCCCAAAACACAAGAGCGCATCATGGGCATGATGTCCACCGGCAAGCCGGTTCGCAACTGAAGCTGAAGTCGAGAAAGACCTCCATGAAACAAATTCAAGAAGCCTATATCGTTGCCGCCACGCGCACCCCCATCGGGCGGTCGCACCGTGGATTTTTCCGCAACATGCGTCCGGACGATCTGCTCGTCAAGGCCCTGCACGCTGCGCTGGCGCAGGTGCCCAGCCTGGACCCCAAGTCCATCGAGGACCTGATCTGCGGCTGCGCCATTCCCGAGGGCCAGCAAGGCCTGAATATCGCGCGCATCGGCGCGGTGCTGGCGGGCCTGCCTACCAGTGTGGGTGGCATCACGGTCAACCGCTTTTGCGCCTCGGGTTTGAGTGCGGTGCAAATGGCGGCCGACCGCATTCGCGTCGGCGAAGCCGACGTGATGATCGCAGCCGGCGTCGAGAGCATGAGCATGGTGCCCATGATGGGTAACTCCCCATCCTTGTCGCCCACCATGTTTGAGCGCGACGAGAACATCGGCATTGCCTATGGCATGGGTCTGACCGCTGAGAAAGTGGCCAACCAGTGGAAGGTCAGCCGCGATGCACAAGATGCCTTCGCGGTGGAATCCCACCGCCGCGCTCTCGCCGCCATGGAAGCCGGCCATTTTGCCGATGAGATCACGCCAGTGGAAGTGGTTGACCGTACGCCCAATCTGCAAACCGGGGAAGTGATCGAGAAGCGTCGCCTGGTCAGCCTGGACGAAGGTGCCCGCCTGGACACCACTGTGGAAGGCCTGGCCAAGCTCAAGGCGGTATTCGCTGCGCGCGGCTCCGTCACTGCCGGCAACAGTTCGCAAACTTCGGATGGCGCGGGCGCGCTGATTTTGGCGAGCGAAAAAGCGGTTAAACAATTTGGTCTGAAACCGCTGGCGCGCTTTGTGAGCTTTGCCTCCAAGGGCGTGCCGCCGCACATCATGGGCATTGGTCCGATCGAGGCCATTCCTGCGGCCCTGCGCTACGCTGGCTTGAAGCAGGACGACATTGACTGGATCGAGCTCAACGAAGCCTTTGCCGCGCAGTCCCTCGCGGTGGTGAATAGCCTGGGTCTGGACCCCGCCAAGGTGAACCCCATGGGTGGTGCGATTGCTCTGGGTCATCCACTGGGTGCCACCGGTGCCATTCGTTCGGCCACGGCCATCCACGCCTTGCACCGCAACAACCTGAAGTACAGCATGGTCTCCATGTGCGTCGGCATGGGGCAGGGGGCAGCCGGAATCTTTGAACGTGTGTAAGCACAAGGGGCCACTTTCGAGTGGCCTTTTTTTCGTCGTCACGCAAATGACTGCCACTTGGCCCATGTGCTGCGACACTCCAAATTAATGAGTACACATTCTTTTGACGCGGCGCTTCATTTGACGCCGGATTTTGATGCCCAGCCGGATCAGTTTGTGGGGCACACGCACCCGGACTGGTGGAATATGGTGGGACCGTTTGGCGGCATGACGGCGGCCATTGCCCTGCATGCTGTCATGTCGCACCCTTCCCGGCTGGGAGATCCTGCTGCGGTCACGGTGAACTATGCCAGTGCGCTGGCAGATGGACCTTTCAAGGCGGTGGCCCGACCCGTGCGCACCAATCGGTCCACCCAGCATTGGGTGCTGGAGATGCGCCAGGCCGATGCCCATGGTGTGGAGACTGTGGTGCTGACCGGCACCGCCATGACCGCTGTGCGCCGCGAAACCTGGAGTGCCACGGACATGCCCATGCCCGACGTGCCGCACCCCGATGCGGTGCCCCGGCCGTCACTGCGCACGGGTGCTGTGAAGTGGTTGCAGCGCTATGACATGCGGCCGGTGCACGGTTCGATTCCCGCCAAGTGGGATGGCAGCGCGGCCAGCGAAGATCCCTTGCGCGCCAGCCTGACGCAACTTTGGGTGCGTGACGATCCGGCCCGCCCGCTCGACTTTGAATCCCTGATGGCCATGGCCGATATCTTTTTCCCGCGCATCTGGCTGCGCCGCTCCACGATGGTGCCGGTAGGCACCGTGTCGCTCACCGTGTATTTTCATGGTGGCAAGGAGCAGCTCGCAGCGTCAGGCGATGGCTATCTGCTGGGGCAGGCGCGCGGGCAGGCGTTTCGCAATGGTTTCTTCGATCACACTGCGCAATTGTGGAACGAAGCCGGTGTGCTGCTTGCCACCACCCACCAGCTTGTCTACTACAAAGAATAGTTATATTTGAAACCCCAACAGGAGAAGTTCTGATGAGCAAGACCGTGGATTTCTATTTTGATTTTGGCAGCCCCGCTGCCTACCTGGCCTGGACGCAGTTGCCCAAAATGTGTGCCGATGTCGGCGCGCAGCTCGTCTGGAAGCCCATGCTGCTGGGCGGTGTGTTCCAGGCCACCGGCAACCGTGCGCCCATGACCGTGCCGCTCAAGGGCAGCTACCTGTTTGTGGACCTGGCCCGCTTTGCCGGCCGCTATGGTGTGCCGCTGAAATTCAACCCCAATTTCCCCATCAACACTCTGACCCTGATGCGCGCTGCCATGGGCCTGCACATGCGCAAGGATCCGCGATTTGAAGGCTACTGCGCCGCCATGTTTCGCGCCATCTGGGTGGATGCGCAGAACATGAACGACCCCGCCGTGGTCGGCGCTGTACTCACCCAGGCAGGCTTTGATCCGCAAGCTCTGCTGGCTTTGAGCAGCGAGCAGGCGGTCAAGGATGAATTGAAGACCGTGACCGAAGCCGCTGTGCAGCGCGGCGTCTTTGGCGCCCCCACCATGTTTGTGGGCGAGCAGATGTTCTGGGGCCAGGATCGACTTGATTTCGTGCGTGAAGCACTGACCGCTTAACTTGAGGAAGCACCATGACTGACATTTTGAAAGACATCGCCAACGGTGTCATGACCATCACCCTCAATCGGGTAGACAAAAAGAACTCCATCACCAGTGCCATGTACGCGGCCATGGCCGACGCGCTGGAGCAGGCGCAGAACGATGCTGCCGTGCGCGTGGTGGTGTTTCAGGGCCACGAGACAATTTTCAGCGCGGGCAACGACATTGGAGATTTCCTCAATGGCCCCGCCTCCACGCAAGAGTCGCCGGTGTTTCGCTTCCTGCGCGGCATCAGCACCTTTCCCAAGCCCGTGTTGGCGGCGGTTTGCGGCCCGGCAGTGGGCATCGGTACCACCATGCTGTTCCATTGCGATCTGGTGTACGCCGGTGACAATGCTGCGTTCTCCATGCCTTTCGTGAACCTGGGTCTGTGCCCGGAAGCCGCATCGAGCTATTTGGCGCCACAGCTCATGGGCTATTCCCGTGCAGCCGAAGCGCTGCTGCTGGGTGAACCGTTCATGGCCGAGGCCGCATTGGAGATGGGGCTCATCAGCCGTATCGTGCCGCCCACCGAAGCGGCCGCCTTGGCGCAGCGCCAGGCCCAAAAACTGGCCGCGAAGCCTTTGAGCTCCTTGATTGAAACCAAGCGCCTGATGAAAAAAGGGCAGGTCAACATCGTGGCCGAACGCATGGCCGAAGAAGGCGCCAGCTTTGGTCGCCTGCTGCGTGAGCCAGCCGCCCGCGAGGCGTTCACCGCGTTCATGGAAAAGCGCAAGCCTGACTTTTCCAAGGTCTGACGGCAGAGGGGGGGGCACAGCGTGCCTTTATTGCTACGGGTCTGCAATCGCCAGCGCACAATCGACACCGAATAAATGATGCCGTCTGTCACACCCCACCTCCTGCTCCTCGAAGACGACCCTGCCATCGCTAAAACGGTGGTGTATGCCATGGAGCGCGCCGGTTTGCGTGTCACGCACAGCCTGCTGGTGCGCGATGCCATGCGCCAGCTGGAAATCACCGCTTTTGATGCCCTGGTGCTGGACGTGGGCTTGCCCGATGGCAGTGGCCTGGACGTGTGCCGTGCCGTGCGCGCCCATGTCACCCGCAATACCTTGCCTATTCTGATGCTCAGCGCCCAGGGCGAGGAGATCGACCGTGTGCTGGGCCTGGAGCTGGGCGCGGACGACTACGTCACCAAACCCTTCAGCCCACGCGAACTGGTGGCACGCGTGCGTGGCCTGCTGCGCCGGGGCAACGGTGCGGTCCATGGCACGCCAGCGCCAGCCCATGCGGTGCCGGGTCTGGTGCTGGACGAGCCCAGCCAGCGCGCGGTGCTGCTGGGTCAGTTGCTGCCGCTCACGCGGCGCGAATTTGGCCTACTGGTGCAGCTGATGCGCCAGCCCGGGCGCATCTACAGCCGCGAGGCCTTGCTCGACGCGGTGTGGGGCTTTGACGCCGACAGCACCGAGCGCACGGTGGACACCCATATCAAAACCCTGCGCGCCAAGCTGGAGCAGGTGCAGCCCCAGCGCGAGTTCATCTCCACCCACCGGGGCATGGGCTACGCCATGGCGCTGCCCACCGCACAGGGCCGGGGCTGATATGCGCCTGGGCATACGCCTGCTGTTCGGCTTCTTCCTCATCACCGGGCTGGCCGGTTTTTTTGTGCTGCGTGTCTTCGTCACCGAGGTCAAGCCCAGCGTGCGTGAGGTGATGGAAGACATGATGGTGGACACCGCCAACATCCTGGCCGAAATCGCGGCCGACGACTTGGCCGCAGGCACCATCGCAACCGGCCGCTTTACGCAGCAGGTGAACGACTACGCCCACCGCCGCATAGACGCCAAGATCTGGGGGCTGGGCAAGCAATCGCTGGACTACCGGGTGTATGTGACGGACGCCACTGGCAAGGTGCTGTTTGATTCCACCCATGTGGCCGAGGGGCAAGACTACTCGCAGTGGCGCGACGTGGCCCTGACCCTGCGCGGTGCCTACGGTGCCCGCGCCACCCGCGAGGTGCAGCACGACGACCGCAGCTCCGTCATGTACGTGGCTGCCCCGGTGAACCACGGCGGGCGCGTGATCGGCGTGTTGACCGTGGCCAAGCCCGTGGCCACCGTGCAGGCGTTCATCGACCGGGCGGAGCGCAAAATTCTGCTCAGTGGCCTGTGGCTGTTGGTCCTGTCTGCCGCAGTGGGGGTGGCGGTTACCCTGTGGGTGGTGTGGAGCGTGCGCAAGCTGCGCCGCTACGCCAACGCCGTGGAGTCCGGCAAGACCGTGCCCGTGCCCCAGGTTCCGGGCGAGTTGGGTGAACTAGCCCGCGCCATGGAGGCCATGCGCCAGCGCGTGGAGGGGCGTGAGTATGTGGAAGCCTATGTGCGCGCCCTCACCCATGAACTCAAAAGCCCTCTGGCCGCCCTGCGCGGCGCGGGCGAGCTGCTGCACGACGAATTGCCCGCGCCGGACCGCGAAGCCTTCGCCCAAACCGTGCTCGACCAAACCGGGCGCCTGCAGCACCTGGTGGAGCATATGCTGGAGCTCAGCAAGCTGGAACACCAACAAGGCCCCCTGGTCACGCAGGCCGTGCCTGTGGCTGCATTTTTAGAGCGTTTTGCGGCTCTAGCCACCGTGGAACGTACCCAAGAAGCTATTAAATTGATAGTGGATGCGGACGATTCGGTGGTGCAAGCCGCCCCCGACTTGCTCACCCTGGCACTGGCCAACCTGGTGGACAACGCGCAAGCCTTCGCCCCAGCAGGCAGTGTGGTGACCCTGCGCGCCCGCAACGGCGTCATCAGCGTGCAAGACCAGGGCCCCGGTGTGCCCGACTACGCGCTGGCTAAGCTGGGCGAGCGTTTTTTCTCTACCGTGCGCCCCGATGGCACGAGCAAAGGCTCAGGCCTGGGCCTGGCCATCGTGCGCCAGATCATGGCGCTGCATGGGGGGCGCATGGAGGTGCGCAATACGGGGGATGGGTTCTGTGTAGAGTTGGGGTTCTGAGGGGCCGGTCAGGCTCGGAGCCGTCGTTCTAACCGCAGGACTCAGGCGAACGGGCAATTACTGCGTCGCCGGCACCTCAACCACCGGCACTTTCGGAATCAACCCCGGCCCGATCACCTGGTTGTCCAGCCCCAGGCTGGCGATGCCGCCGCCCAGCGCCCATTCGGCGTAACGCCAGTTGCCGTCGATCTTGAGCACGCCTTCGGGTGGGCTCAACTCTCTCACCGGCACATCCTTCAGCGCCGTGGCCATGAACTCGATCCACGCGGGCAGGGCCAGCGATGCGCCCGAGGCGTGGCTGCCAAGGCTGCGCGGGTCGTCATGGCCCAGCCACACCACGGCCACCAAGCCGGGTTGGAAGCCTGCGAACCAGGCATCCACCACCTCGTTGGTGGTACCGGTTTTGCCATACAGGTCGGGGCGCTTCAGTGTGGTCTGGGCGCGCGCCGCAGTGCCAGCGCGGGTGACCTCTTGCAGCAGGCTGTTGGTGATAAAAGTGTTGCGCTCGCTGGTGACGCGCAGGCTCTCATTCAGCACCTGTGCTGGTGCTTCAAAAATCACTTCCCCCTTGCTGTTCGCAATGCGCTTGATCATCGTACTGGGGAGCAAGTAGCCGCCGTTGGCCAGCACGCCGTAAGCGCTGGCCAGTTGCAGCGGGGTGGTGGCGCCGGTGCCCAGGGCGAGCGTGAGGTTGTCGGGTTGGCGCTGTGCATCGAAGCCGAAGCGTGCGGTCCATTCGCGCATGGCGGGTGCACCCAGTAGCTGCACCAGGCGGATGGTGACCAGGTTCTTGGAGTGGGTCAACGCCTCGCGCACGGTGATGGGGCCGTCGGTGCTGCCGTCGGAGTTGCCGGGGTTCCAGTCGCCCACGTTGGCGAGGGGCATGTCGTTGACCAGGGTCTCGGGCATCACGCCGTGGTCCAGCGCGCCGGCATAGATAAATGGCTTGTAGCTGGAGCCGGGTTGGCGCCAGCCCTGCGTGACGTGGTTGAACTGGTTGTGGGCAAAGTCAAAGCCGCCCACCAGTGCGCGCACTGCACCCGTGGCGGGGTCCAGTGCCACCATGGCACCCTGGGCTTGCGGCCATTGGGCGATGTGCCAGGCTTTGCCCTGTTGCATGACGCGCACAATGGAGCCGCGCCTCAGGGCCAATGCCTTGGGGGCCTTGGGCGCCAAGGCTGCTTGCGCCAGACGCAGCCCGGTCTTGTCCAGCTTGATGATTTCACCCGAGGCCAGCACCACGGTCACGGCGCTTTGGCTCGCGCTGGTGACGATGGCCACGCGCAGGTCTTCGTCGTCTTCCAGGTCGGAAAGGGCTTGGGCCACGGCGGGGTCGTCGTCTTGCAGATCGGCGGGCAGGTTTTCATGGTCTTGCGGGCCGTGCCAAGGCTGACGCTGCGCGTGCTCGATGAGGGTACGGCGCAGAGCCTGGTAGGCGGCCTGCTGCTCGGCGGCCACAAGGGTGGTGGTGACGTCAAAGCCCTGGGTATAGGCCTTTTCGCCAAACTGTGAAAATACTTGCTGACGTGCGGCTTCGGCCACGTATTCGGCGTGTATCTCCGCGCTGGCAGATTTTCGTAGTACCAGTTTTTCGGCTTTGGCAGCGGCGTATTGCGTGTCGTTGATCACACCTTGTGTGTGCATGCGCGCCAGAGCAACACGTTGGCGTGCATGGGCGCGCTCAGGGTTGCGGATCGGGTTGACGTTGCGCGGGTTTTGCGGCAAGCCCGCCAGCATGGCGCATTCGGCCGGGCTGAGTGTGGCAAGTGTCTTTCCGAAGTAGGTTTGCGCCGCCGCCTCAAAGCCGTAGGCGCGCGAGCCCAGGTAGATCTGGTTCATGTACAACTCCAGCACCTGGTCCTTGCTCAGCGCGGACTCGATCCGCAGCGACAACAACGCTTCCTTGAACTTGCGCGATACCGTGCGTTCGTTCGTCAGCAAAAAAGTGCGGGCCACTTGCTGCGTGATGGTGGAGCCGCCACTTACGCGGCGCACCAGTCCGCCCGAGAGTACCGAGACCACGGCGCGAGCCACGCCGATGGGGTCTATGCCTGCGTGCTCGTAGAAGCGCGAATCTTCCACCGCCAGCAGGCTGTCTTTCATGAGCTGGGGAATCTGGTCGATGCGCTGGTACACGCGCCGCTCGGTGCCAAAGCTGCCAATCTGCACACCATCGGCGGTGAATACGCGCAGGGGCTGCTTGGGCTGGTAGTGGGTGAGTGAGTCCAGGTCGGGCAGCTGCGGGTAGATCACTGCGGTGGCTAGCATCAGCACCACGGCACTCAACGCCAGCAGCGCTGCCAGGGCCTTGAGTGCACGCCTGGGCCAGGGGCCGCGGCACACCTGCATGGTTTTGGAAAGAAACGACTTGGAAGCGGTGGATGTCATGCGTGGGGCGGTAGATGAAGTGCCGCGATTATCTGCAAAAGAGACACTTCACGCTGACTTCATGCAGCCCACACTGACTTCACCGCGCGATTGGACACTTGTCGGATGAACAGCATTTATCCAAGGAGTTGACGATGAAAAATGAGGCACGGGGAAAATTAATCGGCATCGCAGTGGTCGTGGTGTTGCTGCTGCTGGGCTTGGGTCAAATCACTGATCTGGTCATGCAACGCCAGTCACAGCGACAAGTGGCTATCAACAGCGTGGCGCAGAGCCTGGCCGGCAGTCAGACGCTGGTAGGGCCTTTGGTACACATGGCGTGCACGGAAGAGTGGGCCGTTGTTGAAACACCTGTTGGCAAAACAGACGAAGAGCGCAAAGGGGGCAAGGCAGAGGGCGTGCGTACACGCGCCTTCACACTCATGGCGCCGCCTGCAACGCTGACTGTGTTGGGTAGCAGTCAGTTGGAGCCACGTGCGCGGGGGCTGCACACGACGCAGGTGTTCAACTTCAAATCCACTTTGACCGCCCAGTGGAATGATTTGAGCAGCCTCAAAGCAGAGCGTGAACACCCAGGCTCACGCTTGCAGTGCGGCCCGGTCCTGCTGATGCTGGCGGTGTCCGACGCACGCGGCATACGGCAAATAGACCTCAAGCTCAACGGTGTGGCGCAAGCGGTGCGGGCGGGTACGTTTTTGGGCAGCCATCCACGCGGCATTCATACCGCGTTGCCATCCGGAGTGGACCTGGCCGCCCCGCTCACGGCGGAGTTGCAACTGGAGTTGGTGGGTACCGAGCAATTGGCGCTGGTGCCTGTGGGCACCGCGAATACCATTCAGTTGCGCTCCAACTGGCCGCATCCCAGCTTTGGCGGTCAGTTTCTGCCGCTTGAGCGCCACATTTCCGACAGCGGCTTTGATGCGACTTGGCGTGTATCTGCTCTGGCCAGTACGGCGCAACAAGAGTTGCGCGCATTGCACCGCCTCTGCGTTTTGGGCGGGGTGAACGCGGGCGAAGAGCCCGTAGGGGCGTCTCAAACCGGCTGTATTGAAACACTTGGCGTGACATTCATGGATCCTGCCAATACCTACGCGCTGTCCAACCGCGCCACCAAATATGGTTTGCTCTTCATCGTGCTGACCTTTGTGGCGGTCGGACTGTTTGAGTTGATGCGGTCCCTGCGGGTGCACCCGGTGCAGTACTTTCTGGTGGGGGCGGCTATCGCCTGCTTCTTCTTGTTGCTGGTGAGTCTGTCGGAGCAATATTCCTTTTCGATGGCATATGCCATTGCTGCCAGTGCCTGTGTGTCGCTGCTCACCTACTACGCGAGCCACATATTGCACAGCTGGAAGCGCGGAATGCCTTTTGGCGCGGGCATTGCCACCTTGTATGGCTTGCTCTATGTCCTGCTGCGCCTGGAACAAAAGGCGCTTGTTGTAGGCGCCGTCGCATTGTTCCTGGTGCTGGCATCGGTCATGATGCTCACACGCCGGGTGGACTGGTATGCGCGGCTGCAACCGTCGGGTGGCTCTTCAGCTCTTGGTAAGCCCGAAACAGAAACGCCAATGTAGTGGAGTGCACATAATTTCACAAAGCAAGCGCTTGCTAAAAATAAATATTGTGGTTATGCTTCGCCGCAATGACCGCTTTAGCCACGCCCCGCAATTCAAATTCCAAGTCGCCGCCTGAGCCTGCAGCCAAGCGCCCGCGCGGGCGGCCGCGCAAGACGCAGGGGGAGCGCGATGACGGCAATCGCCGCCATGAACTCTTGACAGCCGCTGCCCGGTTGTTTCGCCAGCAAGGCTTTGACGCCACCAGCACGCGCGACATTGCGGCGGCCGTCGGTATGCACAGTGGCTCGCCGTTCTACCATTTCAAAAGCAAGGATGCCTTGCTTTATGCGGTGATGGAAGAGGGCATGCACACCGCCATTGCGCGGCAAACCAAGGCTTTGCAGGGTGATGACGCAGCAACGGGCAAGCCAGGTGCGCCGCTGATGCAGATGCGCCGCCTGATTCGCTCGCACTTTGACACGCTGCTGGGGCCCGGCAACGATTTTGTACCCGTGATGTTGTATGAGCACCGCTCGCTGAGTGCCTGGCAGCTGACTTCACTGGCCAAGCTGCAGACGGAGTACGAAGCCGCCTGGACGCCGGTGCTGGAGGCCCTTCATGCGAGCGGGCATTTGCGCGCGCCGGTCAAATTCTCGCGCTTGCTGATTTTGGGGGCGCTGAATTGGTCAGTGCAATGGTTCGATCGGAAGAAGGACGCGTCGCTGGATGACCTGACCGATGCGGCCATGGCTTTGTTTTTAAAGGAGTGTTGATGAGCTACGGATCTGTTTACGCAAAGGGTTTGTTCGCTGGCAAGGTGATGCTGGTCACCGGTGGCGGCTCCGGCATTGGCCGCTGTGTCGCGCATGAACTCGCGGCACTGGGCGCGCACACCGTGCTGGTGGGGCGCAAGCCCGAGAAGCTGCAAACGGTGATGGATGAAATCGTGCAGGACGGGGGCGTCGCCAGTTTCTTTGTCTGTGACATCCGTCAGGAAGACGTGGTGAAGCAGACGGTGGCCGCCATCGTTGCCGCACACGGCCGCATTGATGGCTTGGTGAACAATGCCGGCGGCCAGTACATGACGCCACTGGAAGCCATCACGGCCAAGGGCTGGGAGGCGGTGATCAACACCAACCTTACCGGCGGCTTCCTGATGGCACGCGAGTGCTTCCTGCAGTCCATGAACAAGAACGGCGGCAGCATTGTGAACATCGTGGCCGACATGTGGGGTTCCATGCCCGGTATGGGGCACAGTGGTGCCGCACGTGCAGGAATGGTTAGTTTCACCGAAACCGCCGCCATCGAGTGGGCGAGCAAAGGCGTGCGCGTGAACGCGGTGGCGCCGGGTTACATCGCGTCCAGTGGCATGGACCACTACCCCGAGGCGATGCGGCCCATGTTGCGTGAGATGGCCAAGACCATTCCCCTGGGGCGCTTTGGCACCGAGGCGGAAACCTCTGCCGGTATCGTCTTTTTGCTGAGCCCGGCTGCGGCCTTCATCAGCGGCAGCACACTGCGTATTGATGGCGCCCGCCCCCAGGTGCGCATGGGCTGGCCGATGCGGGTGGCCGATGCGAAGGCGCAGGAACGCGATTCCATCAAGCCGTTCAACGGCTTTCACCGAGCCACAACGCCCAAGGTTTTTTCCACCGAAGAGCCCAAACAGCCATGAACTACACACACGAACACCTGGAAATACAGAAGACACTCAAGCGTTTCATCGACGCTGAAATCAACCCCCATGTGGATGAGTGGGAGGCAGCCGAGATATTCCCGGCGCATGAGGTTTTCAAAAAAATGGGGAACCTGGGCCTGCTGGGTTTGACCAAGCCGGAGGCCTATGGGGGTTCCGGGTTGGACTACTCCTATGCCGTGGCCATGGCCGAAACCCTGGGGCATATCGACTGCGGGGGCATCCCCATGGCCATTGGTGTGCAGACCGATATGTGCACGCCGGCCTTGGCCCGCTTTGGCAGTGATGAGCTCAAGCGCCAGTTCCTGGCGCCGGCCATCGCCGGTGACATGGTGGGTTGCATTGGGGTGAGTGAGCCGGGTGCCGGTAGCGATGTGGCGTCCATCAAAAGCCATGCGCGCAAGGATGGCGATGACTACGTGATCACCGGCCAGAAGATGTGGATCACCAACAGCCTGCAGGCCGACTGGATGTGCATGCTGGTCAACACCAGTGATGGACCCCAGCACAAAAACAAGAGTCTGGTGATGGTGCCCATGGACACACCCGGTATCGAGAAAGCCAAGAAGCTCAAGAAGATTGGCATGAACGCCAGCGACACCGGCCTCATTTACTTTGACGAAGTGCGTGTGCCACAGCGCTACCGCATTGGTGAAGAGGGGCAGGGCTTCATGTACCAGATGATGCAGTTTCAGGAGGAACGTTTGTGGGCCGCATCGAGTTGCCTTCAGAGCCTCACCAATTGCATTCAGTGGACGGTGGAGTGGGCGCAGGAGCGCAAGCTGTTCGGGGCCACCCTGGCGGACCAGCAATGGGTGCAGTTCAAGCTGGCGGAGATGAAGACCGAGCTGGAGAGTCTGCGCGCGTTGACTTACCGGGCCTGCGAGCTCTACATCCAGGGCCAGGACGTCGTGGAGCTGGCCTCCATGGCCAAGCTCAAGGCCGGGCGCCTGAACCGCATCATTCCCGATGGCTGTCTGCAATTCTGGGGCGGCATGGGCTTCACCTGGGAAAACAAGGTGTCCCGCCTGTACCGCGATGGCCGCCTGGGCTCCATTGGTGGCGGTGCGGACGAAGTGATGATGGGCATCATTGCCAAAAGCATGGGCGTGACCAAGCGCCCGACTCGCAGTTAACTATTTCAGGAATAAGCATGTCAGTGACAGATATCGATGCAGAAGACATCACCCAAATTGAAGATGCGGCCCGTCGTTTTATCCAGACCGAGGTGGCCTCGCATCTGGGTGATTGGGAAGAGGCGGGCGAGTTTCCGCGTGCACTCTACAAGCGGGCTGCTGAAATGGGTTGGCTGGAGATGGGCTACCCGGAAGAATTCGGTGGTACACCCAGCCCCTGGACCCTGCGCAACGCCATGACCATCGCCCTGGCGCGCCATGGCGGCAGCGGGGGCTTGATGGCCAGTCTGTTCAGTCACAACATCGGCCTGCCGCCGGTGGTGCGCCATGGCAGCGCGGAGTTGCAGCGCCGGGTCATTCCTGATGTGCTGCAAGGCAAAAAGATTTCGGCCTTGGCCATTACCGAACCCGGTGGCGGCACCGACGTGTCGGCACTCAAAACCACGGCCCGCCTGGAGGGCAATGAGTATGTGGTGGATGGCGAGAAGGTGTTCATCACCTCCGGTATGCGCGCCGATTGGCTCACGGTGGCGGTGCGTACCGATCTGAAGAACAAAGGCCCCATGGGTATCTCCATGCTGATGGTGCCGGGTGACGCCGTGGGCTTGTCGCGCAGTCCGCTGAAAAAAATGGGCTGGTTGTGTTCGGACACTGCGCACCTTCGCTTTGACGGCGTGCGCGTGCCGGCCAGCAATCTGGTGGGCGAAGAGGGGGCCGGCTTCAAGATCATTTTGACCAACTTCAACGGCGAGCGTCTGTCCATGGCGGCCATGGCTCTGGGTTTCTCCGAGTGTTGCTATGACGAGGCTTTGTCCTGGGCACGTCAGCGCAAGACCTTTGGCACGGCACTCGTGGATCACCAGGTGATTCGTCACAAGCTGATGGACATGAAGATGCGCATTGAGTCCACGCGGGCCTGGCTCAATGCGGTGTCGGCCCGTGCCGATGCGGGCGACCGTGGTGATAAGTCTGCCAAGGGCGCCGAGTGGGTGTCCCAGGTGTGCCTGCTGAAAAATCACGCGACCCAGACCATGCAGTTTTGCGCGGACCAGGGTGTGCAGATTCTGGGTGGCATGGGCTTCATGCGCGGCACTGCCTGCGAGCGCATCTACCGTGAGGTCAAGGTGATGATGATTGGTGGCGGCGCCGAGGAGATCATGAAAGAGTTGGCTTCGCGTCAGCTCGGTCTGTGACAATCGGGGCCATGAGCAAACACCTGGAAGTTGACGCGGAGATTGAGTTCGAAGAGGAATTCGTCGTCGGATTGAAAAAAGTCTTTGAGGAGATGATTGTTTTCAATCAGATACTGGGTTTGAAGATCACATCCCTCAAACCCAGGCAGGTCACGGCGCGCATCGACATGAAGCGTGACCTGATCGGACACTTCAGCTACAACCGTATTCATGGCGGCGTCATCAGCGCTGGCCTGGATGCCATGGGCGGCCTGGCCGTGATGGCTGCGATTGGCGCGCGGCATATGGATGAAACACCGGTGCAGCGTCTGCATCGTTTTGGCAAGCTCGGCACTATTGATTTGCGTATCGACTACCTGCGCCCCGGCATTGGGGAGTATTTCGAGCTGCGCGCCGAAGTCATGCGACTGGGCTCCCGCGTGGCCTCGACCCGCATGGAGTTTCTCGGGGCTGACGGCAAGCTGTTGTCCACGGGCGCGGGTGCCTACATCGTGTCATAAAAAAAGGCCACCGTGTGGTGGCCTGTGGGTCAGGGCTGCAGGATTATTTTTTGACGGGTATCGCACTGCCACCGACGTAGTCGGACACGGTCTTCCACTTGCCGTCCTGAATCTGTGACAGGCGCGATGCGTCACTTCCCAAGCGCTTGGTGGGTGAGTAAGTGGCCGGCGCTCCGCCAAACATGTCGGGCGGAATGACCATGGTGTCCATGACCTTGATGAAGCTATCCGTCGTCAGATTTTTGCCCGCTTTGGTGGCGGCCTTGGCAAACGAGTCGATGATGATGTAGCCGTAAACCGAGAACACGGTGGGGTCTTCATTGAACTTGGTTTTGTACTTGTTGGCCCAGAAGCGAATCGGTTGTGACTGCTCATCGGTATACGGGTGCTGCACGGTCATGGTGGCATACAGACCGTCCATGGCTTTGCCGCCGAGCTTGTGAATCAGGTCGGTATAGCCGGCACTGGATGCCAGGAAGGTCGGGTTGTAGCCCAACTTGCGCGCGGTGGCGATGGCGCCAATGGTTTCACGAATGATGGTGCCCAGCACGATCATGTCGCAACCAGAGGCCTGCATTTTGGATACCTGGGAGGAAAAATCGGTTGCCCCGCGCTTGTACGAGGTTTTTTCGGCGAACTCCATGCCGAGTGTTTTCAGTCCAGCCTCCCCGCCTCGCTGTACCTCCAGTCCGAAATCGTCATCCTGGTACATCGTGCAGACTTTTTTAGCCCCTTTATCCTTCACCAGTTTGGGTACCGCATTGCGCATCTGGTCATAGTAGGTGGCCGCAAAGGAGTATTTCAATTTGTGAAACGGCTCGTACATCTCGCGTGCGGCAGTGATCGGGAAGAAGTTGATCACGTTCTTTTCAAACTGCACCGGCATGGCCGCCATGTTCTGGGCCGTGCCGATGTGGCCGACCATCATGAATATCTTGTCCTGATTCACCAGTTTTTGGGCGGCCAGCACGGCGCGTTTAGGGTCGTAAGCGGAGTCTTCGACAATCAGCTTGACCTTGCGGCCGTTGATGCCCCCCTGTTCATTGATTTCATCGACGGCCAGCATCATGCCCAGTCGGGCCTGCTTTCCAAAACCGGCAATCGGACCCGACAGGTCCTGAATCGAGCCCAGTGTGATTTCAGTCTTGCTGACACCTTGAGTCGGGGCTTCCTTTTGCGAATGCACCAGCGTGGCCGAAAACGCCAATGCGGCGAGTACCGCAGTTGCTTTGAATTTCATGACGGGTCTCCATTCAGGGGTTGAAAAAAATGCGTGGGGTGAGCACGCATTTTTGACCTCACAGGAATCCTGTCAAGCTGTCGTAAACCCCCAAGGGAAACTACTAGTTCTTGGCGTAGTCGATGACCACTTTCCACTTCCCATCCTGGATCTGCGACAGTCGGGAGGCATCGCTTCCCAAGCGCTTGGTGGGTGTGAATTTTTGCGGTGGGCTGCCAAACATGTCGGGAGCTGACTGCATGGTTTCCATGGCGCGGATGAATTTCGAAGTGGTAGGACGGGGTCCCGAAGCTTGAACAGCCTTGGCAAAAGTGTCGATGGTGGTGTAGCCAAACACGGACATTGAGGATGGATCCTCATTGAACTTGGTGATGTACTTGTTGGTCCAGAACCGAACCGGTTGCGAAGGAGAGTCCGCGTAAGGAATCTGCGTCGTCATGGTGGCATACATGCCTTCCACCGCCTTGCCGCCGAGCTTGTGAATCAGCTCG
This sequence comes from Rhodoferax sp., assembly GCF_018780565.1. Classification (GTDB taxonomy): domain Bacteria; phylum Pseudomonadota; class Gammaproteobacteria; order Burkholderiales; family Burkholderiaceae_C; genus Rhodoferax. The sequence continues at coordinate 272,134 of NZ_JADMJN010000002.1, forward strand.
GAGTAGGCTGCGCTGGAGCCCATGAACATGGGGTTGAAGCCGGTCTTGCGTGCTTCGCCAATGGTGCCCACGGTTTCGCGGATGATGGTGCCCAGCACCACCAGTTCGCAGCCAGAGGCTTTCATTTTGGCAACTTGTGACGAGAAGTCGGTGGCGCCGCGTTTGAATGAGGTCTTCTCGGTCAGGGTCATGTTCTCCAGCTTCAGGCCATCTTCGGCACCGCGCAGCACTTCCAGTCCAAACTCGTCGTCCTGGTAAATGGCGCAGACTTTCTTGATGTCTTTTTGCTTGACCAGCTTGGGCAGTGCACCTTTAAGTTGCTCGTAGTAGGTGCTGACCACGGAGAACTTCAAGCGATGAAAGGGTTCGTACATTTCGCGCGCTGCAGTCAACGGGAAGAAATTGATCACGTCCTTTTCGAACTGGATGGGCATGGCTGCATTGTTCTGCGCCGTGCCGATGTGACCGACCATCATGAAGATCTTGTCTTTGGAGACGAGTTTTTGCGCGGCCAGTACGGCCTTCTTGGGGTCGTAGCCATGGTCTTCGACCAGCAGCTTGATTTTCCGACCGTTGATGCCACCCTGCTCGTTGATCTCGTCAATCCGCAACAGCATGCCGTTGCGCGCCTGTTTGCCGTAGCCGGCCAGCGGGCCTGACAGATCCTGAATGGTGCCGATCAGAATTTCGTCTTTGCTGATGCCCTGTTGTTGCTGGGCACCGGCCAGCGTGGCGGACAGCGCCAAGGTCGTAAGTATCGCGGTGGTTTTAAATTGCATAAATTTTCTCTGGTATGAAAAGTAAGGGAACACTGATAAAGAACTGTATGACGGCCAAGCGGCACTCGATGATGGCCACCAAGGTGGTCATCATCGAGTGCCCGCGAAGACCTCAGGGAAATGCCGTTAAGGCTTGACGTAGTCGGAGATGACCTTCCACTTGCCGTCCTGGATTTGCGACAGGCGTGACAGGTCGCTGCCCAGTCGCTGTTTCGCGCTGTAGGTCAGCTTTGGCGCACCAAAGATGTCCGGCGGAATCGTCATGCTGTCCATGGCTTTGATGAAGCTGTCCGTCGTGAGTGCAGGCCCCGCTTTCTGTGCGGCCTGGATCAGGATGTCGATCATGGTGTAGCCGTAGGCCGAGAACACGGTCGGGTCATCGTTGAATTTGGTCTTGTATTTGTTGGCCCAGAAGCGGATCGGTTGTGAGGCTTCATCCAGATAGGGGTTTTGCACAGACATGGTGGTGTACATGCCGTCCATGGCCTTGCCGCCGAGCTTGTGAATCAGGTCGGTGTAGGCTGCAACCGAGCCGAAGAACACCGGATTGAAACCATTTTTGCGGGATTCGGCGATGGTGCCAATGGTCTCGCGGATGATGGTGCCCAGCACCACGAGATCACAGTTGGCCGCCTTCATCCGGGCAACCTGGGACGAAAAATCGGTGGCGCCGCGTTTGAACGAGGTCTTCTCCGTCATCTCCATCGAGACCGACTTCAGGCCCGCTTCGGCACCGCGCAAAACTTCAAGGCCAAATTCATCGTCCTGGTAAATGGCGCATACCTTCTTGGCATTTTTATCCTTGATCATTTTGGGCAAGGTGGTGCGCATCTGATCGTAGTAGGAGCTCAGCAAGGCGTATTTCAGGCGGTGCGTTGGCTCGTACATTTCACGCGCGGCTGTGAGCGGCATGAAATTGATGACATTTTTTTCGAATTGAACGGGCATTGCCGCGTTGTTCTGGGCTGTTCCCAGATGGCCGGCGAGGATGAAAATCTTCTCCTGATTCACCAGCTTCTGGGCTGCCAGGACGGCCTTCTTCGGGTCGTAGCCGGAGTCCTCGGTCACGAGCTTGAGTTTTCGGCCATGCACACCGCCTTGTTCATTGATCTCGTCAACGCGCAGCTGCATGCCGTTGCGTGCCTGTTTGCCATAGCCTGCCAAAGGGCCGGACAGATCCTGGATGGTGCCAACCAGGATCTCGGTCTTGCTGACGCCTTGTTGTTGCGCAGCGCAAAGTGACGATGCGGTGGCAAGGGCCACAAAGAGAAGAGACAGCTTGAGTTTCATGGGATCTCCAACGGGGTAGTGGGGCTTAACGGTACATGGCTTCGATCTGAGCCGTGTATTTTTTCTCAACCAGTTTGCGTTTGAGCTTCATGGTCGGGGTGAGTTCTTCGTCTTCGGCGGTCAGCTGGTTTTCCAGAAGGAAGAACTTCTTGATTTGTTCCACCCGGGCAAACTTCTTGTTGACCCGTTCGATCTCTTCCTGAATCAAGGCCTGCACTTCAGATGCCTTGGTCAGGCTGGCGTAGTTGCTGAAGGGAATGTCCTTGTCCTGGGCGAATTTCTCGACGTTTTCCTGGTCGATCATGATGATCACCGTGAGGTAAGGGCGTTTGTCGCCGATCACCACCGCGTCGGTGATGTAGGGCGAGAACTTCAGATCATTTTCCAGCTCGCTGGGGGTGACGTTTTTGCCCCCTGCCGTGATGATGATGTCCTTCATGCGGTCGGTGATTTTGTAATAGCCATCCGCGTCCACCACCCCCACGTCGCCGGTGTGCAGCCAGCCATCCTTGTCAATGGTCTCCGCTGTTTTTTCCGGCAGGTTGAGATAGCCGGCAAACACATTCTTGCCACGCACCAGGATTTCGCCAGTGGCAGGATCCAGCCGCACTTCGTTGAAGCCCGCAGCCGGCCCGATCGATCCGGGTCTCATGCGGTCGGCAGGAACGCCGGTTGATGCGCCGCAGGTTTCGGTCATGCCCCAGACTTCCAACATCGGGACTCCCAATGCCAGGTACCAGCGCACCAGATCGGGTGATATCGGGGCGGCACCGGTGACCAGGAAGCGGGCCCGGTGAATGCCGATGAGCTTGCGCACATTGTTCAACGCCAGCCACTGGGCCAGGGTGAACTTGAACTTGAGCCAACTGCCGACCACTTCCCCGGCCAGTACCTTGTTGGCGATCTCGGTACCCACACCGATGCCCCAGGCGTAGGCCGCCTGCTGGATGGCACTGGCTTCCTTGAGGCTGATCATCACGCCGGAGTAGAACTTTTCCCAGACACGCGGCACGCCGGTAAAAACCGTTGGCGCAATCTCGCGCACGTTCTCGGGAATGGTCTCCGGGTTCTCGACAAAGTTGAGTTTGGCCCCGGTGTACAGGGCGAAGTACTCGCCACCCATGCGCTCGGCAATGTGGCACAGCGGCAGGAAGCACATGCGCTCATCGTTCTGGTCTTGTGCCACCAGCGTGTTGTAGCCGCGCACGGTGTACACCAGGCCCGCATGCAGATGCATCGCGCCCTTGGGCTTGCCCGTGGTGCCGGAGGTGTAAACCAGGATGGCCAGATCTTCGGGCTTACAGGCGTCAACGCGTTCTTTGAGTTCGTCCGGATGCTGGGCCAGGTACTTGCGGCCCAGTTCGCGCAGGTCATCCAGGCTGATGATGTTGTCATCCTTCAGGTCACGCAGCCCGGTCATGTCGAACACCACGATCTTGCGCAGCTTGGGCAACTGGTCGCGGACCTCCAGGGCCTTGTCCAGTTGCTCGTCGTCTTCCACAAACAAAATGACGGTGCGCGAGTCTTCGCACAGGTACTGCACCTGGGACGCTGCATCGGTTGGGTAAATGCCGTTGGACACCCCCCCGCAGGAGAGCACCGCCAGATCGGCCAGCACCCATTCCACTACCGTATTTCCAAGGATGGAGCTGCATTCGCCTTTGGCGAAACCCAGACTCATCAGGCCATAAGAGATTTCCCGAACCGCCACCGCGGTCTGGTTCCAGGTCCAGCTGCGCCAGATGCCCAGATGCTTCTGGCGCATCCAGACATTGGGGCCGCGTTGCTTCACCGCGTTCCAGAAAATCGCCGGAATGGTTTCGCCCGGCATCACGATATCGTGATTGGGCTGGATATCGATCAGGTCCCAGAGTTGGCTCATCGTCTTATCTCCAGGTTTTTTTCTTTTTCCAGCGACGCTCACCGCGAACGCCGTCTTCCTTGAGCCCCAGGTAGAACTCCTTGATGTCGTCCTTCTCGCGAAGGTGTGCGCAGGTGTCTTCCATCACAATGCGGCCGTTCTCCAGCACGTAGCCGTAGTCGGCGGCATTCAGGGCCATGTTGGCGTTTTGTTCCACCAGCAAGATCGTGGTGCCACGCTCGCGGTTGATGCGCACCACAATCTCGAAAATCTCTTTGGTGAGCTTGGGCGAGAGGCCCAGGCTGGGTTCGTCCAGCAAGATGAGGTCCGGGTTGGCCATCAGCGCGCGCGAGATCGACAGCATTTGCTGCTGACCGCCGGAAAGCAAGCCCGCATCCTGCAAGGCGCGCTCACGCAGAATCGGGAAATAGCCATAAACGGCTTCGATGTCCTTGGCAACGCCATCGCGGTCTTTGCGCGTGTAGGCGCCCATGAGCAGGTTGTCACGCACGCTGAGCAATGGAAAAACCTCACGGCCTTCGGGAACATGGCTCAAACCCTGCTGCACTATGAATGCGGGGTCCTGGGCGGTGATGTTGGTGCCCTTGAATTCAATCGAACCCTTGCGGGGATCGATGATGCCGGAGATGGTCTTGAGAATGGTGGTCTTGCCAGCGCCGTTGGAGCCGAGCACCGTGGCTATTTCACCGCGACGGACCTGAAGGCTCACGCCACGAATGGCTTTGATGGGGCCGTATGCGCTCTCGACGTTGAGCAGCTTGAGCACCGGCAGATCGCTCACAGGAGGTGGGGAGGTGCTCATGCCACTTGCCTCCGCAGGGATGACACATCGTCGACCGAGCCCAGATAGGCTTCGATCACGGCGGGGTCGGTCTGCACTTCGCGTGGAGTGCCCATGGCGAGTACTTCACCCTGGTTCATGGCCAGCACGCGGTCTGAAACCTTGGACACCAGTGTCATGTCATGTTCCACCATCAGTACGGTAATGCCGAGTTCATTTTTGATGTCCTGAATCCAGAAGGCCATGTCCTCGGTTTCCTCCACGTTCAGACCGGAAGAGGGTTCGTCCAGCAGGAGCAGCTTGGGCTCGGTGCACAAGGCACGGGCCATTTCCACCACCTTGCGCACACCATAGGGCAAGCCTGCCACCATGGCGTCGCGGTGATGTTGCAGATCCAGAAATTCGATGACCTCTTCAGCTTTCTCACGGGCCTTCAGTTCGGCTTCGCGCACGGCGCCGGTAAAAAACAGGTCCTGCCAGAAGCCGGTCTTGCGTTGTGTATGGCGACCGATCAGCAGGTTGTGCAAAACAGTGGCGTGTTCAAAGAGTTCAATGTTCTGGAACGTGCGCGCGATGCCCAGGCCGGCCACGTTCTGCGGTGGTTGCTCGGTCAGCCGCATGACGCCGTTGGGGCCCATGTAATCGATTTCGCCGGTCGTGGGCGTGTATATGCGACTGATCAGGTTGAAGACCGTGGTCTTGCCCGCGCCGTTGGGTCCAATCAGGGTGAAGACCTCGCCCTGTTTGACATCAAAGCTGACTTTGTTGACCGCCAGCACGCCGCCAAAGCGCACGCTCAATTGCTTGGCGGACAACAATGGGGCTGCGCCCGACTGACCAGGAGTGGAGTTCATGGCGGTGCTCATTTCAGCCGATCCGATTTCTGGAAGGATTTTTGCCGTTTGAACATGCCTTTGCGGTAGAAAGGGAACATCTGCAAATAGGTGCGGATCTTCAGCCAGCGGCCGTACAGACCCAAGGGTTCAAACAACACAAAGGCGACCAGGACGGCGCCATACACCACACCCTGCAGTCCTGGGGCCTGGCCAATCGTGGCGGGCAGGTAATCCTTGAAGATGGCAATCGCTTGCGGCATGGTGATCAGGAAGATGGCTCCCAGGAAGGCGCCGTGCACCGAACCCAAGCCGCCAATCACGATCATCAGCAAGAGGTCAATCGATTGCAGAATGTTGAATTGATCCGGCGAAATGAATTGCAGTTTGTGTGCGTACAGGGCGCCGGCGATGCCCGCCAGGGCGGCTGACAGTGCAAACGAAAGCGTCTTGTAACGCGCCAGGTGAATGCCCATACTCTGCGCTGAAATTTCAGAGTCGCGGATAGCGACGAAGGCGCGGCCTGTGGGCGCGCGCAACAAATTCAGTATGCCCAGCGTGGCCAGCACCGTGATGATCAGGCACAGAAAGTAGAACTCTTCACCCGAATTCAGGGTCCAGCCAAAAAAGTCGGGCTTCTTGATATGAATGCCCGCGTTGCCGCCTGTGACCGACTCCCAGCGTGCCAGCACTTCTTCCACAATAAAACCGAAGGACAAGGTGGCCATGCCCAGGTAGATGCCTTTGACCCGCAGTGCGGGCAAGCCCACCACCAGGCCAACTGCGGCAGACAGTCCCGCGGCGCAGATCAGTGCAATAGGGAAGGGCATGCCCGCATTGGTCAGCACGGCCTGCGAATAAGCGCCAACACCCAGAAATGCAGCATGCCCCAGAGAGAACAGGCCGGTGAAGCCGGCCAGCAGCATCAGCCCCAGGCCGGCAATGGCATAGATCAGGACGAAGGTGAGTTGCGCCAGCCAGTATTCCTCAACCATCCAGGGCGCAGCGACCAGGGCCAGCATGAGCAGGCTGTACCAAAAGATGTGGCCGCCATGTTTGGCGAGTTTGATGTCTTGCCCGTAATCGGTCTTGAAGATGAAACGCATGTCAGACCTTTTTACGCAATTTTTCGCCGAACAAACCGTTGGGTTTGACAACCAGCATGATGAGCACCACGATGTAAGCGGCCGTGTCCTTGAAGCCATCTGGCAAATAGAAGCCCGACAGCGACTCCACGATGCCGATGATCAAGCCGCCCACGATGGCGCCAGGCAAGCTGCCAAAACCACCCACCACGGCAGCCGGCATGGCCTTCAGGCCAATGAAGCCCATGTTGGCATGAACAAAGGTGATCGGGGCAAGCAAGAGCCCTGCAATCGCCGCGACAGCTGCCGCCAGTCCCCAGGCAATCCCGTTGAGGCGCTTGACCGGAATGCCCATGTAGTACGCGGCCAGCTGATTCTGCGAAGCGGCCTGCATTGCAATGCCGAGCTTGCTGTAGCGAAACAGCATATACAGCAGCACACAGAGCACGGCCGTGGCGCCAATCACCACCATCTGCTCGACGTTGAGAACCAGGCCCGCCAGGTTCCAGATCTGATCTTTGTAGGGCACTGGCAATGCGTGCGTCTCGGTGCCGATATTGGGGATCATGGTGATCAGTCCACGCGCCACATAACCGATGCCGATGGTCAGCATGACGATGGAGAACGCGGGCTGTCCCAGGATGGGGCGCACCACCGCGCGTTCCAGAATCACGCCAAACAGCGCCATCGCCGCAATGGAGGACACCACGGAAAGCCAGAACGGAAAACCCAGCATGGTCATGCCGCCCAAGCCCCCGAACGCACCCAGCATCATCAGCTCGCCCTGGGCGAAGCTCACGGTCTCGGTGGCCTTGTAGATGAGCACGAAGCCCAGCGCAATCAGGCCGTAAATGCACCCTTGTGCGATTCCGCTGATCACCAGTTGTAGAAGCTGCACTTTGTCTCCTGTTGCATAGCCGCTCGTTTATAGCGGTAAATCCCTGGAGCCCTGACAGGGTTTGTACTGATCACTTGTCGTGCAACGGACAAATGGGAATGGTCTCTTCGCATCCTCTGCGAATTCTCTTCGCGCAGCGCAAATTGGCGGCATCATGGAGGCCATGAACAATTCGATTGATGTTTCTCAGCATGGTGCGGTCCGTGTGGTAACTCTGAACCGGCCGGATGTTCGCAATGCCGTGGATGCAGCTACTGCGCGAGAACTGCACGCGGCCTTTCTGGCTTTTGATGCTGACGAGGATGCACGCGTGGCTGTGTTTCACGGGGCCCACGGTCACTTCTGTGCAGGGTGGGATTTGCAGGCTGGCGCGCAACTGGCGCGAGATTCCGCCAACGGTCAGCAGGATCTGGTGGCGGGGCTTGCGTTCTCGCCGCAGGACTGCGCAGCCCCCGGCCCGCTGGGTCCGATGGGGCCCTCGCGTTTGCTCTTGTCAAAGCCGGTGATTGCCGCGGTCAGCGGTGCAGCAGTGGCGGGGGGCATGGAGTTGGCGCTGTGGTGCGACATGCGTGTGATGGAAGCCGACGCCTACTTTGGCGTCTTCTGTCGCCGCTTTGGCGTGCCCCTGATCGATGGCGGCACGGTGCGCCTGCCGCGGCTCGTGGGCATGGGGCATGCCATGGACCTGATCCTGACGGGTCGCAAGGTGGAGGCAACAGAGGCTCTGCAAATCGGCTTGTGCAATCGGATCGTGCCAGCGGGCCAGGCGCTGGAAGCAGCGCTGACGCTGGCACAGCAGTTGGCCAGCTTCCCGCAAAAAACCATGCTGGCAGACCGCATGAGTGCCTACACCCAGTGGGACCTGCCGCTGGCGCAGGCCCTGCATCAGGAGTGGGAGCGTGGCAAGCAGTGCATTGGCGAGGGTCTTGCCGGGGCTGTGAATTTCTCCGCCGGCGCCGGCCGGCACGGCAAGTTTGAGTAAATCCGGCCCCTGGCCTTTATCGAATATGCGCAGTTAGCTATAAAAATAATAGCATCCGGAATCGCTAAATATCAAATCGTTGCTTTGGGCACTTCACGCGGATGACCATTCTCGTCAATGGCCACGTAGGTCAGCGAGGCTTCGGTGACCTTGATGTATTTGCCCTGCGAGCCGAAGCGCTCGGCATAGACCTCCACCTTGACCGTGATCGAGGTGCGTCCGATGCGGGTCAGTTTGGCAAAGAACGACAGGATGTCGCCCACCCGCACGGGCTGCTTGAAGATAAATTCATTGACGGCCACCGTGGCCATGCGGCCGCCCGCATACCTGGCCGGCACCACCGAGCCAGCCAGATCAACCTGGGCCATCACCCAGCCACCAAAGATGTCGCCATTGGCATTGCAGTCGCCCGGCATGGGAATGACTTTGAGCACCAGTTCCTGATCGGTCGGCAATTGGACACTGGTTGCAGGGTTGTTGGCACCGGGGTTGGCGCTTGGCGTTGTAGACATGGGGGACAATCCGGGGTAATTAAGTTTCGAGATTGTCACCCATGCGCCGCTCTGGCGAATACATCCCTTCTTCCCCTTCAAGCCCCGGTGCGACACCCCGTTCGGACTGGACTACGCTCAAACGCCTGTTTCCCTACCTGTGGCAGTACAAATGGCGGGTGATGGCTGCGCTGGCCTTCATGGTGGGTGCCAAAGTTGCCAATGTCAGCGTTCCCCTGTTGCTCAAGGAACTGGTTGACACCATGAATCCCAAAGGCGGCATCGACGCCAGCGCCTTGTTGGTGGTGCCGGTGGCCTTGCTGTTTGCCTACGGACTGCTGCGCCTGTCCACGACCCTGTTTGCCGAGTTGCGCGAGTTGGTGTTTGCCAAGGCCACCGAGGGGGCTTCGCGCACGATCTCACTGCAGGTGTTTCGGCATTTGCATGCCCTGAGCCTGCGCTTTCATTTGGAACGCCAGACCGGGGGGCTTACCCGCGACATTGAGCGTGGCACGCGCGCTGTGAATTCGCTGATCTCCTATTCGCTGTACAGCATCATCCCCACGCTGATCGAGGTGGCCATGGTGCTCACGCTGCTGGCCGTCAAGTTTGATGTCTGGTTTGCCTGGATCACCGTCATTGCGCTGGTGTTTTACATCGGCTTCACGGTGACCGTGACCGAATGGCGCACCAAGTTCCGCAAGGAGATGAACGAGCTGGACTCCAAAGCCCACAGTCGGGCCATTGATTCGTTGCTGAACTACGAGACAGTCAAGTACTTCAACAACGAAGAGTTCGAGGCCCACCGCTACGATGAAAACCTGGAGCGTTACCGCCGCGCCGCCGTCAAGAGCCAGACCACCTTGAGCCTGCTCAATACGGGCCAGCAACTCATCATCGCGGCTGGCCTGGTGGCCATGCTCTGGCGCGCCACGCAAGGTGTGGTCGATGGCCGCATGACGTTGGGCGATCTGGTGATGGTCAATGCCTTCATGATCCAGCTCTACATTCCGCTGGGCTTTCTGGGTGTGCTGTACCGTGAGATCAAGCAGAGCCTGACCGACCTGGACAAGATGTTCAACCTGATGGAGCGTGAACGCGAAGTGGCTGACGTGCCGGGCGCCCAGCCCTTGACGGTGGATGGGGCCAGCGTTGCGTTCAAGCATGTCAACTTCGCCTACGATCCCGCACGCCCCATCCTGCATGACATCAGCTTTGAGATTCCTTCGGGCAAGACTGTGGCGGTGGTTGGCCCGTCCGGCTCGGGCAAGTCCACACTGGCGCGGCTTTTGTTTCGTTTTTACGATGTGCAGCAGGGGCAGATCCTGATTGCCGGGCAGGACATCAAGCAGGTCACGCAATCAAGCGTACGACAGGCCATTGGCATCGTTCCCCAAGACACGGTGCTGTTCAATGACACGGTGGAATACAACATCGCCTATGGCAAGCCCGGTGCCACGCGAGAACAGGTTGAAGAAGCCGCACGCGCCGCCCACATTCACGACTTCATCATTGCCACACCCAAACGCTACGCCACGATGGTGGGCGAACGCGGCCTCAAACTCTCGGGGGGTGAAAAGCAGCGCGTAGCAATTGCCCGCACGCTGTTGAAAAATCCTCCGATCCTGATCTTTGACGAGGCCACATCAGCACTCGACTCGGCGAATGAGCGCGCCATCCAGGCCGAGCTGCAAAGCGTGGCCCAGAACAAGACCACGCTGGTGATTGCGCACCGACTCTCCACCGTGGTGGATGCCCACGAGATCCTGGTGATGGAGGCCGGACGCATCATCGAGCGCGGCTCACATGCGGAACTGCTCGCTGCCAATGGGCGCTATGCACAGATGTGGGCACTGCAGCAGAGCTCGGAATAGCCGGGTCTGGTGTGCCGTCGGCAGATCGCGGATAGTGTGCTTTGACCGGTTGAATCCAGGGGCGGCTGTCAACCGAACCGGCCTAAGGGCGCGCACGACGGTCGACAAACAGGTAGCACGAGAACGCTATCGTCCCGCGATAGACAGCATGCTTCGTCCAACACTGCTTGCTGCGTCGCTGTCGTTAGGCAAGTGAAATACTGAGACAGTCTGTACCATGTCGTTGGACTGCCCGTTCAGGCTTGCCGCAGCGGCGGCCATTTGTTCCACCAGTGCGGCGTTCTGCTGGGTCGTCTGGTCCATCAGCGACACTGCTTCGCCCACCTGGGCGACGCCTAAGGACTGCTCCGCGCTGGACGCATTGATCTCCCCCATGATGTCGGTTACTCGGCGAATTGAATCCACCACTTTCGACATCGTGGCGCCCGCCTGATCCACGAGCACCGTGCCTTGCTCTACACGTTCGACACTGGCGTTGATCAGGCCCTTGATCTCTTTGGCTGCTTCGGCGCTGCGCCCGGCGAGTGAACGCACTTCTGATGCAACTACGGCAAAGCCTCGGCCCTGCTCGCCGGCACGGGCGGCTTCGACGGCTGCGTTCAGGGCCAGGATGTTCGTTTGGAAGGCAATGCCGTCAATGACACTGATGATGTCTGAAATTCGGCGGGAACTTTCATTGATCCCTTTCATGGTTTCCACCACCTGACCGACCACTTCACCGCCTTGCACCGCCACAGTGGATGCATTCATTGCCATTTGATTGGCCTGCCGTGCGCCGTCCGCGTTTTTCTGGACGGTTGAGCCCAACTCCTCCATGGACGCGGCAGTTTCTTCCAGGGCGCTTGCCTGCTGCTCAGTGCGGTTACTCAGGTCCTGGCTGCCGGCCGCAATTTCGTGCGTGGCAGTGGCAATGCCGTTGGCCGACTCCCGCACACCTTTGACCAGCACCTGCAGCGATTTTTGCATTTGCTGCATCACGCCCATTAAGCTAGCGCTATCTCCCTGGTTCGGGATATGTGAAGTCAAATTCCCTTGTGCGACCTGGGCCAACGCTTCGCGGGCCGTCGCAGGATCTCCACCGAGCTCCTTACGCACAGTGGCTTGTAGTAAGAGGTTGAGTACCACGGCAACCAACGTGGCAAAAACTGCAACCCCTACGGACACCCAGGTAGCCCAAATTGCGCGTGAATTGACCTGCTCCTGCGCCGCTTGCGAGGCCTTGACGGCGATTTCACGCTGTTTCAATAGTGCGCCACGCAGTTCACGCCACGCCGGAGTTTCCTCTTTATTTAGCAATGGAATGGCATCACCCTTCTCCACGACGAGGGCCAATACCTTGTCTTGTGCTTTGGCATGGCTTGCCCTGAGCGCCGGTAACTGCGACAACCCGGACTCAAACTCACGGCCCTTGGCGCTTGCAGAGGTCTGTACATAGGCCGCCTCATACGCGGTCTGTGCTGCGTTGAGATTTTCCAGCGCTTTTGAGTTACCCGGATCCAGCACAATGTTGCGAAGGGCTTGCCCCATCTGCAGCCCCTGCGCGTACATTTCGGATAAGCCGCGTTCTACGGCCTGCTCTGCATTGATGTATCGGTCAAATTCCGCGCGGGTGGTTACCAGCGAGGCGGTACTACTCACCAACCCCAATAAGAACAAAACGGCGGGAATGGCTGCAAAACTAATGATTTTGGCGTTGAAGCGCATTGAACACCTTGTTGTTTGTTTGGAGGAAGAATACACGGCCCATCTGGGATGTCAAGGAAGGCCTCTAATATCCGAAGGGACAGAATGCGCTCCTTGGCGGCACAAGATATCTTCCAACTCAGTGTGGCAAAGCCCTTAGGATGTCGTCGATCGCGGGTTCCGTGGTGTCGCTGCGGCGCAGGCAGTGTTTGCCTTCATTTTTCCCCGCGTACATGGCTGCATCGGCCCGTTTAAGCAGGCTGAGGCCGTCGCGTCCATCCAGTGGTGCCAGCGCATAGCCAATGGTCAGGCCGATGCGGCATACCTTCTCCGAGAGCGCGAAAGGATGATCGAAGGCCTTGAGAAGTTGTTCCCCGCGGTCATGGGCCTGTTGCTCGCTGTGCAAGCCGCTGGACATCACCACGAATTCATCACCGCCGAGGCGCGCAATGATGTCGCTGCTGCGCACGTTGGCCTGCAGGCGCGCGGCAACGGCGATCAGCAATTCATCGCCGACGTCATGCCCATACTGATCATTGACCTGTTTGAATCCATCGAGGTCGAGCATGTAAAGTGCCACCATTTTTCCTGGCGCAGCGTATTGCAGGGTTTCTGCCATGGATGCATTCAACCCCCGGCGGTTGGGTAAGCCGGTGAGCGAATCGGTATGTGCCAGTGAATGCAGGCTGTCTCGTTCGCGCCGGGCGTGCTGCACTGCGGTTTGCAAGGCCTGGGTGCGCAAACCCAGTACCCGCATGAAGATCAGCATGTCAAATGTGGCCCCGAACTGGAAGGAGTGCAGGGTCCAGAAGTTCACCCCGACACGCCCCTTGATGACTTCAATCAACACCGCCGTGGTCAGGAAGTAAACCGCCCACGCCAGCAGGAAATAGGCGCCGACGCTTTCGCCGCGGCGAGCCTTCGCAATGGCGCCCGGCAATCCAAGCAGCGCAGGTGCCAAACCCAGTGCGCTGATGATGGCGGTGACGATGGACAGGTCGATCAGGTCGAATGAAAAACAAAAGGCAAAGAAGACGGTCAGGCCGGCCCCGGCTTTCATGAGCCAACTGAACCAGCGCTTGCTGCCAGGGCCGGCAAGGGCCTGTTCGATAAACAGGAAGGAGCCCGTGGCCGCTATCAGCGCAGACAAACCGCCTGCATGGATTTCCATCCACGAATTTCCGCGCCATAGGTACTGTGCGCCAATGCCAAACTGGAACAATGAGAACAGCAAACTGCCTGATATGAGGATGGCATATTTGACGTACAGATGATCGCGCAGGGTGATCCATTGCGTCAGGCTGTACGCCAGCAGGCACAGTGCAAGGCCTGTGAGGAGACCCTGCAGCATTTGCTCGGACAGGGCCCTGGTCAGGAATGCATCGGGCTTGTTCAGGGTTATCGGCAATATCATGGCGCCCGTGGTTTCAACCCTCAGGTACAAGTCGTAATCAGTGCCTGCGCTCATGGTCAGTCCCAGCGCATGGGAGCGGCTGTGCAGGAGTCGATCCAAATGGGGCTGCAGGCTACCGAGGGTGCTTTGCTGGATGACCTTCTTGTCGTGGGTCAGGTAGATGTCAATGCGGTTGAGCACCGGGTAATCGATGTCCAGGACCCACAGTCCATTGCTTTGGCCGTGTACCGAGATGGGGATGCGCAGCCACACGGCATCTTTGCGCAATCCCAGGGTGCCATCGGCGGTATCTGGTTTCTTGAATTGATCTTCTGCACCCATGACCGCCTGGATGCTGAGCGTCTTCTGCGGGTCAGCGCGCACGGTCACGGCCCGCCAGACCGCTGTCAACGGGACCGAATCGTTCAAAACAACAGGCGCGCGGATGGGCAGTTCCGCTGCGGGAGCGGCGAAACACAAAAATGGGCAAAGCATCAGTACGCCCTGCAAAAGGATCGCTAGTCGACGTCTCAGTTGGTACATTCCTGTTGCCCCGGGGGTGTGCCCCGCTATCGTAACGCCAGACGCTATCCGCGCATAATTCCCGCCATGGAAACCAAATGGCTTGAAGACTTCGTCTCCCTGGCTGAAACACGCAGTTTCAGTCGTTCTGCCCAACTGCGGCATGTAACCCAGCCCGCGTTCTCGCGACGTATCCAGTCGCTGGAGGCTTGGGCCGGCACCGATCTGGTGGACCGCAGCAGCTACCCCACGCGACTCACGCCTGCGGGTGAAACCCTTTACGACCAGTCTCTTGAAGTGTTGCAGGCCCTGCAAAGCACCCGAGCCATGCTGCGCGGGCATACCGCTGCCGGACAGGATGTGATCGAATTTGCCGTGCCGCACACGCTGGCCTTCACATTTTTCCCGGCCTGGGTGTCGAGCCTGCGCGAGAAGTTTGGCCCCATCAAGAGCCGCCTGATTGCGCTCAATGTGCATGATGCCGTGATGCGTCTGGTGGAGGGCAGTTGTGACCTGCTGATTGCCTACCACCATCCATCGCAGCCTTACCAGCTGGATGCTGACCGTTATGAAATGGTCAGCCTGGGAGAGGAGGTGGTGGCGCCCTACGTCAAGCCGGATGCCAATGGCGCGCCTCTGTTCCAGTTGCCCGGGCGGGTGGGGCAGCCCTTGCCCTACCTGGGCTATGCGCCGGGGGCCTACCTGGGGCAAATGGTGGATTTGATCCTCAAGCAATCGGGTGCAGCGATTCACTTTGACCGGGTCTATGAGACTGACATGGCCGAAGGCCTGAAAGCCATGGCGCTGGAAGGCCATGGCATTGCTTTCCTGCCGTTCAGTGCGGTCAAGAAGGATGTGCGCGCCAAAAAGCTGGTGAGCGCAGCGCCGCCTGACATGAAGAATCTCCAGATCACCATGGACGTGCGGGCCTACCGCGAGCGACCCTCGGGCAAGGAGCCCGGAAAAGCGGGCATCCATGCCAACCGCAGCAGCACGCCGGCGCCCAAGCGCAACACGCAGGCCTTGTGGGACTACTTGCTGGCGCAGGCCCTGCCCAACTAGATTTTTGGAGGGTGCCAAAGCGTATTTGGGACAATAGCGGCATGACACAAGAAATTACGCTCACCCGCCCCGACGACTGGCACTTGCACGTGCGCGATGGCGACGCCCTGAACACGGTGGTCCCGCACACGGCCGCGCAGTTTGGCCGCGCCATCATCATGCCCAATCTGCGTCCCCCCGTGACCACGGCCGAGGCGGCGTTGGCCTACAAGGAACGCATCAAGGCCGCCGTGCCACCAGGCCTGCAGTTTGAGCCTTTGATGACGCTCTACCTCACCGACAACCTGCCCGCCGATGAAATCCGGCGTGCCCGCGACGCCGGTGTGGTGGCCGCCAAGCTGTATCCCGCCGGGGCCACCACCAACAGCGACGCCGGGGTGACCGACCTGCGCAAGACCTACAAGACCCTGGAAGCCATGCAGCGCGAAGGCCTGCTGCTGCTGGTGCATGGTGAAGTGACCTCACCCGAGATTGACCTGTTTGACCGCGAGGCGGTGTTCATCGACACGCAACTCATTCCCTTGCGGCGCGACTTCCCCGAACTGAAGATCGTGTTTGAACACATCACCACCCGCGAGGCGGCGCAGTATGTGCAGGAAGCCGATCGCTTTACCGCGGCCACCTTGACTGCCCACCATCTGCTCTACAACCGCAACGCCATTTTCACCGGCGGTATTCGCCCGCATTACTATTGCCTGCCGGTCTTGAAGCGCGAGACGCACCGTCTGGCCCTGGTGGCGGCGGCCACCAGCGGCTCAGACAAGTTTTTCCTGGGTACCGACAGTGCCCCCCATCCTGCTCATTTGAAGGAGCACGCCACCGGTTGCGCCGGCTGCTACACCGCGCATGCCGCCATCGAGATGTACGCCGAGGCCTTTGATGCCGCTGGCGCGCTGGACAAACTGGAGGCTTTTGCCAGCTTCCACGGCGCTGACTTCTATGGCCTGCCGCGCAACAGCGGCACCATCACCCTGAAGCGTGAGGCATGGACCCCGCCCGAAAGTTATGCCTTTGGCCAAGCCGAACTCAAGCCCCTGCGATCTGGCGAAGCCCTGCCGTGGCGGATGGTTTAGACGCAATCGACTGGGCTGCCCCCTGGCTGGCACCTTATGCGCCCATCGGGCAGGGTGTGGCCTCGGCTGTCGCGGCAGGTGCATCCAGTGCCATCGCCTTGAATGCCGCGCTGGCACCGGTTGCGCCGCCGGTGCGGTTTGTGCCACAAACCGACCTGCCACCGGGTGAGGCCTACGAGCGCTATATTTTTAATAGTGGCTGCTGCCCGACCCGCGAGGGCCTGCACGACTTTTTCAATGGATTGGCGTGGCTGCGGTTTCCCTTGACCAAGCGGCGGCTCAACCAGTTGCACGTGGCACAGATTGCCCAAACCGGCATCCAGCCAGTGCGCGGTCCGGCGCGCGATGGTTTAACCGTGTTTGACGAAAACGCTGCCTTCATCCGGGCCCCTGATGCCTTGTGGGACGCTCTGGCCGCCAAAGACTGGCAGCGACTGTTTGGCGAGCTGCGGCCCCTGTGGGCGCAGGCCCATCTGGTGCTGTTTGGCCATGCCTTGCTGGAAAAGCTGGTTTACCCCAGAAAAGCCATCACAGCCCACGTCTTTCGTGCTCGATCCGCTACTGATTCGATAGCGGATCTGGATGCTTGGGTGGCGAGTGACTTGAGTGCGGAAAAGCTGGCACGCAAGCCCTTTGCGCACTTGCCGGTACTGGGTGTGCCGGGATGGTGGTCTGCCAATGAAAGCCCGGTGTTTTATGACGACCGGGATGTGTTTCGCTTACCCAAATAAGCACAATATTTGTGGAATTACGGGTGGCCACGCTTGATTTCGGTCCGATCACCCCTAACATTCGCGTCAACGGCTCGCTGGTCGCGGGCAGTCATCTAAGGAAATCATGAAACGCATTATTTTGTTTGTCCTGACCAATGTGCTGGTGGTCGCGGTGCTGGGCATCGTGGCCAGTTTGCTGGGCGTGAACCGGTATCTGACACCCAATGGCCTGAACCTGGGCTCGTTGCTGGGCTTCGCCCTGGTCATGGGCTTTGGTGGCGCCATCATCTCGCTTCTGATCAGCAAGCCCATGGCCAAATGGACCTCCGGCGTGCGCATCATCAACCAGCCACAGAATTCCGACGAAGCCTGGATTGTGGAAACCGTGCGCAAGCTGGCCGAGAAGGCGGGTATCGGCATGCCCGAGGTGGGCATTTTTGAGGGTGACCCGAATGCCTTTGCCACCGGCGCGTTCAAGAACTCGGCGCTGGTCGCGGTGAGCACCGGTCTGCTGCAGGGCATGACGCATGAGGAAATCGAGGCGGTTATCGCCCACGAAATCGCCCACGTGGCCAATGGCGACATGGTCACCATGACCCTGATTCAGGGCGTGATGAATACCTTCGTGGTGTTCCTGAGTCGCGTGATCGGCTACGCGGTGGACAGCTTCCTGCGCAAGGGCGATGAGCGCTCAAGCGGCCCCGGCATTGGCTACATGATCACCACCATCGTGCTGGACATCGTGCTCGGCTTTGCTGCGGCCATCGTGGTGGCCTGGTTCTCCCGTCACCGTGAATTTCGCGCCGACGCGGGCTCGGCTCAACTGATGGGGCGCCGTCAACCCATGATCAACGCGCTGGCCCGCCTGGGTGGCATGGCGCCGGGCGAACTGCCCAAGAGCGTGGCGGCGTTCGGTATTGCGGGTGGCGTGGGTCAACTGTTTGCCACTCATCCCCCGATTGAAGAGCGTATTGCTGCGCTGCAGGCTGCGCAGTCCTGATCCGTTTGCAGTCGTTCAGCCCAGCAGGCTTCTCGCCACCGCTTCGGCCACCTTGATGCCATCTACCCCTGCGGACAAAATGCCGCCGGCGTAGCTGGCACCTTCACCTGCCGGGTACAAGCCGCGGGTGTTGATGCTCTGAAAATCCTCGCCGCGTGGAATCTTCAGCGGTGACGATGTGCGTGTTTCCACCCCCGTCAGCACTGCGTCCGGCATGTCAAAGCCCTTGATCTTGTGGGCAAAGGCGGGCAGCGCCTCGCGGATTGCTTCAATCGCATAGCGGGGCAGGGCCGTGGCCAGATCGCCGAGGTTGACGCCGGGTTTGTAGGACGGCTCCACATCGCCCAGTTGGGTCGATGCCTTGCCCGCAATGAAATCCCCTACCAGCTGCCCTGGCGCGTCGTAGTTGGCGCCACCCATCACATAGGCATTCGACTCCAGCTGGCGCTGCAGCACGATACCCGCCAGCGGGTGGTACGTGGTGCCCGGAACCAGTTCGGCTGATACCTGCTCGCCCAGCGTGGCATGGAAGGCCGCTGCATCCGTGGGGTAGTCGCTGGGGTCAATACCCACCACAATGCCGGCGTTGGCGTTGCGTTCGTTGCGCGAGTACTGGCTCATGCCATTGGTCACCACGCGCCCGGGTTCTGATGTGGCCGCCACCACCGTACCGCCAGGGCACATGCAAAAGCTGTACACCGAGCGGCCATTGCGGGCGTGGTGCACCAGCTTGTAGTCGGCCGCACCCAGCAACGGATGACCCGCATGGCGGCCCCAGCGGGCACGGTCGATCACGCTCTGCGGATGCTCGATACGAAATCCGATGGAGAACGGCTTGGCATCCATGGCCACGCCGCGTGCATGCAGCTGCGTGAAGGTGTCGCGTGAACTGTGCCCCAAGGCCATGACGACCTGGTCGGCGCGCAGTTCATAAGCTTGACCGGTGGCCTGGTCCAGCACGGTCAGGCCACGCACATGGCGTCCATCTGTTGCGTCTTCAATCAGCACATCGGTGACCCGCTGCTCGAAGCGGATCTCGCCACCCAGTGCAATGATTTGCTCGCGCAGGTTTTCCACCACCTTCACCAGCTTGAAGGTGCCGATGTGCGGGTGCGCTTCCACCAGAATTTCGGGCGGTGCGCCAGCCTTGACGAATTCGTCCATCACCTTGCGGCCCAGATAGCGCGGGTCCTTGATCTGGCTGTAGAGTTTGCCGTCCGAGAACGTGCCCGCGCCGCCTTCGCCAAACTGCACATTGGATTCGGGGTTGAGCACATGCTTGCGCCACAGGCCCCAGGTGTCCTTGGTGCGCTGTCGCACGGTCTTGCCGCGCTCCAGCACAATGGGTTTGAAGCCCATCTGCGCCAGCACCAGTGCGGCAAAAATGCCGCAAGGGCCAAAGCCCACCACGACGGGGCGTAGCGGCAAACTGGCGGGAGCCTGTCCGATCGGGCGGTACGCCATATCCGGAGAGGGACGAATATGCGGGTTGCCCGCAAACTTTGCGAGCAGCGTGGCCTCCAGTGTGGGGGACAGGCCCACATCCACGATGTAAACCTGTACCAACTCGGCCTTGCGGGCGTCAATGCTGCGTTTGAAAACAGTATGGCTCTGCAGTTCATGGATTGCCACGTCCAGCGTCTTGGCAATCAATTTCAGTACCGCGTCATCGGCGTGTTCCAGCGGCAATTTGAGTTCGGTCAGGCGGATCATGTCAGGAGGCTTGTGTTGATCAAGCAGAAGGCCACTATGATAAGCGCTGACCTTGGTCCAACGCCGGACGGCCACAATGGCGTCAAGTTGCTATATGAATTGCCATTTTGTGAGGAATGTTTTGTGAGTCTGTTTCGGCAGTCCGGTTCAAATTCAGCGGTCCGCATCAGTCTGATGTATGCCGCTTTTGCTGCGCTCTGGATTTGGTTATCTGACAATGCGCTGCAATGGCTTGCCCCGAACAGTGCGAATTCGACCTGGCTCCAGTCGGCCAAGGGCAGTTTCTTTGTCCTGGTCACTTCCTTTCTCTTGTACATCTTGATTCGGCGCGATGTGTTGGCGCAAAAGGCCCTGGCCGACAGGCTCAAGCAAGAGGCCGAGCGCCTTGGCCACTTCATGGCGGTCAACCCGGCCGTGATCTATTCGCTGATGAAGGACCCACAGATCAAGAATGGTTTTGTCGTTGAGTATGTCAGCCCCAAAGTCAGGGAAGTCACGGGCTACTCGCCCGCTCAATGGCTGGCCAGGCCCAGTTTGTGGCTGGAGCGGGTGCATCCGGATGATCGTCCGGCGGTGGTGTTGGCCCAGCAGCAGTTGCTGGAGAAGGGCGTGTTGCAGCATGAATACCGGTTTTTGCATGCGGACGGAACCTGTCGCTGGATCTATGACCAGTTGGTACTCACCCACAATCCATCGGCGAGCGCCACCATAGCCGTGGGCGCCTGGCTGGACATCACGGATCGAAAGCATGCGCAGGAGCAACTGCAACTGACCTCTCAGGTTTTCGAGTCAAGCCGCGAGGGGATCGTAATCACGGATGGGGATAACAACCTGCTTTCGGTCAATCGGGCTTTCTCGGAAATCACGGGCTACACCATGGACGAGGTCGTGGGACGCAGTCCGAAGTTGCTCGCCTCCGGACGCCATGACAAGGCTTTTTTCGAGGACATGTGGCGCACCATCAGATCGCAGGGGCAGTGGCAGGGTGAAGTCTGGAACCGTCGCAAGAATGGCGAGATTTACCCTGAATGGCTTTCCATCAGTGCGATTCGCGATTCGAATGGTCAATTCAAACAACATATTGGCATCCTGACTGACATCTCCAGCCGCAAGAGCGCCGAGGAGAAGATCAGGTTCCTGTCCAACTATGACCCCCTGACCCATCTGCCCAATCGGGCATTGCTGCATGATCGGGCGCAAGTTGCACTGGCAGCCGGGCAGCGTTCGCAGACCAAAGTCGCCCTGATGTACATCGATCTTGACCGGTTCAAGAATATCAACGACTCGTTGGGTCACGCGGTCGGTGACCGGGTGCTGCAGGAACTCGGCGCCCGTTTGACCGCGCATCTGCACAAGGACGACACGATTTGCCGTCCCGGGGGTGATGAGTTCATCCTGTTGCTCCCCAATACGGACTACCAGGGCGCTGCGCACGTGGCGCAGCGGACCCTGGCAATCATGGAAGAACCGATTCTCATTGATGGACAGCAACTGAGACTGAGCGCCAGTGTCGGCATCGCGCTGTATCCAGACAATGGCACTGACTTGGCTCGGTTGTCACAGTGCGCAGATTCGGCCCTGTTTCGGGCCAAGCAGAATGGCCGTAACAGCTTCCAGTTCTTTGAGCAGCAGATGCATGAACGCGCGAACGAGGTCTTGCGCATCGAAAATGATTTGCGCCGTGCATTGAAAAATCAGGAGCTCCTGCTTTATTACCAGCCGCAAGTCGATGCGATCAGTTTGAAAATCGTGGGCGCAGAAGCGCTTGTGCGCTGGCAACACCCCGAATGGGGTCTGGTGTCACCCGCGCGTTTCATCCCGATTGCCGAAGAAAGCGGCCAGATTCGCGAGATCGGCAACTGGGTTTTGCATTCTGCAGTGCAGCAGAATGCAGACTGGAAAGCGGCTGGTTTGCCCATTGTGCCGGTGGCCATCAATTTGTCCGTGATTCAGTTCAAGGACCCAAGCCTGTGCGATACCGTTGTAGAAGCACTGCAACTGAGCGGACTCGATCCTGCCAAGATGGAGCTGGAGCTGACGGAAAGCATTGCCATGGAGGACTCCTCTTTCACGATCGACACGGTCGCGCGTCTGCATGCACTTGGAATTGCACTGTCCATAGACGACTTCGGAACGGGTTACTCCTCGCTCAGCTACCTGAAGCGATTCAAAATTGACAAGCTCAAGATCGATCAGTCCTTTGTCCGCGACCTCCACCGAGATTCGGATGACGCGGCCATCGTGACTGCCATCATTGGTTTGGCGCGGAGTCTGGGATTCAAGACCATTGCCGAAGGCGTGGAAACTCAGGAGCAGCTGGACTTTCTGCGCGCAAACCAATGCGATGAGATACAGGGGTATTTGTTCAGCAAACCGGTTCCCGCTGATGAATTCGCCCGAATGCTTGAACGCGAACGGGACGTCCCGGCATGGGCTTCAAGCGGGCAGAAAGCCTTCGATTGACAGGTAACGCTCACCCGTGTCGTAGTTGAAGCCGAGCACGGTCGCTCCGGCGGGCAACTCGGGCAGCTTCTGTGCAATGGCGGCCAATGTCGCACCGCTGGAGATGCCCACCAGAATGCCTTCTTCGCGGGCGCAGCGGCGCGCCATTTCGCGGGCGGGTTCTGCGTCGACCTGAATCACGCCATCGAGCAGGTCGGTGTGCAGGTTCTTGGGTATAAAGCCTGCGCCAATGCCCTGGATCGGATGGGGTGAAGGTGCACCGCCGGAAATGACAGGGGACGCAACTGGTTCCACCGCATAGACCTTCAACTTGGGCCATTTGGCTTTGAGGACCGTAGCGCAACCGGTCAGGTGACCACCCGTGCCCACACCCGTGATCAGGGCGTCAATGCCATTCGGAAAATCGGCCAGGATTTCCTGTGCTGTGGTGCGCACATGGGCGTCGATGTTGGCCGGATTTTCAAACTGTTGCGGAATCCAGGAACCGGGGATGGACAGGGAAAGCTCATAGGCGCGGGCAATGGATCCCTTCATGCCCTTTTCACGCGGCGTCAAATCGAAGGTGGCGCCATAGGCCAGCATCAGACGGCGGCGCTCTACCGACATGCTGTCGGGCATGACCAGTATCAGTTTGTAGCCTTTGACGGCAGCCACCATGGCCAGCCCGACGCCTGTGTTGCCCGAGGTGGGCTCAATGATGGTGGCGCCGGGCTGCAAGGCGCCGCTCTTCTCAGCCGCCTCTACCATTGCCAGTGCAATACGGTCCTTGATCGATCCGCCCGGGTTGCTGCGCTCGGATTTGATGTACACGTTGCTGCCAGCGCCAAACAGGCGGTTCATGCGCACATGCGGTGTGTTGCCAATGGTTTGCAGGATGTTGTCGACTTTCATGAGCGGCTCCAGTAGATGGGTGACAGTTTAGGGTCAAGGCTGACAGTATGAAAGTTGATATTTTCAACTACTTCATCAACGTGTTTCGATATATGGTTATCGATAGCCGTGATAATTGGGGTGTGAAGCCCGCCAGACTGCCGCTGGTGCAATCTGGGAAACCAGGCACTGGAGGAACGTCCGGACTGCATAGGGCAGCGTAGCAGCTAACAGCTGTCCACTGAAAGCCCGCCGCGCAAGTGGTGGGTATAAGGTGAGGATTAGAGCAACAGAGACGAGCCGATTCAGTTCGGGTGAAACGGGCAATCTCTACGCGCAGCAATACCAAGTAGGCCAGCGTTGATGGGGCCCCCAGAGCTGGCGGGTAGGTAGCACCGAGCCGTTGGGTGACCAACGGCCCAGATTAATGGCAGTCACTTCTGCAGGCCCGCAAGGACCTGCCGTTGCACAGAATCCGGCTTATCGGTGGGCTTCACACTTTTATGATTGGCACGATCAGGCGGTGCCTCTGGCCAGCAAGGACTGACCGAGTGCAAACACGGAATTGGGCGTGCTTGGCCGAAGCGGTTCTGCTGCTGGCTTCTTGAAAACCCCCCGGTTGGTCACAGGTGCTTCTTCCACCTGAAATCCGTGGGCGCGCTGATCGGTGGCCAGACTGTGCAGGGTGATGGACTGCATGTAGTCCAGCATCTTGGAGTTCAGGGAGTCCCACAGCGCCTGCGTTGCATCCTCCGTCGCGTCCTGCGTCTTGGTTTCGCCTTCGACCGCTTCAATGATGTCGGCCACTGTGATGGCGTCGCCGCGATGGCCCAGCGCATAGCCGCCGCCGGGTCCGCGCGTGCTTTCCACGAGGCCATGCTGGCGCAGTTTGCTGAACATTTGCTCCAGGTACGAAATCGAAATCTGGTGGCGCACCGCGATATCGGACAGCGGGACGGGCCCGGCGTTCTCGCGCAGCGCGACGTCGATCATCGCAGTTACGGCAAATCGGCTTTTGGTACTGATACGCATGGTGCTAGCTCCTGTCAGCGTCACGACGTTTGTGACATAGCGAACTGTAGGGCTATTATTACTTCGCGTAAATTCGTATTTTTAACAATTTAACTTCGAAAATTGCGAATAGTTAAGTTGCCAATCGGGGTCAGCCATGAATTTCAAGCATCTGCATTACTTTTGGGTCACGGCCAAGGCTGGCGGCGTGATGCGCGCCGGCGAGCAGTTGCACACCACGCCACAAACCCTGTCCGGCCAGATCAAGTTGCTGGAAGAGTGGCTGGGCCGCAAACTGTTCCGCAAGAGTGGCCGTCAGCTGGAGTTGACGGACGATGGCCGGTTGGCGCTGGACTATGCCGACCAAATCTTCACCCTGGGGGCTGAACTGGAGGCCGCGGTGCGGCAACCGCACGGCGGTCAGCGGGTTCTGGAGTTCCGGGTCGGGGTGGCCGATTCTGTGGCCAAGTCGGTGGCTTACCGCCTGCTGGAGCCCGCCCTGTCGGTGTCAGAGCCGGTCCGGCTGATCTGCAGTGAAGGCAAGTTCCCTGATTTGCTGGCGCAGCTGGCCCTGCATCGTCTGGATCTGGTGATCGCGGACGAGCCGATGTCGCGGCGCATCAGCGTCAAGGCCTTCAACCATGCCTTGGGCAACACGCCAATGAGCTTCTTTTGTGCCCCACAGCTCAAGCCGCAGCTGCAAGGTCCATTTCCCCAGTGCCTGAATGGCATGCCGATGCTGATCCAGGGTGCCTCGGCCTCCGTGCGTCAGCAACTGGAGGGCTGGCTGACCCGGCACCAGCTTCACCCCAGGGTGATTGGCGAATTTGATGACGGTGCCCTGATGACCGCGTTTGGACGCCAGGGGCGCGGGGTGTTCATGGCGCCCACGGTGCTGGAGGCCGAAACGGTGTTGCAGTTTGGCGTGGAGGTGATCGGCCGCACCGATGAGCTGGTGGAAGAGTTTTTTGCCGTGTCGGTGGAGCGGCGCATCACCCACCCTTGTGTGGTTGCCATCACCGACGCAGCCCGTGGGCAGCTCTTCAGCGCCTGAGTTCAGAAGCGTTCGTGTGGCAGCAGGTAGCGCCAGCGCCCTATGGGCAGCGTGGTCAACAAAACGCGTCCGACGCGGATCCGTTTCATACTCAGAATTCTCAGGCCAACCCGCTCGCACAGGTAGGCAATCAGGCCGGGATGCGTGCCTTTGACGGCGAAACGCAGTTTGCTTTTGCCCTCGCCGCTGCTGTTGACGCTGACTTTGACGCGTGGCAAGGGGTGGCCGTCCGAGCTGAGCCCCTGATTGAGGCGCAGCAAAGTCTCCGGGGCTGCTTCGCCCTCTATCTCGACGATGACCTCGTGCTCGATCACCCCTGCGTCCTCCGTGAGCTTGCGCTCCACGCGCCAGTCCTGGGTGAATACCAGCAGGCCACCCGCACCCACCTCCAGCGGGACGGGCGCACTCAGGCCGGTAAAGTGCCGCTTCAGCAGGGTGATGCCCGAGGCGTCGTCGTCGGCACGATGGGCGGCTGTGAGGAGCTGGCGCGCTGAACGCGGTGGCGTCTTCTTTTCGCGCCTCTGAGCCGGTACGTCTTCGTCGTCATCGTCTTCACCATCGGCATAACCTGGGGGCTTGTGCAGCACCAGCGTGACCTGCGTGTTGCCCATCAGGGTGGCATTTTTGTCGAGTTCTATGACCTGGTTGAGAACCCGGAACTGGGGTTCTTCCACCAACTGCCCGTCCACGCGAACCCAGCCACCCTCGATGTATTGCTCGGCTTCGCGCCGTGAACAGGGCACCATCTCGGCGACACGCTTGGCCAGGCGCTCGCCGGGGCGCGGCGCTGGGGGAACAGGATTTCTGGGGGACGTCATTGCAGGGATGTTAACCGTCCCGCTGTCCTACCAGCTCAGCGGGTCCAGCCGGTAGAACCGTGCCAGCTCGTTGTACAAGGCCGGGTGCTCGCTGGCCATGCGCTGCGGCTGCTCGAAGAACACCTCCGAGATCACCGCAAAAAACTCCGCCGGATCGGTGGCGCCGTAGTCGCTGAACAAGGACGTTTCATCACCGGATGGCCGAACCTGCAGCTGCCGGTACTCGGTCCCCAGCACCTGCGACCAGCGCACGTACTGGTCGCGCCGCGCCAGCACCGGCGCCCCATTGGCGGCACCAGTTTCCTGATCAAGCTGGTGAGCGAACTCGTGGATCACCACATTGTGGCCATCGTCCGGTATGGCAGCACCTTGCAGCGTATCGTGCCATGACAGGATCACCTGCCCCTCGGACCATGACTCGCCCGCCAGTACCTGACGCCCGTGGTGGGCAATACCCATGCCATCCATGTGTTCGCGCTGCACCACAAAGCTGCCGGGATACACCAGAATCTGGCGCAGCCCGGGGTAGTAGCCGCGCGGGCGGTTCAGCAGCAGCAAGCAGGCCTGGGCGGCGATCGTGACGCGAATCTCGTCGGTGATCTCCAGCCCGTCGCAGCCGATAAAGGCCTTTTCGGCCAGGAAGACCTGAATGTGCTGCTTGAGCTGCAACTGTAGGTCAGCGGGCAGCGCGCGGATATAGGGCACCCGCCGCTTCAGCACCTCGCGCCACGCTGGTGGAAACGGCGCGGCCCGAAGCTTCCTGCGCTTGCGCTCGGTCAGGTAGGGATCACCCAGCAGCCACAGGACAAAGAGCAGGGCCAGGCAGGAAACAATCAATGCTGGCACAGCGTGCCCCCAAGGGTGAAAGTTTGACAGCCCTTCAGCTGGGCCCAGAACCTGCCGATTTCAAGAGGCCGGGCCTTGTCGCACGAACACGGTCAAGACAAAGCCGCTTCAATGCGCGCCACATGCGCCATCAGCGAGCGCTTGGCAACAGGCCACAGGCGTGGCGGTACATCGTCGTAGGCCTGGGTGACCCAGTCTTCCAGCGTGCCATCGGGGTGCGCCTGCATCACCTTGATGATTTTGGCTTCGCGCTTCAGGCGATGTGCTTTGAGGTGTGTGATGGCGCCAGCAGCCTCGCCGGCATAGCCGCCGATGACATAGCCATGCGCAGGCAGGATGAATTCGATCTTGTGCTCGATGCATGCGGCGCTGAGGGTGTCGAGCGAGTCCAGGTAGGCGGTCATGTCGCCATCGGGCGGGTCGATCACCGTGGTGCTGCCATTGAGGATGTGGTCGCCACTGAACAGCAGGCCATCCTCCAGCAACACGAGGCAGAGGTGGTTGGCCGCATGGCCGGGGGTGTGGATTACCTGCAGGGTATGGGTCAAATCACCCTCAGGCCCGCGTCCTTCAAGCTTGAGCAGCTCTAAATTTCGTAGCGATCGATCGGGTGTGAATTCACTGGCCTTGCGCGCCGTGGGTGCCGAGGGCAGGCCCAGAATTGGGGGGTGCTTGCTGCACAGGGCTTGCAGGGGCTTGGCGCCGGGGGAATGGTCAGCGTGGGAATGGGTGCAGACAATCATGCGGATGTTGCCGCCGGCTGCGCGCCACAGGCGTTCAATGTGCTCGGCGTCGGCTGGACCCGGGTCAATGGCGATGTAGCCGGTGGCCGGGTCGCCCACCAGATAGCTGTTGGTGCCCGGGCCGGTCATGGCGCCAGGGTTGGGCGCGGTAAGGCGTATCAGGTTTTTCAGCAAGGGTACCGGTTGTTCCGACTGCCAGTCCAGTGCGTGCCCGATCTGGCCGTCGGGGCAAACCAGCGCCAGTTCGCCGTAGGGCTGCTCATGCTCCATGTAACGGGCTTCGTGCCCGGCCAGCATGCCAGCGCGCGGGCAACTGGTCCACAGCGGCTGCTCGGTTGCGGCACAGGCCTGCAACACGGCGTCGACCGTGGCGTAGTCCTGTAGCCGCTCCAGTGTGCGTATGGTCGGGAAAATAATGAAGAACTGCCCGGCCTTGTGCTGGGTCAGTGCGTCGACCGGACGCACCCACACGGGTTCGAATTGCTCGGACTCATCGGCCACCGGCGTTTGGCCCTCAGGCATGCGGGCCACCAGAAAGGGCACGTCAAAGCGGCGCGGCAGGTCCCGATCGGTGATCCAGTGGGCCAGCACAAACACCTCACGGGCCGCCAGCGTCAGGCCTCGGGCCTGGCATTGCGCGGCAAAGGGGGCTTTGCGGTCCAGCGCCGCAATGTCGTCGTGGCCAGCGCAGGCGCCATCTGACCGGCGCGCCAGTAGCACGCCCAGTTCTTCAAAACTCTCGCGGATGGCGGCAATGGCTTGTGTCAGGTGCAGGTCACTCTGCGTGGCACGTCGCGTGGCTTGGCCATGACTTGCGGCGTCCAGCGCATCCACGCCGCCGCCCGGGAACACATAGGCACCCGGGGCAAAGCTGGCGGTCATGGAGCGGCGCGTCATCAGTACTTCGATGCCGGTGGTGCCGTCTCGCAACAGCAGCACAGTGGCGGCAGGTCGGGGGGACGCGGGTTCGCGCTGGGGGTGAAGGAGTTGGGTGGGTCGTGCCATACCCTGAATTCTGCCGCCAAAAGCTGGCTGGGGTTGCCGGGCGGTCAATGTGCGGGTAAACCCGATAAGCAAATCACCCATGCCCAAGCGGGGCTGGCAGGGGGATACTGATCTTTTTGCCGGAGGTTAATCATGAGATCTCATCCTTTGCGTTCGCTGTTGGCAGCGCTTGGCATCGTTTGTCTTGGGGCCCCGCTGAGCGCGCAGGCGCAGGCCTGGCCCGCCAGACAGCCGATCAAACTGGTGGCCGTGTTTCCGCCCGGTGGCTCGGTAGATCAGGTCGCGCGCCTGTTGGCGCAACCTTTGTCTCAGCAGTTGGGGCAAAGCGTCGTTGTGGAAAACAAGGGTGGCGCATCGGGCTCGATTGGTGCCGCCGCAGTGGCTGCAGCACCTGCTGACGGCTATACCTTCGCCGTGGTGTTCGATACCCATGGCGTCAACCCCAGCCTGATTCCGGGCCTGCCTTTTGATTCGAGGAAGGACTTGACCCCCCTTGTGTTGATTGGCACCGCGCCGATGGTGCTGGCGACCCATGCGGGCTCTGAAATCAAAACCTTTGCCGACGCCGTGAGCGCTGCCAAAACCAAAAAGGGTGTGAGCTACGGCACCATTGGTTCGGGCAGCCTGGGACACCTGGCCATGGCGCTGCTGAGCAAGAGCAACAGCCTGGACTTCCAGCACATCCCTTACAAAGGTGGCGGTCCTCTGATGAATGATGTCGTTGCCGGGCATGTGCCCTTGTCGATTGGCTCGGTGTTTTTGCTCAAGCCCCATATCGACAGCAAACGCCTGCGCCCCTTGGCGGTCACGACCAGCAAGCGCTCCGCCGATTTACCCGATGTGCCGACCATGGCCGAGAGCGGCTTTGCCGGCTTTGACGCGCCGGCCTGGTGGGCCGTTCTGGCGCCGGCCAGGACGCCGCCCGACATCCTCAAACGCATGAACGAGGAACTCAACAAGGTCCTGAGGCTTCCCGATGTGGCCAAGCGGCTCGATGCCCAGGGCATTCATGTGGTGGGTGGCTCGGCGGATACGGCCCGCGTTTTCATCGAACAGCAAATGGACATCTGGGGCAAGGTGGTGAAAGACAACAACATCAAGGCCGATTGATATCGTTTCTGCCGCGGTGCCTGAGTGACCGGGAGAGGCATGGGTGTATAACCTAGGCCTTCTTCGGTCATGCGCCAGCGCTTTCAGTCAGTGCGCATGCCCCGAGCATCGACAATAGAGCCAAGCGCAGACAAGCGCTACAACACCAAGGAATATCCGACATGGGCGCGCAGTGGAAAGCAAAAGGTAAGGAACTGGCGGCAAATGCCAAAGGCAAATTGTTCGGCCGATTGGCCAAAGACATCATGATCGCGGCGCGCAGCGGGGCTGACCCGGCTTCCAACTCGCGTTTGCGGCTGGTGGTGGAACAGGCGCGCAAAGTCTCGATGCCCAAGGAAACGCTGGAACGCGCCATCAAGAAAGGCGCGGGCCTGACCGGTGAATCGGTCAATTTTGAGCACGTGATTTACGAAGGCTTCGCGCCGCACCGTGTCGCCGTCATGGTTGAGTGCCTGACCGACAACGTGAACCGCACCGCGCCCGAGATGCGCGTGCTGTTTCGCAAGGGGCAACTGGGAACCTCCGGCTCAGTGTCCTGGGATTTTGACCATGTGGGCATGATCGAGGCCGAACCTGCTGTGGCGGGCGCTGACCCCGAACTGGCCGCGATCGAAGCCGGCGCGCAGGACTTTGAGCCGGGTGAAGAGGGTGGCCCCGCCACGTTCATCACCGATCCCACCGATCTCGATCTGGTGAGCCGCGCGTTGCCTGCGCATGGCTTTACCGTCTTGTCTGCCAAACTCGGCTACAAGCCGAAGAATCCCATTGATCCGGCCAGCCTCAGTGCCGCAGACCTGGAAGAGGTGGAAGCTTTCCTGGCCGCCATCGATGGTAATGATGATGTGCAGAATGTTTATGTAGGCTTGGCGGGATAGGCAGAGCCTGCGGTGGTCGCACCGACGCGCTTGAAGAATTCATCTCAACAGGAGGCGTCATGCAGATGTCCAGCATCCCCTTCGGAACCACCGACTGGTCCAGCGTCGAGCCAACGGAACACCGAGGCGAAACCGGGGTGGCCTACTGGCGAACCCGGCAATTCGGAAGCATTCGCGTGCGCAGTATTGAGTACTCACCCGGCTACTTGGCAGATCACTGGTGCGTCAAGGGTCACATCCTGCTTTGCCTTGAAGGTGAATTGCATACCGAACTGCAAGACGGACGAATCTTCACACTGCGCCCAGGCATGAGCTACCAGGTGGCCGACAATGCAGAGCCGCACCGCTCCTACACCGAAATCGGTGCGAAGCTGTTCGTTGTAGATTGAGATTATGAAAACACAAATTGATCACTTGGTCGTCGTTGCGAAAACACTTGAAATGGGCGTGCAGTGGTGCGAGGCCACGATGGGCATCACGCCCGCACCGGGCGGGGAGCACGCCCAGTACGGCACCCACAACCGTCTGTTCAAAATCGCGACACCGGCCAATCCGCTGGCCTACCTTGAGCTTATTGCCATTGATCCAGGCGCAAAAAGGCCTGCTGGCGCATCGGCTGCACGCTGGTTTGATATGGATGATGCAGCGTTGCAGGCCGCCGTGGCGACTGAACCACGTCTGGTGCATTTTGTGGCCAACACCGACGACATCCAGGCGGCTCGTACCGCCTTGAAAGCGCAGGGTATTGACCGCGGTCCGGCGGTGCATGCCAGCCGCCATTCACGCCGTGGCGTGCTGCAATGGCAAATCACGGTGCGCGAGGATGGGCAACGCCTGTTCAATGGTGCCCTGCCCAGCCTGATTCAATGGGGCAAGCCCGATGCGGCCGAGCCCTTGCGCCTGCACCCTCGCAACAGCCTGCCGCGCTCAGGCGTGACGCTGCACAGTCTTGCGGTCACCCATCCCACGGCGGTCAAGCTGCAAGCCGCCTATGAGGCTATTGGCCTCACGGGCATTGCGCTTCAGACCGGCCCCGCCAACCTGATTGCAACCCTGCATACCCCCAAAGGCATTGTGACCCTGCAAAGCCTGGGCATTTAGCCTGCCTCCAACCTCCACGGCAACAATTCAAGGACCGTTCTATGTCAATTGCCAACTGGTGCGTACTGGCCGCTTGCGTTTTGCCCACCCTGACCATTGGTTTGGCCAAGGCCAGCACGGTCAAAAAATCCATCTCAAACGGGGGGTACGACAATCACGATCCCCGTGGATGGGCTTCCCATTTGAGCGGGTGGCAGGCGCGCGCGCATGCGGCGCAGAACAACGGGTTTGAGGCTTTGCCCTTGTTCATTGCCGCTGTGGTGCTGGCGCAGCAGGCGCATGCAGACCAGAGCCGAATCGATACTCTGGCGCTCCTGTTCATCGGCATTCGTGTGGTGTACGTGGCGATGTACCTGATGAACCTGGGTTCGCTGCGCACTCTGGTGTGGACGGCTGGCCTGGCCACCTCCATTGCCATCCTGGCCATGGCCTGACCCGTTTCACAATTTGGGTCAAGCTTCCGGGGTTATGCCCAGCGCCACCAGGAAACGGGCCACCATGTTGTACGTGGCAATGGCGCTGGTCAGTTCCACAATCTGTGTTTCGTCAAAGTTTTGTCGCAGCGCGGCAAACACCTCATCGCTCACCTTCACGTCCAGCGTCATCTGCGCGGCGTAGCGGACCACCAGTGCCTCCACCTCACCCAGTGAACCGATCTGCGGGATGCCGCGCGGGTCGGCTTTGACGAAGGCGTGGAGGGCGTCCAGTTGAGGCTGGGTGCCGCCGGCCGCGAGAAAATCGGGCGCGTGGTGGTGGTACTCGTACTGGGCGCCGGTGAGCAGGGCCACGGTGCAGATGCCGAGCTCGCGCAGGCGTCGGCTGGTCGGCAGTTCGGTGCGCACGGCTTTCAGATAGACGTTCCAGCCGCGGGCCAGAGGCTCGCTCCAGAGCAGTGCCTTGTCCAGGTTCAGCAGCGCGCCACCGCGGCGGGCCAGGATGGCGTCGACCAGTTCCTGGGGTTGGGGCTTGAGGGCAGGGGTCCAGTCAGGGATGCGCATGGTCTTCCTTCATTGAAGTGCCTAGGATAAGGGGATAATTCGCCGATGCGAATTCCGTTTACCAAAATGCAGGGTGCCGGCAATGACTTTGTGGTGCTGGACGAGACGCGCGGGCGGCTTGGCCTGTCTGCCGCGCATTACCGGTTTCTGGGCGACCGCCACTTCGGCGTCGGTGCGGACCAGATATTGACGGTTCGCCCCGCACCCTCATTAGGGATCGATTTTGAGTACGTTATCCACAATGCCGATGGCGCCGAAGTGGAGCAGTGCGGAAATGGCGCACGCTGCTTTGCCCGTTATGTGCGTGACCGGGGTCTGACGTCGAAGGACCTGATCCGGGTTCAGACTCTGGGCGGCGTGATTGAGCCGCAACTCACTCCCGATGGACGGGTCACGGTGAACATGGGGGCTCCGGTGTTCGCCCTGGTCGATATCCCGTTTGAGGCGGCTGGCGTGCTGCCCGAAGTTTCCGGCTCATGGGAAAAATGGCCTCTGGCCCTCGTGGATAAAACACAAATTGCTACTGTTTTTGTAGCGGTCTTGTCCATGGGCAATCCGCATGCAGTGCAGGTGGTGGACGATGTGGACACGGCGCCGGTGCTGGTGCACGGCCCCCTGATTGAGCACCACCCGAGCTTCCCCCGGCGCGTGAATGCCGGCTTCATGCAAATTGTGGACCGCCGCCATATTCGCTTGCGTGTGTATGAGCGGGGTGCAGGCGAAACGCTGGCGTGCGGCTCTGGCGCGTGCGCGGCCGTCGTAGCAGGCATCCGTCTCGGGCTGCTGGACGACACTGTGGACGTCCAAACCCGCGGCGGCGGATTGACGATCTCCTGGGCTGGCGGCGCATCATCGGTGATGATGACAGGCCCGGCTACCACGGTGTTTCACGGCGAAATTGACTTACCTGACAACCTATGACCACCTCTTTTACCAATCCCATCACCGAAGACGATATTGCCAACTACCTGGCCAATACCCCTGACTTTTTCGAGCGCCACGCCGAGTTGCTTGCGGCCGTGCACCTCACCAGCCCGCACAGCAGCCGTGCCGTGAGCCTGCAGGAGCGTCAGGCCGAGATGCTGCGTGAAAAGATCAAGGGCATGGAGCATCGGATCATGGACATGATTCGCAACGGCAACGAAAACGTGCTGCTTTCCGACAAACTCCTGCGCTGGGCTTGCACCCTGTTCCAGAAAACGGATCTGCTGACCTTGCCCGATCAGATTGCCATGGAGATCCAGGAACAGTTCTCGGTGCCCCAAGTGGGTCTGAAAGTGTGGGGTGTGGCGCCTGAGTTTGCCCATGCCGACTTCGCCGCAGGTGTCAGTGAAGACGCCAAGCTGTTTGCCTCCTCATTGACCGAGCCGTTTTGCGGCGTGAATACGGGTTTTGAGGCGGTGAGCTGGTTGCCTGATCCGCTGGCCGCGACCTCGCTGGCGATTTTGCCCTTGCGCATGGGGCCGCTGAGTGGTGTGGCACCGGCTTTTGGCCTGCTGGTGCTGGCGTCGCCGGACGCACAGCGCTTCAACAGCACCATGGGCACTGATTTCCTGGAGCACATTGCCGAGCTGGCCAGTGCCGCGCTGTCGCGCTTGAGGTAATCGGTGGAGGCTGCAGCTGACGCCGTAGCCAGTGTGGAGAGCGCACTGATTCAGCGCTACCTGGCGCATGTGCGCTTTGAGAAGCGCCTGGCCCACCGCACCGTCGAGCTGTACGCCCTGGATCTGGAAAAACTTGCGGGCTACGCTGCGCTGGCCGGGGTCGAACTCGTCAAAGTTCAGAGCCACCATATTCGCCGCTGGGTTGGCCAGATGCATGGCGGAGGTCGCAGTGGCCGCGGCATTGCCCTCATTTTGTCGGGTTGGCGCGGCTTCTACACCTGGCTGGGTCGCGAGGGGCTGGTGGCCAGTAACCCGGTGCAGGATGTGCGCGCCCCCAAGGCTGGCAAGCCCCTGCCCAAGGCATTGAGCGTGGACGATGCGGTGCAGCTCGCCAGTTTTGACGGCGACAGCAACGACCCGTGGCTGGAAGCGCGCGATGCCGCGATGGTGGAGCTGCTCTATGGTGGCGGCTTGCGCGTGGGTGAGCTGACCGGGCTTGATGCCGTGGCGAGTCCCCAGGCGCGGGGCTGGATTGATTTGCAGAGTGGCGAGGCGCACGTGTTGGGCAAAGGCAGCAAGCGGCGTACCGTGCCGGTCGGTGCCAAGGCGGTCGAGGCCTTGCAACACTGGATGACACTGCGGGATGCGACCGGGGTACACGCTGGGCAGTCGGCGCTTTTCATGGGCCGCAATGGCACACGCCTTACTGCCCAGTCGATCTGGCAACGGCTCAAGCGCCGCAGCCTGCAGGCGGGGCTTGCCACGCCGGTGCATCCGCACATGCTGCGTCATTCGTTTGCCAGCCATCTGCTGCAGTCGAGCAGCGATTTGCGTGCCGTGCAGGAACTGCTGGGTCACGCCAATATCACCACCACACAGGTTTATACCCGGCTGGATTTTCAGCATCTGGCCAAGGCGTACGATGCGGCCCATCCCAGGGCCAAAATCAAGGGCTCGGACTCAAAATAGGCCACACTGCAGGTCTGCACTAGAAAGGTTCTCCATGCGCAATCAGATATTCGTGGTTTTGGACAAGGGCGTTGAGCTTCACTTCCCGGTGGACGATGCTTCCGCCATGAGCAACGAGGCCGCCCGTGTCTGGCTTGACGCGCAATTCACCGCGCTGGATTGCGAGCCCCTGCGTGCCAGTGGCAAGGTCCTGACGGCTGACAAGGTGCTGGTGGTTACCCAGGCTGCCGGTCAGGCCCTGTTTGCCGATGAAAAATGGGCGGCCGACTATGTTCGCGCCGTGCATGCCGCCCTG
The DNA here is from genome assembly GCF_018780565.1 of Rhodoferax sp. Classification (GTDB taxonomy): domain Bacteria; phylum Pseudomonadota; class Gammaproteobacteria; order Burkholderiales; family Burkholderiaceae_C; genus Rhodoferax. Next base: position 307,950 of record NZ_JADMJN010000002.1, read on the forward strand.
GCGAAGCCGATGATTCGTGTCGATGTGCCCGCGATGGCCGTCACTTACTGATTTGCTGAGCCTCTGAGTCTGGCCTGCAGGCCGAAAAGAGGCGGCAAAAGCCTCACAATCGGCGCATGAAAACGATTCGCTTACGACTTGGCAAAGAGCGCTCCCTGTTGCGTCGCCACCCCTGGGTATTTGATGGCGCCATCGCCAAAGGCAGCGCCGATGCGGGTGAGACCGTGCGCGTGGAGTCACACGAAGGTGCCTTTCTGGCTTGGGCTGCCTACAGCCCCGCTTCCAAAATCCGTGCCCGGGTCTGGAGCTTTGATGAATCCCAGCGCATTGATGATTCATTTTTGATAGCAGCTGTATCAAGTTCTGTAAGGGCCAGGAGTCGATTTGATATAGAAAGTGATGGCGTGCGGCTGGTGCATGGCGAGTCTGACGGCTTGCCTGGTCTGATTGTCGATCGCTACGGTGATACGCTGGTTGCGCAGTTCCTCTCCAGCGGCGCTGAACGCTGGAAGGGCGTGCTGGCAGATGCCTTGCTGGCGGCCACCGGCTTGAACAAGTTGTATGAGCGCTCGGATGCGAGTGGCCGCGCACTGGAGGGCTTGCCGGAACTTACCGGCTGGTTGCGCGGCAGCGGTCCTGTCGACCTGGTGTTGCAAGAGCATGGCTGGAAGCTGGCGGTCAACATCGAGACGGGGCACAAAACCGGGTTTTACCTGGACCAGCGTGACAGCCGCAAGCGGTTTGCAGACTACGCCCAGCGACTGAAGTTCCAGCGCGTGCTCAACTGTTATTGCTACACCGGCGGTTTCACAGTGGCCGCGCTCACGGGCGGCGCAGCCCATGTAACCTCCATCGACTCTTCGGGGCCTGCCATCGAGAAGGCTGCGGCCAACGTGGCCTTGAATGGTTTTGCCCCCGACCGGGTCGCCTTCATGGACGCCGATGTGAACGCCTGTCTGCGCCAGTTTGCGACTGAGGGCAGAACCTTTGACGCGATCGTGCTCGATCCGCCGAAGTTTGCGCCCACTGTGACGCATGCCGAGCGTGCAGCAAGAGCCTACAAGGACATCAACCGCTTGGCTTTCAAGATTCTGGCGCCAGGCGGCGTGTTGTTCACCTATTCCTGCTCGGGAGGTGTCAGCGCGGACCTGTTCCACAAGATCGTGGCTTCCGCCGGGATTGATGCCCAGGTCGATGGCTACATCACCGAGCGCATGGGCGGCGCGCCAGACCACCCCATGACCATCAATTTCCCGGAAGGCGAGTATCTGAAGGGGCTTGTGGTGATGCGGAAATGATCCTGTAGGAATTGGCCGCTACACTCCCCACCTTCTGAATCCCGGATTCACCCTGAACAAGCCGCCACCAAACGGTTGACCGGGTCTTGCCTTCAACCCCTTGAGAGAAACGATGAGTCTCATTCCTGCAACCATCCTGACGGGCTTTCTCGGCTCCGGCAAAACCACGCTCCTCAAACGCGTGCTGCAAGAGGCGCATGGACAGAAAATCGCCGTGATCGAGAACGAGTTCGGCGAGGAGAACATCGACAGCGACATTCTTGTGTCAGACACCCAGGAACAGATCATCCAGATGAGTAATGGCTGCATTTGCTGCACCATCCGCGAGGATCTGCGCGCCACATTGCGCGACCTGGCCGAGAAGAAGCGAAAAGGCGAGTTGGACTTTGATCGTGTGGTGATCGAGACCACCGGCGTGGCCGACCCCGGCCCCGTGGCGCAGACTTTCTTCATGGACGATGAAATTGCGGAAAGCTACCTGCTGGACTCCATTTTGACGCTGGTGGACGCCAAACATGCGGCAACCCAGCTCAATGAACGCCAGGAAGCCCGGCGTCAGGTAGGTTTTGCCGATCAGATTTTCATCAGCAAGACGGATCTGGTGGCCAAGGATGAAGTTGATGCCCTGATGCATCGGCTCAAGCACATGAACCCCCGCGCGCCACAGAAAGCAGTGCATTTTGGCGAGGTTGCCCTGTCCGAGGTATTTGACTTGCGGGGTTTCAACCTCAATGCCAAGCTCGACATTGATCCTGACTTCCTCAAGGATGAGTCGCATGATCATCACGATCATGTCCACGGTGAGCATTGCGACCATCCTTCGCACGACCATGAAGGCGGACATCACCATCACCACGACGATGACGTCAAAAGTTTTGTTTTCAAGTCGGATCGGGCTTTTGACCCGGCCAAACTGGAAGATTTCCTGGGTGCGATTGTTAATATCTACGGCCCGCGCATGTTGCGGTACAAGGGTGTTCTTTATATGAAGGGCACCGATCGCAAGGTGATTTTTCAGGGTGTGCATCAACTGATGGGTAGCGATCTGGGCCCCTCCTGGGCGCCGGAGGAAGCGCGGTCCAGCAAAATGGTGTTCATTGGCATTGACCTGCCCAAGGACATTTTCTTGCAGGGCATGGAGCAATGCCTCGTTTGACGGGAAACTAAATTTAGAGGGTGTGAGCCAGATGATTGTCTCGATTTTGCAACTGATGGGTTTTTCCGTGGGTAAACCGGTAAACTCGCGCGCCAGTGAAAATCCTCAAAGCAAGCCCTCAAAAGCTCGTATTGGGGGTATAACGGCAGAGACTTCGGAGCGTGCTGAACGCACAAAACAAACATCCGCCAATGAAGTGCATGCGCAGGCAAATTCTGCGAGGAGGCAAGAAGTGAAAGCTCAACCCGGAAAAGCCAAAGCGGCGTCCAAAGTGACCAAGGCGGTTGTCAAGACCCAGCCAGCGGCCAAAGCCGCAGCCAAATCCAAAGCAAAGCCGGTGGCCAAAGCGCCGCCTCCTGCCAAAAAAGCAGTGCCGAAAGCAGCTCCCAAGGCGATCGCCAAGGTCAAGCCGGCGGTCAAAGCCGCAGTCAAACCCAAAGCAAAGCCGGTGGCCAAAGCGCCGCCTCCTGCAAAAACCGTGGCCAAGGTCGTTAAAACTGCCCCCGCCAAAACCGTCAAGGCATCTCCGGCTGCGAAAGCAGCCAAGCCGGTAGCCAAAGTTCAATCAAAGGATGCAGTGAAAACAACGATCGAGAAAACCGCCAAACTCGCGGTGCCGGTGCCCAAGCCCAAAGCGGCGCCACCTGCGACCTCTGGCAAAGTGGTGACACCTGTTGCGTCCGTCAACGTCGCAACGCCCCCCGCGCCAGTGGCGGCCCCGGCCTCATCCGTGCCCGCCCGGGCAGGTCGTCCGTCCTCGCGCCTTGCGCAACTTACCGTTCCCTCCATGGCGCAATCGGTGGCCTCAACGGCCGCCAAAGCCAGTTACACACAAACCATGTCATCTCCAACCATCGTTCCCTTAATCGCCGCAGCCATCAAAAAAGACCCCAAACTCGTCAACAACTGGAAAATCAAGCCGGTTGAGCAGTTGACCGATGCCGATCTGATCGCCATGCCCGATGAGGAGTACATGAACAGCACCCAGATGGCGTATTTCCGTCTGAAGCTGTCCCTGCTGAAGCAGGACATCCTGAGCAACGCTGGCGAAACCACCGAGCATCTGCGTGAAGAAACGGTTGTGGTGCCCGACCCGGCTGACCGGGCCACCATTGAGGAAGAGCACGCCCTGGAGTTGCGTACCCGCGATCGCGAGCGCAAACTGTTGAAGAAGATCGAACAATCCATTGTTCGCATCGATGCCGGCGACTATGGCTATTGTGATGAGACCGGTGAGCCCATTGGTGTCGGTCGCCTTCTGGCGCGTCCGACGGCAACCCTGTCCCTTGAGGCGCAACAACGCCGCGAGCTCAAGCAGAAGATGTTCGGGGATTGACCAGCGCTTGCAGGCATCTTCTTTTTATCCCGGGCCTCAGTTTCATGGCAACCAAAGACAATAGCACTGGCTTGCTGTCCAAGATGGCCAAGTTCGTTCGCAATCCAACGAAGGATTGGTCTGAGCTTGACACGCCTGAACCGGAGTCGGAGCAAGAGAGTGGGTACAGCAAGCAGGCGCTCAAGGAAATGATCGAGCGCAAGCGGCAAAATGACTTTGTGCGTCGTCGGGAGTTTGATCAGCTCCGAAAACTGCGGCGCAATGAGCCCTCGATCAACCCGGATCTTGCCGGACGGCCTTCATTCTTTCAGAGCAGCATGGCATCGCACCCGGATGAGCGGGCCGTCACACTGAAGAAGATCGACGAAATCGAAGCCCAGATGTCCAAGCAGTGGTGGAAGGGCAAGCAGGACGAGGCCTCGGTGCAGGGCAGCAACTTTCCGATGTCCTCCAAGCCGCCTTTGGCGGCCGAACAAGTCGAATCCCCGGATGTGGCTGAAAAAGACGGCGAAAACGTCTTCTCCTCGACCCAGCCTTCCGAACTGGTTGCAGACCTTTACCAGCAGCAAGGTGCCGATTACGAGCCAACCCAAATGGGCTTGCCTGAGCCCGCCAGTCTCGCTACACCTGCGGGCTTGCCTCGTGGCGGAAGTGTTTACGCCGGCAGCGTGAGCCGCAACTTTGACGCCGGTATCAGCGGCTACTCGCATTCCCAATTGTTGTCGGTTGAGATGGGCGAGGGTTTGGCGGACCCTGACCTTGAAGAGGCCGCGATTCGCTTCGCCAACGGGGACGATGCGGGTGCTGAACAAGGCCTGTTGAACGCGCTGCAGGGCGACAACGTGCAGCCGGACCTGGCTGATCGATGGGCGGCCGCTTTGTTTGACCTGTACCGGGCAACCGGGCAGCAACTCAATTTTGACCGTGTCGCCATCGATTACGCCCAGCGTTTCGGGCGCTCCGCGCCAGCATGGTTTTCAACGCCCGAATTGCTCGGGCGTTCGGGGGGGGCGTCGCCTGCAGGTCGCGCAGTGACGCCAGTTCCAAGTGACCAGAGTGTCTGGGAGTGCCCCGCCGGACTTGATGCGCAGGCCGTACAGGGCTTGCGTGCGGTAGCGTCGCGTGTGGGTGTGCCTCTGCATTTGAACTGGAGTCGGCTGGGTGGCATTGCGCCGGACGCCGCAGTGGCCTTGGCCGAGCTCTTTGCGCAGTGGAGCACGCAGCCTTTGAAACTGTATTTTGGAGGTGCCGACGTTCTCGAAAGGGTGTTGCGCGCGTCTACGCCCTCGGGCGACAAGCGGGTGGATGCCTGCTGGTGGCGGCTTCGGCTGGACGCCTTGCGCATGATGCGTTTGCAGGATGAATTCGAACTGGCGGCGCTGGATTATTGCGTCACTTTTGAAGTGTCGCCGCCCGCCTGGACCGATGCCCGGTGTGAGTACTATGTTGAAAGGCTTGCATCCAGTAACACGTTTGAAAATGGATTCGGTGTGGCCGATGAAAGCGTGCCAGTCCCGTATGTCGATATGAGCCAGGCCCCCACGGCATTGATGGGGCTGGACACCATTCCCGCAGCGGTCGTGGAGTTGACTGGCGAGGTGCTGGGTGATGCAGCAGACGCCTTGGACAAGCTTCAGGCGGGACTCAAAGGCGCTGACCGCCTCGTTATCTCCTGCGCCCGTCTGATCCGGGTGGATTTCTCTGCGGCGGGAAGCATTCTCAACTGGGTGGCAGTCCGCGAGTCGGAGGGTTGCCATGTCCAGTTTCGTGAAGTGCCGCGCCTGGTGGCTGCATTCTTCAACGTGATCGGCATCAACGAGCACGCGCGGGTCGTATTGCGTACCAGTTGATCTGGGATTTTTAGCGAACGTTCCCCCACTCCAGACTTGTTTTTGAGCTGGCGGACCTGAATTACAACAAGCATGGAACAATTTCACGGTACTACGATCATCAGCGTCAGGCGCAAGACGCCCGAGGGTATGCAAGTCGCCATTGGCGGCGATGGGCAGGTGACTCTGGGGAACATTGTTGTCAAGGGAACTGCCCGCAAGGTACGCAAGCTCTACCACGGCAAGGTGCTGGCGGGCTTTGCTGGCGCCACTGCTGATGCCTTTACGCTGTTTGAGCGCTTTGAAGCCAAGCTCGAAAAGCACCAGGGCCATCTTGTGCGTGCGGCTATTGAACTCACCAAAGACTGGCGCACTGATCGCGTCCTGCGCCGCTTGGAGGCCATGCTGGCCGTGGCGGACATGGATGCCTCCCTCATCATCACAGGCAATGGTGATGTGCTGGAGCCGGAAAATGGCATCGTCACCATTGGTTCGGGCGGTGCCTATGCGCAGGCCTCGGCGATTGCGCTGCTGAACCACACCGAAATGTCAGCGCAGGACATCGTCAAGAGATCGCTGGAGATTGCCGGCGAGTTGTGCATTTACACCAACATGAACCACACCATTGAGACGCTCTGACAGCGATGGGCAAGAGCTTTCGTGTCGTCACAGCCGTTTTATATTTGAATTGAAATTATGTCTTCCATGACTCCGCAGGAAATTGTTTGTGAACTGGACAAGCACATCGTTGGTCAGCAGCAGGCCAAGCGCGCCGTTGCCATTGCCCTGCGCAATCGCTGGCGTCGTCAGCAGGTGGAGGCCGAACTGCGAGCGGAAATCACACCCAAGAATATTTTGATGATCGGCCCGACAGGGGTTGGCAAGACCGAGATTGCCCGGCGCCTGGCCCGTCTGGCGGAGGCGCCTTTTATCAAGGTTGAGGCGACCAAGTTCACCGAAGTGGGCTACGTCGGCAAGGATGTCGATGCCATCATTCGCGATCTGGCGGATATTGCCGTCAAACAGACCCGTGTGACCGAGATGAAGAAAGTGCGTAACCGCGCTGAAGATGCCGCTGAGGAACGCGTCCTCGATATCCTGGTTCCGCCGCCGAGAAGTGATTTTGGGGTGGTTCAGGGCGTCGAGCCCGAGAGCACGGCTCGCCAGACCTTTCGCAAAAAGTTGCGTGAGGGGCAATTGGCCGACCGCGAGATAGAAATTGATGTGGCGCAGTCCGCCCCGCAACTGGAGATCATGGGTCCGGCCGGCATGGAGGAGATGACCGAACAGCTGCGTGGCATGTTTGGCCAGATGGGTTCGCAAAAGCGCCAGACCCGCAAGCTCAAGATCAGCGAAGCCGTGAAGCTGTTGATTGAGGAGGAGGCGGCCAAGCTGGTCAATGAGGAAGATATCAAGACCCAGGCACTGCATATGCTGGAGCAAAACGGCATTGTGTTCATCGATGAGATTGACAAGGTCACATCGCGCTCTGAGGGCAGCGGTGCCGAAGTGTCGCGCCAGGGTGTGCAGCGTGATCTGCTGCCGCTGGTGGAGGGCACAACCGTGTCCACCAAATATGGCATGGTCAAGACCGACCATATCCTGTTCATCGCTTCGGGCGCCTTTCATTTGAGCAAGCCCAGCGATCTGATTCCCGAGTTGCAGGGGCGCTTTCCGATCCGTGTGGAATTGCAGTCCCTGTCGGTACAGGACTTCGTTGCCATTCTCACGCAGACGCACGCGTCGCTGGTGAAGCAATACCAGGCCTTGCTGGCAACCGAGAATGTTCACATTGAATTCACGGAACAAGGCATTACGCGGCTCGCGCACATTGCCTATGATGTGAACGAGCGCACTGAGAATATCGGTGCCCGGCGCCTCTCCACCGTCATGGAGCGACTGCTGGATGACGTGAGTTTTGACGCAGCCAACTTGGGTGGGCAGACGGTTCTGGTCGACGCCGCCTATGTCGACGCCCGTTTGGGGGAACTTAGCCGGGATGAAGATCTCTCACGTTACATCTTGTAAACGTTTTCTTGCGGGAGTCAGTGCCGCTTCAAGCATCACTTTCACAACACGCGCTAAGTGCTTAATTTAGAACGAATTTTGTTCTTTTTAATCTTCAATATCGCTTCTAAGTCCTTGATTTCATTGAAAAAATTTGTTGCAAGCCCTCTTGTGTAGAACGTTTTTGCTGATACAGTGCAAAAAAGTGCAATTAAGTGGAAAAAAGTGTCTTTGCACTTTCATTTTTTCGCATGGTTACCAAAAGAGGTTGCATAGTCGTGTTTCAAGGGGCTTCGTCATTGAGTCTGGATGCCAAGGGGCGGCTGTCTGTGCCGACCCGGCATCGTGACGTCCTCAGCGCAACCGCCTCTGGCCAGCTCACCATTACCAAGCATCCGCACGGCTGCCTGATGGTCTTTCCGCGGCCTGAGTGGGAAAAATTTCGCGAGCGGATCGCTGCCCTGCCGATGTCGGCACAGTGGTGGAAGCGAATCTTCCTGGGCAATGCCATGGATGTCGAGATGGATGGTACCGGTCGCGTACTGGTCTCGCCCGAATTGCGCGAGGCCGCCGGGATTGCGAAAGACACCATGCTGCTGGGCATGGGGAACCACTTTGAATTGTGGGACAAGGCCACCTACGATGCCCAGGAAGCGAAGGCGATGCAGGGTGAAATGCCCGACGTCTTCAAGGACTTCTCTTTCTGAAGGCCGGCGGTGGAAACCTCATGGAAGCACACCACCGTATTGTTGAACGAAGCCATAGATGCTCTATTCAGCAATCCGGATGCCGAGCCGGGCGACGAGAGCGCTGCGGCTCAGACCTACGTCGATGCCACCTTTGGTCGAGGCGGTCATACCCGCCTGATTTTGTCCCGGCTGTCGCCGCAAGGGCGTCTGATTGCCTTCGACAAGGATTTGGACGCCTTGGCCGAGGCTGCCACCATCACCGATTCGCGGTTTTCCATCCGGCATCAGGGGTTTTCGAATCTGGGCGAATTGCCTGTGGCCAGTGTGGCCGGCGTGTTGCTCGATCTCGGCATCAGCTCACCCCAAATCGACAATCCGGCACGCGGTTTCAGTTTTCGCTTCGAGGGTCCGCTGGATATGCGCATGGACACGACGCGTGGAGAAAGTGTTGCGCAATGGCTGGCAACAGCAGAGACGAATCAAATCGCGGAGGTGATACGTGAATATGGTGAAGAACGGTTTGCTGGCCCCATTGCAAAGGCGATTGTTGCTCGCCGACAAGAACGGGGCCCAATTTCAACCACCTCCGAGCTGGCCCAGCTCGTGGCTGACACGGTCAAAACCCGCGAGCCGGGCCAGAACCCTGCAACGCGCACATTTCAGGCTTTTCGGATTTTCATCAACGCCGAGCTTGAAGAGCTGCAACAGGCGCTAGAGGCCAGTCTTCATGTGCTTCAACCCGGAGGGCGGCTGGTGGTGATCAGTTTCCATTCGCTGGAAGACCGCATCGTCAAGCAGTTCATTGCGAAGCATTCGCGCGACGAGTACGACCGTCGCGCACCTTTTGCTGCACCCAAGGTCATGCAACTCAAGGCGCTGGATCGCATCAAACCCAGTGCCGCCGAGGTCGCGGCCAACCCCCGTTCACGCAGTGCGATCATGCGTGTGGCGCAGAGGACTTCGGCATGATCCGGCTGAACCTCGTGATGCTGCTGGCCGTGCTGGCCAGTTCGCTGTACCTTGTCAACGTGCAGTACGAGTCGCGCAGGCTGTTTTCCGAGCTTGACAAAGCCCGCTCCGAAGCTCGCCGCCTCGTTGCGGACAACGAGCGCTTGCAGGTGGAAAAGCGGGCGCAGGCCACACCATTGCGCGTTGAGAAGCTGGCCAAGGACAAGTTGCAGATGCGTTCGGCCACACCGGCCATCACGCACTATGTGACCTACAGTGCCGATGCTTCGTCCGCCGTCAGTTCGGGCAATGCGGCGCCGTTACCGGTGGGCACTGGTGCTGCGGGGTTGGTGCAATGAGCCGTAGTATTGTCTATACATCGAGTCCGCTTCTGGCGAGCAGGACTCCGGTTTGGCGTAGCAAGTTCATTGTGGCGGCCATTGCGCTGGCATTTTTCGGGCTGGCCGCGCGGGCGGTCTATATCCAGGTGATCGCGAACGACTTTTTCCAGAAGCAGGGCGAGGTCCGCTTTGCGCGTACGCTGGATCTGCCGGCCAATCGGGGCCGCATTCTGGATCGCAACGGCCTGATCCTGGCCTCCAGCGTGCCAGCGCCCAGCATCTGGGCCATACCAGAAGATGTGGAGCGGGACAAGCCTCGCCTGAAAGAGCTGGCCCGCCTGCTCGAAATGCCGCTGGCCGAGCTCAACAAGCGGCTCGAAGACGAGGACAAGACCTTTGTCTGGCTTAAGCGCCAGGTGGATGAGTCGGTGGCGCAGGAGATCACGGCCTTGGGGCTCAAGGGCATCTACCAGCGCAAGGAGTACAAGCGCCAGTACCCGGAAGGGGAGGCTGCGGCGCATGTGGTGGGCTTCACCAATGTGGAGGACAGCGGGCAGGAGGGTATCGAGCTCGCGTTCAACAAGCAGCTCGCGGGTCACAGTGGATCACGCAGGGTCATCAAAGACCGGCTTGGACGCGTGGTGGAGTCGGTCGGCGAACAGATCGCACCGCTGGACGGCCCGGATCTGCAATTGAGCATTGACAGCAAGATTCAGTTCTTTGCCTATCAAAAGCTGCGTGACGCCGTGCTGCAAAACAAGGCCAAGGCCGGTAGTGTTGTGGTACTGGATGTGTTGACCGGTGAAGTATTGGCCTTGGCCAATTTCCCCAGCTATTCACCTGCCAAACGGCAAAACCTGAGCGGTGCCCAGTTGCGCAACCGGGCCCTGACCGACACTTTCGAACCGGGCTCAACCATGAAGCCCTTTGTCATTGCTCTGGCGCTGGAAAAAGGCCTTGCCAGGCCGGAAACCCCGATTCAGACTGCGCCCGGACGCCTCACCATCGGCAGTGCCACCATCAGCGACGCCCATCCTCACGGCGTGCTCACCGTCAACGAGGTAATTCAGAAGTCCAGCAACGTGGGCACCGTCAAGTTGGCCATGCAGATGCAGCCTCGTGAAATGTGGGATATGTACAGCCAGGTCGGCTTTGGACAGAAGCCGCAACTTCCCTTCCCGGGCGCGGTGAGTGGCCGGCTGCGTGCTCACAAGACATGGCGCCCCATCGAACAGGCAACGATGAGCTACGGCTACGGTCTGTCCACCAGCCTGTTTCAGTTGGCTCACGCTTACAGCGTGTTTGCGCGTGATGGCGAACTGGTGCCGGTCACCATGATCAAGTCGAATGACCGTGCTGCGGGTGTGCGCGTCATGAGTCCGCAAAATGCCAGCGCCGTTCGCAACATGCTGCACATGGTCACCGGACCAGGCGGCACGGCCCCCAAGGCACAAACCATGGGGTATTCGGTGGGTGGCAAGACCGGTACGGCCCACAAGCAGGAAGGCCGCGGCTATGCAGACAAAAAATACCGCGGATTCTTCGTGGGTGTGGCGCCGATCGACAAGCCGCGCATCGTTGTGGCAGTCATGATTGATGAGCCGAGCAACGGCAAGTATTTTGGTGGCGACGTTGCGGCCCCCGTATTCAGCGAAACGGTTCAACAAACGCTCAGGATGCTTGGCATTCAGCCCGACATGTCGGTCAAACCCCAGATCGTGGCACAGGCAGAGGAAGAGAGTTTCTGATGCTTGTATTCCATACGCCCGCAGACGCCGCCAGCTGGCTTCGCAGCCGTGTTGCCGGCACGATTCATACCGACAGCCGCAAGGTGCGTGCAGGAGACGGATTCATCGCCTGGCCTGGTGCTGCCACCGATGCCCGTCAGTACGTCGCCGCTGCACTGAAGGGCGGGGCCAAGGCCTGCCTGGTGGAGCGCGCGGGGGCCGATCAGTACGCGTTCAGCAGCGACAGCGTTGCGGTTTATGCCGGTCTCAAAGCGGCCAGCGGTCCCATTGCTGCCGCCTATTTCGACCACCCCGCGGACCATCTGGCGGTGTTGGCAGTGACGGGCACCAATGGCAAGACCTCCACCGCCTGGTGGCTGGCGCAGGCGCTGAGCAATCTGAAACAAGTCCAGCCATTTCCTTGTGGGCTGGTGGGTACTTTGGGCATTGGTCGGCCACCGTACGATCTGGTGAGCACTGGCATGACCACGCCCGACCCGGTTCTGCTGCAGCACACCTTTCGCCAATTTGTGGATAAGGGTCTGACCGCCTGCGCCATTGAAGCCTCGTCCATCGGCATGGAGGAGAGCCGGCTGGACGGTACCCGCATCCGCATCGCGATTTTCACCAATTTCACGCAGGATCATCTCGACTACCACGCCACGATGGACGCTTACTGGCAGGCCAAGGCGCAGCTGTTCCAGTGGCCCGGCCTTCAATCCGCAGTGATCAACGTTGACGATGCCCAGGGTGCTGAACTGGCGGCGCAACTTGCCGGTACTGTGTCCGATATCTGGACCGTGTCATGCACCGGCCCGGCACGGTTGCAGGCCCGCGACATTCGCTATGACGCACAGGGCTTGAGTTTTTCCGTGATGGAAGGTGAGAGCGGAGCAGTGCACGTACTGCATACGCGCTTGATCGGCACCTACAACGTCGCCAATCTGCTGGGTGTGATGGCGGCCATGCGTGCCCTGGGCGTGCCGTTGGCTGCTGTCATGGCGTCCTGTATGGATTTGACTCCTGTGCCGGGACGTATGGAGTGCGCCGGAGGCCAGGGCCAGCCTCTGGTGGCGGTGGATTATGCGCACACGCCGGATGCCCTGGGCAAGGCTCTGATGGCGCTGCGCTCCCTGGCGCAGCAGCGCGGTGGCCGGCTCTGGTGTGTTTTTGGCTGTGGTGGTGACCGCGATCCCGGCAAGCGCCCCCTGATGGGTGCCATGGCCGCAAGCCATGCCGATTGCGTGGTGCTCACCAGCGACAATCCGCGCAGCGAAAAGGTCGAAGTCATCATCAGCCAGGTTCTGCTCGGCTTGACCGGTCGCTCCGAGGTCACTGTCCAGGCAGATCGCGCGCTGGCCATCGCGGATGCGCTGGCCCAGGCAGCAGCCAATGATGTGGTGTTGGTGGCAGGCAAAGGCCACGAAGATTACCAGGAAGTGGCGGGCAAGCGGACACCTTTTTCCGACATGGCTCATGTGCATCGCGCCCTGGCTGCCTGGAGTGCCGCAACTGCGGATCAGGGGAGAGTGTCATGACTGACATGATGACCCTGCAACAAACCTTGCCCTGGCTGCCCAACGCGCGACTCATTGAAACGGATGCGGGTAGTGCGTCAGTTGTTTTCCGCCGGGTGCATACCGATACCCGCACGATCGAGCCGGGCGACCTGTTCGTGGCGCTCAAGGGCGAGCACTTTGACGCCAATGATTTTCTGATGGAAGCCAAGACCAAGGGGGCCGTCGCGGCCCTGTGCCAAGGTGATGCCGATGTGCGCCTGAAAGCCGCGGGTCTGCCAGGTATTGTGGTGCCCGACGCCAAGCTGGCGCTGGCCGCGCTGGCCACGGGATGGCGTGCCCAGTTCAAGTTGCCCCTGATGGCGGTTACCGGCAGCAATGGCAAAACCACGGTGACCCAAATGATTGCCAGCATCTTGCGTGCGTTCAAGCCGGATGCCTATCTGGCGACGCAAGGCAATTTCAACAACGATATCGGCGTGCCACTGACCGTGCTGCGCTTGCGCAGTCATCATGAGGTCGCGGTGGTGGAGTTGGGCATGAACCATCCCGGCGAAATTGCGAAGCTGGCGGCCATTGCCCAACCTACCGTGGCACTGGTGAACAATGCACAGCGCGAGCATCTTGAATTCATGGAAACCGTGGAGGCCGTGGCCCTGGAGAATGGCTCGGTGATTGATGCCCTGGCGGGCAACGGTGTGGCGGTGTTCCCTGCGGATGAGTTTTACAGTTCGCTCTGGGCGGCCAAGGCTGGCCAGCGCGCAATACTGCGGTTTTGCGCAACGGACGACGCAGCGCATCAGGCGGATGTGCGGTGCACCGAGTCCGGGTGGTCGGGCGATGCTTGGCAAGTATCCGTGACCACGCCCGTCGGCAAGCTCTCCTATGCCCTGCACATTGCGGGTTTGCATAACGTCAAGAACTCCACTGCGGCGGTTGCCTGTGCTCTGGCGGCAGGCGTTCCATTGGAAACAATTGCCCGGGGCCTGGCGGCGTTTGAACCCGTCAAGGGGCGCTCCCGTGCGCTGCTGGTCAAGCAGGGCACCAGAACGATCACTCTCGTGGACGATACCTACAACGCCAATCCGGACTCGGTGCGCGCCGCCATCGATGTGCTGGCAGCTCTGCCCGGCCCCCGCTTGCTGGTGTTGGGTGATATGGGCGAGGTGGGCGATCAAGGTCCGCAATTCCACGCGGAGGCGGGTCAACTCGCGCGTGAGCACGGCATTGAGGCGCTGTTTACCCTGGGTGAACTGTCCGCTTCTGCCGCGGCCAGCTACGGCACGGGGCGTCATTTTTCAGATATTGAGGCGATTCAGTCCGCCGTTCTCGCGGAATTGCCCGGCATCGGCAGTGTGCTGGTGAAAGGGTCGCGCTTCATGAAGATGGAGCGGGTGGTGCAGGCCATCACCGCCCATGCGCAACAAGATAAGGAACAAAGTCATGCCGTCTAATTTCAACCACAGGAGTGCCTCATGCTCTTGAGCCTTGCTCAGTGGCTACAGTCGCAGTCGCCTGGATTCGGATTCCTCCGTGTCTTCCAGTACCTGACTTTTCGCGCCGTCATGGCCGCCATGACGGCTTTGCTGATGGGGCTGGTGGCTGGCCCTTACGTGATCCGTCGTCTGGCAGAACTCAAGATCGGCCAGCCTATTCGCGGGTACGGCATGGCATCACACATGAGCAAGAGTGGCACTCCCACCATGGGCGGTGTGCTGATTCTCCTGTGCATCGCTGTCTCTACGCTGTTGTGGTTTGACCTGACCAACCGTTTCGTCTGGATCGTACTGCTGGTCACACTGGGTTTTGGCGCGATTGGCTGGGCAGACGACTGGCGCAAAGTGGTTAACAAGGACCCCGAGGGCATGCGTTCCCGCGAAAAGTACTTCTGGCAGTCCCTCATTGGCCTGCTGGCTGCGCTGTACCTGGTGTTCAGCATTTCGGAAAGCTCCAATATGCGGGTGGTGGAGTTGTTCTTCAAATGGGTTCAGTCCGGGTTTGACATGGACCTGCCGCCCAAAGCCGGTTTGATGTTGCCTTTTTTCAAGGAAATCAGCTATCCGCTGGGCGTGCTGGGCTTTGTCATCCTCACCTACCTGGTGATCGTGGGCTCCAGCAACGCGGTGAACCTGACGGATGGTCTGGACGGACTGGCCATCATGCCGGTGGTGATGGTGGGCTCCGCGCTGGGCGTGTTCGCCTACGTGACGGGCAGCTCGGTGTTCTCCAAATACCTCTTTTTCCCTCATATCCCGGGCGCTGGCGAATTGCTCATCTTTTGCTCGGCCATGGCCGGGGCAGGGCTGGCATTCCTCTGGTTCAACACGCACCCGGCGCAGGTGTTCATGGGCGACGTGGGCGCATTGGCCCTGGGGGCCGCACTGGGCACCATCGCGGTGATCGTGCGTCAGGAAATCGTGCTGGCCATCATGGGCGGCATCTTTGTGGTCGAGGCCCTGTCGGTCATGCTGCAGGTGACATGGTTCAAGTACACCAAGAAAAAATACGGTGAAGGACGGCGCATCCTGAAGATGGCTCCTCTGCACCACCACTTTGAGAAGAGTGGCTGGAAAGAGACCCAGGTCGTGGTCCGTTTCTGGATCATCACCATGCTGTTGTGCCTGGTCGGCCTGTCAACCCTGAAGCTCAGATAACGTGGACAAACTCAAAGACCAACACGTTCTCATCCTGGGCCTGGGCGCATCCGGCCTGGCGATGGCGCGTTGGTGCGCACGCTGCGGCGCCACGGTCACGGTGGCCGATACCCGCAGTGCCCCACCCCAGTTGGAAGCCTTGCAGCGTGATGTGCCAACTGCGCGCTTTGTCAGCGGTGCATTCGATGCCGCTCTGGTGCTGGGCTCGGATGTGCGCGCCGTGTTCAGGAGTCCCGGCTTGGCTCCTTTGGATATTGCTATTGTTTTTGAAGCTGCCAAAGCAATGGGCTTGTGGGCTTCGGGTGAATTGGGCTTGTATGCGCAGGCCTTGAGCGAGTTGAAGGCGACGCAGGGTTACGACCCCAAAGTGCTGGCTGTGACGGGTACCAACGGCAAGACCACGGTGACCTCGCTCACGGCGCAACTGGTCAGCCGGGCTGGCAAAACGGTGGCGGTGGCGGGCAATATTGGCCCGACACTGCTGGATACGCTGTCTGCGTGTCTTGACGCGCAAGCCCTGCCTGAAGTGTGGGTGCTTGAGTTGTCCAGTTTTCAACTCGACGGTGAAAAGACGTTTGAACCCAGTGCCGCCACGGTGCTCAATATCACGCAGGATCATCTGGATTGGCATGGTTCGATGCAGGCCTATGCCCAGGCTAAAGCGAATATCTTTGGCGAACAGGGGCTGATGGTTCTCAACCGTGAAGACCCTGCCGTCATGGCGATGCTGCCGGAGCCCGTTCGGGTGAAGCTGCAGCGCCCCATGGTTCGCGCCTATGTGACCTTCGGCGGTGATATGCCCCAGCGCCCCGGCGACTTTGGCATCGAGCAGGTGAACGGCATGGTGTGGCTGGTGCGCGCCCTGGAGGCCGATGAAACCCGGCGCAAACGCAGTGAGGCGGCAGAAGAAATTCACATCCAGCGCCTGATGCCGGCAGACGCCCTGCGCATTCGCGGGCGGCACAACGCCATCAACGCGCTGGCGGCGCTGGCGCTGGTGACGGCTGCGGGCTGTGCCCTGGGGCCGGTGTTGTATGGATTGCGTGAATACCGGGGTGAGCCGCATCGGGTTGAGCCCATTGGCATCTTCAACGAAGTGGAGTTCTTTGATGACAGCAAGGGCACGAACGTAGGCGCCACAGTGGCCGCTTTATGTGGGTTGGGCGTGGACCGCAAAGTTGTCACGATCATGGGCGGAGAAGGCAAAGGGCAGGACTTCTCGCCGCTGGCCGAGCCTGTGTCGCGCTACGCACGGGCGGTGGTGCTGATAGGCCGGGATGCGCCGCAGATTCGCGCGGCTTTGGCGTCGACCGGCGTCACGCTGGTGGATGCCGAGTCCATGGCGCAGGCTGTCATGCAGGCCAATCGACTGGCCCACGCCGGTGACGCGGTTCTGCTGTCGCCGGCTTGTGCAAGTTTTGACATGTTTGACAACTACGAGCACCGTGCCCAGGTGTTTATCGAGGCTGTCACTGAAATTGCCGCTGCGGCTGGCATGCAGATGGAGGGCACTCTGTGAGTGCACTGAAACAACGCGTTTTCGGATGGTTCGGTCGCCTGGCCACGCCGGTGGGTGATGTCCTGCCGGTGCGCCTGGGCGCAACCCGCCGTAGCGCGACCGGTAGCGCTCCGATGCGCATGCTGGGCTTTGACCAGGCACTGGTCTGGGTGACGGTTGCCTTGCTGGCCTGGGGCTTGGTGATGGTCTATTCGGCCTCGATCGCAATGCCTGAAAACCCCCGCTTCGCCAAGTACACCCACACCTATTTCCTGATTCGCCACATGATGTGGCTGGTCTTGTCGTTTGTCGCGGCCTTGCTGGCTTTCCAGGTGCCGCTTGCCATGTGGGAGAAGGCCGCGCCCTGGATTTTTGTGGTGTCTCTGATTTTGTTGATGCTGGTGTTGATCCCGCATGTCGGCAAGGTGGTTTACGGCGCCCGTCGCTGGGTATCGGTGGGCCCCTTGAGCTTTCAACCTTCGGAGCTGGCGAAGTTCGCTGTGCTGCTCTATGCCGCCGACTACATGGTGCGCAAGATGGATGTGAAAGAGCGCTTCTTCCGCGCGGTCGCCCCCATGGGGCTGGCCGTGGGCGTGGTGGGCCTGCTGCTGCTGGCCGAGCCCGATATGGGCGCCTTCATGGTGATTGCCGTCATCGCGATGGGAATTTTGTTCCTGGGTGGCGTCAATGCCCGCATGTTTCTGCTGATTGCAACCGTGCTGGTGGTGGCGTTCGGGCTGATGATTGCCCTGAGCGACTGGCGCCGGGAGCGCATCTTCGCCTACCTGGACCCCTGGAGCGAAAAGAACGCATTGGCCAAGGGCTATCAGCTCACACATTCCCTGATCGCTATCGGACGCGGCGAGATTTTTGGCGTCGGACTGGGTGGCAGTGTTGAGAAGCTCCACTGGCTGCCCGAAGCCCACACCGACTTTTTGCTGGCCGTCATCGGTGAGGAATTTGGTTTGGTGGGTGTGATCTGCGTCATTGGCCTGTTCCTGTGGCTGACCCGCCGCATGATGCACATCGGGCGCCAGGCCATTGCCCTGGACCGCGTTTTTGCCGGGCTGGTGGCGCAGGGCGTGGGCATCTGGATGGGTTTCCAGGCCTTCATCAACATGGGGGTGAACCTCGGTGCCTTGCCCACCAAGGGGCTGACATTGCCGCTGATGAGCTACGGCGGCTCTGCCATTCTGGTGAACATGGTGGCCATTGCTGTCGTGCTGCGGATCGATTATGAGAACAGGCAGCTCATGCACGGAGGCCGCGTATGACCCGTGTGAGCTCATCTTCGCGCTGCGCTTTGGTCATGGCCGGAGGGACTGGCGGGCACATCTTCCCCGGACTTGCTGTGGCGCAGGCGCTGCGCGAGCGCGGCTGGCGCGTGCATTGGCTGGGCGGCACGGGCAGTGCGGCTCAACCCAGCATGGAAAGTCGTCTGGTGCCGCCCCAGGGATTCCCGTTCGAGACAATCAATTTCTCGGGTGTGCGTGGCAAGGGTGTCGTGACATTGCTCATGTTGCCGGTGCGCCTGCTGCGGGCGTTCTGGCAAAGCGTTCGAGTGCTGCGTCGCGTCAAGCCCGACGTGGTCGTGGGTCTGGGTGGCTACATCACCTTGCCGGCCGGACTGATGAGTGCCCTGCTGGGCAAGCCGCTGGTGCTGCATGAGCAGAATTCCATTGCCGGCATGGCCAACAAGTTGCTGGCGGCGGTGGCCAAGCGGGTTTTCACGGCCTTTCCCGAGGTCATGCCCCAAGGTCGCTGGGTGGGTAACCCCTTGCGTTCTGCGTTCATTGGTGCAGCCGACCCTGGCCCTCGCTTTGCCGGGCGCAGCGGCCCTTTGCGTCTGTTGGTGGTTGGCGGCAGCCTGGGCGCCCGCGCCCTGAATGACATCGTGCCGCAGGCCCTGGCCCTCATTCCAGCGGCGCAGCGCCCGGTCGTGCTTCACCAAAGTGGTGCCACGCAGATTGAGGCTCTGCGGACCAACTATGCAGCCGCTGGCGTGCAGGCTGAACTGACGCCCTTCATTGATGACACCGCGCAGGCTTTTGCTGATGCAGATCTGGTGATTTGCCGTGCAGGGGCCAGCACCGTGACCGAGATCGCTGCCATTGGCGCCGCCGCTTTGTTCGTGCCCTTCCCGGCTGCGGTGGATGATCACCAGACCCACAATGCCCGCTTTCTCGTCGACCAGGGGGCCGGTTGGTTGTTGCCGCAAAGCGAGTTGACGCCCCAAGGCTTGGCCGCCCTGCTGCAAAAGCTGGATCGCCCGGCGCTGCTGGCGTGTGCATTGCAGGCGAAGAAGATGGAAAAAATTGACGCAACCACAAAGATTGTGGCTGCATGCGAGGAATTGACCCAATGAAACACGCCGTCCGTCACATCCATTTCGTGGGCATCGGTGGCTCCGGCATGTCGGGCATTGCCGAGGTGCTGCTGAACCTTGGCTACACCATTTCCGGTTCGGACCTGGCCGATAGCGCGACCCTGAAGCGCCTGGGTAGCCTGGGCATCAAGACTTATGTGGGACACGCCGCCAGCAATGTGGATGCGGCCGATGCCGTGGTCACCTCGACCGCCGTACAGTCCGACAACCCCGAAGTGCTCATCGCCCGCGAGAAGCGTATTCCCGTCGTGCCACGCGCCTTGATGCTGGCCGAGCTGATGCGCCTCAAGCAGGGCATTGCCATTGCGGGCACCCATGGCAAGACCACCACGACCAGCCTGGTGGCGAGTGTGCTGGCTGAAGCCGGACTGGACCCCACCTTTGTGATCGGTGGGCGGCTCAACAGTGCCGGCGCCAATGCGCGCCTCGGCCAGGGTGACTACATTGTTGTCGAGGCGGACGAGTCGGACGCCTCGTTCCTGAACCTGTTGCCGGTCATGGCGGTGGTAACCAATATCGACGCCGATCACATGGAAACCTACGGGCATGACTTCGGTCGTCTCAAGCAGGCTTTTGTTGATTTTCTGCATCGCATGCCCTTCTATGGGACCGCCATTTTGTGTACCGACGATGCTGCGGTGCGCGATATCGTGCCGCAAGTCACCTGCCCCATCACCAGCTATGGCTTTGATGAAGGCGCCGAGGTGCGGGCCGTGGATGTGCGTGCGATGGCCGGTCAGATGCACTTCACGGTGCAGCGCCGCAACGGCGTGATCCTGCCCGATCTGCCCGTGGTGCTGAACCTGCCGGGGCGTCACAACGTGCTCAATGCCCTGTCGGCCATCGCCGTGGCCGTGGAACTGAATGTGCCAGATGCCGCCGTGCAAAAGGCGCTGGCTGGTTTCAAGGGGGTGGGTCGCCGCTTCCAGCGCTATGGCGAGGCGGCAGCGCGCGATGGCGGCACGTTCACGCTGGTCGATGACTACGGCCACCACCCGGTTGAGATGGCGGCCACGCTGGCAGCCGCGCGCGGCGCGTTTCCCGATCGCAGACTGGTGCTGGCGTTCCAGCCGCATCGCTACACCCGTACCCGTGATTGCTTTGAAGACTTTGTCAAAGTCATTGGGCAGGCCGATGCCGTGTTGCTGGCCGAGGTCTATGCCGCTGGCGAGGCGCCGATTGTTGCCGCCGATGGTCGCAGTCTGGCACGTGCCTTGCGGGTGACAGGCCGCATCGAACCGGTGTTTGTCGACGACATCGTGGACATGCCTCAGGCCATTGTGGACAACGCCCGGGCCGGCGATGTGGTGCTGTGCATGGGCGCAGGTTCCATCGGGGCGGTGCCAGGGAAAGTGCTTGATTTGCTACAAAATAGTGAGCAATAAATACAGGATATATGAGGGCTATGAGTCGCATTGATCAAAATTTTGGAAAAGTTGCCGTGCTGACAGGCGGGGCTTCTGCCGAGCGCGAGGTTTCCCTCATGTCGGGACAAGGCGTGTTGCAGGCTTTGCGCTCGCAAGGCGTGGATGCGCATGCATTCGATCCGGCCCAGCGTGATTTGAGTGAACTCAAGCGCGACGGCTTTGCACGTTGCTTCATCGCCTTGCATGGTCGCTTTGGTGAAGACGGCACAGTGCAGGGCGCCCTGGAATTGCTTGGCATTCCCTACACCGGCTCGGGCGTCATGGCTTCCAGCATCGCCATCGACAAGGTGATGACCAAGCGCATCTGGCGCAGCGAGGGTCTGCCCACACCGGCCTGGCATCAGGTTGACGGCGCGGCAGCCACCCGGCTGGCCTTTGCCGAGTTGGGCAGTCCGATGATCGTCAAGCCGGCACGGGAAGGCTCCACCATCGGCCTGACCAAGGTCACTGCCGCGGACCAGTGCGAAGCTGCTTATGTGCTGGCCGCCCAACACGATACCGAGGTGCTGTGCGAGCAGTTCATCAGCGGTGACGAGGTGACCATCGCGGTACTGGGCTCAGGCGCCACTGCCAAGGCCCTGCCGGTGATCCGCATCGTAGCGCCCGGCGGCAATTACGATTATCAAAACAAGTATTTCAACGACACCACCCAATACCTGGTGCCTTGCGGACTGCCGGCCGGCGAAGAAGCCCACATCCAGGACATCGTGCTCAAGGCCTACCGTGTGCTGGGCTGCCGTGGGTGGGCACGTGCCGACGTCATGATCGATGCGCGCACGCGCAAGCCCTACCTGCTGGAAATCAACACTTCGCCGGGCATGACGGGCCACTCCCTGGTGCCCATGGCGGCCAAGGCAGCTGGCTTGAGCTACCCCGAATTGTGTGTCGAGATCCTGCGTCATACCGAACTTGACTATGCGACAGCAGACGCACAGTCAGCTGATTCAACTCAAGCAAAGGCGTCAGTGTGAAAGAAGTCCTGTCCGCTCCTGTTGACGTCAAGCTCATGAACACGATGGCCACCATCCTGTTCGTCGGGTTTGCGTTGATCGCTGCGGTCGCGTTGGCTGGCTGGGCCTCGCGCCATTCGGCATTCGCCTTGCGGGGTATTTCTGTCGGCGGAGAGGTGACGCACAACAGTGCCGTCACCCTGCGCGCCAATG
Organism: Rhodoferax sp.; assembly: GCF_018780565.1. Classification (GTDB taxonomy): domain Bacteria; phylum Pseudomonadota; class Gammaproteobacteria; order Burkholderiales; family Burkholderiaceae_C; genus Rhodoferax. The sequence continues at coordinate 329,926 of NZ_JADMJN010000002.1, forward strand.
TCACGCCTAAACTGACCGGTACTTTCTTTACTCTGGATCTGGCCCAGGCGCGCCAGGCCTTCGAGGCCGTGCCATGGGTGCGCACAGCGCTGGTGCGGCGCGAGTTTCCGAATCGGCTCAAGGTGACACTGCAGGAGCACAAGGCCCTGGCCTATTGGGGCGTGGAGGGTGACTCCCGTCTGGTGAACACGTTTGGCGAGGTCTTTGAAGCCAACGTGGGCGAGGTTGATCAGGACGCCTTGCCCCGATTGAACGGGCCCGACGGTCAGGCCGCGCAGGTGCTGGAGATGTACCAGACGCTGCAGCCAGAATTTGAATCCGTGGACGTGTCGCTTGAGCAGCTTGATCTGACGGGTCGCGGTGGCTGGCGCGCCAAGCTGGACACGGGTGCTGTCATTGAACTGGGCGGTGGCTCGGTGCCGGAAGTGCTGGCACGTACACAACGATTCCTCAAAACGCTGACGCAAGTGACGTCGCGTTACGGGCGCCAGGTGGATGCCCTGGAGACGGCAGATTTAAGGCATCAGGACGGATATGCCATTCGGCTGCGGGGCGTGACCACGCTCACGGCGGATGTGCAGAAGAAGTAACGGCGATAGCGGCAACAGAAGCAACAGGTGAATATATGGCGAAAGAATACAAAGATCTGGTCGTAGGGCTGGACATTGGCACCGCCAAAGTGATGGCGGTGGTGGCCGAAGTGCTGCCCAATGGCGAGCTCAAGCTGGCCGGGCTGGGCATTGCCCCGAGCAATGGACTCAAACGCGGCGTGGTGGTGAACATTGACGCCACGGTGCAAAGCATCCAGCAGGCGCTGAAAGAAGCCGAGCTGATGGCGGACTGCAAGATCACCCGTGTCTACACCGGCATCACGGGGAGCCATATTCGCGGCATCAATTCCAGCGGCATGGTGGCCATCAAGGACCGTGAAGTCACCGCCGCCGACGTGGCGCGCGTGGTCGAAACCGCCAAGGCCATCAACATCTCGACCGACCAGCGTCTGCTGCTGGTGGAGCCGCAGGAGTTCATCATCGATGGCCAGGATGTCAAAGAGCCCATCGGCATGAGCGGTATCCGCCTGGAGGCCAAGGTGCACATCGTGACCGGTGCGCAGAGTGCCGCAGAAAATATCATCAAGTGCGTGCGCCGTTGCGGCCTGGAAGTGGAGCAGCTGATGCTCAATCCGCTGGCCAGCAGCCTGTCGGTGCTGACCGAAGACGAGCGTGAACTGGGTGTGGCGCTGGTGGACATTGGCGCGGGGACCACCGATGTGGCGATTTTCACCAACGGTGCGATCCGACACACGGCGGTCATTCCGATTGCCGGCGATCTGATCACCAGTGACATTGCCATGGCGTTGCGCACGCCCACCAAGGACGCCGAAGACATCAAGGTGGAAAGCGGTTTTGCCAAGCAGTTGCTGGCCGATCCCGAATCACAGGTAGAGGTGCCTGGCCTGGGCGACCGTGGCCCGCGCATGCTCAGCCGCCAAGCGCTGGCGGGTGTCATCGAGCCGCGCATCGAAGAGATTTTTTCACTGGTGCACCAGGTCATGCGTGACTCTGGCTACGAAGAGATGCTCTCCAGCGGCATTGTGTTGACCGGTGGCAGTTGCATCATGCCCGGTATGGTGGAGCTGGGTGAGGACATCTTCCTCAAGCCGGTGCGCCGCGGTATTCCCAAGTACTCCAGCGCCCTGGCAGACATGGTGGCCCAGCCTCGGGCAGCCACCGTGATGGGTCTGCTGGAAGAAGCCCGCCTTGCCCGTTTTCGGGGTTTCAAGGTGGCGCAAAAAAATGGCTCCATGAAAACTGCATTTGGCCAGGTCAAAGACTGGTTTGTGGGGAACTTCTAGCCATGCAAGACAAGATCTGGCTCACACGCGCAAGCCCCCATTGGCGATGGCGGGGTACGGACCCGCCCCCCAAATCCGGTGCACCAAGTAATTAAAACAATTTCGGCAACTGTCAACTATTTGAAACTTCAGGAGAGCAAAAAATGCCTATCGAAATGATTGAAGAAGAAGCGTTTAACCAAGGCACCCAGATCAAGGTCATCGGTGTCGGCGGAGGTGGTGGCAATGCAGTGGGTCACATGATCGACTGCGATGTGCAAGGCGTGGAGTTCATCTGTGCCAATACCGATGCGCAGGCTCTGACCCGCAGCGACGCACACCGCACCATCCAGCTCGGCACCAGTGGCCTGGGCGCTGGCAGCAAGCCTGATAAGGGCCGTGAAGCCGCTGAACTGGCGGTGGACGACATCCGCGCTGCCATCGAAGGCGCACACATGCTTTTCATCACTGCAGGCATGGGCGGTGGCACAGGTACCGGCGCGGCACCCGTCATCGCCCGCGTGGCGCGTGAAATGGGCATCCTGACCGTGGGCGTGGTCACCAAGCCCTTCGAGTTTGAAGGGGGTCGCCGCATGACCAACGCAGATGGCGGACTGGCCGAGCTCGAAGCCAATGTGGACTCGCTGATCGTGGTGCTCAATGAGAAGCTGCTTGAAGTGCTGGGCGACGACGTGACCCAGGATCAGGCCTTTGCCCATGCCAATGACGTGCTGAAAAATGCGGTGGGCGGTATTGCCGAAATCATCAATGTGCCCGGCCATGTGAACGTCGACTTTGAAGACGTCCGCACCGTCATGGGCGAGCCTGGTAAAGCGATGATGGGTACCGCTGTGGCCGCTGGCCCCGACCGTGCCCGCATCGCGGCCGAGCAGGCTGTGGCCTGTCCGTTGCTCGAAGGCATTGACCTCTCCGGCGCCAAGGGCGTGCTGGTGCTGATCACTGCGGCCAAGGGTTCCCTGAAGTTGAGCGAGTCCAAGCTGGCCATGAATACCATTCGTGCCTATGCTTCGCCGGACGCGCACGTCATCTACGGCACCGCCTATGACGACAATTTGGGCGAGGAAATTCGCGTGACGGTGGTGGCCACAGGTCTGAGCCGTCAGGGTGTGCGCCGCACAGCGCCCCCGCTGCAGGTGCTTCGTACCGGCACCGACAACGTGCCTTTCCATGTCCCAACGATGAACATGCAGGCGGGTGGCCAGAACGTTGCTTCAGCTGCCCCCGCCGGCATGGCCCAGCCGGACTACCACGCCATGGCCACTCCCAGCGTCTGGCGCACGCGTGACCGCACACAAGCGGCCGCCAAGGTGGATGCGCTGGCCTCCGGTGGCATGGACGACTTCGAGATTCCCGCGTTCTTGCGCAAACAGGCGGACTGACCGGGAATCGATGGCCTTTTACAATAGGCGGGTGCTGCAACAACGTACTCTCAAATCCCTGACCCGCGCTGTAGGCGTCGGGCTGCACAGTGGCCAGCGGGTGGAACTCACCCTGCGCCCTGCGTCGCCCGACACCGGCATCGTGTTTCGGCGGGTTGACCTGCCCGAACCGGTGGACATTCCGGTGTCCGCCACTGCTGTGTCGGACACCCGACTCGCGTCCACTTTGTCCAGTGGCGATGCCAAGGTGCACACAGTGGAGCACTTGATGTCGGCCTGCGCTGGCCTGGGTGTGGACAATATGTACGTTGACATCACCGCCGAGGAAGTGCCGATTCTGGACGGTTCGGCCGCTTCGTTCGTGTTCCTGCTGCAAAGCGCGGGTATCGAGTTGCAAAACGCCCCGCGGCGCTTTATCCGTTTGACCAAGCCGGTGGAAGTGCGTGAAGGGCAGGGGGCTGCCGAGAAGTGGGCGCGACTGGAGCCCTACCACGGCTACAAGCTCAGTTTTGAAATCGACTTTGACCATCCGGCGGTGGACTCCACCGGCCAGCGTGTGGCCTTCGATATGAGCACCGACTCGTATTCCAAAGACATTGCTCGCGCCCGAACCTTCGGGTTTACCAAGGACGTGGAGATGATGCGGGCCAATGGCCTGGCTCTGGGTGGCGGGCTGGACAACGCCATTGTCATGGACGACTACAAAGTGCTCAACTCCGAGGGTCTGCGCTACGACGACGAGTTCGTCAAACACAAGATTCTCGATGCCATGGGCGATCTCTACCTGGTGGGCAAGCCCTTGCTGGCCAGTTACAGCGCCTTTCGCTCCGGTCACGCACTCAACAACAAGCTGCTACGCGAGTTGCTCAAGCGCACTGACGCCTGGGAAGTCGTGACCTTTGCTGACGAAAAGCAGGCTCCCAAGGGCTTTGCACAGTTGGCCCGGGCCTGGTAGCGCAAGAGAAAGCCAGTTCAAGCATGCTGCTCTTTCGCTGGCTCATTTTGTTGCTGCTGCTCGGCGCGGTGGTGTCGTTCATGTTCTATGCCGCCACCGGTCAAGCCCGCTTCAAACGCTATGGTCTGCTCACACTCAAGTGGACACTGATCGCAGCCTTTGGGTTCTTTGCGGTGTTGATCCTGGAACGCATTGCCTAGAAAACGCTGCCGAAAAACTTGGTGGCTTCAGCCTTGGCCTGCTTGTCGGCCTCAGGGTGATAGGCCAGCGGCAAGTTGAACTGTTTGCCCTTCTCAGTGGCTTCCGGGTTGGTAAAGGCATGCACCGCGCCGGGATAGCTGATGTAGCGGTAGTCCACGCTGGCCGCAGTCATTTCCTTCTTGAAGGCATCAATGGACTCGGGTTTGATGAAGGGGTCGGCCTCGCCATTGAGCACCAGTATTTTCGCTTTGACCTTGCCTGCAGCTGCTGGGGTTGCTGCGGCACCCAGACCAGCATGGAAGGCTGCAACGCCCTTGAGGTCAACCCCCGCGCGGGCCGCATCCAGCACCACCGAGCCGCCAAAGCAATAACCCGAAGCCCCGATTTTTGAGGCCTCTACCGTGGCGTGTTTGGACAGTGCGTCCTTCGCCGCGCTGAAGCGGCTCAGCATGGCCGCCGGGTCTTTGCGCACTGCGCCAGACAGCGCGCCTGCGTCTTTGGGGTTGTCCGCTGTTTTGCCATCGCCATACATGTCGGCCACGAAGGCGGTGTAGCCCTGGCCCGCAAATTTGTGCGCCTCATCGCGCACATGCTTGGTGATGCCCCACCACTCGTGCACCACGATCACGCCCGGCCGTCTGGCCGTGCTGGCATCGTCGTAAACAATAAAGCCCTTCATCACCGTGTCCCCATCCTTGTAGGTCACGGCCTCTTCCTGGATCGCGGCAAACGCTGTGCTGCCGAACAACAGCGCGATGGACGCGCCAGTTAACAAGTTGCGCATTTTTAACTCCTGTGTGATGTGGATATCCGCCATGTGGCCCAAGTGCCCCCATCTTGAACGATGGGCGATGTCGGGATGCATTGCCAATAACAACGCAAAAAATATCATACGTGGCCGGGGAATGCACGGTTGAATGCCCCGGTCTTGCCCACACCACTAGCCGGGCTTTCGCTGGACCGGCCATACGCCGCGCTCTCCGACCCAGCGTCCGAAGCTGTGCAATAGGCCCGTCGGTAGATGTGCAGTCTGTTCGCGTTGTACAGCGGCTTCACCACGCGCCAGCGCAGGCAACACCCGTTATCCGAGGAAAACTTGGCGCAAACAGATACTGACTGCGAGAAAAGCCCCGGCAAAGGGTTAGGCCACCGGCTTGGCAATGAAGGCTTGCTTTTCATGACGGTCGAACCCCGCTGACTCGTAGAATTGAAATGTGGCCTGATCTTTTCTGCCCGTGAGCAGCATGACCTTGTAGCACCCGACAGACCAGGCATGGGCAAGGGTGTGTGCAAGCAAAGCTTTGCCGTAGCCTCGATTCCTGTGGCTTGCATGAGTAACAACGTTTTCTATCACGCCATATGATTTACACCCTCGCGTGAGATTCGGGATGACAGTGATGGTGCAGCTTGAGATCAGAGCTTCTTCCACGTAGCCACCGAAGTATTTGTAGCGCGGGTTTGCCTGAAGCTCTTGCCAGATCGCTTCGACGACCGCGGGCTCAGGCAGAGCTTCGTCCGAGTGATGGAGATGCCCATACAACGCAAGCAATTCATTCAGCTCGCTCGGTTGAATCAGTCGTATCTTCATGGAGTTGAGCGGTAAGTTGATGTTAGACCGCTGGTGCATCCGGGGTAAGACGTTTACCCAAGCTGACCACGTCATCTTGCGCATAGCCAGTGCGTTTGTAAAACTCCAAGGCTTGAGTGTTTGACGCTCGAACCTGAAGGTTGATTTTGGGGCAGCCGGCTTCACGCAACAACTGTTCCACACGGTGCATCAACTCCGAGGCGCGACCTTGGCTGCGGTGAGCAGGTCCAACAGCCAGGTAATTGACCCATCCGCGATGACCATCGTAGCCCGCCATGACGGTTGCCACTACCTCACCACCAAATGTACCCACCAAGAACAACTCACGCTGGACACCAAGCTTTCTCGCTATGTCCTTTCGAGGATCGTTCCATGAGCGTGTCAAACCGCACTCTTGCCAGAGTGCGACAACCTGGGACTCATCTGATTCTTCGTAAGGCCGGATCTGCATAGGAGTGATCTAATTTGAGATCCAGCGCGCAAGGCGCTCGATAAACCGAATCGTGCTCGACGTGCTGGTCATGAAATCCCCCTGAAAGTGACTTGCAGCCTTGTTTTCTATTTTTCTTGTGTGTGAATTCTAGGTGTCTTAGAACTCAGCCGTCCATCGGATCAGCCGGGGTGTCAAGCAGCAACTGGTGAAAGCCGAGATCCAGCCACTGGCCAAATTTGAATCCAGCTTGGCGGATGGTTCCGGCGTGAACAAAACCGAGCTTCTGATGCAGCGCAATGCTGCCCGCATTGCTCATGTCGATGCCGCCCACCATGGCGTGGTACTGCTGCTCTCGGGCCGCATTGATCAGCCGCAACAGCAGCGCCTCGCCCAAACCTCTGCCGCGGTGATCTTTGTGCACGTAGACTGAATGTTCCACCGAGTATTTGTACGCCGGCCAGGCGCGGAAGGTGCCGTAGCTGGCAAAGCCCAGTAGCTGGCCGTCCGGGTTCACGACGCCAATCACCGGAAAGCGCCCAGCCTCCTTGGTTTTGAACCAGCCGATCATGCTTTCGGGTGTTCGGGGCTGGTAGTCATAAAGCGCTGTCGAATGGGCGATAGCCTCGTTGAAGATGTCGAGGATGGCGTTGGCGTGGGTATCGAAACTGCAAGCGATGAACTGCATACGAGGTCTTCCTAGCGGCTGCGCCCCGCCTTGTAAGCGGCCTTTTGCGTTTGCACTTGCGTCCCGCCAATGCCTTTGGCCTGCGCCAGCCGCGCCACTGCTTTGCCGGCGTGGGCGTGGGTGATGGCCAGCCCCAGCGCGTCGGCGGCATCCGGGCCGGGCAGGCCGGGCAGGGTGAGCAGGCGGCGCACCATTTCCTGCACCTGGGTTTTCTCGGCGCGGCCGTAGCCCACCACGGCCTGCTTCATTTGCAGTGCCGTGTATTCCGCCACCGGCAAATCAGAATGCACCAGCGCCGTGACGCAGGCGCCGCGCGCCTGCCCCAGCAGCAGGGTGGATTGCGGGTTGACGTTGACGAAAACAATTTCCACCGAGGCGGAGTCAGGTTCGTAGCGGGCCACCACTTCGCGAATGCCGTCAAACAGCACTTTGAGTCGCGCTGGCAAGAGATCTTTTTCAATATGGATGGTGCTGATGGTGCCGCTGGCCACGTAGCTCAACGCCGAGCCGTTCACGTCGATCACACCAAAGCCGGTAGTGCGCAAGCCGGGGTCGATGCCAAGGATTCGCATGTTAGAGCCCAAAATACCATCGAACCGAATGGAAGAAGACCGGCGCGGCAAAGCACAGGGCATCGACCCGGTCCAGTAGGCCACCGGCGCCGGTGACGGCCGAGTCCTGGCCGCGCCAAATGGGGATCCCGCGGTCGCGTTTCAGGGCCTTCATCACCAGGTGCCCCAGAGAGCCGGCCACACAGGCCACAAAGGCCATGGCAAAAGCCTGGCCCGGCACAAAGGGGGTAATGCCGGCCAGCAGGCCGCCCAGCACGCTACCCACCGCAATGCCAATCCACCAGCTGGGCCAGTTGAAGCTCTGGCTGATATGGGGGGCTGTCGGCGGCTTCTTCAGGCGGCGTGAGGCCAGGTGCTGGGTGATCATGCAGGTCTGCACCACCAGCACCAGGAAGAAGACCAGAAATGCGCTTTTGTTGTCGTAGTTCGGGAAATCCAGCAGCAACAGGGCCGGCACGTGGCTCATGCCGTAGATGCACACCATGATGCCCCACTGCAGCTTGGCGTTGCGCTCCAGGAAGCGCTGCGGATCGTTGGCCAGCGCGCTGACCACGGGGATGGCCAGAAACACATAGACCGGGATGAACACGGTGAACAGGTTGAAGTATTCGGCGCCCACCAGCCAGTACTGCAGGGGCAGCACGACAAAAAAAGCCAGCACCAGGCTGCGGTGGTCGCCGCGGCGGGTGGGGGACAAGGTCATGAACTCACGCAAGGCAAACAGCGACACAAAGCCAAACAGCATCAGGGCGACCCAGTCACCGGAAATCCAGCCCACCCAGAACACCAGCACCATCAGCCAGCTGGTGCGCAGCACACCTTCCAGATCGTGCAGGTTGTTGCGTCGTTGCTCGCAGGCGGGCGTATCGTCGAACTCACGCAGAGACATCAGCACGGCAGCGATGCTGGCCAGCAGCAGGAGCCCGAACACGATGATGAACAAGGCGCCGACTTGCTGGCTGGCGGTGAGATTTTTCAGGTACTGGTACATGGTGCCAAGTGGTTCACTCAGACGTCGCGCAGGGCAATGACGGCGTTGCGAGCGCGGTCCAGGAAGGCGCGACGCTCTTCGCCGGCCTGCAGTTTGATCGGGGCTCCGAATGTGACCGAGCACAGTACCGGCACCGGCACCACTTCGCCCTTGGGCATCACGCGCTGCACATTGTTGATCCAGGCCGGCACCAGCACCACGTTGGGAAACTTGACGGCGAGGTTGTAGAGCCCGGCCTTGAAGGGTTGCGGTTCTTCGGCGTTGCCCCGCGTGCCTTCGGGGAACAGGATGATGGAATCGCCATGGCTCAGGGCTTCAAACAGGGGTTCCAGCGGGTCTTCTTCGGCGCTGCGGTCGCGGGATACGTAAATCACGTTGAATACCGCTGTGGTGATCCATTGCTTGAACGGGGTCTTGGTCCAGTAGTCTTTGGCGGCGATGGCCCGGGTGCAGGCACGCAGTTCTTTGGGCAGTGCCGCCCAGATCATCACCAGATCGGCATGGCTTTGGTGGTTGGCAAAGTAAATGCGTTGCTCGGCTTTGGGTGGGCAGCCGTACCAGCGTGCCTGTGAGCCGGTCAGTACGCGGACCAGGCCCAGAAGAAAATAACCCATCAACTTTGCAAGCATGGCACTCATGATACAGAGGGCTTGTCACGACCCGCCCCGCGCCGCGCTGACTCAGGGCAATTCGGCGCTACCCAGGCGTGCAGCGATCACGCCCGAGCGCTCGGCCAGGTAGCTGGAGTTGGGCAGTTTCTCAAAATACCGGGGACGTGGCAGCATCACCGCCAGACGCGCCGCCTCATAGGTGCTGAGCTTGCTGGCGGGTTTGCGAAAGTAGTGTTGGGCGGCGGCTTCGGCGCCAAACACACCCTCGCCCCATTCCACACTGTTGAGGTAAATCTCCAGAATGCGCTCCTTGCTCAGCAAGGCTTCCAGTAGCAGGGTCAGTACAAATTCCTGGCCCTTGCGCAACAAGGTGCGTTCGCCAGACAAAAACAGGTTCTTGGCCAATTGCTGGGTGATCGTGGAGCCGCCCACCACCTTGGGGGTGCGGGTGGCGGGCTTGCCTTTGGCGGTGGGTGCTGCGGCCTTCTTGCCGGCCTGGGCTTTGGCGATCTGGGCTTCAGCCTTGGCATTTTTCTGCCAGGCCTTTTCCAGCGCGTCCCAGTCCACGCCATCGTGGTAGCTGAAGCCGTCGTCCTCGCTGGTGATAACGGCGCGCTTGAGGTTATCGGAAATTTGTGCGTAAGGCACCCACTGTTGGCGCCAGCGCAAGCTGCCTTTCTCGTTCAGGATGCGCCAGGCCTCAGACCGTTCGAAGGCGGTGGACTGCGGCGCTACCACCGCCATCGTGGCAATGCGTGCCACAAAGAAGAACTGCAGTGCCAACACGGCAACAAGTACCAAGCCGAGCCAGCGCAGAAATGGCTTCATGGGCGTTGCCGTTTCAGCCCAGGGTGGCGCGCAATTCTGCCAGCACCTGCTGCGAGGGTGGCAGTACGCCGCGCCAGATCAGGAAGGCCTCGGCCGCCTGTTCCACCAGCATGCCCAGGCCATCGCGCGCCACGGCACCGTGTTCGCGTGCCCATGTCATGAAGCCTTGAGCGGCAGGGCCGTACATCATGTCGTAAGCCAATGCGCCGGGTTTCAACGTGCTGGCGGCTACTGGCACAGCCGCACCACTCAGGCTACTGGCGGTCGCGTTGATGATCACATCAAAACTACCTTCAAGCCCTTGAAGATCCGAAGCAAGCAGCTCTGTTTTTTGTAGCAAAGCGAGGGCGGCGTGGCGTGTCACGAGGTCGCTGGCCTTGGCCAGAGTGCGGTTGGCCACGCTGATGCTGGCCGGGCGCGCGTCGATCAGCGGACCCAGCACGCCAGCCGCAGCACCACCTGCGCCGATCAGCAGCAGGCGGCGACCCGTCAACGCCATGCCAGCGTTGCGCTGGATGTCATTGACCAGACCAGCACCGTCAGTGTTGTCGGCGAAGATGCTGCCCTTGTCAAAGCGCAGCGTGTTGGAGGCCTGGGCCAGCAGGGCGCGCTCACTGGTGCGGGTGGCCAGTGCGGCGGCTTCGAATTTGAAGGGCACGGTGATGTTGCAGCCCCGGCCGCCTTCGACAATGAAGGCGCGTACGGCAGCTTCGAATCCGTCCAGCGGAATCAGGCGCTTGTCGTAGTGCAGGGACTGGCCGGTGAGTTCGGCAAAACGGGCATGAATCCACGGGGATTTGCTGTGCTCCACCGGGTTGCCCATCACGCAATAGAGATCCGTCTGCATAGTCAGTTGGCGGTGAGTTTGGTTTCCAGCGTTTCGTCCCGCGTGAACTTGAAGCGCGACACCACCATGATCTGGTCGGCCTTGCGGCGCATGGCCTCGTTGAAGCGGCCAAAGGGGCCGGCGCTGCGCACGATGACCTCGGCTCGCCGGTCCAGCGTGCGGCTGCCCGAGCTTTCCACGATTTCGGTCTTGAGGATGCGGCCGTCATGGTTCACCGTGACCACCATGGTGAGTTCGCCGTAGAGCTTTTTGCCGCCCGATTCGGGGAAATTCTCTGTGCCTTTTTCCTCGACGCTGCGCCGCAGGTGGTCGTAGTACACCGCGTACACCTCTTCGCGCGTGGCAGGGCTGATGTAGCGCTTTTTGGGGCGCGCGTTTTCCTGGTTGATGCGGCGCTCAATCTCCGCCAGCAGCTTGATCAGCTGACGCCGCTTTTCTTCGCGCTCCACCTGGTCCGGCGTGGTGTGGGCCTGCCTGGGATCGGCGGGTGGCAGGGCTGCCAACTGGCTCTTGACTTGGGCCAGCATCAGGTTTTGCTGTTCCTGCAGGTTCTGCAATTTGCGCTGAGCTTCTTCCTCGGCGGTGTCGCCTGTCTCGGACAGCAGGGCTGGCGGCAAGGGGCTGGTGGCGCGTCCCTTTTCCGCATCGCCACCACCAGCCATGGAGGCCTGGGCGATGGCGCGCGCCTTGTCCGGGCGTTCGTTGGTGCGTGCGTTGACCAGGATCACTTCCAGCGGCGTATCCTCAAACACCCGGTTGAAGGCCTCGGGGTCGACAAAGCGCACGGTCAGCAGCACCGCATGCACGGCGACAGAGACGCCGAGCGCGATTTGGAGAGTGCTGAAAGACCGCAGGTTCACGAGGCAGGATTATCGCTGGGGACGGGGGTGGCGTCACTGTCACTCAGGTCCACGGCAATCGCAATCGGGCCGGCTGCTGTGTCGTCTTCGTCGTCGCCCGCATCGCCGGCTTCGTCATAGGCCTGCGCATCCGCCGCCTCGGGGGCGTCCAGGCGTTCCACGACGGTGCCGCTGATGTCAAGGGTTACTTCGTCGATGTCGCCCAGGCGCACACGCACCCGCGCGCCGCGCGGAAAACCGCTGGCCCCGGCCACGGGCAGGATCAGCGGAAGGTCGTCGGCCCGCACCATGTTTTCCTTGAACAGGGCGCCGGTGATTTCGGTGATGGCGTTTTGCTGCACGTACTTGAGGGTCCAGAAGCGTTCCATCGCACCCTGGTAACCGTTGTAGGCCGAATAGGCGGCATCAAAGCTGGAGATGATCGAGAACAACTCGGCATCCTTGGGTTTGAACGGGGCCACCAGTGCAGCCGTCTTGCCATGGCGCGCGCAGGCAATGATTTGCCACTGGTTCACGAGATCGGTGTAGCGGCGCAGCGGCGAGCTGCTCCAGGCATAGCTTTTGACCCCGATGCCGGCGTGCGGCAAGGCTTTGGTGCCCATGCGGACCTTGACCCCCGGCAGAAGCGAGGCCTGGCTGCGGTAAATACCCGGCACGCCCAGTTCGGCCATCCAGGTGCCCCAGGTGCTGTTGGCCAGAATCATGGCTTCCGACACGATCAGGTCCAGCGGCGCGCCACGCTGGCGAATGCTGATCCGCACCTCTTCGCTGCCCTGTGGTTCGCAGCCGTCGTTGCCGACCAGCCGGAAGTTGTAGTCCGGCCGATTGAAGGTCTCGGGCTTGCCCCGCACCACTTCGCGTCCAGCCTTCAGGTGCTGCGCCAATCGGTGTAAAAATGATAGCTTGGGGCGCTTGTTCTGCAAGGGCTGGGGGTCCATTGCATGCTGAAACTCGGGGTTGTTCAGCCATTCGGTCGTCACGATGGCATCCAGCTGGTCGTGGCGCAGGTTGGCACCGATGTGCACGCGCTCCAGCCGGGTCTCGCTGGCTTTGATCTCCAGCGTGGCTTCGTCCAGCGTGACGTAAAGCGATACCGCCGGGCAGTCGCGCCCCTCGGCCAGGGTGTAGCTTTGCACCACGTCGTCGGGCAGCATGGTGATTTTGTAGCCCGGCATGTAGACCGTGGAAAGCCGGTGGCGACCCAGCTGGTCAATGGGGCTGCCGGGCATCACCGCCAGACCTGGGGCCGCAATGTGAATGCCTACCGTGACGGTGCCGCTGCCAAGTCCCTCCACCGAGAGCGCATCGTCAATCTCGGTCGTGGCCGAGTCGTCAATCGAGAAGGCCCGCGCGTTTGAAAGCGGCAGTTCGTCGCGAATGGCTGGCGCCTCCAGCTTGGGAAAGCCGGTGCCCTTGGGAAAGTTTTCCAGCAAAAAGCGACGCCAGTGAAACTGGTACGGTGAATCGATGGCACCGGCTTTGATCAGCAATTCCAGCGGGCCCAAATGGGTGGCACGGGAGGCCTCGACCACGGCCTTGTATTCGGGCGCATTTTTATCCGGTTTAAACAAAATCTTGTACAACTGGTCGCGCACCGGCTGCGGGCATGCGCCCTGGCTCAGTTCTTTGACCCACTCTTCAATCTGCAGCGCGATTTGCTTCTTCTTCTCGATCGCCGCCAGGGCCTGGGCGATGATGTCGGCCGGGGCTTTGCGAAAGCGCCCCTTGCCGGCACGGCGGAAATAGTGCGGCGCCTCGAACAGGCGCACCAGCGTACCGGCTTGCTGCTCCAGGGTGGCTTTGTCGCTGAAATACTCGCGCGCCAGATCGGCAAAACCGAACTCTTCTTCAGGCGCAAATTCCCAAGCCAGCTCCAGCTCGATCGTCTGGCTGACGGCTTGCGCCGCTGCCAGCAATTGCGCCGGCGCCGGTTTTTCGAACTTCAACAGGATATTGGCGGCCTTGACCTTGACCCGCTTGCCGCTGTCCAACTCCACCTGCGCAGAGGATTCCGCCTCTGACAGAACCCGACCGGCCATGAATTTTCCGGCTTCTTCAAACAATAAAAACATGGGGTGGATTGTCCCCGCAAACGGGCCAGAGGAAAAAAGCCGGTCAGAGAAGTCCCAAAAACGCCAGCACCGCCGCAAGATGGGCGTCAAAGTCGCTGATGGCGTGGTCGCTACCTTCAATCAGCCGGAGCTGAGCGCCCTGGTACCGTGCCTGCATTTCGCGCCAGTCCAGCACCTCATCGCCTTTGGCAATCACGGCCAGGCAGCGCTCGGGCTGAGTCAGGTCAGTCAGGGTCAGGTCACGCAACTCCTGCACAAACCCGGTCTGGAAGAAAAAGCGCTCCTGTGGGTCATGCCAGCTGGATTGTTCGCCAATGTACTTTGCCAGGTCCCGCGCCGGGTTGACCGCCGGGTTCAGCAGCACAGCCCTGCAGCCGGTATGCGCTGCCACCCAGCTGGCATAGAACCCGCCCAGCGAGGAGCCCACCACCGCCATGCTCTCGCGCGGCCAGTTTGCGATGCCTTGCATGATCTGCTGCATCGCTTGACGCGGCGACGGCGGCAACTGCGGGCACCACCAGTACACCTCGGGATGGTGTTGCGCCATGTATGCGCCCATGGTGCGGGCTTTCACAGACTGGGGCGACGAGCGAAAACCATGCAGATAAAGCAAGTGGGTGATGGGGTGATGCGTGGAAGTGCTTGGCATGCGCACGATGATAGAGGCGAAAAAAGCCCCGCGCTTGCGGGGCCTGGATTGCCAGCTACTGAATGTAGCGTGGATTACAAAGAGTACATTGCATAGAAGCTGGCAAATTCCAGCCCCTGCGGGTCGCGAGCCCAGAGGTGCAGGCCATTGAGCGCTGCACTGGCCGCGTAGGCCCCGCCGGAGCAATGGGTGTCACCACCGCCGGTGGAGGTGCACAGCACACTGCCTGTGCGCACAGCGGAGCCGACTGTTGCGGAATCGGTGAAGTTGGCCGGGGTGCCCGCATTGGAGTAGCCCCCCCAAATAGTCAGACTGGTAGGTGGCAATGCACCCGCTGCCACCAGGTAGTTGATGGGTACGGAAGTTGCGTTGCCGATCGGCAGCTGGCCCGCAGGCGGCACGCCCGCGCCATTGGCATTGGTCTGGATGGTCGCAATGTCGGCGCTGGCCAGTGTGGCCATCCCCTTGGTCTTCAGTTCCGGAATGGTCAGCGCACGGGCGCGGGTCTTGTAATACTGGGTTGCCGCAACGACGCCAGGTGCGCCCGCGAGGTAGTACTCGAACTTCCAGACGCTTTGGGCAGGAATGGTGGCAATGTAGGTATTGGTAAATACCGTGCGGTCCGCGAAAAAGAGTGCGGCGGTGTCCTTGATGGCGGGGTCGGCGGCATTGCCGGCGTCAATGTATTCGCTGCGCAGCCGCACGAAGCTGGTGCCCGAGCCCAAAGGATAGGCCCCCGTCACCAGCGTCAGGTAGGAGTAGCCGGTCTTGGGTACCAGGGTCAATGTGTTGCCCCTGGGGGTGGTCACCGTGACGTGGTCGAAAATCGAACCGCCAACGCCGGCACCGCCTGTGACATCGTCAACACCTAGGTTATAGCCCGTGCTGTAGTAGTTGAAGGCAGATTGACCCAGCGTGATGAACTGCCGGTTTTGGTGGTAGGCCGACACGCCGCCCGGGTAGTCGTACTGGTTGCCTATCTGTTTGAGCTTGCCGTCCACATCTTTGCGCAGGGCGAAGGTCTCGAAAGACTCGTTGCCGGCAGTTGTTTTGCTCTTGTAGCTCACCACGATGTCACCGTTGCCGCGGGTAAATTCGTAGGCTCCCTGGCTGAACACGACGCCTGTTCCGCCGTCAAAGAAGATGCCACGAAATGGTTTTCCGGATTTCGCGCTGATGACATTGCCGCTGGTTTTGAACAGGATGGCGCCGCCTCCATCCTGAATGAAGGCATCGCGGCACGCCGTGGCCGTGATGTTGGTCGACGAGGCGGTTGCAACGGCGCCTCCGGATGGATTTGGATTGTTCACGCGCGTAGCGGTCGGCAGCGCAAAGCATGTGTTCAATTGCGTCAGGTGCTGTGCGATCAAGGCCGAGGTGCCTGATGCAATCAGCGTTGCAGAGTTGACCGCCGGGATGGCCGGTACGCTGGCGGCAGCGGTCGCACTGGTGAACTGGATGGCGGTGGGGGCGGTGCCCTCGGTCAGTTGCTGTTTGATGGCGACTTCAATATTGCTGGCGCTGGCACTGGCGGGCGTGATGGTGACCTTGATGGAGTCCAGCAGTCGGTCATAGCCGGTACCGTCGGCTGCGAAACTGCCGGTGAGCGGGTCGCTGCCCGTGGTGCCGGTTGCCGTCAGGATGGGCCCCAAAATGGTTTGCACTTCCGCCACTTTGGCGGCGACTGTCGTGGCATTGATGGTGCTGGTGCCCGCCACCATTTCTGATGCCAGTTTGAGTGGATCGCCCGAGCTGCTCAGACGTGACGCGATCAGGCTGGTGACCGGGGTGATATTCACGGTGGCGGCGCCTGTCAAGGCGGTAGGAACGACGCTGACCAGGGACTGAACTGCGCCGTCTGCACTGGTCCGCGTTGCGGTCAGGACAAAGGGCGCGACGGCGCCGCTTGTCAGTGTGATGCTGTAGGTGCCGTCGGTACCCACCGTACCCGTGCCGACCGTTGTGCCGCGGCTATCGGTTACGGTCACGGTTGCATCTGTGAAGGCCGCGCCTGTGGCGGCCATGCCTGACAGGCTGATTGAAGATGAGCCGCTGGCGCTGCTTGCGCCACCGCCACCGCAGCCATAAATGGTTAACAGTCCAGCGCTGGCGATGCCTAATGCGAGTCGTCTAAGTGTGGTGTTCATGAATATTTCCTGGGATTGGGGTGAAATAGGCTAGGCAGGCGCAGCGATGTGCGATCCTTGCCCTGTCTCAAGGATGTTAGGAGCCGGGGGCGAATGGCGCCATCCCATAGACATGGGGTGCCGGCTTGTAGTCAGGGCATGGGGCAGCGGATATGCTCCAGTCTTTTTCCAAACAGCAGGGCAAAGCTTGTGTGGCGTGTATTGATTGTTGAAGATGATTCGCAGATGCGGGAGTTTTTCGCGGGCAGCGTCTCGCGCTGTGATGACCTGCAGGTGGCGGCGAGCGTCGGTACCGTCGCCGAGGCGAAGGCCTGGCTGGACAAGGATGACAATCTGGTCGACGTGCTGCTAACGGACCTGGGGCTGCCCGACGGCAGTGGTCTGGACGTGATCCGGTATGCCATTCGGCTGCACCCCGCTTGCGAGCCGCTGGTCATTTCGATGTTTGGCGACGAGGACAACGTGCTGGCCAGCATCGAGGCTGGCGCGCTCGGCTATATCCACAAAGACTCCACGCCGGACGATATTGCCCAGACGATTCTCGACATGCGGGAGGGAGCCTCGCCGATTTCTCCCATGATTGCGCGGCGCGTGCTCTCCAAATACCAGGCGGAGCGCCGGCAGCGAAGCAGGAGCGCAGAGGGGGAGCCCGTTGACCTGATCGTGTCAAAAAACGAAGCCCCGGAGGACGTCAGCACCGTAGGACAACGCGGCATGTTGTCACCGCGAGAGCAGGAAGTCCTGGCCTTGATCTCTCGTGGATTTTCCTATGTGGAAATCGCTCGTCTGCAAGGTCTCAGTGTGCATACTGTTCAAAGTCATATCAAGAATCTCTACGGCAAGCTGTCGGTCCATTCCAAAAGCGAGGCCGTGTTCGAGGCGACGCGAATGGGCTTGCTGTCGCAGCACAGGTGAAGCAAGCTTGATGCGGCGATCCATGGTGTTTGAATTCCCGGCTGCCAGCTTGTCTCTGCGACGGGTGATGCTGTGCATGTTGGGGCTGTGGCTTACCGGTCTGGCCCTGCAGGTGCAGGCCTTGACGCTGGAGTTGCGCCAGGCGCAAGCCACGGTGATGGTTCAGGGACATACAACACGCCAAACAGTCAGCTTGCCTTACCACTGGGACCGCCACCACGTAGGTCAGCAGGGGGAGGCGATTTTTGAGCTTCCATTTGAATTGAAGGAGCCGCCGGGCGAGCTCATGGGTCTTTATGTACCCCGCCTGGGCAATGCCTATGAAGTCTGGCTCAATGGCACCCTGCTTCAGCAAAACGGCGACTTGCAGAACTACAACGGTGCCGATTTTGCCAAGGCACCCCGCTACATTGAAATTTCACCGGGCCTGTTGAGTAACCGCAATCTGTTTCGCATCCATATTCGCTCTGACATTGGTCGCCGTGGTGGCCTTGCCCCGATGACTCTGGGGCCACACGACGAGGTCTATCGGCTCTATCTGCGTGATTACCGCTGGCGCAGCACCGGGTCCCTGGTGGTGGTCATCGGGAGCCTGTTCATCTGTCTGGTGGCCATGGCCCTGTGGGCCACCCAGGTCGATGTGGCTGCGAATGGTCGTTTCAAGCGCGACTCCTTGTATTTCACGGCCGGGATGGCCGAGCTGTGCTGGGCCGTCAGTGTCAGCAACGCCATCATCGAAAATCCGCCTCTCCCCTGGCCTCTGTGGGGCGTCGTGATTTTGCTGGCATCGACCGCATGGATTCTCAGCATGATCCTGTTTTGTGTCGAGGTGGCCGGTTGGAGCAGGCATGCCGCTACACCCTGGCTGCGCCGCTGGTTGGCCGTGTTGCTGGTGTCCAGCGCGGCCGCTGCTGCGGGCTCCTTGGTGTACGGCTACCCGGTCGCGATGACGCTTTTGTACGCCGCCGCGGGCCTCACATCCGTGGTTTTTGTGGTTCTGTTCTTTCGCAAGGCCGTGCGCGGTGGTTCGCCGCCACACACAATTGTGGCGGTCGCCTTGCTGTTGAATACTGTGGTTGGTTTTCGTGACCTGTATGAATTCAGGTTCAGCGAGAGCTATGGCGGCAATACCCTGTTGCGCTACAGTTCGGTGCTGTTCGGGCTGACGCTGGGCTACATCGTGATCACGCGCTTTCGCACTGCCAGCAGCCAGGCCCGCGACCTCATGGCCAACATGGCTGCGCGCATCGCACAAAAGCAGGAAGAGCTCGCACAGACCTACCAGCGGCTGGAGGGCCTCGCCCGCGAACAGGAACGTGCCGCCGAGCGCACCCGCATCCTGCGAGACATGCACGACGGCGTGGGCTCTCACATCAGCTCGGCCATCCGGCAGCTCGAATCGGGGCGGGCCACGCAGGACGAGGTGCTGAACACCCTGCGCGATTCGCTCGACCAGTTGAAGCTCTCCATAGACGCCATGAACTTGCCTGCGGGCGACATCACGGCCCTGATAGCCAATCTGCGTTATCGGCTGGAGCCGCGTTTCAAAGCCTCAGACATCGAGCTTCAGTGGGACGTGGACCTGGTTCCGATCTTGCCGCGAATTGATCACAAGGCCATGCGACAGCTTCAGTTCATGGTCTACGAGGCGCTGTCCAATGTGCTGCAACATGCGCATGCAAGCGTCCTGCGTATCGAATTGCGCGGCACCCCGGAAGGCGGGGCGCAATTGCAGGTCATTGACAATGGTTGTGGCTTTGATCCAGACCGGGTGAAGCGAAGCGGACTGAGTTCCTTGCAGGAGCGGGCTGCTGCTATTGGCGTGGGCTTGGTAATCCTTGGCACCCCTGGTCATACTGTTGTGAAAATCGTCCTGGGTTGAGCTGTGGCGGGATAATCCCCCGATGGTGCAAAAATTCGGAAAAATTCATCTTTGGCAGCGCATTGCGCCCTGGTTTCACGGCTTTGACGGTCCGCTGGCCCTGGCCGTGTTCATCCTGGCGTGCGCGGGCATGCTGACCATGTATTCATCGGGCTTTGACCATGGCACCCGGTTCGCGGACCACGGCCGCAACATGCTGATTGCCGGCTTCGTCATGTTCATGGTGGCGCAGGTTCCGCCGCAGCGCCTGATGTCGGTGGCCGTTCCCTTGTATGTGGTGGGCGTCAGTTTGCTGATCGCAGTGGCCATTTTTGGCATCACCAAGAAGGGGGCGAGGCGCTGGCTCAACGTGGGCATCATCATTCAGCCCAGCGAAATCCTCAAGATTGCCATGCCCTTGATGCTGGCCTGGTGGTTTCAGAAGCGTGAAGGCCAGTTGCGACCGCTCGATTTTGCGGTGGCGGGCCTGTTGCTGGCCTTGCCGATTGGCTTGATCGTTCGCCAGCCTGACCTAGGCACCGCCATATTGGTCTTGTCGGCCGGGGTGTCGGTCATTTTTTTCGCAGGGTTGCCCTGGAAGTGGATTCTGCCGCCCGTGCTGGTTGGGGTGGTTGGCATGGCATTTGTGGTGGGTTTTGAACCGCAGTTGTGTGCCGACGGCGTGCGCTGGCCGGTGTTGCACGACTATCAACAACAGCGAATCTGTACGCTGTTGGACCCTTCGCGTGATCCGCTGGGCAAGGGATTTCACATCATTCAGGGCATGATTGCCATTGGTTCCGGTGGCCTGTGGGGCAAGGGATTCATGCAGGGCACCCAGACGCATCTGGAGTTCATTCCCGAGCGCACCACCGACTTTATTTTTGCGTCTTTCTCCGAGGAGTTCGGCTTGCTTGGCAATTTGTTGCTGATTGCCGGTTTCATATTTCTGGTTTTGCGTGGCATGGCCATTGCCCTGGAAGCTCCCACGCTGTTTTCACGACTATTGGCTGGTAGTGTCACGCTGATCTTTTTTACCTATGCCTTTGTCAACATGGGCATGGTCAGCGGCATTTTGCCGGTGGTGGGCGTGCCTCTGCCGTTTATCAGTTATGGCGGTACCGCCATGGTCACGCTGGGCATGGGCTTGGGGATTCTGATGTCCATCGCCAAGGCGAAGCGCCTGGTGCAGTCGTGATGGGATCCGGGGCTGGACAGCCTGTGAAGGCTGCGCTGGATGTGACGGTCGTCGGTGTGGGCAACATGGGAGGCGCCATGGCGGCGCATCTGCTGGAGCAGGGCTGGCCGGTTCAGGTGTGTGATCTGGATCACGCCAAAACCCAAAGTCTTGAGTCTCTTGGCGCTGTGGCCCTTGTCCTGCCTTCGCAGGCTGCTATGAATTGTGAATTGCTCATTGTTTGTGTGGTGGATGCGCAGCAAACGGAAGAGGTCTTGTTTGGTGCCGGTGGCGTCACCGAAACCCTTCAGCCCGGGCGGGCTGTGATGTTGTGCCCAACCATGGCACCCGAGGACACGGAGAATTTCGCCCGGCGGTTGAGCGCAAGAGGCATCCACACCATCGATGCGCCCATGTCCGGTGGCCCGGCGCGGGCCCGCGACGGCTCCATGAGTTTGATGGTGGCTTGTCCGGATGCCGTGTTTGCGCGCTATGGCGCGCTTATCTCGGCACTGTCGAGCAAAGTGTTTCGCATCAGCGAGCGTGTGGGTGATGGAGCCCGCACCAAGCTCGTGAACAACCTCCTGGCGGGCATCAACCTGGTGGGTGCGGCCGAGGCCCTGGCGATGGCGGACCACATGGGCCTTGACCTGACGCGCACGATGGACGTGATCGAGCAGTCCAGTGGACAAAGCTGGATCGGATCGGACCGCATGCGTCGCGCCATTGAACATGACTATGCGCCCCGTGCTCACATGACACTGCTGGAGAAGGACACACGACTGGCTGTGCAAGCCGCCCGGGCGGCCGGTTTCACCGGGCCTTTGGGGGCTGCGGCGCGCGATGTCTTTGCGCAGGCCAGTGCGGCCGGTCTGGCCGGGCTGGATGATGCAGCCTTACTCCAGTGGCTGGAAGGTGATAAAGCCTAGAATCTGCCTATGATCTCACGCGAACCCACCATTGAACGCCTGGCTGTTGCCAAGTCCCTGCTGCTCGAACCCTTTGGCCTGGACGAATCCCATTTGGCCCACGCCCTGGCGGAAATCAAGGCCCACCGGGTTGATGAGGCGGACCTGTATTTCCAGTACACCCGCAGCGAAGGCTGGAGCCTGGAAGAAGGCATCGTCAAGACCGGTTCATTCAGCATTGACCAAGGCGTCGGCGTGCGCGCCGTGAGTGGCGAGAAAACCGCATTTGCCTACTCGGACGATATTTCCGAAGCGTCGCTGCTGGACGCCGCCCGTACGGTGCGCACGATTTCTGCCGCTTCCAAGGCGGCCCGCGTGAAGGCCCCGACAAAAAAAATAGCGTCCGCGCGTTCCTTGTACCAAGGCCTGGACCCGATTGCCACGCTGGACAGCACGGCCAAGGTCAAGCTGCTGGAGAAGGTGGAGCAATTGGCCCGGGCCAAAGACCCCCGCGTGGCGCAGGTCATGGCGGGTCTGGCCAGTGAATACGACGTGGTGATGGTGGCACGCGCCGACGGCACGCTGGCCGCCGATGTTCGCCCGCTGGTTCGCCTCTCTGTGACAGTCATTGCCGAGCAGAAGGGGCGCCGTGAAATGGGTTCGGCGGGCGGCGGTGGCCGTTTTGGCCTGGCTTATTTTGACGATGCCCTGATTGCGCAGTACGTGGATGAGGCGGTCAAGGCTGCATTGACCAACCTGGAGGCGCGTCCGGCGCCCGCAGGCGAGATGACTGTGGTGCTCGGCCCCGGTTGGCCCGGCATCCTGTTGCACGAAGCCAT
Organism: Rhodoferax sp.; assembly: GCF_018780565.1. GTDB lineage: Bacteria > Pseudomonadota > Gammaproteobacteria > Burkholderiales > Burkholderiaceae_C > Rhodoferax. The sequence continues at coordinate 352,299 of NZ_JADMJN010000002.1, forward strand.
TGGTCACGGTCTGGAGGGTGATTTCAACCGCAAGGGCTCCAGTGCCTTCAGTGGGCGTATTGGGCAGCGGGTGGCCGCCAAAGGCGTCACCGTGCTGGACGACGGCACGATCACGGATCGGCGTGGCTCGCTCAATGTGGACGATGAAGGCAATGCCACACAGCGCAATGTACTGATCGAAGACGGTATTCTGAAGGGCTACATCCAGGACGCCATGAATGCGCGCCTGATGGGCGTCAAGCCCACGGGCAATGGCCGGCGCGAAAGCTATGCCCATATCCCGATGCCACGCATGACCAACACCTATATGCTGGCTGGCGACAAGTCACCTGCTGAAATCGTGGCCAGCATCAAAAAAGGCCTCTACGCTACCAACTTTGGCGGCGGACAGGTGGACATCACGTCGGGCAAGTTTGTGTTTTCCGCCAGCGAAGCCTTCTGGGTCGAAAATGGCAAGATCCTGTATCCGGTGAAGGGCGCCACTATTGTCGGCAATGGCCCCGATGCCCTGACCCGCGTCAGCATGATCGGCAACGACATGAAACTCGACAGTGGCGTGGGCACCTGCGGCAAGGAAGGCCAGAGCGTGCCGGTCGGCGTGGGGCAGCCCACCTTGCGGATCGATGGCCTGACGGTGGGCGGAACCGCCTGAGCACGGCCACCGTATTTGACTGTGCTACAGTTGGAGCCATGAAGTCGGTCCGTTTTTACTTTAGCTACTTTTGGTTCTCAAGCGCCTGCGGCGGTAGAGAGTTCTGAACGTACCCGAAAAAAACGTCCTGATCTTCCAAAAACCGCCGGCACCCCCGGCGGTTTTTTTATGCTTTTTTGACTTTATCAGACTGACTTAGGAGCCTCAACATGAATGCCAAATCCACTGCTACCGGTACCGAAGCCTGGTATCCGAACGCCGTCGCCCATCCCGCAGACCGCACCAGTCAAACCGACGACGCACGTATCAAGGACATCACCGTGTTGCCACCTCCCGAGCATTTGATCCGTTTCTTCCCCATTCGCGGCACCGCCATGGAGAAGCTCATCAGCGCCACGCGGCGCAAGATTCACGACATCATGGCGGGAAAAAACGATCGCCTGCTGGTCATCATCGGACCCTGCTCCATCCACGACCCTGCTGCCGCGCTGGATTACGCGCGCCAGCTCAAGGCGCAGCGCGAGAAATACGCTGACACGCTCGAAATCGTGATGCGCGTTTATTTCGAAAAGCCGCGCACCACGGTGGGCTGGAAAGGTCTCATCAACGACCCCTACCTGGATGAAACCTTCCGCATCGACGAAGGCCTGCGCATTGCGCGCCAGCTGCTGATTGAGATCAACCGCATGGGTCTGCCCGCCGGCAGCGAATTCCTGGACGTGATTTCCCCCCAGTACCTGGGTGATTTGATTTCCTGGGGCGCTATCGGCGCACGCACCACCGAGAGCCAGGTCCATCGCGAACTAGCCTCTGGCCTGTCCGCTCCCATCGGTTTCAAAAACGGAACCGATGGCAACATCAAGATCGCCACTGACGCCATCCAGGCAGCAGCCGGGGGCCATCATTTCCTGTCCGTTCACAAAAATGGCCAGGTCGCGATCGTGCAGACCAACGGCAACCCTGACTGCCATGTGATCCTGCGCGGTGGCAAGGCGCCCAATTACGACGCGCAAAGTGTGGCCGAAGCCTGCAAAGACCTGGAGAAGGCCAAGTTGCCCGCCACGTTGATGGTGGATTGCAGCCATGCCAACAGCAGCAAACAGCACGAAAAACAGCTGGATGTGGCGCGTGACATCGCGGCCCAGATTGCCGGCGGCTCCACCAGCGTGTTTGGTGTGATGGTGGAAAGCCATTTGAACGCCGGTGCCCAGAAGTTCACGCCCGGCAAGGACGATGCGGCCAAGCTCGAATACGGCAAGAGCATCACCGATGCCTGCCTGGGTTGGGATGACTCGCTGGAGTCCCTGGCGGTGCTGTCAGAGGCGGTCAAGGCCCGCCGCGCACGGTAAGCACAGATTGCCAGGTGTTTTCGGCACCTGGCCCTTGTGTCTATTGACTGATTTGCTACTTATTTTGTAGCAATTGAAGTAGTTTGAGGTGGATGCCACCGAAGCCGCCGTTGCTCATGCACAGGATGTGATCACCAGCGCGGACCTGGCGCAGCACTTGCGCCACCAGTTCATCAATGCTGCCGGCGACCTGCGCTTTGGCGCCCATGGGCGCCAAAGCTTCCCGGGCATCCCAGCCCAAACCACCGCTATGGCAAAACGCCAGATCGGCTTCTTCCAGACTCCAGGGTAACAAGGCTTTCATGGCGCCCAGTTTCATGGTGTTGCTGCGCGGCTCAAACACCGCCAGGATGCGTTGATTGGGCCCCAGGCGCCTTCTGAGCCCGTCGATGGTGGTTCGGATCGCCGTGGGGTGGTGGGCAAAATCGTCATAGACCGTGATGATCCCGTTGCTGCGCGTCACGCTGCCGCGCACTTCCATGCGTCGCTTCACGTTCTCAAAGCTGCCCAGAGCCTTGGCGGCCACATCGGCAGACACCCCGACATGTTGCACCGCCGCGATGGCCGCCAGCGCGTTCAGCTGGTTGTGCACGCCGGTAATTGCCCACTTCACGTGGCCAGCTTTTTGACCTTGATGCATGACATCGAATTCATGGGGCTCGCCAGTCGCAGTGAAGTCGCTGACTGCGGCGCCAAAGCTGCGCACCTCGCTCCAGCAGCCCTGGTGCAGCACGCGAGTCAGGCTCTCCTCCAGGCCGTTGACCACCACGCGTCCTGTCGACGGTACCGTGCGCACCAAATGATGAAACTGCCGCTCAATCGCCGCCAGGTTGTCAAAAATGTCGGCGTGATCGAATTCGAGGTTGTTCAGCACGGCCGTGCGGGGCCGATAGTGCACAAACTTGCTGCGTTTGTCGAAAAATGCGGTGTCGTATTCGTCGGCTTCAATGACGAACAGAGGGCGTGCAAAGGATTCCGTTGCCGGGCCTCCCAGCCGGGCCGAGACATCAAAATTCATCGGCACGCCACCAACCAGAAAGCCGGGTTTCAGGCCGGCGCATTCCAGTATCCACGCAGTCATGGCGGTGGTGGTGGTTTTGCCATGGGTGCCGGCAATGGCAATGACATGCCGACCCTGCAGCACATGCTCTGCCAGCCATTGAGGACCGCTGGTGTAGGGCAGTCCGGCATCCAGAATGGCTTCCATCAGCGGAAATTTGGGCATCCCATCGGGCAGATGCGCGCGGCTGACGACGTTGCCGACCACAAACATGTCCGGTTTCAGCGCCAGCTGGTCTGCACCAAAGCCTTCAATCAGTTCAATGCCGAGTGCTCGCAACTGGTCGCTCATGGGAGGGTAGACGCCGGTGTCGCAACCGGTCACCTTATGGCCCGCTTCGCGCGCCAGTGCCGCCAGACCACCCATGAAAGTTCCACAAATACCGAGAATATGAATGTGCATGGGGGGATTTTAGGCTGGCCTCCAATGACAAAATAGACGGGCAAAATAGAGGCTTATGGATACCCTGAAATCAGAGATCGCGGCAGTTGCGGCACGCATGGTGGTGGAGGAGGGGCTTGAGTACGGGGCCGCCAAGCGCCGGGCGGTGAAGCAGATGGGTTTGCCGGTACGCACTGCCTTGCCCGGCAATGACGAGGTCGAAGATGCAGTGATCGACTACATCGCGGTGTTCTGCGCAGAGACGCAGCCCGGCGAACTGCTGGCCTTGCGTCGTCTGGCCCTGGTCTGGATGGAGCGCATGATCGTGTTCCGACCGCATCTGGGAGGTGCCGTGTGGCATGGCACTGCGACACGGTTGTCGGATATTTACATTCAGTTGTTTTGTGATGACAGCAAATCGGCCGAGATTGCGCTCATTGATCACCATGTGGCCTATGTGCCGCGCACCGTCACTGGTTTCACTGGCGGCTCGGTGGAGGCCTTGAGCCTGCATGCACGATGCCCGGAGTTGGGGGAAGAAGTGGGCGTTCATTTGTTGATTTACGACCATGATGACTTGCGTGGTGCCTTGCGCCCCGACGCGAAAGGGCGCACGCCGCGTGGCGATGTGTCGGCGGTTCGCGCTTTGCTGCATGATTCAGGACCATGACTGAAAAACACCGTTTCCTCAATGATCCGCAAAGCCTCCATATCAGGCGACGGCGCTGGTTGACCGCTGCTTTGGGAGGTGCCGCCGCTTTGGCCGGTGCTGGCTTGGCTTGGCGCACTTACCAGCCCCAATCTACCGCACCCGGGGCGGAAGCCGCCCTGTGGGGGCAGGCGTTTGCGCGTCCCGATGGCACAATGCTGAATATGGCCTCCATGCGGGGTCGTCCGGTGTTGTTGAACTTCTGGGCGACCTGGTGTCCGCCGTGTGTGGAGGAACTTCCGTTATTGAGCGATTTTTATCAATTAAATTCGCCTAAAGGATGGCAAGTTCTGGGTTTCGCGGTAGACCAAGTGGAGCCAGTCAAGCGGTTTTTGTTGAAAACACCGGTAACTTTCCCCGTGTTGATGGCGGGCACTGCCGGAATAGAGCTGAGCAAATCCCTTGGCAATCTGGTGGGTGGGCTGCCATTCACGGTTGTGTTCGGATCGGATGGTCTGGTCGCGCATCGTAAAATGGGTAAAGTCACCCCCGAGGATTTGCTTGCGTGGGGTGCACTGACATAGCCGCTACATCGCCGGCAAATGCTCGTTGCCAGCCCGTTGCAGGCGTTGGCAACAAGATTTTGATGAGATTAGCATCGTCAATGTCTTGTAAAATAAAAGAAGAAGACCGCGTTTTTAGTGAATTTAAGGTAAATTCGCCGGTCGTTGTTTTAAATTCGTTGGAGACCTCATGGATCTAAGAAAACTGAAGACGCTGATTGACCTCGTGTCGGAATCAAATGTCTCGGAGTTGGAAATCACGGAGGCAGAAGGCAAGGTTCGCATCGTCAAGGGTGGTGGTGCGGTCGTTCATCAGTATGCGCCAGCTCCTGTCATGGTCGCAGCCCCCGTTGCCGGCCCTGCCCCCACAGCGGCGCCGGTTGTTGCGGCCGTTCCGGTCGAAACCGGCCATGTCGTCAAATCGCCTATGGTGGGTACGTTCTACCGATCATCGTCTCCGGGGGCCAAGGCGTATGTTGAAGTTGGCGATTCGGTCAAGGCGGGTGAAACGATCTGCATTATTGAGGCCATGAAAATCCTCAATGAGATCGAAGCGGACAAATCGGGAACTGTGACCCAGATCCTCAGCGAAAACGGGCAGGCCGTGGAATACGGACAGCCACTGTTCGTGATCGAGTGACGCAAACCAGCAATTCCCATGTTCAAGAAAATCCTGGTTGCCAATCGGGGCGAAATTGCCCTCAGAATTCAGCGAGCTTGTCGCGAGCTCGGTATCAAGGCCGTCATGGTCTATTCCGAGGCCGACCGCGAGGCCAAGTACGTCAAGTTGGCTGAGGAAGCCGTGTGCATCGGTCCGGCGCCATCAGCACTGAGCTATCTGAATATGCCTGCCATCATTTCGGCGGCCGAAGTGACGGATGCCGAGGCGATCCATCCCGGTTATGGCTTTTTGAGCGAAAACGCCGACTTTGCCGAGCGAGTGGAAAAAAGCGGTTTCCAGTTTATCGGCCCCACACCCGAGTCCATCCGCATCATGGGCGACAAGGTGTCGGCCAAGCAGGCCATGATCAAAGCCGGGGTTCCCTGTGTACCCGGTTCGGAAGGCGAGTTGCCCGATGATCCAGTACAAATCCGTCGCATTGCCAAGGCCGTCGGTTACCCGGTCATCATCAAGGCGGCGGGCGGTGGTGGCGGACGCGGCATGCGCGTAGTGCACACCGAGGCGGCGCTGGTCAATGCCGTGGCGATGACCAAGGCCGAAGCCGGCGCTGCGTTCGGCAATCCGGCGGTCTATATGGAGAAATTTCTCCAGAATCCCCGGCACATCGAGATCCAGATTCTGGCGGACAAGCACAAGAATGCGGTTTACTTGGGCGAGCGCGATTGCTCCATGCAGCGGCGCCATCAAAAGATTCTTGAAGAGGCGCCCGCACCGGGCATCCCGCGCAAGTTGATTGAACGGGTGGGCGAGCGCTGTGTCGCGGCCTGCAAGAAGATCGGTTACCGGGGGGCTGGAACCTTTGAGTTTCTGTACGAGGATGGCGAGTTTTATTTCATCGAGATGAATACTCGCGTGCAGGTGGAGCATCCGGTAACGGAAATGATCACTGGGGTGGATATCGTCAAGACCCAGATCATGGTGGCGGCGGGCGAGCGTTTGCCCTTTACCCAGCGCCAGATTGAAATTCGGGGCCACGCCATTGAATGCCGTGTGAATGCCGAGGACCCCTACAAGTTCATTCCTTCTCCAGGTCGTGTCACCATGTGGCATGCACCGGGCGGACCGGGGGTGCGAGTGGATTCCCACGTGTACACCAATTACTTTGTCCCTCCGAATTACGATTCGATGGTGGGCAAGATCATTGTGCATGGCGACACCCGCGAGCAGGCCATGGCCCGCATGCGCACCGCTCTGGGGGAAACTGTGGTGGAAGGCATTAACACCAACATTCCCCTGCATCGGGAGTTGATGGTGGATGCCAAATTCATGGCGGGCGGCACCAACATCCACTATCTTGAAGAGTGGCTTGACCAGCACAAGCGCTGAGTCGGGTATTGCATGTTTGAACTAAGCCTGATGTGCCCGGAGAACCGGGTCGAGACCTTGAGCGATGCCCTGGATGCGCTGGACGCTTTGAGCGTCAGCGTCGAGGATGCCGATGCCCAGACCGATGCCGAGCAGGCCCTGTTTGGTGAACCCGGCATGCCGGCACCCAAAGAGGGCTGGCAGCGCTCGCGTGTCATCGCCCTCTATGAAACCGAGGCCAAGGCCCAAGAGTCCCTCGCGTTGCTGCAAGCACAGGACTTTTTTGCCGACTGCAAAATGCTGGGTATTCACGAATTGCCTGAGCAGGACTGGGTTCGCTTGACCCAGTCGCAGTTCACCCCAGTCGACATCACCCCTGACTTCTGGATTGTGCCGACCTGGCACGAGCCGCCGGCCCAGGCTCGCATCACCATTCGACTGGACCCGGGCCTGGCTTTTGGCACGGGTACCCACCCCACTACCCGTATGTGCCTGCGCTGGATTGCGGGACAAGGTCGTTCGGACGAATCTCAAGGAGCCCGCGAACTGGGCCGGGTGCTGGACTACGGCTGTGGTTCGGGCATTCTCGCCATCGGGGCTGCCAAGCACGGGGCCGTTGATATCGATGCGGTCGACATCGACGATGCGGCGGTGAGGGCAACGATTTTGAACGCCGAGGCCAACGATGTCCGTTTGAGGGCCGGTCTGCCTGATGCCGTCAGCGGTGTTTACCAGACGGTGCTGGCCAATATTCTGGCAACACCCCTGAAGGTACTGGCGCCCCTTTTGTGGTCGCGCGTGGCGCCCGGTGGCTCACTGGTACTGGCGGGTATTTTGGAGCGACAGGCGGACGAGTTGAAAGCGGCCTACGCACCCTACTGTCAACTGACGGTCACTGACCAGGAAGACGGCTGGATACTGATGACCGCAAGGCACTGAGTCTCCCGGGGACGGCTCTACAATTCGCTACTCATGAGCCTGATCACACGTTGCCCGGCATGCGAAACCATGTTCAAGGTCGTACCCGACCAGCTTCGGATTTCCGAGGGTTGGGTTAGATGCGGCCAATGTGATGAAGTGTTCGACGCATCGCTTCATCTCGTACCGGCTGTGCCAGAAATTGTCGGGAGCGCGACTGACTACCAGGATGAGACGCCGTCCGATGTAACCGAGTCCCTGCAGCCTGAACTGCAGCCGGTCGATATTCCTTTGGATATGGATCAGGTCGACGGCGTCGATGAACAGCCTGCGGAAGATGCACTGATTGGGCCCCGTGCTTCCGACGAAGGGATCGCAGAGTCATCGCCGGACTTGATGGTTCAGGAGTCTGAGCTTGAGGCTGCCGAGGATGAGCGCGATCCGGAGCCACAAGACAGCATCCCGGCCAGCGAGGTTTCTTTTTTGCGTGACAACCACGCAGATGCTGTACCGCGTAGACCGTTGGTGCGCGCAGGCTGGGCTCTTTTGATCGGTCTGCTGTTGCTGGGACTGGTGGGGCAACTGGTGATACATGAGCGGGACCGCATTGCTGCATCGGAACCTGCTCTGCGACCATGGTTGATGGCTCTTTGCGAGCCGCTGCATTGCACACTTTCGCCGCTACGCCGCATCGAGTCCATCGTGATTGAAAGCTCTTCTTTCACCAGGATCCGCGGTACGGCCTACCGGTTGAACCTGACGGTCAAAAATACGGCCTCCATGGCGCTGGCGGTACCCGCCATTGAATTGACCTTGACGGATTCACGTGATCAGCCGCTTGTGCGACGCGTGTTTTCCCCTGTGGAGCTTGGCGCCAAATCGGATACCCTTGCAATGGGCACTGAATGGTCTATGTCCATGGCCATGGCTGTGTCTGCCGCAGGTGCCGCAGACCGGGTGGCCGGTTATCGCTTGCTTGCTTTTTATCCCTGAACCTCCTTACTTAAACACTTATGGCTTCTATCATCTGCGGCTCTCTGGCTTTCGACACCATCATGAATTTCGAGGGGCGCTTTGGAGAGCAAATTTTGCCCGACCAGTTGCACATTCTGAATGTCTCGTTTCTGGTGCCTGCGCTGCGGCGCGACTTTGGTGGCTGTGCGGGCAATATTGCCTATGGCCTCAAGCTGCTGGGCGGAACGCCCCTGCCCATGGCCACAGTGGGTCTTGATGGTGGTGGTTATCTGGATCGCTTGAAAGGACAGGGCATCTCGACCGAGTTTGTTCGTACGATGGACGACTCTTATACGGCGCAGGCCATGATCATTACCGATCGTGACAACAACCAGATCAATGGTTTTCACCCTGGCGCCATGGACTACGCCCATCTGACAAAGATTGCCGCGCGCGGTGACATCAAACTGGGCATCATCGCGCCGGATGGACGTGATGCCATGCTGCAACATGGCGAACAATTCGCAGCCGCCAAGATTCCCTTTGTCTTCGATCCCGGCCAACAACTGCCCAGATTTGACGGCACTGAGCTGAAGAAGTTTATTGATCAAGCGAGCTGGGTAGCTGTCAACGACTATGAAGGCAAGATGCTGTGTGATCGGACTGGCTGGAGCAGCGCAGAAATTTCACGGCACGTCAAGGGTCTGATTGTGACGCTGGGTGCTGAGGGCAGTGAGGTGTGGGTAGACGGTGAGAAGACGCTGGTTCCTCCCGTCAAGGCGACCGCCGTGGTTGACCCCACGGGTTGTGGCGACGCGTATCGCAGCGCTTTATTGTTTGGTCTTGAGCAGGGCTGGCCTTTGGCGCGATGTGCAGCGCTTGGAAGTCAGCTCGGCGCACTGAAAATTGCCCAGCGTGGACCGCAGAACTACACCATCGACTTGAAGTCGGTCGGTTTGTAACACCCATGAAAAAGCCCGATGTCTCGCGACACCGGGCTTCAAGTTGAATCGCTTTTGACGACTCAGGGCTTGCTGGCCGTAGGAAAAGGCCATGCCGCCTGCGGGTTCAGAGTAGTCTGAGCGGCAGGGGCTGCTGGAGCAGGCGCTGCCTTGGCAGCGGGTGCTTTCGCGGCTTTCTTCGCAGCCGGCTTTTTGGCTGCTTTCTTGGCGGCTGGCTTTTTGGCAGCGGGTTTTTTGGCAGCAGCAGCTTTCTTGGCCGGCGCTTTTTTGGCGGCAGCTTTTTTGGCTGGTGCGGCTTTCTTGGCCGCTGGTTTCTTGGCTGCTACAGCTTTCTTGGCTGGTGCTTTTTTAGCAGCGGCCTTTTTGGCTGGTGCAGCTTTCTTCGCTGGCGCAGCTTTTTTAGCGGCTACTTTTTTAGCTGGTGCAGCTTTCTTGGCTGGTGCAGCTTTTTTAGCGGCTACTTTTTTGGCTGGCGCAGCTTTTTTGGCTGGCGCAGCTTTTTTAGCAGCTACTTTTTTAGCTGGTGCAGCTTTCTTCGCGGGAGCGGCCTTTTTTGCGACCGGTTTTTTTGCAGTTGCCATCATTTTCTCCTTGATCAATTTACAAAGAGCACTTCATGCGAGTTGGAGTGCATGAAGCGATTCATGGAGTTGGGCTTGGTCCCAGCACCATGAACTCGGGTACACAAACTACTTCTGCCCTCTATGGGGCAGTCAATAGTTTGTGGAATTCTTGTTGTCATTTTTTGAATTTCAATCCCAGGACAGCGCCCCGCCAGACTGGTACTCAATGACGCGGGTCTCAAAAAAGTTTCTTTCCTTTTTGAGGTCAATCATCTCGCTCATCCATGGGAATGGATTCTCTTCGTTCGGGAACAGTGGCTCCAGGCCAATTTGCGTTGCACGACGGTTGGCGATATAGCGCAGGTAGCCCTTGAACATGGAAGCATTCATGCCCAGCACGCCGCGTGGCATGGTGTCTTCGGCATATTTGTATTCAAGTTCGACGGCTCGTTCGAACAAAGCCCGAATCTCAGCCTTGAACTCGGACGTCCATAACTGTGGATTTTCGAGTTTGAGCTGATTGATCAGGTCGATACCAAAATTGCAGTGCATGGACTCGTCGCGCAAGATGTACTGGTACTGCTCTGCCGCACCTGTCATTTTGTTCTGACGGCCCAAGGCCAGAATTTGAGTGAACCCAACGTAGAAAAATAGGCCTTCCATCAGGCAGGCAAAAACGATCAAAGATTTCAACAGGGTCTGATCGTTCTCCGGTGTACCGGTCTTGAACTCTGGGTTCATGATCGCTTCAATGAAGGGGATCAGGAACTCGTCTTTGTCGCGAATCGATTTGACCTCGTTGTAAGCGTTGAAGATTTCGCTTTCATCCAGGCCCAATGATTCCACGATGTACTGGTAGGCATGGGTATGGATAGCTTCTTCGAAAGCTTGACGCAGCAAGAATTGACGGCATTCCGGTGCCGTGATGTGACGGTAGGTTCCCAGCACAATGTTATTGGCTGCCAGAGAATCAGCGGTGACAAAAAAGCCGAGATTGCGCTTGATGATGCGGCGTTCGTCTTCTGTCAGACCATTGGGGTCTTTCCACAACGCGATATCGCGCGTCATGTTGACTTCCTGGGGCATCCAGTGATTAGCGCAGCTGGAGAGGTACTTCTCCCACGCCCATTTGTATTTGAAGGGAACGAGCTGGTTGACGTCGGTTTTGCCGTTGATGATGCGTTTGTCAGCAGCGTTGACGCGATGTGGCGCAGTCACTGTTGGTGCACTGCTTGTGTGCGTCGGCAAAGGTGCAGCGGAGAGGTTGGCGCCATCGTGAAAGGTTGGCGTTGCAGCGAACGGCAGAGGCGACTCTGTCGTACGGCTGCTGGATGAGCCGCGTGCTTGAGGCATTTGCGGTGTGGGCTTGACTTCTTCGTCCCAGGTCAACATAAATAATTCCAATCAGCGGATTATGAGAGCAGCGAAATGAAATGAAAAGTATTCATTCACATCGCTGGCATATTGTGTCGTCAAGTGTTGTGCTGCAACATCGCAGCACATGACATGCGACATCGGTTCAAACATTACTGGCACGACTCGCAGGTCGGATCGTCAACGCCGCAGAACTTGATGTCGGTTGCAGGGCCCGATGCCATTTGCATTTTTGCCGCGGCGGCCGCTGCATCGAGCGCGCTCATGCCGACGTTGCCATTGTGTGATTCCTGACCGGAGGACACCGCATTCATCCGCCCTGCGGTCACGGTAGATTTCTCAGCGTGGGTGGCTGACATGGTGCGCAGGTAGTAGGTGGTCTTCAAGCCGCGAATCCATGCCAGCTTGTAGGTGTCGTCCAGCTTTTTGCCAGAGGCGCCTGCCATGTAAATGTTCAGGGACTGGGCCTGATCGATCCACTTCTGGCGACGTGCTGCCGCTTCTACCAGCCAGCGTGTTTCAACTTCGAAGGCCGTAGCGTACAAGGCCTTGATCTCGGCGGGAACCCGGTCAATCGGATTCAGGGAACCGTCGAAGTGCTTCAAGTCCATCACCATGACGTCATCCCAAAGACCAAGGCGCTTGAGGTCGCGCACCAGGTAACCGTTGATGATGGTGAATTCGCCAGAGAGGTTGGACTTGACCGACAGGTTGCCAAAGCAGGGCTCAATGGATGCGTCCACGCCAATGATGTTGGAGATGGTGGCAGTTGGTGCGATGGCAGTGCAGTTGGAATTGCGCATGCCGTCCGTGGCAATCTTCTTGCGCAGGGCGTCCCAGTCCAGCGTGGATGAGCGATCCACTTCTACATAGCCGCCGCGCTCGCGCGCCAGCATGTCCAAGGTGTCGATGGGCAAAATGCCTTTGTCCCAGAGGGAGCCCTTGTAGCTGGAGTACTGACCGCGTTCGCGGGCCAGTTCGGTGGAGGCCCAGTAGGCGTAGTAGCAGATGGCTTCCATCGACTTGTCGGCAAATTCCACCGCAGCATCACTGGCGTAGGGTATGCGCAGCTCATACAGGCTGTCCTGGAACGCCATGACCCCCAGACCCACTGGCCGGTGGCGCATATTGGAGTCACGTGCCTTCTTGACGGCGTAGTAATTGATATCGATGACGTTATCGAGCATCCGCATGGCGGTGGTGATGGTTTTTTGCAGCTTGGCGTGATCTACAGCGCCATCCTTGATGTGCTGCAGCAGGTTGACCGAGCCGAGGTTGCATACGGCTGTCTCTGTGTCGCTGGTGTTGAGTGTGATCTCGGTACACAGGTTGCTGGAGTGAACCACGCCGGCATGTTGTTGCGGTGAGCGCACATTACAGGCGTCTTTGAACGTGATCCAGGGGTGACCGGTTTCAAACAGCATCGTGAGCATCTTGCGCCACAGGTCGGCTGCCGGCAAGGTGCGGGCTGGTTTGATTTCGCCACGTGCCGCTTTTTCTTCATAGGCCACATAGGCTTTTTCGAAGTCAGCCCCGAATTTGTCATGCAAGTCCGGCACATTGTTGGGCGAGAACAGGGTCCACTGGCCTTTTTCCATGACGCGGCGCATGAACAGATCGGGAATCCAGTTGGCGGTGTTCATGTCATGGGTGCGGCGGCGGTCATCGCCGGTGTTTTTGCGCAACTCCAGGAATTCCTCGATGTCCAGGTGCCAGGTTTCCAGGTAGGTGCAAACAGCGCCTTTGCGCTTGCCGCCCTGGTTCACCGCCACGGCAGTGTCATTGACGACTTTCAGGAATGGCACCACGCCTTGCGATTCGCCGTTGGTTCCCTTGATATGGGAGCCCAGGGCGCGTACACGGGTCCAGTCGTTGCCCAGGCCGCCGGCAAACTTGGACAGCAAGGCGTTTTCCTTGATCGACTCGTAAATGCCATCCAGATCGTCGGGGACGGTCGTCAGGTAGCAGCTGGAGAGTTGCGAGCGCAGGGTGCCGCTGTTGAACAGCGTCGGCGTGCTGGACATGAAGTCGAATGAGGAAAGAACCTCGTAGAACTCGATGGCGCGGGCTTCGCGGTCGATTTCATTGAGCGCCAGGCCCATGGCCACGCGCATGAAAAATGCCTGGGGCAGTTCAATGCGTGTCTTGCCCACGTGCAGGAAGTAGCGGTCATACAGCGTCTGCAGGCCGAGGTAATCGAACTTGAGATCCCGCTCCGCTTTGAGCGCGGCGCCCAGCCGATTCAGATCGAACTGCTGCAACTTTTCGTCCAGCAGATCATTGGCAACGCCCTTGCGGATGAATTGCGGAAAGTAATCAACATAAGCCTGCGCCATGTCGGCCTGCACCACATCGCGTCCCAGAACCTCCTTGGCAATGGTGTGGAACAGCAGGCGCGCTGTGGCATAGGTGTAATCAGGATCTTTTTCGATCAGCGTGCGCGCGGCCAGTACGGAGGCCTTGTAGACCTCGTCCATCGGCACGCCGTCGTACAGGTTGCGCATGGTTTCGGCCATGATGGGATCAGGCTTGATGTCTGCACCCAATCCGGCGCAGGCAGACTGGATCAGGTTTTTCAGCCGGTTCAGGTCCAGAACGATGCGTTCACCGTTGTCCAATGCATGCAGCAGCGGGGCTTCGGGCGTATCCTGCGTCACTTTCTTGGCGCGTTCCTGGGTGCGCTTTTCGCGATACAGGACGTAAGCGCGTGCAATTTCGTGATGACCACCGCGCATCAAGCCCAGTTCGACCTGGTCCTGCACGTCTTCAATATGAAACGTGCCGCCACCCGGGCGTGAGCGCATCAGTGCGCGAATGACGGCCTGCGTCAAGCCGTCCACCATTTCACGAACGCTGGCTGATGCCGCGCCCTGTGTGCCGTGTACCGCCAGGAAAGCCTTCATCATGGCAACCGCGATTTTGTTGGGCTCGAAAGGAACGACGGCACCGTTGCGACGGATGATTTGATAATGGTTCAGTGAGTGGGCTGCCGTGTTGCTTGTGCCATCGTTGCTTTGATGGTGTGACAGTGCGTCGGTGTGTGACGCGCTTGGGGAATTCAGTGTGGCTTGCATTTATTTCCTCGTCCGGAGCTTTGTTTTATTGAGATTCAGGGCTTCTGTGATTGGCACTTGATCCACGTGTGGATGGGCTATCTGTCAGAGCAGGACACACTATATATGGGGTCCTGATCGATTGCAAGCCACTACCGGTAGTGTTTCTTTCCTGAGCGGGCGATTCTACGGACTTCCTGCGATTCGCATCAAACGGCGGGATAAAAGTTTTCGTCATCACCGGAGGCCGCAGATGTTCTCAATCGGTCTTCTTGCCTTGATGCATCAACGAAATATATTTCTGAGCAAGCAAATACAAGGCTTGCCAAGGCTTTTGCCTGCTCATGCCGCATGCCAGCTTCTGCTCACATTTTTGATTGATTCGCAAGGCCGCAATTGCCTGGGCGAAATTTGGAGAAATAATTATTTTTGAAAAGTGTTTTTTTCAAAAATACCATCGGGAAAGTACTGAGACGTACAACCGAGGGCCTGTTGCAAAAGTGGCCAATCAAAGCCGGTTCCCGGGTCGGCTTTGCGGCCAGGCGCGATGTGCTCGTGGCCGGCAATATGAGCGATGGGGTAGTGTTGCAGGATGGCGGTGCAAAGGCTGGTGAGGGTCTCGTATTGAGATTCTTCGAACAGCCCTCCTTCGACGCCTTCAAGTTCAATGCCGATTGAATTGTCGTTGCAATTGTTCCGTCCGCGGTAGCTTGAGGCTCCGGCGTGCCAGGCGCGGTCATCGCAGCTCACGAACTGCACGAGGTCCCCGTTGCGGCGGATAAAAAAGTGCGCAGACACCTCCATGCCCTGGATGGTTTTGAAGTACGGGTGCGCATTCCAGTCGAGCTGGTTGGTAAACAGGCGGTCTACGTCATCTCCGCCGTACTGCCCGGGGGGCAGGCTGATGGAGTGCAGCACGACAAGGTCAATTTTCGTACTGCCGGGCCGGGGGCCAAAGTTGGGCGAGGCCAGCCACCCGGAAAACTGGTACCGGCCATCCCGCCAAAGTGGCGTGGGACGGGGCGGATCAGACCGGTTCATCAGAAGACTCGCTGTTGTGAGGTGTGTCGATATTGAGTCGGGCAATTCGATAGCGCATTTGACGCAGGCTCAAACCCAGGCGGGCTGCGGCGGCGGTGCGGTTGAACCCGGTTTCGCGCAGTGCCTGAATCAGGATTTCCCGCTCCTGAGTGTCGAGATGGCTTTGCAAGTCGCTGGGAATGGTTACCTGATCATCAGTCAGTGGCGCGGCGCCGGTGCTAGCTGCTGGCGGGGAGTCTGCCGCGAGCGGCTGAAAGCCCGACGGTTCAATCTGCAGGTCATCCTGCTCGCTCAGGGCCACGGCGCGATGCAGCATATTCTCAAGCTCCCTGACATTGCCAGGAAGCGGATCACGCGCGAGCTGGTCCAATACAGTGGACGACAGGGCGGGAACAGGTATGCCCGACTCCCTGGCGATCCGGTGCAGCAGCACGGTGCACAGCGCCGGAAGGTCTTCGCGTCGCTCCCGCAGGGGCGGGATCAGAATTTCAATGACGTTCAGGCGGTAGTACAGGTCTTGCCGAAAACGTCCCGCCTGGACCTCCGCAGCGAGATCCTTGTGCGTCGCGCTGATGATCCGGACATCCACCGGCTCCTCCTGAGGAGATCCGACCGGGCGGATACAGCGTTCCTGAATGGCCCGCAGCAGTTTGGATTGCATGGCGAGTGGCAAATCACCAATCTCGTCCAGAAAAAGCGTACCGCCACCGGCGGCCTGAAAAAACCCACCGCGGTCCTGGGTAGAGCCTGTGTAGGCGCCCTTCTTGGCGCCGAAAAATTCGGCTTCCAGCAAACTCTCGGGTATTGCGCTGCAGTTCACGGCAATGAATGCGTTGGCGGACCGGTGACTGCTGGCATGGATGGCGTTGGCCACGAGTTCCTTGCCGGTGCCGGACTCTCCCCGCACCAGAACGGGCGCCATGCTGCGAGCCACTTTGACGATGCGTTCCTTGACCAGCCGCATGCATTGGGATTCGCCCACGATGCGCCGCAGGGCCGCGTTTCCGCTGGACGGTGGCTTGGTTGCGTCCTCCGCCCGTCGCTGCAGTGCATTTGCCCGGCCAGCTACAGCCATGCGCGGGAGGGGATCCTGGACGGCAGATGCGATGACGGCCCGAAATTGTTTGAGATCGACCGGCTTGGTCAAGTAATCAAAAGCGCCCGCCTTGAGCGATTCCACAGCGTTTTCTGCCGAACCGTAGGCCGTGATGACGACGCAGCGCTCTGCGCGCTGCTGGGCCTTGACCTGTCGAATGAGTTCCATGCCAAGGCCATCGGGTAATCGCATGTCAGTGATGATCACATCGAAGCGCCGTTCACTGAGATGCTGCATTGCCTGCGCCAGGCTCTCTGCTGTCTCCACGCGGTAGCCTTCGCGCAGCAGCGTCAACTCATACAGCGTTCTCAGGTCTGGTTCGTCGTCGACAACCAGGATCTGTACGGTGTTGGGAAGGGTGTTCGAAGTCATGTTGTTACGGGTGTGCTCCGGCCAGCCGGGACGCTTTGATGTTGTCCATGCCGGAGCGGAAAGTCACAATGAATTCGTTTCCTTCCATGGAAACTCCCCTGACGTTTCGCTGCGTTCGGAAATAGGCAATTGATGCGCCATGTCCTTCACACAATTCACGACAGATATAGAGCCCCAGTCCGCTGGAGCGACTCTCTGAAGAAAAGAAGGGTTCAAAAAGGTGTCTCTCAACAGTTTGATCCATCGGTTGGCCGTCGCTCCAGACGCTCAAGCTGCTTTGCCCCATGGAAGAGACTTCGGCCGAGACCTGAATGGCATCAAGTTGGCGGCTTGCATAGCGGCGTGCGTTATCAAGCAGGTTGACCAGAATACGGCGCAAGTGCTCTGCTTCGAACCTTACTTCGGCCGCCTGAGGCGTCAGCTTGATGCGCAAATGGTGTGCCATTCCTGTCTGCTCCTGCCAGTCGTGACAGATTCTCTCCAGGGCATCGTTCAAATCCAGCGTACTTGACATCATGATGCTGTCGCCGTGCTGAACGCGGGAGATGTTGAGTACATCGTCCACAATTTTTTCCAACCGTTTGGCATTTTGCTTGACCATCTGGGTAAGTTGCTTGTGCCTGGGGTCGGAAAGGTCTTCGTCCAGCAGGGCGTTGGCTTGGGCAATCGCGGCCAGCGGGTTTCGAATTTCGTGGGCGACGGCAGCAGACATCCGGCCCATGCTCGCCAGCTTGTCGGTTCGCATTCGAGCCTCCATTTCGCGCTGATCCTGAAGGAACATGACGCAAAGACTTTCCGATCCCGTGCCCTGTGCGGCGGTGAGCTGGGTCCGAACCCGCACGCGCCTGGGGCCCTGTCCTGCATGGTGAATCGTGACGTCCGCCTGCTTGGCGGCATTTTCCGCAAAACTGAGTTTCATCAGGTCGATCAGACCTTGCCATCCCACCTGAGAAGCAAGGTCAAAAGAGCTGGCACGAACGCTGCGCTCCGCACCTAACAGCATGCGCGCCGCAGGATTTGCTGCGCGCACGGTGTTGTCGTGATCCACCACCAGAATCCCGTCGGTCAGCGACTCAATCACGAGTTCGTTAACCAGGCGTTGTACCCTTACGGCCAACTGGTTGCGTTCCGCCCGCAACTCTTCGTTTGCCAGTCGGGTCGCAATCTGGTTGGCCAGAAATGAGATGACGAAGCAACCGGCGCCCGTGAGTGCCGCCTGCAAAAAATACGCTGTCGTATCGCCGGGTACTTGAATCGACATCCATGCGGCGTACATGAACAGCAGCAGGGTAACGCCCGCGGCTGCACCCATGGCCAGCAGCAGTGAGCCCAGAACCGAGGCCATCAGGACCGGCAGGGCGAACAAGGGGGCGTAATTGATGCTGTTGCCTTGCGCTACCTGGAGGGCTGCAAAAGCCAGGATATCGACGCCGAGGGTGTTCAACCATTGAGAGTCAAAAGCCTTGCCCAGTTGGCGCGGTTTGGCCATCAAGCGCACAGACAGTGCCGCTGCAAAGTAGCCACTGCAAATCAGGATCAGGGTGGCATTGGGTGAAGAGCCAAGCGCAAAAATGACACTCTGCAGCAGAAGCAGAACCAGCCCGAGGGTGACCCGCGCGGTCATGAAGCCACGCCATAGACGCTCGAATTCCTGGGGGTTGTCTGTCTGCTCGATGCCGGGTTCAAGCAAGGACGGGGCAAACCAGGTCTGGGGGTCTGGTTGCTGGCTCATTCAGTGCTCCGCGCGCTGGAGATGTTCGGCGCTGCAGTAGACGCCGCGTTGGCCTTGAATGGCATCCACAGATGGAACATGAACCGAACACAAGGTGCAACTCACAATCTCCAGCGGCCCTGGCTTGCCCTTGGCTTGCTGCTTGTTGTGTTGGGGCACATCCCGCCGGTTGGAGCGCCAGAGCCAGATGCCCGCCACCACCACAGTCAATATCAGAAGAAACTTCATGCGGCCCGTCCGAGAATGATTTCCATCACGAAGCGCGAACCGACGTAGGCCAGCAGCAGCAAACCGGACCCTATGTACAGGACCCGTACCGCCCGTCTTCCGCGCCATCCGAACCGCGCGCGCCCGATCAGCAGGACGGCAAATGCCAGCCAGGATAGGACGGAAAACACCGTTTTGTGATCCCATTTCAAGGGCGTTGTAGCGCCGTAGAGGTGATTGCCGAACAGGAAGCCGATGAGCAGCGTGGCCGATAGCAGCAGGAAACCGGCGCCTACAAAGCGGAAGGTCAGGCGTTCCATGGTCAGAAGGGGCATGCCGCTGTGTGGATCATTGGCCAGACGGATACGTCCCTCCGCCCGGGTCATGAACCAGGCATGCACCACGGCAATGCCAAACAGGCCATAGGAAGCGATGCCCAATGCCCAGTGCAGCGGCAGCCACGGCGAGGCATTGGCATGAAGGGGGCTTCCGGGAAATGCCACGGCCAGCAGCACGGCGGCAGCACCCAGTGACGACAGGGTCCAGCGTGTTTGCAACAGCGGAAACACATGGGTTTCAACCGCGTAGACAGCCGCAACCAGCCAAGCCGTTACCGATAGTGCTGGCGCAAAGCCAAAGCGGGGTGCTTCGCCAAAGAGACTCCAAGCCAGCAAGACGCCATGCACCAGCCATGCCAGCCATAGGGCGATCCGTGCATTCCGTGCACCCAGACGGGCGGCACCGGCAGCCGATACCAGATAGGCCACAGCCGCGCCAATTGCCAAAGTCAGACTGGGGGTGGAAGCACTGGCTAAAATCATGGCTACAGTTTAGCGTTTTGCATCTTGCCAATCCCGTTTGGCACCCAACTTTGGTTCCGTTGACCGGAATACCCCCTATGGCCTCCGCACTTACCGACAAACTCTCCCGCCTCGTCAAGGAAATGCGAGGCCAGGCCCGCATTTCAGAATCCAACGTGGCGGACATGCTGCGTGAGGTGCGCATGGCCTTGCTGGAGGCCGATGTGGCCTTGCCCGTGGTGCGCGACTTTATTGCCCGGGTCAAGGAAAAGGCGCTGGGTCAGGATGTGCTGGGTTCCTTGTCTCCGGGGCAAGCCCTGGTAGGGATTGTCAGCAAGGAGCTGGCCGCAACCATGGGCGAGGGCGTCAGCGACATCAATCTGGCAGCCCAGCCCCCGGCCGTGATCCTGATGGCTGGTTTGCAAGGCGCGGGCAAAACCACCACCACCGCCAAACTAGCCAAACACCTGATTGAAAAGCGCAAGAAGAAAGTGCTGACCGTATCGGGTGACGTGTACCGCCCGGCGGCGATTGAACAGCTGAAAACAGTGACGGCGCAGGCGGGTGCCGAGTGGTTTCCCAGCACGCCGGACCAGAAGCCGGTGGATATTGCGCTGGCGGCGCTGGACTATGCCCGCAAGCATTTCTTCGACGTACTGCTGGTAGACACTGCGGGCCGACTGGCGATTGACGAAGCGCTGATGCGCGAGATCAAGGACCTGCATGCCATTTTGAACCCGGTGGAAACCCTGTTTGTGGTCGATGCCATGCAGGGCCAGGACGCCGTGAACACGGCCAAGGCTTTCAAGGAAGCGCTGCCCCTGACCGGCATCATCCTGACCAAGACCGATGGCGATTCACGCGGCGGTGCGGCACTGTCGGTGCGACAGGTTACCGGTGCGCCCATCAAGTTCGCTGGCACCAGTGAAAAAATTGACGGCCTTGAAGTGTTTGATGCGGAGCGCCATGCCGGACGCATTCTTGGCATGGGTGACATCCTGGCGCTGGTGGAGCAGGTGACTTCCGGCGTGGACATGGCGGCGGCACAAAAGCTGGCAGCCAAGGTCAAAAGTGGCGCTGGTTTTGATCTGAATGATTTCCTGGCCCAGATTCAGCAAATGAAGCAGATGGGCGGACTGTCCAGCCTGATGGACAAGCTGCCAGCCGCGATGAGTGCCAAAGCGGGCCAGGTCGACATGGACAAGGCCGAAAAAGACATTAAGCGCAAGGAAGGCATCATTCAGAGCATGACGCCGCTGGAGCGCCGCAAGCCCGACATCATCAAGGCCACGCGCAAGCGGCGCATTGCCGCAGGCGCCGGGGTGCAGGTTCAGGAGGTGAATCGCATGCTCAAGGAGTTTGAGCAGATGCAGGACATGATGAAAAAGATGAAGGGCGGCGGCATGATGAAAATGATGAAGCGCATGGGGGGCATGAAGGGCATGCCCAAGATGCCGTTTTAAACCTGATCAGACCCTGTCGTGCACCAGAACTTCGCCTCGAAGCGAATAGGTCCGCGTTTCGGTGATGCGTGTATCAACCAGTTGCCCAATCAGGCGTGCTGGACCTACAAAGTTCACCACCCGGTTGCACTCGGTGCGACCCATCAGCTCGGCACCATCGCGCTTGGATGGACCTTCCACCAAGATGCGCTGCACCGTATTCAGGCGGCTCTCGCTGATGCGTTTGATGCTGTCGTTGATGACGGACTGCAGATGCTGAAGGCGACGTAACTTGACCTCGTGTGGCGTGTCGTCACGCAGGTTGGCGGCCGGGGTGCCTGGACGGGGGCTGAAAATGAAGCTGAAGGAGTTGTCAAAACCTACGTCGTCAATCAGCTTCATCATCTTGTTGAAATCGTCCTCGGTCTCGCCGGGAAAGCCAACGATGAAGTCGCTGCTCATGGCCATGTCGGGGCGTATCGCCCGCAGCTTGCGCACGGTGGATTTGTATTCCATGGCGGTGTAGCCGCGCTTCATGGCCATCAGGATGCGGTCTGAACCGTGTTGCACCGGCAAATGCAGGTGGCTGACCAGCTTGGGGATTTTTTCGTAAGCCGCAATCAGCGAAGGCGTGAACTCATTGGGGTGGCTGGTGGTGTAGCGAATGCGCTCAATGCCAGGGATATCGGCCACATATTCCAGCAAGGTGGCAAAGTCAGCCATCTCGGTTGAGACTGCGTCTGGGGTGCTGATCATTCGGGCACGGTAGGCGTTCACATTCTGTCCGAGCAGGGTGACTTCTTTGACGCCCTGGTCGGCCAGACCCGCCACTTCCACCAGCACATCCTCAAACGGCCGCGATACTTCTTCGCCGCGGGTGTAGGGCACCACGCAGTAGCTGCAGTATTTGGAACAGCCTTCCATGATGCTGACAAAGGCCGTTGCACCCTCTACGCGGGCGGGTGGCAGGTGGTCGAATTTTTCAATTTCGGGGAAACTGATGTCCACTTGCGAGCGGTTCTGCAGATCGCGTGCGGCCAGCATTTGCGGCAGGCGGTGCAGGGTCTGCGGGCCGAACACCACATCCACGTAGGGAGCGCGTTCAATGATGGCGGCCCCTTCCTGGCTGGCCACACAGCCCCCCACGCCAATCAGCACTCCTTTTTTCTTGAGATGCTTGACCCGTCCGAGATCGGAGAAGACCTTTTCCTGGGCTTTCTCCCGCACCGAACAAGTGTTGAAAAGAATCAGATCGGCTTCGTCCACGTTGTCAGTGGGCTCGTAGCCCTGTGCGGCATTCAGCACGTCGGCCATCTTGTCCGAGTCGTACTCGTTCATCTGGCAGCCAAAGGTTTTGATAAAGACTTTTTTGGTCATGCTGACCCCTTCAATGGATTGCTATATTTTAAATAGCAAAATAACTATATCTGACGAGGGAGAAGGCCCTGTTGGCCACTAAAATTCAGGCGGGCGCCTTATTGCTTGGGGTACTTGGGCAGCTGATTGAACGGAGTTTTTCCGTCGTCTGTTTTGGGCTTGTCCGCATCGAAGCCCGATGTGTAGTTGGTCACAGGCTCCATGCCGGAGCGTTTCTCCTGTGCTTCTTCCGCGCTGAGAATCCACACCTCATGAATCATGCCCTGGCCATCGCGCACATAGTTGACCAGCACACTGGTGCCCACCAGCGATGCCGACATCACCAGCAGATTGTTGGGTCCCTTGATGCGGGCGCCTGGTGACAGCCGTTCATTGACGCCATTGATCTGAATGACGGGCGGTGCAGTCACCACCAGCATGCCACGCTTGGCAGTCAGTGGAAACTGGCGCGTGTTCTGGGCCTGTGCGGTGTTGGGGCCGTAGACGGCTGTCCAGAGCAAGGCAAGCACAAACAGTGCGAAATAGCGGGCGATGGGCAATGGCAGGCAGCGGTTCATGGTATTTGTCCAGAGGCTGTAAGTTGTAGGTGGTTCGGGATTCTCGTCAGATCCGACGATTTCCGGGCAGAACCTGACGCTGTGGCGCAGCGCTGGTACCGGTAGATTGTGCCAGAAGCGATCATCCTGGCAGGTGAACAAGGGCTAAGGGTGGGCATTCCAAGGCGCAATGGCCGCTACACCAAGTAACAAAAAACCAGGATTGATTACCCCTTTCCAGCCTTGTTGCGCCCTAAGTCGCTTCGGATGCTGGTGTCGGACGCCCATGCATCCCTGCGCAGAATCGAAGCCTCCCTGAGCGACTACCTGGTTGCATTCAGCCCGGGTCTTGACGGCGATCGTCGGCGTCTGGGCTTGCCTTTGGCATCTGTTGCCAACAGGGGCTTCAAAGTGGCGTATGACCTTTCTGGGAAAGGCGTGATGGCGCAATGGACCTATTCACAGGTCAGCGCGAAAGGCAACAGCTGGAATTTCCACACCTACCTGGGGCAATCTGGCGGACTCAGCTTCGTCCTGCGTGCAGATTTTTGAGACATAAAAAAACCTGCTATCAGTTAGGTAGCAGGTTTTTCATACCCGGTAAGGGGTGTTTGGTGGTGATAGGTGGATTTGAACCACCGACATCAGCATTATGAATGCTGCGCTCTAACCAACTGAGCTATATCACCAGTAGGGCAAGATTATAGCAACTTGAAACGCGATCCCATCAGGTGTTCGTGAAATTTGCTTTTCGCTTGCTCACAAACGCGTCCATGCCTTCTTTTTGATCGGCGGTGGCAAACAGCGCATGGAACAGGCGGCGTTCAAAAATAATGCCGTCGCTCAGCGTGCCCTCATAGGCCCGGTTCACGGATTCCTTGGCCGCCATCGTGGCGATTTGTGAGTATTCGCTGATGATCAGTGCCGCACCCAGGGCTTCTTCCATCAATTTGTCCAGTGCCACGACGCGGCTGACCAAGCCGGCGCGCTCAGCTTCGGTGGCGTCCATCATGCGACCGGTCAGGGCCATGTCCATGGCCTTGGCTTTGCCAACCGCTCGGGGCAGGCGTTGCGTGCCGCCGGCGCCGGGAATCACGCCCAATTTGATTTCGGGTTGGCCGAACCGGGCGTTGTCAGCTGCGATGATGAAGTCGCACATCATGGCCAATTCACAGCCGCCACCGAGCGCAAAACCACTCACGGCGGCAATCACAGGCTTGCGGATGCTGCGAATGGTTTCCCAATTGCGGGTGATGTAGTCGCCCTTGTAGACATCGGCGAAGGTGTAGCTGGCCATGGCGCCAATGTCGGCCCCGGCAGCAAATGCTTTTTCACTGCCGGTGATGATCATGCAGCCAATGGCCGGGTCTGCATCAAAGGCTTTGAGAGCAGCACCCAGTTCGTCCATCAGCTGGTTGTTCAGGGCATTGAGTTGCTTGGGGCGGTTCAGGGTGATAACCCCCACCTTGTCGGCTTCGGTACGGACGTTGATCAGTTCAAAATTCATGGGAGTCTCCGGATTGCTATCGGTCGTTGACTATACCCAAGGCCAGTGTGCCATCGAGGGTGTGGCATGGAAATGGTAAATTCAATGACTTATTGAGGGCTCCCCCATGTCTGAACTTGCAGTTTTGTACGCCGAGCAAGGCGGTGTTGCGACGGTTACCTTGAACCGTCCGCAGGCCTTGAACAGTTTCACGCGCCAGATGCACCGCGACTTGTGGCTTGCACTGGATCAGGCGGAAGCCAATCCAGCCATCCGGGCGATGGTCATCACGGGTGCCGGGCGCGGTTTCTGCGCTGGCGCGGACCTGGCCGAGTTTGATTTCACTCCCGGCCCGGATATGATGGCCCGCGCTGACCCTGGCCCCGTGATCGAGCAGGCTTTCAACCCGACGGTGCGGCGCCTTCAAAATCTGCGCATGCCCACCATTGCAGCCGTCAATGGCGTGGCGGCAGGTGCGGGTGCTTCATTGGCCATGACCTGCGACATTGCCATTGCGGCACCTGCTGCCAGTTTCATTCAGGCGTTCAGCAAAATTGGCTTGATTCCAGATGCTGGCGGCACTTGGTTTCTGACAGAGCGGCTGGGCCTGGCACGTGCCATGGCGCTGGCCATGACCGGTGACAAGCTCGGGGCGGTGCAAGCCAAGGAGTGGGGGATGATTTGGGATGTGGCGGACGACTGCTTGGCCGCAGCGATGACCCTTGCCGAGCGCTTGGCGGGCATGCCCACCAAGGCGCTGGTCGCCACGCGCCACATTTTGCGGGACAGTGGCAGCCGAACCCTGACCCAGCAACTGGATGTGGAGCGCGATACGCAATCCGCCATGGGCAAGACCGCGGACTACATCGAAGGCGTCATGGCGTTTCGTGAAAAGCGCCCTGCCCAGTTCAAGGGGCAGTGAGCCATTGATCGACCAGCTTGCTGTCACGGGCAGCCAGGCGCCATGTCGTGACAGTTTTGGGCAGGGTCAGTGTCAGCCGCAGCAGCCGCTTGTCGCGTGCAACCAGTACGCCAATCCTGCTGGCGGTTCCCGCGTAGAGCGCGATCTCATCCAGTTTGGTCAAACGCCAACTGCTGGCCGATTTGCCTGAGCCAGTTTCAATCCCTATCCATTCGTCTCCAGCGGCCAGGCCGGCCCGCTCTGCGGCGCCGCCTCGCAAGACCGCTTTGACATGAATCCCGCCACTCTCCGAGACGCGCAGACCCAGGCGTTGCGCCACTTGGGCGGGGTCCTCCAGGATGGCGACGCCCCGGTTCTCCAGCAGGGTCTTGAGCGGCAGGTCTGCGGTCGAGTGCACCCACCGCGCTATCTCCCTGGCGAAAGACCGTCCCGACAAGTCAGCCAGTACGCTGGCCAGGTCAGCCTCCGACATGGGCCCACCCTTGCAACGCAGCCACAGGGCGCGCATGACCGCGTCGAGTGTGGTCTTGCCTTCCTGGCGCAGAGTCAGGTCAAGGCACAGGGCGACCAATGCGCCTTTGGTGTAGTAGCTGACGGTGGCGTTGGGGGTGTTCTCGTCCTGCCGGTAGTACTTGACCCAGGCGTCAAAGCTGGCCTGTGCAACGCTTTGCACCTCACGCCCCGGGGTCTGATGCACCTGATTGATCGTTTTGTTGAGCAGCTTCAGGTAGACGGTATCGTCTATCAGACCTGCGCGGCGCAGAATCAGATCGTCGTAGTAACTGGTAAAGCCCTCGAAAAACCACAGCAGCTGCGTGTAGTTTTCGTTGGCATAGTCGTAGCTGGTGAACTCGACCGGTCGCAGTTGCTTCACATTCCAGGTATGGAAATACTCATGGCTGATGAGGCCCAGCAACGTTGTATAGCCCTCCGAGAGTTTCACCCGCTTGTCAGTTGACTTGGCTGGCGCAGGCGCTCCCCGCGTATGGTCCAGTCGTGGCAGGTCTTTGCGGGTGCAGATCAGCGCGGTGGAGTTGCGGTGTTCCAGTCCGCCGTAGCCATCATCAACAGCGTTGAGCATGAAGAGGTAACTCTGGCAGGGGGCTTTGGCACCCACGCGTGCGCCGGCCTTGGTGCCATGCCAAAAATGGATTTCCGCTTCGCAGATCCGCTTTGTGTCGTCGATCAGCCTGCTGCCGTCAAAGCTGGGGGGCGCACCTGCGACAACAAATCGGTGCGGTATGCCACATGCGACAAATGAGCCGCTCCAGAAGGGGCCCATCTCCACCGGGCAGTCCACCAGTTCGTCGTAGTTGGCGGCCAGATACCTGCCGAAACCGTTTGCCGTGACTTTATCGGGGCCAAGACCGGTGGCAAGTTGCCAGCCGGGCATGGCCTTGGGGGCGGCCACTTCGAGACTGACGGGCAGCGAGGTCTGACCCTCGACCCGCAGAAACATGCTGGTGCCGTTGAAAAAGCCCCGGCAGGTGTCCAGCCAGGCGGTTCGCACCGAATTGTCAAACGCATAGATTTCGTAGCTCAGAATCAAGGGCTTGCCCGCTGCGCAATGCACTTGCCAACTGCATTTGTCGGTTTGCGTCAGCGCTACGTTTTTACTGCCTTGTTGAGCGGCAAGATTCTGCAGGTTTTTTGAAAACTCGCGCACGAGATAGCTGCCCGGAATCCACACGGGCAGACTCACCTTCTGAGATGCCTCGGGCTTGGCAATGGTTAGCGTGACCTGAAAAAGGTGCGCGTGCAGGTCCTTGATCCGGACCTCGTAATTCAGGGGCGCCGATGCCATCAGTTTTTGGCGTCGTTCAGGTGTTTTTCAATTTGTGCCGTGCCAATCGCACCGGGCACCCGGGAGCCGTCGGCAAACAGCAGGGTGGGCGTACCGGTGATCTTGTACTTATGGCCAATTTCCACGTTGCGTGCAATGGCCGCGGTGTCGCAATTTGCGGTGGCCGGCGCCTGATCGCGCACCATCCAGTCCTGCCAGGCTTTGACCCGATCCTTGGCGCACCAGATATTCTTTGATTTTTCGTTGGAATCGGGACTGAGGATGGGGTAGAGGAACATGTGAATCGTCACGTTGTCCACTTTCTGAAGATCCCGCTCAAAGCGTTTGCAATAACCGCAGTTCGGGTCCTCGAAGACTGCCAGTTTGCGTTTCCCGTTACCCCGCACGATGGTGAAGGCGTCCTTGAGTGGCAAGGTGTCAAAACTGATGGCTGTCAATTTTTCAATACGTTCTTCTGTCAGATTGCGCCGCTGCCGGGTATCGATCAGGTTACCTTGCACCAGAAAATTTCCTTCGGCATCGGTGTAGAAGATTTCGGTGCCGTTGACGCGGAGTTCAAAAAGCCCCGGCATGGGGCTTTTGGTGACCTCATCGATTTTTGGCAGTTGGGGAAGCCGCTCGCCGAGGTTTTTGCGGATGACAGCTTCCTGAGCCGACGCGCCCAGGCAGGCCAGTAGCGTGGCGGCGATCAACGTGGTTTTCATCAATTTCATCATCATCCGTTCAGTCAAAAATTAAAATCCCATGGCCTGACGAGCAACCCATTGCTTGATCAGGCCGCTGCGCTCAAAACTGTTCATGCCCCAGTTGCGCATGTTTTGCCAAGGTGTGGCTGTCTGTGCAAACAACTGCTGCAAACCATCCATTGCAGCACTCATGGCCGCTACTTCTGCTTTACGCGATCTTTCGTAGCGGCGCAGCAGCTTTTCATCGCTCACGCTGCGCCAGTATTCACGATCGCGCAGTGTCGTTGCCAGAACTGCCACGTCGGCCAGCCCCAGATTCAGGCCTTGCCCGGCAAGCGGGTGCACGTTATGTGCTGCGTCGCCTGCCAAAACCCATGCCTTGCCCTCCCATGTGCCTGCCCAGTGCTCTGTGCGCGCCATTTGCAGGGGCCAGGCGCTGCGTTCACTGATCAGACTCAGTTTGCCCAGTCTGCCTTCGCTGACTTTCTCCAGCTTTTCACAGAAATCGGCGGGGCTTTCGTCCAGCAATGCCTGCGTATGATCTTCATTGACTGACCAGACAATCGCGACAGAGTTCCCCTGCTCGCCCCCCATGGGCAAAAAAGCCAGGATCTCGCCCTGAGAAAACCATTGGTAAGCGGTTTGCTCATGGGGAAGCTCGCAGCTCAAGCGGGCCGCGATGGCTTTCTGGGCATAGGGGGTTACATCAAAGTCAATGCCGAACTCGGCGCGCGTGCTGCTGGTTTTGCCCTCGCAGATGACCGTCAACTGGGCTGGCTGGGGGGTATCCAGAATTTCAATCAGCGGCTGAAACCGCACAGCATCCGCCAACAGGGCTTCCAGCACCGGTACGTCCACAATCCAGGTCAGGCCCGGAACCTTGAGCTCGGCAGCGCTGAAGTTCACCTCTCCACCGGCATCACCCTTGACCTGCATGGCGAGCACTTCCGTTGCGTCCCGCGCATCAGGCCAGCACCGCAGGGATTCCAGCAGCGCTCTGGATTTCGCATTCAAGGCGTAGGACCGAATGTCGCCCTTTGGCGGTGAACCCGCCTTGGCTGCCGACGGGTTGGCGGACACCAGGCCCACACGCAGACGCTCGCGTGCCAGCATCAGGGCCAGCGTGCGACCCACAATGCCGTTGCCGCGGATGCAAATATCAAAGGGTTGAGTCATAGCCGGGATTGTAGAAGGCAGGGCAGAATCGAGGATTGCCCCTCATTCTGTCTGGAGAACTCTCTGTGAACACAAGGATGCAGCCCTGCGGTGACGCAAGCGCCCGGCTTGCTCGCCTCTTCATCTACCCCGTCAAGTCGTGTGCGGGCGTTGAGTTGCAGGAGGCTGTCTTGACCGAAACCGGTCTGGACCTGGACCGCGCCTGGATGGTGGTCGATGCGCAGGGTGTATTTGTGACACAGCGCGAGCAACCTCAGCTTGCCTTGGTACGCCCCCAGTTCATAGGCGGTGAACTGGTGCTGAGGGCGCCCGGCATGTTGGCTCTGCATGTTTCTCTGAACTCGGTGGAGCAGTCGGCCACCGTCACGGTTTGGGATGATGCCGTGCCCGCTTACGACATGGGGCCGCTGGCAGCTCAGTGGTTCACGGATTTCCTGTCGCTTTCCGCCAGCGGCGCCCCTGTGGCGGGTGCTGCGAATTATCGATTGGTCCGGTTCGATCCGGCGCACAAGCGTTTGTCGAGCCTGAAGTGGACCGGCGGCCTTGAGGCGCTGAACCAGTTCAATGATGGTTTTCCGTTGCTGGTTTTGAGTGAGGCTTCATTGCTTGATCTGAATGAGCGCCTGGTTGCAGCCGGCCACAGCCCGGTTGGCATTGAGCGCTTCCGTCCCAACATCGTCTTGTCCGGCTTGCAGGCGCATGACGAAGATCGTCTTGGCTTGATGCAGATCGACGCAGGGCGCATCCAGGTTGTACTCAAACCCGTCAAGCCCTGTCCGCGTTGTCCTATTCCCAATATCGACCCTGCAACGGCTGCCAGCAGTCCCGAGGTGGGCGACACCTTGCAGGCCTACCGGCAGGATGCGCGTCTGAATGGGGCGGTGACCTTCGGCATGGATGTTATTGTGATGCAGGGTGTGGGTGCTGTTTTGCAGCTTGGTCAAACACTTTTTGCGGATATTGATTTTGGGTAAATTGATGGCACCACGCGCAACCTAAAATGCGTTCATTGAAAGTGGATTCCGGGGGACGCTTGGCGTTTCGAACCTGAAAGATGAAGTGGAAGTTCAACTTATGCAATATGAAGAGCGATATACCGATGCTGAACTGGCGCAGATCATTGAGCAGGGCTTGATCTACATGTGCGCCTGTCCGGCTCAGGTGGCTGATGCCATGCGAAAACTGCGGGAGTTGTATCGGTACCAGCAGAATTGCCTCGCGGGTCTGGACAACAATCCGATGGTTCACGCTGCCATCCTGCAAAGCACGGTCCAGTCGCACGCCATCATGCAGGACTGCCTGGACACCGTGATTGAGCTTGAAAAGTGGGACCGGGCCACACTCGAAATGCCGGCGAACTTGCGTCAGAGGCAACTGCAGGAGTTGCTGTCCAAAGACGATTGACGGCATGAGGGGCGGTGGCATTTTTACAAAATGCGGCCTGGTCTGGTGCGTGTGTGATAGGTCCGATGTGTTGATCCTGTGTAGCGGGAATTCGCCAATCATTACAATCTGTACCAGTTTCCCAGGATAAAACGAGGACAAAACCAGCGAACTTGCTGGTTTCTCGCTGGATCGCTTCACCCCACCCGACCACTGGATGCTGGCGTGTAGCGAGCACTTCCACGATGCCCCCACGGGGTGTGATGTGCGGTTGATCTTTTGATTTTTAAGGATATTTCCATGAGTTTGAAATGCGGCATCGTTGGCCTGCCCAATGTCGGTAAATCCACCCTGTTCAATGCCCTGACCAAGGCGGGCATTGCGGCTGAGAACTACCCCTTTTGCACCATTGAGCCCAATGTAGGCATCGTGGAAGTGCCCGATCCGCGACTCGATGCACTGTCGGCCATCGTCAATCCGCAAAAGGTTCAGCGGGCCATCGTTGAGTTTGTGGACATCGCCGGCCTCGTGGCTGGCGCCAGCACCGGTGAAGGTTTGGGCAACAAGTTCCTGGCGCACATCCGCGAAACCGACGCCACCATCAATGTGGTGCGCTGTTTTGAAGACGACAACGTCATCCACGTGGCTGGCAAGGTGGACCCGATCTCCGATATCGAAGTGATCCAGACCGAGTTGTGCCTGGCCGATCTGGCCGCAGTCGAGAAGGCCCTGCACCGGGTTACCAAGACCGCGCGCTCCGGCGACAAAGAGTCGATCAAGCTGGTAGCAATCCTGGAGAAGTGCCAAGCCGCGCTCAACGAAGCCAAGCCGGTGCGAACCCTGGACTTCAGCAAGGAAGAGCTACCCCTGTTGAAGCAGTTTTTCCTGATCACGGCCAAGCCGGCCATGTTCGTGGCCAACGTGTCCGAAGATGGTTTCGAGAACAACCCCTTCCTCGATCGCCTGAAGGCTTATGCTGCCTTGCAGAATGCGCCGGTGGTGGCCATCTGCGCCAAGATGGAGGCCGAAATGGCCGACATGGAAGAAGAAGACAAAAAGATGTTTCTCGCCGAAATTGGTCAGGACGAGCCGGGACTGAACCGCCTGATCGTCGCTGCCTACAAGCTGCTGGGTCTGCAAACCTACTTCACTGCGGGTGTGAAGGAAGTGCGCGCCTGGACCATCCATGTGGGTGATACCGGCCCGCAGGCGGCAGGGGTAATCCACACCGATTTCGAGAAGGGCTATATCCGGGCCCAGACCATCGCCTATGAAGATTTCATTGCCTACAAGGGCGAGCAGGGCGCGAAAGACGCTGGCAAGATGCGCAGCGAAGGCAAGGAGTATGTCGTCAAGGACGGCGATGTGATGAATTTCCTGTTCAGTCCTTGATATTTGGAGGCTGAAGTACTTTTAGCCAGCGTAGGATATGTTGATATTGCTATTAATAATATAGCAATAAGTGGACTGACAGCTGGGCGGATTCAGTTCCCGAAGACGCCAATGAGGGCCGCAGTCATCGTCAGATAGCGCCCAAACTTGCCGATTGCCATGTAGAACACGCATGGCCAGAAGGGAAGTTTGAGCCAGCCCGCCACCGCACACAAGGGGTCGCCGATACCCGGCAGCCAGGACAACAGGCAGGCTTTGGGGCCGATGCGCTGCAGCCAGTCCAATGCCCGGATGTGATTTTTGCTTTGCTGGTAGCGGTCAATGACCTTATGCGAGGCCAGCCCCATGCCCCAAGTCACCGCACCGCCCAGCGTATTGCCGGCCGTGGCGACGAAGATGGCTGGCCAGAACATTTCGGGGTTGAGCTTCACCAGCCCAAAAACGGCAGGCTCGGATCCCAGCGGCACCAGCGTGGCCGAAATAAAAGACACGACAAAAACAGTGCTCAACCCGTATTGGGGTAGTGCCAGTATTGCGAGCAAAGGTTCAAGCCAGGTTTCCATCAGTCGGCGAGTATGGCAGACCCGGGGTTGTGCCGGCAGGGGCATTTCAATTGCTGAAATTTTGAGCAGGTAGAATCCTGTTGCAGCGAGCAAGCTTCGCCAATCCCCAATTTCCCGACATCACGTTTCATCCATTCCTTTCGATTCGTTCGCATGAACATCGGCCCGTTCAATCTGGAAAACCCATTCTTTGTTGCCCCCATGGCGGGGGTGACCGATCGGCCTTTCCGTCAGCTGTGCAAAAAGCTGGGGGCGGGTTATGCGGTCAGCGAGATGGTGACCTCGCGCCCCGATTTGTGGAACACCCTCAAGACGTCCCGCCGTGCCAACCATGAGGGTGAGCCGGGTCCGATTGCAGTGCAGATTGCCGGAACGGATGCGCACATGATGGGCGAGGCTGCCGCCTACAACATCGACCGGGGTGCGCAGATCATCGATATCAACATGGGTTGCCCGGCAAAAAAGGTCTGCAACAAGTGGGCGGGTTCGGCACTCATGCAGGATGAGGCGCTGGCCCTGTCCATCATTGAAGCGGTGGTGGCGGTGAGCGCGCCGCGGGGCGTGCCGGTCACGCTCAAAATGCGCACGGGCTGGTGTCAGTCGGAAAAAAATGCGGTGGTGCTGGCACGGGCGGCCGTGCAAGCCGGTGTCCAGATGATTGCGGTGCATGGGCGCACCCGCGAGCAGGGTTACGGCGGGCAGGCCGAGTACGACACCATTGCCGCCGTCAAGGCGGCGGTGGGTGTACCGGTGGTGGCCAATGGCGATATTGATACGCCCGAAAAAGCCCGTCATGTGCTGGCGGTGACGCGCGCCGATGCGGTCATGATTGGTCGCGCGGCGCAGGGTCGCCCCTGGATCTTTCGTGAGATGGCGCACTACTTGGCGACGGGCACGCACCTGGCGCCGCCTTTGGTCGCCGAGGTCAAGCACTTGCTGCTGGACCATCTGCAAGACCATTACGGGCTGTACGGCGAGTTCTCGGGGGTCAGGACCGCGCGCAAGCACATTGGCTGGTACGTCAAGGCATTGCCCGGTGGCCCGGAATTTCGTGCCCGCATGAATTCGCTGGAAGACTGTGGTCAACAGGCCGGGGCCGTGGCAGAATTTTTTGATGAACTGAACGATCGCATGGACAGGATTCCCGACGTCGTTCCGAATTGCGTTGGAAGCGAGAAAGAGAAATATATGGAGACACAGGCATGAGCAAGAAGCATATTGAGGAGTGTGTGCGCACCAGTCTGGAGGGTTACCTCCGGGATTTGAGGGGTACCGAGCCTGACGGCATGTACAACATGATGGTCAATGTGGTGGAAAAGCCCCTGCTTGAGGTCGTCATGCACCACGCCGACAACAATCAGTCCAAAGCGGCCCAGTGGCTGGGGCTGAACCGCAACACGCTGCGAAAAAAGCTGCTGGAACACAAGCTGATCAAGTAGCCAGAACCGGGCCGCTCAAGGCCCTCACGACATTCACTGAACCTTTAGATTAAATCCATGAACGCACTCTTATCTGTCTCCGACAAAACCGGCATCGTCGAATTGGCGCAAGCCCTGCACGCCCAGGGCATCAAGCTTCTTTCCACCGGCGGCACCGCCAAGCTGCTTTCGGAAGCAGGCCTGCCAGTGACCGAAGTAGCCGAGATGACCGGTTTCCCCGAAATGCTGGATGGCCGCGTCAAGACCCTGCACCCCCGCGTGCACGGCGGCTTGCTGGCCCGCCGCGATGTGCCGGCGCACATGGCCGCGCTGGCCGAGCACCAGATCGACACTATCGACGTGCTGGTGGTCAATCTCTACCCGTTTGAAGCCACCGTGGCCAAGCCCGGTTGCACGCTGGAAGACGCCATCGAGAACATCGACATTGGCGGCCCGGCCATGGTGCGTAGCGCCGCCAAGAACTGGAAAGATGTGGCGGTGCTGACCGACGCCTCCCAATACGCCACCGTGATTGCCGAACTGAAAGCCGCAGGCAAGGTCAGTGACAAAACCAAGCTGGGCCTGTCGATTGCCGCGTTCAACCGCATCAGCCAGTACGACGGCGCGATCAGCGATTACCTGTCGGCCATCCAGATTGGCGAAGCGGTTCCCGCTGGTGACAAGGCCCCCACGCTGGACCTGTTCCCCGGCCAGAGCAATGGCCGCTTTGTCAAAGTGCAAGACCTGCGCTACGGCGAGAACTCGCACCAGAGCGCCGCGCTGTACCGGGACCTGTACCCCGCGCCCGGCTCCTTGGTCACCGCCAAGCAACTGCAAGGCAAAGAATTGAGCTACAACAACATCGCCGATGCCGATGCCGCGTGGGAATGTGTCAAAAGCTTCAACACCCCCGCGTGTGTCATCGTCAAGCACGCCAACCCCTGCGGCGTGGCCGTGGGCGCCAACGCGCTGGAGGCCTACAGCAAGGCCTTCCAGACCGACCCTACGTCGGCTTTCGGCGGCATCATCGCCCTGAACACCGAACTGGACGAGGCCGGTGCGCAGCAAATCTCCAAACAGTTTGTCGAAGTGCTGATGGCCCCCAGCTTCACCCCGGCCGCGCTGGAGGTGTTCAAGAGCAAGGTGAATGTGCGCATTCTGCAAATTGACCTGCCCAAGGGCGGCAAGACCGATTGGGAGCAGGGCCGCAACGCCGTCGACATGAAGCGCATCGGCTCCGGCATCCTGCTGCAAACCGCCGACAACCACGAACTCACCTTAGCGGACCTTAAAGTGGTCACCCAAAAGCAACCAACACCCGAGCAACTGCAAGATCTGCTGTTCGCCTGGACCGTGGCCAAGTACGTCAAGAGCAACGCCATCGTATTCTGCAAAGGCGGCATGACCATGGGCGTGGGTGCCGGCCAGATGAGTCGCCTGGACTCGGCCCGCATTGCCAGCATCAAGGCCCAGCACGCCAGCCTGTCATTGGCGGGCACGGCGGTCGCAAGCGATGCCTTTTTCCCGTTCCGCGATGGTCTGGATGTGGTGGTGGATGCAGGTGCTACCTGCGTCATCCAGCCCGGCGGCTCCATGCGCGATCAGGAAGTGATTGATGCGGCCGACGAGCGTGGCGTCGCCATGGTGTTCAGCGGAGTGCGTCATTTCCGCCACTAGGCCCTGGTTTGTGTAGATGACAGAAAGGCCACCGGAAGGTGGCCTTTTTTCTTGGAAAATAGCCTCCTGGCCCTCGTCCAGTAAGGATAAAAGGCTCTTATTTTTATATCATTTTGAATACTTCGGCCGCTGCAGCCACCGTCTCGGCAATGTCCGCATCGGTATGTGCCGCGCTCATGAAGCCTGCCTCGTACAACGCCGGTGCGATGTACACACCGCGGTCCAGCAGACCGTGGAACAGGATGTTGAAGCGCTTGTTGTCGGTGGTCATGACGGTGGCATAGTTTTGCGGCAGTTCCTTGAACAGGAAGAAGCCGAACATGCCACCTTCGCTGTCAGTGCAGAACGGTACGCCTGCCTTGTCAGCCGCGGTTTGCAGACCGCCCATCAGCAACTGGGCCTTGCGGCTCAGCTCCTCATAGAAGCCGGGTTTCGCAATTTCGCGCAGGGTGGCCAGGCCGCAGGCGGTGGCGACCGGGTTGCCGGACAGGGTGCCCGCCTGATACACCGAGCCCAGTGGCGCCAAGTGCTCCATCACAGCGCGCCTGGCGCCAAAAGCCGCCAGAGGCATGCCGCCGCCAATCACCTTGCCCATGACGGTGATGTCGGGTTCAAAGCCAGGGAGGTGACGGGCATAAACGCTTTGTGCGCTGCCCAGCGCCACCCTGAAGCCGGTCATGACTTCATCAAAGACCAGCAAGGCGCCGTGCTGCGTGCACAGTTCGCGGCAGCGCTTCATGAAGGGCACCGACGCGCGCACAAAATTCATGTTGCCGGCAATCGGTTCAATCATCAGGCAGGCCAGTTCGGGGCCGTGCAAGGCAAAAGCCTCTTCCAGTTGTTCGATGTTGTTGTATTCCAGCACCAGCGTGTGCTGCACCACTTCAGGCGGTACACCGGCACTGGTGGGGTTGCCAAAGGTCGCCAGCCCCGAGCCCGCCTTGACCAGCAGCGCATCCGCATGGCCGTGGTAGCAGCCTTCGAACTTGATCAGTTTGCTGCGCCCGGTGGCGCCGCGTGCCAGACGGATGGCGCTCATGGCCGCTTCGGTGCCTGAGCTGACCAGGCGCACCATGTCCATGGAGGGGACGAGCCGCAGAATCTCTTCGGCCAATTCCACCTCGCGCTCGGTTGGCGCCCCGTAAGAAAACCCTTCGAGCACCGCTTGCTGCACCGCTTGCACGACCGCCGGGTGGCCATGACCCAGAATCATCGGGCCCCAGGAGCCGATGTAGTCTATGTAGCGCTGGTCATTGGCATCCCAGAAGTACGCCCCCTGAGCGCGCTTCACAAAGCGGGGTGTGCCGCCGACAGCCTTGAAAGCCCGGACCGGCGAATTGACGCCTCCAGGAATCACGCGCTTGGCGCGCTCAAAGAGTGCGATGTTGAGATCAGTGTTGTGTGTCATGGGGAGGGATTTTTATATCGGGAATGGTTGGGTCCGGGGCGCTCTCGGCATCGGGGTCAGCGTCGGGTTGCGCCCAGAACAGGCGGTCGGGCACAACATGCCCCATGCCTGGACGAAAGCCACCATCCAGACAGCGGTCAAGGTAGCTCAGTGCCTCGGAAAATGCTTCAGACAAATCACTGCCGCTGGCCAGCAAGGCGGCCAGTGCGGCCGAAAGGGTGTCGCCTGCGCCTGAGAAGACGGCTTCAAAGCGTTCGAACTTCTCGCTTGCGAGCACGGCTTGAGGTGATGCGAGCACGTTGTCAATAAACTGGTCCGGC
Organism: Rhodoferax sp.; assembly: GCF_018780565.1. GTDB lineage: Bacteria > Pseudomonadota > Gammaproteobacteria > Burkholderiales > Burkholderiaceae_C > Rhodoferax. The sequence goes on from NZ_JADMJN010000002.1 coordinate 389,602, forward strand.
AACGCAAGACCGGTGACCAGCACATAGGACACGCCCAGTTCCTGGGCAGCGCGGGCAATGTCCCGGGCGCCGGGGCTGCGTGCTGTGCTCCAGTCAGGAAGCAGCCAGCGCCATAACGTACTGTGGTTTCCAACCAACACGGTAGCCTGGGGCAGTATGAGTTCTTTGTAAGCGTCCAGATACAAATCGATCTGCACTTCATCCCACCACGACAGGTCGGGCATGTAGGCCACCAGCGGCACGTCTGCGTAGTCAGAGGCGATGCCGGCCACAGCGCTCAGGTTCTCCGGCGAGCCGGCAAATCCCACTTTGATGACTTGCACCGGAATGTCCTCCAGCGTGGCCCGGGCCTGCTCGGTGATGGCCTCTTCGCCAAGTGGGAAAAAGTCAAAAATCTCGGCGGTGTCACGGGCATAGGCACCTGTGATGATCGGCAATGCATGAGCCCCAACCGAAGCAATGGTTGTGATGTCTGCCGCCAGGCCTGCAGCACCGCTGGGATCGCTGGCGTTAAACACCATGACACACGCGGGACGCGCCGTGGCATGCAGGTCGTGCTGTATTAGGGAAACCGTGGGGGGAAGCATGATCAGGCCGTGGTCTTGTTCAGGCAGAATAGCGCACGTTGTGGCGAGCGACGCGGAAATCGCGGATGACGTCCTTAATCAATGATTGCATTCTATTCGAAGGCCCTTTAAGCTGTGAATCAGACTAATACGTGGATGTGTTTAATTTGTGGCTGGATCTACGACGAAGCGACAGGCGATCCTGAGCATTGCATTGCGCCTGGGACAGTGTGGGATGCAGTTCCCATGAACTGGACCTGTCCTGAATGTGGCGCCCGCAAGGAAGACTTCGAAATGGTGCAAATTTGAACACCATCCGTTCAATCTGATGAAGATGCGTACTATCGTTATGACTAACCGTCAGTTCAGGAGCAGTTTCTTGTGAATACGACTGGATCGACTTTTAAAGTGCTGGTGATCGACGACAGCAATACCATCAGGCGCAGTGCCGAAATTTTCCTGAAGCAAGGCGGGCATGAAGTCATGCTTGCCGAAGACGGATTTGATGCTCTGGCCAAGGTCAACGACTATCAACCGCATCTCATCTTTTGCGACATCCTGATGCCCAGGCTGGACGGCTACCAGACTTGCGCCATCATCAAACGCAACGCCAAGTTCTCAGGTGTCCCGGTTGTCATGCTGTCGTCGAAAGACGGTGTGTTTGACAAGGCTCGCGGGCGAATGGTTGGCGCGCAGGACTATTTGACAAAACCGTTTACCAAAGACCAACTGCTGCAGGCTGTGCAGCAATTTGGCGCAGTGATCCAAGGAGTTAATTGATGGCTATCCAAAAAGTATTGATCGTGGACGACTCGAAGACCGAGTTGATGTTCATGACGAATCTGTTGCAGAAAAACGGTATGTCGGTTCGCACGGCGGAAGGCGCGGATGAGGCGTTCAAACGTTTGACAGAAGAAAAGCCTGACTTGATTCTCATGGATGTGGTGATGCCCGGACAGAACGGCTTTCAGTTGACGCGGGCCATTAACCGCACCCCTGAATATTCGGACATCCCGATCATCATGTGCACCAGCAAGAACCTCGAAACCGATCGCGTGTGGGGTATGCGCCAAGGTGCACGCGACTACATCACCAAGCCGGTCGATGCGGCCGAGTTGATGGTCAAGATCAAGGCTTTGGGCTGAAATCCCCGGTACAGCATGGCAAACCGCGAAGCTCTCAGAGAACTCCAGATCCGTCTTGCAAGCCGACTCAAGGCTGCCAGCTCCGAGGGCGTGGCAATTTCGTGGCTGGCGGTTACCGTTGGGGACGAAAACTACCTGTTCCCGCTCGCACAATCTGGTGAAATCTTTCCTTTGGCCAACCTTCAGGTTGTGCCCTATTCCCGGCCGTGGTTCATGGGTGTGGTCAATCTTCGCGGCGGACTGTTTGGCGTGGTTGACCTGGCAAGCTTCATGGGTGACGGAGCGCTGCGGGTCAGAACCGAGCAATCGCTTGCCGAGTCCAGTGTCATCACTTTCAATTCTGCGCTGGAACTCAACTGCGCCTTGATGGTGGATGGATTGGCTGGCCTTCGCAAGCACGATGCCTTCACCAGTGCAGTGGCCCCACCAGAAGGCTCGCCAGCTTATTTTGGTAGCCGATTCACCGATTTCAATGGTGTGAGCTGGCAGGAAGTCAACCTGCGTGCCTTGTCCCAATTTCCCGAATTTTTGAGCATAAGTGCTTAAGTTTCAACTGAAGGTTTCACAATGTCCGTCGTTACCCAACTGAAAAATCTGTTTGCGAAAAAAGTGCCGGAATCCCAGCTGGAGTCCGGTTTGAGTCTTGGCATGCCCGATGGCACCGTGGACCCGATGGTGACCGAGCAAGCCATTGCCGAAGTTGACAATGAGGTTGCGGCCCCGGTCATGCAGGCCAAGTCCGAGCCAGACACAGTCGAAGTGATAGAGCACGATTCTGCGGATCTGATTACGCTTCCCATTCTCGGAAGAAAAACGGTTGCGCAGCATCAGCGTGTGCTTTCCATCGCGTTGGGCGCGGCTTTGCTTTTGCTCGCGGTTGTAACGGTCGTTGCGCTCAGGCAGGCGGACCGCGTGGCGCAACAGCTGGGTGCAACCGGTCAGTCCTTGATGCAGTCGCAGCGCCTTGCCAAATCGGTTTCACAGGCGCTTGTGGGTGGTGCCCAGGCCTTTCCAGACGTGGCAGAGAGCTCCGGCGTGCTGGCCAAATCGGTGCGTGGTCTGAAGAGCGGCGACGATCAACTGGGTTTGTCGGCACTGAGCGATGATTACCAGGCGGAACTGGACAAGATCCGGCCGTTGGTGGATCGGGCGGAAAAAAATACCGCAGCGGTGATGTCCCAGCAAAAAATCCTGACTCAAGTGAGTGCGGCGTTGCGGCTTATCAACCGGCAGTCATCCGATCTGCTGGAAATTGCCGAGACGGTGTCCTCCCTCAAATTGCAGCAAAATGCGCCAGCCTCTGAAATTTCAGCAGCAGGCCAACTGGTGATGTTGACGCAGCGGATCGGCAAATCATCCAACGAATTCCTGACGGTGGAGGGTGTGAGTCCCGAGGCGGTGTTCCTGCTGGGCAAGGACTTGAACTTGTTCAAGGAAATTGCACAAGGTCTGCTGGATGGCAGTTCCGAACTGCGTTTAAAGGAAGCCAAAGATGCCCAAACCCGTGAACAGCTTGAGGCACTGATCAAGCTTTACGAGGAAACCCGTACGCAGGCTGGTGCCATTCTGGGTAACCTGCAGGGCCTGGTTTCGGCGCGTGAGGCACAAGCCTCCATCATTGGCGACAGTGAACCCTTACGCCGTGGCCTGGAAGAGTTGCAAGGCAAATTGTCATCGCGAGCTGGTTTGGGTGGCGGCTCGTTGAGTCTGCTGGTTGTGGCTGCGGCCCTGGCATTGCTGAGTGCGATCGGCTTGTCCCGCGTGCAACTGCTGGACAGTCGTCAGCGTCAAATTGTGGCCGAGGCCCAGCGTGTGGATGCGGAGCGCCAGGAACAGGAAGCCAAACGTGTGAACGATGCCAATCAGGCCGCCATTTTGCGTTTGATGAACGAATTGCAGATGGTCGCTGAAGGGGACTTGACGCAGGAAGCGACGGTGACTGAGGACATCACGGGTGCTATCGCGGATTCCGTCAACTACACGGTGGAAGAGCTGCGTTCACTGGTGGGCAACGTGCAAAACACTGCGACGCGCGTGGCACAGACGACGGCTGACGTGGACACGACTTCAACCGAACTGCTGGCGGCTTCCAATGAGCAACTGCATGAAATTCGCGAGACCGGTCGCTCGGTCGTGGAAATGGCGACCCGAATCAACGAGGTGTCCGTGCAAGCGCAAGAGTCTGCTTCGGTGGCTCGTCAGTCGCTGCAAGCTGCCGAGGTTGGCCTGCAGGCTGTGCAAAACGCCATCGGCGGTATGAACTCGATTCGTGACCAGATTCAGGAAACCTCCAAGCGCATCAAGCGCCTGGGTGAGTCGTCCCAGGAGATTGGCGAGATTACCGAACTGATCTCGGACATTACCGAACAGACCAACGTGCTGGCGCTGAACGCTGCTATTCAGGCAGCGTCTGCTGGTGAGGCAGGCCGAGGCTTCTCGGTGGTGGCGGAGGAGGTGCAGCGTCTTGCGGAGCGTTCTGCCGATGCGACGCGTCAGATTTCTGCGCTGGTGAAGGCAATTCAGACCGATACGCACGATGCCATTGGCGCGATGGAGCGCTCTACCCAGGGTGTGGTGGATGGAGCCAAGCTTTCCGACAATGCGGGTACTGCCCTGACCGAGATTGATCAGGTGTCGCGCCGACTGGCTGAGCTGATTGAGCAAATTTCGAATTCAACGTCGCGTGAAGCGAATCTTGCGAATGTGGTGGCGGACAACATCCAGCACATTTTCGCGGTGACCGAGCAGACGGGCGAGGGTACGCGCTCGACGGCCGCGCAGGTTCGCGAACTTTCGAAAATGGCTGAAGAACTGCGTCAGTCAGTGTCCCGGTTCAAGATTGCCTGAGCCCCCTCAATTTGAATTTGTTACCCCCAGGAGTGCACGAACCCATGCAACCGAACGCTGCCCTGACTGGCGACAATGAACTTGCAACCAATGACCTCGGGCCTTTGGCCTGGGTGCTCGACGAGTTGCGCAAATCGCTGGATGGTGCGACCAAAGCGCTTCGGCGTTTTGTGCGGGACGCGGAGTTGGCACGTGGTTCGGATCTCTCCGCTCTGGACGCCAGCCAGCTGCGTATTGCCCGGCAACAGTTGCACCAGGCGGTTGGCGCCCTGGAGATGGTTGGCATGGCCGCACCGGCCAAAGTTTTGCGCGCCATGGAAGCGTTGGCCCAGAGATTTGTCCAGCGACCGGAGCTTTGCAGCGACGAGGCTGCCAACAAGGTTGAGCGCGCCAGTTTTGCGTTGACTGAATACCTTGAGGGTGTTCTCAAAGGTAAAAACGCCTCCTCTGTCGCCCTCTTTCCGCAGTACCGCGATGTGCTGGAACTGGTCGGTGATGATCGTGTGCACCCAGCGGATTTGTGGCCCATCGAGTGGCGCTGGATTGATATGGACTTGCCTCAGCAGGCTGATCCATTGGCCTATGACTCAGCGGTCCGGGCACGTATTGACCGGTACGTTCTGAAGGTCGTCAAGTCCGGTGATGTGGCCGCAGCGCGGGCCATGCGGGCCATCAGCCTTAGCTTTGCTGCCGGACAAAATGAACTGGAACCCCGTGTGTTCTGGAAAATTTGTGCCGCCTACTTCGAAGCGGTATCCCAGGGGCTTTGCCCTACCGATGTCTACGGGAAGCGCGCAGCCTCCAGAATCCTTCTGCAATACAGAACCCTGGCACGGGGTGAACCCGGTATTTCGGATCGCCTGGCTCAGGATCTGCTTTTCTTCTGTGCGCAGGCTATTCCCGTCCAGGTTGCGGATGCGCCGGTACTTGCAGCCGTTCGGTTGGCCTATGGGCTGAATCGAACCAAACCATTTGACTACGACACGCCTCAGTTCGGACGTTTTGATCCGGCCTTGCTGGTACAGGCCCGCAAGCGGATTGCTGCGGCAACCGAGACCTGGTCTGCCCTCGCAGGGGGCGACACCAACCGGCTGAAGGTCGCTCTCGATCAATTCAGTCTGGTGGCAGACTCGGTTTTGAAACTTCACCCGGAAAGTGGCGATCTGGCACGTTCTTTGATGCGGGCCATCGAGACTACGGCGCGCTCCGGCGAGGCTCCGACGCCTACTTTGGCCATGGAAGTCGCGACGGCTGTGCTTTACCTCGAAGCCGCCTACGAAGATCTGGACCCAACCGAGTCGAATATGGCCGAACGCAGTGCCAGTCTGGCCAGGCGATTGGACCATGTGAATGCGGGTGGGCAGTCCGAAGCGCTGGAGGGCTGGATGGAGGAGCTGTACCGCAGGGTCAGTGATCGCCAGACCATGGGTAGCGTCGTCGATGAGCTTCGTTCCACGCTGGCTGAGGTTGAAAAATCCCTGGATGCATTCTTTCGCAATCCTCAGGATAAAGTGCCACTGCATGAGGTGCCCAGTCAGCTGGCGCAAATGCGGGGGGTGTTCTCTGTTCTGGGGCTGGATCAGGCAGCACTCGCATCCTTGCGGATGCGTGACAGCGTTGAGAAATTTTTGGTTGATCACATCGACGCCGAGTCCGCGCGCACCGGGATTTTCGAGAAGTTGGGCAACAGCCTGGGGGCGCTCGGATTTTTGATTGACATGCTGAGCTATCAGCGTGCACTGGCCAAGAAGCTTTTTGTCTATGACGAAGACCTTGGCGAATTCAAACCTCTTATGGGACGTGAGAAAGCGGCGGTGGCCGAGGTGCCAGTTGCGAGCACGGCACTAACAAGCCCCGTTGCGGAAATTGTCCCGTCCGAAGAAGTTTCGGTTGTCACGCCAGAGGCAACGGCCCAAGCGCCAGTGCAGCCCCCGATCGTGGTGCCGGTCCAGGCCGCAGCAACGCCGGTGTCGGAAGAACCTCTAGATGATGACGAACGCGAGTTGCAGGAGATCTTCCTGGAGGAAGCTCGTGAAGTGGTTCAAACCGGTTTGGAGGCGGTCCGTGAGTTGACCGTTGATCCTGCGGATTTGGGGCCGCAAACCACGCTACGCCGGGCGTTTCACACGCTCAAAGGAAGCTCCCGCATGGTGGGCCTCAATGAGTTTGGGGAAGCTGCCTGGTCGCTGGAGCAATTGCTCAACACATGGCTGGCGGAGCAGAAGCCGGCAAGCGCTGAGTTGATCGCGCTTGCTGAGAAAGCCATTCAGGGATTTGGACGTTGGGTCGAAGACATTGCACAAGGCAATCACGCCCACTGGAACGCCCAGGCGTTCCGCACGGCTGCAGATGGCTTGCGCATGGACAATCGTGTTGTCGGGTTGCTGTTGCCGGGCGAAGAGGTGCTGGAGTCGGCGCCTGAGCTTGCATCAGCCCCGCCGGAAGTTGCGGAAGAATTCGATCATCCGGAGTTCAGTTCAACGCAAATGCTGGATTTCGCTACGGAGCCACCCGCAGCCGCACCGCAGGTTGCCGAATCACTTGACCTGGTTGATTTCGATTTCGGCGATATTGAACCAGACGCTGGATCATTCGTTGAGTCGGCCTCCTTTTCCGATGAAAAGGAGACTTTGTCGCCCGAGCTTCCCGATGCGGACGCAACTGAGATCGTTGCGCCGGAGTTGATCGATCTTTCCGATGAAAACACCGTATCCCCGTTGCAAGAGTTTGCCGTCGAAGAAGCCGGGTCGAGTCTGCTGGAAGCAGCCGCAGAGCAAGCACCGGTTGCTCCTTCCGATCTGGAGGAGTCATATAGCGGTTTGACGGAGCCGGACCTGGAAGACCAGGTGAAGGTCATTGGCAGCTTGCGAATCGGCATCTCGTTGTACAACGTTTACTTGAACGAAGCCGATGAATGGTCGCGCCGCTTGCTCACTGAACTGACTGAGTGGGCTTTGGAATTGCATCGACCACTGCCTGACGCAGCAGTTGCCTTGGCGCACTCCTTGTCCGGCAGTTCCGCCACCGTTGGCTTCTTTGCCCTTTCGGAAATTGCGCGTGCGCTGGAGCAGGCCTTGCAGCACGTGAAGCTGCATGCGCAAGGCGTTCCAGAGCACGCCGAAGTCTTCATTGGGGCTGCGGAAGATATTCGCCGCTTGTTGCACCAATTTGCTGCTGGTTTCCTGAAGGACCCCGATCGCGATCTTTTGGAGGCTCTCAAGGCCATTCTGGAAATTGAGTTTCCGGCAGTGGCAGGCAGTGCTGAGGAGAATGAGTACATCGAGCCCTCGCTTGAGTCGGAAATCGCAGTGGAGTCCGATGTGGATGAGGCCCCGGAGTCGGCTGAGGTGCCCGTGCAGGAAGTGGCCGAAGCGACTGCCCCGCCTGCCACTGACCGCGTTGTACCGCTGGCAACATGGTCCGACAGCAGTGTCAGCACAGTCAGCGCGCTCGTTGACGACGAACACGATGATATCGACGCCGTAGACGCCTTGGATGTGGACCTGTTTCCGATTTTTGAAGAAGAGGCGCTGGAGTTGTTGCCGCAACTTGGCAGTGCCCTGCGGCAGTGGACGGCCCGACCCGAAAATCTAAGCGCCCGCAATGAAGTCTTGCGTGTGTTGCATACACTCAAAGGCAGTGCCCGTCTGGCCGGCGCCATGCGCATGGGTGAAATGACCCACCGTATGGAATCGGCCATTGAACATTTGGGTACGGAGTCTTTGCAGGCGTCTCAGCTCGAGCCCTTGCTGACCCGGTTCGATGCGATCCAGAGCAATCTGGATCAACTGCGCGCAATGCCAGAGCAGGCTTTGAGTCTGCCTGAAGCAGGCCCAGCTTCCGCCGAACCGGCTGTTGCCGCGACTGAGTTCGAGCCAGCCGCTTTGAACGTCGAGCCACTTGCGGCAATGCCTGCCACTGTTCTGCCGAAGGTTGCGCCTCTGGCGCCTGTGCGCAGCATTTCGAATCAAACCGTGCGGGTGCGTTCGCAGTTGCTCGACCGGATGGTTAACCAGGCCGGCGAGGTGATGATCACGCGTTCAAGGCTGGAGGCTCGCCTGGGTCAGTTGCGCGGATCGTTGGGCGAGTTGTCGGGAAATCTGGATCGCTTGCGTAATCAGTTGCGTGATATCGAGTTGCAGTCCGAGTCTCAGATGCAGTCCCGACTTGCGCAGGCCAAAGACTCGGCACAGGGCTTTGATCCGCTGGAATTTGACCGGTTCACCCGTGTGCAGGAACTGACCCGAATGATGGCTGAGTCGGTGCACGACGTTGCCACGGTGCAGCGCAGTCTGCAGCGCACGGTGGAAGGAACCGAGGATGACCTGATCGCCCAGGCCCGTCAGGCCCGTGAACTGCAGCGCGATTTGCTGCGTACCCGGATGGTGGAATTTGAAGGAATTTCAGAGCGTCTGTATGGCGTGGTTCGTCAGGCATCCAAGGACTCCGGCAAGCAGGTCAAGCTCGACATCAACGGGGGCTCGCTTGATATGGACCGCGGCGTGCTGGACCGCATGGCGCCGGCATTTGAGCATTTGTTGCGAAATGCAGTGGCCCATGGTGTTGAAGACCCTGCGGTTCGTGTGGAGGCTGGAAAGCCGGCCACGGGCACTATCACTATCAGCCTTCACCAGCAAAGCAACGATGTGACAGTGGAGTTCAGCGATGATGGTGCTGGTTTGGACCTGGAGCGGATTCGTCAGAAAGCACGTGCCAATGGTCAGATCTCGGGCGATGAAGTCCTGACCGATTCGGAGGCCGCCAACCTGATTTTCACGCCTGGTTTTTCAACGGCGTCGCAGGTCACTGAACTGTCCGGCCGGGGCATTGGCATGGACGTGGTTCGCGCTGAAATCACCGCCCTGGGCGGCCGGATCGAAACATCCACAGAACGCGGACGTGGAACCAAGTTCAAATTGGTGTTGCCGCTGACCACGGCGGTGACGCAGGTTGTCATGCTGCGCATGGGCGACCTGATGATTGGTGTACCGGCCAATCTGGTTGAGATGGTGCGTCGTGTCCCGGCTGCAGAGCTGGACAAGGCTTATGCGAACCAGGTGCTTGAATTCAATGGGGAGCAAGTCCCTTTTTATTGGGCGGGCTCGCTTCTGGAGGCCTCCGCAGGCAGCAATGAAACGCGGACCAAGACTTTGCCGGTTGCGATATTCCGTAGCGCGGGGCAAAGGGTGGCCACCCATGTGGATGAAGTGCTGGGCAATCAGGAGGTGGTGGTTAAAAACCTCGGGCCTCAGTTGGCCCGTCTGCCTGGTCTTGCCGGCATGTCGGTGTTGGCCTCGGGCGCTGTGATTCTGATATACAACCCCGTGGCTTTGGCTTCTGTTTACGGTGAGCAGGTACGACGGCGTCAGGTGGAGGCTGAGCGACCGATGGCGGAAAAGTCGGCTGTATCTGACAGTGCCCAGCCATATTCACTGATGAGCAGCGTTGCACAGGCGCCTCTGGTGCTGGTGGTAGACGACTCCATCACTGTGCGGCGTGTGACCCAGCGCTTGCTCAAGCGTGAAGGTTTCCGGGTGTCGCTTGCCGCAGACGGTTTGCAGGCCTTGGAGCGCTTGCAGGAAGAGAAGCCCGCTGTGGTGTTGTCAGACATCGAAATGCCGCGCATGGATGGCTTTGATCTGGCTCGCAATATTCGTGGCGACGAAAGACTGCGCGACCTCCCGATCATCATGATTACGTCACGTATTGCCGAGAAACACCGTGAGCATGCCCGTACGCTGGGCGTGGATCATTATTTGGGCAAACCGTATTCGGAAGATGAGCTGATTGGTCTGGTGCGGCAATACTGCGTTGCCTCTGCAGACGCGCTTTAATCCGTGCCTGATTTCTTGACGATGGCGTAGCGTTGCAGTGTCAGTGCCCGCGCTTCGTCGTGGGCCACGATGGGCAAAGGGTAGTTGTCACCCAGTTTCACGCCAGCCATTTGCAGTTCCAGAGGTTTGGCCTTCCATGGTGCGTGCCGGGCAGCCTTGGGCAACTTGGCGAGTTGGGGTAGATAGCGGCAAATGAACTTGCCATCACTGTCAAACTTTTCGCTTTGACTGACTGGATTGAAGATCCTGAAATACGGCTGCGCATCGCAGCCACTGGAGCTGACCCATTGCCAGCCTCCATTGTTGGCTGACAGGTCAAAGTCGTTCAGGTGTTCGGCGAAGTATCTTTCGCCCCAGCGCCAGTCAATGCCCAGATCCTTCACCAGAAAGCTGCCTGCCACCATGCGCAAGCGGTTGTGCATATAGCCCGTCTGGTTGATCTGGGCCATGGCTGCATCTACCAGCGGATAGCCGGTTCGCCCTTCACACCAGGCCCTGAAAAGGGCTTGTGCCTGCGGCCCCTGTTCCCACGAAATCGCATCGTATTCGCGTTTGTAGGCGCCATGAGCAACGTGTGGAAAGTTGGACAGAATCTGGAAGTAGAAGTCACGCCATATCAATTCCCCCAGCCATACCTCTGCCCCACGGCTGCCCTGAATCTGGCGTTGCAAGGCGGTGGCGGCAAGCTGGCGAATGGACACGGTACCGAAACGCAGGTGCACCCCCAAATAGCTGGGGCCTTTGACGTGGGGGAAGTCGCGGGTCGCATGGTAGTCGTCCATACGCTCGAAAAATGCCTCGAACAATGTGCGTCCACCCGCTGCACCGGTAGGTATCTTGAGTGTGCTCAGGTTGCTGGCTTCAAAACCGATCTCTTTGAGTGCCGGCACGGCGCGCTGGAACGCCTGGGGCCGGGGTGCCAGCGCACCAGCGAATGGAGCCGAATCGTGGCTGCGCAAATCATCGGAGCTCACGGTTGCCAGCCAGTTGTTCTTGTAGGGTGTGAAAACACCATAGGGCGTTCCTGTTTTGGTCAGGATCTCCCGGCGCTCGAAAATTACATGGTCTTTGCATGTGTGCAGGGCGATACCCATGCAGTTCAACTTGTTTTGCACATGTGCGTCGCGTTCCAGGGCTCTCGGCTCGTAGTCATGGGCGGCAAACACGGCATCAACGCGCAGCGTCTTGGCCAGCAGCACTATTTCCTCATCGGCAACGCCAATTTGCACGATCAGTCCCGCCGTCTCCAGGCCACTCAGCTTGCGCAAGTCCTGGTCCAGAGCATGCACAGATTGCCGGATGAACTCCACCCGCCGGTCAACGCGCGGCAATGTGTCCAGGATGTTTTGGTCGAACACGAAAACACAGTGCACTTGCCGGCAGGATTTCAAGGCCAGGCAAAGGGCGGCGTTGTCATTCACGCGCAGATCCCGCCGGAACCACATCAAACCTGTTTCGAACTGATTGCCCATGATCACCGTTAAAATTGCCCTATGCCCGGAGATTTTGCCCTAACCAACCTGACGAATCATTTCTTGATCGCCATGCCCGGTTTGCAAGATGAGGTTTTCTCCCGAAGTGTGGTGTATGTGTGTGAACACAGTTCGCGTGGTGCTTTGGGGCTTGTCATCAACAAGCCAGCCGACATTGATCTGAAGCGCTTGTTTGAAAAAGTCGAACTGCCACTGCGCCGGGAAGATCTCTCGGACGCCCCCGTGTTTCAGGGAGGGCCAGTCCAGACCGAGCGCGGTTTTGTTTTGCATGAACCCATCTTTGCCCTGGCCGACAAACCGGCTGAGTCCGTCTACGCGTCCACCATGACCATCCCGGGCGGTTTGGAGATGACCACCTCCAAAGACGTGCTGGAAGCCCTGTCAACGGGTGCTGGGCCTCGCAAGGTATTGGTCACGCTGGGCTATGCCGCCTGGGGTGAAGGGCAACTGGAGTCCGAGCTGTCGGAAAACAGCTGGTTGACCGTGGCCGCAAGCAATAGTGTGATTTTTGATACGCCGGTGGCGCAGCGCTATGACCAGGCCCTGTTGCTGCTGGGTCTGGAGTCCTGGATGCTGTCGCCTGATGCGGGGCATGCATGAGTGCATTGGACGCCACAAGCTCCCTGGTCATTCCGCCTGGCCTGCAGACTTTTTTGGCGCTTGATTTCGGTATCAAGCGAACCGGCTTTGCGGTGGGCAACCGGCTGATGCGGACTGCCCAGCCGCAAGGCACGATTGCTGCTGAGGGTGATGCGCGTTTTGTCAAAATCGCGCAGCACATCAAAGAGTGGCAGCCCGACGCATTGGTGGTGGGCGTGCCGTACCACCCGGATGGCGCAGCGCACGAGAACACGGCGCGCGCCAAAAAATTTGTCCGCCAGCTGCAGGGGCGTTTCAAGCTGCCAGTGTTTGAGGTGGACGAACGCTACACCACCACCGAGGCGCTGGCGATGGGCGCAAAAGATGCGGATGCCGCTGCAGCCTGCATTATTCTGGAACAGTTTTTGAGGAGTATTCCATGAGCACACTCGTGCTGGACGCCGAGGCGCTTTACCTTGAATTGCTCGCTGGCGTGCGGGCCCTCTACCGCCCCGGCATGCACCTGGTGGGCGTCACCTCGGGTGGCGTGTGGCTGGCCGAACGCCTGCAGCGGGACATGAAGCTGATCGAGCGCCCCGGTGTCATCTCGTCGAGCATGCACCGTGATGATTTTTCCCGGCGCGGCATGACCGCAGGCGCGCAGACACAGATTGCGTTTGACGTCAATGAAGCGCACATCATTTTGCTGGATGACGTGCTGTACACCGGCCGCACCATCCGTGCCGTGGTCAACGAGTTGTTTGACTTCGGACGTCCGGCCAGCGTCAAACTTGCCGTGCTGGTAGACCGTGGCGGACGCGAACTGCCCATTCAGGCGGACTACTGCGCGGCGCGTGTTGCCCTGTCCGCCAGCCAGTCCCTGGCCTTGGCTCGCAGTGAGTCCGGTGCTTTCAGTTTCAACGTGGAGACCCGTTAGCCATGCTCTACAAGCGTAACCCCCAGCTCAACAAGAATGGTGAGCTCATTCACCTGCTTTCGATCGAGGGTCTGCCCAAAAGCATCCTGACTCAGGTGCTGGATACGGCGGCCAATTTTGTCAGCGTCAGTGATCGCGAAGTGAAAAAGGTGCCGCTCCTGCGTGGCAAAAGCGTGTTCAATCTCTTCTTCGAGAATTCAACGCGCACCCGCACTACTTTCGAGATCGCAGCCACGCGCCTGAGCGCCGATGTCATCAACCTCGATATCGCCCGCTCGTCGGCTTCCAAAGGTGAATCCTTGCTCGACACCATCGCCAACCTGAGCGCCATGGCGGCGGATCTGTTCGTGGTGCGGCATGGTGAATCCGGGGCGCCCTACCTGATTGCGCAGCATGTAGCACCACATGTGCATGTGATCAATGCCGGTGATGGACGCCACGCGCACCCCACGCAGGGTTTGCTGGACATGTACACCATCCGGCATTTCAAGAAGGATTTTTCCAACCTCACGGTGGCCATCGTGGGCGATGTGCTGCACTCGCGTGTGGCCCGTTCCGATATCCATGCCCTCACGACGCTCGGATGCGCCGAGGTGCGGGTGGTGGGGCCCAAAACCCTGGTGCCGTCTGATATGGCTCAAATGGGTGTGCGCGTGTGTCACACCCTGGAGGAGGGCATTCGCGGGTGCGATGTCATCATCATGCTGCGTTTGCAGAGCGAGCGCATGAGTGGTGCGCTGCTGCCCTCCAGTCAGGAGTTTTTCAAGAGCTATGGCCTGACCCCGGAGAAGCTCCAGTTGGCCAAGCCGGATGCCATCGTGATGCATCCGGGGCCGATCAATCGGGGTGTCGAAATTGACTCTGCGGTGGTGGATGGAAAGCAGAGCGTGATCCTGCCGCAGGTGACCTTTGGCATTGCCGTGCGCATGGCGGTGATGAGTATCGTTGCCGGAAACGAGGCCTGAAATGAAAACACAGACCAACATTCTGATCAAGGGTGGCCGGGTTATCGATCCTGTCAGCGGTTTTGATGAAATTGCAGACGTGGCCCTCGCCAATGGCGTGGTTCTAGCTATTAAAAATATAGCAAATGATTTTCAACCAAGTCAGACCATTGATGCCAGGGGCTGCATTGTTGCGCCGGGACTGCTGGACCTGGCGGTGCGGCTGCGCGAACCTGGCTATGAACACGCCCGCATGCTGGAGTCCGAAATGGCGGCCGCTGTCGCCGGTGGCGTGACCAGTCTGGTGTGCCCGCCCGATACCGAGCCGGTGCTGGACGAGCCGGGTCTGGTGGAGATGCTGCGCTTTCGCGCCGAAAAACTGAACCAGGCCCGCGTTCATCCGCTGGGCGCTTTGACGCGCAACCTCGCGGGTGAAACGCTCACCGAGATGGTGGAGTTGACTGAGGCCGGTTGTGTGGCCTTCAGCCAGGCCGAAGTGCCGCTGGCCAGCACCCAGGTCATGCAGCGTGCGTTTCAATACGCCAGCACCTTTGACTATGGTGTCTGGCTGCGTCCGCAGGAACTCTACCTTGGCAAAGGCGTGGCCGCCAGCGGTGCACTGGCCACCCGTCTTGGCTTGAGCGGTGTGCCGGTGGTGGCCGAGACCATCGCCTTGCACACCATATTCGAATTGATGAAGGTCACGGGTGCACGGGTGCATTTGTGCCGGCTCAGCAGCGCCGCCGGCGTGGCCCTGGTGCGCCAGGCCAAGCTCGACGGCTTGAAAGTCACATGTGACATCAGCATCAATTCCCTGCATCTGACCGATGCCGACATTGGTTACTTTGACAGCCGGGCCCGGCTCAACCCACCCTTGCGCCAGCAACGTGATCGGGATGCCTTGCGCGCAGCCCTGGCGGACGGCACCATCGATGCGCTGGTGTCTGATCACACCCCGGTGGATGAAGACGCCAAGGCCCTGCCGTTTGCTGAAAGCGAGCCTGGGGCTACGGGGGTTGAGCTGCTCCTGAGCCTGGCGCTCAAATGGAGTGTGGACAGTGGTGTTGGCCTGGCGCGAGCTCTGCAGGTGGTGACCAGCGGTCCCGCTGCTGTACTGGGTGCGTCATTGGGCAAACGCCAGGGACGGGTGGGTTGTCTGGTCGTGGGAGGTATCGCCGACCTGTGTGTCTTTGATCCCAAGGCTGCCTGGACGGTTGAGCCCGGCGCTTTGCTCAGCCAGGGCAAACACACGCCGTTTTCGGGCTACGAGCTGCCGGGTCGGGTGCGGTGCACCATCGTGGGCGGGCAGGTGGCGTTTCAGGCGCGATGAAACGCATCAAGGCCTGCTGGAAGCTTGGGCGTGCAGTCCTGCATATCCTTGGCGGCCTGCTCACCATTCTGTGGCGGTTTCCGCGCCTGTCCCAGGAACAAAAGGAAATACGCATACAGGTCTGGTCCCTGGAAATGTTGGCCTGCCTGGGGATCAAGCTGGTCGTCACAGGCCAGCCCGCCCGCACCGGTCCCATGTTGCTGGTGGCCAATCACATATCGTGGCTGGACATCACCTCCTTGCATGCTGCGCGTTACTGCCGCTTCGTGTCCAAAGCCGATGTGCGGCAGTGGCCGGTGATCGGTGCCCTGGCCGCCGGCGTTGGTACCCTGTTCATTGAGCGCGAATCCCGGCGGGACGCCATGCGCGTTGTGAATCACATGGCCGACAGCCTGCGTAATGGCGATGTGCTGGCGGTTTTTCCGGAAGGCACCACCAGTGATGGGGTGAGTCTGCTTCCTTTTCATGCCAACTTGTTCCAGGCTGCGATTTCGGCCAACGTACCGGTCCAGCCGGTCGCCATGCAGTTCATCGATCGGGCCAGTGGTCAACGCAGCCTCGCGCCTTGCTACATCAACGATGACACCCTGATGGGCTCCATCTGGCGCACCCTGACCGCGCCTGCCTTGTGTGCTGTCGTGACCTTTGGCGAGCCGCAGAGTGCACAAGGCCGAGACCGGCGCACGTGGGCCGCGGATGTGCGAAATTCCATCGCAGCGATGCGAGCCTAGTTCTGAGGGTTTGCTAGCTGGGCTTGGTGGTGTGTTCGCACGGCATGCGGCACATCTTCCCATCGCTGACCGGGCAATCCCGGTTGAATGTGACCACGTGGTCCACCTGGGGGCGAATGCCAATCCATTCACCAATCTTGTGGTCATGGTGGCTGGGCACATGCGCCATGACCGTGTCGCCGCTGGCCAGACGCAGGGTGTACAAGAACTCCGAGCCACGAAAGGCCTTGCGAAGGATTTCCGCTTTCACGGGGGCATCGTCATCGTGCACGATGTCATCGGCGCGCAACAGCACATCGCATGCGCCGCCAGAAAACGCGCAGGGCAGAGGGCATTCGGCTACATCCGTCAGATCGCCCAGGGGCGTCTGCACCACCACCTGATGATCAATCTCGCGGATCACGGCCGGTGCAAACACGCCATGCCCGATGAATTCAGCCACAAAGCGCGATGCCGGGCGATGGTAAAGCGTGTAGGCATCGTCCCACTGGTGTAGCTGTCCTTCGTGCATGACACCGATGGTGTCACCAATGGCAAAGGCCTCCAGTTGATCGTGCGTCACAAACAGCGCCGTGGTCTGTGCGGCCTTAAGAATGTTACGCACCTCATGGGCCAGACGTTCGCGCAGGTCCACATCCAGATTGGAAAAAGGTTCATCCAGCAGCAGCAGGCGCGGCTTGGGTGCCAGTGCCCGTGCCAGTGCCACCCGTTGCTGCTGACCACCTGAGAGTTCATGGGGGTAGTTCCCCTCCTGGCCCGTCAGGCCGACCAGATCCAGCACCTCGGCGACCCGCTCTGCGCGTGCGCTACGGGACAGGTGATGCAGGCCGAAGGCGATGTTGCGTTGCACGTTCAGATGCGGAAACAAGGCGTAATCTTGAAACACCATGCCAATCTGGCGCGCCTCGGGCGCCAGATGAAGTCCGGCACTGCTGACAATTTGGCCTGACAGCTTGACTGTGCCGGATGTCACCGGCTCCAGACCGGCTACCGCCCGCAACAGGGTGGTTTTGCCACAGCCGGACGGTCCGATCAGAACGCCGATGTCGCCCGCATGGAGGCCAAACGAGACGTCCCGCACGGCAGGCTGGCTGCGCCCGGGATAGGCGACACGGAGTTGGGATACCTCTAAGAACATGAAAATCATTGTAGATGCTTACAATTCTCATTTGCATAAAGTCGGATTCGCTCTTTTCATGTTTTTTCGCCGGCTTCGCCAATTTTTACTGTTGATCCTGACCGGGGCATTCATGCTGCCGGTGGTTGCGGTGTTTGCTTCGTGGCTGCCATGGGGTGAATCGGGTGCGGCTGCCGGCCAGATCCTGCGCGAGATGAGCGACACGGTGCTGCCTGATTACCTGGGAACAACGGTGCGCTTGTGCCTGATGGTGGCGGCCGGGGTGATGCTGGTGGGTTTGTCAGCGGCAGCCGCTGTCACGATGTTTGAGTTCCCGGGGCGGCGCGTCTTTGAGTGGGCCTTGTTGTTGCCTCTGGCCATGCCCGCCTATGTGGTGGCCTACGCGTACACCGACTTTCTCCAGTTCAGCGGGCCGCTTCAGACCTTTGTACGTTCCGTGTTGGGCGTCGAGGGCAGGGTGTTTCCCGAAATCCGCAGTCTGGGCGGTGCGGCCTGGGTCTTCACGTTCTCACTGTACCCCTACGTGTACTTGCTGGCACGCACTGCACTGGGCGAGCGAGCTGCGCACCTGATGGAAGCTGCGCGTTTGCTTGGTGCGCCGATGCGCCGGCGCATTCGCGAAGTGGCCTTGCCCCTGGCGCGCCCGGCTGTGGCCGCCGGGACGGCCTTGGCACTGATGGAGACACTGGCGGATTTCGGGGTGTCCAGCTATTTTGGAATCCAGACTTTCACAGCAGGTATTTACAAGGCCTGGCTTTCCATGGACAACCGCATTGCGGCGGCGCAGTTGGCCACCATGCTGTTGCTGCTGGTGGTTCTTTTGCTGGGTCTGGAGCACCACGCCCAAAAACGCATGCGCTTCTCCGTGACGCGTGGCGGACGTGCCGGCTCCCTTGATGCGCGACCTCATGCCTTGCAGGGACGCGCCAAATGGCTGGCTTGGTTGATATGTGGCTTGCCTGTGCTCATCGGTTTTGTGCTGCCGGTGTTGTTCATGCTTCGGCCCTTGGTGGCGGACTGGTCTGTTTTGTCCTGGGGGCAGTTTTTCATGTGGTCCCTGAACAGCCTGCGCCTGGGCGCCATCAGCGCAGCCCTTGCCGTGGGGCTGGCCCTGATGCTGGCGTTCAACCGACGCCGTCGCCCTGATCTGCCCACTCGACTGGCCGTACAGCTGGTCGCCCTGGGGTATGCCGTGCCAGGTGCGGTGATTGTTGTTGGACTGTTGCTGCCCGTTGGCTGGCTGCAGGCAGCGGCGCCTCAAAGTGGTGCGGGTTATGTGGTGACAGCAACCTCACTTGGGCTGGTCTGGGCCTACCTGGTTCGCTTTTGCGCAGTGGCTTTGCAGTCGGTGCAAAGCGGTTACGCACGTATTCCGGCGAGTTTTGATGACTCGGCCCGCATGCTGGGCATGGGAGATTTCGGCCTATTGCGGCATGTGCACTGGCCTCTGCTTCGGCGCTCGACGGCTGCCGCGGCCTTGCTGGTGTTTGTTGATGTGATGAAGGAGCTGCCTGCAACGCTGGTGCTGCGCCCCTTCAACAGCGATACCCTGGCGGTAGTGGCTTACCAGTTGGCACGCGACGAGCGTCTGGGCGAGGCAGCGCTGCCATCGCTTGCGCTGGTGTTGGTCGGACTGATCCCCGTGGTTCTGCTCAGCCGCACCTTGCGAGCCCCCTTGCGCTGATCGAATTGGCAATAAGCGTTTATATTCACACCCATGAAACCAACCCCCCAGCGCTGTCAAACCGGAGGTCCAGCATGGTGACTCGTGCGGAAAACGCATCTGCCAACGCGGTGACAGAACCCGATCAGGTGTTTGAATTGGCCGCTGAACTCTTTCGGGTGATGTCGGCGCCTATGCGGCTGAAAATCATCAGCAGCCTGTGTGACACCGAGAAAAATGTGGGCGAATTGTTGAGCGAAATCAGCACCACGCAGCCCAATATGTCCCAGCATCTCAACACGCTGTATCAGGCTGGCGTGCTTGGCAAACGACGCGATGGGGTACAGATTTTCTACCGAATCGTGGACGATCGGGTCGCAAGTTTGTGCCGTGCGGTTTGCCTGCAGATTGCCGTCGATGGCGAGCGCCGCAAGGATTGACGCCGTCTTCACTGCGGGTTTGTACCGTATCTGATTTTGATGGGCGCGACTTACGATTCATGTATATAAGACTCGACGAATAAATATCCATCGATCGATTCTGGACTCTGGTCGTCCCGGCTTTTGAATATTGCAAGGAGATAGCATGAACAAGTGGATCAAGGTAACCGTAGGTGCGGCGCTGGCCGTCGCGTCGGTATGGGCCAGTGCTGACGCATTGCAGGTGCGCAGCATGGCAGCGTCTTGTGCCAGCTGCCATGGCACCAACGGTGTCGCCCAGCAAGGCATGGAGTCGCTGGCAGGCCAGGCCAAGGAGGATTTGTTGAAGAAAATGCTGGACTTCAAGACGGGAAAGAAGCCCGCCACCATCATGCATCAGCTCTCCAAAGGTTATTCGGATGAGCAGCTCGCACAACTGGCCGCGTATTTTGCGGCCCTGAAAAAATAAGGGAGTACACCATGAAACGTCGTCAACTTGTACAAACCGTGGGTGCTGGTTCAGTGCTTAGTGCTTTGGGTACGCTGGGGCTGGTGTCAGGGTGTGCCAGTACCGGGACTGGCAGTGGGCCCAAAGTGGTGGTGGTTGGAGGCGGCTATGGTGGCGCCACCGCCGCGAAATACGTGCGCATGTGGTCAGACTACGGCATCAATGTCACGCTGGTGGAGCCCAATGCGTCGTTCGTTTCCTGCCCCATCTCCAATCTGGTTCTGGGTGGCAGCAAGACCATGGCGGATATCACAACACCCTATGACAACCTGGTTCGCCGCCATGGCGTCAATCTGGTGCGTGACATGGTCATAGCCATTGATGCAGAGAAGCGGCTGGTCAAGCTGGCCGGTGGCGGTGAACTGCCTTACGACCGGTTGATCGTATCGCCCGGCGTCGACTTCATGTGGGACACCTTGCCCGGCATGGCCAAGCCCGGTGCGCAGGACAAGGTGCTGCATTCATGGAAAGCCGGTGCTCAAACGGCCGCATTGCGCAAACAGCTTGAAGCCATGCCCGATGGTGGTGTGTATGCGCTCTCGATCCCGCTGGCGCCCTACCGTTGCCCGCCCGGCCCTTATGAACGTGCGTGCCAGGTAGCCCATTACTTCAGCAAGGCCAAACCCAAAAGCAAGGTACTGATTCTGGACGCGAACGATGACGTTACCTCCAAAGGTCCCTTGTTCAAAAAGGCCTGGGCCGAGCGCTACAAAGGCATCATCGAGTACCGCCCCAAGCACACCACGGTTGATGTGGATGCCGCTACCAACACCTTGAAGTTCGAGTTCAATGACGATGTGAAGGCTTCGGTGCTGAACGTGATTCCGGCCATGCGCGCGGGCGATATTGCGGTGAAAACCGGTTTGGCTACTGCCAACAAGCGCTGGTGCGAGGTGGATTTTCTGACCTTCGAGTCCAAGGCAGCGAAGAATATTCACGTGCTCGGCGATGCCATACAAATTGCGCCTGCCATGCCCAAATCGGGCCACATGGCCAACCAGCACGGGAAAACCTGCGCTGCGGCGGTGGTGGCCTTGCTGACAGGTCAAACACCTAACGACATGCCGATTTACAACAACACCTGCTACAGCTTTGTCAGCGATGAAGATGTGGTTCATGTGGCCAGCGTGCACCGCTACGATGCGGAAAAGAAAACCATGCTGACGGTGGCAGGGGCTGGTGGCGTTTCCAGCGCTGCGAATGAACTGGAAGGACGCTACGCCATGGCTTGGGCGCGCAACATCTGGGCTGACACGCTCGCCTGACGCCATGCTGGCTCTGGCTCAATGCGTCGCCGTCGTCATGTGCCTGGGCGCAGGCAGTGTTTGGGCGCAGGCCGATGAGGCCCGCGCCAAAAAAATTGTATCGGGGGTCTGCTTTGTGTGCCATGGGGCCGAAGGCGAATCCTCCAGTGAGGTATTTCCAAGACTGGCCGGCCAGCACTGGGAGTACATCGCCAAGCAGTTGGAAAACTTCAAATCGGGCAAGCGCAAAAGCACCGCCATGGCCGACATGGCGGCCAAACTCAAGCCGGATGAAATGGTGGCCCTGGGTAAGTACTTCGAGAAGAAGTCGTTACCCGCTGAACCTCCCAAGGATGCAGATCTGGCCGCTGTGGGCAAGTATGTTTTTCAGGTGGGCAACAAGTTCAGTGGCCTGGCTGCATGTGCCAGCTGTCATGGCAAGGACGCCCTGGGAACTGCGGCGTTGCCGCGTCTGGCCGGGCAGTACGCGCCCTATATCGAGGCGCAACTTCGGCAGTTTGACAAACGTGAACGGACCAATGACAACGCAGTGATGCACTCTATTGCGAGCAAGATGACGCCTTTGGAAATGGCAGCAGTGGCCGAATATCTGAGCGGCAAATAGCGCCAGCCTTCAGGGTGCGAGTGCGCCTCGCGTTGGCCCCTGGTTGGCGGGCAGCTCGCCGGCATCCGGGTCCAGCAGGCGATCTGTCAGGCCCGCCCCGGCCCACATGCCCAGCAGTGTGATCCATGCTGTTAGCGCAAAGATGGCGCCACCGGTCATGCCTGCACCCACCGCGCAACCGCCAGCCAGCATGGAACCAAAACCCATCAGAACGGCGCCCGCAATGTAGCGACGCATGCTGTAGCCGTCCTTGAACCCTTCAAGCTTGAGATCCTTGCCGATCCAGGCCCCTATGAAAGAACCTGCAAAGACGCCTGGAAGCAAGCCAAAATCGAAGCCGATGGCGGGTGATGGAAGGGACAAGACCCGCATCAACCATTCTGCCGAGGGGCCGCTGAAAGTCAGGCCCTGCACAGGCACAACCTGGAATGAATTGGCCGACACCTGGAAGCTGAACCACCATGCGGCGCCCACCATGAGGCCCACGCCGATACCACCGAGCCATTTCCACAAGCCCCAGCCACTTCGTATAGAAAAATACAGGGCTGCAGCAAACCAGATTAGGCCAAAGACCAGTCCGCCCCACGGGCCCGCACCGGTCAGGGCAAGCAGGTCGCGGGATGCCCCCCCTTCCACCGTCCACCAGGTGCTGATGGTGTTGCGCAAGGGGGAGAGGGCGCCAGACAGGGATGCCTGCGCCGTCACGGCAAAGATGAGACCGCTTAAAAGCGCACGCAGGTTGCCGTTGGCCGACAGTACCAACAGGCGACTGGCGCAGCCCCGCGTCATGATCATGCCGGCGCCAAACAGCAGTCCGCCAATCAGGGCGCCCGAGATGCTGCCCCGAGTCGCAATTTGGCGGGCCGAACTGATGTCCAGCGAATGTGTCAGCAGCAGCACTTGAACTGCCACCACAGCCGTTGAAAACGCCAACAACCAGACGGCGATCTTTTCACCCGGTTTTCCATGCCAGAACTCGATCACGGCGGCTCGAAGGCAAAACCTGGAGCGCTGGGCGAAGAAGCCAAAGCCGAGACCGATCACAAGGCCACCCAATGCCAGGATGAGGCCGTCACCATGCTTTTCGAGAAGGGTTGCTAAATTCAAAACAGCACCTGATAATTCAGTACTCGCTTATATTACTCCAAATGCAGATACACCAATCCATCTTCCGACGCCTGCGCATGCTTGCACTGGCAGGGGCCTGGGTGTTGATCACACCGTGGGCGAATGCAGAGGACATTCCGGTCATGACCGCACGGCAGGTGTCGCCTTCAGCCTGGTACGTCGAGGGGTTGCTGGCCGCCGGGTCTCCCGCCAATCAGAACTTCATCTCCAATGCAGGCTTCGTGGTCACGCCCCAGGGCGTGGTTGTGATCGACGCTTTGGGGTCGCCCGCTTTGGCGACACGGTTGATGGCTGCGATTCGAAAAGTCACTGCGGTGCCGATCACGCATTTGATCGTGACGCACTACCATGCTGACCATATTTATGGCCTCCAGAGTTTCAAGGCCGCCGGTGTGCGCATCGTGGCGCATCGTGCTGCGCTGGCCTATCTGAACTCGGATGCCGCCCGATTGCGCCTGAACGCGTCGCGCCAGGAACTCGCGCCATGGGTGGATGCGCAGACTCAGCTTGTGGAGGCAGACGAATGGCTTGATGGCGCCAGGGAACTCGTCGTGGGAGGCACAAGTTTTCAGATCAAGCCCATGGGGCCCTCGCATACGCCCGAAGACCTGGCAGTTTTCCTGCCCCATGAGAAGGTCCTTTTTGCCGGTGATCTGGTGTTTCGAAACCGGTTGCCATTTGTGGGGCAGGCTGACAGCGGCCACTGGGTCAGGGCTCTGGACGACTTGCTTGCCCTCCATGCAACGGTGATCGTGCCTGGACACGGCCCAGTGTCGAAAGATGTGCTTGAGGACATGCAGTTGACCCGCGCCTATCTGGCACACCTTCGTGCCACCATGGGCCAGGCTGCGAAGAACATGGAACCTTTTGAAGAGGCCTACCAGGCGGCCGACTGGACGCGCTTTGAGCAGTTGCCGATGTTCCGCTTCATCAACCGCATGAATGCCTACAACACCTATTTGCTCATGGAAAGAGACGGCAACTGATGCTGTCCAGGACTGGCATGGAGCGGCGCTGGGTCACCATGGCCGGCCTGGCGGTGGGAATGGGGTGTGTTGTCGAACCTGCCGGGGCCGCTCCGGTTGTGTTGCCCGCTTCGGTGTCGCTTCCAGATGAGCTGGCCCGTGCGCTGAAGAGCGGGCGTCCGCTCGTTGTGATGGTGAGCCTGGATGGTTGTGTATTTTGCAGGCTCACCCGGGAAAATTATCTGGGACCGATGCAGGTACAGCAGGGCTTGCCTGTTGTGCAGGTCGATATGCGGAGCACTCAGCCGGTCAGAAATTTTGCGGGTGCAGTGGTGACGCATGATGAACTGGTTCGGTCCTGGGGTATCAAGATTGCCCCTACGGTGCTCTTCTTTGGTTCGGGTGGCCTGGAGCTTGCTGAGCGTCTGGTGGGTGGCATGCTGCCCGATTTTTATGGGGCCTACCTTGACGATCGTCTTGAGCTTGCGAAAAAGAAGATTGCCCAGCCTTCAAGGCCGTAGACACAAGACAACTTTTTCTGCCAGACTCGGGTTTTTGGCTGGCAAGGAATGACGATGAAAACCCATGCTTTGGTGATGGCTCTGTCAGTGTTGAGTAGCGCAAGCATCGCATGGAGCCAAACGCCGGTCGAGTTTCAGGGGGCTGACCTTGCTCTGGGCGAAAAACTTATCGCCGAGAACAAGTGCGTGGCCTGTCACCAGGGTAAGGTGGGGGGGGATGGCAGCAGTATTTACAAACCTGCCGGGCGCATCACCACACCAGGGTTTCTGCGCGGTATGGTGGAGCAATGCAACACCGAGCTGAAGCTCAGTCTGTTTCCCGATGAAGTAACGGCGATCTCTGCGGTATTGAACCGGGATTACTATCGTTTTAAGTGAAAGTGATCAACCCGAAGGAATGGGGTAATCCCTAAGGTTGGTCGGGCAAAGATCATATATATTCGTAATTGCTGATGGAATGATTCATTCGATTTTTCCGGGGCAATGAACGAACGAATCTCAACAGGAGATGGTGTGAATCACGAAAATATACGCTCGGGAGCCATTCAAAAAGCGCCAGAGAATTTTTTGAGCAGGGACGGCATTCAAACGGTTGCGTCAGAAGCCCGACAGGGGCGGCGTGATTTCATGCGTACGGCATTTGCGGCGGCGGCAGCCAGCGCAGGTGCCTCTGCGGCGCTGGCGCAAGGCAATCCGGTGCCCTCTGCTGGCGGTGATCCGAATATTCTGAATTTACCTGAACACAGCAAGGGGCTGGGCCAGGGTGTGGCCACCGATGGCTACGGCAAGCCTTCCAGGTTTGAGGCCAACGTGCAGCGGCGCCAGAGCCCGGGCTTGACCCAAACGACGCAATCGTCCGTGTCTTTTGCGCCATTGCAGTCGCTGTTTGGCATCGTTACGCCCAGTGGCTTGCACTTCGAGAGACATCATCAGGGCTGGTGGGATGTGGATCCGTCCAAACATCGTTTGATGGTCAACGGCTCAGAGCCGGGCATGGTGAAAACGCCCAAAGTGTTCACGCTGGACGAGATCATGCGTTTGCCCGCCGTATCCCGTTTCCATTTCATCGAGTGTGGTGCCAACACCGGTATGGAGTGGGGCAATGTGGCTGTGCCCACGGCCCAGTATTCGCATGGCATGTTGTCGTGTAGCGAGTTCACGGGTGTACCCCTGATCACCTTGCTGGAGATGGCCGGTGCTGACCTGAAGCGTGGCAAGTTCGTGCTGGCCGAAGGGGCCGATGGTTCATCCATGACGCGCACCATTCCCATGAGTCAGATTCTCTCCGGTGAAGTGCTGATTGCTTATGGTCAAAATGGCGAAATGCTGCGTCCCGAAAATGGCTATCCGCTGCGGCTGATCGTGCCCGGTGTGCAGGGTGTGAGTTGGGTCAAGTACCTGCGCCGCATTGAAGTGGGTGACCAGCCCTATGCGACCAAAGACGAGGCCATCCATTACATTGATTTGATGCCTGATGGACTACACCGGCAGTACACCAGCATTCAGGAATGCAAAAGCGTGGTGACCACACCCTCCGGTGGTCAGGTGCTGTTGGACAAGGGCTTCTACAACATCACGGGGCTTGCGTGGTCGGGGCGCGGCAAAGTAAAAAAGGTGGATGTGTCCGTGGATGGTGGACGCAATTGGCGTTCAGCCCGGCTTGAGACGCCTGTGCTCAGCAAATGCCTCACGCGTTTCAATATCGACTGGGTGTGGGATGGCAAACCCACCATTATTCAGAGTCGCGCCAGCGATGACACCGGTTACGTACAGCCCAGTTACAAGCAGTCGCGTGCTGTGCGGGGTACGCGTTCGATTTACCACAATAACTCCATTCAGTCCTGGCTGGTGCAGGAAAACGGGGAGGTAAAAAATGTCCAGATTTCTTGAAGCCATTGCCGCCCTGGCTTTGCTCTGTGCGGCCGATTTGAGTGTGGCGCAGGGTGCTGCCAAATACCCAGGCGTGGGCCGTGCCGCCACAGCCAGCGAAGTCGCTGCCTGGGACATTGATGTGCGCCCTGATTTCAAGGGCTTGCCTGCGGGTTCTGGCTCGGTAGCCAAAGGGCAGGATGTATGGGAAAGCAAATGCGCCGCTTGCCATGGCGTGTTTGGTGAGTCGAATGAGGTGTTCAGCCCCTTGGTGGGTGGCACGACGGCCGACGATGTGAAGACCGGCCGTGTCGCCCGGTTGCTCGATGCTTCTTTCCCGGGACGAACAACCCTGATGAAAGTCGCCACCGTATCGACGCTGTGGGATTACATCAACCGCGCAATGCCCTGGTCGCAGCCCAAATCACTGACGCCCGATGAGGTGTACGCGGTAACGGCATTTTTGCTGAACCTGGGTGGCGTTGTGCCGGATGATTTTGTTTTGTCTGACAAGACCATGTCCCAGGCGCAGGCTCGGTTGCCCAACCGCAATGGCATGACCACTGCGCATGCGCTGTGGCCAGGCCAGGCCTTGGGCGGCAAGCGCGTACCGGATATCAAGGCGACCGCCTGCATGTCCAACTGCATTTCCGAGCCGAAAATTGCTTCATTCTTACCTGACTTTGCCCGCAACGCGCATGGCAATCTGGCGGAGCAGAACCGCGTGGTCGGCGCCCAGCATGGCGCGGACACCAACCGCCCTGAAGTCAAAGGCAAGGCTGCAATCGGTACGCCTGTTGTGGGTGCTGCCCCGCCTGTTGCCAAGCCGGTCACATCCGGCGCTGATGCCAGCAAGGCTGCGTTGAACCTGGCGGGGCAGAATGGCTGTACCGCCTGTCATGGTGTCAGCCAGAAGATTGTGGGGCCGTCGTTCGCTGATATTGGGAAAAAACATGCAGGTAAAGTGGACTATCTGGTCGGGAAAATCAGGGCCGGGGGCTCAGGTGTGTGGGGACCGATACCCATGCCGGCGCAGACTTTGAGCGAGGCGGATGCCAGGACCATTGCGACCTGGCTCTCCGCGGGGGCATCGAAATAGTGAAAAAATTGGTGGAACCGGTGGCTTCAATTGAAGTCCCACAAGGGGTATTCCCTGAATCGGCAAGAATCACGTTCAATTGGCATTGACTTAAACCAGAAGGAGCTCTTCATGCAAACCCGTCGCAAGACACTTAAACAAAGCGCGTTGGTCGCAGGCCTGCTCGCTGGCACCGGCCTGTTTCCACAATATGCCCTGGCTTTCAATGCGCCAGCATTTGAAGCCAAGAGCCTTGCCGAAGTACTCAAGGCCATTGGTGCGGGTGCCCCGCAAGCCAGCAAGGATGTGACCATTACCGCGCCTGACATCGCCGAGAACGGCGCCGTCGTTCCGCTGGGTGCTTCAACCACGCTGGCAGGTGTCAAGCAACTGCTGTTGCTCGTTGAAAAAAATCCGTCCGCGTTGATCGCCATGTTCAACCTGAGCGACAGCGTGGATGCCAATCTATCGACCCGCGCAAAGATGGGTCAGTCATCGGATGTGTATGCCGTGGCCATCATGAACGACGGCAAAGCCCTTTTTGCCAAGAAGGAAGTCAAGGTCACGCTTGGTGGCTGCGGCGGCTGATTGCCCCGATTTCATCGACATATTTTTTCAGAATCAGGAGTTCAAAATGGCAGATCCGATGCGCATTCGCGCTCAAGTAGCAGGCAGCAATGCCACCGTTCGTGTGCTCATGGGCCACGAGATGGAAACTGGTCAGCGCAAAGATTCCGCGGGCAAGATCATCCCGGCCTGGCACATCACCGATGTGACGGCCACGCTCAACGGCAAAACCGTTTTGACGGCAGAGTGGGGCCCGGCTGTGTCAAAAAACCCGTTCCTGCAGTTCACCATCAAGGGTGCCAAGGCGGGCGACAAGGTAGGCGTGTCCTGGAAAGACAACCGTGGTGACACACGTACTGACGAGGCCACAGTGTCCTGAGTGTCGCCACTGGCTTTGACAATGGTCCATAAATAGTAGATGGAGACAAGACCATGAAACAGACGAAACTGATCCTTGTGGCGGCACTGACCGGCGCACTGGCTCCGGGTGCCTGGGCACAGAAGTCGGCTGCCGACGGCATTGCCGAATACCGCGCCATGCTGGCTGATGGCAATCCCTCCGAGCTGTTTGAAGCCAAGGGGGAGGATCTCTGGAAGCAAAAGCGGGGCCCTAAAAAGGAGTCTCTTGAACGATGTGATTTGGGCAAGGGTCCGGGCATCGTCAAAGGTGCCTTCGTGGAGTTGCCCCGTTTTTTTGCCGACACCAGGAAGGTGCAGGATCTTGAATCGCGTCTCGTCACCTGCATGGAAACTCTTCAGGGTTTCAATGCGGCTGATATCGCAAAAACCCCCTTTGGTCGAGGCGAACAAAACAACGTGACCGCATTGGCCACCTGGATCTCGGGCGAGTCCAGGGGCATGAAATTCAATTTACCTCAAACAGAAGTCGCCGAAAAGACGATGTACGAAGTGGGCAAGCGCCTTTTTTTTGCACGTGGCGGCCCGCACGACTTTTCCTGTGCGTCCTGTCATGGTGAAGACGGCAAACGTATTCGTTTGCAGGACTTGCCCAACTTGACGCAGAACCCCGGCGCTGGCAGTGGCTTTGGCGCCTGGCCTGCGTACCGCGTCTCCAATGGTCAGATGTGGGGCATGCAGTTGCGCTTGAATGATTGCTATCGCCAGCAACGATTTCCCTATCCGCTGTTTGGCAGCGATGCGACCATTGCGCTGGGCGTGTACTTGGGTGTCAATGGCAAGGGCGGTGAGTCGATTGCACCCGCGATCAAGCGCTAAGGAGACTGAAGCATGAAAAAGATAACCCCCTATTTGACCTCGGTTGCCGTGCTGTTGATCGCTGGTTGTGCGGCCATGCCATCCGGGCCCGAACTGGACAAACTCACCGCCGACATTGTTCGTGCGTCTTTTCGTGACGAAGGGTTGGTCAAGATCGATCGCCTGGTTCAGGACGAGACCAATCGCGAGTGCAGTGCCGCCGATGTGGCTGGCAAACCCATTGATGAGAAGTTGGCCAAAACGATTGAAGCAGCCAACCTGAAGACCATCAAGTGGCCCTCTGACGGCAAGTTTCTCGGTGACTGGAAAGAGGGTGAGAAGATTGCCCAAAGCGGTCGCGGCCTGACCTGGACCGACGCACCTGGCCAGGCCAATGGCGGCAATTGCTACAACTGCCATCAGATTGACAAAAAGGAAATTTCCTTCGGCACCATTGGCCCGAGTCTTTACAACTACGGCAAGCTTCGCGGTGTGAGCGACCCCAACAGTGCAGCATCGAAAGCCATTGTGGAATACACCTGGGGCAAGATCTGGAATTCAAAAGCCTACAACGCCTGCTCCAACATGCCACGGGCTGGCCACTCTGGAATTTTGAATGAGGCCCAGGTGCGTCATGTGGTCGGTTTGCTGCTGGACCCGAAGTCGCCGGTCAATCAGTAGCCCGGTACCCGTACTTGCCCGGTTGTAAGCCGGGCTTTTTCGCTTCTCAAATATCAGTGATTGCAGAACCATGAATTTAAGCAAACGCGAGTTTTTTCAGGTGCTGGGTGCAGGCACCATGGCCGGTATGGGCTTGGGCACCTTTGCTGAAGCCGATGCCGCCACAGCGGCCAATGGCTTGTATGACATTCCGAAGTTTGGCAATGTTTCGTTTTTGCACATGACTGATTGCCATGCGCAACTCAAACCCATCTACTTTCGCGAACCCAACGTGAACCTCGGGTTTGGCAGCATGAAAGGCCAGTTGCCCCATCTGGTCGGGGAGCACCTGTTGAAAGTGGCCAAGGTTCGCCCTGGTACGGCGCAGGCCCATGCGCTGACGCACCTCGACTTTGAAAAAGCCGCCCGGCGCTATGGCAAGGTGGGTGGATTTGCCCATTTGGCCACGCTGGTCAAGCGCATGAAAGCCAGTCGGCCCGGGGCTGTTTTTCTGGACGGGGGTGATACCTGGCAGGGTTCAGGCACTGCGCTTTGGACCCAAGGCCAGGACATGGTGGAGGCCAGCAAGTTGCTGGGTGTTGACATCATGACCGGGCATTGGGAGTTCACCCTGGGTCAGGACCGGGTCAAGGAAATCGTCGACAAGGATTTTGCCGGCAAGATTGAGTTCATCGCGCAAAACATCAAGACCAATGACTTTGGTGATCAGGTCTTCAAACCTTATGTGATGCGTGAAATCAATGGTGTGCCTTGTGCCATCATCGGCCAGGCCTTTCCCTACACCCCGATTGCGAACCCGCGTTACATGGTGGCTGACTGGGGCTTCGGCATCCAGGAAGAGAGTATGCAAAAGACGGTTGACGAGGCGCGTGCCAAAGGTGCGCAAGTCGTCCTGGTGCTGTCGCACAACGGCATGGATGTTGATTTGAAGATGGCCAGTCGCGTGACCGGCATTGACGCCATCATGGGCGGCCATACGCACGATGGTATGCCGGTGGCCAGCATCGTGACCAACAAAAGCGGCAAGACCATCGTGACCAATTCAGGCTCGAACAGCAAATTTTTGGGTGTACTGGATTTCGAGGTTAAGGACGGCGCGGTCAAGGATTTCCGCTACAAGCTGTTGCCGGTGTTTGCCAACATGCTGCCGGCTGACAAGGCGATGGATGAGCTCATCACACGGGTTCGCGCACCTTACGAGGCTAAGCTGAATGAAAAGCTGGCGATCAACGACGGGTTTCTTTACCGCCGCGGTAACTTCAGCGGCACCGGTGACCAGCTCCTGCTGGATGCCTTGATGGAAGTGCAGGGCGCAGACATTGCTTTTTCGCCTGGCTTTCGCTGGGGCACCACGTTGCTGCCGGGGCAGGCCATTACCCGCGAATGGCTGATGGACATGACCGCCATTACTTACCCCTACACCACCGTGTCGGAGATGACGGGGACCACCATCAAAACGATTCTGGAAGACGTGGGCGATAACCTCTTCAATCCCGACCCTTATTACCAGCAGGGCGGCGATATGGTGCGTGTGGGCGGGCTTCAATACAGCTGCAATCCCACAGCGCCCATGGGCAAGCGTATTGATGACATGCGCCTGAATGGCAAGCCCGTTGAAGCCGACCGCAAATACAAGGTGGCGGGCTGGGCCCCTGTGTCTGAAGAGGCCAGGAATGCTGGCGGCAAGCCGATTTGGGACCTGGTCGAGCCTTGGCTCAAGGCCAAGGGCACGGTGTCGGCACGCAAGCTCAATGTGCCCAAGCTGGTGGGTGTGCAGGACAACCCGGGTTTTGTCGCATGACCGCCTGAAACAGTCTGCGTATGTCGGAAAAATTTACACAGGGAACGCTTCCCGACTGAATCCATCAAGAGTTGTCTGCATAAGCTCCTGTTTTCAAAGGATTTTCTTGATTTGGCTCAAGAATTGCGTGCTTGTTGGTAGCTGATCGTCCAGGGAGGATGTCTCGGCTAGCAACATCAACAATTACCTGAGACTCAAGATGCAATTCAAACGCCTTCGTTCCATTTTCTTGCCCCTTGTGGTGAGCTTGCCGCTGACTGCGCTGGCCGGCCCGTTTACCAGCATGTTCGTGTTTGGCGACAGTTTGTCCGATACCGGCAATCTGGCTGTTCTGGGAGGCGGGGTTTTGCCACCGCAGCCTCCGTCGTTCGGCTTCAATGGCCCCTACTATCAAAACGCCCAGCTGTCGAATGGTCCTGTGTGGATCGAGGGCTTGGCCGCTGGCTTGGGGTTAAGCAGCAACAATGCTGCGCCAGCGCTGATGGGTGGCAACAACTATGCTTTTGCGGGTGCTCGCACTGACACTGCGTTGACGCCTCCGGGGGTGTTGGCCCAGGCCGTCGGCCTGTGGGGAACGGGCTATGCCCCTTGGGGCTTGACCGGCCACGCCGCTGCCGATCCAAATGCCCTGTACGTGGTGGTTGGCGGTGGCAATGACATGCGTGATGCACGCTCAGCTGCGGGGGGTGACGCCAATTCTCGTCAGGCGGCTGCGGTGGCCGCGGTCTTCAACCTTCAGCAAACCATTGGATTCCTGTACGGGTTGGGTGCGAGGAATGTACTGGTTTCCACTTTGCCAGACTTGGGCTACACGCCGGAGGCGATCCATGCCAATCTGGTGGCGGAGTCGACAGATGCCACCCATCGTTTCAATGCACTGATTGGAACGGGCCTGATGGGGCTGGGTGCTTTCATGCCGGGCCTTCACATGAATCTGCTGGACATGGCGGGTCTGACCGATGACATCGTGGCCAATCCGGGTAGCTATGGCATCACCAACACCAATCAGCCGTGCCTCGGCTTTGGTTACCCCGGTCAAGAGGGCACGGTGAGCTGTGAGCAATCGGCGTTTGCGGATGTGCTGCATCCCTCTGCTCTGGTACATGGTCTGATTGCCCGCGCGGCGCTGGATGTGCTGGGTGTGCCCGAGCCGGACATGCTGGCATTGTTCGGGCTGGCAGTGCTGGCGCTGGTCGCGGCTCGTCGTCGGCGCATGGTTTGACCGTTCAGGGGCCTGATTCCCCGGACCCCTGAAAAATAGACGCGTCTTTGTTGGCGAGCGCACAGATGATTCTTTGACGAATGAATAAGCTGCAGTTGCAGGTCATTGTTTGACCTGCAATTTTTGTAATTCATTCCAAATTTTCGAGGAAAAGCATCATGAACAAAGACCAGGCCAAGGGCAGCGTCAAAAGTGTTGTCGGTAAAGTGCAAGCTGAAGCGGGCAAGCTGGTGGGCAACCGGGAGCTGCAAGCAGAAGGATTGAAAAATCAGCTCCTGGGCAAGGCGCAAACTCATTTGGGCGATGCCAAAGAGGCGGTTCAAGACATCAAAAAGGCTGTCAAATCCGTCCTTTGACAAACCCCAATTAACTCTTACTGGAGATTCACATCATGTACATCCGCACCGCACTCGCTGCCACCATTACCGCAGTTGTTCTGCTGACCGCTACAGGTTGCGCGGTCACCCGCGGTCAGGAAACTGTCGGCGCCTACATTGATGACGCTGGCATCACCACCCTGATCAAGTCACGCTTTGTTGAAAACACGTTGGTCGATGCTGCAGCCATCAAAGTGGAAACCCTCAACGGCACCGTCATGCTGTCTGGCTTTGCCAAGAATGCCACAGAGCGCAACACGGCCGAAGGCATCGCGCGTGGTGTCAGCGGCGTGAAGGCTGTCCGCAACGAGATCGCCATTCGTCCCTGAACGAGTCCGCCGCAGCAACGCCCCGGATTCGGTAACGACTCCCGGGGCGATTCAGTAGTAGTAGGATTCCCATGAAGGATCGGCATCTCTCCATGAAGTTGTTGGCTGGGACGTCGGGGCTCCCTCTGCTCATGGCCCTGGGACTCCTGTCTGCATCAGGCTGTGCAGCCATCCTCGCCGAGCTGAAGCGAAAATCCGGTGACATCGATGTGCTTGACAAGCATATTGCGCTTGAGCAGGCGATTGTTGGCCGTCCGCTGGTTCTGGGAAACAAGGTGACTTTGTTACAGGATGGCGCAGCCACTTATGCGGCGATGTTCGATGCCATTCGCACAGCCAGGGACCATATCAATATTGAGTCCTATATCTTTGAAGATGATGAGATCGGGCGGCAGTTTGCCAACCTGCTGTTGGAGCAACAAACCCGCGGTGTTCAGGTCAACTTGATTGACGACAGCGTGGGTGGGCTCAATACGCCCAAGGCGTTCTACGAGCGCCTTGCCTAGGCCGGTGTGGCGGTATTGGAATTCAATCCGCTCAATCCTTTGTTGGCCAAGAAATCATGGTTGATCTACAACCGCGACCATCGAAAACTGCTGGTGGTGGACGGCCGCATAGCGTTCCTTGGCGGCGTGAATCTGGACTGGCGCAGTTTTCTAGACAACGACGAGGTCAATGCGGTGGTGATCGGGCGTGAATTCAGCGCGAAGATGAAGACCATGTTTGACCAAGACCTGGCGGCATCTGAAGCGATTGACCAGGACCGCTGGGAAAAGAGACCCTTGACGATGCGCCTCAAGGAATGGATGGCGCGTCTTATCTGCGGCTAACAACCAGCAGCAGCCCACCAACCACGATGGCGCCAATGCTAACGAGAAGTGGAATATTGACAGTTTCCCGCTCCTGAACCTTGACCTCCAGCGGGCCTAGTTTCAATCCGGTGGTTTCCTTGGTGTAGCTGAAGCTGCCGTAGGCGAGACCGAAGCAGCCTGCCGCGATGAGGATGATGCCGATAAGTTTGGTGGGATTCATGGGGTGGTTTCTCCGTTAAAAATGGAATGGGTGGGGCACTGTTTGCACGGCGTTTCGGATGTTGAACTGGATCGGATTCATTGACAAGGCAACGATAGTTGAAATGCTTGTGCAGGTATGTGCGCAAGCGAACGGAAATACCCCGGCAAAGCCGAGGATGCCACTGGCACGGCGCCACCGAGTATCACGATTGGAACCGAATTGACCATCAAGAAGTAACTGAACTGCGCGGGCCTTATCGGCTTGGTCGGGCGGAGGCGGTCTCTTGCCGGTAACGCACATCCGACAGCAGGCGATCCAGTTCCTTCTTGACCACGGCATAGCATTCGCAGGCACGGACTTCCAGGCCGCAGCGGTCCAGCACACCGATGTGTCCCCGGCGGTAGCGAATGTAGCCGGCATTTTGCAGATTGCCAGCAGCTTCAGTCACGCTCTCCCGGCGGACACCGAGCATGCCCGCCACCAGTTCCTGCGTCATGATCAGGTCAGCCGACGGCAGCCGATCCAGCGTGAGCAATAACCACCTACAAAGTTGCTGCTCTATCGAGTGGTGCCGGTTGCAGACCGCCGTTTGGGCCATCTGGGTCATCAAGGCCTGCGTGTAGCGCAGCAGCAAACCTTGCATGAGCCCCGCGCGGTTGAATGCTTCCATCAGAATCCGACGCTCCAACCGGTAGGCATGGCCTGCGGTTTGAACCACGGCGGAGCTGGAGGTGGTGTCTCCGCCCATGAACAGGGAGGTGCCCACCACACCTTCATTGCCCACACCCGCGGTCTCTGCCGAAGCGCCGGACTCGGTGACGTAGTGCAGCGAGACGATCGAGGTGGTCGGAAAATAGGCATGGCGCAGTTGCGTGCCGGGTTCATAGAGCATTTGTCCAATCGCCATGGGAACCAGTTCCAGATGGATAGACAGGGGCGCGAACTCGGCCTCCGGCAGGGCTGCCAGCAGGTGATTTTGATTGGGGTCGTGGGGCGTGGACATGGCGATGTGTGCAAGCATTGCTGCTACTGATGGGCCGTGATTTCCACACCGATACCGCGGTATCCGAGGAATCGACATGCCTGGTTGAACATAGGCTCTCCGCTGACCCGAAACCTTTGTTCCGTACCGTCGGAATTGACGCGGCTGAAGTTGAAATCCAGAAAAGGCTGGCGTGCCGCGATGGTGCTCTGAAGCGCTCCGCGTTCCAGTTCATTCCAGCCTGTGCCGGGCCCGCTGCCGGTCGCGTCAGGCTGGCTCTCATCCTTGATGCCCAGCATTTGGAGGACGGGGCCGGAAACCTTGGTAAAACGGCCGTTCTCATCCTGCTCCCAATACCAGTCGGAGGCGAGTTCTGTCAGGCTGCGATAGCGCGCCTCGCTTTCGCGCAACTCTGCGGTTCGCTGCAGCACGGTCTGCTCCAGTATTTTGTTGAAGTCGTCGAGCTTTTTGTACAGCAAACGTACTTCCAGCATGTTGTGGATTCGGGTTTTGACTTCGACCAGATCAAACGGCTTGCTGACAAAGTCCTTGGCCCCTGACTGCAAGGCCCGCAGCTTGTGGCCTGGCTGGGCGGTCAGCACGATCACTGGCAGGTAGTCGTCAGCAGCATCGGCTTTCAGGGCCTCCATGACCTGGAATCCATCCAGAACAGGCATATTCAGGTCAAGCAAAATCAGGTCGTAGTGATGGGTGCGATGCAGCGCACAAACCTCCTGCGGGTTCATCGTTGATGTCACCCTGGTGTAGGCGGCATCTTGCAGCAGTTGTGTGAGCAATTGCACGTTGGATGCCTGATCGTCAACGATCAGGATGCTGGCGTTCAGAATATCGATGGTATTGAGCATGGTCTTTTTTCCTTTGTTGGTGGATGCGACCGAGCCTCAGCTCGCGCCATTTGAAGAGTTGTCCGACAGTTTCAGTTCGATCCAGAATACGCTGCCAACGCCAACGCCAACGCCAACGGTGCTTTGCACGCCGATGGCGCCACCCATCAAGCTCACCAGCTGTTTGCTCAGAACCAAACCAATGCCCGTGCCATCGGCACGATCAACAAGCATGCAACTCCCAGCCAAGTCAGTGATTTGTGGATGGATTTCAAGAAAAATGTGCCTCAGGGTTAACGCAACGCTTTTTGGGCTTTCGGCGAGACTCGATGCAAGTTGAAATGCTTATCCTGACTCGCACAGTCAGTTGTGCGGGAGGCTGCTCCATACCCTTATACGCGCTTCCCCTGCAATGCCACCAGCTCTTTTCACGGGTCGACGAATGGAGATGTGGGCAGGGAACAGTCCGGCCGCCTCGTTACACATAGCGTAGCGAGGCGGGCATGCGCGATCTGTGCGCTGTCGCACATAAGAATTTTTTGGGTTAAATGGGTCTCTAGCCCTCTGTTTTATTGGGTTTTAAGCTACTTTTACGATAGCAATCGAGGTGTTCTTCGGCAGGTGCACTGACAGATAGGTTGTTCGCACTTCACCTATTTGACGTTGGGTACGCCGGCGCACAGACCGGCCGCAGCAAGGCGGTAAGAATTGGCATTCGCCCGTGCTTGTGCCTGATGCGCAGTACGACTTGATTTTTATTTTTTGGAGAAGTTTGCCATGAACCTAGTTAAACGCATTTCATTGAGCTGGTCGACAGTGGTGTTGGTTTCGGTCATCGGCCTGGCGGGTTGCGCCGGCATGACGAGCCAGGAAAAGGGCACCGCCACGGGCGCTGTCATTGGTGGTGTTGCAGGCAATGTGCTGTGCGGTGGTCTACTCTGTACCGGTGCTGGCGCGGCTGTCGGTGGTGTTATTGGTCACGAGGTGAGCAAGCCTCGGTAAGAACGACGGCCCTGGCGTGCGGCGCCATCTATGCACAATGCCGGCTTTTGCCGGCATTGTTTTGTCTACCTCCCTTCCTTCTATTGCATTCCTGCCGCAGTGACCTGTGCCGGTACCGTGTCGGGCTCGGCACCTGGTGTGTTCACCAGCAGGCGTCCCGCTTGATGGTGGACCGGCGCTGACGCAGTGGCTGCAACCAATAGGATCAGCACCACGGCTGCGAGGATGAGCAAGAGGTTGAATGCGAAGAACATAGGTAATCCTGTTACGGGGAAGGTGGCGGCTCAGGCAGCGACGCGAATGTTGCCCGTCCACTGGCAGGAAAACCGGCTACAGCGGTAGCGTTGCGTCGGCATCAGAAAATTCAACAGACGGTCAGTCGGTCGTCGGGGAGTTCGAATCAGCTTTCCGCTGCATTCCGGACAGCTGTGTTTGCTGACGCTGACAAAGTCAGTGATCTCAGCACTCAGTTCCCTACGCTTCATGTCCAACTCCTTGTGATCTACGGTGAGAATTCATGACGGGACGATACGGAAAAAGTGGATGGGACTCTGTGCGCTGGGTCACGTAACGAAGAATGTGGAACTGCGATTTGAAATAGTGGAAAGAGTGGGCGAGCCGGCGTCATGTCCACAGCGCACGATTTTCTCGCCAGTGCAATGGCGCTCGCTTGGTTTGAATGGATAGCTTGCGATTTCTCAAATAGACAGATCAACAGCCACAGAGGCAGACTTGTCCTGTCAGATGGCCTGGCATATCCTGACCCGGGTGATTGGAACATCACCGTCAGATCAAAACCTGCTAGCTTTCAATGTCATTGGAGTTCATGATGCTTATCCGAACGCTGCTTGCGGCCACTATGACGGCCGTTGTCTTTATTGTTGCCACGGGTTGCGCGGTCACGCGCGGCCAGGAGAGTGTTGGTGCCTACATCGACGATGCCACCATCACCACGCAAATCAAGAGTCGTTATGTTGAGAACAAACAGGTTGATGCCGGGGCAATCAGCGTCGAGACGCTGAACGGCACTGTCATGTTGTCTGGCTTTGCCAAGAGTGCCACTGAAAGGAGCACTGCGGAGAGTATCGCGCGTGGTGTGAATGGCGTAAAGGCAGTCAGGAACGAGATCACGGTCCGTCCGTGAGTCTGTGCGGTGTCAGATCCGCTGCCATAGCCCTTGATCCGGACTTTTCAGCCCGCGAGGACGCGGGCTGTTTGAGCTTAGCGTGAACCTGTCACTGTCTTGGTGCCCTGCATCTCCACATCGACGCGGCGATCCGGTTGCAGGCATGCAATGACCTTGGTGCTTTGTCCGCCTTTGCAATCACCAGCCTTGGTAACCGGCTGTGTTTCGCCGTGCCCTGTTGCCTCGATACGGGTGGCAGCAACATTCTTGCTCACCAGATAATCCTTGACGCCAGTTGCGCGGCGCTCAGACAGCTTCTGGTTGTAAGCCGAGCCACCCAGTCGGTCTGCGTGGCCGGTGACCAGAATGACGTCATAGGAAGTGCCATTGAGCTGACGCACCAGATCGTCCAGCATTGTTTTGCCTTCAGGCTTGATCTCCGACTTGTCGAAGGCAAAGAGTGCGTCAGCAGAGAAACTCATTTTTTGCAGCGGCAATGCGGCTGCTACAGGTGCTGCGGCTGCCGGCGCGGGTGTGTACTCAGCGGCTTTGGGGGCGGGTGGTGAGAGCACGGCCACGGGTTTGATGCTTGGGTCGCAGGGCTCAACTGCTCGCGCAGGCGTCCAATCGCTGGTGTGCCAGCACAGGCCGCTTGCACTCGTGATGATGTTACCTGAGGCATCCATGACATAGCCCTGGTTCCTGGCGTCCTGGGCCATGGCGGTGGCGGGAATCATGGTGGCGGCAACAATGGCGGCCAATGCAAATTTCGTAATGGGTTTCATGGTGGTATCTCTCGGTTTTACTTTTTAACTGGCGCTTGATCTGCGAGGCATGACAACATGGAAAGCAGTGATCGCCGCCGGCTGTGGTGCTGTGCTTATCGCTGCCTCCACAGGTCAACAGCTTGAGGTTACGGCGCAAGGGCAGTGGCGTCTGTGTGCTGGCGAACGGATTGCAATGATTCGAAAACCTATGCTCCACAAATCCGAGCTACGGCGCGGAGAAGAACTTACCCCATCAAGGAAATTAAATGAAAAAACTCACGTTCAGTACCATCGCATTTGCTGTCTCTCTTGCCTTCGGCTCCGGCGCCATGGCGCAAGGCATATCCAAGAGCGAATACAAAACCGGCAAGGATACGATCTCGGCTGATTACAAAGCCGCCAAGACCGGGTGCGCAACGCTGTCCGGCAATACCAAAGATGTCTGCGTGCTTGAAGCCAAGGGCAAAGAGAAGATCGCCAAGGCGGAGTTGCAAGCCAGCTATAAGCCAAGTGTGAAAAACGCCTACGAGGTGCGCGTGGCCAAGGCCGACGCAACCTACGCAGTTGCCAAGGAAAAATGCGATGACCTGGCCGGCAACGCAAAGGATGTGTGTGTCAAGGAAGCCAAAGCCACTCAGGTTGCTGCCAAGGCTGATGCCAAGGCGCAGATGAAAGTGACGGATGCAAACAAGGCTGCCGACGAAAAATCTTCCGACGCGCGCGCCAAGGCGAGTAGTGAAACTCTTGACGCCCGCAACCAGGCGGCCACTGACAAACTGGATGCCCAATATAAAGTGGAAAAGGAAAAGTGCGACACCTTCTCCGGGAACGCCAAGGATAACTGCCTTGCCCAGGCCAAGGTGCGTTTCGGCAAATCCTGATTTTCTT
Source organism: Rhodoferax sp. (assembly GCF_018780565.1). Classification (GTDB taxonomy): domain Bacteria; phylum Pseudomonadota; class Gammaproteobacteria; order Burkholderiales; family Burkholderiaceae_C; genus Rhodoferax. The sequence goes on from NZ_JADMJN010000002.1 coordinate 429,982, forward strand.
GCGTCGGCAATCGAGGGGCGATAGCGTTGCTATGCAACAATTCCATCTATGTCCCGCCGCCTGATCCTTGCTTTGTCCCTGCTAGCCGTTTTGGCAGCAGGGATTTTTGCATGGTGGTCATTACGGTCTGTTGTGGTGCCGGCGGTGACGTTGCGTGCAGCGCCACTTGTGCGCACACTGCAATTCTCTGCCCGGGTGGCGACCCTGTCCCGCGTGGAAGTGGGCAGCACAGTAACAGGGCGCGTGCTCCAGGTCATGGTCGCTGAGGGCGCGCAGGTTGCCATGGGTGATGTATTGGTTCGCATGGAAAGCGACGAGCTGCGTGCGGCCCTGGCTCAAGCGCAAGCCGGTGAGCGCCAGGCTGCTGCGCGCCTGGAGGGCTTGCGCAGCACCGGACGCCGCGTGACCCTGGCCGCCGTGGTTCAAGCGGAGTCGGTGCTGGCCGCCGCTCAGGCGGATTTGCAGCGGACGCAGGACCTGATGGTCAAGGGATTTGTCAGCGATGCGCGACTGGATGAAAGCAAGCGTACTGCCGCTGTCGCCCAGGCACAACTCGCCAGCGCGCGCGCTCAAAGCGCGGCCAATGCCGAACAGGGCACAGATCTGGTACAAGCCCAGGCGCAGCTGACGCTAGCAAGCGCTGCTACTGCGGCGGCGCGGGCGCGCCTGGCTCAGACAGCGGTGGCCGCACCGGCTGATGCCAAGGTGTTGTCTCGCCTGGTGGAGCCCGGCCAGATCGTTCAGCCAGGACGGTCGATGTTCAGCCTGGCGCTGGCAGGTCCGTTTCAACTGGTGGCGCAAGTTGATGAGCGCTATCTCGAACAACTCAAAGTCGGGCAGTCTGCCAGCGTGTTGGCCGATGCCTTTGCTGACCAGCGCTTCGTTGCACGTATTCAGTCGATTGCCCCGGTGGTCGATGCACAGCGTGGCGCGATCGAAGTCAAGTTTGCTTTGCAGCAGCCCGTGCCTGTTTTTTTGCGCGAGGACATGACCCTGTCGCTTGAGGTGGAGACCGCTCGCCGCGAGAGTGCGCTGACAGTTCCCTTGGACGCCTTGCATCCTGATCCATCCAGAGCTGGCACCACCGTATTGATTGAACGCGACGGGCGGGTGGTCGAGCGCAAGGTGCGTTTGGGTCTGCGAACGATCGAGGCCGCAGAGGTTCTGGACGGGCTTGCAGCTGGCGATGTGGTTCTCCGAGGGATCGCACCCAAACCCGGAGCGCGGGTTCGTGTCGATATGGCGAGTCGGGCGCTTGTGCTGCCACACAAAGGCGGGCAGGCAGATGCTGGCGCTGCCATGACCAACGCCATGGGCCGCTGAGGGCTTGTTCGATGCTGAGCTGGCTCGGATTCGAACGCCAAGTGGCTATTCGCTTTCTGCGCGAAGGGCGCATGCAGACCTTGCTTATCATCGTGGGTGTCGCGGCCGGTGTGGCTGTCATTGCTTACATTTCGGCGCTTATTACGGGCTTGCAGAAAAATACGCTGGAAAAAACACTGGGAGCCCAGGCACATGTCACCCTGAGTGCTCGCGATGATGTGGTGATCCCGGCGCGGGCTGTGGCTCTTGGAACGACGGGTTTGGTGCAGACGCAGCCGCGCGCGCAGCGACCTCGCTCCATTGCGAACTGGCAGCAACTGGTGCCTGTGATGCAGGCCATGCCCGGCGTGGCTGCTGTATCTCCCATGGTCTCCGCCGCCGGACTGGCCGTGCGTGGCGAAGCGTCGAAGTCGATTGCACTGATGGGGGTGGATCTTGACCACTATGACCGCATCGTGCATCTGCGCTCCAAGGTGGTTGAGGGTGTTGCCCGTTTGAATCCGGGAGAAGGCATTCTGGGCAAGGAGCTTGCTGACGACCTTGGGGTGCGGGTGGGCGACCGCGTGGGGCTGGTGGTTGGTAGCACTACCGATTCGCTGCGTGTGACCGCATTGGTGGACTTGGGGGTGCGCGAGTTGAATCGGCGTACTGTGATTGTTCCGCTGCGCGCCGCGCAAAGCCTCGCGAGCCTGCCGGGTGGCGCCACCAGTCTGGATATCGGGTTGACCGATGTCTGGGCCGCGCCTGGGCTGGCCACTGATCTCGGGCAGCGCTGGCCGTACAAGGTGGAGAGCTGGCAGGAGGCGAACGCACAGCTTTTGTCGGCATTGAATGCGCAGTCGATCAGCACGGCAGTGATCCGTGGCGTGGTCATGGTGGTGGTGGTGCTGGGTATCGCCAGCGTGCTGGTGGTGTCAGTGGTGCAAAAGCGCCGCGAGATCGGAATTCTGCGTGCCATGGGTGCCACGCAGGCGCAGGTGCTGCGGGTATTCCTGCTGCAGGGTGCGATCGTCGGCGCGTTGGGCTCGGTGCTTGGCATCCTGTTTGCCGTTGCATTGATCTGGGCATTCACCACTTTTGTGCTGGGTTCCGATGGACTTCCGCTGTTCGCTATTTCGCTAGCGCCCGATTTGGCGCTGCGCATAGCGGGCGCCGCAACGGTTTGCGGTGTGCTGGCTGCCGTGGCTCCGGCCCGGCGCGCAGCGGCACTTGACCCGGCGCAGGCCATCCGAATGTGAGCCGCCGGCATGAAAGCTGCAACATCCCTGATTGAACTGAGCGACATCCGAAAGAGCTACAACCTGGGCCTGGCCAATGAAGCAGAAGTTCTGCATGGCATTTCATTCGCCATTGACCCGGGAGAATTTGTCGCCTTGATTGGACCGTCGGGCTCGGGAAAGAGTACTTTGCTCAACATCGTGGGTTTGCTTGAACGCATGACTGCGGGAAGCTACCGCATACAAGGCGAAGAGAGCAGCAGCCTGGATGACGCGGCCCTCACGCTGCGTCGGCGTGCGGTACTGGGCTTTGTGTTCCAGTTCCATCACCTGCTGCCCGCCTTCAGTGCGCTTGAGAATGTGACCCTTCCCGCATTGATGCGCGAGGGGTTTGTGACGCCGGCCCAGCGCGAGCGTGCACGCGCGGTGCTGACAGCAGTCGGCCTGAAGGACGCCATGGACAAACGACCCGGCGAGCTCTCGGGTGGCATGCAGCAGCGCGTGGCAATTGCGCGCGCATTGGTTTTGGAGCCACCTTTGGTGCTGGCTGACGAGCCCACAGGCAACCTGGACCGTGCCTCATCCGACGAGGTATTCACTTTGATGCGGCGCATGCATGCCGAGTTCAATACCTCCTTTCTTGTGGTGACGCACGACCCGCGTCTGGCAGCACGTTGCGACCGGGTCATCGAACTGGTAGATGGCCATATCGAGCGTGACGAGCGGACTCCTGTCAGAGAGGTCCTACGCTAGTGCAGGCGGTCACCTGACGGCAGCACGGGAGACTGACCTATCGCATTGGTTTGTCGCGGGGAACACACTCAGACCAGCGCATCGAAAGATGCGTGAACTTGTGTATATACCCCGGGCCGCTGACGCGGTTCACCTCAGGAGTCTTGCGATGCTGCACTATGCCGTTGTGTTTTTTATCATTGCTCTTGTCGCCGCGCTGTTCGGTTTTGGTGGCATCGCTGCCAGCGCCGTTGGCATCGGAAAAATTCTTTTCATTGTCTTTGCCGTTCTGGCAATCGCCAGCTTCCTGTTCGGCCTCATCCGCAAGCGCTGAGTTCGATCGCATGATCTACCCATTCATACGCCTGATGGCTGCACGCCCCGAATTGTTGGCTGATCATGCGTTGGCCTACGCTGACCTGGTGGCCGAAGAGGTTGATGAAGTATCCGCAGACTGGAAACGCCGCATGATGCTGAGTGCCGTCGCCGTGTGTTTCTTGGGGGTGGCGGTGGTTCTTGCGGGTGTGGCGGTGATGCTGTGGGCGCTTGCGCCACAACTCAGTAACCAGGCTTCGTGGATTCTGGTGGCCACGCCCATGTTGCCTGCGGCACTGGCAGTGTGGTGCTGGTTCGCGGCCCGTGCCCGGCAGGACGGTAGCCCTTTTGGCCGGGTATGGCAGCACGTACAGGCTGACATCGCGGCACTGCGCGAAGTGCGTGCAACATGAGCACTCCTTTGACAAGCGCCTTTTCAGTGGCAACGCCTTCCGAGCGACTGTTGCTGTCGCGCGAGCGCTTGCGTCTGGCCCTGCGCGAGACTGCCGCAACTGCAGGGCAGCCCGAGAGCCAGCCGGGGTCATGGTCAAGGCCGAAGTGGCTTGACGGCTTGAATGATCTTCCTGGTGTGTCGGCTGTCATGGATGCCTTGCGCGTCATGGTGCTGCCGATGGCTCAGCGCAACCCGCTGGGCCTGGTGATGGGCGCAGTGCTGTTGGGTGGTTTGTTGGCATGGAGTCGTCCATGGCGATGGATTTCCACGCCTGCATTGCTCGCAGGCCTGCTGCCACCGTTGCTGGCCACGGCAATGGCGAGCCTGAAACCCATCAACTGGCTAGACATTCTCGCGGCGTTGGTCAAACAGAGTGGCGAACAGAACCCACCATCGGGTTCGTAGCTGTTAGTCCGCCCCAACGGCGCGCCGGCTATAGCCGACCGGTTAACAGCAGTATGACAATGACAAGCACTACCAAACCCAGTCCGCCGCTCGGACCGTAGCCCCAAGCTTTGCTGTGTGGCCAGGCTGGAATGGCGCCCAGCAATATCAGTATCAAGAGGATCAACAGGATGGTTCCTAGATTCATGAATATCTCCTTGAAAAAGTGGTCTCGAATAGGGGCTGTACGCCTCTTCGGAATTACCGCTACGTGCGGCGTAATCGGTACATGGCCAGCTTATGGGTTTGCATGCCCAATTTCTGTGCGCTGACGAACACATTGCCGTGCCGCTTTGGGTGCAGTTTCGATTTATGACACAGGAGTCGGTCAGGAACGCTAAACTGCAATCAAATCTGTCTGCAGCGGACAGTTGTCACGTCACGGCTAATGCAGTGGCAATACAGGGGTGGAGAACTCGAAATGAAGACGTACACAAACCTGACAACCCGCGCGGAGAGTCGCACGCTCCAGGTACTGCTGATTGTGGTTTCTATCGCCCTCGGATGGATTCTTCTCCCGTTCTACGAGACGATCATGTGGGGCGCGATCATTGCATTGATGTTCAAGCCCTTGCACCGTCGTTTGTTGGTGGCACTTTCACATCGGCGCACGCTGGCTGCGCTGTTGACGCTTTTGATCGTTGTGACGGTTGTCATTCTTCCGTTTGTACTGCTTACCGCAGCGCTGGCACGCGAGGTGACCGTCATCTATGCCCAACTGCAATCGGGAGAGTTGAACCCGAGCGTCTATTTCCGGGGCATCTTCAACGCGTTACCCGACTGGATCAGCGCGCTGCTTGCCCGCTTTGGTCTGGGTAACTTTGATGTTCTGCAGTATCGATTGGGTACTGCGCTGACGCAGGGTAGTCAGTTCATCGCGACCAAGGCGCTCAGCATTGGCCAGAATGCCTTCGAATTCATTGCCAGCCTGTTCGTTACTTTGTACCTTGCGTTTTTCCTGATCCGGGACGGCGATTTCATGGCGCATGCCATTCGTCGCATGATCCCTTTGGCCCCAGCCCACAAGCTGGAGTTGTTTGGGAAATTTGCCACGGTGATCCGCGCGACGGTCAAGGGCAATCTGTTGGTGGCGGCGGTTCAGGGTGCGCTGGGAGGTCTCGCGTTCTGGTTTCTCGGTATCAGCGGGGCCTTGCTATGGGCGGTGTTCATGGCGTTCTGCTCGCTGGTGCCAGCGGTGGGCGCCGGGCTGATTTGGTTGCCGGTGGCAATTTATTTCTTTGTGACGGGCGTTGTCTGGAAGGGCGTGGCCCTGACCGCCTTCGGATTGCTGGTGATCGGTTTGATTGACAACCTGCTGCGTCCGCTGCTTGTGGGTAAGGACACGCGCATGCCGGACTATCTGGTGATGCTTACAACGCTGGGTGGCATGGTGGTATTCGGCATCAATGGCTTTGTCCTGGGGCCAATGATTGCTGCCATGTTTCTTGCGGTATGGCACATTCATGGCTCGACCCGCACCGAACTGGCGCCCCCGACGGGAATCGAACCCATATCTAGCGCTTAGGAGGCGCTCGTTCTATCCATTGAACTACGGCGGCAAGGAGCTGTATTCTATTTGGTCAGAAGCCGCATGGCTTCTTCCAGCCCCTTGATGGTGAGCGGAAACATGCGCTGGTTCATGATCTGCTGCACCACACTGATGCTTTGGCGGTACTGCCACACACCCTGAGGCTCGGGGTTGATCCAGGCAAACTTGGGGAATGCGCTGGTCAGACGCTGCAGCCACTCCACGCCGGCCTCTTCATTGTTGTACTCCACACTGCCGCCGGGTTGCAGGATTTCATACGGGCTCATGGTGGCATCGCCAATGAACAGCAGTTTGTAGTCCTTGTTGTATTTGCGGATGATGTCCCAGGTGGCAAATTTTTCGCTGAAACGGCGACGGTTGTTCTTCCACATGTAGTCATAGACACAGTTGTGGAAATAATAGAACTCCAGGTGTTTGAACTCGGTCTTGGTGGCCGAGAACAGTTCCTCGACCCGCGCAATGTGCTCGTCCATGGTGCCGCCGACGTCCATCAGCAGCAGCACTTTCACGTTGTTGTGGCGCTCGGGCACCATTTTGATATCCAGGTAGCCCGCATTGGCGGCGGTGGACTTGATGGTGTCGTCCAGGTCCAGCTCTTCCTCATGGCCTTCGCGGGCGAATTTGCGCAGGCGGCGCAGTGCCACCTTGATGTTGCGCGTGCCCAGTTCCTGGGTATCGTCGTAGTCCTTGTAGGCGCGCTGGTCCCAGACCTTGACCGCGCTCTTGTTGCGGCTCTTGTCCTGCCCGATGCGCACACCCTGCGGGTTCTGGCCGTAGGCGCCAAAGGGAGAGGTGCCGCCGGTGCCAATCCATTTGCTGCCGCCTTCGTGTCGTTCCTTTTGTTCTTCAAAACGCTTTTTCAACGTTTCCATGAGCTCGTCCCAGCCCATCTTCTCTATCTTGGCGCGTTCTTCCGGGCTCAATTCGAGTTCCAGGTTCTTGCGCAGCCACTCCAGCGGAATATCCTTGGTGAAGTCGGCAATCGTCTCTACGCCTTTGAAATAGGCGGCAAAGGCGCGGTCGAACTTGTCGTAGTGCTTCTCGTCCTTCACCAGCGTGGTGCGGCTCAGGTAGTAAAAGTCGTCAATCTTGTAGCCAGTGGGCTCGGTGTCATTGTCCGGCTCTGGCGTGTTGGGGCCAACCACGCCTTCTTTGAGGGCTTCCATCAGGGTCAGGTATTCCTTGACCGAAACGGGCAGTTTGGCCGAGCGCAGTGTGTAGAAAAAATCGATCAACATGATGTTTGTCCTAGCTACGGGGCTTGTTCAGAAGGTACAGCAACTGGGCCTTGGCTTCGGGCCATTCCCCGCTGCGCATGCTGTACATCACGGTATCGCGAATCGTGCCATCGCGTCGCAAGGCGTGGCCACGTATCACGCCGTCTTTTTTGGCGCCCAGCCGTTCAATGGCAGCCTGTGACGCAAAGTTGAAGTTGTCGGTACGCCAGCCCACCACATGGCAGCCCAGGGTCTCGAATGCATGCGTCAACAACAGCAGCTTGGCGGTGGTGTTGACGTGCGTGCGCTGGCAGCGTTTGGCGTACCAGGTGTAACCGATCTCCACACGTTTTACGGCAGGCAGGATGTCGTGGTAACTGGTGCTGCCCAGTACCGCGCCGGAGGCCTGGTCGAGCACCGCAAAGGCGAATCGGTTGCCCGCTTCGCGCATGGCCAGGGCATCGGCGATGTACTGATGGGTTTGGTCAGGCTCGGGTACGCTGGTAACGCGCAGCTTCCACAACTCGCCATCCGCGGCGGCAGCGCGCAGGCCGACTTCATGGTTCAAGGCCAGCGGCACCAGCTCAATGCCGCTGGCGGCCAAGGTGATGGGGGCAACGTAGGCCATGCTTACTTCTTGTCGGTGCTGGACTTGCTGCTGTGCTTGCGCCAGCGTCGAGCCAACTGCAGCCCTATGCCGCCACCCGCGCCCACCAGTACGATGCCCACGATGTTGGCATTGCCGTAACCCTGGCTGAAGATGTCCAGGCCAAAAAAGCGGCCAATCCAGAACCCCAGCAAGGCGCCGCCGACAAAGCCGACCGCATCTGACAAGCCTTCGATCAACAGCGATTTGTCCATGGTCTGATATTCCGTTGGGCTCAGCGGTTGTGGCGTTGCATGAACACCAGCTTTTCAAACAGGGTCACATCCTGCTCGTTCTTGAGCAAGGCGCCCACCAGGGGGGGTACAGCCACCTTGTCTTCCTTGCTTTGCAGTGCTTCCAGCGGAATGTCTTCTGCCACCAGCAGCTTGAGCCAATCCAGCAGTTCGCTGGTGGAGGGTTTCTTTTTCAGACCCGGCAGGTTGCGTACATCGTAGAAAGTCTTCATGGCTGCTGACAGCAACTCTTTCTTGAGGCCAGGGAAGTGCACATCCACAATGCTTTGCATGGTGACGGCGTCCGGGAACTTGATGTAGTGGAAGAAGCAGCGGCGCAAAAAGGCGTCAGGCAGTTCTTTTTCGTTGTTCGAGGTGATGAACACGAGGGGGCGGTTTTTGGCCTTGATCAGCTGGCGGGTTTCATAGCAATAAAACTCCATGCGGTCGATCTCGCGCAGCAAGTCATTGGGGAACTCGATGTCGGCCTTGTCGATTTCGTCGATCAACAGTGCCACGGGCTCCTCAGCCGTGAAGGCTTGCCACAACACGCCCTTGACAATGTAGTTGTTGATGTCCTTGACGCGCTGGCCACCATCCACATCGGCCAGTTGCGAGTCGCGCAGGCGGCTGACCGCATCGTATTCATACAGCCCTTGCTGGGCCTTGGTGGTGGACTTGATATGCCATTGCAGCAGGGGCATGCCTAGCGCCTGCGCCACTTCCTCGGCCAGCATGGTCTTGCCGGTGCCGGGCTCGCCCTTGACCAGCAGTGGACGCTTGAGAGTGATGGCCGCGTTCACGGACAACATCAAATCCTGGGTGGCGACGTAGTTCTTTGTTCCTTGGAATTTCATGGTTCTGGCTCGGTAAGGGGAAACAGCGGTTGGAGGTAGGATTGGTGACCGATATAATGCGTCGTTGATTTATCTCAAACACTGGTTGATTGTCCTCTCAAAATGAACAAATTCCTGTCATCGCTGTCTATCCTGGTTGTCGCTTGTGCGACCGCCTTCTCCGCCAATGCCCAGGAGGTCAAGGGTGACGCCAAAGCCGGTGAGAAAAAAGTCGCCATGTGCATTGGTTGCCACGGTATCAAAGGCTACCAGGCCAGCTTTCCTGAAGTCCACAAGGTTCCCATGATTTCAGGTCAGGGTGCCAAGTACATTGTGGCGGCGCTCGCAGCTTACAAGAAGGGCGATCGCAAACATCCCACCATGCGCGGTATTGCCGATAACCTGAGCGATCAGGATATGGCTGACCTGGGTGCCTATTACGAAAACCATGGCAAGGTTGAAGGCGCTGCCGCTGCGGGCAAGGCTGCTGAAGCCAGCCCCAAGGTCGCTGCCTTGCTCAGCAAAGGCACTTGCGTCGCCTGCCATGGCGACAATTTCAGCAAGCCGATTGACCCCAGCTACCCCAAGATTGCGGGCCAGCACAGTGATTACCTGTTTGTTGCGCTCAAGTCCTACAAAGACGAAGGCAAAGCAACCTGGGGTCGCAGCAATGGCGTGATGGGTGGCATTGCCAAACAGTTTTCCAATGCGGAACTGAAGGAACTCGCCGGCTACGTGGGCTCATTGCCGGGTGAACTCAAGACGGTGCCGCAAGCCAAGTTCCGTTGATCGGATCCTGCCTGAATCGAAAAAGCCGCTCATTGAGCGGCTTTTTTATTTTTTGTGGGGCGGTTTTTGCTGCTCAGGCAAAGACGTTGAGTCGGGCGGCGGCCTGCTGCAGGTGTTTGAATTTTTCCGAGAACGCTTCGGCGACTTTGGCGCCCTTGTCCGTCGGATTGCCCTTCAAGAGCGCAATACCCTCTTCAAAATCTCTCATGGTGGTGACTGCGGATGCCACAAATTCGGGTGCGTTGGCGTGTGGTGCTGGATCCGGTTTGGCGATCAGGACACCATCCTTGTTGAGCGCGATTTTGGTGAAAACGCCCCTGTCCCGTCCGTAGGCCAGCTGCTTTTCCAGCGACATATTGGCGAGATCGGTCAAGCTGGCATCGGTCACGGCCGGGCTGGAGGGCGTGTAGATGACACCGCTGGTTTTCGGTGCTTCGACTTCGACCGGGGCCTTGACTTTGACTTCTGCTTTGACTGGTGCAAGCGCAAGCGCAGCGGATTTGCCGGCGTTCGCCTGAGCGTGGGCGTTGGCGTTGGGCGATGGGAAAATCAGGATGTTGGCGAGGCTGGTTTGCATGGCAATCCCCTTTGGGCAGGTGGTTGCCGAAAGTATGGATCGGGACGCATGCAGCCAACCCGAAAAATAAAGGAGGAATAACCCGGTATTTCCCCGACTTTGTTACCTGATGGACGGCGGCAGGGCCTCAGCGCTCAATCCTGGGTTGCATGGCGCTGCACGCAAGCGATATAGGCGTCGCCGTCGGGTGGACGCCCGGCACGCTGGCTTTCCCAGATCATCTGGCCCAGGCAGTCCATGGCCTCGTGGTGCGCGAGATGCAGCGAATTTCGCCGGTGCGTCAACAGCTCCACCGCTTGCCGGATACCCCGTGGCTGGTCGATGCTGCACTGCTCGCTGATCGACAAGTGCATCGACAAATGCAGGAACGGATTGGTTTTGCCTTCGTCTGCCAGGTGCATGGTTGCGAGGGCGGCGTCGACATCTGCCAGGGCCGCGTGGTATTCAGGATGCTCGTCAATCCATAAGCTTGCTATTGTTTCAATAGCATCAAGCGGTTGACCGGCAAGGGCCTTGGCATGAATTGAGCAGAAAAATCGGCGAACATCGGCTTGGGAAGGGGAAAACATGATGCTGCCTATTGTCGCCCCCTGTCGCCGACGCTTCACGCCGCCGCTCCTGCATCAAGCGAAAATACCCATTTTTACTCAGGACGAATGCCATGACCCAAGCCTTCATCTGCGATGCCATTCGCACCCCCTTCGGCCGCTACGGCGGCGCATTGAGCAGCGTGCGCACGGATGACCTGGGCGCGATCCCGCTCAAGGCCCTGATGGCACGCAACCCCAACGTGGATTGGCAGGCCGTCACCGACGTGATCTATGGCTGTGCGAACCAGGCCGGTGAAGACAACCGCAATGTGGCTCACATGGCCTCGCTGCTGGCGGGCCTGCCGATGGATGTCCCGGGCGCCACCATCAACCGTCTGTGCGGTTCGGGTCTGGACGCCGTGGGCACGGCCGCCCGCGCCATCAAGGCCGGTGAAGCGAGCTTGATGATTGCCGGCGGCGTGGAAAGCATGAGCCGCGCGCCTTTCGTCAGCCCGAAGGCCGAGAGCGCCTTCAGCCGCGTCAATGCGGTCTATGACACCACCATTGGCTGGCGTTTCATCAATAAATTGATGAAAGAAAAATATGGCGTCGATGCCATGCCCGAAACCGCCGAAAACGTCGCCACCGAATTCAAAATCGAGCGCGACGCCCAGGACCGGATGGCGCTGGCCAGCCAGATGAAGGCCGTGGCCGCGCAAAAAGCCGGACATCTGGCGCGTGAAATTACGGCCGTGACGATTGCCCAGAAAAAAGGCGACCCCATCATCGTCGACAAGGACGAGCACCCGCGCGAAACCAGCCTGGAAGCGCTGGCCAAGCTCAAGGGCGTGGTACGTCCCGACGGCACGGTGACCGCCGGCAATGCCAGCGGCGTGAACGATGGCGCCTGTGCCCTCTTGCTGGCCGACGAAGCCAGTGCTGCCAAAAATGGCTTGACGCCGCGCGCCCGCGTGGTCGGCATGGCCACCGCCGGCGTAGCGCCACGCATCATGGGCATTGGCCCGGCGCCCGCCACGCAAAAGGTACTTGCACTCACCGGCCTCACGATTGCGCAGATGGATGTGATTGAGCTCAACGAAGCGTTTGCCGCCCAGGGTCTGGCCGTGTTGCGCATGCTGGGCTTGCAGGACGACGACGAGCGCGTCAATGCCTGGGGTGGTGCGATTGCCCTGGGCCACCCACTGGGCGCCTCGGGCGCGCGGCTGGCCACCACGGCCGTCAACCGCCTGCACGCCACCGGTGGCCGTTATGCGCTTTGCACCATGTGCATTGGCGTGGGGCAGGGTATTGCGCTGATCCTGGAACGTGTGTGAGCTTTCCGCTCATCACTGACCCTTACTTTTACGCCGTCACCATTCCTGCCGTGCTCTTGCTGGGTGTCAGCAAGAGCGGCTTTGGCGCCGGTTTTGGTTCGCTGGCGGTGCCGATGATGGCGCTGGCGGTCAGCGTGCCGCAGGCGGCTGCGATTCTGATGCCGGTATTGCTGGTGATGGATATTCTGGGTATGGCGGCGTTTCGCAAGGACTTCGACCTGAAACTGCTGAAATTCCTGATTCCCTTCGGGCTGGTGGGCATTGTGATCGGGGCGCTGCTTTTCAAGCTGCTGGACCCTCATACCGTGGCCGGCATTGTGGGCGTTTTCACCCTGGTGTTTCTGGCGCAGCGCCTGTTGTTTCCGCCCAAGGCTGACAGTGCCCCACCTCCCAAATGGCTGGGCGCCATCCTGACCGCCACCTCGGGCTTCACCAGCTTCATCGCTCATGCAGGGGGGCCACCAATCAACGCCTACATAATCCCCCTGCGCCTGTCCCCGGTGAAGTTCACCGCCACCATGGCGTTTTTCTTCTTTGTCATCAACCTGTCCAAGTGGATTCCCTATGCCTGGCTGGGCTTGCTGGACATGCGCAATATGGCGACCTCGCTGGTGCTGCTGCCGATTGCGCCGATCGGCGTGCTGGTAGGGGTGCGCATGGCCCGGCGTATCAATCAGGTACTTTTTTACCGGTTGGTGTACCTGGGCATGTTTCTCACCGGGATCAAGCTGGTGTGGGATGCCGTGCGCTGATTGCTATATAAATAGTAGCTGTTTGATGATTGAAATCAAGGGTTATAGCTTGGTTTACTTATAGATACGGACTTACTTATCCCAGTCCTGCGGCCGCCGCTGCGCTCGTTGCGCCCGCTCTTGCGCCATTTGTTCTTCCAGCTGTTGGCGGCCCTGTTTGACCACGGCAATCAGTTTGGCCTGGTCCTTGTAGTGCGGATGCAGCTTCTCAAACAGTTCCAGGTTGTGCTGGCGAAAGCGCATGGTGGTCTGGCGTGCAGCGTGGGGCTCGTGTCCCAGCAGTTCCAGCACACTGCGCGCACTGCGCAGGCTGGACTCGAACATCTCACGCTCCACATGCATCACGCCCCGCTCGCGGAGTTTGTTCCAATGGGTCACGTCGCGGGCACGTGCCACGATTTGCAATTGGGGAAAATGCTCCTGGGCCAGGTCCACGATGTCCAGCGATTGTTCGACGCCGTCCACGGCCACCACCAAAATCCTGGCGTGGGCGGCTCCGGCTGTGCGCAGCAAGTCGAGACGCGATGCATCGCCGTAGAACACCCGGTAGCCGAAGTTGCGGGCGACTTCAATCATGTCGGCATCGTGGTCCAGTACCGTGCAGGGAATGTCTTGCGCCAGCAGCAGGCGCGCGATGATCTGCCCGTAGCGGCCGTAGCCGGCAATCACAATTGGCGCGTCCTGTTGCTCGGAAATTTCCGCCATGGGTGTCACGCCACAGTTGGCATAACGCGGCAGCAGCAGCTTGTCTATCGCCACCAGCAGCAAGGGGCTCACCAGCATGGATACCGCCACAGCGCCAATCAGCAGTGAGGCGGTTTCGGCTGGAAACACCTTGGCCCCCGAGGCCGCCTGAAACACGACAAACGCGAATTCTCCGCCCTGGGCCAGCAGCAGGGTGAAGACGGGCCGCTCCTGAAACGGCAGCTTCATCAGCCGGGCCAGCAGGTAGATGGTGACGCCCTTGACGCCGAGAAAGCCGACCACAATCAAGGCCATCAGGCCTGGCGACTGGCGCAGCACGCCAAAGTCAATGCTCATGCCGACAGCGATGAAAAACAGGCCCAGCAGCAAACCCTTGAAGGGCTCGATATTGGTTTCCAGTTCGCGCCGGTATTCGCTTTCGGCCAGCAGCACGCCGGCCAGAAAGGCTCCCAGCGCCATGGACAGGCCGACCAGTTGCATCAAGCCGGCAATGCCCACCACCAGCAGCAGGGAAGCCGCCGTGAAGATTTCGGGTGTCTTGGAGCGCGCAATCCAGCGAAACAAGGGGCGCATGAGCAAACGCCCACCCAGAATGATGCTGGCAATGACTGCTATTATTTTTATAGCTTCAAGCGCATGATTGGCAGGGGCCAAGGCTTCACTTTGTCCCGCAATTCCGCCCAGAAGCGGTAGCAGTGCCAGGATCGGGATGGCGGCCACGTCCTGGAACAGCAGGATCGAAAACGAGGCTTGTCCGCTTCCGGTGGGCATCAGGTTACGCTCGCCCATCACTTGCAGCGCAATTGCTGTGCTGGACAGCGCCAGCCCCAAGCCCGCCACCAGGGCTACCCGCCAGCTTACGCCAAACGCCAGGGCCACGAGGCTCAGGAGCAGGGCGCAGCCCAGCACCTGCGCGCTACCCCAGCCAAAGATCGGCCGGCGCAGGCTCCACAGACGCCTGGGCTCCAGTTCCAGCCCGACCAGGAACAGCATCAGGACCACGCCAAATTCCGCAAAATGCAGAATATCTTCCACATTGGTGACCAGGCCCAGCCCCCAGGGGCCAATCACAATGCCGGCCGCCAGGTAGCCAATGATCGAGCCCAGACCCAGGGCCTTGCTCAAGGGTACGGCAATCACGGCGGCGCTGAGGTAGATGAAGCTGTTGACCAGCCAGGTGGGGGCGTGTTCCATGTTGGTCCTTGGTCAGTCCCTAGTCGGTTTCAGGGCGATCCACTGCCGGCACTTCGCAGGCTGGGCAGCTGTCGAGGTCTTCAAGCTCGGGCCAGTGCGGATAGCTTTGCAGGCGCTGCTGAAATACCTCCCGATGCCGGGTGAGCTCGGCCTCGGGGGCCGTGCGGGCGCCATGCAGCATCAAGGGTGGCAAGAAGCGCATGCCGCACAGGGCTGCGGTCTGCTCGTAGGGTGGCAAAAACGCGTCGAATAAATAGCGGTTATAGCCTTGCGGATGGTAGGAATTCTCCGGACCTCCGGTGGTGCCCACCAGCCACAGGTCTTTGCCCTGCAGTGCATGTCCGCCCATGCCATAAGCCCAGCCGTAGCCAAGCACCTCGTCGAGCCAGAGCTTTTGCAGGGCGGGCATCGAATACCAGTGAATGGGGTGCATCAACACAATCAGCTGTGCCGCCTCCACCCGGGTCCGTTCGCGGGTCACGTCAATGCAATAGTCCGGGTAGCGGCCGTACAGGTCGCAAATATCGACCCGCGAAACACTGCGCGCGCTGGCCAGCAACTGCCGGTTCACCCGGGATTCGCGCCAGTTGGGGTGAGCTGCCAGGAGGTAAATGTCCTGTGCCGCAGGGTTGGCGGCGGGTGGGGGCAGGGTTTGGCTTTGTGGGTCCATGCCGTTACCATAGCGCACAAATCTCATTTCCGAGGAGTGCGTGATGCCAGTGGTCGTCGTTGCGAATCCAAAAGGCGGTGTGGGCAAGTCCACCCTGTCCACCAATATTGCGGGTTATTACGCTCGACAAGGCCATGCCGTGATGCTCGGTGATGCGGATAGCCAGCAGTCTTCGCGCCTGTGGCTGGGGCTGCGCCCGTCAGTGGCTCGTGCCATCAGTTCATGGGATGTGGACGCTGACCAGATTGCCAAGCCGCCCAAAGGCACTACCCATGTGGTGCTGGACACGCCCGCCGGCCTGCGCGGGCGACGCTTGAATGACGTGATCAAGATGGCTGACAAGGTGATCGTGCCCCTGCAGCCCAGTATTTTTGATATTTTTGCGACGCGGGCGTTTCTGGATGAGCTGCTGAAGAACAAGCACCGTGACAAATTGCAGATTGGCCTGGTGGGCATGCGGGTGGACGGCCGCACCATCGCTGCCGACAAGCTCCACGAATTTGTGGACACGCTGGGCTTGCCGGTTTTGGGCTATCTGCGTGATACGCAGAACTACATTCATTTGGCAGCGCGCGGCCTGACCCTGTTTGACGTCGCCCCGGGCCGGGTGGAGAAGGATTTGACCCAATGGCAAGCCATTTGCCAGTGGCTGGATGCCTGAGCGGGCCGATTTGTCGCTCAGCTGACAAGTGAGCCTTTGCCAAGTTGCTACAGTCGTGCCATGAAAACATTCCAAACCATCTCCGAAGTGGCCGCTCTTGTCGGTCAGGAAGTCGCCGTCAGCGACTGGCTCACCATCACCCAGGAACAGGTCAACCAGTTTGCGCAGGCCACCGGCGACCACCAGTGGATCCATGTAGACGTCGAGAAAGCCAAAGCCGGTCCGTTTGGCGGGCCCATTGCGCACGGGTTTTTGACGCTGTCGCTGATTCCAAGGTTTTTCGAGTCTTCGATGGAGATCGTGGAAACCCGCATGGGCGTGAATTACGGCCTGAACAAGGTGCGTTTCACCTCGCCAGTGCCTGTGGGCAGCCGTCTGCGCGCCCGCATGAAGCTGCTCAAGAGCGAGCCGATCGACAACAACGGTGCCCAGATGACATGGGAAGTTGCCGTTGAACGCGAAGGTTCCGCCAAACCGGTGTGCGTGGCAGAGTCCCTGTCACGGCGCTACCCTTGATCACCAGTTGTTTCTGACGCCCATAAAAAAACCCGCCATGGCGGCGGGTTTTCAGACAAGCGCAAAGGCTTGGCTTACACACTGCGTCCAGACATGAATGCAACCGCCGCTGTCGCGCTTTGCATGGGCAGGGTGCCATTCTTCTTGGCGATCAGGAACTCGTTTCGCACCGCTTCGCGGGTTGTCGTGCTTGGAATGGCCGAGAAGTCAGTAACCTGTGCATCGCTGTTCTGGGGCAAGGCGCCTGCATTTTTGGCTGCCAGGTAGTTGGCCTTCACGGCCTCGCGGGTGGTTGTGCTGGCCATTGCAGCGTAGTCAATGACCTGTGCATCGGCGTTTGGAGAGATTGCGGCGAAGCTGGTGCCTGCGATCAGACCGGTGGCGAGGATCAATGCGGATGCGACAAATTTGGTTTTCATGATGGTTTCCTTCAAAAGTTGATAGACATTCCAGGCAGGGCGGAAATCATTTTTTTCCGATCTGTCTGGCCTCGGTGAGTCGTCTATTTGGTTTCGGCTCATCGATGGGATGAACTTTAGGCCTGTTCCTCACTTTTAAAAACCATACGGTCAGTAATTTACCATTGCTAAAAATGCAATAATTAAAAATACCAATGTAAATTCTTGCGAATATGGATCGACTTTTATCAATGCGGGTGTTCCAGCGGGTGGTCGACGAAGGTGGCTTTGCCGCTGCTGCCCGGGCGATGGACATGTCACCGGCTGGCGTGACCCGCTTGTTTGGTGATCTGGAGCAGCATCTCGGTGCGCGCCTCATGAATCGCACAACCCGCAAACTGGCCCTGACGGATGCGGGGGAGACCTATCTGGTGCGGGTGCGAGGCATCCTGAGCGAAATCGACGATGCCGAGGCGGCGGTGGTCTCCAGCAATCAGGAGATCCAGGGTACGGTTCATGTGCTGACCTCGCCGGTGTTGGCCAGTTATTACCTGGCGCCCCGCATCGCGGCATGGCATGAGCGCTACCCCAAGGTGGCGCTGGAGATTGCGATCGATCCCTTTCCTCAATCCCGGGTGGACGAGTTTGACGTCACTTTCATGGTGGTGGACGAGGGCTACGATGCCAACGTCGTGGCACGGCCCTTGGCCACCAGCGAATGGATTGTGTGTGCCTCGCCGAAATACCTGCAGCGCACTGGAACGCCGCTTGTTCCTCAGGATCTGGCGCAGCGGGAGTATCTGAAGTACCCACGCCAGCAAGTTGGGGGCACCAGCAGCCGGCGTCTTGGCTTGCGCCCCCTGCAGGGGGATGGTGCGTCGGTTGAGGTGGAAATGCGGGAGGTTTTGCAATCCATTAGTTTCGATGTTTTGTGTCGTGCGACGCTCGATGGTGTTGGCATCTCGATCCTGTCGCGGATGCTGGTGTCGCGTTACCTGGCGAGCGGGGAATTGGTGCATCTATTGCCAGACTGGATTTTTGGCCGATTGACGGTCTATGGCGCCGTGCCTTCGCGCAAGCTGATACCGGCTCGCACCCGCGCTTTTCTTGCGTTTGCCAGCGAGCATCTGACGGCCTAGGACGCGTCGGCCGGGTCCCTGCAGCGCAGTGCCGATCCAAAGCCGTTTTGTCGCCATGCTTCAAAAACTGTCACCGCCACGGCGTTGGACAGATTGAGGCTGCGTTGTCCTGCAATCATCGGCAGTTTGATGCCCTGTGCGGGTGCAAACGATTGGCGAACCGCCTCGGAAAGCCCCCTTGTTTCAGAGCCAAAAACCAGCCAGTCCCCTGGTGCAAACTGCACTTCATGCACCCCTCGGGTGGCGCGGGTGGTCAGGGCAAACATGCGATCACGTACCGGTTGTTCAGTATCGAGAAACACCTGCCAGCTGGCATGGCGTTTGAGTTCGGCGTACTCGTGGTAATCCAGTCCCGCACGGCGCATGTGCTTGTCGTCCATTGAAAAACCCAGCGGCTCAATCAAGTGAAGTGTGCAGCCGGTATTGGCCGAGAGACGAATGACGTTGCCGGTGTTGGGCGGAATTTCCGGTTCGACGAGGACGATATGAAACATGGGGTGCTATTGTCCCAGTTTGGTGCCGCGCCTAACTTTCGAAGTCCGTACGAGCAATCACGACACCGGTGATATGCGCCGCGCCGGCCGCCCGCAGTACCCCCGCGGCTGCAAAAAGGGAGGCGCCGCTGGTCATCACATCGTCCACCAGAACCACCCGGGAGCCCTTGACCCGTCCATGACGCAGCGGGTCCAGCGCAAACGCATCCTTGACACTGGTCAGCCGGTCTGCCCTATTGAGTGCACTCTGCGGCGGCGTGTCCTTGATGCGCAGCAACAGGTTTGGGGCGGTCTTGCCGGGTGCGAGTTGCCTGGCCAGCAACAGCGCCTGGTTGAAGCCACGGGTGCGCAACCGGGTCTTTGACAGGGGGATGGGCAGAACCAGATCGGCGGCGTCCAGCGCAGGTTCCACCCATGGGCTACTTCGCAGCAACAAGGCGAAGGCATTGGCATGTCCGGGGTGCTGGTGGAACTTGTAATCAATGATCAGGTCGGCCCAGGGGTAGTCGTACGACACCGCAGTCAGGCAGGCGTCCAGCGCGAGCGGATTCTTGACGCAGGCGCCGCACTGTTTGACGGCCGCAGGCAGTGGCAGCGCACAGGTCTGGCAGCGGGCTTGGGGCTGGGCGAAGCGACTCACACAGGCCTCGCAGAACGGTTGTGCCGGCCAGCGATGGCATACCAGGCACTGGCTGGGCAGCGCATCCAACATCCCTTTGATCCATCCGGCAAACATGGAGTCAATATACTCTGCCGACCAATCCTGCTCGCCATGCCAACCCAGCGTCCCCCAACCATCGACCCATCCGCCGCCAGCCGCTGGCACCATCTGTCTGCGCCGGCCTCACCGTGGCTGCATGAGGAAGTGGCGCGTCGCATGGAAGAGCGACTGGAGTGGATCAAGCTCAAGCCAAAAAGCTGGGCGCACTGGGAACCCTCGCGCGGAGGACTGCAGGCGCATGCCTTGCTGGCCCGACGGTACCCGGAGGCAGACTGCTTTGTGGCCGAGGTGAACGAGGCCAGGATGCAATCCGTTGCGCAGCAGATGCGCAAGCCCTGGTGGCATAAGTCCCGCTGGGTAGATCGACTACCGCGATTCGAGCTTCCGCCTGCCGGCGCGGTTCAAATGCTGTGGGCCAACATGGCCTTGCACATGGCAGCCGATCCTCAAGAGGTGTTGGCACAGTGGCATCGCTCATTGGCGGTGGATGGATTTGTCATGTTTTCCTGCCTGGGTCCGGATACCTTGAAAGAGCTGCGCGGGATTTACCAGGGCCTGGGCTGGCCGTCACCTTCTCATGAATTCACTGACATGCACGACTGGGGAGACATGCTGGTTGCCGCCGGCTTTGCGGAGCCGGTGATGGACATGGAGCGCATCACCTTGACCTTTGACACGCCGCAGCGCCTGCTGGAAGAGTTGCGTGGCTTGGGGCGTAACCTGCATACCCAGCGTTTTCCCGCCCTTCGAGGACGGCTCTGGCGTGATCAATTGCACCAGTCGCTGCAAAGTGCGCCGTTACAGGTGACCTTCGAGGTCATTTATGGGCATGCTTTCAAGCCTTCGCCCCGTCTCAGCATGCGCCCCGAAATGGTTCTTTCATTGGAAGAAATGCGCCAAACCTTGAATCAGCGCAAAACCTATCGCCCCAATCCTTGAGAAAAGGGCTTGACAACGCCAGAACCACCGCAGAGCGTGGGCTACAATCCCCGGCTACAGTTTAGGTGAACGGTTGTTGGTTGAGGTGTGGGCGCTTGCGTGTCCAGTCATCGCGGGTCATTTGGCCAAACCGGAATGGGCGCCCTGTACTGGCAATAGAAATTCGGATGGCACTGCGGGGTGCGTGAGCGCACGCCCGGTTGTCGGGTCAAATTGGGTTAATTTGAGGCAATGAAGAAGTGAACATGATGAAGAGCATTCTCAACAAATTGGCGGCCTCGCTGCTGGCAGCAAGCGCTTGGGCTGGCAGCGTCGCTTTTACAGCGGCGCACGCAGTCAGTGATCTACCCGGTGGACCAGCCGTCAACCAGCTGAATCTGCACCCACCGGTCACCAAGATCGCCGAAGAGCAGGCCTGGCTTCACTGGATGATGCTGATTCTTTGCTCGGTGATCTTCGTGGCGGTTTTCGCCGTGATGTTCTATTCCATCTGGAAACACCGCAAGTCGGCTGGCCACAAGGCAGCTAACTTCCATGAGTCGGTGCTGGTGGAAATCATCTGGACCATCGTCCCCTTCATCATCGTGATTCTGATGGCGTTGCCAGCGACCAAGGTTGTTGTTGCAATGAAGGACACCACCAATGCGGACCTCACCATCAAGGCGACCGGCATGCAGTGGAAGTGGGGTTACGACTACATCAAGGGCGAAGGCGAAGGCATTGGCTTCATTGCTTCCCTGGATAGCACCCAACGGGCCATGTCCGACAACGGCGGTCCCAAAAAGGGAGAGGACGTCAAGGACTACCTGCTCAAGGTGGATAACGCTTTGGTAGTTCCCGTGAACAAGAAAGTCCGCATCATCACAACCGCTACGGACGTGATTCATGCCTGGATGGTGCCTTCCTTTGGCGTCAAACAGGATGCGATTCCCGGTTTTGTGCGTGACACCTGGTTCCGCGCTGAAAAAATCGGCGATTACTATGGTCAATGTGCCGAGTTGTGCGGCAAAGAGCATGCTTACATGCCGATCCACGTGAAGGTGGTTTCCGCTGAGGACTACTCTCAGTGGGTTGCTGGTGAAAAGAAGAAGCTGGCTGCCAAGGCGGATGATCCAACCAAGGTCTGGACGGCAGAGGACATCATCAAGCGTGGTGAGAAAGTCTACGCTGCCAACTGCGCCGCTTGCCACCAGGCCAGCGGCAAGGGCGCTGGCCCGATCAAGCCGCTGGACGGTGCCGCTGTTGTTCTGGATGCTGACAAAGGCAAACAGATCGCGGTGCTGCTGAACGGTCAGAACAATGGTGCCATGCCCGCCTGGAAGCAGCTCAGCGACACTGAAATCGCCGCTGTGATCACGTATACCAAGAACAGCTGGTCCAACAAGACCGGTCAATTGGTTCAGCCGGCTGACATTACTGCAGCGCGCAAATAAGCGTCGCTACCCCGAATACAAGTATTGAGAAGGAAATCCGGATGAGTGCCGTTCTAGACCATCACGATCATGCCCACGACGATCACCACGATCATCATGCGCCCACAGGTTGGCGCCGTTGGGTGTTTGCAACCAATCACAAGGACATTGGTACCTTGTATTTGTTGTTTGCCTTCACGATGTTGATGCTGGGCGGTGTGCTGGCCCTGATTATTCGTGCCGAGCTGTTTCAGCCGGGCCTGCAGATCGTCAATCCTGAGCTGTTCAACCAGCTCACGACCATGCATGGCGTGATCATGGTGTTCGGCGCCATCATGCCGGCCTTCGTCGGTTTTGCGAACTGGATGATCCCCTTGCAAATCGGCGCTGCCGACATGGCCTTTGCCCGCATGAACAACTTCAGCTTCTGGCTGCTGATTCCTGCCGGTTTGATGGTGGCGGGTTCTTTCTTCATGCCAGGCGGTGCCCCCGCAGCTGGCTGGACCTTTTATGCACCATTGACCCTGCAGATGGGTCCCAGCATGGACGCCGGTATTTTTGCGCTGCACATCATGGGTGCAAGTTCCATCATGGGCTCGATCAACATCATCGTGACGATTCTGAACATGCGCGCACCTGGCATGACGCTGATGAAAATGCCCATGTTCTGCTGGACTTGGCTCATTACCGCTTACCTGCTGATCGCCGTGATGCCCGTCTTGGCTGGCGCTATCACCATGACGCTGACAGATCGTCATTTTGGTACCAGCTTCTTCAATCCGGCCGGTGGCGGTGACCCGGTCATGTTTCAGCACATTTTCTGGTTCTTCGGTCACCCTGAGGTGTACATCATGATTTTGCCGGCCTTCGGCATCATCAGCCAGGTAGTTCCCGCCTTTGCCCGCAAGAAGCTGTTCGGCTACGCCTCCATGGTGTATGCGACATCTTCGATTGCGATTTTGAGCTTCATCGTTTGGGCGCACCACATGTTCACCACCGGTATGCCGGTGACAGGGCAGCTGTTCTTCATGTATGCAACGATGCTGATCGCCGTGCCCACGGCTGTGAAGATCTTCAACTGGATCGCCACCATGTGGCAGGGGTCCATGACCTTCGAAACCCCCATGCTGTTTGCTGTGGGTTTCATCTTCGTGTTCACCATCGGTGGATTTACCGGCCTGATTCCTGCCATGGCTCCCATTGACATCCAGTTGCAGGATACCTACTACATCGTGGCGCACTTCCACTATGTGCTGGTGGCGGGTTCGCTGTTTGCCATGTTCTCGGGCTACTACTACTGGGCACCCAAGTGGACCGGTGTGATGTTCAGCGAGACACGGGGCCAGATTCACTTCTGGTGGTCGATGATTGCGTTCAATGTCACCTTCTTCCCCATGCATTTCCTGGGATTGGCCGGCATGCCACGTCGCTACGCTGACTATCCGATGCAGTTCGCCGACTTCAACCTGGTGGCCTCTGTTGGTGCCTTCTTCTTCGGTTTTGCTCAGGTCTACTTCTTCCTGTTCATTGTGTTGCCTGCCATGCGCGGCAAGGGTGAGAAGGCTCCTCAGCGTCCTTGGAACGATGCCGATGGCGCCGGTGCTGAAGGCCTGGAGTGGGAAGTTGCGTCCCCCGCGCCGTTCCATACCTTTGAAACACCGCCCAAGCTGGATGCGACCGCGACCAAGGTCATTGGCTGATTGTTGAACATGACACCTGAACAAAAGAAATCCAACCTGAAAACCGGACTGATCCTGGCATCGGTGGTTTTGGTATTTTTTGTTGGATTTATGGTCAAAATGGCAGTGCTGAGCAGGTAGAGCATGGATCTGCGGCGCGAAAATATCCGAATGGTGGGCAAACTGGTCGTTGTAGCGGCGGGGATGTTCGCGTTCGGGTATGCACTGGTGCCGATTTACAAGGCGATCTGCGAGATGACGGGTATCAATGTGCTGGCATTGGGGGATCGCAATATCCCCGGTGCCACGGCCACCTTGCCTGCCAATACCCAGGTTGACACCAGTCGGACCATCACTGTGGAGTTTGACGCCAACTCGCGCGGACCCTGGGAATTCAAGCCAGCCCAACGATCGCTTCAGGTTCATCCTGGCGAGCTGGCGACGGTGATGTATGAGTTTCAAAACGTACAGAACCGGCGGATGTCTGCACAGGCGATCCCGAGCTATGCGCCACAGCAGGCGAGTACACACTTCAACAAGCTGGAGTGTTTTTGCTTTAACCAGTACACGCTGGAGGCCGGCGAGAAAAAGTCCTGGCCGGTGGTTTTTGTGATCGATCCCAAGTTGTCCAAGGATGTGAAGACGATCACGCTGTCGTACACATTCTTTGAAGTGGGTGGCAAGACGCCGCCCGCACCTGTGGCCAATGTCCAGGGGCGTGGTGTGACGGGAGCAGGTGCTTGAATAAAGATGACGCCAAGGGTCCTGAGCACGTGGGATCTTCGTTCCTGCGTAGCATCCAGATGGTGGGCTGGTCGTTTTTTGGAATCAGAAAAGGCAGTGAATCCCAGGCTGACATGGCCCGGGTCAACCCATTTCATATCATTGCAGTGGGCATTGCCGGAGCCGTTATTTTTGTAGTTGGTTTGATAGTGCTGGTGAACTGGGTTGTGGCCAAATAAGGCCCCTTTGTGCACCTGAAATAGATTGATGAGAACTGGAAGGAATGAAGCTGAAATGAGTTCAACAACACACGGTACAACCCCGCACTACTTTGTGCCCAATCCGTCGCGGCATCCTGTATTGGCCTCATTTGGTCTGCTGTGCGTCTTTTTTGGCGCCGGGCAATGGATCAATGGTTCGGACTGGGGCAAGTATCTGCTTGCCTTTGGCATGTTGTGGTTTTTGGTCGTGCTGTTCCAGTGGTTCAGCGAGTCGGTCGGCGAGAGCGAGAGTGGTCAGTACGGTCACAAGATCGACATTTCTTACCGTTGGAGCATGAGCTGGTTCATTTTTTCGGAAGTGATGTTCTTCGGCGCATTTTTCACAGCCCTGTGGTGGGCGCGAGCCCATTCGGTGCCTGCTCTCGGTAGCCTGGACAACGCCTTGCTCTGGCCTGATTTCAAGGCGGTATGGCCCAGTGTCGCGGCCGGTGTGACCGGATCACCTGCCGGCATCGTGGAACCCTTCACGACCATGGGCCCCTTCTGGTTGCCCACCATCAATACGGCTTTGCTGTTGACATCCGGCGTCACACTGACCATTGCGCACCATGCACTGATCGGCGGCAATCGGGGCAAGACGATTGCGTTCATGTGGCTGACCGTGCTGTTGGGCGTGACCTTTCTGGGCGTGCAGGGATACGAGTATTACCATGCTTACACCGCTTACAACCTGAAGCTGACTTCAGGCATTTTTGGTTCGACCTTTTTCATGCTGACCGGCTTCCACGGTTTCCACGTGTTCGTGGGTATGTTGATGCTGCTGTTTATTACTCTGCGCCTGCAAAAGGGTCATTTCACCGCTGAGCGCCATTTCGGCTTTGAAGGTGCTGCCTGGTATTGGCACTTTGTGGACGTGGTGTGGCTCGGTTTGTACATCCTGGTTTACTGGATGTAAGCGGTCAAACTACCCCCCCCCAAAAAAAAAGGCACCGCAAGCGGTGCCTTTTTGATTGCTGGGGTTGATCTGATGCTCACTGTCCTGGCGCGATTCCGGTTGGTTGGATGTAACCCAGTTTCCAGGCCAGCAGGACACAGGCAAAAAGAAGAATCGAGATGCCAACCCGCATCGCCAATGCCCATGCCATTTTGTTGCTTCCTGAATTCCCGTCAGGATTGCGCCGCAGCATGAAAAACAAAGCGGTGCCCAAACTGCCAATGATGGCGATAAATGCAAGAATGACCAAATACTTCATGGAACGGATTATCTCGTGACTTCACGCTGGAAGTTCTGGTTGATCACGGTGGCGGCTTTGTTGTCCATCGCTGTGACGTCTGCCTTGGGGTGCTGGCAATTGTCGCGTGCGGCCCAGAAGGAGGCTGTGCAGGCGGACATCGACGCCAAGGCGGCCATGCCCCGGCTTGATGGCCCGGCGCTTGGCGCACGATCTGATCCGACCTCTGAGCTCCACCGTGGCGTCAGCTTGCGCGGTCACTGGATGCCGCAGTGGACTATTTTTCTGGACAATCGTCTGATGAACGGCAAGGTGGGTCTGTATGTGATGACCCCCCTGCAGCTAGAGGGGGGGAGCGGTGTGATCCTGGTCCAGCGCGGCTGGGTGGCCCGGAATTTTGTTGATCGCGCCAGTGTGCCAACCATTGAAACATCGACCGCCCTGGTCGACATTCAGGGGCGCATTGCCCCGCCGCCATCCAAGTTATACGAGCTTGGTGGCCCGGAACGTGGGCTGATCCGGCAAAATCTCGACCTGGCGCATTTTCGCGCAGAAACCGGTTTGTCCTTGCCTCCTGTGGTGGTGAAGCAAATCGGCATGCCCAGTGAGGGTTTGCTGCGTGAGTGGCCGCTTGCCAACCTGGGTGTCGACAAGAATTATGGTTATGCTTTCCAATGGTTCGGACTCAGTGGTCTGATCGCAATCCTTTATGTCTGGTTTCAAATTGTTAGACGATTCATCTACCCGCGGCGTGCCTGACGCTTCTTCCGACCAGCCTTTGGGTTTAACCGTTCATTCGATGCCGAACCCGCAAGGTGTTGCGCAGGATCTCGCCCGGCGCACGGGCAGTGGCCGCTGGAAAATGCTGTTGCTCTTCCTGGTCTGTCTGGCGCCCATCGTGGCGTCCTACTTCACCTATTACGTGGTGCGGCCGGAGGGGAGGCGCAACTTTGGCGAATTGATCAGCGAGCAGCGCCCTCTGCCTGATCTGGCGGGCGTGAACCTGAGTTCCCAGGCTGGCAACCTGAAGGCGCTTCATGGCCAGTGGCTTTTGTTGAGCGTGGCGGGCGGCGAGTGCAACGAGAGTTGCAGCCGCAACCTCTACCTGCAGCGTCAGTTGCGCGAGAGTCTGGGCAAGGAGAAGGACCGTGTCGATTGGGTCTGGTTGATTTCAGACGATACCCCGGTGCCTGACAAATTGCTGCCCGTGCTGAAAGAGGCGACGGTACTGCGCGTTCCCCTGCGTGGCTTGTCCGATTGGCTGGTGCCTGCCAGTGGCCAGCAACTTGCCGATCATCTGTACCTGGTGGACCCTATGGGCAATTGGATGATGCGATTCCCCCCGAACCTGGATATTTCCAGTGCCGCCAAGGTCAAACGGGATCTGGAGCGGCTGTTGCGCGCCTCGGCCTCGTGGGACAAGGCCGGGCGGGCCGTGTCGGCAGACGCCGGCAAATAGGATCGGCGATCATGGCATCTCTCTACGATCTTTCGCCACTGGTGCGCATGATGCTGGTGGGCCTGCTGCTGGCCCTTGGGCCCCTGGGCTGGATCTGGCTGCGCAACCGCCACGCCACACCGCTGCGTCGCCTGCAGGCCCTCACTCTCTTGACGCTGTTTCTGACTTTCGATCTGGTCCTGTTTGGTGCTTTTACCCGCTTGACGGACTCGGGCCTGGGATGCCCCGACTGGCCGGGTTGCTATGGCAATGCCAGTCCGATGGGCGCCAGCGACCACATCGCGGCAGCGCAAACCGCCATGCCGACGGGTCCGGTGACCCACGGCAAGGCCTGGGTTGAAATGATTCACCGCTATTTGGCGACCAGTGTTGGCGTGCTGATTTTGGTGCTGACGGTGGCGGCCTGGATGAGCACCAGGACGCAAGGCCGGGGGAGCAAGCGCAATGCCCCAGGTCCCTGGTTGCCTACCTTGACTTTGGTGTGGGTGTGCGTTCAAGGTGCTTTTGGCGCCTTGACGGTCACCATGAAGCTGTTTCCCGCCATCGTCACGCTGCATCTGCTGGGTGGCCTGGTCTTGCTGGCGCTGCTCTGCTTGCAAGTCGTACGCGCCATGCAGTTGGAGAGCGGTGTGGCCCCGACCGCTGTGACGCCGGGTTTGCGATGGCTGCTATGGCTGTCTGCCGCTTTGCTCGGGCTGCAGCTTGCCCTGGGTGGCTGGGTCAGCACCAACTATGCGGTACTGGCCTGTACTGATTTTCCGACCTGTCAGGGCAGCTGGTGGCCGCTGATGGATTTCTCGCAAGGCTTTGAGATCTGGCGCGAGTTGGGGCTCACCAAGGCAGGCGAACACATTGGTTTTGCGGCATTGACGGCGATTCACTATGTGCATCGCCTGATGGCATTCCTTGTTCTGGCCCTGCTGGGCCTGCTGGCCTGGCGACTGAACCGTGTGCCGGCGCTGCGCACCCAGTCGCGCTGGATGGCCGTGCTGATCAGTTTGCAACTCATGACCGGCTTGAGTAACGTGGTGCTGGATTGGCCTTTGGTGGCTGCTGTCTTGCATACCGGCGGCGCAGGCGCGCTGGTGATGGTCATCACCTGGGCTCTGGCCGCAAGCCGCACTCGGACCGCCAATCCGGCTTCACCTGTCCCTGAATCCCCTGAATCGAGACTCCCCGCATGAGTGCCAACTTGTCCCCTGCTCCGCTGTCCGTGTTGCGGCAGTTCTATGCCCTGACCAAGCCGCGCGTGGTCCAACTGATTGTGTTCTGTGCGCTCATCGGCATGGTGCTGGCAGTTCCCGGCGTGCCCACCTGGGCCGAGGTGCGTCTCGGGCTGATAGCGTGTGCGGGCATCTGGCTGGTCGCCGGTGCGGCGGCAGCTTTCAACTGCATTGTCGAAAAAGGCATCGATGCCAAAATGAAACGCACTGCCTGGCGTCCTACGGCCCAAGGCGAACTCGGCGACCGCCAGACCCTGCTGTTCTCCGCCGTGCTGTGCGCGACCGGCTCGGCGCTGCTGTACCTGTGGGTTAACCCGCTGACCATGTGGTTGACCTTTGCCACGTTTGTGGGTTATGCGGTGGTTTACACCGTGATTCTCAAACCCCTCACGCCACAAAACATCGTGATTGGCGGCGCCTCGGGCGCCATGCCGCCCGTGCTGGGATGGGCGGCCATGGCGGGCAATGTGGGCCCCGAAGCCCTGATCCTGTTTTTGATCATTTTCCTGTGGACCCCGCCGCATTTCTGGGCCCTGGCGCTGTACCGTGTGGAAGACTATCGCAAGGCTGGCCTGCCCATGCTGCCCGTTACGCATGGCAATGAATTCACCCGCTTGATGGTCCTGCTGTACACCTTCATCCTGTTTGCCGTGTGCCTGATGCCCTACATCTACGGCATGAGTTCCTGGATCTACCTCATTGCCGCGCTGGGCTTGAGTTTCGGGTTTTGCCTGTATGCCTTCCGGCTGTGGCGCAACTACTCGGATGAGCTGGCGCGCAAGACCTTTCGCTTCTCGCTCATTCACCTCAGCGTGCTGTTTGCCGCCTTGCTGGTGGACCACTACGCACTGTGACCAGGACGCTCATGAACAAACGAAATGCTCTTCAATTTATAGCTGCTGGTGCAATGACGGCGCTGGCTTTGGGCGCTATTTCTGCCTGCTCTGAAAAGAAGCCGGGTTTCGCCAGCATCGACCTCACAGGGGCCGACTATGCCCGCGACTTTGCCCTGACCGACCACAACGGCCAAGCGCGCAGTATCAAGGACTTCGCGGGCAAGGTGGTCGTGCTGTTCTTTGGCTACACCCAATGCCCTGATGTGTGCCCCACCTCCATGAGCGAACTGGCCGAGGTCAAGAAGCTGCTGGGCAAGGAGGGTGAGCGTCTGCAGGGATTGTTCGTCACGGTGGACCCCCAGCGCGATACGCCTGAGGTTCTGAAAGCTTACATGGGCAACTTTGACCCCACGTTTCTGGCCCTGTACGGTACGCCCGATAAGCTGGAAGCACTGGCCAAGGAATACAAGGTGTACTTCAAAAAGGTGGAGGGCAAAACCCCCACCAGTTACACCATGGACCACTCGGCCGGCAGCTATGTGTATGACACCCAGGGCAAGCTGCGCCTGTACACCCGCTATGGCACCGGCCCGCAGGCGCTGGCTGCGGACATCAAGCTTTTGCTGAACCCCTGATAGGGATGAACCACATCCAGTCGCTGCTGGGGCGCAAGGGCGCGGCGCGCATCGCGCTGATTCCGCCTGCGGTGCTGGATGCGCTGAATGAGGGTTTGATCGAAACCGTTAACCTCAACGAGTTTTTGGCCATCGACCTGGCGCACCTGGCCCGCAGCGTGGCGGCCCAGGTTGGACTCGACGACCGGCATGAACGCCTGAGCGATACCCTGGCCATGCTGGATGCCTTCAAGCCGATGAAGCGCCATTTGCACGTGGCCCGTGCCTTGTACGACATGACGGCCGAGCACCCGCAGCGCGACGCCGTGGCCCACCGCTTGGCCAGCCACACCAGCGATGTGGCCCGCTGCTGGGCCGCGCAATGGCTCATGTTCTCGGGCTTGAATTTGCCCGACAAGCTGCACGCGGTGCGGCGCTTTGCGGCAGACCGCCACTTTGGTGTGCGTGAGATCGCCTGGATGGCCGTGCGCGATGACCTGGTGGCCGCGCTGGACCCCGGCTTGGCACTGCTGCAGCCTTGGGTGCGGGACGGTGATGCGAACATACGCCGCTTTGCCAGCGAAGCCACCCGCCCGCGCGGCGTGTGGTGCGCGCAGATAGAGGCCCTCAAGCAGGAGCCCTGGCGTGCTGTGGGCTTACTGGAGCCGCTGCGCGCAGACCCCAGCCGCTATGTGCAGAACTCGGTGGCCAACTGGCTCAACGATGCCAGCAAGTCGCAAGCCGCCTGGGTGAGCCAGCTGTGCGAGCGCTGGCGCGACGAATCGGATTTGCCGCAGACGCGCTACATTGTTCAGCGGGCCCTGCGGACGCTATCGAAATAATAGCTGGTTAATAAGTTGCGACTGAGGCGTGGTGCCGATCTATTGACTATTCCACCTTGATGCCACGCTGTGCAATCACGCCGCCGAGCACGCGCGTGTCCTCCTTGATGCGGGTCGCTAGCCCCTCAGCCGAGGTTCCGGCGACCTGCCAGCCTTGCTGAAAGAGCTTTTGACGAATGTCGGGCGAGCGGGCGATTTCGCTGAGCAGGGCTGACAGTCTTTGCACATGGGCCGCCGGCATGGCAGCCGGTGCCGCTGCTGCGTTCCAGATCTCCAATTGAAAATTCTTGACGCCGCCCTCAGCCAAACTCGGGATGTTGGGCGCCAGGGCACTGCGGCCAGCAGAGCTCAGGCCCAGGGCCTTGAGTTTGCCAGCGCGCACTTGCGCCGTGGCCAGGCCCGGGGGCAGCAGCGCCAGCTGCAGCTGGCCACCCATCATGGCAGTGATGACCTGCGGGTTGCCAGGGTAGGGCACATGCACCGCGCGCAGTTGGGTTTGCGCCATCAAGAGTTCCATGCCGATGTGCGCCATGGTGCCCACCCCCGGTGTGCCATAGCTCCAGTGATCGCCCGCTTGTTGTCCCGCTCGCAGGAACTCGTTGGCGTTGTTGCCCGGTGCGCCCGCAGGGGCCGCCAGCACCAACGGTGCCGTGGCGATCAGGCTGATGGGCTGGAAGTCGCGCGCTGGGTCAAACGGTGTTTTGGGGTTGAGCAGCTTGGCAATCGTCAGGTTGCCGTTGATCATGATCCCGATGGTGTGTCCGTCAGTGGCCTTGGCCACCACATCGGCGGCGATGTTGCCGCTGGCACCGGGCCGGTTGTCCACCAGCACGGGTTGCCCCAGTGCTTTGGACAGGGGTTCGGCCAACGTGCGCGCCACCAGGTCCGGCGAAGAGCCGCCCGGAAACCCGACCACGATGCGCAGTGGGTGCGTGGGCCAAGTGGGCGCAGACCTGGTGCTGGTTTGGCTGTATGCCCTCGTAGATATTAGGCATATTGCTATGATTAGTGTAGCTATTGGCAGCGGATGGCGTGGCATGACGGGATGGGGCAGTTGGAGCACGCCAACCGAAGTGCGCGTGCGTAAGTGCTTCTGATTGTCCCGCATAAAAAAGCCTCCGAGGTCATCACCGTCGGAGGCTTGGGTACCGTGCGCTTTTTCGAACCCGTTACATCAGGCGTATTCGGCCAGCGTCTTCTTCATCTTCTTCATGGCCGCCACTTCGATCTGGCGAATACGCTCGGCGCTCACACCGTACTCGGCTGCCAAATCGTGCAGCGTCATGCCGCCTGAGTTGTCGTCGTTGACCTTGAGCCAGCGCTCTTCCACGATACGGCGGCTGCGCGGGTCCAGCGCTTCCAGTGCCGTGGCAATGCCGTCGCTGGCCAGCACGTCGCGCTGGTGGGCTTCGATCATGGCCGTAGGCTCATGGCGGGTATCGGTCAGGTAGGCAATGGGGCCAAAGGCATCTTCACCGTCATCAGAGGGGCTGGGGTCCAGCAGCACGTCGCCGCCGGAAAGCCGGGTTTCCATCTCGATCACTTCTTCGCGCTTGACCTTGAGCTCACGCGCCATCGCGTCAATCTGCTCCTCGTTCAGGGTTTCGCGGTGGGTGCCGGTATCGGCGGCTGCGTCATCGGACTTGTAGCGCTGTTTCATCGAGCGCAGGTTAAAGAACAGCTTGCGCTGGGCCTTGGTGGTCGCCACCTTGACCATGCGCCAGTTCTTCAGGATGTACTCGTGAATCTCGGCCTTGATCCAATGCATGGCATAGCTCACCAAGCGCACGCCCTGATCCGGGTCGAAGCGTTTGACGGCCTTCATGAGGCCAACGTTACCTTCCTGGATCAGATCGCCGTGCGGCAAACCGTAGCCCAGGTACTGGCGCGAGATGGATACCACCAGACGCAGGTGGGAGAGCACCAGCTTGCCCGCGGCATCCAGGTCATTGTCCAGCCTGAACTTGCGCGAGAACTCCTGCTCTTCCTCCAGCGTGAGCATGGGCAAACGATTGGCTGCCGAGATATAGGCATCCAGATTGCCCAATGAAGGTACCAGCGACCACGGATTGCCTACCGTCAACGCAGCACCTGAAACTCCAGTTTGATAAGACATACCAGAACTCCTTGTTGTCATATTTTGAATATTAGCACTCTCTTCGATGGAGTGCTAAAGCGAAAGTTCAATTGTGGTGATAGAGATATTTGATATTTGACACGGCAAGTTCAAATCCCGTAGAATTCCACTCTAGAGTAACAATCTAATTTTGGCATGATACACGCCCCTGCTCAGACCCAGACGACCCGCGATGCCCTGATGACAGCCGCTTTGGCAGTGTTTGAGGCACAGGGGTTTGAGCGCGCCACGGTCGCCTCCATCTGCCGCGCCAGTGGTGTGTCCAATGGCAGTTTTTTTCACGCCTTTGCATCCAAGGAGGCCTTGGGTGCCGCCTTGTTCGTGGATGCCCTGACCCGTTACCACGACGCCTTGCTGGCAGCCCTCCATGGCGGGCCAGGGGCTGCCCACGGTGTGCAGGCACTGATCACCGCCCATTTGAACTGGGTCGTGACCCAACGCCCCTGGTCGCGGCTCTTGTTCGAGCAGGCGCGCGCCGACTGGCTGGTTCACATCCGCCCCCAGCAGCGCCAGAGCAACGAGGCGCTGCGCCATGGCATCCACGTATGGCGGGCACCGCTGGTGGCCGCGGGCCAGCTTGTGGCCATGCCCGACCTTTTGTTTTTCAGCCAGCTCATCGGTCCAGCGCAAATGCTGTGCCGCATCTGGCTGGCTGACAGCGAAGCCACCGACCCGCGTGAATTTGCCCAGGAGCTTGTGACCTGCGCTGTTC
This sequence comes from Rhodoferax sp., assembly GCF_018780565.1. Taxonomy (GTDB): domain Bacteria; phylum Pseudomonadota; class Gammaproteobacteria; order Burkholderiales; family Burkholderiaceae_C; genus Rhodoferax. The sequence continues at coordinate 463,457 of NZ_JADMJN010000002.1, forward strand.
GCGCGCTTGTTCTTGTCACACCCACCACGGAAGGAATCCCATCATGATCATCGACGCCTGGGGCCAGCACCCAACTTTGCGCCACAGCCAGGACCCCATCTTTGACTCGTTGCGGCGCTGGACCAAGGCAGATGTGCCCACTCACGCTTTGCCGGTGGCCAGCACGCTGGCTGCCATGGACCAGGGCGGGGTGGACAAGATGCTCAGCAGCGCCTGGATCGCCCCGCACCATGTGATGATTTCCAACGATGAGGTGGCCGATTTTGTGGCGCAGTCGCACGGGCGGCTGGTGGGTGTGGGCTCGGCGGACCTCTCCAGGCCGATGTCGGCGGTGCGTGAGATACGGCGCTGTGTGGAGGTCTTGGGATTCAAGGCCATTCGCATCCTGCCCTGGCTGTGGGAGTTGCCCCCGACGGATCGACGCTTTTACCCGGTGTACGCCGCCTGCTGCGAACTGGGCGTGCCGTTTTGCACCCAGATCGGCCACACAGGCCCGCTGATGCCTTCGGAGCCGGGCCGCCCGGTCTATCTGGATCAGGTGGCGCTGGACTTTCCGGAACTGGTGATCGTCGCCGGGCACATCGGCTACCCGCGGACCGATGAAGCCATTGCGGTGGCCACCAAGCATGAAAACGTCTACATCGACACCTCGGCCTACACGGTGGGTCGCTACCCGCCTGAGCTGGTGGCCTTCATGAAGTCGCACGGCAAGCGCAAGGTTCTGTTTGGCACCAACTACCCGATGATCACGCCGCAAAAAGCACTGGAAGGGCTGGAGAAGCTGGGTCTGGATGATGCGGCCAAGGCGCTGTTTCTGGGCGGCAATGCGCAGCGGGTGTTCAATTTACAGGGATGAGTCTGAAGACGATCTGCGGGTAGACTCGAATCCTCCCCGTCATGCCGGGGCGCCATGTTTAACCAGACTGACTGCGTATGACCCAGGCTCCCCCCTCGATGCGATCCCCCCGCTTTGTACAACTGCATCAGCACGATGAAGCGAGTGTGCGTGCCGAGTTGGCTGCAGGTTTGCTGGCCAGCGCTCCATTCACCCATCCCAAGTACCTGTACGACGCACTCGGCTCCCGGCTGTTTGCCGCCATCACCGAGTTGGCGGAGTACTACCCCACCCGTACCGAGGCGGCCATCTTCGCGCGGCATGCGTCTGACATGGCCACCTTCATTCCAGCGGGTATGACCCTGGTGGACCTGGGTGCGGGCAACTGCGAAAAGGCGGCCCGCCTGTTTGAGGTGTTGAGTCCTTCGCGCTATGTGGCAGTGGATATTTCGGTGTCGTTTTTGCAGAAAGCCCTGCAGTGCCTTCAGCGTGAGCATCCGGGTCTGGACATGGTGGGGGTGGGCATCGATTTCTCGAGTCAACTGAGGCTGCCGTCAGAAACCGGCGAGGGCCCGCGGCTGGTGTTTTACCCTGGATCGAGCATCGGCAATTTCACCCCCGCCGAGGCGCTCGCATTCCTGCGGCAGGTTCGTCAGGCGAGCCAGGGCGGCGGCTTGTTGATTGGTGTCGATCTGGTGAAGCCGCTCACTGTGCTGGAGCCGGCTTACGATGATGCGCTGGGCGTGACTTCAGCCTTCAATCTCAACATGCTGCTGCACATCAACCATCTGCTGGGCAGTGATTTTGATGTGAGGCATTGGCGCCACCGTGCGCTTTACAGCGTGGAGAAAGCCCGCATCGAGATGCATCTTGACGCTGTGCAGGACGTGATGGTGCGCTGGCCCGGGGCGCAGCGCCGCTTCATGCGCGGTGAAAGCATCCACACTGAAAATTCGTATAAATACACCCCGCAGCAGTTTGAAGCCCTGCTGCGTGAAGCGGGTTTTTCTTCGGTGCGCCAATGGCGCGATACGCAGGATTGGTTCGCAGTGTTTCTCGCGCAAGACGCAGCCAATTCACAGGCTGGCGGACAAGCACAAGGACGAGACAATGCAAAAAATTGACGATTCATCCAGGGCGGTATTGACATGACGGTGGAACATATTGACGTGCTGATTGTGGGCGCTGGCCTCTCGGGTATCGGCGCCGCCGTTCACCTCAGCAAGCACTGCCCCGAGCGGGGCTTTGCCATTCTGGAAGGGCGCGATGACCTGGGCGGTACCTGGGATCTGTTTCGTTACCCGGGCGTGCGCTCCGATTCGGACATGTACACACTGGGCTATTCCTTTCGCCCGTGGACGGCAGCCAAGGCGATTGCCGACGGACCGTCCATTCTCAAGTACATTCGCGATACCGCACATGACCATGACCTGGAGCGGCACATCCGCTACGGGCACCGTGTGAAGCGTGCATCCTGGTCAAGCACCGAGTCCCACTGGACGGTGCAGGTCGAGAAGGGGCCTGGCGCTGAGTCGGTGCAGATCACCTGCAATTTTCTGTTCGTCTGCGGCGGCTACTACAACTACGCGCAGGGCTACACACCGGACTTCCCCGGCGTCGAACGCTTTGCCGGGCGCATCGTGCACCCGCAGAAATGGACGCCGGATATCGACTACGCCAACAAGCGTGTGGTGATCATTGGCAGCGGTGCCACGGCCGTGACCCTGGTGCCCTCCATGGCAGAAACGGCAGCCCATGTGACGATGCTGCAGCGCTCGCCCACCTATGTGGTGGCACGCCCGGCGCAGGATGTGCTGGCCAACTGGCTCAATCGCCACCTGCCCGCGCACTTGGCTTATGGCATCACGCGCTGGAAAAATGTGCTGATGGGCATGTTCTTTTTTCGCCTGGCCAAGCGCAAGCCCGAGCGCGTCAAGCAGCTGATGATCAATGGCGTGCGACACGCCCTGGGCCCGGATTTCGATGTGCAAAAGCATTTCACGCCCAGCTACAAGCCCTGGGATCAGCGCGTGTGCCTGGTGCCTGACGCGGACCTGTTCACGGCCATTCGCAAGGGTCGTGCCTCGGTGGTAACGGACCAGATCGAGACCTTCACCGAAGCTGGTATCCAACTGCGCTCGGGCCAGACGCTGGAGGCCGACCTGGTTGTCACTGCCACCGGCCTGGACCTGGTCGCCGTTGGCGGTATTGAGCTGGTGGTGGATGACAAGCCGGTGGTCATGCCCAAGACCATGAGCTACAAGGGCATGATGCTGGCGGGCGTGCCCAACTTCGCCTATGTGATCGGGTACACCAATGCCTCCTGGACTCTGAAGGGCGACCTGACCTGCGAGTTTGTCTGCCGCTTGCTCAAGCGCATGAGCAAGCGTGGCATGACGCAGTGCACGCCGCGCCTGCTCGACGCCAGCGTCCAGCAGGAAAACTGGGTTGACTTCAGTTCGGGGTATATCCAGCGTTCACTGGACAAGTTTCCGACGCAGGGCAACAAAAAGCCCTGGCGGCTGCATCAGAACTATGCGCGCGACATCATGACCCTGCGCTACGGCGCCATCGAGGATGGCACCCTGGTGCTGTCCAGTTGCTCCTGAAATAATAGCTACCAAGGAAATATATACGGGGGCTAAGGGCATATTTTTTGTGAAATCACCACATGTTCTGATCATCAGTCCGGCGCTGGCCGAGGCGAACAACGGCAACTGGCAAACCGCCTGGCGCTGGTCGCGCATGCTGCGCCCGGTGTTTCGCACCAGCATTGCCAGCCAGTGGCAAGGCGAGCATGCCGATGTCATGCTGGCCCTGCACGCACGCAAGTCGGCGCCGTCGGCTTTGGCCTTTGCACAGGCCCAAGGTGCAGACCATGTGGCCGTGGTGCTGACGGGCACAGATCTTTACCGGGATATTCAAACCGACGCGTCTGCCCAGGCCGCCCTGCAAGCAGCCGGCCAGCTGGTCGTTTTGCAGGAATGCGGGCCGGACGCTTTGCCCGCAGCGCTTCGCCCCAAAGCGCGCGTGATTTTCCAGTCGACGCCCCGGCGTGTGCCGCTGACCAAAACCAGTCGCCACCTGCGCGCGGTGATGGTGGGCCATTTGCGCGATGAAAAAGATCCCCTGACATACCTGCGTGCGGCGGCCCGGCTGGTCTCCCGGCCGGACATCCACCTGGACCATATTGGCGACGCGCTGGAGCCCGCGTTGGGGCAGGCGGCCGCGCAAGCCGCGGCCAGTTACACCCGCTACCGTTGGCTGGGTGGCCTGCCGCACAACCAGGCGCTAAGCCGCATCCAGCGTGCCCATGTGCTGGTGCACGCCAGCAAGATGGAAGGCGGCGCTCACGTGATTCTGGAGGCGGTGCAGTGCGGCACGGCGGTGCTGGCCTCGCGTATCGATGGCAATGTGGGCATGTTGGGCCCTGACTACGCAGGGTATTTTGCTTTGGGCGATGATGTGGCGCTGGCTGCCCTGCTTCAGCGCTGCTGCGACGATGCCGGGTTTTTATCCCTGTTGCGCCGTCAGTGTGAGGCGCGCTCGCATCTGTTTGAACCCCGGCGTGAACAGGCCCTGCTGCGCGAGCTGGTCAGTGCACTGGCAGCTGCGTAGCCGCAGCAAGATAATGGTCAAACGAAACCTATGGACAACCTCATGAGCAATACCAATACACCTTCCGTCGCTGCACCCACTACCCAGGCTACTCAGGCCGTGCCCCAGCCACGCCTGACCAGCTTGTCCCACGGTGGTGGCTGCGGCTGCAAGATCGCGCCCGGTGTGCTGTCGGAAATTCTCAAGGGCATCACTGCCATGCCCATGCCGAAGGAACTGATGGTGGGCATCGAGACGGCGGACGATGCCGCTGTGTACAAGCTCAACGACGAGCAGGCACTGATAGCCACCACCGACTTCTTCATGCCCATCGTGGACGATCCGTTTGACTTTGGCCGCATTGCCGCCACCAACGCGATCTCCGATGTCTATGCCATGGGCGGCAAGCCGATTCTGGCGCTGGCGCTGGTCGGCATGCCGATCAATGTGCTGTCGACCGAGACCATTGCCAAGATTCTCGAAGGGGGCGCCTCGGTGTGCCGTGCCGCCGGCATCCCGATCGCTGGTGGCCACACCATCGACTCGGTGGAACCGATTTATGGCCTGGTGGCTCTGGGCCTGGTGCACCCCAGCCGCGTCAAGCGCAATGCCGATGCCAAAGTGGGAGACAAGCTGATTCTGGGCAAGCCGTTGGGCGTGGGCATTCTGTCGGCGGCGCTGAAGAAAGAACAACTCGATGCTGCGGGCTACGCGCAGATGATTGCCGTAACGACCAAATTGAATACCCCCGGCCCCGAACTGGCGGCGCTCGATGGCGTGCACGCCCTGACCGATGTCACTGGTTTTGGACTGGCTGGCCATGCCCTGGAACTGGCGCGCGGTGCCAACTGCACCGTTCAAATCGACTGGGCCCGAGTGCCTTTGCTCAGCGGGGTGCGGGCTCTGGCCTCCCAGGGCATGGTCACCGGCGCATCAGGGCGCAACTGGGCCGGCTATGGGCATGACATTGCCCTGCCTGCGAACTTTGCCGAAGTGGACCGCGCCCTGTTGAGCGATCCGCAAACCAGTGGTGGTTTGCTGGTGTCATGCGCTCCCGAGGCCGTGCCTGCCGTGTTGCAAATCTTCAAACAGCATGGTTTTGATGCGGCTGCTGAAATCGGCGAGATCACGGCCAGTACGGGTGCCGGCCGGCTGGTGCTGCGCTGAGGCTCAGGCCTTTTGATAGCGCTTGATAAACGATCGATCGATCCAGTCCTTGAGCCACCACACCCAGCGACCTTGCGCTGAGTACGGCCCCCAACTGGCGATGGCGTAGTGGTCGCCACAGGACAGCAAGTTCAAGGTGTTGGCCGGCGGCATGTGCGGGGTGGGTTCCATGCCAGTCGTGGCGGCGGCCAGGTTCTTTGCCAGTGCCGGTCCGGCCCGTACCGCGTAGACACCGCTGCGCGCCAGTGTCTGGTCGACTCGGCTGCTGACGTCCCCTGCCGCGAACACATTGGCGTGGTTGGTGGAACGCTGGCATGCATCCACCGCAATGAAACCCTGTTCATCCAGCGCCAGGCCACTGCCTGCCAGCCAGGCCGGCGCTTGTGCACCCGTGGCGATGATGGGCACATCGCAGGCCAGCCGCGCACCGCTGCCCAACACCACTTCGCCGGATTGGATGCTCGCAGCCACGTCGGGCAGTACCGTGACGTTGCGGCGTTTCAGTGCCCGGCTCACGCGTTGCTGAACGCCCGACGGGTAGCTGGCCCCCACTTTGTCGCCGCCTGTGATGAGGGTGACTGACGCAGTGGGCAGCCGATGGCGTATTGCCATGGCCAGTTCAATACCGGCCGCGCCACCGCCAATGATGGCCACCCGCAGCGCGCGGGTGCTGGCCATCTCGGCAACGCGCGGCCACAGGGCACCCAAGGTTTCAATCGGGCGCACGAACAGGCCATGCTCGCGGGCACCGGGCAGCGCGGCTTCAATGCGCTGGCGGTCCTGCACCGGGCCGGTGTTCACCGAGAGCCAGTCGTACTGAAGCTCGCTGCCGTCGTCCAGTGTGAGACAGCATGTGTTGGCGTCGAGTCCGGTGGCGCTGCGGGCCAGCCAGCGGATGCCGGTGTTTTCCAGCAGGGGCTCCAGCGGGATCACGCAGTCATCCAGCGCATAGTGGCCTGCCACGAAGCCGGGCACCATGCCCGAGTAAAGCTGGCGCGGGTAGGGGGCAATCAGGGTGATATGAACGCCCGGTAAAGGCTGGGCAGCGAGTGTCGACAGGACGTGCACATGGGCATGGCCCGCCCCCAGCAAGACAAGGTGTGGGGCAGTGTGTGTGGGCAATGTCATGGGCCGGGTGTCAGCGCCAGGTCACTGGCGTAGGCCAGGCTGGAGCCGTCCGTGGTGTCAGAGTCTGCGCCGATCAGGATCGCGACCAGCGGTGGTACCAGGCCATCGGATTCGTGGCCAAAGGCCTTCAGAAAATCAGCGGCCAGGTTGCGTTCATGGGATACCCATTGCTTGAGCTGAACCGTGCCGGAATTCACCACGATGTAGCGAACCCGACGGGTATAGGCGTTGGGCAACTCTGTGCCTTCTGGCAGCTTTTGGTCCCACACATAGCACAGGGTGGCGCTGGGCAGGAACTCGGTGCTGACACTGCGCGCCAGGCGCAACAGGCTGCGTTCGGCAAGCCCCAGTCTGGCCAGCGGCATATCAAACAGGGCGCAGACTTTGAGTGGCACATCGTCACCGCTTTTGCGCTGCAGATCGGCCAGAGGCAGCCCCTGGTCCAGCCGCCAGCGCCAGCGCAGCAGGGTGCCGGGTGAAACCGCCAGGGCGGGCAGTTCATGGATCAGGTTGGCATAGGCGTTGTCGGCGGTGATGCGCAGCACACGCAAACCATCCAGGGGCACGATGTCGAAGCGGGTGGGTGCCTTGCCGGCTTTGGGCAGACCCACCACGCGCCAGGGTTGTCCGGGCTTGTCACTGGCCGCCACGGCGAGCGGCTGCAGCACCTGGGCAGGGGCCAGATTGCACAAGGCTGCCAGCAGCAGGCCGCAAGCCGCGTTGACAAGATGAGAGGGTTTCATTGAAGGAGGCCAGCAAACATGAACAGGCCCTACTTTAGCCGCGCCGCCAGTCGTGGTATTTGCCCACCCATTCCAGCAGCTTGCCAGGCTGGTGCGCACGTTTCCATTCGCCGGCGGCGTACTTGTTGGCTTCGGCCCGTGTGGGGTAGGTGTGGATGGTGCCCAGAATTTTGTTCAGGCCCAGGCCATGTTTCATGGCCAGAACATACTCGGCCAGCAAATCGCCTGCGTGCGTACCGACCATGGTGACGCCCAGAATCCGGTCTTTGCCCGGGGCTGTGAGCACCTTCACAAAGCCTTCGGTGTCGCTGTCGGCAATCGCGCGGTCCAGATCATCCAGATGGTATGTGGTGAGTTCATAGGCAATGCCTTTTTCCTTGGCCTCCTGCTCGTTGAGGCCCACACGCGCTACCTCGGGGTCAATGAAGGTGGCCCAGGGAATCACCGAATAGTCGGCCTTGAATTTCCTGAGGTCGCCAAACAGCGCATTCACCGCCACATACCAGGCCTGATGCGCAGCCACGTGGGTGAACTGGTAGGGACCGGCCACGTCGCCGGCGGCATAGATGTTGGGGAAAATGGTTTGCAGGTACTCGTTGGTCGGCACGGTGCGTTCGGTGGCAATCCCCAGTTCTTCCAGGCCGTAGCCTGTGAGTCGTGCCACGCGACCCACGGCGCACAACAGCGTGTCGAATTCGATGCGGATTTCCTTGCCTTCGTGTTCCACAAAGATCGCTTTCGTTGCGCCGGATTTCTCGCAACGCAAGGCCTTGTGTCCGGTCAGCACTGTGACGCCATCACGTGCCAGCGAGGCCTGCGCCAAAGCGGAGACGTCCTCATCTTCACGAATCAGGATGCGTGGCGCCATTTCCACTTGCGTGACTTGTGCCCCCAGCCGCGCAAAGCTTTGCGCCAGCTCGCACCCAATCGGGCCGCCTCCCAGAACGACCATTCGCCGGGGCACTTCGTCCAGTTTTGCAAACTCGTCCCACAGGGTATCGCTGGTGACATAGCCGACCTCGTCCATGCCCGGCAGCGGTGGCACGAAGGGGCGTGCACCTGCCGCAATCACGATGGCGCGGGTGGTCAGAAGCTGCTTGCTGCCGTTGTTCAGCGTGATTTCCACGGTCCATGGATTCACAATTTTGGCGTAACCTTGCAGGACTTCCACACCCAGACCGGTATAGCGCTCGATGCTGTCGTGGGGTTCGATGGCGGCGATCACCTCGTGAATACGTTGCATCACTGCCTTGAAGCTGAATGTGGCAAGGGTGTCTGACAGGCCGTACTGGCTGGCGTGCTTCATCTGGTTGGCCAACTTGGCACTCTTGATCAGCGCCTTGCTGGGTACGCAGCCGTAGTTCAGACAGTCGCCCCCCATTTTGTGCGCCTCAACCAGCGTCACCTTCGCCTTCACCACGGCCGCAATATAGGCCGACACCAGACCGGCCGCGCCGCCACCGATGACCACCAGATTGCGATCAAATTGCCGGGGTTTGAGATGGCGCCAGCGGGCATAGACCTGGCGGCTTTTGAGGCCATCCACGATCTTGCGGGCCAGCAGGGGGAATACGCCCAACAGGACGAAGGACCCCAGCAGCGCCGGGCTCAAAATGCCCTTGAGAGAATCCAGCTGAGCTAATTGCGTGCCTGCATTCACATACACCGCAGTGCCGGCCAGCATGCCGAGCTGGCTGACCCAGTAGAAGGTGGCCGCCTTCATCTTGGTCAGACCCATCAGCAGGTTGATGACGAAGAAGGGCACCAGCGGGACCAGTCGCAGGGTGAACAGGTAGAAAGCACCTTCCTTTTCAACACCCCGGTTGAACTCCGCCAGGCGCTGACCCAAGCGGGCCTCGACGCTGTCGCGCAGCACAAATCGAGATGCCAGAAATGCCAGTGTGGCGCCCACGCTGGACGCGAAGGACACAATCAGGGTGCCCCACCACAGGCCGAAGATGGCGCCGCCGGCCAGCGTCAGAATCACCGCGCCCGGAAACGACAGGGCCGTGACGAGCACATAGAGCGCAAAGTAGGCGGCCACTATCTGCAGCGGCTGTTGTGCATAAAGGTTTTCGAATGCTGTCTGGCTGCTTTTGAGATAGTCCAGGCTCAGGAACCGGCCCAGGTCGAAGGCAAAGTAGGCGGCCACCAATGCGGACAGCATCAGTAAGACGCTGATTTTTTTCGTGTTCATAGGGGATAGTAGGTACCGAGGCTGGTTTTCTTACAGTTCGACCGCCAGCTCCATCGTTGTGGATTGTCAAGGGCTGCCATACAGCAGGGGGATAATGCGCCAAGTGCCGACGGCCACTTCTGGCTGACCGGATTGAGTCTATTGTCTGGGAGAAATTGCGATGAGAAAATTTATGACCGTAGCCCTGCTGGCGCTGGCCGGCCTGGCACACGCCGAGACCTCGGCTGCCAAAAGGGAACTGGTTGCCAAGGTTCTGCAACTGCAGCAGCCGGCCATCGAAATGGCTGCGCGCGCCCTGGCTGAACGCCCGGCGGCCATGCTGATGCAACAGGCGGGTCTGGCTTTGCAAACCCGCGTTGCCGCGGAGAAGCGAGAGGCCATTGGCAAAGAGATTCAGGCCGATGTCAAAAAATACGTGGAAGAGGCCGTTCCGCTGGTGCGCGAGCGGGCGGTCAAGCTCGCACCGTCCACCATCGGTGTCATGCTGGAAGAAAAGTTCAGCGAGGAAGAGCTCAAGCAACTTATCGCCATCATCGAATCGCCCGTGAATCGCAAATTCACTCAAATGAGTGGCGAGATGCAGAAGTCACTGGTAGACAAGCTCGTCGCAGACACCCAGAGTGCGATGGATCCGAAAATCAAGGCGCTGGAACAAGTCATCGTCAAGCGGCTGGGCCTGCCTGCACCGACGGCCGCCGCCGGCAAGGTGGCGAACCCACCTGCCAAAACCCCCGCCAAGTAAATCTGAAGGAGTTGCACCATGAAGTCCGCCCTGTCGTCTGCCATCGTTGCTGGCCTGTTGGCAAGCAGTCTGCCCGTGCTGGCGCAATCAGCAAGTGGCACCCATACCGTGCGCTTGCTTACACCTGAGACGGCACTGAAGGCTGCCTCTGCAGCATTGCAGGATTGCCGCAAGCGGGGTTTTCAGGTGGCGGTGGCTGTGGTGGACCGCGGTGGCGTGGCGCAGGTCATGTTGCGTGACCGTTTTGCTGGCGCGCACACGCCTGACACGGCCACCAACAAGGCATGGACTGCAGTGAGTTTTCGCACCGATACGCTGGAACTGGCCCGGGCCACCGAGGCTGGCCAGCCCAGTTCCGGTATTCGTCATGTACCGCGCTTTGTGGGCGCAGGTGGCGGGGTGACGGTCCAGGCTGCCGGGACTGTGCTTGGCGGCATTGGCGTGTCCGGGGCGCCCACGGGCGAGATGGACGAGGCCTGTGCCAAAGCCGGCATTGTCAGCATTCGCGACGACGTCGAATTCTGAGGTTCGTGGCTTGGGGCCACAACAATGGCGGCCCAAGTCGGCGGCTGATACCTGGCGGGGAGCCTGATCAGGGATCGCTCGGCACCAGAAAACCGGCATAGGCCAGACCCGCGGCGACGCCACCAAAGCGGTCGCCATGCAACAGGGCTGTCCCTGGCAAAGCGGCTTGCAGTGCTTCGACCAGTGGCTGCAGCGCAGAAGAGCCGCCGGTCAGGTACATCACATCCACGCTCGCAAGTCCGGATGCCTCTATGCACTGCAGGGCGCAGGCAACAACCTGGGCGACGGGCTGGCTCAGGGCTTCGCGCATGCCCGGCGCTGTGATGCTGGCGTCCAGTGACGCTGAAGCGGGCGTACTCAGGAAGTCCAGGTTGACGACAGCGCTTTCACCAGAGACCGAGCAGGCGATTTTGGCCACTTCCACGCCCGCCAGAATACGGTGTCCGTGGTGCTCTTCAATCACCTCCATCAGCCGCGCATGCAAGGTCTGGTCGACATAGTCGGTCCACAGTTCACGGGCAAAGTGCAGGGCCTTGCGTGTCGTGGTCTGGTGGATCAGATGCCAGGTGGAGAGATCAAAAAAGATGCTGTTGGGCACCGGGCGTCCACCGGTGCCGATGTGTTTGTAGCCCAGCAGGGGCATCACGGTGGACAGGTCAAGCAGGCGGTCAAAATCGGTGCCGCCAATGTGCACGCCGGTCGTCGCCAGGATGTCGCCACTGCGATCAGCGTCACGGCTGCGCTCGGGGTTCAGGCGGATAACCGTGAAATCAGAGGTGCCACCGCCGATATCCACGACAAGGGCCGTGGTCTCCGTTGCAATTCTCTGCTCGTAGTCAAACGCAGCGGCAATGGGTTCAAGCTGAAAGCTGATGTGGGTGAATCCGGCCTCCCGGGCGGCGCGGGCCAGGGTGTCTTGTGCGAGTGCATCACGTTCAGGGTTGTCATCCACAAAGTGGACCGGGCGCCCCAGCATGGCGCGCTCAATGGAGTGGCCCACATGGATCTCACAGCGGCGTTTGAGCTCCTTGAAGAACAGCACCACGATGTCGAAGAATCGGATGGACTGGTTGTTGACCACCGTGTACTCGTCCATCAACCGACTGCCCAGCAGGCTCTTGAGCGAGCGCAATAGCCGGCCTTCGGTGCTGGACAGGTAGGCTTGCATGGCCTGCGAGCCGAAGGCGACGGTATGCGTTTCGCTGGCGAAAAATAGCGCGGTCGGCATTTCCGGGCGGCTGTCGTCCAGCGCAATCACCTGCAACTTGCCGTCGCGGTCGATCAGCGCAGCGGCGGAGTTGGATGTACCAAAGTCGATGCCCAGGGTGACTTCATTCGCGGGCGCGTCACTGACCCTAGGCTGCACTGGTGGAGGCTCCCAGCACGTGCGTCAAAAAGGCAGAAATGTCCGCTATCTCCCGTGGATGAACGCTGTGCTGCATGGGGTAGGTGTGCCAGTACACCGCATGACCCTGTGCCAGCAGTGCGTCGCGCGAGCTTTCACCCCGGGCCAACACCACCACCGGGTCCATGGTGCCGTGGGCCATGAAGACCGGCGTGCTTGCATTGGCCGTGTGGCGCTCGTCGATGAATCGGTCTACCAGCGGCAAATAGCCAGACAGTGCGATGATGCCGGCAAGCTGATAAGGCAAGCGAAGTCCCGTGTGCAAGGCCATCGCGCAACCCTGTGAAAAACCAGCCAGCACGATGCGCGACGGCGCAATGCCGCGGGCTATTTCGTTTTCAATCAGCGCGATGATGGCCTGCTCTGATTTTTGAATCCCTGCGGCGTCCTGGCGGCTAATCAGGTCGGTGCCCAGAATGTCGTACCAGGCGGGCATGACATAGCCGCCATTGAGGCTGACCGGAATGCTGGGTGCATGGGGAAAAATAAAACGTATCGGAGGGCAAGCGTGCAAATCCAGTTCGGGAACCAGGGCTGCAAAGTCGTTGCCGTCAGCCCCCAGGCCATGCAGCCAGATGACAGCCGCAGTCGGTTGGGGAGCGCTTTCAATTTCAATATGAGGCAACAGGGTGTTCATGGCGCAGAAGTGTACAAAATGAGATCGCCAGCCCACAGCACAGGCCAATAGGCCCAACCCCGAGTCTTGCCAGCGATGCGAAGCCGGTTAGCGTACCACGACGCTGGCGGGATTGTTGCCGGTAATGACGATGGCAGGCGCCATGCCGGTCAGGCTGCCATCGACGGCCGAGATGTTGTACTGGGAGACGGTATTGCTGCCATGGTTGGCCACATACGCGTAGCGGCCAGACGGGTCCACCGCTACGCTTCTGGGCGTGCTGCCGGTGGCGACACTGCCCGGGGTGATGGCCGTCAGCTTGCCGGTCGTGCCCGAGAGGGTGTATTGCGAGACGGTATTGTTGCCTTCGTTGACGACATAGGCGTAGCGTCCAGACGGGTCGATGGCCGCACTTCGGGGGTTGGTGCCGGTGATGACGGTGGCAGGCGCCATGGCTGACAGTGTGCCGTTGACGGTCGAGATGATGTACTGCGAGACGGTATTGCTACCGTAGTTGGCGACATAGGCGTAGCTTCCCGAAGGGTCGATGACCACACTGGCCGGATTGATCTCCGTGATGACGGTGGCAGGCGTCATGGCTGACAGTGTGCCGTTGACGGCCGAGAGGGTGTACTGGGAGACGGTATTGCTGCCGTAGTTGGCAACATAGGCGTAGCGTCCCGACGGGTCGATGACCACGCTCTCGGGATTGATGCCGGTGATGACGGTGGCGGGCGCCATGGCCGTCAGGCTGCCATCGACCGCCGAGATCGTGTACTGCGAGATGGTATTGCTGCCGTGGTTCACCACATAGGCGTAGCGGCCCGAGGGGTCGATGGCCATATCGCGCGGCGCGACGCCGGCCACGACGGAACCGGGAACCATGGGGGCCAGGCCTCCCGCTGCGGAGATGGTGTACTGCGACACGGTGTTATCCGCTTCGTTGCTCGCGTAGGCATACCGGCCGCTCGGGTCGATCCGGATACCCAAGGGGTTCGTACCGGAAAGCACGGTGGCGGGCGCCAGTGCTGCCAGACTGCCATTTGCTGCTGAAAGTGCGTACTGTGAGAGCGTATTGCTTGCGAAATTTGCAGCATAGGCGGCATGTACGCCATTTCGGCAAGTGATGGTGACATTGCTGACGTTGCTGGTCGCGACGGTACCACCGCCGTTGCTGACCTGGCACAACTGGGCCGGGGCGGCGGGGTCTTGGTAAACCGCGACGGCATAGCGTTCGCCACTGGCCACTCGCGTGGTGAAGCTGGCTACGCCATTGGCGACGATGGTCAGATTGTCGGTGCCTTTGTTTTGCAGAATCAGGCCGGTGCCGGCCAGTCCACTGACACTGACGCTCAAGGTATAAGTCGGTGTGGTAACCGGTGCGGGGGTGACAGCGCTGCCATTACCCCCGCATCCTGCCAGCAGCAGGGTGGCAGGAAGCACCAGCAGGGCGGTTTTGCCCCAATTTGCTGGTCTGCCCCTCGCAGGTTTGCTCAAATGGCGCGAATGACACAGTGAAGGCGGACGCATGGCAAAAGTTTAGCAAGTGCCTTCAAGAAGAAACGTGAGAATTCGCAAACTATCCCGGGATGTCGGGCTGCCCACTGTGGCTTTGTCAGCCGGGTCGCGCTAGAACAGTTCCATGTCGCCCAGGTTCTGGGTCGCTTCAGCCAGCTGGCCGCTTGCAATCAGCGCTGAGTAGCTACAAACCTGGTTGCGTCCATGCCCTTTGGCATGGTAAACCGCCTTGTCAGCCCGCTCGAATGCACCACTGGGGGTGTCGCCAGCCTTGATTTCAGAAAAACCGATGCTGATGGTGATCTTGCCAACCTGAGGGAAAGCGTGTGCCTCGGTGGTTGCCCTGAGCCGCTCCAGAACACTGGCAGCTTCTTCTTCGCCGTTGCAGCGCATGAGCACCACGAACTCCTCCCCGCCGAAGCGGTACAGCTGGTCGTGGAAACGAAAGCATGAGCGCATCAGGCGCGCCAGTAGCAACAGGACTTCGTCCCCGATCAGGTGCCCATAGTTGTCGTTGACACGCTTGAAATGGTCAATATCGATCATGACCAGCCAATAGGTGCCTGCCGCAGTCCGGTCGCGGCGGTCACCCTGCTCATTGACTGCGGCCAGTTTTTGTTCGATGGTGGCCTTGAGAAAAGCACCGTCAAAAGTCTTGCGATTGAGAAGCTCGGTCAGGGCATCACGTTCGCCATAGTCGAGCAGACTCTGAAAGTTGAAATAGAGCCGCAAAACCCCACTGACAAGTCGTTGGGAGTCCTCCGAGAGTGGCTGGTCCGTGCCAATTTCCAGTATTCCGATCGAGTCCACGCTACCTGCCAGCGGAAAAACGGTGATGCTGGGGCAAGCGTTATTCTGTTGGACTTGCTGCAACTGAATGGCTTTTTGCCGCAGGGGCTGGTCCGCCAGACGGGGCAGCAAATCCAGGTTGGTCCAACTCGAGTCGGATGTGGGTGCCAACTGACCGGCATCCAGCTTGGCGCTGGTCAGCCATCGCTCGTTTCCCTCTTCACCCACCACCCGGCAAATCCCGGTGGTCTGGGGCTGCAGCAGGTCATTAATGGCACTGACCAACGCAATGTCGAGTGCATCTCGGTCCCGCAGGGCGGTCAGATTGGCCAGGTTATCGACGAGTTCAGGCATTTAGCGGCGCGATTTTTAAATTTGGGGCAGTGTACCTTGTCACCCTCAGTCTGTCGCTTTTTACGCGTGGTGTTTCAACCACGCTGTCGCAGGCGCTACAACATTGTCGCCACTGTGCCTTATGACAGCAGTGCCTGGGCAAATTCACGGGCATTGAAAGTCTCGAGATCCTCCAGCTTTTCTCCAATACCGATGAAGTAAACGGGAACCGGTCGCTCACGGGCGATGGCCGCCAGCACGCCACCCTTGGCCGTCCCATCCAGCTTGGTGACGATCAGACCGGTGAGCTGCAGCGCATCGTCGAAAGCCTTGACCTGCGTCAGGGCGTTTTGCCCGGTGTTGCCGTCAATGACCAGCAGCACTTCATGGGGCGCGGTCGGGTCAGCCTTTTGCACGACACGTTTGATCTTCTTCAATTCTTCCATCAGATGCAGTTGTGTTGGCAGGCGACCGGCCGTATCCACCAGCACCACGTCTTTGCCGCGTGCACGTCCGGCGCTGACCGCGTCAAAACTCACGGCTGCCGGATCGCCGCCTTCCTGGCTGATGACTTCAACGGTATTGCGGTCTGCCCAGACGCTGAGTTGCTCGCGGGCCGCTGCGCGAAAGGTGTCGGCTGCGGCGAGCAGCACCGAGGCACCCTCGTCTGCCAGGTGACGCGTGAGCTTGCCGATGGATGTGGTCTTGCCCGCACCGTTGACACCGGCCACCATGATCACGGTGGGCTGCTGCTGGCCAATGACCAGCGCCTTTTCCAGCGGCTGGAGCAATTCGGTCAGTGAAGCCACCAGGATGTTTTTCATGGCCACCGGGTGTGTAACGCCGCTGTCACGCACCTTGCGGCGCAAGTCCTGCAAAAGGTACTGCGTTGCGGCGACGCCGGCGTCGGACATCAGCAGGGCGTCCTCCAGACTCTCGTACAGCGCTTCGTCAATTTGCGCTCCACCAAAAACAGCAGAGATGCTGGAGGCGGTCTTGCCCAAGCTGGACTTGAGCTTGTCCTGCCAGGTCTTGCGCTCGGGAGGTGTGGCGACGGGTACCGGAATGTCAATCGGTGTGACCAGTGCGCGGCCAATCAGCGAGCCGCCGGTATTGGGGGGGGGCACAGTGGATGGCGCGCCAGCGACGCTGGCCATGGCTGGCGTGACCGGACTTGCCGCAGGAGCGGGTGGGGGTTTCTTTTTGAAAAAACTGAACATTTCGTGGGTTCGTAGAATCACATCATTCTATGAAACGCTGCCAGTCCCCCCTTCTTCCCCCCTTTCTGCGCTGCCGGGTCTGCCGTGCGTCGCTCGTTATCGGATTTCTTTGGGGCGCTTTGTTTGCAGGGGCTGCGATGGCGCAAACCCCGCCTGCGGTGGAGCAGTTCACCTTGCCCAATGGCCTCACCGTCATCGTCAAGCCGGATCATCGGGCCCCAACAGCCGTGCATATGTTGTGGGTGCGGGTGGGGTCCATGGACGAAGTGGACGGCACATCCGGGGTGGCGCATGTGCTGGAGCACATGATGTTTAAGGGGACCCGGTTGGTCAAGCCTGGTGAATTTTCGCGCCGGGTGGCGGCGCTGGGTGGGCGTGAGAACGCTTTCACGGGCAAGGACTACACCGGTTATTACCAGCAGATTCCCGCCAGCCGGCTGGAAGACGTCATGAAGCTGGAGGCTGACCGGTTTGCCAACAACCACTGGGCCGATGAGGAATTTAAAAAGGAGTTGGAGGTCGTCAAGGAAGAGCGCCGCCTTAGAACCGAAGACAGCCCCCGGGCCCTCATGTACGAGGCGCTCAATGCGACGGTCTTTGTAGCATCCCCCTACCGTCGCCCGATTGTGGGCTGGATGAGCGATCTGGACGCCATGACCCCGGGTGATGCGCGGGACTTTCACCGGCGCTGGTATGTACCTGCCAATGCTGTTGTGGTGGTCGCCGGTGACGTGGAAGTGACCCAGGTGCGGCGCCTTGCTGAAAAACACTATGGCAGTTTGCCCGAGCGGGCCGTTCCACCGCGTAAACCACGTGCCGAGCCGCTGCAGACAGGCATGCGGCGCATGGCTTTCAAGGCCCCGGCCGAGCAGGCCTATGTGTCTCTGGCATTCAAGGTGCCCAGTTTGCAGTCCCTTGATGGTGCTCAACCCGGGGATGCTGATGCGCTGGCGCTGACCGTGTTGGCTGCCGTGCTGGATGGCTACTCTGGCGCTCGCCTGGATCGCGTGCTGACACAGGGTGAAAATCCACTGGCCGACAGCGCTGGCGCGCACAACGGTCTGTGGGGCCGCGGGCCGCAGGTGTTTACCCTGGATGGCGTGCCAGCGCAGGGCAAGACCGCGGAGCAATTGGAGGTGGCGCTGCGTGAACAGGTGAATCGGATCGCCGCCGATGGTGTCTCCGAGACGGAGCTGAACCGCGTCAAGACCCAGTGGGTAGCCAGCGAGGTCTACAAGCTGGACTCGGTGTTCAATCAGGCACGCGAGCTGGGCAGTAATTGGGTGCAAGCTTTGCCTCTGGACGCGAGCGAACGGCTGATTGCCCGTTTGCGCGCTGTCACCGCCGATCAGGTCAGGGCCGTGGCGGGCAAATATTTTGGTGATGACCAGCTCACCGTGGCGGTCCTGCAGCCGCAGCCCCTGGACAAGACCCGCAAGCCGCGCACGCCCTTGGCTGGTTCGCGACACTGAGCGGGCATCCTGATGAACAAGGTGAATACTATAAAAAAGATAGCTTCTTGCTTAATATCGACGTGGGCTATGGGCATTTTTTTTCCCGCTTCTGCGCTGGCGGCCATTCCGGTGGTGCATTGGACGCAGGCATCCGGGGCGCAGATTTATCTGGTGCAGAGCCCGGCCATTCCGATGGTGGACGTGCAGCTTGATTTTGATGCCGGCAGCCGTCGCGATCCGCCAGAGCAGGCCGGCTTGGCGAGTGTCACGGCCGGCATGACCTCCAAAGGCGTGGCGGCGACGGCCACCGAAGCTGCGCTGGATGAAAACGGTTTGAGTGAAGCCTGGGCTGATCTGGGGGCCTCGTTTGGCGCTGGCGCCAGTGGTGATCGCATGAGCTTTTCGCTGCGCTCACTGGCTTACCCGGATCTCCTGGGCAAGGCTGCCTTGCTGGCCGCGCGCCAAATGGGCGAACCGGCATTTCCGGCTGCAGTCTGGCTACGCGAGCGTGACCGCCTGAATGCGGCCTTGCGAGAAGCCAATACCCGTCCGGCAACTCTGGCGGGGCGCGCCTTCAATGCGGCGGTTTATGGGCAACACCCCTATGGATTCGAGATGACCGAAGCCACGCTGGCGCGCATCAGTGTGGGGGATATGAAGGCAGCTTACAGCCGTCTGGTTCTGCCCTGCCGGGCCAAGGTGACGATCGTGGGGGCGCTGGACCGGGCGCAGGCTGACGCATTGGTCAGGCAGATTTTTTCCCGTATGTCCGCAACGGGTATGTCGTCCACTGCATGCCCGGCGCTCCCCTTGGTGGCAGAGGTGGCAGCGCTGGAGCAAGCTGTTGAGAAAAGAATTGCTTTCGATTCGGCGCAGGCCCATGTCCTGATCGGGCAACCTGGGTTCAAACGTGACGATCCGGATTTCTTTGCCATCACCGTTGGCAACTATATTTTGGGTGGTGGCGGTTTTGTGTCCCGCCTGAGCACCGAGGTGCGGGAAAAGCGTGGCTTGAGTTACAGCGTGTACAGCTATTTTTCGCCGGGGCTGCACGCTGGCGCGTTCACCGTCGGGTTGCAAACCCGGCCTGACCAGGCCGATCAGGCCGTTCAGGTGTCGCGCGACGTCGTGGCCAATTTCGTGGACAAAGGTCCGACCGAGACAGAACTCAAAGCGGCCAAGGACAATCTGATCGGCGGCTTCGCCCTGCGCATCGACAGCAACCGAAAGCTGCTGGACAACATCGCCAACATGGCCTGGAACAATTTGCCGCTGGACTACCTGGACACCTGGAGCCAGAAAGTGGATGCGATCACGGTCACAGACATCCGGGCGGCCTTTTCGCGCAAGCTGCAGCCCGAAAAAATGGTGACCGTGATATTGGGCGGCGCGTCCCGTTAAGCTCGCTGGTATGAAAAAACAAGAATCCAAATCTCCGACCCAACCGGCAAAGAAGGGCGCCACTGGCAAAGATGCGTCAGCGGCTGGCGCTCGCGCGCATGAGGTGCGCATCATCGGCGGCTTGTGGAAGCGTACCAAGCTGGCCGTGGCCGACAAGCCTGGCTTGCGCCCGACACCCGATCGTGTGCGCGAGACCTTGTTCAACTGGTTGGGTCAGGACTTGAGCGGCTGGCGTTGCATTGACGCTTTTGCGGGGACCGGTGCGCTGGGTTTTGAGGCTGCATCGCGTGGCGCCAAAGAAGTGCGTCTGGTCGAGCAGGATGGTGCTTTGGTGGCTCAGCTCAAGCGTGTGCAAACACAACTGCAGGCCAGTGCCACGCAAATCGTGCGCGGCGATGGCGTGGCGGCGCTCAAGCATCTGGACCCCGCCAGCGTGGATGCCGTGTTCCTTGACCCGCCTTTTGATTCCGACCTGTTTGAAGCGGCGCTACAAGCGGCGGGTCGCACGCTGGCTCCCGGCGGTTTTGTTTACCTGGAGGCGCCCACGGCCTGGACCGATGAGCAGCTGGCAGGTGCCGGGCTGATGGTGTACCGGCATCTGAAGGCGGGTGCAGTGCATGCCCATTTGCTCAAGCGGCTTGCCTAGTGCGGCGCATTGCACTGCATAATGCGGCGCAAACGAGTCCTGAGATGAAAAGACAGTCCCCCTCCACTTGACCTACAGGCCGAAGAATATGTCCCATAGCGTGATTGCCGTCTACCCCGGTACCTTTGACCCCATGACCCTTGGTCATGAAGACCTGGTCCGACGGGCAACCCAGTTGTTTGACCGCGTCATCGTGGCCGTGGCGGTGGGCCACCACAAAAAGACCATGTTTTCATTGGAGGAGCGGATGGACATGGTGCGTGAAGCTGTTAAGTCTTACCCGCAGGTGGAGGTGGCGAGTTTTGCCGGTTTGATGCGTGATTTCGTGGTGGCGCAGGGCGCCAAGGCCATGGTGCGTGGCTTGCGCGCCGTGACGGACTTTGACTACGAGTTCCAGCTTGCGGGCATGAACCGCACCCTGATGCCGCAGGTGGAAACTGTTTTCCTCACCCCCAGCGACAAGTACCAGTTCATCTCCAGCACCTTTGTGCGTGAGATCGCCACGCTGGGTGGCGAGGTGGACAAGTTCGTCTCGCCCGTGGTCAATGAGCGCTTGATGGAGAAGGTTCGCGGCTCGGCCCGGACTTGAACCCACCAGCATGAGGTGCCGGTGCAACGTGGGCCAGCCAGGCCAACAGCGCTGCATTCACTTCGCTGGGTCGTTCCATGGTCAGCATGTGGCCGCATTGCCCAATGAGCTGAAATTCGGCACCTTGGATCAGGCCTGCAATTTCACGCGAGCATTCGGGCGGCGTCAGCCGGTCGGCATCACCGCACAGCACCAGCGTGGGGCAGGTGATTTCGCTCAGATGGGGCCGCGCATCGGGGCGCGACATCAGCGCCCGGGTTTGCTGAATCAACTGTTCGGCGCCAGCTTCCAGGACAAAATCCAGGTAGGTTTGCAACAGGGCCGCATCATCCGCCCGGCTCGGATGAAACGCCATGGGCAAATTCACTTTCAGGATCGCTTTGGTGCGGCCTTGCCTGAACATGTTGATGGTTGCTTCGCGCAAGGTCCGCATCGCGTCTGTTTCAGGCCGCGCATTGGTGCCCAGCAAGGCCAAAGCCTTCACACGCTCTGGTGCCTGGCGCACCGCTTCCATGGCCAGACTGCCGCCCATGGAGGCCCCCACCAGGATCAGATCGCCCGGATGCTCCTGCAGCAGGGCGGCAGCCATCTCCTGCAGCGTGGTGTGGCGCGCGTGCACATTGGTCACCACAACGTCCAGGTGTGATGGCATGGCGGCCACCTGGTGCTGCCACATCACGGCATCGGCCGCCAGGCCGGGCAGGAAAACAAGTTCGGTCATGAGGCTGGTATCGGTCCTAGACTGGCGTATATTGACCCATCTCAAGACTGCCCCCTGGGGGCTGGTCTACGCTTGAGAGGTTTGGTATCACATTCCAGTCGGAGAAAAAAATGAACATATTATTGCCTGTGGATGGTTCCGCGGTCTCTTTGGAGGCCGTTCGGTTTGCAGTACGCATGGCGCGGTCCGGTCTGGACGTCAGCGCGGTTCTGGCGAATGTGCAGGAACCTGCCACTTTGTATGAGTTGGTGGTGGCGCATGATCCGGAAGTGATTGCGCAAGTGAGTGCGGCCGCTGGCGCGCATACGCTGCAAGCTGCAGAGGCGCTGCTGAAAGAGGCGAATATCCCTTACCAGTCTGAAGTGGCATCAGGTGACCCGGCGCACACCATCCTTGACATTGTGGAGCGTTTTGAATGCGATCTGGTGGTGATGGGCGCCAGTGGAACCAGCACCTTGCGCAGTGCCTTGCTGGGTTCTGTCTCCAACGAGGTTCTGCACGCAGCGAATGTGCCGGTGATGATTGTCAAGGCCAGTCAGGACGTCGAAGCCGAGGACTGAAGGACTTCTGGGGCTGCTGACAGCTGGGGCCAGGGTCGCTGCGGGTCACGCAGCATTTCAAAAGCACGCGAAACCTGCAGCACCCCCAAATCATCAAACCGGCGCCCGGCAATCTGCAGGCCAATGGGCAAGCCACTGCGGGTATAGCCGCAGTTGATGGACGCCGCAGGTTGCTCCGACATGTTGTAGGGCACGGTGAACCCGATGTGCTCCAGCGGGTGCAGCGGGTCATTGGTGGGCGAAGGCAGCTCCGCCGCAAAAGCCGGCATCGGGGAGGTGGGTGAAATCACGAAATCAAAGGGCTGACAAGCGCGCACACTGGCCAGGCGGGTGGCGTGAAACTGGCTGAATGCTGCAAACACCTGTGCGCCGCTCATGCCGGCTGCGCTGTCGGCCCATTGCTGGATGTAAGGCAGCACGGTGGCTTTTTTTTCGGCTGGTAGTGCTGACAGATCGAGGTGCGAGCGCATGCGCCAGGCATGGTCCATGCCGTCCAGCATGGCTTGTGTCATGAAGGGCTGCATCGGCTCGATGATGGCGCCGGCGCGCTCGAAAATGCGGGCCGCATGTTCAATGGCCTGGCGCACCTCCGGCTCCACTGCCAGTCCGCAACCGGCTTCCAGAAGCAACCCGATTCTGAGCCCGCGCAGTATCTCCACCCCCCGGTCAAACTGATCCCACGCAATGGCCTGGTAGGGCAGGCTCATGCTGTCGCGGGCATCCGGCAGTGACAGCGCCTGCATCATGAGTGCCGAGTCCGCCACGGTACGCGTCATGGGCCCTGCCGCACGCCCGGTGTAGGGGGGATCGATCGGGATGCGACCCAGGCTGGGTTTGAGGCTGAAAATGCCACACCAGCCCGCTGGCAGGCGCAGCGAGCCACCAATGTCGGTGCCCACATGCAGCGGGCCATAGCCTGCCGCTGCGGCGGCCCCGCCACCGGCACTGGAACCGCCGGGTGTTTTGCTCAGATCCCATGGGTTGCGCGCCAGTGGATGAAAGCTGGACAAGCCGCTGGAGAGCATGCCGTAGTCGGGCATGGTGGTCTTGCAGACCATCACCGCGCCCGCCTCGAACAGGCGCGCGGCAGGCGGCGCGTCCGTCAGCGCGGGTGTCAGGTTGGATGCGCGGGTGCCCAGTGGCATGGGATCGCCCCGGGTTGCAATGTTTTCCTTGAGGGTAAGGGGTACGCCATCAAGCGGGCCACAAGGCTCACCGCGCTGCCAGCGGGCCTCCGATGCCCGCGCCTGCACCATCGCGATCTCTGGCCGCAGCAGGTAGCTGGCATGGATATAAGGTTCCCAGCGCTCAATGTGCGCCAGCACCGATTGAGTGACTTCCAGGGGCGAGAGTTCTTTACGCCGATAGGCGGAAATCAGCGCGTGGGCGCCAAGTTCGTTCAAGGGAATGCTGGGTATGGTCATGATGCCAGTGGGGTGTTTGCCCCGTGCTGTGCCAGAACGCCGATAATTCGATGCATGTTAGTCACCCTGAAAACTCTTGACGATGTAGCGGATGGTAAGCCATGGCTTTGATCATCACCGACGAGTGCATCAATTGCGACGTGTGCGAGCCGGAATGCCCCAATGAAGCCATTTACCTGGGTCCCGAGATCTATGAGATCGACCCGCAGAAATGCACTGAATGCGTAGGTCATTTTGATGAACCCCAGTGCGTTCAGGTCTGCCCGGTCGCCTGCATACCCGTCAATCCGAAGTTCGTGGAAGACAAGGAGACGCTATGGCAAAAGTACCGGCGCTTGCAGCTTGAGGTGAAGAAAACGACCAGCCATTGAGCTAGCCCCGGCGCATCAAGGTGAGCTCAGGGCCGAGTTTCATCCTTACCGAGGCTCTGGGTCCTTTTTGCCGGTGGCATGTTTTTTCTTTTTCTGACCAGGCACCTGTGCCGTGAAGTAGGGGGGAGCCTTCTTTTTCTTCTTTTTGCTCACCTGGCGTGGACTGGTCGTGTCGAGGGCATCACCGCTCGCCGGTTTGGCAGGAGGCGTATTGACAGCCAGATCCTTTTTTTCTTGCTCCAGCCGTGCCTTTTCCATCGCTCTGGCCGCCTCAGAGTTGCGGCGAGTTGCATCGTCAGCCTGTGTTTTTTGTTCGCTGCTTCGTTTGTCTGTTGCGTCAATCGCGACAGCGCCGGGACAGGGTGTCTGGTTGTAGGTATCCCCGCATTTATAGGCATTTTGGGCTAAGGCCCACGTCGAAAAACAACATGTCGCTATTAAAAAAATAGCTTTAAGAGTTCGGTTTGGCATGGGATTCTTCCTGCGCAGGGATGACTTGAACAGTGGGTGGATTGCTGGGGTTTTCTGGTCGTGGTGGCTTGGGCCGCGGCGGCTTGCTGGTGTGGACCTGCATCATGGCCTTGTTCATATCACCGCTGAGAAAGTGCGGCAGGGCCTTGAGCGCACGGTCAATTGTCTGTTCGATGGCAATGCGTTCATCCAACGGTGGCTTTTTCAGCACCCAGTTGACGACTTCCGATTTGACGCCCGGATGTCCGACCCCCAGTCGCAGGCGCCAGTAGTCGTCTGTGCCGAGTTGGGCGTGAATGTCCCGCAAGCCGTTGTGGCCGGCGTGGCTGCCCCCGAGCTTGAGCTTGGCTTCGCCTGGCGCGATATCCAGCTCGTCATGGGCTACCAGTATTTCCTGAGGTTGAATTTTGAAAAAACGCGCCAAGCCCGCCACCGATTTGCCTGACAGGTTCATGAAAGTCTGGGGTTCGAGCAGCCATACCGTTTGACCGTTCACAGATGTGCGTGCGAGCAAGCCGTGGTAGCTCTTGTCCATCACCAAGCTGGCTTTGAGTTCGCGAGCCACCGCGTCGATCCACCAGAAGCCTGCATTGTGCCGTGTGGATTCGTATTCCGGTCCAGGGTTGCCCAGACCAACAAAAAGTCTAATCATGCGCAAATTATCAGGGCAAGTTCAGAAAACAAAATGGCCCACCGAAGTGGGCCATTCAGGTGCGCTGGGCGCGTAATCTTTAAGGGATTACTTTTTCTTGGCGGCCGCAGCAGCCTTGCCGGCTGCAGCTTTGCCAGCCGCCGCAGCGGCGCCAGGAGCGGCAGCAGCAGCGCCTGCCTCGGCAGCAGGTGCTTCAGCTGCGGCAATGACCACCACCGACACGAGGACGGGGTTGTTCTTGCCGTGAGTCACAGCGGTCACGCCTTTTGGCAAGGCGATGTCGGCCAAATGCAGGGATGCACCTTTCTTCAAGCCGCTCAAGTCCACAGCGATGAACTCAGGCAGGTCGGAGGGCAGGCACAGCACTTCAATTTCAGTCACCACGTGGTTGGCAATGCAACCTTCGGTTTTGACTGCTGGCGAATTTTCGTCGCCGCTGTAGTGCAATGGCACCTTCATGTGCAGTTTGGTGTTGGCATCGACGCGCTGGAAGTCAATGTGCAGGATGAGCTGTTTGAAGGGGTGCATTTGCACGTCGCGCAACAAAACCTTGTGCTCTTTGCCGTCCATTTCCATGTCCAGAACGGTGGAGTGGAACACTTCCTTTTTCAGGGCGTGCCACAGTGCGTTGTGGTCAAGTTCGATGAGCGAGGGTTCACCTGTGCCACCGTAGACGATACCGGGCGTGCGACCGGAAATGCGGAGACGGCGGCTCGCACCCGTGCCCTGCTTGGCGCGCTCAAAAGCGACGAATTTCATACTCTTACTCCTGAAAGAGTCCACCGCGACCAGTGTGACTCCGATTTAAAAAAGCCTGGTCAACCCCGAGAGTTGAACCAAGCCCACTTTTGCCCGAATCAGAAAAGGTTTTCTTGATCCGAGAACAAACTCATGACCGACTCGCCTTTGGCAATGCGCTGGATCGTTTCGGCGATCAGAGGTGCCACGCTGAGTTGTCGAATTTTTTGGCAAGCCGCGGCGGCTTGGCTCAAGGGAATTGTGTTGGTCACCACCACTTCATCGAGCGCACCGCCGTTGGTGATGCGTTCAATGGCAGGACCCGAGAAAATGGGGTGGGTGCAATACGCGTAAACCTTCTTGGCGCCGCGTTCTTTCAAGACCTCGGCTGCCTTGACCAAGGTGCCGGCGGTGTCGATCATGTCATCCATGATGACGCAGTTGCGACCGTCGATTTCGCCGATGACGTGCATCACTTCGCTCACATTGGCCTTGGGACGCCGCTTGTCGATGATGGCCAAATCGCAGTTGAGCTGCTTGGCCAAAGCCCGCGCGCGCACCACGCCACCGACATCGGGTGAGACAACGATCAGGTCTTCGTAGTTTTTCTGGCGCAAATCACCCAGCAAAACGGGAGACGCGTAAATGTTGTCGACCGGTATATCAAAGAATCCCTGGATCTGGTCCGCGTGCAAATCCATGGTCAGAACGCGCGCCACACCCACTGCCTGAAGCATATTGGCCACCACCTTGGCGGTGATGGGCACACGGCTGGAACGCGGGCGGCGGTCTTGCCGGGCATAACCAAAGTAGGGGATGACGGCGCTGATGCGTTCTGCCGAGGCGCGCTTGAGTGCGTCCACCATGATCAGCAATTCCATCAGGTTTTCGTTGGTCGGCGCGCAGGTGCTTTGCACCACAAACACATCACGGGCACGAACGTTTTGATTGATCTCGACAGTTACTTCACCGTCGGAAAAGCGACCAACCGTCGCAGCGCCGAGGGAAATATTCAGATGGCGGGCAATGTCCGCGGCCATGCCGGGATTGGCGTTGCCGGTAAAAACCATGAAATCAGGGGTTGGAGCAGCCTGCATGAGAATCCCAGCGATTGAGTAACGATTGGCGCCTGTATATCCAGCGTGCAGGACATACAACATGAAAAATTTGGCAGGGGAAGAAGGATTCGAACCTTCGCATGCTGGAATCAAAATCCAGTGCCTTAACCAACTTGGCGACTCCCCTACACGGGTCGGTAGCTCAACGCTACAAACCGATATCCTGTTCCGACATATTGTCGCTGGCTGCCCAGCCCACTAGGGGATGAACTGCCAGATTGTTGCAAAGCCTGACCACAAAGGTACGGGGTACGTTCGACAAATCAATGTCCTGCAACACTTGTGCAAATACAGCACTTCCAGAGCCAGTCATCCGACCATCAAGTCCACATGAAGCAAGCCAGTCTAGGGCCTGGGTCACGCCGGGACAAAGTCTTTGGGCGACACTCTGCAAGTCGTTCCGGCCGAAGCTGAATGCATTTGCAGCGAAGCCTGAAATTATAGCAGTTTTACTGTCCCTTTTGAGCAAAGGATCCGAGAAAATTAGTCTGGTATCCAGTCCTTGTGCAGGTTTGACCACCAAAAACCGACCTTTCGGCAGCGTGACAGGGGTCATTTTCTCGCCAATACCCTCGACCCATGCGTTGTGCCCGCCCAGGAAAAATGGCACATCGGCGCCCAGCTGCAGTCCGATCTGAATGAGCTTTTCTACTGAATAATCAAGTTGCCACAGGCGATTCAAGGCCAGCAGGGTTGATGCCGCATCGGATGAGCCGCCACCCATGCCCGCCTGTGCAGGAATGCGTTTCTCTATGGCGATGTGGACGCCGTGCGGACTGTTGCTGGCTGCCTTCAGAAGGCCTGCGGCACGCACGATCAGGTCGTCGGCGGGCAAGGGTGTGATCAGATCTTCGCGACTGATCCGGCCGTCTGCACGCAGGTCAAAGTGCAGCGTGTCGCACCAGTCGATCAGCATGAAGACGGATTGCAGCAGGTGGTAGCCATCCTCTCTTCTTCCTGTGATGTGCAGGAACAGGTTGAGCTTGGCGGGGGCGCTTACGTCGTAGAGCGATTTCATTTTTCAAGTACCAGACGGAGTTCCGCCAGCGGGGCGGGGGCCATGCGTCGCGCAGTGATTCGGCCTTGGTCGTGCTGGGACAGATCGGCATCCCAGCCCGATGCTGCCACGTGATCGCCGGCCAGCCATGCGAACAGGGCTGCGACAGGAATCTCGACGCCGACAGCCTGCTTGATCAGGGCGTCCAGTGACTCGAAGTGGCGGACCTCGCCGTTGGTGCGCATGAGCGCACTGCCCGAGGACCAGGACAGGGCTGCTACCGTGCTACCCAGCGGGGTGTACAGAATCAGTTCGCCAGCCACACCGTTGCCCCTCAGTTCAAACCCGGCCGAAAAAGACCGGGATGGATCGGATTCCACCTTGACGGCAAGCCGCCCTCGCCAAGGCGCAATGCCGTTTTGCCCTTCCAAAGTGGCTTGTGGCGGGACTGCGCAGCCACCCAACAAGAAGACGGCGCAAAAAATTGCCGCGCAAATGCTTCTGAGCGCCGATCTCACAGCTTCACACGCAGGCGTTTGAGAGTGTCCAGCAAAGTTTCATTCTGTGCGTTGATCTGCACGCCTTCCTTCCAGACGTTCATGGCCTGGTCGCGGCGACCCATGATCCATAAAACTTCACCCAGATGGGCGGCGATCTCTGCATCGGGCTTTGCTTTGAAAGCCGCCTGCAAAATGCGGACGGATTCAGTCAGGTTGCCGGCGCGGAACTCCACCCAGCCCAGGCTGTCGCTGATGAACGGGTCTCCGGGCGCATATTCCAGCGCTTTGAGAATAAGTTGCCGCGCTTCAGGCAGGCGGGTGTTGCGTTCTGCCAGCGAATAACCCAAGGCGTTGTAGGCGTGGTGATACTCGGGCTTGCCCGCCATCACGCTGCGCAACAGACGCTCCATATCCTCCAGATTGCCCATCTTTTCGGCCACCATGGCCATGTCGTAGACAAGGTCAAAGTCGTTGGCATTCCGGGCTGAGGCTTCTGCCAGCAGGTCATACGCCATCTTGTATTTCTTGCTGTCGCGCAGCAACTGGACTTCGGCCGTGATTTTCAATCGGGCGTCTGCGGGGGACCGCTCTGGCAAGCCCCGAATCAGTTTGCGCGCCTCCTCCAGTTTGCCCTGGCGGGCCAGAATGGCAGATCGTCGCAGCTGGGCGTTGAGCATGTCGTTGGGGCTGTCAATGCGGTTCAGCCACTGCTCGGCCTCGACGAAGTCTTTTCGCTGTTCGGCAATCTGGGCCAGGGAAAGGTAAGCCTGTACCAGGCCACGCTCGGTTGGCGCGCGCGCTGTGGCGGTACGCTTGGCCGTCGCCAAATCGACATAACGCTTGAGGGAGCGCTCTGCGACCGAAGGCTTGCCGTCTTGCAGTTCAAGTGCACCCAGTATCAGCCAGGGCTCCGGATAGTCCGGCTTTTCTGCCGTCATGATTTGAAGCTGGGCCGTGGCTTCCGCGTAGCGCTGCGTGTCCAGCAGAACGCGAACATACTCCATCCGCAATTCGGGCAATGCTTTGCCTTCAAGGTATTTTTTGACAATCACCTCGGCTTGGGGCGCCTTGGGGCTCATCATGGACAATGCCAAGACAACGGGGACTTCGGATTTCACATCCAAAGCCTGGGCATTGCGGGCTGCTTCGATCGCGCCGTTGATGTCGCCTGCTTCGAAACGAAGTCGTCCGATCACGCTCCAGGCTGCAACCCCTACCGTCGCTGGCGTCAGAAAATCCGTGAGAACCTGTTCGATCGTGGTGGCTGCGAGTTTCTTGTCCGTTGCCCGGGCAAAGTAGCGCGGAATGGCCATGATGGCGGTCACACGGTCTTTGGGGTCAACGGCGGCAATCTCCCGCTTCAGTGGCTCTGCGGTCTCGCCAATGCGGTTCAGGCCAATCAATATCTGCAGGATGTAACGATTTGCTTCCCGGGACGCCGGGATGGCCAGCTTCCATGCCCGGGCGGCCTGCAGGGCTGATTCGCCCGAGCGCGCCTGGAGTGCGATGTCGACGGCTCTTTGAAACAGTTTGGGGTCGTTGGTTTTGCGCGCAGCGTCCAGCATCAGCGAGTAACCCACACCCGGTTCACCGCTTCGTGCATTCAACTCCCCCAACAGCAGTTGGTAAAACAAGCCGCTGTCCAGAGCCGAACTGATGGGCGGGGCCGGTTTGCTCTCGGGCGTCTGGGCGTACGTGGCGACACTACCAAGCGCAAGGAGGGCAAGGAAAATAGGGTTAAAGCGAGACATCCATTCATAATAATCCATGACAGCAGAAATTACGCCCTATGCCCGAATTGCCCGAAGTTGAAGTCACACGGCTGAGTTTTGCCGACGAAATTGCCGGTGCGAAAGTGCTGTCTGCGCGTTTGGGCAAAGCCTTGCGATGGCCGCTGGGCTGCGCCGTGGAGCATCTCGCCGGGAGAGCTGTGCTGGCGGTGCGCAGGCGGGGCAAGTATTTGTTGATCGATCTGGACCAGGGCTTGTTGCTGGTGCACCTGGGCATGTCTGGAAGTCTTCGATTTTCAAGTCACTTGCCACAGGCGGGAGTTCATGACCATTTTGATCTGGTAACGACCCGGGGAACACTTCGGCTCAATGACCCTCGCCGGTTTGGAGCGGTCGTCTATGCAGACAGCGAGGCTGCTCCCATTGCGCAAAAGCTGCTGGGCAAACTCGGGATGGAGCCTTTGTCTGCTGATTTTGATGTTGACCGGTTTCATACCGCCGTGAAGCGGCGCAAGATGTCGATCAAGCAGGTGTTGCTGGCAGGCGACGTTGTCGTGGGGGTTGGGAACATCTATGCGTCGGAGGCGCTGTTTCTGGCCGGGATCCGGCCAACCTTGAGCGCTGACCGCCTGAGCCGACCACGCGCCGCCAAGCTGTGCGCGGCCATCCGGGATGTTCTTGCGCGCGCCGTGGCAAAGGGCGGCAGTACGCTGAGGGACTTTTCGAGCGCCAACGGCGAGAGCGGCTATTTCCAGCTTGAAGCCATGGTGTATGGCCGCGAGGGGCAACCCTGCCGGGTGTGCGGCGGTCCCATCAAATCGATCCGGCAGGGCCAGCGTTCGACGTTTTTCTGTCCCACTTGCCAGAAAGCGTGAGTGCTTGGCATGAACTCGGTGCTATATTGAAAGATTGCTCGGAGGAAATTTGGGTACTTCATTCAACGAACAGTTTGACCATCACGGCACTTGGCGGCGTGAGTTTGCGCTTCGGCTGAAATTGCTCGGCGAGTGGATGAAAGACCACGAACTGCTGGATGCTGCTGTGGAAGAGCGTCTGCGGCGTCTGGAAGTGCAGGTCCGGGCCGACAAGGTCATGGTCGCCTTTGTTGCGGAGTTTTCGCGTGGAAAGTCCGAGCTGATCAATGCAATTTTCTTTGCCGGTTATGGTCGACGCATCATGCCGGCCAGTGCCGGGCGCACGACGATGTGCCCTACGGAGATGGGTTTTGACGCGGACGTTCCACCTTGCTTGCGTCTGTTACCAATTGAAACACGTTTGCAGCCTCAGGCCTTGATGGAATGGCGCATGGTTCCGGAGAAGTGGACGCGCATTGATCTGGATGTGAACGACCCGAAGCAGCTTTCGGCGGCGCTTGAAAAAGTGGCGGAAACCCGTCGCGTGACGCAGGATGAAGCCCGGGCACTGGGTTTCTGGCAAAACGAGGCGCCGGAACACAACCCGATGGTCGATGCGCAGGGCTT
The DNA here is from genome assembly GCF_018780565.1 of Rhodoferax sp. GTDB lineage: Bacteria > Pseudomonadota > Gammaproteobacteria > Burkholderiales > Burkholderiaceae_C > Rhodoferax. Next base: position 495,125 of record NZ_JADMJN010000002.1, read on the forward strand.
GGTGGAAGTGCCGAAGTGGCGGCATGCCCTGATCAATATCGCACACCCTCTACTCAAGCAGGGGCTGGTGATTCTGGACACGCCCGGACTCAACGCCATCGGTGCAGAGCCGGAACTCACGGTGAGCTTGATTCCGCAAGCGCATGCGATTGTCTTTGTCCTGGGAGCCGATACCGGGGTGACCAAATCTGATCTCGCCATCTGGCGCGAGCATCTGGTCAGCGATTCGCAGGATACAAGCACGCGTGTGGTGGTGCTGAACAAAATCGACACGCTTTGGGATGCCTTAAGCTCTGCGGCGCAAGTGCAGACGCAGATCGAGCGGCAGCGGGCTTCCACCGCCGAGATTCTGGGCATACCCAAGCAACAGGTTATTCCTGTGTCGGCGCAAAAGGGTTTGGTGGGCAAGGTGACGGAAGATCCGGCCTTGCTGGAGCAGAGTTGCCTGCCGGCGCTCGAAGAGGCTTTGGGGCACGACATCATGGGCCAGCGCCAGAAGATGCTGGGTGCGGCAGTGGCCGGTGGCATCACCGATTTGCGCGCTGAAACGGGCCGGGTCATCAATATCCGCCGCCGTGATTTGGCCGAACAGATGATGGAACTCAAGGGGCTCAAGGGTAAAAATTCGTCGGTGATCAAGAACATGCGTTCCCGCATCTCGCAGGAACAGGCTGAGTTCGATCTGGGTGGGGCCAAAATCCATGCGGTGCGTTCGGTGCACTTGAAACTGCTGCGTGACGTGTTTCGCCTGCTGGGACCTTCGACGTTGAAGAAAGAAATGGCCCAGCTGATGGCGGCCCTGGATCAAAAGGGTCTGAAGCTCGGCGTCAAGAAAGCCTATGGTGAAACCTTTGACCGCCTGCGTGAGAACCTGCGCCGCGTTCAATCAATCAGCGGGGAAATCCAGTCCATGCTGGCGGCGACATTCCGGCAATTGAATGCCGAGCACGGCTTCTCGCTGCAGGCCCCGACCGAGCCCCCCATGGACAGGTATTTTCGCGATCTCGATCTGGTGGAGCGCAGCCATCTGCAGTATCTTGGCATTGGCAATGCCTTCAGGTTGGCACAGCCCGAGTTCGCCGATCGTCTGGTACGGGCGCTGTCGAACCGTCTTCGCGTCATCCACGAAACGGCGCTGGCCGACGTGGAGTTGTGGAGCAAATCGGCCGCGGCGCAGCTTGATGCGCAATTGCGGGAGCGACGCCGCAACTTTGTGCGTCGTCTGGAAGCGATCGATCGCATACAGCAGGCCGCCGGTGGACTTGATGACCGGATGAATGAAATAGCGGCGAGTGATGCGGCTTTGAATCAGCTTGATGCCAAGTTGTCCGAGCTGACCGCTTATCTGATGACGCCCGTGGCGACGGTTCGCTCCGAAGTGCCCCTTGGCGTCGAGCACGTTTGACAAGCAGGAATTTGGCGGTCGAGGTGGACCTTGCTGCTCGCATCGTGCGATGGCAGCAAGCTTTCGGCCGCAATGATCTGCCTTGGCAGAACACGCGGGATCCTTACCGCGTCTGGCTGTCTGAAATCATGCTGCAGCAGACCCAGGTGGCAACTGTCCTGGACTATTTTCCCCGCTTTCTGGCTCGTTTTCCCGACGTGGCATCGCTGGCCGCGGCACCGCTTGACGATGTTCTGGGTTTGTGGAGCGGCCTGGGCTACTACAGCCGTGCTCGCAATCTGCATGCCTGTGCGCTGGACGTTGTGCGATTGCACGGCGGTGCATTTCCCCAGACTGCGCAATTGCTTCAAACCTTACCAGGTATCGGGCGTTCTACGGCCGCTGCGGTGGCCTCGCTGTGCTTTGGTGAACGAGTGGCCATTCTGGATGGCAACGTCAAGCGGGTACTGACACGCGTTCTGGGTTTTGATGCAGATTTGTCAGTCGCTGCCAATGAGCGATGGTTATGGGATGAAGCCTCGCGGGTGTTGCCCGCACGCGACTTGCAGCGTGCGATGCCACGCTACACACAGGGCGTCATGGATCTGGGCGCAACCGTGTGCACGGCCCGGAAGCCTGCCTGCGGCGCCTGTCCGGTCGCCGAGCTTTGTGTGGCGTTTGGGCAGGAGCTGCCCGAGCGCTACCCCGTGAAAACGCGCAAGATCAAGCGCAGCGCGCAGTCAATTTGGCTGCTGTGGGCTCAGGCCCGCGATGGCTCGGTGTGGCTTGACAAGCGGCCGACCCCCGGTGTGTGGGCTGGGCTCTATTGCCTCCCCCTGTTTGACAGCCGTGAGGCACTCGAAGCTGCTGTGACAACGCGCTACCGCAAGCACTTGGAGGACGTACCGGCTTTCACCCATGTCCTGACGCACAAGGACCTTTATCTGCATCCCGTGAAAGTGCAAATACCAACGGGCGCGAAGCAGGATATCGATGGCGCCTGGATGAGCCCTGACGAATGGCTTCGCCTGGGCTTGCCCGCACCGGTCAGGAAGCTTCTGGCTGAGGTCGCAAGGGGTTCCGACTAGATACCTCGACGCGAGGCCTTTCAGATGGCTTCAATTTCCCGGTGGCGTTTCAGTGTGACCCACTTGTCTTCAAACAGCTTTACCAACTGCTCCACCAGGTAGACCGAGCGGTGCTGGCCCCCGGTGCAGCCAATCGCCACGGTGACATAGCTGCGATGATCCCGCGCCAGCATATCCAGCCAGTGTTCCAGAAAATCCTGAATGTGTTCCAGCATCTGCGTGACATCGGGCTGCTCTTTCAGAAATTTGGCCACGGGCTCGTCCCGTCCCGTCAAATGGCGCAGCTCCGGCTCGTAATGCGGATTGGGCAGCATGCGCACATCGAATACATAGTCCGCGTCGCCCGGCACGCCACGCTTGAAGGCAAACGATTCGAACACCAGTGTCAGCTGACCACCCGGTGTTGAAATCAGGGACTTGACGTAGCCCTGCAATTGGGAAGGACGAATAATGCTGGTGTCAATGACATGCGCCTGTTCACGCAAATCTGCCAGCAGTTCGCGCTCCAGTTCGATGGCGTCGACCAAAGCACGCCGCATGTCGACGGCAGAGTGTTCGGAATCAAGCTGGGACAGCGGATGCTTGCGCCTGGTTTCGGAATAGCGACGAACCAGCGTTCCAGTCGTGGCATCCAGAAACAGGGATTTGATTTCAACATTTTGCTGGCGCAGGGCAGCCAACTGCTCGGGAACCAGGGGCAAAGACTTGGCACTGCGAATGTCCATCGCAATGGCGACGCGACTCGCTTTGTGCTTTTTTTCAAGCTCCACAAAGTCCAGAAGCAGTTCCGGGGGGAGGTTGTCAACACAGAAAAAACCGGCGTCCTCCAATGCGTGTAGCGCCACCGACTTGCCGGAGCCCGACATGCCGGTGATCAACACAATCTGCAAATCGAGGGGGTCATTTTTCATTTGCTCACTCCCGCGCCTGCAGCATTTCCTTGGCGTGGGCCAACGTGGTGCCGGACAAACGTTCGCCACCCAGCATGCGGGCCACTTCGGCCACGCGCTGTTCACCCAGCGCCGTGGTAACTGAGCTCAGTGTGCTGTGGCCTTGCATCTGCTTGCTGACCACCAGATGGTGATCGGCGCAGGCGGCGACTTGGGGTAGGTGGGTGACCGCGAGTACCTGCCGGTCCACGCCCAATTGCTTCATCAGGCGCCCCACTGTTTCGGCCACGGCACCGCCTACGCCCGCATCGACTTCGTCAAAAATCAGGGTCTGAGCTGTGCCGAGCTGGCTGGTGGTCACAGCCACGGCCAGTGCCATGCGGGACAACTCACCGCCCGAGGCCACTTTGTTGACCGGTCTGGGGGTGCTGCCCGCATGCCCCGCGACGAGAAAGCTGACCTCTTCCAGTCCGCTTTGCATGGGTTGTGCGGCTTTTTGAAGCGCCACCTCGAATTGGCCTCCTTGCATGCCCAGGCCTTGCATGGCCTGGGTAATGGCCTGTGACAGCTGGGGTGCCGCTTTGGCGCGTGCCTTGGAGATCAGCTTGGCTTCCTGCAGATAGGCCTCATGCGTGGCCTTCTCGGCCATGGTCAAGCCTGCCAGATCGGCTGCTGCATTGAGCCTTTCCAGTTCCTGATGCCAGGACGCCAGCAATATGGGTAAATCTTCTGGCGCACGTTTGTAGCGCCGTGCCAGCGACAGCCACAGGGCCATGCGTTCATCGAGTTCAGTCAAACGCTGCGGGTCCAGTTCTGTTTTGCGCAAGTAGATGCGCAGGGAGTGCACGGTGTCCTCCACCTGTGCCAGACTGGAGGCCAAAACCTCGGTCAACCCCTGAAAATAGGGCTCCAGATGCTCTTGTTGTTGTAGCGCCTGACAGGCGCTGTGCAGCGAGCCCAGTGCACCACGCTCATCGTCGTCAAGCGTCTGGATGGCGCCTTGCGCTGCGTCCAGAAGGGCTTGCGCATTGGCGAGGCGTCCATGTTCGGTGCTCAGCGTCCCCCACTCGTCAGGCTGCGGGGCAAGTTTTTCAAGCTCGCCAATTTGCCAGTTCAGGCGCTCGCGCTCGCGTTGCAGTGACTCCTGTGCGGTTTGGGCCTCGGCCAGATCATTCTGAGCTTGCCGCCACCGCTCCCACAGCAGTGCCAAGGTTGCAGGTGAGATACGGGCATAGGCGTCCAGCAGACCGCGGATCGCATCCGCACGCGTCAAGCTCTGCCACGCGTGCTGGCCATGGATGTCCAGCAGTTGTTCGCCGATCTCACGCAATTGGGTGGCCGTGGCCGGGCTGCCGTTGATCCAGGCGCGGCTCTTGCCCTGCGTGTCGACCGTGCGTCGCAGCAGCAGGCTGTCGCCCGCATCAAAGCCGGCTGCGTCCAACCACGTCGCCAATGCAGGCGTCGCGTCGAACTCGGCGCTGACATCCGCGCGCTGGGTGCCTTCGCGGATCACCCCCACATCTGCCCGACCACCGGTAACCAGTTGCAGCGCGTCAATCAGTATGGATTTGCCGGCACCAGTTTCGCCCGTCAGAACGGTGAAGCCCGTAGACAGGTCGAGCTCAAGTTCGCTCACGATGACGAAGTCGCGCAGGACTATACGTTTCAAGCTCACGGTCAGGCTACTCCTTCATTCCAGTGCAATTTTTGCCGCAGCGTATCAAAGTAGGACCAGCCCTTGGGATGGAGAAAGCGGACATGGTGTTTTGAACGCGTCACCACGATACGGTCACCGTGAAGCAGCGAGGCCAGCGACTGCATGTCGAAACTGGCGCTGGCGTCGCGGCCAGCTACTATTTTTATAGCAATTTCGGCAACATTGGCGAGAACAATCGGCCTGTTTGACAAGGTGTGCGGGGCAATGGGCACGAGCACCCAGCCGGGAATGGAAGGGTGCAGAAGCGGCCCGCCAGCTGACAGCGCATAGGCCGTAGAGCCCGTGGGGGTGGCAATAATCAGTCCGTCGGCACGCTGGTTGGCCACGAAATGGCCGTCGACTTCGACCCGAAGCTCGACCATGCCCGAGGTGGCGCCGCGGTTGACCACCACGTCATTCATGGCCAGCGCATCAAACACGCAGTGCCCATCGCGCATGACCTTGGCGTGCATCAGGCTGCGGTGGTCTTCTTCGTATTCGCCGCGCAGCATGGGCGCCAGCGTGGAGGTGAAACTGTCAAACGGAATGTCGGTGATGAAGCCCAGGCGCCCCTGGTTGATGCCAATCAGCGGCACACCAAAGTGCGCCAACTGGCGGCCAATGCCCAGCATGGTGCCGTCGCCGCCAACCACCAGGCCCAAGTCACATTGCGCTCCAATGCCTGCGACATTGAGCACCGGGTAGCCGGAAATACCCATGTTGAGTGCCGTGTCATGCTCAAACACCACTTCACAGCCCTGGGCATGTAAAAAATGGGCAATGCTTTCCAGCGCGTTGCGGGAAGACGCGCCGGAAGCACCAGATGCCACCGTCTGGTACTTGCCAATAAGTGCGACATGCCGAAATTTTGATTTCATCGGCAAATTACATCACTAAAATGACTTCATGCTGGATGATCGTGCCAAGTTGTTATTGAAAGCGCTGGTCGAGCGCTATATTGCCGATGGACAGCCGGTGGGCTCGCGCACCTTGTCCAAAGCCTCGGGGCTGGAGTTGTCGCCAGCCACGATCCGTAACGTCATGTCGGATCTGGAAGCGCTGGGGTTGATCGTCAGTCCGCATACCTCTGCGGGGCGCATCCCCACGGCACGCGGCTACCGCCTGTTTGTCGACACCATGCTGACCGTTCAGCAGGGACAATTCGCGAGCCACAGCCTGGCACCGGACCAGCCGCAAAAAGTGATTTCCAACGCGGCCAATCTGCTTTCCAGTTTGTCGCAGTTTGTCGGCGTGGTGATTGCGCCGCGCCGCTCCTCTGTGTTTCGTCACATCGAGTTTTTGCGACTCTCTGAACGACGCCTGTTGGTCATCATTGTCACCCCCGAAGGAGATGTGCAAAACCGCGTCATCTTCACGGAAGTCGATTATTCGCAGGCGCAACTGGTTGAGGCGGCCAACTACCTCAACAGCAATTATGTCGGCCTGGCTATCGAGCAGGTGCGCGAACGCCTGAAGAACGAGGTGGAGTCCCTGCGCTCGGAAATCGCCAGTCTCATGCAAGCGGCTGTGGCTGTCAGTTCCGAAGCCATTGCCGAGACCCAGGGCGATGTGGTGATTTCCGGTGAGCGCAATCTGCTGGCTGTGACCGATTTTTCAAGCGATATGGGTCACCTGCGGCGCGCTTTTGAGCTGTTTGAGCAAAAAGCCCAGCTCATGCGCCTGCTGGATGTGGCTGGTCAGGCAGAAGGCGTGCGCATTTTCATTGGTGGAGAAAGCCAGGTCGTGCCGTTTGAGGACCTGTCCATCGTTAGCTCGCCGTACGAGGTAGATGGCCAGGTGGTGGGCACTTTGGGTGTCATTGGTCCAACCCGCATGGCCTATGACCGCATGATCCAGATTGTGGACATCACATCCAAATTGGTCAGCAACGCCCTGAGCCACCACAAGTAGCCCGGTACAATCACCGGCTGGTTCGGGCCGTTAGCTCAGTTGGTTAGAGCAGAGGACTCATAATCCTTTGGTCCACAGTTCAAGTCTGTGACGGCCCACCATTTCAGACCTCGTCAGATATAGAAAGCCTGCTACTTAATTGATAGCGGTCTTTTCTGTTTTTGGGGTTTTGATGTTGTTTTTGTGGTCATACCTGCGCCGTGCTTTTTTTGGTACGTGGGTTTGTACTCAATACACCAGCCCAAAACGTAAGAAAACCCAGCAGGCTAGGCTGGGTTCGTCGGTGGTCGCTGTTTAGCGGGTGAATCAGAAGCAAAGAAACACGTTGCTACATCCTGACTTTGGCGGCGGTGTCTCTCGGATCGCACGGTCTTTCAGGTCTTGCGCTGATTCGTCCGGCTGGCGCTGCCACTCTTGATAGCCTTTTTCAATGCGTTGAATCTCGCTGTCTTTGGTGTCTAGTCCGACAAAGTGAATGAATATCGGCCCCATGTTGCTGGGGCTGGCCTGCTCCAGTGTTGCGATGCGTTTTTCAAGTGTTGCCATGTTTGGCCTCCAGTGTGGTGATCCTTGCGGCTAGGTCGTCAACTTCGGAAAGCTTCGCCAGCGATCCCAGTGCGGCTATCAGTTGGGCGGCTTGTCCTGGTGCAACGTCACCAGATGCGGCCGCAGAGAGCACGGCGCTGGCTTTTGCGGTCAAGGTGTCACCATCGAAAAACTCAAGCCGAACGGCCTGCTCTATGGCCTTCACGGGCGGCAGTACTCGGTCCAGAATGATGCGGGCGGCTTGGACGTCCCCACCTTTGGCAGCTATCACCAGCCCGGCCAGAATCTCGGGCACATCGGCGGCAATGGTTGCGCGCAGCTTTTGGAGTGCGCCGCTTCCGGGCGTTTTCCCCGTTGGATTACCCGATTCGCCAGCTTTCCAGCGCCCAATACGTCTTTTTTCAGTCATTGCAAACCTCCTGCAATTTCAAGGTGCTCAAGGTGCTCATCTTTTAAAGGTTGAGCATGTTGAGCTTCTTGAGCATGTTGAATAGATAACTCTCGGTCGTTCAGCTTCCAATACCAGCCACTGGCACCTTTGCGCTTCACCACTGAGCTTGAATCAGCAGCCCGGCGAATGGATGCCCAACTAATACCCGCGTCCTTGCCTTCCGCTTGAATGGTCTTGCACGGTGTTAGGCCGTCCTTGAGCACCTCGCGCAGAAACTCGGTCGCAGAATCAATAGCTGATTTGCTATCGTCTTGGCCTTCGTTGGGGTCGCTCAGTAGCTCCCGCGCAGATCCAGCAACTGACGCGCCCCAAGTCACATAGCTGGCATGGATGCCCGGCAGTGGCTCGCCTTGCTCCAGGTTGTACTCATAGCCGCCATCGTCCGGGCCAATATTGGATTTGCTGCGCGCCAATATGCGGCGGTCGTCGTTGCCATCCTCTCCCTTCACTTTGGCCGCGACCAGCACAACCCGCGCCACCGCAGTAAACGCTACAGAGCCCATAACCCGCTGCGATGGGTCGCCACCTTGCCCGCCTTTGGAAAAGTGCGTGATGCCAACGAGCGCGGCATTCATGCTGGCGGCTAGGTCAACCAGTGGTTGCAGTGCCCGGCGTGTCTCCGTGTTCTTGTGACTGTCACCGGTCACAGCACTGACGATGGGGTCAACGATGATTAGTCGGACGTCACCGATCCTTTCCGCCGCCGCCTGCAATGCCTTCATATCGCGGGCTGGATCGAACGATAGAAGCTCGCCAGCTATACGGGTGCTCTCCACGAAATAGACGCGGCTCCTGTCACCACCAGCAGCCATGAGGCGCGGTAGCAGCGTATCGGCTGGGTCGTCCTCGCCACTCCATACCAGCACATTGCCGCGCTCACACCTAGAGCCGTCAGGCCATCGCCCGCCACTGGTGATGGTTGCGGCGAAGGCGATAGCAATGGTCGTCTTTCCCTGTCCGGGCGCTCCTGCCAATAGGTGAAGCTTTCCCTTAGCCAGCCATTCATGCCAGAGCCACTGCACCGGCTCCGGTTTCAGGTCAGAGCCACACAGTAGGACAACACCATCGCGGGCCGATTTAGATCGCGCCTCAACTTGCGCCGCCATGCTGCGGTCAATCTGCGACGTAGCCTGTTCAATGGTCGCGCTACGCATTTGCCACCTCAGAGATATAGATCACACGGCCAGTAGCTTCACGAAATCGATCAAAGTCGCCGTCGTTGATAAATCCATTCATGGCGTCGGCCAGCACCATCGTGCAAATGGTCAACTCCAATGCCGCGACTTCCAGCAATGCTCTAGCGGGCACAGGTGAAGGCTTCGCAGAGCCTTGATGTGGTTTGCCGTCATCACGGTAAGCCCCTAGCGCCTTTGCTGCTTCCACAAAGCCAACGCCGTTGGATGCCATGTGATAGGCCAGTACGTCGCCACCCTTGGCACCACAACCAGCCATGCAGACAAACGCGCCAGAATCGGAATTGACGCGCATGGAATCGCTACTGCCATGAAACTCACAGCGTGTAGTCCTCCATTTCTTACCGGGTTGCAAGACAAGCCCCACGGACTCGTAAAAGCTCACGGGGTCGGGCAATTGCTCCTTAATGAAATTACCCATGATGGATGCCTCCCAATCGACGAACAAAGATCGACGCGGCTCGCATGTCGGCTGCTCTGTGCGTCAGACCGTCATAGGTAACGATCAAGAAATCGTCAATTCCAAGCGGGTAGACGTTGACGCCTTTCCTCTTTGCGTCTGCCTCAAGGCGCTTGAAACTCGTAAGTTGTTCACCTAGCCTGTCGAGTTTGCAATCACGGGAATGATCAGCAAACACTTTGGTGACTGGGACGAAGTCCACTGTTCGCAGAATCTTGTCGTAACTGGTGCTGCTCATGACAACCCCCTTACGGCAACTGCCATCCATGACGCCACGCGGAACAACTTGCTTTTGAAGTTTGTGTAGATTGCTATAAAATATGTAGCGTATATATTGGGAATCTTGGCGGGCCGATCTTTGGCGAGATCGAGCCCGTTGCCTTTTGTGGCGGCCATTACAGCGAAACGCCCAGCAATTGGCGAATGTCATCAGTTTTCCAGTGGAGGTGTGCGCCTACGCGAATAGGTCGAATTGGCCCGTTTTCTCGACAGGCGTAAATTCGCATGGTTTGCTGTTGCTTGTGCAGGTAGTAGGCAGCCGCAGCAGTTCCCACAGTTGGGCGGGTTTCAAGTTCCAGCGGCGGGAACGATTGCGGGGCAGTTGCCGCGCGGCGGGTTTCTTGGCTGTGGTTTACAGCCTGGGTCGTAGTCAGCATTTAAGCCTCCTGTAGCGTCTTCGACGTTTACAAACCTTTCAGCCCGAATTGACCAAAAGGCACCAATGGCGAATCACTTCGTTGATTGGTTGGTGCCCATGATAAGAATTGGTAAAGGGTTATCTTTCGCGTTGTTTTTAGGCAAAGAAAAACCCGCGATAGGCGGGTGTTTTTGAGTTCAGTTTCAGGACTATTAGTCAGCGGGAATTAGTCACAAACTAGGCAGAGGCAAAACTATGCGCTTCAGTTAGACCTGCTGGGGCGGCCCCGTCCGGGCTTTGGCTCTCCCGTCAGTCGGTTTCTAAAGGCCATGTACTTATCGTCCGAGCGCGCTTTATAGGCTCGGTTGAACAGGAAGTTAAATTGGGGGCTGCCGCGATACAGAACGAAGGCGAGCTCTTGTTGTTTTTCGTAAATGTCGGCGGCCTGATAGCCACCCCATTCTTGAGATGTTAGTCCGCGCCGCACAAACCAATAATCACCATCCATCCATGAACACATTGGGCCTTTGTGTCCTTCAGGACGGCGGCGACCCAGCCAGAACGTAAATTCTCCCAACTTATAGTAGAGGCGTCCTGATCCAACAGGCCACTTGAACCCGTCAGGGATAAGGCCTTCAGCTATTAGCTGTGCAGCGGTTCCACGGTATTCTGTGTGTGCCCTTGGGGTTATCGATATCACCAGGTCGGATACGCCACCAATCGCATTCACTGCCTCCCAATAAGTTGGGGTGGTGCGCGCCGATTGATTTACATTCACGTCAGCCATTTTCAAACTCCTGTTTTGATTGTGGTTAGGGGCTGGCTTGTGTGTCACCACTTGCTAGCCCCGACTATTGCCTGAGAACCGCTCAGGTGTCGGTGTCGCCCTTAGCTGGCGCAACGTATTTGGCATGCAGGTCTGCAAGGTCTTGCATTGCCCCAAGGTAAGCAGGCACCCATGCCTGAATCGGTGTCTCACCATTCACCCAGCGCGAAGGCGTGTTCTTAGTAACACCAGTTTTTCGGCAAAAGTCTGATTGCTTCCAGCCCAGCTTATCTAGCGCGGCGGTGAATTGTTCGGGTGTCATAGTGGGGAAGGTTTGAAGTGTTTAATATTGCGATTGAGTGTATCGCACGTTTCCCCTATTGGGTAAAATAAATTCATAAACGTACCCATTATTAACATAACGCCCGTTGTATAAAGTAGCCAATGTGGATGGTTTTCTTCCTCAATAAGGGAATATTCAAGTAAATCAACGGGTTGCGCTTGCTGGCCTTGGTGCCTAAAAAATAGGCGTCCGACAGATTGCGGAAAACATAAAAGTTATCCACAAGGGGATTACGACACCACGCGCAGCGCACCGGGCGTGGCCTTGGCATCGAACGTAATCTTTGCCTGCTCCAAAATCCACGCTTCAATCTTTTCATGGTGAACGCGCAGCAGGTCAAGCGGGCGCACGGTGTAGTGCTTTTCGGCGGTTGCGCTGGGTTTGTGCCCCATGAGTTGTGCAACCACGCCTGCAGGTATCTCTAGCCATTCGGTCAGGCTTTTGAATGAGCGGCGCAGGCCATGCAGGGTCATGCCATCAATGCCAGCCACAGTACACGCGGTGGTGTGGGCATGGTTTGGCTCTGTGATGTGCCCTGTATCGCTGGAAGGACTGGAAAACACCAACTCATTGCGGCGGGGCAGGGCGGCTAGTAGGCTGGAAACGTATTGTGTCAGCGGAATAACGCGGGTTCCCTCCACTTTGTCGCGTATGGTTAAACCCTTCCATTGGGTGTTCATATCCTCCCAACGAACTCCAATGATTTCACCCGGCCTTGCGCCAGTGAGTAGCAGGGTTTGCAAGTAGGCGGCGGTCACGGGATTACCAATCTTCTGTACAGCCTCAAACCAAACGCCCAATTGCTCACGCTGTAGTGCGTCCGACTTAGTGCCAGCCTTGCCCAAATGCTCGCGGCTCTTTTTGGTCTTGGCTGGGTTCTTCAGTGGCAGCAGGGCTGCATAAACATGTTCCCCTGTAACTGGGTTGATTTGTTCTTCGCACCATCCTAGAAACACCTTCAACATACGCCATGCAAGTCTCGCGGATGTTTGGCGGATCTTGGCTTCCTTAGCGGCCCATGCCTCCACGGTTGCGGCTGTCAGGTCGCGCAGAGGTATTGCCATCAATGCGAACAGCGGCCCCTCCACGGTGGTGCCAGTGCCACGCTTGAACGGTTCACCACCGGGCGCAGCCTTGCGGATGTGGTCACGGTAGTGCAGGCCACCCCAATGTGGGCGGCGTTCTTCCACGTACAGGGCCCACACCTCGCCCACGGTTATTGAATTAACGACGGTCAAGGCGGCTTGGGCTGCGGCTTCTATTTTGTCGGCCTCCACCAGCGCAGCAGCAGCGGCATTCGCAACAGCGGTGGCTTCCTGTTGCTGGCGCTCCAATTCTCTCGGGTCTTGCTTCTTGGTTTTTACCGTTGTTGCCAATTCGCGTGCTTTGGCTTGCGCCTCGGGAATCGGCATCAGTGGGAAACGTCCCAGCGTCTTGCTGAACACCTTGCCGTTAATCTTCGCCTCATATACGAACGCCTTTGCACCATTGGCCGTAACTCGCACCTTTAGGCCATTGCCTTCTTTGTCTTTTAGGAAGGCTTTGGACATTCCAGCAGGGCAAGTGAACCTGTCGCCAATTAGCGGCGCGGTCAATTCATGGGGATGCTTTAGCTCGTCGGCGGTCAGTGGGGTCGTTTTCGGTCTTGCCATGAAATGCCCTGTGTTGGTACATCAATCAGTCCATACCTGCGCCATACCGCCCGAATTGGGCTATTTAAGCGAATATCAATCAACGAGGTGACTGCTTGCTTATCCAGTATGTGACTTGTAAGTGATTGATTTGTAAGATGATACTACTCCAATCAACACTGGCAAATGCATTTATTCTGCGACTCATAATCCTTTGGTCCACAGTTCAAGTCTGTGACGGCCCACCATTTGATTCAAAAGCCTGCAACCTTTTTCGTTGCAGGCTTTTTCTTTTGACAGCGCTTTAGATTTGCTTTTTGACAGGCGACCCAGAGCCAGCTCAGAAATACAATGTTCTCGTAAGCTCATTGACTCTTCGCAAAAGGACCCCCGCCCCATGAAAGCCCTACGCATCGTTGGTATTGTTGTGGGGGCTGTTGTGGTCCTGCTTTTGCTGGGGGCCGTGGCGCTCTATGCCTTGTTCGATGGCGAGAAAGTCAAATCAGAACTCAGCCGCGTCATGCTGGAGGAAAAGCAGCGCACACTGGTGATCGAAGGTCAGCCCAAGCTGTCCCTCTGGCCGGACATCGGCATTGCACTGGACCGAGTGACGCTGAGTGAGCGTGCCAGCAAGACCGAGTTTGTTGCACTGCAGTCTGCGCGGGTGTCGGTGGCGCTGATGCCGCTGTTGTCCAGGCAGGTCAAGGTTCGTGGCCTGGAGCTCAATGGCCTGAAGGCGACGGTGGTCAAGACCAAGAGTGGCAGTTTCAATTTTTCCGACCTGATGGGGGAGGAGCAGAAGCCCGCCAAAACACCAGAGGCCCCAGCCACCAAGCCGGCGGAGCCCTTGCAAATCGACATCGCCAGCATCAAGATCGCCGATGCCCAGGTCACATGGCGGGATGAGAAAAGCGGCAGCACCACCGTGCTGTCCAACATCGGGCTGAACACCGGGCGTGTGCAGGCCGATGGCGCCAGGAAAACAGTTGCGGTGAATGCGCTTGCTTTGTCAGCCAGGGGCAAGAGCGCCGCTGACGTGTTCGAGGTCAAACTGGATGCGCCCAGGCTCGACATTTCACCGGAAAAATCGGGTGGTGACAAGGTGAGCCTAGCCGTTACGCTGGCCGGTGGTGATCGTCGTATACAGCTTGACTTGAGCCTGTCGGGCGTGCAGGGTAATGCAGACGCCTTGCAGATCAACAGTCTGGCGCTGAAGCTGGATGCCAAGTCGGGCGACACCACAGTCAAGGGTCAGCTTGGCTCGCCGGTGGCGGTGAACGTGACGGCGCAGACGCTGGCACTGAGCAAGCTGTCTGGCAACTTCGATGTGGCCAGTCCCAAGATGCCGATGAAGCAATTAAAGCTGCCGGTGTCCGGTAGTCTGAAGGTCGATGCAGCCCGCCAGTCTGCTGTGCTGGACCTGGCAACGCAGTTTGATGAATCCCATATCGCCGTCAAGCTGAATGTGTCCAAATTCGCCCCGCTGGGGTTGGCCTTTGAACTGGATGTGGACAAACTCAACGTGGACAAGTATTTTCCGCCCCAGTCGGGCGAGGCCGCAGCCGCGGGCGGTGGCAAGGGTGACAAGACTGCCAAGGAGGCACCATTGGACTTTTCTGCGCTCAAGGGGCCCAGTGTGCGCGGCGTGGTTCGCGTGGGTGCCTTGCAGGTGTCTGGCATCAAGCTTGACAAGCTCAACACCACGGTCAATCTGGCAGGCGGGCGACTGGAGCTGGCGCCCCTGAGCATGAATCTGTACCAGGGCAGCGCCAGCGGGCGTGTGGCCGTGAATGCGGTGGGCAACAGCGTTTCCATCCAGCAAAATCTGGTGGGCGTGAGCATTAATCCGCTGATGAAGGACCTGGTTAACAAGGATCTTCTGGAAGGACGCGGCAATGTACAAGTGGACCTGAGCAGCCGGGGCGATACCGTGAGCGCGATGAAGAAGGCTCTTGCGGGCACTGCGTCGCTGAGCCTGAAAGATGGCGCGATCAAGGGCATTAACCTGGCGCAAAGCCTGCGCGACATCAAAGGCAAACTGGGCGGACAGTCCGACTCGACCCAGCAGGCCAAGGCGGGCGAGAAAACCGATTTCTCCGAGTTGACGGCTTCGCTCAAAGTAGCCAACGGTGTGGCGCACAACGACGACCTGGCCATGAAGTCGCCGTTTTTGCGGCTGGCGGGGGCTGGCGATATTGATATTGGCGCGGGCCAGATGAACTACCTGGCCAAGGCCAGTGTGGTGGCCAGCGGTGAGGGGCAGGGCGGCAAAGGCCTGGACCAGTTGAAGGGGTTGACCGTGCCGGTGCGGGTGAGCGGGCCGTTTGAGAGCTTGTCTTACAAGCTCGAATTCAGCAGCATGGTGAGTGACCTTGCCAAAGCCCGGGTGGAAGAGAAGAAGCAGGAGATCAAGACCCAGGCCGAAGACAAGGCCAAAGGGTTTTTGAAAGGCTTGCTGGGTCGCTGATCAGGATTTCTCGGACTTCTGGCGCTCGGCCAGGTGTTTGCGGCAACTGGCGTTGATGACTCGCAACTCGGCCAGCGTCTCGTCGATTTGGGCACGCTTTTTCTCCAGCTCGATGATTTCGGAATCGGTTCGTTCGATCACGAAGCTGAGTTGCTGCACACGGCCTTCGCCCTGATCGCCATATAAATCCAGATAGCGCTTGATCTCTGACAGCGATGAGCCAATGGCTTTGGCGCGCAGGATCAGTGCCAGGCGGGCGCGGTCCCGGCGGGTGTAGACGCGGGCACCGTTGACGCGCCGTGGCGACAACAGGCCTTTGTCTTCATAAAAGCGCAGCGCGCGCAGGGTGATACCGAACTCGCGGCATAACTCGGTAATGCCAAAGAGCTCGGCAGTGTCCACGTCCCGATGGGAGTCGACAAAGGCCTGGGCGTCGCTCACCGCCATCAGATGACGCGCTGCAGGCGCATGGCCACGCTCATGTCGCCAGACACTTTGAGTTTGCCTGCCATGAAGCCAGTAGCAGGCTCCAGATCGCCACTGAGCATGGCGTTCAGATTGTCCAGCGTGATGCCCACGGTGCAATCCACGTCGGTGTTCTCATTGCTCACCGTATTGGGGGTGGACTTGCCGTCGATCACGATCACGCCGTCAGCGCCGCAATCGAATTTCAGGGTAGCGGCCAAACCGCTGTCAGCGCCCACTTTGGTACGGATCGCTTGTGTGCATTCTTCGAGGTTCATATGGATTTCCTTGGGGTAAGAGTGTTGGGAATAAAAAAGGCGTACTCCGGACGACACGGATGCTAACAGCCTTCGATGACGTTAAGCATAGTATAAACACCTATACGATATTAAGTTGACGTTAACGTCACCTTGATTTCTAATGGGGTAACTTTAAACAGAGGACCCGTCCCGATGCCTGCACTCCGTTCCAAGATCAATGTCCGAGCCGATGGATTTGCTGCCAATGCCAAGCGCATGGCTGACCTGCTTGCCGAAGTGCAGCGCCTGGAAGGCCAGGTCATTGCCGAATCTGAATCCAAGCGCGACAAGTTTGAAAAACGCAAGCAACTGCTGCCGCGCGAGCGTTTGGCCCGGCTGCTGGACCGTGGCACGCCGTTTCTGGAAATCAGCCGCCTCGCTGGTTTGAACATGCACGATGACGACGGGAAAAAGTCGGTGTTGGGCGGTGGCTCGATCGTGGGCATTGGCGTGGTGGCAGGCAAGCGCTGCCTGATTTCAGTGAATGACAGCGCGGTCAAGGGCGGTACCGTGGCACCCATGGGCTTGCGCAAAGGTCTGCGCGCGCAGCAGATCGCCCAGGAGAACAAGCTGCCCCTGATTTCCCTGGTGGAGAGTGGCGGCGCCAACCTGATGTACCAGAGCGAAATTTTCATCGAAGGTGGCCGTACGTTTGCCAACCAGGCCCGTATGTCTGCGATGGGGCTGCCGCAAATCGCCGTGGTGCACGGCTCCAGCACGGCCGGTGGGGCGTATTTGCCGGGCCTGTCGGACTATGTGATTCTGGTGCGTGGGCGCTCCAGCATTTACCTGGCCGGCCCGCCGCTGGTGAAGGCGGCGATTGGGGAGGACTGCACCGACGACGAACTGGGCGGTGCTGAGACCCATGCCCAGGTCACCGGTTTGGGCGAGTACCTGACCGAGGACGATGCACACGCGATTGCGATGGCGCGCGAAGTGATGGACAAGCTCAACTGGGATACCGCGCCAGTGGCTGCAAGCCACGCCGAGCCGCTGTTCGACGAGCAGGAGCTGATGGGCATTGTGCCCGCGGACGAGCGCGAGCCCTACGATGTGCGCGAGATCATTGCCCGCCTGGTTGATGGCTCTGATTTCCTGGAGTTCAAGGCGTCTTATGCGCCCGAGATGATGTGCGGCCATGCCCGCGTGCAAGGCCATCTGGTGGGCATTCTGGGCAACAACGGCCCGATCCAGCCGGCCGGTTCGACCAAGGCGGCGCAGTTCATCCAGCTCTGCGACCAGAGCGGCACGCCTTTGGTGTTTTTGCAGAACACCACCGGCTACATGGTGGGTTCGGTGGCCGAGCGCAGCGGCGCCATCAAGCACGGCTCCAAGATGATCCAGGCGGTGGCCAATGCGCGGGTGCCCAAGTTCACCTTCGTGCTGGGCGGCTCCTACGGTGCCGGCAACTACGGCATGTGCGGACGTGGTTTTGATCCGCGCTTCATCTTTGCCTGGCCCACGGCGCGCACTGCGGTGATGGGCGGAGCACAAGCTGCCAAGGTGATGGACATCGTCAACCGGGCCAAGATCGAGCGCATGGGCATGGAGGCCAATGACGAGGCGCTCAAGACCATGTCCGATGGTCTGCGCCTGCGCCTGGACAAGGAGTCCGCCGCCCTGTTTGGCACGGCCCGCTTGTGGGACGACGGCATCATCGACCCGCGCGACACACGCCGCCTGTTGGGCTTGTGCCTGGCTCTGGCCCAAGAGGCCGAGCAACGCAAGCTGCGCCCCAATACCTTTGGCGTCGCCCGCATGTAAGCCCCCACTGTCTAACTATTCAACCTCAAGAGTACACCCATGAAATTCACACCCGAACACGAACAGATTTCCGACACCGTGCGCAAGTTTGTCAAGAATGAAATCAACCCCAACCTGCCCGTGTGGGAAAAGGCTGGCATCTTCCCGGCCCACCAGCTGTTCAAGAAGATGGGCGACCTGGGCCTGCTGGGCATCAAGTACCCCACCGAGTTTGGCGGCATGGGGCTGGACTTCAGCTACTCGATGGTGATGGCCGAGGCCTTGGGCGACTGCGCTGCCGGTGGCGTGCCCATGGCGATTGGCGTGCAGACCGACATGTGCACCCCGGCACTGGCGCGCTTTGGCTCGGATGCTTTGCGTCACGAGTTCCTGGCGCCCAGCATCGCCGGCGACATGGTGGGTTGCGTCGGTGTGAGCGAGGCCGGCGGCGGCTCCGACGTGGCCGCACTCAAGACCACGGCGCGCAAGGATGGCAGCGACTACGTCATCAACGGCTCCAAGATGTGGATCACCAACGGCATGCAGGCCGACTGGTGTTGCCTGCTGGCCAACACCTCCGAAGGATCGGCGCACAAGAACAAGTCGATGATCATCGTGCGCCTGGACAGTCCGGGTGTCACGCGCCAGAAGATCGAGAAGATCGGCATGCATTCCAGCGATACCGCCCAGCTGTTTTTTGACAACGTGCGCGTGCCGCAATCCAACCTGATCGGGCAAGAAGGCATGGGCTTCATGCTGCAGATGCTGCAGTTCCAGGAGGAGCGTCTGTACGGCGCCGCCGGTTGCCTGCGCTCGCTGGACAACCTGATCGACCAGACCATTGACTACACCCGCCAGCGCCAGACTTTTGGCAAGCCGATCCTGCACAACCAGGTGGTGCATTTCCGCCTGGCCGAGTTGCGCACCGAGGTGGAAGCCCTGCGCGCCTTGACCTACCGCGCGGTGGAGTCGTATGTGGGGGGCAAGGATGTGACCAAGCTGGCATCGATGGCCAAGCTCAAGGCCGGTCGTCTGAGCCGCGAGGTGGCGGACAGCTGCCTGCAGTACTGGGGTGGCATGGGCTTCACCGCAGACAACCCGATTTCGCAGTCGTACCGGGATGGTCGCCTGATTTCGATTGGCGGTGGCGCCGATGAAATCATGCTGGGCATCATCTGCAAGCTCGAGGGCACGCTGCCCGGCAAGGCCTGATCGTGGATGCTATGAATTTGGAAGCTATCCGGGCAGATAAGACGGGGGCTGTACTTCATATTACCTTGAACAGGCCGGAGTCCCGCAACGCCATGTCGCTCAAGATGGTGGCCGAGCTGCGCCAGGTGCTGCAAGCCGCACAAGCCAGCGCGGGCAAGCCCGATGCCGTGCGCGTGCTGGTGTTGCGCGGTGCTGGCGGCCATTTCTGCGCCGGGGCTGATCTGAAAGACATGGCCGGCGCACGCATGCGTGCCATGCAAAACAGCGATGGCGCACACGACCCGATCGCTGAAGTGAACGCGGAGTTTGGCCAGTTGTGCGTGGCTTTTGCCCACACGCCGCTGGCGGTGGTGGCGGTGCTGGAGGGCACGGTCATGGGTGGCGGCTTTGGGCTGGCGTGCGTGGCCGACGTGGCCATTGCCAGCGACACGGCGAATTTTCGTCTGCCAGAAACCGCCCTGGGCGTGATCCCCGCACAGATTGCTCCGTTCCTGGTCGAGCGTCTGGGCTATTCGCAGGCCAAGCGTCTCGCAGTAACGGGTGGACGGTTGGACGCGCGCGCCGCGCTGGGCCTTGGCCTGGTGCACGCCGTCAGCAACACCGAAGGCTTGCAGGCCGAACTGGACAAAGTGCTGGCCGATATATTGGCCTGTGCACCGGGGGCGCTGGGTGCCACCAAGGCCCTCATGGCCCGAGCCCGTCTGAGCGCACCACAAGATCTGGTGCTCGACGCTGCCGCCATTTTTTCGCGTGCCGCCCAAGGCCCCGAGGGCCTGGAAGGCATGACCGCGTTCATGCAGAAACGCAAACCAAACTGGGTAACTCAATGACTTCGGCAATGACTTTCTCCAAAATTTTGATCGCCAACCGGGGCGAGATCGCCTGCCGCGTCATCCGCACCGCGCGCAATCTGGGCTACCAGACCGTGGCCGTGTTCGCCGATGCCGACCGCGAGGCACCCCATGTGGCGCTGGCCGATGAAGCCGTGCACATTGGTGCATCCCCTGCGGCAGAGTCCTATTTGCGCTTTGACGCGATCCTGGAGGCAGCCCGCAAGACGGGCGCTGACGCGGTTCACCCCGGCTACGGCTTCCTGAGCGAGAACGCTGCGTTTGCGCAGGCCTGTGTCGATGCGGGGCTGGTGTTCATCGGACCCCCGGCTTCGGCCATTGAAGCCATGGGCGACAAGGCACTGGCCAAGCGCCGCATGATTGACGCCGGCGTGCCGTGTGCCCCGGGTTATCTGGGCGAGCAGCAAGGCGATGCACAACTGATTGAAGAGGCTGAAAAACTGGGCTTTCCGCTGCTGGTGAAAGCGGTGGCCGGTGGTGGTGGGCGCGGCATGCGGCTGGTGCGTCATTTCGCCGAATTGCAGCAGGGCATTGACGGTGCGCGGCGCGAAGCGACCAGCGCTTTCGGGGATGGCACGCTGATGCTGGAGCGGTTGATTGACAACGGCCGCCATATCGAGATTCAGGTGTTTGCAGATGCCCATGGCAATGCCGTGTACCTGGGCGAGCGTGACTGCACCGCACAGCGCCGCCGGCAAAAAGTGATCGAAGAGGCACCGTCACCGGTGGTCACACCCGCCATGCGCGAAGCCATGGGCAAGGACGCGGTGGCTGCTGCTTTGGCCGTGGGTTACCGCGGTGCCGGCACGGTCGAGTTCATTGTCGATGACAAGCTCAAGCACTACTTTCTGGAGATGAACACCCGCCTGCAGGTCGAGCACCCGGTGACCGAGATGATCACAGGCTATGACCTGGTGGAATGGCAATTGCGTGTGGCCGCGGGTGAGCCCTTGCCCGCGAAGCAGTCCGACATTCAGCTTACCGGCCACGCCATCGAGGCACGCTTGTATGTGGAAGACCCCTATGCGGGCTTTGCACCGCAAACCGGCAAGGTGCTGTGGTGGCAGCCTGCGCGCGCGCTGCATGCGGGGGTCCGCATTGACGATGGCATTGTGCAAGGCAGTGTGATCTCGCCTTTTTATGATCCGATGGTGGCCAAGGTGATCGTGCACGGGCGCGACCGCAATGACGCGATTCGCCGCTTGCGTGCGGCCCTGGCCAACACGCCGCTGCTCGGTTTGCGCAACAACGGCCGCTTCTTGTCAGACCTGGTGGACCACCCGGCCTTTCGCAATGCCGGGATGACCACCACCATGATCGACCAGTGGATGGAGCAGGGCGAGCCTCTGTTGCAGGCCGCAGTGCCCAGTGACGATGTATGGCGTGTGGCCGCCATGGCCATGGCCATGCGCCACGGCAATAGCTGGCGATCGGACAGTGTGGCCGCATTCGACATGAACGTGCAGTGCGGCGACCTGGTGCGCAGTGTGCGTGCGCGCCCCGACCGGCTGGGTGGCATTTCGCTCATTCTGGACGGCGTGGCGGTGCAGGCCCGGGTGTTGACCTTTACCGAGGGTGTGCTGCGCTTTGAAATCCATGGTGTCGTTCAGTCAGCGGTGGTGGTCGCCAGCGGCACCGAAGTGCACATGGCGCTCAATGGCCACAGCTTTGTGTTTTCCGAGGTATCGGCCTTCCCCAATGCCGATGCCTTGAAGGACGCCAGCCGCGCCCGCTCGCCGGTGGCGGGCAAGGTCACCCAGATTCTGGTGGCCGCCGGTGACGCGGTGCAGGATGGGCAAGCCATGGTCTGCGTCGAAGCCATGAAGATGGAAATGTGGCTCACGGCGGAGGCCATAGGCACGGTCCAGGCGGTGAACGCCAAGGTGGGCGATCAGGTGGAATCTGGTGCTCTGCTGATAGAACTTGAAATCGAACTGAAAACAACCAAGGATGCATGATGGAAAAAGCAATACTGACCTGCGCGCTGACCGGCGTGCTGACCAATCCCAAGCAGCACCCCGTGCCGGTCACCCCGGCACAAATGGCGGCCGAGGCACGGGATGCGTTCAATGCAGGCGCATCCATCATGCACGTGCATGTGCGCAACCAGGAAGAGGGCATGGGCCATATGCCCTCGTGGGACCCGGAGGTGATGGCCTCGGTGGTTGATGCCATTCGCGAAGCCTGCCCCGGCGTCATCATCAACCTGACCACCGGCGTGGTGGGCAAGGATGTATCGGGCCCCCTGGCCTGTATTCGCCGCGTCAAACCGGAAATTGCGGCTTGCAATGCCGGCAGCCTGAACTACCTGAAACTCAAGGAAGACGGCAGCTGGGCCTGGCCACCCATGGTGTTCGACAACCCGGTGTCCAAAGTGCAGCAGTTTCTGGATGTGATGGGCGAGTGCGGCACTCACCCCGAATTTGAATGCTTTGATGTCGGCATCGTGCGCTCCGTCACCATGTATTTGAAGAACGGCATGCTCAAACCCGAGATGGGCCGCCCTGAATACAATTTGGTGATGGGCGTCGCCTCCGGCATGCCGTGCGATGCCGATTTGCTGGCCTTGCTGCCGCAGTGGATGGCGCCCAGCAGCGTCTGGCAAGCCACGCTGATTGGCCGTCAGGAAATCTGGCCGGTGCACCAAAAGACGGCGGATCTGGGGGGCATGTTGCGCACCGGTCTGGAAGACACGTTTTACCTGCCCAGCGGTGAGCGGGCCAAAGGCAATGGCGAGTTGATCACGGCCCTGGCCCAATGTGCACGCAACGCTGGCCGCTCAATCGCCAGTCCGGCTGAAGCGCGCACCTTGTTGGGTTTGCATTGACGGGCAGGAATCAAAATCTTTTCTGAATTTTCTGAAGACTGCGAGCTTGGTGCTATAATTTAAAGCTTAGCGGCTGTAGCTCAGTTGGATAGAGTACTTGGCTACGAACCAAGGGGTCGTGGGTTCAATTCCTGCCAGCCGCACCAAAAGTAAAGGCCTGTAACTGTAAAGTTACAGGCCTTTTTCTTGTCTACCGTCCAGGGCGTAGTTGCGCAAGCTATTTGACGAAATCGTCATGAACAAGGCGTTCACCAAAGAAGTTGACGATGCGGACGATGATGATCCGCAGCTTCCCGCATTGCCGTCTGGCGGGAAAAATTACATCACGCCACAAGGCTACGCCCGCATCCGCGCCGAACTGCTGGAGCTGATTGACAACGAGCGCCCCAAAATTGTTGAAATCGTCCATTGGGCGGCCAGCAACGGCGACCGGTCCGAGAATGGGGACTACATCTACGGCAAACGGCGCTTGCGCGAGATTGACCGACGAATCCGCTTCCTGACCAAGCGACTGGAAATCATGGAAGTCACCGATCCGGCGGTTCACCACGGCAGCGAGCAGATATTCTTTGGCGCCACCGTTGTTTATGTGGATGACAAGGACGTGCAGCGTACCGTCACGATTCTGGGTATTGACGAGGCTGACAGTTCAAAAGGGCAGGTCAGCTGGGTTTCGCCAATCGCCCGGACATTGCTCAAGGCACGGACCGGCGATGTACTCCAGTTGGTGACGCCTGCTGGCATCGTCGAAATCGAGGTGATGGATGTTCAGTATCCGTCGCCTGCGGATGGGTCGACTCACTGATTGATTTTGGTCCGATGTGCTTCGAGGACGGAGGGTGTCCGCCGCAGATTACGCAGTGCTGTTTCAACATGATTGCGGTCGCGCACTGCAATAACAAACCGTAAATCGGTGGCATCCTGGGCGGATTCGTCTGCCATATCGATGTGGGTGATGTCTGCTTCGGCCGCTGCCAATGCCGAGGCGACGCGGGCCAGTACGCCCTTGCCGTTGCTTACCGTCACCACGACCTCGGTTTCAAAGGTGCGAACCGGCTCATCCGACCATTCCACGCTGATGAAGCGTTCACTATCCTTGCTTTTGAGCTTGCGCGCAACAGGGCAATCGTGTGCATGCACGATCAAGCCTTCGCCGCGGCCCAGGTAGCCCACGATGGTGTCTCCAGGGACTGGTCGACAGCAGCTTGCAAACCGGACCGATGCGTTTTCGCTGCCGTCCAGTGTGACGCCTCCTTGTGCCACCGATTCGCTGGCTGCGTAACGCTCGCGCGTCAGAAGCAGGGCGTCCGGTCTTTCTCCGCTGTCAATCAGCAGTGTCAGCAGACGCTTGGCGACAATGCTGGCAATCCGCTTGCCCAGGCCAATATCGGTTAAAAGTTCGGATCGGCTCTTGTTGCCGCTAAAACGCAATAACTTTTCCCAAATTGCCTGATTTTTTCCAGCTTCGTCTGGCAGCTTGTCAATTCCCTCGGCCCGAAGTGCCTGTGCCAGCATCTGCTCGCCGAGTCTCTCCGACTCGGCATGCGCCCGCGTTTTCAGGTGGTGGCGAATTTTGGAGCGTGCGCGTGCGGTGCGCACAAAACTGAGCCAAGCTGGATTGGGCGTGGACACTGGCGCCGTCACAATCTCGATGACGTCGCCATTTTTGAGTTCGGTGCGCAGTGGTACCTGTTGACCATTGATTTTGGCAGCGAGCGTGCGATCCCCGATGTTGCTGTGAATGGCGTAAGCGAAGTCGACTACCGTGGCACCTCGCGGCAACGCCATGATCCGGCTTTTCGGTGTGAAGACGTACACCGCATCCGGAAATAAATCCACCTTGACGTGGTCCCAAAATTCGGCGGCATCACGCGTCTCGTCCTGGATGTCCAGCAGTGACTGCAGCCATTTTGAGCCTAAACGGTCGCCATTTGTTGCTTCCTGTGGGTTATTGACCTTATAAAGCCAATGAGCGGCAACCCCGGATTCTGCAA
The DNA here is from genome assembly GCF_018780565.1 of Rhodoferax sp. Classification (GTDB taxonomy): domain Bacteria; phylum Pseudomonadota; class Gammaproteobacteria; order Burkholderiales; family Burkholderiaceae_C; genus Rhodoferax. The sequence continues at coordinate 519,979 of NZ_JADMJN010000002.1, forward strand.
CGATGTGCATGGCCTCGGTACGGACCTGGAATTCCACGTTCACGCCAGAGGGGCCAACCAGGGTTGTGTGCAGAGACTGGTAGCCGTTGAGTTTGCCAATGGCAATGTGATCCTTGAACTTGCCCGGCACCGGTTTGTAGAGTTGATGCAGGGTGCCCAGGGCCGTGTAGCAATCCAGCACGGTAGGCACAATGACCCTGAGTCCATAAATGTCGGTAACCTGGGCGAAACTCAAGTGTTTTTCATCCATCTTCTTGTAAATGGAGTACAAGGTCTTTTCGCGCCCGTCAATTTTCACCTTCATGCCATTGCTGGCGAAAGCAGCTTCGACTTCTCGTTGTACTTTCTGAATCAGATCCCTGCGTCTGCTGCGGGCCTTTGCCACTGCTTTGGACAAAACGGCATAGCGCCATGGGCGCAAGTGACGAAATGCCAGGTTCTGCAGTTCGCGGTAGGTCTGGTTCAAGCCTAGGCGGTGCGCAATCGGCGCGTAGATGTCCAGGGTTTCAGAGGCAATGCGCGTCCATTTGGTCTGTGGTACATCGGACAGCGTACGCATATTGTGTGTTCGGTCCGCGAGTTTGATCAAAATCACGCGCACGTCACGCGCCATGGCCAAAAGCATTTTTCGAAACGATTCGGCCTGATTTTCTTCGCGGGTATTGAATTGCAGCTTGTCGAGCTTGGTCAGCCCATCCACCAGTTCAGCCACTGGAGAGCCGAAGCGCTCGATCAGCTCGATCTTGGTAACGCCACAGTCTTCCATGGCGTCGTGCAACAGTGCGGCCATAAGGGCCTGTGCATCCAGTTTCCATTCCGCACATTGGGCGGCAACAGCGATCGGGTGGGTGATGTAGGGCTCGCCATTGTTGCGAAGCTGCCCCAAGTGTGCTTCATCGGCAAATCGGTAGGCTTGGCGTACCTGTTCCAGATCGACTGGCGACAGATAGTCCAGAATAGCCGTCAGATTGGCGAAGCTGGCAGCTGCTGCATTGACTGCGGCCGGGCTCGGCACGGTCGCCGTTTGACGATGACCGACCGCACTTATGCCATTGCCCGATGAAGATTTAATTGCTGTACCCACCCATTTAATATAACGTGCGTCTGTCGATTTGCCAGAGGGCAATAAAAAAGCACCGCAAGCGGTGCTTTTTCCAGTGCTGGCAAGTACTTAAAGTGGTACTTTTTTCAGCATTTCCAGGCCAATCTTGCCAGCTGCTATTTCACGCAGGGCGGTGACGGCGGGTTTGTTCTTGCTTTCAACTTTGGGTGAGTGACCTTGGCTCAGCATGCGCGCACGGTAAGTAGCGGCCAACACGAGTTGGAAGCGATTGGGAATCTGCTGAAGGCAGTCTTCGACGGTAATACGAGCCATGAAATTCTCCGAAAGACCAAAGGGGAGGCACTAAGGAATGGAAAGTGCTTTGAAGGTCTCAGCCCTGGCGCGCCGTTGCGCTAAAAACTTGAGACGCTGAGAATGAACGATCGCTTTCAGGTCAAAAAGCGCGCGGTCAAACAACTCGTTGATTATAACGAAGTCAAAATGATGTACCTGGGCGACCTCGATGGCTGCATTTTTCAACCGCAATTCAATGACTTCCGGCGAATCTTCCCCGCGGCGCTCCAGCCGTGAGCGCAACTCTTCCCAACTCGGTGGCAAGATGAAAATGCTGATGGCGTTGGCAAAGATTTTCTTGATCTGGATGGCACCCTGAAAGTCGATTTCAAGAATGACGTCAGCACCTTGTGCCATACGATCTTCAATCGCTCTTTTCGAAGTGCCGTAGCGGTGGTTGTGGACATGGGCCCATTCCACAAAGGCATCGGCCTTCACCATGGCGTCGAATTCCTGCTCGGACACGAAGAAGTACTCCCGTCCGTGTTTTTCCTGCCCTCTAGGCGCTCGCGTGGTGTGTGAAACCGACGGCTGCACATGGGAGTCAAGTTCCAGCAAGGCCTTGACCAGGCTGGATTTGCCGGCTCCGCTGGGGGCCGCAACGACGAACAAATTTCCGGGATAGTCCATGAAGAGACGGCTCTAGGCGGTGATTGAGGGGCGCCCTATTCTATGTTCTGCACCTGCTCGCGCATTTGCTCGATCAGTACTTTCATGTCCACCGAAATGTGGGTCAGCTCCAGCGCTGCCGATTTCGAGCCCATGGTGTTGGCTTCCCGGTGCAGTTCCTGGATCAGGAAATCAAGCCGCTTGCCGAGCTCGCCCCCCTTTTTGATCAGGCGTTCAAGCTCATCCAGATGGGAATTGAGGCGTGTGATTTCCTCTGCAACGTCAATGCGGATGGCAAACGCGGTGGCTTCGGTCAGGGCCCGGTCCTGGGCCGCTTCCGGCAAGGTGGCGCCATCGCTCAGGTCCATGGCCTCTTTCCAGCGATCCAGAAAGCGCTGGCGCTGCTGCGCAACCAGCTGGGGCACCAATGGCACCGCCTGTGCCGCCAGCGTGCGCAACTGGCCGATGTGTTCCGTCAGCATGCTGGCCAGGCGGGCGCCTTCACGCTGACGCGCTGACAGCAGTTCCTTCAAGGCTGTTTCGGCCAGCGGGAGGATCTCCTCGCGCCAGTCCTGGGTAGATGTTTGCTCGTTGGCCGCAAGGCGGATCACGTCGGCCACGCTCAATGGGGCTGCGTTGGGAAGCCAGGCTTTCACGTTGTCCTGCACGGCATTCAAACGCTGCAACAGTCTCGTGCTCGGATCCTGCACTGTGTTCTGGGTGTTGGATTCGATGGCGGCGCGCACTTCAACCTTGCCACGTTTGAGTCGTCCAACCAGAAGCTCCCTCAACGCGGGCTCAAACTGCCGAAGCTCCTCCGGGAGCCGGAAGGAGAGATCCAGAAACCGGCTGTTGACAGACCGTATTTCCAGTCCCAGATGGCTCGCTGGCGCGCTTTTGGATTCGGTGTCGGAAACGGATTTGGCTGTGCTGTGCTGCGCACTGGCATAGCCGGTCATACTGTAAACTGGCATCTCGGCTCTTTGATCAATGGAATGGGCCTGAGAATAACCCGGTTCAGGCAGATCAGACGAGAGCTCATCCGAAAATTATGTCAAAGGTCAAACCCGCACCGCTCCCTCCAGACACCATGATTGGTGGCTACCGCGTCATCCGCAAGGTGGCTGCTGGAGGATTTGGCGTGGTGTATCTGGCGATTGATCCGGAAGGGCAGCAGGTTGCAGTCAAGGAGTATCTGCCTTCCTCCCTGGCATCGCGTGCCCCGGGTGCGCTGCTGCCTCAGGTGCAACCCGAGAAGCTGTCGTTGTACCGCTTGGGTCTGAAGAGCTTCTTTGAGGAGGGGCGTTCACTGGCCCAGATTTCACACCCCTCCGTGGTGAGTGTGATGAACTTCTTCCGGGAGAACGAGACGGTTTACATGGTGATGAATTACCTGGAGGGTGCGTCCCTGCAGGACTTCATCATCACGGCCAGGGATCTCAAGCAGGCGAAGGTGTTCCGGGAGTCCACCATCCGTTCCCTGTTCGACGAAATTCTGCGTGGTTTGCGAATCGTTCACCAGCACCGTATGCTGCATCTGGATATCAAGCCGGCCAATATTTTTATCACCGACGACAACAAGTCGGTGCTGATCGACTTCGGTGCGGCGCGTGAGGTCCTGAGCAAAGAAGGCAATTTCATCCGGCCGATGTACACCCCCGGTTTTGCCGCGCCCGAAATGTACCGGCGGGATGCCTCGATGGGCCCCTGGACCGACATTTATGCCATCGGGGCCTGTATTTATGCCTGCATGCAGGGCTATCCGCCCAACGAGGCCCCGCAGCGACTTGAAAACGACCGGATTGCCATCGCACTGGCGCGTCTGAGGGGGGTCTATTCCGACAACCTGATCGAGGTGGTGGAGTGGTGCATGTCGCTGGATCCGCTGTCCAGACCACAGTCGGTTTTTGCCCTGCAAAAAGAGCTTAGCCGTGAAGGTGAGCGTCGCTACACCAAGCTCAGCGTGACTGAGAAAGTTCGCCTCCAGTTTGACACCATGGTGTCGGACACCAAAAAAACCGCCCAAAAAGCGACCGGTATCGGCGGAAAAATTAAATGAAATTCTCTGTTTTTCAGGTGAGTCGCAAGGGCGGACGGGAAAAGAACGAAGATCGCATGGGGTATTCCTACACCCGCGGATCGGGCATTTTCATACTGGCCGATGGCATGGGTGGACATCCCGAAGGGGAAGTTGCGGCGCAGCTTGCCTTGCAGGCCATCTCCGCCATGTTTCAAAAAGAGGCCCGGCCGGAAGTACCCGACGTCAACGTGTTTCTGGAGGCCGCCTTGATGGCTGCCCACCGACAGATCCTGCGGTATGCAATTGAAAAAGGCATGCTGGATACGCCTCGCACCACCATCGTGGCTGCGGTGGTGCAGGCCGGGGCCGTGTCCTGGATTCACTGCGGCGATTCCCGGCTTTATCTGGTTCGTCAAGGTGAGCTGCTGGCACGAACCCGTGATCATTCTTTTATCGAGCAGCACCAGAGTACCGGTTCAACGGCCAAGTTGCCGGACCGTTTCAATCGCAACGTTCTGTTCACCTGCCTCGGTTCGCCGACCAAGCCGGTATTCGACTTGACAGGGCCTGTCGTACTGCAGCAGGGCGACAAAGTCATGCTGTGTTCAGACGGTCTGTGGGGGACCCTGAACGATGCAGACATTACCTATGACCTGAGCCACAAGCCGGTGGGTGAAGCCGTTCCCGATCTGGTGGAAAAAGCCTTGCGCAAGGCCGGTGACAGCAGCGACAACGTCACCATGATCGCGCTGGAATGGGAGACCCCCGAGGGCTTTGAAACCACACGGGGCAGTATCTCCACCGACACCATCAGCGACGGTGTGTTCGCGTCCACGGTGCAGGCCGGCTGGCTGGACTCCGGCATGGAAGATCTGGATGACGCCGCCATTGAGCGCTCGATCGCTGAAATCAACGAGGCTATTCGCCGCTCTGCCGCCAAGAAGGGCTGAGGCAGCGATCGGATTCCCGGTATTCGGGAGCGGGCGCAAAGCTCGCTCCATCAAAAACATTATTTGCGAGAACGCACCATGAGTGAATTTTTTAGAAGCGGCGCGCGTGCTGTGGATCAACTGCGACCAGTCCGTATCACACGGGCTTACACCATCCATGCAGAGGGTTCGGTGCTGATTGAGTTTGGGCACACCAAGGTCTTGTGCACGGCATCGGTCGAAGAAAAAGTACCGGGCCACAAAAAGGGCAGCGGTGAGGGCTGGGTAACGGCCGAATACGGCATGCTGCCGCGCGCCACACACACCCGCAGCGACCGCGAGGCTGCGCGTGGCAAGCAGAGTGGGCGCACCCAGGAAATCCAGCGCCTCATTGGCCGCTCCATGCGCGCCGTGTTTGATCTCACCAAGTTGGGCGAGCGCACGATCCACCTTGACTGTGATGTGTTGCAGGCGGACGGTGGCACCCGCACTGCCGCCATTACCGGTGCTTTTGTGGCCGCGCAGGATGCGGTAGCCAAGCTGATGGCGCAAGGCAAGTTGCAGACGTCGCCGATTCGCGACCATGTGGCCGCCATTTCGGTAGGCATCGTGCAGGGCACGCCTTTGCTGGACCTGGAGTACACCGAGGACGCGGCTTGCGATACCGACATGAACGTGGTGATGACCGGGGCGGGCCATTTCGTTGAAGTCCAGGGAACCGCCGAGGGTGCCGCGTTTTCCCGCCAGGAAATGAATGCCTTGCTGGCACTGGCCGAAAAGGGCATCGGTGACCTGGTTGTGCTGCAGAAGAATTCACTATCAAATGCATAGCAATTCAAGCTTGTACGACAAAGGCAAGGGCCTGATTTCATGAAGATTGTTCTGGCATCCAATAACAAGGGCAAGCTGGCCGAGCTGCGCGCCATGTTTGCGCCGCTCGGGCTGGAGCTGGTTGCGCAAGGTGAACTTGGCATTCCCGAGGCCGCCGAGCCTTTTCATACGTTTGTTGAAAATGCGCTGGCCAAGGCCCGCCATGCGGCGGCGCACAGCGGCTTGCCCGCGCTGGCTGACGACGCGGGTTTGTGCGTTGACGCCTTTGGGGGCTTGCCAGGCGTTGATACGGCCTACTACGCCACGCAGTTCGGGTACGACAAGGGCGACGACAACAATGTGCGAGCCCTTCTGGAACAAATGCGCGATGTCGACAATCGCCGCGCGGCGCTGGTGAGTACGCTGGTGGCGGTGCGCTCGGCGCAGGATCCGGAGCCGCTGATTGCGGCTGGCCGCGTGGTGGGCGAGATCAGTCGCGAGCCGATGGGCAGCAACGGATTTGGTTTCGATCCGGTGATGTACATCCCCGAGTTCGGCAAGACCTTTGCGCAGCTGCCCGTGGAGGTTAAAAATGCCAACAGCCACCGCGGTCGGGCTGCGCGTGCGATGCTTGAGCTGATCCGTGAGCGGTGGCTGTAAGGCCTTTGGTATTGACCATGATTCCCATCGCACCTGCATCGCCCGCACCGCAGCCATCCACACCCCGGGATGTACAGCACTACATGCGCCCCGGCCTGTTGCAGCTGGCCGCGCTGCCACCGCTGTCACTTTATGTGCATCTTCCCTGGTGCCTCAAGAAGTGCCCGTATTGCGACTTCAATTCCCATGAGATGCGCGCTGCCGACATGCCTGAGCAGCGCTACCTGGATGCCGTCATGGCAGACCTGGAGGCGGCCTTGCCGCTGGTCTGGGGGCGCACGGTGCACAGCATTTTTATCGGTGGTGGCACGCCCAGCCTTTTCTCGCCCGAGGCCATTGACCGGCTGATTGGTGGCATCCGTGCCCGCCTGCGGCTGGAGCCCGATTGCGAGATCACGCTGGAGGCCAATCCCGGCACCTTTGAGCGGGATCGTTTCCGGGCTTTCAGATCAGCGGGTGTGACGCGCCTGTCCATCGGGGTCCAGAGCTTCAACGACGCGTACCTGAAGGCGCTGGGCCGGGTGCACGATCGCGCGCAGGCGCTGGCGGCGGTGGAGGAGGCGGCGCAGGCCTTTGACACTTTCAACCTGGACATCATGTACGCACTGCCGGGTCAGACCCTGGCTGACCTGAAAGAGGACATGGCTACCGCCCTGGCTCTGGCGCCACCCCATATTTCGATCTACCACCTCACCATAGAGCCCAACACTTATTTCGCCAAGTACCCGCCCGTGATCCCGGAGGAGGATACGGCATACGACATGCTGGACCTCATCACCGATATGACGGGCGAGGCGGGACTGTACCGCTATGAAGTGTCTGCCTACGCGCGTGATGGGCACCGATGTTTTCACAACCTGAATTACTGGCAGTTCGGCGACTATCTGGGCTTGGGTGCTGGAGCCCACAGTAAGCTCAGTTTTGCCCACCGCGTGGTGCGTCAGGTGCGTTTTCGGGACCCCAAGCTGTACATGGAAAAAGCGCTGGCCGGCTATGGCGTGGCGCAGGACGACGAAGTCAGCCGTGCTGATTTGCCGTTTGAGTTCATGCTCAATGCCCTGCGTTTGAAAGACGGTTTTTCCCTGCAGCAGTTCCATGAGCGCACCGGCCTGGCGATCAATGCCATCCAGCAGGGGCTGGATGAGGCAGAACGCAAAGGCTTGATCGAGCGTGACTTTGGTCGAATCAAGCCCAGCCTACGGGGTTTTGACTTTCTGAACGACCTGCAGGCCCTGTTTTTACCGCCGTCCCGCTGAATCTCCCGGGCACCGGGATTCTGCTCGCGCTATAGTCTGGCGAACTGGAGAGGGTCTGGACCATGTTCTCTGTCTATGGTGTGTCGGGGCAATTGTTTCGCGGGTCGATGGAGCAGCTGCGTCAGATCGGCGGTGTCGGTGCGGCTGCGCGCACCCAGGCAATCCAGCCGGTTGGTCGCGATGGGCAGGATGCGCGTGACAACATTTTTGCTGCTTTCACGCGGCAGGCCCCGAGCGACGAGGCGCATCGCACTGCGTTGACGGCGTATGCGCAAACCCAAAAAGTGGTGCTGCCGCGCCATCCGCTGCGTCAGGTTGATGCGCTGATGAGCCGTGATGTGATCACCTTACCCGACACCGTCACCGTTCTGGAAGCCTGGCAGCTGCTGGCGCGGCATGGCGTGGGCCAGGCTCCGGTGGTGAATCAGGCTGGCACTTTGGTGGGTTTGCTGTCTCGCGCGGATTTGCTGCGCCCGGATCGCCTCCCGACGCCTGACACCAATGTATTGGTATGGCGAGCCCTGCTGGCGCAAAGCGTTTCGGACATCATGTGGACGCCTGTGCCCAGTGTTGCTCCGGACACGGATATCCGCCGCGTGGCGCATGTTTTGCTGGATACGGGCCTGCCCGGGCTGCCTGTTGTGGATGAGCAGGGTCTGGTGACCGGTTTTGTGTCTCGATCGGACATTCTGCGTGCCGTGGTGACAGACCCGCCGCTGGACCTCTGGGGCTAGGGGCGGTTTTTCGGTGATTTTTCAGGCGGCTCGGGCAGCAATTCGGCCGGCATGGTGTTGTCGTACGTGGTGTCCGGCGCATCTTTGGGTGGCGCGATGGAGTCTTCCCACAGGCCCCAAGCGGTATCGGTATTCGATTCGACGGCTTCAGGTATCGGTATCGGATCGTTCACCGAATACAAATGAATGGTTGTTGAAGGCTTGCGCTCAGTTGGCGGAATTTTTGAAACTTCCTTGACCATGTGACCTCCACTCCTGTTTCGAATTGACTTTTTGCGGTGCACTTTCTTCCTCACCACCGAAGATCGGAGATGGCACGCACAAGATCGATTTTAAAGCGCAAATTGTTCTTTGGGGTATTTGCCATTCAGCGGCCTTCGGATGGCCTTTGGTCATGCTGAACATTGACTTTCATGAATAATGCGCCTGTTGACTTGCTTGCGCGCTGGTCCACGGATGTTCTTACGCACAATGACATTGACTACAAGGGATCGCATGACCATTCAAACGCAGCAGGCACCGGCCATCCGGCTGGAAACCCATTTCCAGAATCGTGTCCTGCGCTGTTTCGTTGACCGGCCCGCCAATATCAATCAGATGTTAACGGCGGCGGCAAGCCGGCGGCCCGCCGCCGAGGCGCTGGTCTGTGGTGAGCGGCGCCTGTCCTGGGCGGCGATGCAGGAGCAGGTCATGCGCGCCGCTGGCGGGCTGATGGCGCTGGGTGTGCAACCCGGCGAGCGTGTAGCGCTGCTGCTAGGCAACGGGATCGAGTTCGTGATTGCGACCTTTGCAATCCAGGCGGTGGGGGGTATTGTTGTCCCCTTGAGCATTCGCGATCAGACCCCGGGCCTGACCTACATCCTGCAGCACTGCGGAGCATCGGTGCTGGTGTCCGATGCGGTGCTGCAGCCGCTGTGGCCAGCACAGAAGGATGTGCCGGCCATCAGAGACATTCTTCTGGTTGGTGCTGCGCCGGGTCATGCCAACGGATTTGAACAATTGCTGGCCAGCGAGCCGCTGCCTGAATGCGTTGCGGTGCACGAGGATGATGTTGCCATCATCATGTACACATCTGGCACCACAGGCTTTCCCAAAGGTGCGATGCTGACGCATCTCAATGTGGTGCACTCGGTGTTGCACTTTGCACAGGGCTTGTCGCTGAGTGCCGAAGAGCGTGGCGCTGTGGCAGTGCCATTGAGCCACGTTACCGGGCTGGTCGGACTGATGATGGTGACCCTGGGCCTGGGTGGTACGCTGTTGATTGTCCCGTCCTTCAAGGCGGCCGAGTTTTTACCACTGGTTGCACGCGAACGCATGAGCTTCACCATCATGGTGCCGGCGATGTACAACCTGTGCCTGTTGCAGACTGATTTTGCGAAACACGATCTGTCAGCTTGGCGTGTGGGTGGTTTCGGTGGTGCACCTATGCCGCCGGCCACCATTGACCGGCTGGTGCAGCAGTTGCCGGCCTTGCGTCTGTCCAACTGCTACGGAGCGACCGAAACCGCTTCGCCAGCCACCGCCATGCCGCCCGACCTGACTCGGACCCATCTGGACAGCGTTGGTCTGCCGCTGATCTGCGCCGAGGTGGCGGTGATGGACGAGGCGGGCCGGGAGCTACCGCGTGGCGAGGTGGGCGAGTTGTGGATCAAGGGCCCCATGGTGGTCAGTGGCTACTGGAACAACCCGCAGGCGACAGCTGACAATTTCATCGGTGGCTACTGGCGCAGTGGTGATGTCGGCCGCGTAGACCCCGAAGGTTTTGTGTACGTGATGGACCGGCGCAAGGACATGTTGAATCGCGGTGGCTACAAGATATTCAGTGTTGAAGTCGAGAACGTGCTGTGCCAGCATCCCGATGTGCTGGAGGCCGCCGTGGTGGCCAAGAGTTGCCCGGTGCTGGGTGAACGGGTGCATGTCTTCGTGGCCGCGCGTGAGGGCCGCACGCTGGATGCCGAGGTGCTGCGCCATTTCTGCGCCACACGCCTGTCTGACTACAAAGTGCCCGAGAGCTACACGCTGAGTACCGAACCCCTGCCGCGCAATGCCAATGGCAAAGTCATCAAGCTGGAACTGCGCCAACGTCTTTCGGCCGAGCTGGCCGCCGGACCTGGTGGCTGAGTTGTGGGTGGATCAATGAAAAACGGGCCGTGAAGGCCCGTTTTTCATTGTCGTTTTGGCGGAAGCGGTGAGATTCGAACTCACGGACGGTTTCCCGTCGCCGGTTTTCAAGACCGGTGCAATCGACCACTCTGCCACGCTTCCCAAGCCCAATATTCTAACCGGCTTGCAGCATGCCCCGGGTTTCGATGAAGGCAATCACCTCGGCCAGCCCGGTCTGGGTCTTCAGATTGGTCATGACAAAGGGTTTCAGGCCCTTGGGGCCGGTGCGCATGCGGGTGGTGTCTGCCGCCATGACCGCCAGGTCGGCACCCACGTAGGGGGCAAGGTCAGTTTTGTTGATGACAAACAGGTCGCTCTTGGTGATGCCGGGGCCGCCTTTGCGGGGAATTTTTTCGCCGGCAGCAACGTCAATCACGTAAATCGTCAGGTCGCTGAGTTCGGGGCTGAACGTGGCCGCCAGGTTGTCGCCGCCGCTCTCTACAAACACGATATCGGCGTTCGGGTGCTCAACCAGCATACGGTCAATGGCTTCCAGATTGATGGAGCAGTCTTCGCGGATGGCGGTGTGCGGGCAGCCGCCGGTTTCCACGCCCATGATGCGGTCGGCGGGCAGTGCGCCGCTCACCGTCAGCAGGCGTTGGTCTTCCTTGGTGTAGATGTCGTTGGTGATGGCCACCAGGTCATACTTTTCGCGCATGGCTTTGCACAGCATTTCCAGCAGCGTGGTTTTGCCAGAGCCCACGGGACCGCCGATGCCCACGCGCAGGGGAGGTAGTTTTTTGGTGCGGCTGGCAATGTGGTGCAGGGTCATGATCGGAACAGTCGTGAGTATTGAACTTCATGCTGGGCACTCAGGATGGCCAGCATGGGGGAAAAGGCCTGGCGCTCGCTCTCCCTCATGGCCAGGGCGTGCGCCACAGCAGCAGGAATTTCAGCGGTCAGGGCCGACAGGATGCGTTGCCCGGCGCTCTGCCCCAGTGGCACTGACTTGATGGCCGCCTGCACCATGTTTTCAGCCCAGCCGAAAGCGTAGGTCAGCAAACAATCGTGCAGGGTAGCCTGGCAGGCGCTGGCCGCCAGGGCAAAAGCCACGGGGTAGGTGGGCTGCAGGACCGCTAGCACTTGGATTTGCTCTGGCCTGGCGGTGGTGTGGTTGCGCAGCCACTCCAGCAGGGAGCGACCCATTTGTTCGGCCTGTGCCCGCAATTCGCTGCTTTCGCGGGTTTGCAGCACCCAGGCGTTGAGTTCCTGAATACGGTCATGGTCACCCCGCTGCCAGGCCGGCACGGCCTTGGCCAGAACCGCCAGATCGCTGCGCGCCAAACTCAGGTGCAACTGATCCAGCAGCCAGTCAGATGCTTCTGATTCTGTAGCTACATGTCCTTTATCCACGGAGGATTCAAGGCATTCCGAGTAAGAAAATCCGCCAATGGGAAGGGCTGGTGAGGCCAGCCACATGAGCTGCATCAGGCTGGTGCCGCTGCGTACCTCGGGCTCAGTGCGACGTCGGCGAATACCGCTGCGCAGATTGCGTTGCATGGCGCCGGGGTGATGCATCAGTGGGAGTGACCGTGACCGTGGGCGTGGGCGTGGTCGTGACTGTGGCCAGAGGACGCGTAAGCGCCACCCTCCGGCTCAAACGCCTCAGTGGCTTCACGCACGGTCAAGTGCATGGCGCGCAGCATATCGGCCAGCACATGGTCGGGCTCGATTTTCAGATGATCGGGTTTGAGTTCGATAGGCACATGCCGGTTGCCCAGGTGGTAGGCGGCGCGGATCAGGTCGAATGAACTGCCGTGTTCGGTGCAGGCCGTGATCACCAGCACCGGCTGTGCAGCAGCCAGCACCTTGATCAGTGAGCCGTCTTCGGCAACCAGCACATCGCCACCACGCACCACGGTACCACGCGGCAGGAAGATGCCCAGGGTACGCCCCATCGAGTCGGTGGCGTCAAAGCGGCTTTTCTGGCGCACGTCCCAGTCCAGTTCGATGCTGGATGCGCGTTTGACCAGCACCGGGGCCAGTCCGGCGCCTTGCGACATGAGTTTGGAGATTTGGAGCATCAGAACAAAAAGTAACGTTGTGTCAGGGGCAGACTGACAGCGGGCTCGCAGGTCAGCAACTGGCCGTCGGCACGCACGGTGTAAGTCTGGGCGTCGATTTCCATTTTAGGCAGGTAGCTGTTGTGCACCATGTGCTGCTTGCGCACGCCCCGGATGTTCTTGACCGCACTCAGTGGTTTGGCCAAACCAAAGCGCTCTTTGATGCCGGCGTTCAGCCCCGCCTGCGATACAAAGGTCAGCGAGCCCCGCGCCAGTGCGCCACCGTAGGCGCCAAACATGGGGCGGTAATGCACCGGTTGCGGCGTGGGGATGGAGGCGTTAGGGTCGCCCATGGCGGCCATGGCGATGAAGCCACCTTTCAGAATCAGAGCCGGTTTGACACCAAAGAAAGCCGGCTTCCAGACCACGAGATCAGCCCACTTGCCGACCTCAATGCTGCCGACCTCATGGCTGATGCCGTGGGCAAGGGCCGGGTTGATGGTGTACTTGGCCACATAACGCTTGACGCGGAAGTTGTCGTTGCGGGCGTTGTCTTCGGAAAGCTTGCCACGCTGCGCTTTCATCTTGTGAGCCGTCTGCCAGGTGCGAAGGATCACCTCGCCAACGCGCCCCATGGCCTGGCTGTCGCTGCTCATCATGCTGATGGCGCCCATGTCGTGAAGCACGTCTTCGGCGGCAATGGTTTCCTTGCGGATGCGGCTTTCGGCAAACGCCAGGTCTTCGGCAATGGCCGGGTCCAGGTGATGGCACACCATGAGCATGTCCACGTGCTCGTCAAGCGTATTCACCGTGTAGGGCATGGTGGGGTTGGTGGAACTGGGCAGGAAGTTGTCATGCCCCACCACCCGCAAAATATCAGGCGCGTGACCACCGCCCGCGCCTTCGGTGTGGAAGGCACACAGTGTGCGGCCCTTGGTGGCCGCAATCGTGTTTTCCACAAAGCCTGACTCGTTGAGCGTGTCAGAGTGGATGGCGACCTGCACGTCAGCCACTTCCGCCACGTCCAGACAGTTACTGATGGCTGCTGGCGTGGTGCCCCAGTCTTCGTGAAGCTTGAGGCCGATCACGCCCGCATTGACCTGCTCGTGCAATGCGCCGGGCAGGCTGGCATTGCCTTTGCCGAGAAACCCCAGGTTCATGGGGAAGGCGTCGGCGGCCTGCAGCATGCGCTCGATGTTCCAGGGTCCGGGCGTGCAGGTGGTGGCAAAGGTGCCGGTGGCCGGGCCGGTGCCGCCGCCCAGCATGGTGGTGACACCGCTGGCCAGAGCCTCTTCGATTTGCTGCGGGCAGATGAAATGGATGTGCGAGTCGATGCCCCCCGCTGTGACAATGTTGCCTTCGCAGCTGATGACTTCGGTGCCGGGGCCGATGACGATGTCCACGCCGGGTTGGGTGTCGGGGTTGCCGGCCTTGCCGATGGCCACGATACGTCCGCCCTTGAGGCCAATGTCCGCCTTAACGATGCCCCAGTGGTCCAGAATCAGCGCGTTGGTCATCACGCAGTCCACTGCGCCTGCGGCCTGCGGGCCGGTGCCCGAGCCATCGCGGGTGCGCTGGGATTGCGCCATGCCGTCGCGAATGGTCTTCCCGCCACCGAATTTGACTTCTTCGCCGTACCCGCCAGCAGCCAGGGTGAAGTCTTGCTCCACCTCGATCAGCAGGTCGGTATCAGCGAGTCGTACGCGGTCGCCCGTGGTGGGGCCAAAAATCTCGGCGTAGGCGCGTCGTCCAATCGTTGCCATGTCAAAGCGCTCCCTTGACGCTTGCGTCAATATGTCCGTTGGTGAGGCCGCGAAATCCGTAGACGGCGCGGTCGCCTGAATAGTCCACGAGTTCCACCGTGCGTTGCTGTCCCGGCTCGAACCGCACGGCCGAACCTGATGCAATGTTCAGGCGCATGCCCAGGGCCATGGCCCGGTCAAAGCCGAGAGCGCCGTTGGTCTCGGCAAAGTGATAGTGGGAGCCCACCTGGATCGGGCGGTCTGCGGTGTTTTTGACCACCAGCGTCAGGGTGCGTCGCCCGGGATTGAGGGCGTGTTCGCCCTCATCGGTGATGATTTCGCCGGGGGTCATGACCGTCTCACTTGCCGTTGTGCGACAGCCAGATGGCCAGCGCAATCATGCCGCCCACCGTCACAAAGCCCCATACGTCCGTGGCGTGCCAATGGGTGTCTGTCATCCCATGCCCGTCATGGGAAAATGCGGTACTGGCCCCCGTCGTTACTGCGACAGTAGCTATCATTTTAAGAGCATTTTTGATTTTCATGATGTGGATGGTGAGGGGTGGATGAAGGGGGATTTCAGACGATCGGCTGGTGCACCGTCACCAGCTTGGTGCCATCGGGAAAGGTGGCTTCTACCTGGATGTCGGGAATCATCTCGGCAATGCCGTCCATCACGTCGGCGCGGGTCAGGATGGTGCGGCCCTCGCTCATGAGCTGGGCCACGGTCTTGCCGTCACGCGCGCCTTCCATCACGGCGGCACTGATCAGTGCCAGTGCTTCCGGATAGTTGAGCTTGAGGCCGCGCGCTTTGCGACGCTCGGCCAGCAAGCCGGCGGTGAAAATCAGCAGCTTGTCTTTTTCGCGGGGTGTGAGTTCCATACGCTCATCCATGCAAATCCCGTGCCGTGGCATGAAACCTGCACCATAAAGGTGTGACTTCAGATGCCAAACCACCGTCCCCACCCGAAGCGGTCCAGCGCATCACGCTGGTCCGGCGTGATTACAACGCCTGGGTGGCGAGTGAAACCATGGAAGATTACGCACTGCGTTTCGCTCCGCAGCGTTTTCGCAAATGGTCTGAGTGGCGGGTGGCCAACACCGCATTCGGCGCGGCGTCCTTCCTGATTCTGGAAGCCGTGGGTGCCACGCTGCTGGTGCAGTACGGCTTTACCAACGCGTTTTGGGCCATCCTGGCCACCGGGCTGATTATTTTTCTGGCCGGCCTGCCCATTAGCATCTACGCGGCCCGCTACGGGGTGGATATGGATTTGCTCACTCGTGGCGCGGGTTTTGGCTACATCGGCTCCACGCTTACCTCGCTCATCTACGCCTCGTTCACATTCATCTTCTTTGCGCTGGAGGCCGCTGTCATGGCCTATGCGCTGGAGCTTGCCCTGGGCATTCCCCCAAGCTGGGGCTACCTGCTGTGTGCCCTGGTGGTGATTCCCCTGGTGACCTTTGGCGTGTCGACCATCAGTCGCCTGCAAGTGTGGACCCAGCCGCTTTGGCTGCTCATGCTGGTGGTGCCCTATGTGTATGTCTTTGTGCTCGATCCCGGTGCGTTCTCGGGCGTTGTGCACTACAAAGGGGAAAGAGGTGTTGATCCGGGCTTCAGTTTGCCCTTGTTTGGTGCAGCGCTGACCGTCGGCATTGCCCTGATGACGCAAATGGGCGAGCAGGCTGATTTCCTGCGCTTCATGCCCGTCAAGACGGCCTCCAACAAGGCGCGCTGGTGGTTGGGGGTGCTGGTGGGGGGGCCGGGCTGGGTCGTGCTGGGCGTGCTCAAGATGCTCGGCGGCGCTTTGCTGGCGTTCCTGGCCATCAGTCACGCCGTGCCCACGGATCGGGCGGTGGACCCGAATCAGATGTACCTGGCGGCCTATGAGTATGTGTTTCCCAAATATGGCTGGGCCGTGGCCGCCACTGCGCTGTTCGTGGTGATCTCCCAGGTCAAGATCAACGTGACCAATGCCTATGCCGGGTCGCTGGCCTGGTCCAACTTTTTCTCGCGGCTCACGCACAGCCATCCGGGCCGGGTGGTGTGGGTGGTGTTCAACACCCTGATTGCTTTCATGTTGATGGAGATGAATGTGTTCCAGGCGCTGGGGGATGTGCTGGGTTTGTATTCCAACATTGCCATTGCCTGGATGATGGCGGTGGTGGCAGACCTGGTCATCAACAAGCCGCTGGGTCTGTCGCCGCCGGGCATCGAGTTCAAGCGTGCCCATTTGTACGACATCAATCCTGTGGGTGTGGGGGCCATGGCGCTCGCATCCGTGCTGTCGGTCACAGCGCATCTGGGACTGTTTGGTGCCACGGCGCAGGCTTTTTCGGCGCTGATTGCACTGGGTACGGCCTTCGTCACCTCGCCGTTGATTGCTTGGGCCACCAAAGGCAAGTACTACATCGCACGAACCAGCGAAGTGAAGGTCAAGTACTGTGTGATTTGCGAGCGTGAGTACGAAGGGCCTGACATGGCGCACTGCCCGGCTTACCAGGGCCCCATCTGCTCGCTGTGCTGTACGCTGGATGCCCGCTGTGGCGATCTTTGCAAGCCACACGCCAACCTGGCCTCGCAGTGGACGTCCACTTTGCGCTGGCTGCTGCCCAGACCCTGCTGGCCGTATCTGGATACCGGGTTGGGTTATTTCCTGCTGCTGATGCTGGTGATTGGGCCGCTGCTCGCCAGTGTGTTCGGTCTGCTGTATCACCAGGAGCTCAACGCGCTGGTGCGCACGGTTGCAGATTTTGAAATGTTGCAGGCCCCCCAGTCCGCGCTGCGTTCGGGCTTTCTCAAGGCCTACATGGCTTTGCTGGTGATTGCCGGGCTCGTGGCATGGTGGGTGGTTCTGGCGCACAAGAGCCGCCAGGTGGCCCAGGAGGAATCAAACCGCCAAACCAATTTGCTGATGCATGAGATCGAGTCGCACCGCCAGACCGACCAGGCCTTGCAGTCCGCCAAGCTGGTGGCAGAGCAGGCCAGAAAAGCCGCCGACCACGCCAACCAGGCCAAGAGCCGCTACATCAGTGCCATCAGCCACGAATTGCGCACGCCACTCAACAGCATCCTGGGTTATGCGCAGTTGATGGGGGAAGACGCCTCCATTCCGGCGCATCGCAAGCAGGCGGTCAGCGTCATCAAGCGCGGGGGGGAGCATTTGCTCTCGCTGATCGAAGGCACGCTGGATATCGCCCACATCGAGAGCGGCAAGCTCACCCTCAATGTGCGCCCGATGCCCTTCGCCGAATTTGTGCAGGAGATCGCCAGCATGTTTGAGCTTGAAGCCCATGCCAAGGGCCTGGTCTTTCACTATGCCGAGGAAGGTTCCCTGCCGGCCGTGGTGCGCGCCGACGAAAAGCGGGTGCGTCAGATCCTGATCAACCTGCTGGGCAACGCCATCAAGTTCACGACGCAGGGGCAGGTGACGTTTCGCATTCGTTACGCGCGCGAGATGGCCGCCATCGAGATTGAAGACACCGGGCCGGGTCTTTCCACCCAGGAGCACGAGCGAATTTTTGAGCCCTTTACGCGGGCCAACACGCCAGGTACCACGGCGCCGGGCTCGGGTCTGGGATTGACCATTGCCAAAATGCTCACCGACCTGATGGGTGGGCAACTGAGCGTGACCGGCACACCGGGCGTGGGCTCGGTGTTCAAGGTGAAGCTGTTTTTGCCCGAGGTGCATGTGGCGTCCGGTCCCTTGTCGGGGCGCTCGCCGGCTTCTGCACGCCCGTCCCGCCACGGCTATGCCGGCGTGCGCCGGCGCGTGCTGGTGGTGGACAACGAGGAGGCCGACCGTGAGCTGCTGGTGAACCTGTTGCAGCCGCTTGGCTTTGAGCTGCGAACCGCGGCCAGCGGCCATGATTGCCTGGACTTGATCGCCAGCGGCTACCAGCCCGACGTCATCTTCATGGACCTGGCCATGCCCGGCATTGATGGCTGGGAGACGATCCGCCGTTTGCGCGTGCTGGCGCCCGCTCGAGCGCAGGCGGTGGCCATCGTATCGGCCAATGCATTTGACAAGGGCCTGGAGAATGATGTGGGCATTCCGGGTGAGGACTTCATCTTGAAGCCGGTACGCCACTCCGAACTTCTGGATTGGCTGACGCTGCGACTGTCGCTTGTCTGGACGGAAACCGCCCGCCCCGCGGCAGCTGTCGATGCGCCGGTGATGGATCTGGTGCTGCCAGCCAAGTCCCACCTGGATGGCTTGCGCGAGCTGGTGAGTCTGGGCTATTACCGGGGCATCATGAACAAGCTGGACGAAATTGAAGCGGCGCAGCCGACAAGCGCAGCCTTTGTGGCGCAGATGCGCGGCCTGGCGCGTCAGTTTCAATTTGAAGCCATGGGCCAGCAATTGAGCGAGAAGTCCAATGAAAACTGAGTCGTCGAATCCGCAACTGGACCAGACCTTGGACCGCGCCAACAGCGACGTCGTGCTGATTGTGGATGACGTGCCCGACAACCTGTCGGTGCTGCATGACGCGCTGGACGAGTCGGGCTATACGGTGCTGGTGGCCACCCATGGCGAGGCGGCGCTGCAGCGCGCTGCACAGGCCTTGCCGGACATTGTGTTGCTGGACGCCATGATGCCCGGCATGGATGGCTTTGAAGTCGCCCGGCGCCTCAAGGCCTCGCCCGCCACGGCGCACATTCCCATCATCTTCATGACCGGCCTGACCGAGACTGAGTACCTGGTGGCAGCGCTGGAATCCGGCGGTGTGGACTACGTGACCAAGCCCATCAAACCCAAGGAAGTCCTGGCGCGTATCAGTGTGCACCTGCAGGGTGCTCGTGAAAAGCGCCAGGCCCGCAACGCGCTGGATGCCTTTGGCTATGCCAGCATCACCGTGCGGGTGAGCGATGGCCGCCTGATGTGGCAAACCCCGCTGGCGCGTGAACTCCTGTTGCGCTACTACGGGACCGAGGCCCCGCACATGCCCGAGCTGGTGCTCAAGTGGCTGCGCCGCCATGTGGTGGAGGCCGCCGCGCTGGCCGAGCCTCCGCGCCTGAGCATCGAGCAGGGCTCCAAGCGATTGACGTTTCGGCTGCACCAGCAAATTGGCGACAGTGAGGGTGGCGGTGACTGGCTCATCATCATGCGCGAGGAGTCGGACGAGAGCGTCATTGAGGCCATCGCCTTGAGCTTCAAGCTCACCCCGCGTGAGGCCGAGGTTTTGTACTGGGTGGTCAAGGGCAAGATCAACCGCGACATCGGCGATATTCTGGGCTCAAGCCCCATGACCGTGAAAAAGCATCTGGAGCGCGTGTTCGCCAAACTCGGGGTAGAGACGCGAACGGCCGCTGCGGGCATGGCCATGAGCCGCATCCGGCAGCTGCATCCGCAGTTCGAGGGCTGACGTCGGTCAGCTCATCTCACCTGGCTGGGTCGGGGCAAAGCCGCTGCTGCGATGGTCGTAGTCTGAGGTGGGCAGGTCAAACTTTCTGGCGGGTGACCCGGCGGTTGGGCCCGTGGCTTTGGCTGTCCAGAATTCCGGCTCGGGCATGGCCATGGCCGGATAGCTGCCTTCCGGCGCGTAGCTCCAGTAAAACACATACCTGGCGCGATGGGTACCCGCGTCGAATCGGGCCAGACCCTGGCCCAGAAGTTGTTGCAGAGCGGGGGCATAGCGCATCAGGTTCTCATTGCCCTCCCTGATGGTCAACTGGACGAGGTGCGAGTCCTTCTCGCCATCGGCTGCTGGTGTGACGGTTTTCAAGGCGATCCACGTGACGGGGATCCCGTTTTTTTGAAGCGTGTCGCGCAGCACGGTTCGAACCAGTTCGCGCCGGGTGGTCATTTGCTGGGCGTCACTTTCGGCGACGCTGTCGGGTGGCAAGGTGCTCGGACCTTCCCGTGTGGTTTTCCTGGACTTGCCGAAACCCAAAAACTCGAACATGCCGCGCCATCCCCATAAGTTGCCACGAGGTGGCTCAGAAGCTTCCTAGGATATCGGGATGGCGCTTTTTGTCAAACAGCCGTCAAGCAGGCACAGCCTCCAGCGCGTGCATGGTAATGGCCACGCCGCCCAGTACCGCATTGCCTGACAGGGGGTCGCGCAATTGATCGTCCAGCAAGGCGTTGAGGTTGGCACCCGGGCGCTGGGCGGCCAACTGCAGCTGTGTGCCGGGCAGGTTGTGCCCCCAGCCGTGCGGCAAGCTCACCACGCCGGGCATCATTTCGTCGCTGATCTGCACCTGGGCTTGCAGGCTGCGTGGGCCGTTGGCAATGTGGGCCATGGCGCCATCCTGCAGGTTCAGGCGCTTGGCGTCGATGGGGTGAATCAGCGCGGTGCAGCGAAACGGTCCTTTTGCCAGCACGGGCAGGTTGTGCATCCAGCTGTTGTTGGTGCGCACATCGCGGCGCCCGATGATCATCAGCCCGGGCGCCGGGCGCGCCAGATCGGCGGCGGGGCGCTGCATGTCTGCCAGCAGGCTTGGTGGTGCCAATTCGATCTTGCCGCTGGGGGTGCGCAGCATTTCAGGGACGCGGGCTTTGAGTTCGCCCAGGTCAATGCCGCCAGTGGCGTTGGAGGCCATCACCTTGGCCAGCGTCAAGCCTTCAGGCCGTGTGCCAAAGCCGTCGCCATAGGGGCCGGTGCGCAGGGCCACTTCAAGCGTGCGGTGCGGGCCGCGCAGGCCACGGGTGGCCTGGATGATGGCCTCGGCCTGATTGCCAAACATGCGCTGTGCATCCTCGGCAAACTGGGCATCGTCCAGGGCGTTGGCGTCCACGCCTGCTCCTTGACCGCGCACAATGGCTGCCAGCTTGAGCATGGTTTGCCATTCTTCGGGCTGGTCTGCTTCGCGCGGCAGGATGGGCGGGCTGTAGCGTGCGTGGTTGCGCCACGAGAGCTGTGGAAAGGCCACGTCGTAATGAAAGTCTTCCAGGGGTGACACGCCGGGCAGGATCACGTCCGCATGGCGCGTGGTCTCGTTCAGGTAGATGTCCATGCTGACCATGAAATCGAGTTTGTCCAGGGCCGCCGCCAGGCGCGGACCATTGGGTGAGGAGAGCACCGGGTTGGTGGCGACCGTGAACAGGGCACGGACCTGGCCGGTGCCGGGGGTCTCGATTTCTTCGGCCAGGCAGGTGATGGGCAATTCGCCATAGACCTCGGGTGCGCCACTGACCCGTGCCGTGTGGCGCCCGGTGACGACGCCTTTGCCGGTGCCTGGCTTGCCGCTGGTGTTGGCGCCAAAGGCCGCAGACTTGGGGAACATGGCGCCGCCCGGCGCATCCAGATGGCCGGTGAGTACGTTGAGCACATCCACGAGCCAGCTGGCCAGCGTGCCGTATTCCTGGGTGCAAGTGCCTATGCGTGCGTACACCGCGGCGCGCTCGGTGGTGGCGAGGTCGCGCGCCAGTTGGCGGATGGTGTCGGCTGTCATGCCGCAGCGCTCGGCCACCACCTCGGGTGTGAATGGGGCCACCGACTGCTCCACGGCCTCCACGCCCTGTACCCAGTCGGCCACGGTGCCCAGGCGCACCAGCTTCTCTGTGAACAGCGTGTGCACCATGGCGGCCAGCAAAAACACGTCTGCGCCCGGGCGGATGAAATGGTGCGCATCGGCCATGGCAGCGGTTTCGGTACGGCGTGGGTCAATCACCACCAGCTTGCCGCCGCGCCCCTGCATGGCCTTGGCCTTGCCCTTGAAATCCGGCACGGTCCACATGCTGCCGTTGCTGGCCAGGGGGTTGGCCCCCAGCACCAGCAGCAGGTCAGTGCGCGCAATATCGGGCACCGCCACCGACAGCCAGTGGCCGAACATCAGGCCGCTGGCGAGCTGCTTGGGCATCTGGTCCAGGGTCGAGGCAGAAAATACATTGCGCGTGCCCAGGGCACGCGCCAGTTTGCCAAAATAGGTCAGCAGTCCGATCTTGTGGGCTGATGGATTGCCGACCGCCACGGCCGTGGCATCACGTCCATGGGCCGCGATCAGTGGCGGCAGGCGGCGCTCAATCTCTGCAAAGGCCTCATCCCAGCTGGCTTGTACAAACACGCCATCGCGCTTGATGAGCGGCGTGCGCAGCCGGTCGGGATCCTCGTGCAGGTCTTTCAGCGCCACGCCCTTGGGGCAGATATAACCCTCGCTGAACACATCCTGCGCGTGGCCCCGGATACTGATCACCTGTTGGTCACGGACTTTGATTTCCAGTCCGCAGCAGGCTTCGCACAAGGGGCAAATACGGTGATGGGTTGTTTCAAGCATGGCGTTCTCGCAGAATGGATGGAAGACTTTGCCGATTTATGCCTGGGTGAGCATCGATTGTCGAGCACGCACGCGACAAGGCCGCCATGTGCTGCACCATTGTGCCGGTTGCGTGTAGTGTCAAAATCACAACATGCAAGCCCCCCCTTCAAACCCTGATCAGCCGCCCAATCCGCCATCCAGCCCGCCAGCCAGCCAAGCCCGCAACCCCTTGCACGGCCTGACGCTGGAAGCCATCGTGACGGCCTTGGTCGCGCACTACGGCTGGGCCGGCTTGGGTGAACGCATACCGGTACGCTGCTTTACCAGCGACCCCAGCATCGCCTCCAGCCTGAAGTTCCTGCGCAAAACGCCCTGGGCCCGCGAGAAGGTGGAAGGCCTGTATCTTTTCATGTTGCGCGACGCCCGTCGCAAAGGCCCATGAAGCCCCAAGCTCATCACCGCGCCGACCTCGTTCGCATCGCCAGCCGGGCCATGGTCGAGCGCGGGCTCGAACCCGAGTTTTCCGAGCGTGTCGAGCAACAATTGGCCACGATCACTGGCCCCCAGGTGGAAGCCGGCGCCGAGATACAGGATCTCACCCATCTGCTCTGGTGCTCCATTGACAACGATGATTCGCTGGATCTGGACCAGCTGACGGTGTGCGAGCCACTGCCCCTGGGCGCGGTTAGGTTGTGGGTGGCCATTGCCGATGTGGATGCGCTGGTGAAGAAGGGCACCGCCATTGACGAGCACGCCCTCATCAACACCACGTCGGTCTACACCTCTGCGCGCATCTTCCCGATGCTGCCCGAGCGTTTATCCACCGATCTGAGTTCGCTTAACGCCAATGAAGACCGGTTGGCGCTGGTGACCGAGATGGTGTTCAACGCAGACGCGTCGCTGGCAGGCTCCACGGTCTACCGCGCCAAGGTGCGCAACAAGGCCAAGCTGGCCTACGACGCTGTCAGCGCCTGGATCGATGGCGCAGGTCCATTGCCACCCGTTGCGGCATCCGTGGCAGGCATGGATGCGCAATTGCGCACCCAGGACGCCGTGGCCCAGCAACTGCGTGCGCGCCGCCGTCAGGAAGGCTCGCTGGAACTGGAAACTTTTCAGCCCCGGGCCGTATTTGAGGGTGAGAAGGTGGTCGACATTCGTCAGCAAGTGCAAAACCGTGCGCGCCAGTTGATCGAGGAGGTGATGATCGCCACCAACGGTTGCACGGCACGCTACCTGGCCTCCCACGGCGGTGCTTCGCTGCGGCGCGTGGTACGTTCACCCGAACGCTGGCTGCGGATTGTGGGCGTTGCCAAGGAGTACGGTGAAACGCTGCCCGAGGAGCCTGATTCCAAAGCCCTCGAAGCTTTTTTAGCCAGGCAGCACCAGGCGGACCCGGTGCGTTTTCCTGATCTGTCGCTGGTCATCGTCAAGCTCATGGGGCGCGGCGAGTATGTGGTGGAAACACAGGGGGGCATGCCGATCGGCCATTTTGGCCTGGCGGTGCGTGACTACACCCATTCCACCGCACCCAACCGGCGCTTTCCCGATCTGATCACCTCGCGCTTGTTGAAGGCGGCGCTGGCCGACCAGCCGCCGCCTTACTCGAACGCCGAGCTGGCCGAGCTGGCGCTGCACTGCACGCAGCAGGAAGATGCCGCACAAAAAGTGGAGCGGCGGCTGCGCAAGTCGGAGGCCGCACTGTTGCTTGAGTCGCAGATTGGCCGCAGCTTTGACGCCATCGTGACGGGCAGCGCCGCCGATGGCGTTTGGGTCAGGGTGTTCTCGCCGCCAGCCGAGGGCAAACTGGTGGGTGGCGGTTCCGACCTCAAGGTCGGAGAAAAAGTGCGCGTCAAGCTTCTTGCCACGAACGTGGAGCGTGGGTTTATCGACTTTGGCATGGTTGCGCATTTCGCCAGCAAGGCGGCCTAATCACCCGCTGTTTGTTTTGCATCAAAGTTCGGCTGGACTTTGGGAATAGCATCTGGCCCGTCGGGTCAGTGTTTTCACTTTGAGGAGAGAGCTATGAACATGACTCACTATATGGAGTTGCTGGCGGTCAATCAGCCCTGGAATTTATTGATTTACATGGCCATTCCCGTGGTGCTTGCAGAGACTTTGGCCATCACGGAGTTGTACCTGCTATTTACCCGGAACTGGTCTGGCGCAATTCACGCCGTGAATCGCTTTGTTGGCATTGCCGTGGGACTGTATTTCTGTGGGGTCATTGCGTATCTGACAATCAATGCCGTAGTGCCCATCACAAAAGCGGGCGAATGGCGTTCCATCATTGATGTGGTTGCGGTTGGTTGCTACCTGATCGGAGGTTTGCCTTTGATCTGCATCGCCTTGCAGGAGTTGGGGTTGATCAACCGCGGCGCAAGCCAGAACCAGAAGATCAAGGTTCATGCGGTGTGCGTAGCCTTGTTCCTGGTATTTGGTCATATTGCCATGATCGCCGGGATGCTGGACCCGGCGCTATTCGGCTATGTGCCCGGTGCAGCGAACGCGATGCCGGTGCATCACTAGCCGTCAAGAGCTTCAGAGTTGGCCAGGCGCGGTACGGACTAGTCGGTGCTGAGCAGTGCAAAATCTATGGCGCCTTCCCGGCTCATGGCTCTTCCGGCCATGACTTCCTGCTCAAACTGGGGTTTGTCCAGTGCAGCACGGGCTGCGTCGACCGCGTCCTCGTAGGCTTTTTGAACCCGGCCGGAGAGTTCGATCGGTGCGGTGCGAATTTCGGTATCGAGACTGCCCACCCGGCCCAGGACGCCGGCCAAGCGTGCCGCACTGCGCCAATGGCTGCAGGCCGCGAATGCGATCAACAACTGCGCGAGACCCCGCGTAACACCCGGTGACGTCGGGTAGTTGCGATGCAGTGGCAGGCTTTGCCGGAACAGTTCCAGTGCACCCGCCGGGTCGCCCTGGCGCAGTGCCAGGAAACCTTGTTGCGCCAGACTGCCGGCGATGTCGAACATCGACTCCACGGCACGGTAGTGCGCCAGACTGTCAATGAGCAGTTCACGGGCCCGTTCGAAATGACCAAGCCGGATGGCGATGGTGCCCAGCAACGCGCGGCCGTGCCCGACGTAGAGCCGATCACCGCCAATTTTCGCCATCTCTGTTTCACACTCTGCCACCATGGCCTCGGCCGAAGCGTCCCGTCCCATGATCGCCTCGTAGCCGGCAAAGCAGATCAGCGCCTGCGCCAGCAGGAAGGCCTGACGCCATGGGTCCTGGATACGGCGGCCGTGTTGCATGCTTTCCTCAAACAGCAGGCGGGTCGCCGGGTTGCGCTGCCGCGTGTCGATGTAGCCCATCCACATAAGTCCCCAGGCCAGCCCCTCGTCGAAGGCGAGAGGGCGCGATGCTTCAACGCAGGCCTCACACAGCCGACGACCCAGTGAAGTGTCGAAATTGGTGGCGAGCATGGCCGCACCATAGAACGAGCGCGCACAGTGGAGGGACGGAGTGCGCCCGTCGCGCAGGGCGGCGGCGGCCAGGCGCTCCTGCCAGCCGGTCATTTCCTTCCAGTGCATGTTCTTGTACCAAAAGCGTGTCAGCGAACTGAACAGGCGCAATCCCAGCTCGGGCTCGCCGGTCGTCAGGGACCATTGCAGTGCCAGTCGGAAGTTGTCCAGCTCGGATTCGGCGCGCGCATGCCACTCCAACTGCTCGGGCCGTGTGAGCATGGGCCGTATGACTTCCGCGAGTTCGACGAAGTGGTCCAGGTGGCGGCGTCGCACAGTCTCCAGCTCGTCGGCCATCAGCAGCTTTTCCAATCCGTACTGGCGGATTGTTTCGAGCAACCGGTAGCGCGGTTGGGCGGCATGCCCGTCCAGCACGACGAGTGATTTTTCGACCAGAAGCGTCAGCAGGTCTACCACGTCCTCGCGCGCGATCGGGCTGGCGCTGCACACCACCTCGGCTGCCCCGATCGTCCAGCCGCCCGCAAATTGTGACAAACGTCGCAGCAGCACGCGCTCCGGCTCACTTAGCAGCTCGTGGCTCCAGTCGATCAGCGAACGCAGTGTCTGGTGGCGCTGCAGTGCCGTGCGCCGGCGGTGTGTCAGCAGCGTGAACCGGTCGTGCAGGCGTTCGGCCACCTGTTCAACCGTCATGGAGCTGACTCGCGCCGCCGCAAGTTCCAGGGCCAACGGAATTCCGTCCAGCCGGTGACAGATCATCGCCACTGCGGCCATGCTCTTGGTCGTCACCTGGAACGTGGGCAGGACCGCCTGCGCGCGCGCCACAAACAGCCGGATGGCGGGGTAGTCGAGCAAGTCATGGACCGAGGCGGTGGTATCGGGTGGGGCCGTGCGCAGGGAGGGCAGTCGCCACGCCACCTCACCCGCAACCTTCAGTGCCTCGCGGCTGGTGGTCAGGGTGCGTGTGCTGGCGCTGGCGCGAAGCACCTGCTCGGCGAAAGCCGAGCAGCACTCGATCAGGTGTTCGCAGTTATCCAGGATCAGGAGCAGGCTTCGGTGGCGCAAGTAGTCCAGCAAGGTGTCCAGGAGAGGGCGCGAGGGCTCCTCGTGTACGTTCAGCGCGCTGGCCACCGTACGGATCAACAGTGACGGATCGGCTATCGGTGCCAGCTCCACGAAGCAGACGCCGTCGGGAAAATCGGCTTCCACGCGATCCGCCACCTCCAGGGCCATGCGGGTCTTGCCCACCCCTCCTGCGCCGACGAGCGACAGCAGGTGTGTATCGACCAGCAGCCGCAGAACCGCATCCAGATCGGCTTCGCGCCCGATCAGCAAAGGCTTGTTCGCCGGGCGCTGGTCAGCCCCTCCTGGTGCACGCTGAGCTGGCAGTTCAGTCGCTCGGCCGAGTGGCGCGCCGTCGACCTTGTACAACTCCGCACCGAAGCGGTAGCCGCGCCCCGGCACTGTCAGTACCAGCGCGTTGCCCAGAAGCTTGCGCAGGCTGGAAACGTGCTGGCGCAGGTTGTTCTCGTCAACAACAAGACCCGGCCAGACACGCGCGAGCAACTCGTCGTGCGACAGGAGCCGGTCACGGTGCTCGATCAGCACCCACAAGAGGTCGAACGCCCGCCCACCCAGCGCGACCGGCTCGCCGTCAGCGAGCAACAGCCGCTGTGCCGGACGCAGTTCGTAGCGTTCGAAGCGGTAGCAGGGGTTTGTCGAAGTGTTCATTGACGAAGATCGATTATGGGGTATCGGGCCCCGGATTCACAACGATTCACAACCGCGTTATGGCGTCAACGTGCAGCCTGACAGACACTGAATGCACCCCAACCAAGCAGAAAGAGGAGACCTCCCATGAATGCCCCAACCGACCTGAACGCCCTGAAAACCCGCCAGCAAGCGGCCTGGGCCAGCGGCGACTACGCCGTCATCGGCACGACACTGCAGATCGTCGGCGAACAGCTGGCCGAAGCCTGCGATCTCAAGACCGACGAGCTGGTGCTCGATGTTGCCGCCGGCAACGGCAATGCCACGCTGGCTGCAGCGAGGCGTGGCTGTCGCGTGACCTCTACCGACTATGTGTCCGCGCTGCTGGAGCGCGGCGCCGAGCGTGCCCGCAGCGAACGACTGCATGCGACGTTTGAGGTCGCCGACGCCGAGGCGTTGCCTTACGCCGACGCGAGCTTCGATGTCGTCCTTTCGACATTCGGCGTGATGTTCTCGCCCGACCAGGCCAAGGCCGCCGCCGAGCTTGCCCGCGTATGCCGACCGGGTGGCCGCATCGGCCTGGCGAACTGGACACCCGAGGGATTCATCGGCCAGGTGTTCAAAACCCTGGGACGGCATCTGCCGCCACCCGCCGGCGTGCAGCCGCCCTCCCGCTGGGGCGTGGAGGCCAACCTGCACACCTTGTTTGGCAACGCCGCAGGAGCTATCTCAGTCAGGCCTAGCATCTTCAATTTTCGTTACCGTTCGGCCGCGCACTTCATCGACGTGTTTCGCACCTGGTACGGGCCTATCCACAAGGCCTTTGCCGCGCTGCCGGCAGCGGGCGCACAGGATCTTGAGCGTGACCTGACGGACTTGTTGAACAGCATGAATCGGGCGTCGGGTGGCTCTCTGGTTGTTCCCAGTGAGTACCTGGAAGTCGTGGTTACCCGGAGCTGATGATCATGTCGACCGCCAACGCATCCATTCGCCCGGCCCTGCCGACGCCTAGCCTGTTTTTTCGGGAAGCCGGTGATGGCCCCGGCGTCGTGTGCATTCACTGCAATGGGAGTAGCTCGGCCCAATGGCGCGGGCTGACGGACCGCCTGGCATCGCGTCACCGTGTGCTGGCCCCGGATACTCATGGCGCAGGCAAGGGGCCGTCATGGCCCACAAGCCACCCGCTCTCCTTGCGCGACGAGCTTGTGTTGCTCGAGCCGGCGTTCGCGCGCGCTGGCAATCGGTTTGCGCTGGTGGGGCACTCTTACGGTGCGGCGGTGGCACTGATGGCGGCACTGCAGTTTCCCGATCGTGTGAGCGCGCTGGTGCTTTACGAACCAACGCTGTTTTCCCTGGTGGATGCCGCATCACCGCCACCCAATGATGCCGACGGTATCCGCCGAACCGTGGAGACGGCCAGCGCCGCCGTGGCCGCGGGCGACCTGAACAGGGCGGCGGAGTTGTTCATCGACTATTGGATGGGTGCCGGCGCGTGGCAGGCGAAGCCTGAGGCCCAGCGCGGAGCCATCGCATCGGCCGTGATCAATGTGCAGGGTTGGGGGCAGGCGCTCTTCGGAGAGACAACACGGCTAGCTGCCTTCCGTCGCCTGACGATGCCTGTTTTGCTCATGCTGGGTCGCGAGACAAGGCCATCTGCCAGAGCCGTGAGCGGGCTGCTGGGGCAGACCTTGCCGAATGTAGAAACGCTGACGCTCGATGGCTTGGGCCATATGGGGCCCATCACACACCCGGAAGTCGTCAATTCGGCGATTGACGACTTCTTCCGCCGAGTCAATGCCGACAAGAGCCCGGGCCCCGGCACCGGATCTGCCGGCGCTGCTCAAAATTCACGCCACTGAGTAACGGGGGGGGGCGGGCGGGCGAAAGCCCCGCCGGGTTGTAAAACAGTTGGCACATTCTTTGCGTTAGATCTTGTATACAAGATTGGATGCTTTGAAATGGTGCATACACAATTCCCCGCTGCCGGCCTGGCGCCACAAGCCTGGATATCGCAGTTTTCCGAGCCACTGGTCCTCAATGCCGCTGGCCCTCTTGCGGGCATGCGCTTCGCGGTCAAGGACAATATGGACGCCAGGGGCCTGCCGACCACGGCTGCCTGCCCGGCTTTTGGCCACATGCCCGAGGCGCATGCCAGCGTGGTGCAAAAGCTGCTCCAGGCTGGTGCGTCTCTGTTAGGCAAGACCAACCTGGATCAGTTCGCCTGCGGGCTCAATGGCACACGCTCTCCCTATGGCGCTGTGCCCAATGCCTTCCATGCGGACTATGTGTCTGGCGGTTCCAGCTCGGGCTCGGCCTACGTGGTGGCGACGGGGCAGGCGGATTTTTCTCTGGGCACCGATACCGCCGGCTCGGGACGCGTGCCGGCCGGCTTGAACAACATCGTGGGCTTCAAGCCCAGCAAAGGCTTGATCAGCACGCGTGGCGTGTTGCCGGCGGCGCAAAGCGTGGATTGCATCTCGATCTTTGCGCGCACGGTGGATGTTGCCGCCAGAGTGCTGCAGGCCGCCATGGGGCATGACCCGCTGGACCCTTACTCACGCAAGCTCAAGCTTTTGAGCACGCCTTGGTCGGGACGCTTTCGCTTTGGTGTGCCGTCCATCCTGGAGTTCTTTGGCGATGCTGCATCCGAAGCCGCGTTTGCCCAGGCGCTTGCACGGCTCAAGGAGATGGGCGGAACGCCTGTGACCATTGATTACACGCCGCTGGCCCAGGCTGCTTCGCTCTTGTATGAGAGTGCATTGGTGGCAGAACGCTATGCCGCCATTCGTGCCTTTTTTGACGCGCATGAAGACCAGGTGATGGAGCCCGTGCGAAGCATCATTGCCAAAGGCCGGGACTACAGTGCTGCCGATCTGTACGAGGCGCAGACCCGGCTGGCGGCGCTCAATCAGCAGGTTGCTGCCATGTGGGAGGGCATTGACTTCCTGCTGGTGCCAACAGCACCCACGCACTACACCATTGCGCAGATGCAGGCGGACCCTGTTTTGCTCAATCGCAACCTGGGCGCGTACACCAATTTTGTCAACCTGCTGGACTATGCCGCCATTTCGGTGCCCAGCTCGATCCGTGCCGACGGTTTGCCATTTGGCATTACCTTCATTGGTCCTTGCGCAAGTGATTGGCAGTTGGCCGAAATCGGGCAGCGCTATCACCATGCCTGCGGACTGACGCAAGGCGCCTTGGGCACACCCATGCCAGCGCCGCAGCCCTTGCCCGGCATTGCTAAGGAAAGCTCTCGCATGCGCTTGGCAGTGGTCGGTGCACATCTCTCAGGCATGCCGCTGAACGGCCAGCTGATCGAGCGCGGCGCCCGCTTGCTCAAGTCCACCACCACCGCCACGCGCTATCGCTTGTATGCATTGCCGGGAACAGTCCCCCCCAAGCCTGGCCTGCGCAGAGTGGCCGACGCAGGTGCCGCCATCGCACTGGAGGTGTGGGAGATGCCGCAGGAGCATGTTGGAAGCTTTCTTGCGCTCATCCCTGCGCCATTGGGGTTGGGCAATGTGGAGTTGGCCGACGGTAGCTGGGTGACCGGCTTCATCTGCGAAGGCCATGCCCTGGACAGTGCGCAAGACGTGACGCCACATGGTGGCTGGCGTGCCTACATCGGCTCGCTATCCAAATGAAATGAAACGCCCGAAAAATTACCTACTCAACCCGAAAGGAAAATACCATGACTGACTCGAACAACGCCACGCCCATCAGCGCCACCTCTGCAAACACCGACGGCACCTCCCGCCGGCAGGTATTGCAGCGCGCTGGTCTGGCACTGGGCGCCCTGGCAATGCCTGCCCTGGTACGCGCTCAAAGTGGCCCCAAAATTCGCGTGGGGTACTGGCCCATCGCTGCCGGACTGCCGTTTTACGCCGCTGTGGAACTGGGCTACTTCAAAGAGGCCGGGCTGAACGTCGAAGTGGTGCGCTTCGCTGGCGCCCAGCAGATCATGGAAGGCATGCTGGCCGACCGGGTCGACGGCAGTGCCAATGGCACGGGCTCGGCCAACATTGCGGTGGGTGAAATCGCCGCGCCCGGTTCTTTCAAAATCTTTTGCTCCAACCCGAGCAATGTGAAGAATGTTCTGGATGAAATCATCGTGCCGATTGGCAGCACGGCCAAAACCATTGCCGATCTCAAGGGCAAGCGTGTGGGCTCCGGCCCCGGTATCCAAAACGTGACCCTGGCCAAAACCGTCCTGGAGCGCGCCGGCGCGACCGGGGCCACCGTGGTTGAGCTGCCCATCGGTCAACACGTTGCCGCATTGGCGGCGGGTCAGCTGGACGGCTGCTACACCCTGGAGCCCACCGGCACCATTGGCCGCTTGAACGGCACCACCCGCGTGCTGGAAGCCGGCGTGATCTCCAAGTATGTACTGGGCGACCCGATGGCTCCCTGGTTTGGTGGCTCCGCCTCACTCACGGCCAGCTTCATCAAGGCCAATCCAGAGGCCGCCAAGAAATACATCACAGCCTACGGCAAAGGTGTGGCTTATGTGCGCAGCAAGCCGGCCGAGGCGCGTCAGTTCCTCAAGGGCTACACCGCCATTGAAGGCGCACTGACCAGTGAGGTGCCGCTGGCGGCCTACACCATGTACAACGAGTTCACACCGGCTGACATCGGGCACTTCCAGAAATTCTTTGACCTGTTCTCGGAAAAAGGCGTTTTCTCGTCGCGCCTGAAGGTCGACTCCATGCTCTACAAGGGATAAGCATCATGGCTGCATCCACCACCACTGAAGCGCCGGTTGCGGGCACGCCCTGGGCGCCACCCCAAGCTGCGCCGCAGGCCAGCGTACCGCGCAAGCCGTCCTGGGACCGGGCGCTTCCCTTTATCGGCCCGGTTCTGCTGTTCATTGTCTGGGACGTGGTGGTGCGCTTTGGCTTCATCAAGCCAATTCTGCTGCCGCCGCCCGCGGACACGGTCACTTCCCTGATCAATGGACTGGCAGGCGGGCCTCTTCTGAAGGATTTTGTCGTGACGCTGTGGCGAACCTTCCAGGCCTTCATGATTGCCGCCGTTGTGGGCGTGCCGCTCGGTGTGGTGTTGGGTAGCAATGAGAAAGCGTATCGCTCGGTCGAGTTCCTGGTGGACTTCTTTCGCTCGACACCGTCGTCAGCGCTGATTCCGCTTTTTCTCATGATCTTCGGCGTTTCGGATATCAACAAGGTGGCGATCGCCGCTTTTGGTGCGCTGCTGATTGTGGTGTTCAACAGCGCCTACGGCGTGATCAACGCCCGCAAGCAACGCGTGATGGCGGCCAAGGTGATGGGGGCCTCGAGGTGGCAGACCTTCAAGGACGTGCTCATCTGGGAGAGCTTGCAGCCCAGCTTTGTCGGGCTGCGCTCCGCAGTCTCGATGGCGCTAGTGATCGTGATCGTGGCGGAGATGTTCATTGGCTCGGACAGTGGCCTGGGCAACCGCATCATCAATTCGCAGCAGGTGATGAATGTGCGAGACATGTACGCCTCCATCCTGGCCGCGGGTGCCATGGGCTACACGCTGAATGTTCTTTTTCTCATGGCCGAGCGCCGCATTGTTCACTGGAGTGGAAGATGACTGAAGTACGCAATGGGCCGGTGTACGCCGATGTCCCCGCACCGATATTCAAGCCGGGACCGGCTGGCACCCACATCACCATCCGCGGGCTGACCAAATACTTTGCCGGTTGGCCGCTGTATGAGAACTTTGACCTGGACATCCCGAAGCACAAGATTGTGTCGGTGTTTGGGCCCAACGGCTGCGGCAAGTCCACCTTGATCAACATGATTGCCGGGCTGGTGCCGATCGACTCCGGCGAGATTCTGTTCGACGGCAAGTCGCTCAAGGACACCAAGATTGGCTACGTATTCCAGAACTACCGAGAGGCCATGTTCCCCTGGATGCGCACCATCGACAACATTGCCTACCCGCTCAAGCTGGAGGGCAAGTCCAAGGCCGAGGTGGACCGCCGCATGGCCGAGTTGGTGGCTTCGTTTGACGTGAAGTTTGATCTGAACCGCTATCCCTATGAGCTGTCGGGCGGCCAGCAGCAAACCGCCTCCATCATGCGGGCCCTGGCCCCCAACCCCGAGGTGCTGTTTCTGGACGAGCCGTTCTCTGCGCTGGACTTTGAGATGACACTGTTCATTCGCGAAAAGCTGCAAGAGGTCTTCATGCAAACCGGCACCACCATGCTGCTGGTGTCGCATGACCTGGAAGAAGCGGTGTACCTGGCCGACGAAGTGCTGCTGCTCACCAAGCGCCCGACCCGGGTGGCAGAGATTTTGCGCTACGGCGACCCGCGACCCCGCACGGTGGAGACGCTGAGTGAACCCAGTTTCATTCGCACCAAGAAACAAAGTCTGGAAATCTTCCAGAGAGAGGTTCGGCGATGACCGATGCTGACATCCTGGCCTATGTGCGAGCCAGCGCAGCCTTGCAAGGCCTGGCGCTTGACGAGGCGCGTGCTCTGCGCGTGGCGCAACACATGGCCCGCACGGCCCATCTGGCGCAGCTGCTGGACGGTGTGGCCATGGAGCCGCATGATGAACTGGCCGAAATATTCAGGCCTTTGGGCACTGAGCCTCCGTCAATAAACACTTTATAGCTATGAATAAAATAGCATTTCGAGGCATGACCGGGATTGACCTGGCGCGGGCAATCGCCACCGGGGAGGCCAGTGCGGCGGAGGTCGTCGAGGCCTGCATCGCCCACATCGACGCCAGCGATGGACGCATCAATGCGTTCACTGGCAAGAGTTACCGGCGCGCCAGGCAAGAGGCTGCGGCCGTCGATGCTCGACGTGCTCGGGGAGATGCGTTGCCACCTCTCGCGGGTGTGCCCTATGCGGTCAAAAACCTGTTTGACATGGAAGGTGAAGTGACCCTGGCGGGCTCGACGGTGAACCGCACCCATGCGCCGGCCGCTCAGGATGCCTTTCTGGTGGCGCAGATGAAGGCCGCCGGTGCCGTGTTGGTGGGCGCGCTGAACATGGATGAATACGCCTATGGCTTCACCACCGAGAACACGCACTACGGACCGGTCCGCAATCCGCATGATCTGAGCCGGATTGCCGGTGGCTCCTCGGGCGGTTCAGGCGCAGCCGTGGCTGCAGGCCAGGTGCCGATCACTCTGGGCTCAGACACCAACGGCTCGATCCGCGTGCCTTCGTCGCTGTGCGGCGTCTGGGGATTGAAGCCCACGTTCGGTCGACTGTCGCGCCGTGGCTCCTACCCCTTCGTTCACAGCATCGACCATCTCGGTCCGTTTGCCGACAGTGTGCAGAGCCTGGCACTGGCCTATGAGGTACTGCAAGGTCCCGACCCGCTGGATCCCGGTTGCCACGTGACGCAGATTCAATCCGTGGGTTCGCTGGCGCGTGGGGTTGAGGGGCTGCGCGTGGGTTTGCTGGGGGGCTACTTCCATGAGAACGCCACACCGCCGGCTCGCGAAGTGGCCATGCTTGCGGCCAAGGCGCTGGGGGCCGTGGACCTGGTCGAGTGGCCCGATGCGGCGCTGGGCAGGGCGGCGGCCTTCATTGTCTCCGCCAGCGAAGGCGGCAGCCTGCACCTGCCAGATTTGCGCACCCGGGCCGACGAGTTCGAACCGTTGTCGGTGGACCGTTTCATCTCCGGCGCTCTGCAACCGGCCTCCTGGTACTTGCGCGCGCAGCGTTTTCGCCGAATCTACCGGGATCGGGTCAATGCCTTGTTTCAGCAATGGGATGTGCTGCTGGCCCCGGCCACACCGGTCAGTGCCCCGGTGATCGGCACCGAATGGCTGGACATCAATGGCCAGCAACAGCCTTGCCGACCCTCTCTGGGCTTGCTCACGCAACCTATTTCTTTTGCGGGCTGCCCGGTGGTCGCTGCACCGATGTGGCCCACCGGCACGGGCGGCATGCCCATTGCGGTGCAGATCATCGCGGCGCCCTGGCGCGAAGACCTGGCCTTGCGTGCTGCATCCGCCTTGCAGCGGGCCGGGGTGGCGCATCTCAAACCTGTGGAGCTTTAGCATGGACATCAATATTCCCGAGGTGCTGGCCGAAGTCGTGCACCAATCCGATCGATATGAGCAGGCCCTCGTCACCAACGACGTGGCGGTGCTTGACGAACTGTTCTGGCGCAGTCCGCACACGCTGCGCTATGGCGCCACAGAAAATCTGTATGGCTATGACGCCATCTGTGAATTTCGCGCAGCGCGTCCGGCGCAAGGCCTGCAGCGCCAGGTCCTGCGCACGGTGATCACCACCTACGGGCGCGACATGGCCACCGTCAACATCGAGTTCCAGCGCATGGGTAGCGACCGCACCGGGCGCCAGAGCCAGACCTGGGCGCGCACGGAGCAGGGCTGGCGCGTGGTGGCTGCGCATGTGAGTTTGCTCACGATGCCACAGTCCTGAAATCCGGCACACATATTGCATCCATTCTTGAATACAAGATGGGTTTCTGCAAATCTGCACCATCTTGACGCAATTCATCCACTGTCCTGATCCTCGGAGAACCTAACATGAGCCTGAGTAAATTGAACCGTCGTGACACCCTCAAATCCCTGGCTGCGATCGGCGCCGCGGGTACGCTGGGTGCCTGGAGCCAACACGCGCTGGCTCAAAAGCCATTAACGGTTGGCATCATCTACGTGGGCCCACGCGATGACTACGGCTACAACCAGGCACAGGCGCAGGCGGCCGCCGAAATCAAGAAGATGCCCGGCGTGAAAGTGGTGGAAGAAGAAAACGTGCCAGAGACCGCCGCCGTCCAGAAAACCATGACCGGCATGATCATGCAGGACGGCGCCGCCTTGGTGATACCGACCTCTTATGGTTACTTCGATCCGCACATTCTGGCCCTTGCGCCCAAGCACCCCACGGTGCGTTTCGGTCACTGCGGTGGCTTGTGGACCGAAGGCAAGCATCCCAAGAATGTGGGCAGCTTCTTTGGCTACATCGACGAATGCCAGTACCTCAATGGCGTGATTGCCGGGCACATGAGCAAGAGCGGCAAGATCGGTTTTGTGGCGGCCAAGCCGATCCCTCAAGTGCTGCGCAACATCAACGCCTTTCTGCTGGGTGCGCGCTCGGTCAAGCCGGGCATTACCTGCAGCGTGATCTTTACCGGTGAGTGGTCCATGGCCATCAAGGAGGCCGAGGCCACCAACAGTCTGGCCGACCAGGGGGTGGATGTGTTCACCATGCACGTGGATGGCCCCAAGGTGATTGTGGAGACGGCGGCCAAGCGCGGCAAAATGGTCTGTGGTTACCACGCCAGCCAAGCCAAACTCGCACCTCAGGCTTACCTGACCGGTGCCGAGTGGAACTGGACCACCGCCTACAAAACCCTGATCGAAGCCGCACAGTCGGGCAAGCCGCATCCCAACTTCATCCGTGGCGGTTTGAAAGACGGTTACGTGAAAACGTCGCCTTATGGTGCCATGGTGAGCGATGCCGCCAAGAAAGACGCAGAGGGCATCAAGGCCAAGATGATGTCAGGCACCTTCGATATTTTCAAGGGCCCGATCAAGGACAACAAAGGCAACGTCGTCATTGCCGCGGGCAAGAGCTACAAGCAAACGGATCTTGCGCTGGAAGGCATGAACTACCTGGTTGAAGGCGTGATCGGCTCCGTCTAAAGCAGCCCCCATCGGCCACCAGCCACCATGCGCGACACCCTGAACGACTTCGGCCTGCCGGTGCTTGCCATCGCTGCGGCGCTGGGGGTGTTTGGTGTGTTCGTGAGTTTTTCGGGGGTCAACCCGGTCGATGTCTGGGTCTTGTTGTTCAAGGGTGCCTTTGGTGACTGGTTTTCCTGGCAGAACACCTTGCAGCGTGCAGCACCGCTGATGCTCACTGCGCTGTGTGTGGCAGTGCCTGCGCGTGCCGGGCTGGTGATCATTGGCGGGGAGGGCGCGCTGGTGCTGGGCGGGCTGGCCTGCGCTACCGTGGCCTACGCCGTGCCCTTGCCCGATGGGCTGGCTGGAACGGTCGTCATTTGCGCAGCAGGTGCCGTGGTCGGGGCCTTGTGGGTTGCGCTGGCGGGCTGGCTGCGCCAGTACCGCGGTATCAATGAGACGATCAGCAGCTTGCTGCTGGCCTATATCGCCCTGGGCCTGTTCAAACATCTGGTGGAAGGCCCGCTGCGTGATCCGGCGAGCCTGAACAAGCCCTCGACGCCGGCCGTTGCAGAGGCGCTGCGCATAGGTGGCATCGCGGGCTCCGATGTGCACTGGGGCTTGGTGCTGGGTGTGCTGGCCTGCACCGCGCTGGCGGCATGGATGCGCTGGACCGCA
Source organism: Rhodoferax sp. (assembly GCF_018780565.1). Lineage (GTDB taxonomy): Bacteria > Pseudomonadota > Gammaproteobacteria > Burkholderiales > Burkholderiaceae_C > Rhodoferax. The sequence continues at coordinate 557,917 of NZ_JADMJN010000002.1, forward strand.
TCGGGCTTTTCTGTGCGCGTGGTGGGGGGCAATCCGCGTACGGCCCAACTGGTGGGCTTGCCTGCATCGCGCCTGATCCTGATGGCCTGTGCCCTGGGCGGCGCCTGCGCAGGGCTGGCAGGCGCTGTGGAAGTGGCCGCTGTGCACACCAGCGCCAACACTTCTTTGATTGCGTTTTATGGCTATGCGGGCATTCTGGTGTCCTTCATGGCGCGGCACCATCCGCTGGCCATCATTCCGGTGGCGATTTTGTTTGGCGGCTTTGGTGCCGCCGGCAGCCTGCTGCAACGCAGGCTGGGCCTGCCCGATGCCTCGGTGCTGGTGCTGCAGGGCATTGCGTTTGTGATGATTCTGGCCAGCGAGGCCCTGCGTGATGTGAACTGGAAAGCGTTGGCCACCAAGCTCACCCGCCCGGCCGGGCCGACCAGCGCCCAAATGGCCATGGGAGACAAGCTGCTATGACTGCGGACCAATGGCTTGCCCTGTTTTCCGGCATTGTGGGCGGGGCCCTGCGGGTCGGCACGCCGTTTTTGTTTGTGAGTCTGGGCGAATGTTTGACCGAGAAATCGGGCCGCATCAACTTGGGGCTCGAAGGGGTGCTGGTGTTGTCGGCCATGGCGGCCTTTGGTGGCGCCTACCTGGGGGGCTCGGCATGGATCGGTGTGCTGGCCGCCGTGCTGGCCGGTGGCCTGCTGGCTGCGCTGCATGGCGCCTTGTGTTCGCTGGCGCGCGTGAACGACATTGCCACCGGCATCGCCCTGATGCTGCTGGGCACCGGGCTGGCCTTCTACCTGGGCAAGCCCCTGATCCAGCCGCAGGCACCGCAGCTGCCCGCCATCGAGCTGGGGCTGTGGAGTGATTCTTCGGCTGTGCGCTCGGCGCTACAGATCAACATCCTGCTGCCGCTGGGCCTGCTGCTGGCGGTGCTGATGGGATGGGCGTTCAAGTACACCCGCCACGGCTTGCTGGTGCGCATGGTGGGTGACTCGGCCCATGCCGCGCGGGCACTGGGCTACTCGGTGGTGGGCGTTCGCATGGCGGCCACCACGCTGGGCGGCATGGTGGCCGGCCTGGGTGGGGCATCGCTGACGCTGTTCTACCCGGGTAGCTGGAACGAGGGCATCTCCAGCGGCCAGGGCTTGATTGCCGTGGCTCTGGTGATCTTTGCACGCTGGAGCCCTTTGCGCTGTGTCGCAGCCGCGGCCCTGTTCGGTGGTGCGGGGGCTATTGGCCCGGCGCTGCAGTCGGCCGGTATCGGCTGGGGCTACCACCTGTTCAACACCGTTCCCTACGCGCTCACGCTGCTGATCCTGGTGCTGACCTGCAAGCCCGGCAGCGTGGCCCGGGGCAGTCCGGGTGAGTTGTCTGCGAACCGGTAAACCAATGCTCAAGGAATTTCGAATGCCTCGCCATGTCAATGCCAACCCCTATGCCTGGCCCTGGAACGGTGATCTGCGCCCGGACAACACAGCGCTGATTGTCATCGACATGCAGACCGACTTTTGCGGGGTCGGCGGTTATGTGGACAAGATGGGTTACGACATCTCGCTGACCCGCGCACCGATTGCACCGCTCATGACGCTGATGGCCGCCCTGCGCGCGGCGGGCTACCCGGTCATGCACACCCGCGAGGGGCATCGCCCTGACTTGTCGGACCTGCCGGCCAACAAGCGCTGGCGCTCCCGGCAGATTGGGACCGATGGTGTGGGCATTGGCGACGCCGGACCTTGCGGGCGCATTCTGGTGCGGGGCGAGCCGGGCTGGGAAATCATCCCCGAACTGGCGCCCTGGCCTGGCGAGGTGGTGATCGACAAGCCCGGCAAGGGCTCGTTTTATGCAACAGATCTGGAACTGGTGCTGCGCACCCGCGGCATCAGCAATCTGATACTGGCCGGCATCACCACCGATGTGTGTGTGCACACCACGATGCGCGATGCCAACGACAGGGGCTTTGAGTGCCTGCTGCTGTCCGACTGCACCGCCGCCACAGACCCTGGCAACCACCTGGCGGCACTGAAGATGGTCACCATGCAGGGCGGCGTATTTGGCGCGCATGCCCCCTCTGCTGCAGTCATTCAGGCGCTGGCTGACAAGGCCTGAACCATGCCCTCCGCCGCGCTCATTCCTCCCCCCAGGCCGGCCACCGGTGCACTGGCGCTGGAGACCTACCTGCTGACCAAACGCTTTGGCAGTTTCACGGCAATGGATAAGGTGAGCATGAAGGTAGAGCCCGGCACCGTGCATGCCCTGCTGGGTGAAAACGGTGCGGGCAAGAGCACGCTGGTGAAGTGTGTGGCGGGTTTCCAGCAGGCCGAAGAAGGCAGCATTCTGATTGATGGCCGGGAGCAGACCATCGCCAACCCGGTGGTGGCACGCGCCTTGGGTATTGGCATGGTGTACCAGCACTTCACCCTGGCACCCGGGATGACGGTGGCCGAGAACCTGCTGCTTGCTGCGGACCGGGTGCCGCAGGTGATTGACTGGCGGACCAAGCGTGCCGAGCTTCAGGCGTTTCTGGCCACCACGCCCTTCCAGCTGGATCTGGATGCGTGTCCGTCGGAACTGGCCGCTGGCGAAAAACAGAAGCTGGAACTGCTCAAGCAGTTGTACCTGAAACCACGCTTGCTGATACTGGACGAGCCCACCTCGGTCCTCACGCCGCAAGAGGCTGATGAAGTGCTTGGCCATGTGCGCGCGTTTGCGCGCAGCGGGCAGTGCACGGTGATCATCATCACCCACAAGTTTCGCGAGGTCACGGCTTACGCGGATACGGTCACGGTGTTGCGGCGCGGCAAGGCTGTACACCATGGCCGTGTGGCCGACACAACCCCCGCGCTACTGGCTCAGGCCATGATGGGCGTGGCACCTCAAGGCGCCGGAGATTCAGATGAAAATGTGCTTCCAGCCAGCGCAGAATATAAGCAAATAGCTACAAATAAAGTAGCAACGTCGCGTCAACCGGCCTTGCTGGTCAGCAGCCTCAAAGCCATGGGAGACCGCGGCACGCTGGCGCTGCATGGTGTGGATCTTGCGGTGGCGTGCGGCGAGATTCTGGGTGTGGCCGGGGTCTCGGGCAATGGGCAGCGTGAGTTGGTGGAGGCACTGGTGGGACAGCGTCCGCGGTTGTCAGGCCAGGTCAGTGTCATGGGGGTGCCTTATGCGGCCACCCGTGCGGAAAACCACCACCTCAAGGTGCGCAGCCTGCCAGAGGAACCCCTGCACAACGCCTGTGTGGGAGCACTCAGCGTGGCTGAGAACATGGCCCTTCGCGACTTTGACCAGGCGCCGCTGGTGCGCGCTGGTGTGCTGCGGTTTGGCGCATGGCGCCAGCGCGCGCGCGCCTGGATTGCCGAGTACGGCATCAAGACCCAGGGTGAGAACGCCCCGATTGCCAGCCTGTCGGGTGGCAACGTGCAGCGGGCCGTGCTGGCACGCGAGCTTGCGGGCGAGATCAATGTGCTGATTGCCGCCAACCCGGTCTTTGGTCTGGACTTTGCAGCGGTGGACGAGATCCACCAAAGGCTGCGCCAGGTGCGAGGCCAGGGCGCGGGCGTGTTGCTCATCAGTGAAGACCTGGATGAACTGCTGGAACTCTCTGACCGCATTGTCGTGATGAGCGAAGGCCGCATCGTGTTTGAAACCCGCACAGCGCAGGCGGACCGCAAGGTGTTGGGCGCCCACATGGGGGGCGGCACCCATCACGACAAAGCAAACCATCAAGAAGAGGCGCCAGCATGACTCAGACAGCGATCACCCTGGCTGCACAGCCATTTGACTTCTCTTGCGACTTAGCCAGCACCGCGCTGGTCATCATTGACATGCAACGCGACTTCATCGAACCCGGTGGCTTTGGCGAGACCCTGGGCAACGATGTCTCGCTGCTGTCGGCCATCGTACCGGCCTGCCAGGCGGTGCTGTCAGCATGGCGTGCGGCCGGCGGCCTGGTGGTGCACACCCGCGAGTCGCACCGGGTAGACCTGTCGGACTGTCCGCCCGCCAAGCGCAACCGGGGCAACCCGCGCCTGCGGATTGGCGACACAGGCCCGATGGGCCGCATTTTGGTGGCGGGTGAACCAGGTAACCAGATCATCCCGGCGCTGTCTCCCATGCCTGGCGAAATTGTGATCGACAAGCCGGGCAAAGGTGCCTTTTACGCCACACCGCTTCATGTGACGCTTCGCAAAAAAGGTGTGACGCATTTGATCTTCATGGGTGTGACGACCGAGGTGTGCGTACAGACCTCGATGCGCGAGGCCAATGACCGTGGCTACGATTGCCTGCTATTGACGGACTGCACCGAGAGCTACTTCCCGCAGTTCAAGGCGGCCACCGTGGACATGATTCACGCCCAGGGCGGCATCGTGGGCTGGACATCACCCAGCCAGGGTTTGCTGTCGGCCCTGACGCCCGGCCCGGCCTGAGGCACGCTGGTAGAGTTCGTGACTATGCAAACCTCAAGCCGACCGCCCGCTACTGCCAAAGTGCCCGCTGCAGCGCGTCGCTCACGCGCTGACGAAGTCTACGAGCAGCTCAAACGCGATATCGCCGAATTCAGTCTGGTGCCCGGGGACCGGTTCACGGAAAACGAAATCAGCGAACGCCTGGGCGTATCGCGCACACCCGTGCGCCAGGCCCTGGTGCGGCTGCAGCAGGAAGGTTATGTAGAGGTGCTGTTTCGCAGTGGCTGGCGGGTGCTGCCGTTTGACTTTGCCAAGTTTGAACAGCTTTACGACTTGCGCATGGTGCTGGAGACAGCCGCGGCGCACCGGCTGTGTGAAGACGCACCCAGCAGCCAGACCCCGCCGCACCGCGCCATGCTGGATGAACTGGCGGCCATCTGGCTGGTGCCGGTGGTTCGCAGAAGCACCGACACCGCGCAGGTCAGCCAGTGGGACGAATCCTTTCATTGCGCGCTGGTGGAGGCCGCAGGCAATGCCGAGATGGCCCGGGTGCACCGCGATGTGACCGAGCGCATCCGCATCATTCGCAGTCTTGACTTCACCAAGCAGGCGCGCATTGAAGCCACCTACGAGGAACATGCCAAGATTCTCAAGGCCATTCGCGCCAAGCGTGGCGACCAGGCGGCGATGCTGCTGCGCGCCCACATTGAAACCAGCCAGGCCGAGGTGCGAAAAATCACCCTGCACCAGGTTCATCTGGCACGCCAGGCCGGACGCTGAGCCGCCGACGCCCCGGCGCGGGGATTCAAGGCATGAGGTTCTCAGTAGAATCAGCCAAAAACTGCCGGGTTTCACGGCGCATTCAACGGGAGAGAAGATATGCCGATTTCAAGGGAATGCAGGCTGCATACGGGCTGTGGCGGAAGCAGTCATCCAAGTCCGGTTGCGGTGTATTGGGATACACCTCAAGCTGCACGGTGTACATCACGTTAGCTCTACTTGGGATGCTCGTATGAATCGTGCTCTTGTCATTCTTATATTTATCGCAATGGCTGGCGCAGCCCTCGGCGCAGATACTGAGGTTGCCCCTAAGGTCGTAACGATCTCGCTAAATGAAGATGTAATTTCTTTGGTAAAAGGCGCGATTTGGGTTGGCGGCATTTTTCTGGCAATTTTTGCCTTTATAGGGGTCGCATTTTTTGGTTGGGACGTACGTAAGGCGCGTTCAGTGATATCAGAAGCACAAAAAGAAATTCAAGACAGCATGGAAGTGATGAGAAAAGATGCTGCCGCGCTTAAGGAACTGAAAGAACGGTTGGAGCAAACGGGCGCAAAAGTTCAAGAGGACATTGAAAAAATTCAGCCGCCTCCCGCTCTTGTCCAAGGAACGCGCAGCAATATCGACCTTATCCGTGAAATTCTCAGAACGAGTGATTACACTTGGACGACTATTGGCAGAGTTATGAAACGAACTGGGTTAGATCGAGCAACGGCTCTCCAAGAAATTCGTGCAGCTCCTGATATTGAAATTTCTTTTGGTAAGGAAAGTCAAGATCAAATATTTCGCTTTAAGGAATCGAGCTAACTCCTCGTATATGGACTCCCCCACAAGCGCAAGAGACTGACTGATGTTTTGGCTGTTGGGGATGCGCCTGCAGTCGTATATCCGGCATCTAAAGTGGACTCTCTTAACGTCCGTGCCGACATGGAATCTGCGTCACCGGTGCGCCAGTCGGTACGAACGGCAGGCAAGCTGCCGGAAGAGTTATCGGCGTCTATCGGTGTGGGGTGAACCCGGTTGGCCATTGAATGGTCGATCAATCTCGTCGCAACGCGTGACGGCTGTTCTGGATGTTGGCGGTCAAGCTGGCATCACAAAACCCTCCCTGTTGATCTTCTTGCCAAGGCGCACGGTGGGTTCACCAAACGGTTCTTTGTCCCTGAGCGTGGCATAGCAAATGCGCGCCAGCTTGTTGGCCAGCGCGCACGCCGCCTTGTTGTCATTACCTCTTGCCTGCACATCCAGCGCCCAGCGCCGCACCCCGCAGACCTCACGTCCGGCGTTGTCCGCCAGCTTGGCCGCGCGCAATACGCTCCTGGCGCCATGCGTGAGCAGCATGCGCAGATAGCGATCCCCTTTCTTGGAGATGCGCCCCAGGTAGCGGTTGTTGCCCGAGCTGTACTCCTTGGGCGTCAGTCCAAATCAACTGGAGAAATGCCTGGCATCTTTGAAGTGACTCACATCACCCGATGTGGCTGCCACCATCGCAGTAGCTGTTAACAGGCCGATGCCTGGGATCGACAGCAGAGTGGTGCAGGCTGGATTGAGCCTGGCTAATGCTGCAAGTTCGCGCTCCAGCTGTGCGACCCGACCTTCGAGCAATCGAATCTCTTCAATCAGCAACTTGGCTGTGCCACGGATCAAATCTGGCACTGCCGTACCCGGATCGGCCAACACCCGGCTGATCGCTTCAATGCCGGTGCGTGCACCCACGGGGATGGCGATGCCAAATTCGCGGCAGAAGCCACGCAGCGCGTTGATGCGTGAGGTGCGCGTACCCATCCAAAGGCTACGGATACGGTGCATGCCCTGAAGTGCTTGTTGCTCTACAGACTTCACGCGTACCGGGCGCATGTCAGATGCACGGGCCGCTTCCAACAACGCAGCGGCATCTGCTTCATCGGTCTTGTTGCGCTTGACGTAAGCACGGATGTATTGGGTCGGCAACAGGCGCACCTCAATGCCTAGGCCATTGAGCCAGCGACCCCAATGGTGTGCCGAACCGCACGCTTCCATGATGACCAGATTGACATCCCGGTTGGCAAACCAGCGCTCGAACTGGGTGCGTGTGAGGCGCTGGGTTTCTACAATACGCCAATGTTCGTCGGCAACGGCGAGTTGAAATACGGACTTTGCAAGATCGACGGCAACGGTAGTAGCATTCATGTCGGACTCCTTTCGTTTAAAGAACTGTTCCCCACGCCAATGAAGACCAGTACGCAAATATTGCGCAAGAAGACGGGGGAGTCCATCCCATCAATCGACACGGACGTCCTATCGGCGGGTTTCGCCCGCCTACTGGCCGCCGGTCATTTCCGACGATAGGCCCCGGAATGCCACACCTGCGGCTGATCGCCCTCTTTAGCCTTGTGTGTGCGCACGGGGCGCTGGTCGTGCTGGGTCCACTGCTGCCCGAGAGCGTGGCGCCGGTGGTCGCGGGCACCATCTACTTGCCACTCTGGCCTTTAAGTTCCATCGGGCTGCCGGTTTTCGGACGAGCGGAGTCAGGTGGTTGGCCGGGGCCGAGCATGCTGGGCTGGCTCTTCGTGGCGGTGATCTGGTCCGCGCTCTGGTGGACAGTGCTTGCAGCCATAGCCAAAATTCGCACATGGCGTTGGCGGTAAGCTCGCAGGTTCATGCAAGCCCTGCTCGACACCATCGCAACGATGGAACCTTCCACCGATGCCCAGCGGCTTTTTCACGGCCGGGGCGGACTTCATCCCGGCTGCGAGCACCTGGCGCTGGATGTTTTTCCGCCGGTTTTTGTGCTGACCAGTTTTCAATCGATGGACGATGAGGCGCTGGCCATTGTCCAGTCCGCATTGGCCTCGCGCTGGCAGCAGATCGCACCGGGCCAGCCACTCAACTGGGTGTACCAGTGCAGAGCAGAGCGGCAGACCGAAACCCGGCTGATGTCTGGCGCGGTACCTGATCCGCATGAGGTCAGTGAAAACGGAACGCGCTTTCGGGTGCATGTGCTCAAGGGCCAGAACCACGGCTTGTTTCTTGATATGGCCGAGGGGCGGCGCTGGGTGCGCACGCATGTGGCAACGCATCCGGGGCTCAGGGTGCTCAACCTGTTCGCCTACACCTGTGCGTTTTCTGTAGTTGCACTGCAGGCCGGTGCGCGGCATGTGGTCAATGTCGATATGAGCCACGGGGCCATGGGCATCGGACAGCAAAATCACCAGCTCAACGGCATCACTTCCGGCGCCAGCTTTTTGGCGCACGACATTTTTACCAGCTGGGGGAAGATCTCGCGCGCGGGTCCCTATGACTTGATCATTCTGGACCCGCCGAGTTATCAGAAGGGTAGCTTCGTTGCCACCAAGGATTACGCGCGCCTGCTGCGCCGTTTGCCGGACTTGCTGATGCCTGGCGGGTATGCGCTCATCTGCCTGAACGCCCCGGAATTGGGAAGCGTCTTTGTGCACGATCAGATGCGTGAGCTGGCCCCCGAGGTGAGGTTTGTCGAGCGCATAGCCAATCCAGCGGTGTTTGCCGACGTGTCGGATGAGCGTGCGCTGAAGGTGCTTCTCTACAAACAATGATGTTGCGTTTTTGGGGAAAGGCCCTTACCCTTGCCAAAAAATGCATGGCATCGTACGCGAGCCTGTCACCAGCTTCAGGAGCCATCATGCAGACAAAGCCGATCAAGGGCCTTCGCCATTTTTCACGCATTCCGTTCAGTGCGGAAGCGATGTTGCACCTGCATGACCGCGTGTTCAGCGTGCAGCTGGTTGACATTGCGCTCAAGGGCGCGCTGGTGCAGGCTGCAACGCCCCTGGCACTGGTACCCCAGGAACAGTGTCGCCTGGTGTTGCCCCTGACCGACGGCGGTGACCCGATCGAGATGGCAGGACGGATTGTTCATTTGAACGATCTGTTGATTGGCATCGAATGCCAGGACATTGATGTGAGCAGCCTGACCCAGTTGCGCCGCCTCGTTGAATTGAACATGGGCGACGCAGGGTTGATGAACCGGGAGCTGCTGCAGCTGTTTGCAGGCCGATAGCGATCGGACGGCGCGAGCCATCACATCTGCCCGGCCGGTTCAGAACACGCTGCCCGAGGCCAGTGCCGCAGCCGCGGCGCGCGTTTCGACGCCGAGCTTTTCAAACACGTGTTCCAGGTGCTTGTTCACCGTGCGATGACTCATGCCGAGAATGTCGCCGATGTCGCGGTTGGTCTTGCCTTTGGCAAGCCATGACAGCACCTCGGTTTCGCGTGGCGTCAGGGCCGCGTTGGTCAGGCGGGACGGCGCGCTTGCGTGGGCAGCGTGCTGTTCCAGAAGCAGCATGGTCTCGCCAATGCCCACGCGCCCCATGTTGCGTACCGAAAGCTGGAAGCCATCGAGCGTCAGCAGCGACTGTGCCGCATCCACGTCCAGCGCTGTAGAGACCGAATCAGGCAGACGCCCATCTTGCGTTGCGCCGTCGATCATCTGGAGCCACAGCGCGGCTTGGGGGGAGCGCCAGGCGACCCGGCCCCTGGCATCAACCAGCACCACGCCGAAGCCGGCAACATCCACCGCGTCGCGGGCCAGTCGGGTCATGCGCGCGTTGCGGGTATGGGTATGCAGGCGGGCCACGACCTCCTGCGCGCGCAGCGGCTTGACGACATAGTCCACCCCGCCGCAGGCGAACCCTTCCAGCACATGCGGTGTTTCGGACAGGCCGGTCATGAAGATCACGGGAATGTGTGCCCATGCCGGATTCGCCTTGATTTGCCGGCAAGTGTCAAAGCCTGACAGGCCCGGCATCACGCCGTCCATCAGAATGGCGTCGGGCACGACCAGTTCAAGCCTTTGCAATGCGGCGTCGCCGTCCCGGGCCACCAGCACGGTGTAGCCTTCATTCTCCAGTGTGTCGCACAGCATGCCCAGGCTGCTGGGAGCGTCATCCACCACCAGCACAACGGGGCGTTGTGACTCAGGTGTCGCCAGCATTCTCCGCCTCCGTCAAATAGTCCAACAGGGATTCAAGCTCGTAGCGGCTGACGAAGGCGCGCAGCGTTGTGCAGACCGCATGCAGCGTCGGGTCGTCCGTGACGAAGCGGTCCAGGGCGCGGTGCACGCCATGCACGTGGCCCAGGCGTACCAGCCGGATGAGTTCAGCGCGGGCCTCTTCTGGCAAGCCGGCGCTGTTGTCCGCAGGGTTGACCGGGGTCGCTACCGGCAGCACGCCCGAGGTCACCCATTCCAGTCCGATATGGCGTTGCAAGGCATCCATCAGCTCGGATTCCAGCACTGGCTTGCCGACAAACGCCTGGCATCCGGCGGCCTTCAGGCGTGCTGGCTGGTTCTCAAAGACGTTGGCCGACACCAGAATAATGGGCAGGGTGTAGCCCTGCTTGCGGATCTCGCGCGCTGTTTCCCACCCATCCAGGTCATCCATGCTGATGTCCAGCAGGATGGCATCGGGCAAGTGGTCTTTGAGACTGCCGATGCATTCGGTACCGCTGGCCGCTTCATGCACTGTGAAACCCACGGGCGCCAGCATGCCTGCCAGCATCTGGCGCTGCACCGGCTGGTCGTCCACCACCAGCAGCGTTCTGCGCTTGCCAAAAAAGCCGGCGATCTGGTGCGGTGGGTCAGCCTGAGGGCCGGGGTCGTCAATTTCCCGCAGGTACAGGCGAACGCTGAAGGTGCTGCCCTGGCCGGGCGTGCTGTGCAGTGACAGGTCGCCCCCCATCAGCGAGGTGAGCAGCGCGGTGATGGTCAGGCCCAGGCCGGTGCCCGGCTCGCCCCGCCTGCGGCCGGCCGCGCCGCGCTCGAAAGGCAGAAAGATGCGTTGCTGATCCTGCGTCGCGATGCCGATGCCGGTATCCACCACATCAAAGCGGATCACGTCGCTGCGGCAGTCCACATGCAGGGTGACGCTGCCCCTGTCGGTGAAGCGAACCGCGTTGCTCAGCAAATTGATGATGATCTGGCGCAGTCGCTTGGCATCGGCCTGCACCCAGGCGGGCATGCGGCCGCTGTGGGTGTAATTGAAGGCAACATGTTTGGCCTCGGCCTGGGGGCGCACCATGTTGACCAGACCTTCCAGAAAATCGGGCAACGAGAGGTGGCTTGGCTCCAGCCGCAACCGGCCGGCTTCGATGCGGGCCAGGTCCAGCAGGCCGTCCACCAGCGCCAGCATGTGCTCGCCACTGCGCTGAATGGTTTGCAGGGCGTCGCGTGGCGTCGGGAGCGATGATTCACCCTTCAGCAGGATTTGCGAGTAGCCCAGAATGCTGTTGAGCGGTGTGCGCAACTCATGGGTCATGCCGGCCACGTAGCGGGTCTTGGCCTGGTTGGCCGACTCTGCCAGCTCTTTGGCGGTTTGCAGTGCCGCATCGGTGCGTCGATGGGCCTCGATCTCACGGGACAGCAGCTGGTTTTGCCGGTTCGATTCGTCTTGTGCCATGCGCCGGCTTTCGCTGCCCAGAACCACCCACCAGCTGCACACGGCAACAATCAGCAGCAGCATGGCGAACACTTTCACGAAGGCGGACCGCAGCATGGCCTCTGCATCGGCCAGCAGGGGAAAAGCGGTCTCCTGGGAATAGACCATGCCCATCACGGTGGCAAGCAGTGCGCACAATGAAAGTGTGACGATCAAATAGTGGCCGGCCCGGAAATTGACGCGGCGTGACAGGGCATTCGGAAGCAGCGCACTGAGAAAGTGCTCGGCCTGTTCGGCCGCGCGCGAGCCGGTCTTGCAGCGGTCATGGCACCGGGACTCCAGTGTGCAGCACAGCGAGCAGATGGGGGCGCCATAGACCGGGCAGCCCGCCATGTCTTCGGCTTCGAAAGAGTTTTCACACACATGGCATTTCACCATTTGGCCCGGGGCGCCCATGGCTTCGGGCTGGCGGGCAATGTAGTAGCGTCCTTGGGTGACCCATGCCAGAAATGGCGACAACACCAGTGCCGTGAACAAGGCGATGAAAGGGGAGAAGGCCTCGGCCAGCGGGCCCATGGCGCCGGAGTAGGCGACGACGGCAAGCACTGCGGCAATCAGCATGGAACCCAGGCCAACCGGGTTGACATCGTACAAGTGGGCCCGTTTGAACTCGATGCCGCGCGGGCTCAAGCCCAGGGGCTTGTTGATGACCAGATCCGCGACCAGGGCACCCACCCATGCAATGGCGACATTGCTGTAGAGGCCCAGCACTTTTTCCAGCGCAGAAAATACGCCCAGAGTCATCAGCATCAGGGCAATGGCGACATTGAATACCAGCCACACCACCCGCCCCGGGTGGCTGTGGGTAAGGCGCGCAAAGAAGTTCGACCACGCGAGTGAACCCGCGTAGGCATTGGTGAGGTTGATCTTGAGTTGGGACAGCACGACGAACAGGACCGTGGCCGCCAGCACCCAGGCCGGGTCGGTAAACACGTAGGCGAACCCGGCCAGGTACATCTGGGTGGGCTCCACGGCCTTACTGACGGGCAATTCGTGTTGCAGCGCCAGAAACGCCAGAAAGGCCCCGCCCAGCATCTTGAGCATGCCCAGCACAATCCAGCCCGGGCCGGCCATCAGCACGGCGCCCCACCAGCGTTTGCGGTTGGCATGTGTTTTTTCGGGCAGAAAGCGCAAAAAGTCCACTTGCTCACCAATCTGCACCACAAGAGAGAATGCCACCGTCGCGGCTGCACCAAACATGAGCGGATTGAAGTCGCTGCTGCCCGAGGTGTGGCCGACCAGCCCGGTGAAATCAGAAAAAGCCTGGGGATTCTTCCACAGGACGGCAAGGTAGGGCAGCAGCAGCAACAGGCCCCACACCGGCTGCGTCCACATCTGCAGTTTGGAGATCAGGGTAATGCCCCGTACGACAAAAGGCACGATCACCAAGGCGCTGATGACATAGCACCAGGCAATGGGGATGGCGAGGTACATCTGCAGCGCCAGCGCCATGATGGCCGCTTCCAGCGCAAAGAAGATGAACGTGAAGCTGGCATAGATCAGGGACGTGATGGTGGAGCCCAGGTAGCCAAAGCCAGCGCCTCGGGTCAGCAAGTCCATGTCCACGCCATAGCGGGCAGCGTAGTAGCTGATGGGCAAACCGGTCAGAAACGTGACCAGCCCGACCATCAGAATCGCCCACACCGCATTCGTGAAGCCGTAGTTGAGCGCAATGGCGCCGCCAATGGCCTCCAGCGCCAGGAACGACACGGCACCAAAGGCGGTATTGGCCACCCGCCATTCTGACCACTTGCGAAAGCCGCGTGGCGTGTAGCGCAGGGCGTAGTCTTCAATCGACTCGTCGGCGACCCAGGAGTTGTACTCGCGGCGGATTCGAAATATTTTTTGCGTGGCAAGGGTCAATGGGCTCTCCCGGGGGGACAGGCATTAAGCGCAAGAACCGTGCCCGGCACTTTCGGCATCAGGCACGCAGCTTGACTACGTTGATTGACGTATTGGGCGAATGCGTCGTTGTGCAGATGATTCATCTCACCAAACGCAATTTCTTCCATCTTTTTTCATCAACCGCAGGAGCTCACCATGTCAAACGACCATCGCGATACACCTTCATCCAACAGCCGGCGTCGCCTCATGCAGGGCATGGCCGCGCTGCCCCTGGCCTCACTTCCCATGTGGGCCATGTCTCAGGCTTCGCAGTTCCCCACTGCCAAGGTCAATACGACCAAACTGGCCGTCACCGATACCGAAGTCACCGTGGGCCAGTTGCATTCGTCCAGCGGCACCATGGCGATCTCCGAAACGGGCTCCATCCAGGCCGAGCAACTCGCCATCGATCAGATCAACGCCATGGGTGGCGTGCTGGGGCGCAAGATCAAGGTGATCAAGGAAGACGGCGCATCCGACTGGCCCACATTCGCTGAAAAAAGCAAAAAATTGCTGGTCAACGACAAGGTGGCCGCGGTGTTTGGCTGCTGGACCTCGGCCTCGCGCAAGGCTGTGCTGCCGATTTTCGAAAAAGAAAATGGCATGTTGTACTACCCGACTTTCTACGAAGGCCTGGAGCAGAGCAAGAACGTGATCTACACCGGCCAGGAAGCCACGCAGCAGATCCTGTACGGCCTGGATTGGGCATCCAAAGAGAAGAAGGCCAAGACCTTCTTCCTGGTGGGGTCCGACTACATCTGGCCCCGTACGTCGATGAAGATCGGGCGCAAGCACATCGAAGGTCACCTGCCAGCGGGCAGCAAGGTGGTGGGGGAGGAATACTACCCGCTGGGCAGTACCAACTTCAACTCGCTGATCAACAAGATCAAGGTTGCCAAGCCCGACTGCATTTTCATTGCCGTGGTCGGTGGCTCCAACGTTGCGTTCTACAAGCAGCTCAAGGCCGCAGGCGTTACCGCCAAGACGCAGTTCCTGCTGACCATCTCGGTGACCGAAGACGAGGTACTGGGCATTGGCGGCGAGAACATGGAAGGCTTCTATGCCTCCATGAAGTATTTCCAGTCGCTGGACAACGCCAACAACAAGGCCTTTGTGTCCGCCTTCAAGGCCAAGTACGGCAAGGACGCGGTGATTGGCGACGTGACCCAAGCCGGCTACCTGGGCCCCTGGCTCTGGAAGGCTACGGTAGAGAAGGCGGGCAGTTTCGATGTGGACAAGATCGCCGCTGCATCCGCTGGCATTGAGCTCAAGACCGCACCGGAAGGCTACGTCAAGCTGCACGAGAACCACCACCTGTGGAGCAAGGCGCGCATTGGACAGGCGCAGGCCAATGGACAGTTCAAGGTGGTTGCTGAATCGACGGCACTGATCGAGCCCAATCCCTTCCCCAAGGGCTACCAATAGAGGGCTGATTCCCGACCGGCTTGCATCTGCTTCAGCGCAGGCGCAAGCCGGGCAGGGATGTCACGAGCCAAGACACTTTTCACACCATCCGTTTCGGAGCCCATCATGTCACCTTCTGAAATGCTCAACATTGGCCTCATGCAGGGCTTTGCCGGCTTGAGCCTGTTTTCCGTCCTGTTGCTGATGGGACTGGGCCTGGCCATTATTTTTGGACAGATGGGCGTGATCAACATGGCGCATGGCGAGTTCATGACCATTGGCGCCTACACCATTTACCTGTTTTCCAATCTGGCCGAGGCTTACGCGCCCAAGCTGGTGCAGGCCTATTTCCCTTTCGCCATTGCTGCAGCCTTCCTGTTTGCATTTGCTGTTGGCTGGCTGGCCGAGTGGGCCTTTATCCGCCATCTCTACAAGCGACCGCTTGATACCCTGCTGGCCACCTGGGGGCTTTCGCTGGGCATGCAGCAGATCTTCAGAACGACCTTTGGTGCCAAAGAGGTGAGCCCGACCTTGCCGGATTGGTTGATGGGCTCCTGGGCTCCCGCGCCAGGCCTGGATATTCCGATCAACGGCATGTTCGTCATGGCGCTCACGCTGCTGGTGACCGGCGGCGTGTTGATCGCGCTTTACAAGTCACGCTGGGGCCTGCGGGTGCGCGCCACGGTGGCGAACCGCGTCATGGCCAATGCCATTGGCATCAACACCAGCAAGACCGACCGGCTGACATTTGCCATTGGCTGCGGCATTGCCGGTGTCGCGGGTGCGGCCTTCACCACCATTGGCTCCACCGGCCCGACCAGCGGTTCGCTCTACATCGTGGATGCCTTCCTGGTGGTGACCTTTGGCGGCGCGGCAAGCCTGTTGGGCACCGTTGTGTCGGCTTTCGGCATTGCGCAAACGCAATCCATTGCGGAGTTCTTTATCACCGGCTCCATGGCCAAAGTGCTCACGCTGATGCTGGTCGTGACCATCCTGATGCTGCGTCCCCAGGGGCTGTTTGCATCCAAGGTGCGCCGCTGATCCCCGTCACGCAATCGATATCAAAAACCGGAGTATCAAATGAACAGTATCAAGCAATGGGTGGAAAGAAACACCATGGGCAGCGTCTTGTTGCTGGCAGCGGTTTTGCTGGTAGCGTTTCCCCTGGCTCTGGATTTGTTTCGCCTGAATCTGGTCGGCAAGTACCTGAGCTACGCGTTCGTGGCCCTGGGCCTGGTGATGCTGTGGGGCTATGGCGGTGTGCTGAGCCTGGGGCAGGGCGTTTTCTTTGGTCTGGGCGGCTATGCCATGGCCATGTTTCTCAAGCTCGAAGCCAGTGACCCCATCACCACCAAGATCCAGTCCACACCCGGTATTCCGGATTTCATGGACTGGAACCAGATCACGGCGTTGCCGCTGTGGTGGGAGCCCTTCCGCTCTTTTCCGCTGACGCTGCTGATCATTGTTGTGGTGCCCACGCTGCTGGCCTTCATCATCGGCTACGCCATGTTCAAGCGTCGGGTGGGCGGAGTGTACTTTGCCATCATAACCCAGGCGGTGGCCTTGATTCTCACGGTGCTGATTGTGGGCCAGCAGGGCTATACCGGCGGCGTCAACGGCATGACCGACCTGAAGACCATCCTGGGCTGGGATACCCGCACCGACAGTGCCAAGTACATCCTCTACTTCGTCACAGTGGGTCTGTTGCTGGGCTCGATCGTACTGTGCGCCTGGATTCAAAAGAGCAAGCTGGGCACCTTGTTGTTGGCCATGCGTGACAAGGAGGACCGGGTGCGCTTCTCCGGCTACGACGTGGCGATGTTCCGGGTGTTCACCTTCTGCTTTGCAGCGCTGTTGTCGGCAGTTGGCGGTGCCATGTTCACGCTGCAAGTCGGTTTCATGTCGCCTTCTCTGGTGGGTATCGTGCCCTCGATCGAGATGGTGATCTTTGCCGCGGTGGGCGGACGCATGTCGCTGGTGGGCGCGGTGTATGGCACCTTGCTGGTGAACTTCGGCAAGACCTATTTCTCCGAGACCTTTCCGGATCTGTGGCTGTTCCTCATGGCGGCCATGTTTCTGGGCGTGGTCCTGGCATTCCCTGACGGCCTGGCTGGCGTTTACAACAACCGCGTCAAGCCCTGGGTGGCCAAGCGCTGGGCGGCCCGCCGCAAACCCGTGGTGGTGGCGAAGGCTGCGAGTGAGGCACCCAACTTGCCTGCAGGCTTGAGCAAGCAGAACACCTGAAACAACGCAAAGGAGATCTGCCATGAAAAAAACCGATTTCGTATTGACGGTCGAGGACTTGACGGTGTCCTTCGACGGCTTCAAGGCCATTGACAAGCTCAACCTGTATGTGGACCAGAATGAACTGCGCGTCATCATTGGTCCGAATGGCGCTGGCAAGACCACTCTGCTGGATTTGATTTGCGGCAGAACCCGGGCCAGTGCCGGCAGCATCAAGTTCAAAAACGATGAGATGACCACGCTGCCCGAGTACCAGATTGTTCGATCCGGCATTGGCCGCAAGTTCCAGACACCATCCATTTATGAAAACCTGAGCGTTTTCCAGAACCTGGAAGTTTCATTCCCGCGCGGACGTGATGTGTTCGGTGCCCTGTTTTTCAAGTGCACCGAGGAGGTCAAGTCACGCGTGCAGTCCGTGGCCGAGGAGATCGGGCTGGCCGATCAGCTTGAAGTGGAAGCCGGTTTGCTGTCGCACGGTCAAAAGCAGTGGCTGGAGATTGGCATGCTGCTGATGCAGGACCCGGAACTGCTGATGCTCGATGAGCCTATTGCCGGTATGAGTGTGCGCGAGCGCGAGCTGACCGCTGAGTTGCTCAAGCGCATCTGCAAGGGGCGCGCCATGATCGTGATTGAGCACGACATGGAGTTCGTCAAGCGCATCGCAGACAAGGTCACCGTCATGCACCAGGGAAAAATCCTGGCTGAGGGTTCGATGGAAAAAGTACAAGCCGATCCGCGTGTGATCGATGTGTATCTGGGCCACTGAGGAGAACACCATGCTGAATGTCACCAACCTTCATGTCAGTTACGGGCAGAGCGAAGCACTGCACGGCATTTCGTTCACGGCAAACAAGAACGAAACCGTGGCCATCATGGGTCGCAATGGCATGGGTAAGACCACGCTGTTCAAGTCGCTCATCGGCATCCTGCCGCTCAAATCGGGAACGATTAACGTTGATGACAAGGACATCTCCAGGGACGAGAGCTACAAGCGCGTGGCCAAGGGCGTGGCTTATGTGCCCCAGGGCCGCATGATCTTCCCGACGCTCACAGTCGAAGAAAACATCCAGACCGGTCTTGAGAATGCTCGTCACAAGCAGATTCCAGACGAAATCTACGCGCTGTTCCCGGTGCTGTTCGAGATGCGTGGTCGCAAGGGCGGCAACCTTTCTGGGGGGCAGCAGCAACAGTTGGCCATTGCCCGCGCCTTGGTGACCAATCCCAAAGTCCTGCTGCTGGATGAGCCCACCGAGGGAATTCAGCCATCCATCATCAAGGACATCGCCAAGGCGCTCAACGAAATCCGCAAGATGCGGGAGATCACCATCATCGTGTCAGAGCAGGTCTTGAGCTTTGCCATGGAAGTGGCGGACCGCTTGTTTGTCATCGAGGGCGGCCATCTGGTGCATGAGAGCACGCGCGCCGACACCGACACGGCGCGCATCAAGCAGTTCCTATCGGTTTGAACGATTTTTTGTTTTCTTACTACTTACTCCAGGAGAAATGACATGACAGACACATTGATCAAAGTTGACCTCACCAAGTCCCCGACTGAAAACGAGAACATTCACAACCGTTGGCACCCGGACATCCCGATGGCATGCTGGGTCAATCCGGGTGATGACTTCATCCTGGAAACCTTCGACTGGACCGGTGGCTTCATCAAGAACAACGACAGCGCTGATGACGTGCGCGATATAGACCTGAGCACGGTGCATTACCTGTCGGGTCCAGTAGGGGTGAAGGGGGCGGAGCCCGGCGACCTGCTGGTGGTCGACCTGCTGGATATTGGTGCCAAGCAGGACAGCCTGTGGGGCTTCAATGGGTTCTTCAGCAAAAAGAATGGCGGAGGCTTTCTGACGGAGCACTTTCCTGAGGCGCAGAAATCGATCTGGGACTTCAAGGGTATGTTCACCAGCTCGCGTCATATTCCGGGTGTGAATTTTGCGGGACTGATTCACCCAGGCCTCATTGGGTGCCTGCCTGACAAGAAAATGCTCGACATATGGAATACACGTGAGCAGAACCTGATCGACACCGACCCAAGCGCCGGCCTGGCCAATCCACCCTCGGCCGGCACCGCCCACATGGGCAAGATGACTGGCGAAGCCCGCGCCAAGGCAGCGGCAGAGGGCGCGCGCACCGTACCTCCGCGCGAACACGGCGGCAACTGCGACATCAAGGATTTGTCGCGTGGCTCCAAAGTGTTCTTCCCGGTGTATGTGGACGGCGCGGGTCTTTCCGTGGGCGATCTTCACTTCAGCCAGGGTGATGGCGAGATCACCTTCTGCGGTGCCATCGAGATGGCGGGCTGGGTACACATGAAGGTGACCCTGATCAAAGGTGGCATGGCCAAGTACGGCATCAAGAACCCGATCTTCAAGCCCAGCGTTATTACGCCGGCTTACAACGACTATCTGATCTTCGAAGGCATCTCGGTCGACGAGACGGGCAAGCAGTACTACCTGGATGTGAATGTGGCATACCGCCAAGCCTGTCTCAACGCCATCGAGTACCTGAAGAAGTTTGGTTACTCCGGTGCTCAGGCCTATTCCATTCTGGGCACTGCGCCGGTTCAGGGCCATATCAGCGGGGTGGTGGATGTGCCCAACGCCTGTGCCACGCTGTGGCTGCCCACGCAGATCTTCGAGTTCGACATCAACCCGAACGCGTTTGGACCAGTGAAGCACATCGACGGCAAGATCGACATGCCTTTGTCGCACGATCTGATCTGAAAAAAAATACGGAGGCGATTCCTATGCCAACCTATGACTACGCTTGCCCCCAGTGCGGGGGCTTTGACGCCTTTCGTACGCTGGCTGCACGCAATGAGGCCGCTGCCTGCCCCGACTGCGGCAGCGCCTCTTTGCGCGTCTTTGCCACCGCTCCGCGTCTGGCCTTGATGGAAGGCAGCACGCGCCGGGCCATGGACGCCAACGAGCGCGCTCGGCATGAGCCCAAGCGCTCAGGCGACTATGCACGCCTCAAGCACCCGGCGGGCTGCGGTTGTTGCTCCACTGCCAAACGTGGAGCCACGGTAACCGCGCCCAACGGCAACAAGGCATTCCCGAGCAAGCGGCCCTGGATGATCAGCCATTGAGCGAACGATCCCCGCTCAAGGTCGGGGCTGAGTCGCGGCTGTGCGCGATGAAGTCTTCTTTTCTCGCGGGCTTGGACTGACGGCTTGGGTCCTGGGCGCTTTGGCGGCGCGCAACAGGCTCTGGAATTCGCGGTTGAAGAGCTCGGCAATCACTTCGGGGTCGGGCACCAGGCGGGCATCGGCACCGATGGTCAGTGACGCCTTGCCGTGGTAGCTCATGATGCTGATGGCCATGCCCAGCTCGTTGCCAGGATGCGGTGCCCAGGCAATCATGCGGTCAATCGGGACACCGGTCAGGTAGAGCACGTCGCGCGGCCCCATCACGTTGGTCATCACGATGCTGGCCTTGCTGCCGAACAGTTCGTTCGCGAAGTCTTCCAGAGCCTTGGGCCCCCGCCCAAAGATTTCAAACAGGACTTTGATGGCCGTGGCCTCCGGTGAGCGTTTGAGCTCGTCCATCCGCTTCTTTGTGACGGCCAGTCGCTGGGTCGCACGGGCGCTGGTCACGGCCAGATCCAGAATCACCAGACCAAACTCGTTGCCAAGGGCCGCAGCCCTCTCCGGTGGCCGCAGGTCAACGGGCACCATCGCGCGCACTGTCGTGTGGTTCACATCGACTCCACGCTTTCTGAGATAGCTGCGCAAGGCGCCGGTCATGCATGCCACCAGCACGTCGTTCACCTTGGCCCCATGTCGTGCACCGATCGTCTTGACGTCCTTGATGGTGACTGGCTTGGACCATGCTACCCGCTTGCGCAGGCCGAACTCGCCCTTGAGTGGCGACTGTGGGTCAGGCCAGCGCAACAGTTCGCGCACCAACATGCCAGCCCCGGCTGCGACCACGGCAGCCTTCTCGATGACCTGGCCCGGATGCGTGACGACTTCAACAGCCGTGTCGGCCATCGCCAGCAGGCGTTCTGCCGCTGTCGGTTCGCTGGACGGGATGCTGTGCGGCACGTCCGACTGGGGTGCGCCACCTGGCGCAGTGTCGAACAGCTCCCGGGCAACGGTCATCATGGCAGTTCCGTCGGCAACGCAGTGGTGGCAACGCATGATCAGTGCACTGCCACCCGCGACATCATCCACCACATGCACATGCCACAGTGGCTGCTGGTGGTCCAGCGGGGTGCTTGCAAGGTCGCTGATCAAGGATCGCAGTGCGGTTTCGTCATGGGGCGACGCCAGCGCAATGTGGTGCATATGCTGGTTGATGTCGAAGTTCGGCATGTCTTCCCAGTGTGGGGTTGCCAGGGGGAAGCCCTTTTCGACCACACGCTGGCGAAAGCGCTCGAAGCGAAGCAGGCGAGATCGGTAGACCTCCCGGACCTCATCAAAGTCAAGTTTTTTCCTGGTTAACAGGGCGCCTGTGACCATGGCCAAATTCGCGGGACCATCCATGTGGTACCAGGCCGCATCGACAGGGCTCATTGGATAGCTCGTCATGGCTTGTCTCTCAATGCCGCCACAAGGTGCCCCGCAGCGGGGCGGCGTCCGACCGCGGTTTCATTCCTGTTGCCATGCTAGGGCGGCCATGCGGCCCTCAGTTGCGAAATGTCAATGCACTGGAACCTGCGCGACCGCGCAGGCATGGGGAGGGCTGGCAGTAAACCGGCCGGGAATGACATTTCTCAAATCGACTGAGTTGGCGAGACCTACTATTCCTCGCCATGGCTTTGCAGTCAGCATCGCCTTGGGGAAAGATGATTCATGAAAAGAAAAGCCCTGATTCTCACGCTGGTTGCCGCTGGTCTCATCGCTGCCGTGACCTCGGCCGCCTTCAATTTGCATTCGCCCGGCTGGTTCGTCAAGGAACGCCCGGTCAGCAGGGCAGAGGGCGATGTGACGGGACCTGCGTCGACGCCAGCTCCGCCGCCTGTGCCGGCCTTGCCAGTGCCCCCCGGCACGATGCCCAACTACCGGGCGATCGTGGAGCAGTCGGGTCCTGCTGTGGTTGGTGTGAACGTGGCGGGCTTGCGCAAACTCGGGCCTGATGAATTTCCCTTTGATCCCAACGATCCGTTTTTCCGGTTTTTCCGCGGCTTGCCCGGCTTCCAGTGGCGCCTGCCCGGTCAAACCCCGGGCGGCAGCATGCCGTTTCGCAGCCAGGGCTCAGGCTTCATCATCAGCACCGATGGACTGATACTGACCAATGCGCATGTGGTGCGTGAGGCGAAGGAGGTCGTCGTCAAGCTCAGTGATCGCAGTGAGTACCGGGCCAAGGTGCTGGGTGCCGACACGGCCACTGATGTGGCGGTGTTGCGCATCACTGCGAAAAATCTTCCCGTGGTGCGATTGGGAGACGCACAGCGATTGCAGGTGGGCGATCCGGTGCTGGCCATCGGTTCTCCATTTGGCTTTGAGCAGACGGCGACGCAGGGCATTGTCAGCGCCAAGGGGCGCTCATTGCCAGGGGATGCGGCAGTGCCGTTTATCCAGACTGACGCCGCGGTCAATCCGGGCAATTCAGGTGGCCCCTTGTTTGATGGCAGCGGTGCAGTGGTGGGTATCAATGCCCAGATCTATTCGCAGTCCGGTGGCTATCAGGGCCTGTCTTTTGCGATCCCGATCAATGTCGCGCTCAAGGTCAAGGACCAGATCGTCGCGACCGGGCGGGCAGCCCATGCCCGGCTCGGTGTTTCAGTCCAGGATATGAACCAGGCACTGGCCGAATCCTTTGGACTGAGTCGGCCCGATGGCGCCTTGATTGTCAGCGTGGCGCCCGACAGCGCAGCAGCCACCGCCGGCCTGATGCCCGGCGATGTCGTCAGCGAGGTCAATGGCGAGCCCATTGTTCGATCCGGAGATTTGAGCAGCCGAATCAGCCTGGCCACGCCCGGTGAGACGGTGCGCCTGAAGGTCTGGCGCGACCGGGCATTTCGCGAGTTGTCAGTCAAGCTCGGTCGCGCGGAAGATGATGGTGCAACGCAGACTCAACGCGAATCAGAGCCGCAACCTGGACAACTCGGACTCGCTCTGCGGCCGCTCTCCCGGGATGAGCAGGCGAAGTTGAAGGTGTCCGGTGGGCTGCTCGTTGAAGGCGCAACAGGTGCAGCGGCGCGTGCAGGCCTGATGCCGGGTGACGTGTTGCTGGCGATCAACGGCATGGCCTTGAAGTCGGTCGATCAGGTGCGTGGCGCAATGGATAAAAAACCCAGGAGTGTGGCGCTGCTGGTGCTGCGCGACGGCGGGCGAATTTTCATACCAGTGGAGTTAGGGCAATGACGACGATGACAAATCTTGTGGATTCCGATCGAGGCGTGTTGCCCCGCTTTTTGGCGGGTCTGCGCCTTCAAAATGGCATACCTTTGCGACTGACGCTGTGGAATGGGCTGCACCACGATCTGGGCCAGGAGCCTCAAGTCACTGTTCGTTTGAACGGGCCGGGGGCATTGCGCTACTTCTTGCCACCGAGCCTGGACAACTTGGCCGAGGGTTACGTGAATGGTCACTTCGATGTGCAGGGCAGCGCAAAAGACATTGTGGAAGTGGCCTCCAGGCTGGCTCACACGGGTGTGCCGATGCGTGGCAGGTTTGGCCGCATGTTCAATGCAGGTCGCCATGACAGGGCGAAGGACGCTCAGGCCATCAAGCACCATTACGATGTGTCCAACGACTTCTATCGGCTGTGGCTGGACCCGGATCTGGTCTATTCATGTGCCTACTTTCCCTCAGCCACTGAGACATTGGAGCAGGCCCAGGTGGCGAAGCTCGATCACATTCTGACCAAACTCATGCTCCAGCCCGGCGAGCGTCTGCTGGATATCGGTTGTGGTTGGGGCGCTCTGGCCATTCGGGCTGCGCAAAAATTCGGAGCGCACGTGGTGGGAGTGACCTTGTCAAACAATCAATGCGAACTGGCCCGTGAGCGCATCGCACAAGCTGGCCTGTGCGCTCAGGTGGAGATTCGCCTGCAGGACTATCGCGATATCGACGTGAGCGATGGCCTGTTCGACAAGATCACGTCCATCGGCATGTTCGAGCATGTGGGTCTGAACCATCTGCCCGCCTATTTCGCCAAAATCAATGCCTTGCTCAAACCGAGTGGCCTGGTGCTCAACCATGGCATCACCTCCACCGACCCCGATAGTGGCGGGTCCCCTCTGGGCGCTGCCAGTTTCATAGAGAAGTATGTCTTTCCGAATGGGGAGCTACCGCACATCAGTCTGGCGCTGAAATCAATGCAAACGGCTGGCCTGGAGGCATTGGATGTGGAGTGTCTGCGTCGCCACTACGCGCGAACGCTGTTGCATTGGTCGGAGAATTATGAAGATCAAGGCCGGGAAATACGCAATCTGGTGGACGATACGACGTACCGCGTCTGGCGCATTTACCTGGCGGGATGCGCGCACGCTTTCAATCAGAACTGGGTGTCTTTGCATCAAGTTCTGGCATGTAAGGCTGGAGCTGACGAGCAGCTCAATCCCACCCCATGGTCGCGTGCCTATATGTATGCCTGAATGCGCCCCAATTGAGAATTCGCAATGGTCGTTCTGCCGTGGGAACTATAGTGAAAGCGTACTTGCTGACAAGCGTGGGAACGTTTTGACACAGTACGGAGCTGGGGGAATCAAGAAATTGGTTCAAGTCTTGGTGTTTGACATCAAGACGGACGGGAACGTCCCCAGACGTGTCAGCCTGACGAACTGACCCGGGGTTCCTGCCACAACCGCCAGCCCCTGAAAAGGCTGGCGGGTCTGTTTCAAGAGTCCCTGCACATGCCCGACACCGAAGCCAAGCTCAAGTTTCTGCAGTCGCCGAAGAGCTATGGCAATTCCAATCAAAACGTGCAATGCGTTGAAACGCATATGTCATGGGTATTCCTGGTGGGGCAGCATGTTTTCAAGTTGAAGAAGCCGGTTTGCTTTCCATTCCTTGACTTCACGACGCTCCAGGCCCGCGAGTTCTACTGCAGGGAGGAAGTCCGTCTCAATTTGCGTATGGCGCCAGATGTTTATCTGGGTGTAATGGCTCTGCAGTGGCAGGATGGCGCTTTTGCCTTGGTTCCTGAAGATCAGTTGCCGGGCAGGGGGGAAACTGTTGACTGGCTGGTGCTGATGAAGCGCCTGCCCTCCCATCGAACACTGGATCAACTCATTGCGGCAAGTCATGTGGCCCCCAGGGATCTGGCGCCGCTGGTGGAGGTACTGGCCCGGTTTTACCGGAGTGCGCCCATCGCAGCGCTGAGCGCCGAAGATTACCTGGCTCGATTTCAATATGAGCAGGCAGCCAATCGCGAGGTCTTGCTCAGACCCCAGTTTCAGCTTCGCCATGCGGGGCGGGCGATTGACTACCTGGGCGTTGCACTTGCGCGGGGCGAGAACTTGCTTCGCGAGCGTGTCGCTGCGCACCGGGTGCTGGAAGGTCACGGCGATCTGCGTCCGGAACACGTCTGCCTTCTGCAGCCTCCTGTGGTCATTGACTGCCTTGAGTTCAATCTTGCGTTGCGTCAGGTTGACCCCTTTGACGAAGTCGCCTACCTGGGCCTGGAGTGCGACATGGCAGGCGCTGCCTGGATTGGTTCGACTGTTGCATCAGGTTTAGCCGCAGCCCTGGACGACCGTCCTGCCGCGGCCCTGATGAACCTCTACACAGCCTACCGCGCCGTGTTGCGCGCGCGCCTTGCCATGGCCCATCTGCTCGATCCCAAGCCACGTGTGCCGCACAAGTGGCTACCCCTGGCCGAGCGATATTTGTCGCGTGCCATTGACGCTATCGACGCCTTCATGTCCATCCTGCCCCATGAGAGGCCCTGATGGCTGTGGCAAACAGAGCTGCCGCAGATGCAATCGTCAATTTGCTGCGCACTGCACTGGTCAGAGGCAACCGGAATGGCGGGACGCTGTCGGTGAGTACAACATGGGCAATGCTGCCGTCTGCCATGGCCTCAGAGGCTGGGCCAGTGAGGAGCCCATGGGCAGCGCATGCAATAACCTTCTGTGCACCGGCCTTCCTGAGGGCCACTGCGCCGCGGCGCATGGTATCGCCGCTGGCAATCAGGTCATCAATCAGGAAGACTGTCATGCCGTCCACGTCCCCGGCGACCAGGTTTTCGCTGGTGACCACGCCGGCGCTACGTCGTTTGTCAAGCATGGCAAACCCAACGGGCTGCCTCAGCTTTTTTTCCAAGGACTCGCGCCACAGTTGTGCACGCTTGACCCCGCCCGGATCGGGCGACGCCACAGCCAACGCGGTATGAGCAGCCCATTCGCAAGCCACGGAGTCGAACGCGCGATGAGCCTCAATATGAATGGTTGGACAACGAAAAGCATTTTGAAATGCAGCCACGTTGTGCGCCTCCAGAACGATCAGCTGTGATGTGCCCACTGCCTCGAACAACTGGGCCACATAGCGCAGGGTGACTGGATCGAAAGGTTTTGTTTGCCTGTCTTTTCGCGCATACGCCAGGTAGGGCACGACGGCTGTGACCCGACTCGCGCCATGCTCCTGCAAGGTGGCAATGAACAGCAGAAGCCGGCTCAGCTTGTCGTGCGGGCTGTACTGCATATCGCCGTACAGGCTGTGGATGACGTAGGCGTCGCTGCCCCGCGGGTCCTGCAGCGGTCGCAGTTTATGTTCGCCATCTTCAAAGCAGCGATCCTCATGGGCCGCCAGGGCCAGCCCCAGGTGTGTCGCCAAAGCCTGAGAAAACAGGGTGTCATTGTCCAGAGAGTAAAGCAGCATTGTTCAGATCCAGTCGGGGGGTTCAAATTTCGTCCCGCTCGCCATTGCCAGTGTCGGAAGACCGCTTGCGTTGCGCTTTGCGAAAAGTCAACCCGTCGGAGACGGCTGTTGGGCAAAGTGGCATTGCAATTTCCAAAGGAGGTGACCCAATGAACCGTCGAAAATCCATAGCTCATTTGCTGGGTTGGGGTTTGTGCGCAGCCGTCGTTCTGCCGCTCGCCCATGCCATCGAGCGTGGGACGGCTGATTCTGCTTTGGCCTACGTCTCGGGTGGCATTGGAGAATCCGAGCAGGCCGCGCTGAGTGCAGAGAAGGGCCGCTACAGCTTTTGGTTGACCACGGCCGCGAAAGGCTCGGGGGCGTACCTCGCGTCGGTGGAGGTCCGGATCCTGAACGCACGCACCCGACAGTCTGTGCTGGAGCACACCATGGATGGTCCCTGGCTTTTTGCC
Source organism: Rhodoferax sp. (assembly GCF_018780565.1). Classification (GTDB taxonomy): domain Bacteria; phylum Pseudomonadota; class Gammaproteobacteria; order Burkholderiales; family Burkholderiaceae_C; genus Rhodoferax. The sequence continues at coordinate 585,312 of NZ_JADMJN010000002.1, forward strand.
GCCCTGCCTGCAGGGCGCTACGAAGTCGAGGCCAGCTTCCGTGAATCCGCGGGGCAGCCTGCGCAAACCCTCAAGAAGGCGCTGACGATCAGAACAGGTGCTCTGCGACACATCTTTCTCTACTTCAACACCAGTGACGAGGTGGGCAGTGAGAAGTGAGCTGCTTTGCGAGCTTGAATTGCGAATGCGCAAAGTGTCTCTTCAGGCTTTCATTATGCTCACCCATTGCACGGCGCAGGCCGTGAGTTGCTTGGACCATGAATCTATTTACGAGGCATAACATGAAGCATCCAGAAACCGCACCCCGCACTGTGCATGACGCTGCGAAGAAGCAGAAGCGCAATAACTCCGTCGTCAAAAGTCATAGCAGTGCCAACTCAAAAAGCATCGCTTCAAGCATTGAACGCGATGAGCTGATTCGTCAAACGGCGTATACGCTTTACCAGGCGCGAAGCTGTGCCTCTGGCCATGAGCTGGATGATTGGTTGCAGGCCGAAGCTCAGGTTGACCAGATGTTGGCTCGGGGCATTCCGGTGGCGGAGCCTTTGGCCGAAACTGCCTAAGGCGGGGAACAACACCGTATCTGCAGGAGGGTGCCATGTCAACCATCACGCTTAACCTGGAAACTGACTTTGTCGAATTGCCGCAGCCAGTGCTTTCGCCGACTATGTCGCTTCAGCAGGCATTCAAAAGTCGACATAGCGCACGGACATTTTCCGCCGAGCCCCTGTCCATCGAAACGCTTTCGGCGCTGCTTTGGTCCGGCTTTGGTGTCAATCGGCAGGATGAAATGAGTGGGCGAACTGCGCCATCTGCTCACAATTGGCAGGAGATCAGTGTTTTTGCAGTATTGCCGGAAGGTGCTTTTCGCTACGATGCGCGAGAACATCGTCTGATGCTCATCAAGGCTGAAGATCTCCGCGCCGCCACCGGTACCCAGGACTTTGTGGGATCTGCTCCTTTGAATCTGGTCTACGTGGCGGACTTCTCCCGAATGCGCGAGGTACAAGCCGGGGATCAGGCTTTTCTCGCCGGCGCCGATACCGGATTTATTGCGCAAAACGTCTATCTCTACTGCGCCAGTGCGGGGCTGGCAACGGTCGTGCGCGCGCTCATTGACCGTCGTCGCTTGGCCACGGCACTTGGGTTGTCCAAAACGGAGCGCATTACGCTGGCACAGAGCGTCGGGTCGATGAGGGTTAGCTGATCCCCTACATTCATCTGATTTGCTTCGCTGCGTCAAGGGCTTGAAGCTTTTCATATAACTCACGTTCCTGGTGGGTCAGGTCTTCCGGTACCCGCACCTTGATGCGCAGATACAGGTCACCGTGAGAGCCCTTTCCGTAGGCGGGCAAGCCCTTCTTTTTCAGACGCAACATGGCATCAGGCTGTGTGCCTGGTGGCACAACGACACTGACCGTGCTGTCCAGGGTCGGCACCGTCAGATGGGTGCCCAGCACGGCATCCGTCACCGCGATGACTTCCTGGCGCAACAGGTCTGCGCCGACCCGTTCAAAGCGCTCATCCGGTTTGGTCCTTATCACGGCATACAAATCGCCGGGAACACCGCCTGCATCGGGGCTGGGCATGCCTTTGCCGGGGACACGCAGTACCAATCCGTCCTCCACTCCGAGCGGTATTTTCACCACCAGCGACTCGGCCTGCTCCACTGCGCCACTTCCCGCGCACTGCGTGCAGGGGTGGGCCAGTGTCTTTCCGCGCCCGCCGCAGGCCGGGCAGACAGTGATGTGCTGGATGAGCACATGCTGTGCCTGCTCGCGCCGGCTGTGTGTGATGCGTCCGCTTCCTGCGCAGGCTTCGCAGGCGGGGGATACCGCGCCGCCTTCCTCGCCCGAACCACGGCACGCAGGGCAGGTGGTGGGTCGGGTCAGGCGAATCTCCTCTTCTCCGCCATGCGCGACGCGCTCCAGTGACACATAGACATCGACTTCCATGTTGGCGCCACGTTTGGGCCCGTGGCTGCGGGGATGAAAGAAGCCTTCGAAAGGGTTTGCGCCACCCCAGTCAAAGTTCAGTCCGCTGAAGATATCTTCGAAGTTGATGCCACCAAACAGGTCTTCCCGATTGAAGTTGGCCACGCCGGCAAATCCACGGGCATCATAGTCTGCGCGCTTTTCAGGATCCGACAGAATGGCGTAGGCCTCCGCAATTTCCTTGAACTTCTCCTCGGCGCCAGGTTCCTTGTTCCGGTCAGGATGGAACTTCAGGGCGAGTGTGCGAAACGCGTCCTTGATCGCTTTGGGGGCGGCCTCCTTGGTCAGGCCGAGCACCTCGTAATAGTCCCGTTGAGCAGACACGGCAGTTTAATATTTCCGGTTTTTTCTCTTCTTTTCAGAATGGCGTGCGAACGACTTGCGCAATGCGCTCAGTTCGGCAATCCGCACGGCGACCCGTTGATTGACGCTTTTGTCCGGGTAGTGACCTCGGGCATCCACTTCTCCCGCCGGCATGCTGGTCAGGAGCGCAATGGCTTGATCCACGTGGTCAACGGCACGGACATGGAATTTTCCAGCCTCTGCGGCGGCGATCACATCCCGGCGCAACATCAGGTGTTTCACGTTGGCCGATGGAATGATGACACCCTGGCTGCCTGTCAATCCTCGCGCCATGCAGATGTCAAAGAAGCCTTCAATTTTTTCATTCACTGCACCAATGGCCTGCACCTGCCCCAACTGGTTGACCGATCCGGTGACAGCAAGCGACTGCAGCACGGGCGTGTTGGCCAGGTGGGACAGCAGTACACACAACTCGGCCAGGGATGCGCTGTCGCCTTCGACTTGCCCATAGGATTGCTCGAACACCAGACTCGCTGATAGCGCCAGGGGTTGATCGCGTGCGTAGCGCGTTGCCAGAAAGGAGGCCAGAATCAGAACTCCCTTGGAGTGAATGGCTCCTGACAGTTTGACTTCGCGCTCGACATTGATCATTTCACCTTCACCCAGGCGGCTGGTGGCGGTGATGCGAGTGGGCTGGGCGAAGGCAAAGCCTCCAAGTTCCAGCACAGACAGGCCGTTGATTTGTCCGACCACAGATCCCTGGGTATCGATCAGCAGAGTGCCACGCAAAATTGCGTCGTGGAGCTGGACGCGCAAGCGATCCTGTCGACGGATCTGGGCGTCTATGGCTTTCTGCACGTGGCGGGCTACCACCACGGTGGTGCCATCTTCGCGCGCCCAGTAGTCCGATTCCTGCAGCAGATCCGCCATGCTGCGCATGTGGGTGGAGAGTCGCTCGGCATCGCCAGCCAGCCGGGCGCTGTGCTCAATGACTCTGGCCACGGCACTGCGGTCAAGCGGCAGCAAATTGTCCTTGGCACACAGGGTGGCCATCAGGCGGGCGTACAGCAGATGAGTGTCGCCACTGCGCTCAATGCGGTCCTCAAAGTCCGCAGCGACCTTGAACAGCTCTGCGAAGTCCGGGTCGAGCTGCTGCAGCAAGTAGTAGAACAGCCGATCTCCGAAAAGAACGATCTTGACATCCAGGGAAATCGGTTCGGGCTCCAGAGAAACGGTGCTCACCAGGCTGTACATTTGCCCCAGAGACTCAATGCGGATTTCCCGCGCCTGCAGTGCGCGCTTGAGGCCATCCCATGCAAATGGTTGCATCAGTACTTTGCGAACGTCCAACAGCAAGTAGCCACCGTTGGCCCGGTGTAGCGCACCAGGCTTGATGAGTGTGAAGTCTGTCACCAACGCCCCCAACTGGGCGACATGTTCCACGCGCCCTATCAGGTTGCTGTAAGTCGGGTTGTCTTCGCTGACGACGGGTGAACCTGCCTGCTTGCCGTTGCTGACCAGTACGTTTACCTGATAGCGGTGGAAGGTCTTGCGTGTGACGATCGTCAAGCCCGATAGCTCGGTGGATTCCTCCTCCTTGCGAAAATCGTCGGCATTCTCGACCATGTCCTGCTGCACCGCATCGAGGTATTTCTGTATGGCTGTCAGATCGGAAAATCGGGCACGTATGTCTGCCATTACATGGGTGATGACCGACAGTGTGGTTTCGCGATTGAGCTGCTTGAGACGTTCACTGCGTTCCTTCCACCATTGCGGCACGTGAGCAAGTATTTTTTCCAGGCGTTCCTGCAGTTCGGCAATTGCGGCGGTGATCTGCTGCTTCTCCTGGGGCGGCAGCTTTTCATACTCCCCCGGTTGAAGTACTTCTTGATTGCGGGTGGGGGCAAAGACAAAGCCGCCCGGCGTGCGCAGAAGGGCTATTTGTTGCTTGACAGCGTCATCGCCCAAGGATTTGAAGGCATCTTCCTGCTGCTTGCTGAATTCCTCTTGAATGGCTTGCGCCTTGGCCCTGTATTCATCGCTTTCAAACAAGGCAGGTATTGCCGAGCGCAGATAGTCCACTACCTGCACCATTTGCTCACGCAATTCTTTGCCGCGCCCGGTGGGAAGGCTGACGGCTTGGGGTTTGTGCGGTTGACTGAAGTTGTTGAGGTAGCACCAGTCCTCCGGTTCTCTTTCCTGCGCCACACGGCTCGCGAGAATCTGGCTCACCATGCTGCGCTTGCCCATGCCTGCGGGGCCGAGCACATACACGTTGTAGCCCTGGCGGCGAATGCCGGCGCCGAATCGCACCGCCTCCATGGCACGCATTTGGCCAATCAGCTCGCTCAGACCGTCCAGCTCTGCAGTGGTCTGGAAGCTGAATTGCTCAGGATCGCAGGCTTGCGTAAGCTGCTTCGGCGCCAAAGCAGGCGGCGATGGCTGTGGGCCGAATGAGGTCATATTCAATGGCTTTCACGGTACTCGGCGTCCACAACCTTGCCGTGTTGCCCCGGCCCACTGGCGTGGACTCCTTGGCTGGCGGTGCCCGGGCCGGGGGGTGTTTGGGGCCCTTGCCAGGGGGTTTCGGAATAGGGCTCCCCCTTTTGTGTCTGACTCGATTGCGTGTAGAGCACGACGCCAGCTTCCTTCAGAATTTTCTTGAGTGCGTCGGCACGTTGAGAGGCCAGACTGACTTCCTTCCTGAGCAGGGCGTCCTTGGTCTCGCGCAAGGCCTGCTCAATGCGCTTTTGCAGATCGTCAGTCAGTTTGCTGGAAAAATTGGCAAGCATTTTCTCCGCTTCATAACAGGTGGCATCGGCAGCGTTGAGCTTCTCCGCGTCCTCGCGCCGTTTCTTGTCTGCCTCGGCATAGCGCTCTGCATCCTCCACCATCCGCTTTTTCTCAGTCTCTGAGAGCCGGGTCGAAGATGAAATGTTGATGGATTGGGACTTGCCGCTGGCGAGATCGCGCGCCGCAACGCTGAGGATGCCGTTGGAGTCGATGTCAAACGTCACTTCAATCTTGGGCACGCCTCGTGGAGCGGGTGGCAAGCCTTCCAGGACAAATTCGCCCAGGCTGGTGTTGTCGTCTGCCATGGGCCGCTCGCCTTGAAACACATGAATGGTCACACTGGTTTGCATATCCGCTGCCGTCGTGAATGTTTCAGTGCGTTTCACGGGAACCGGTGTATTGCGGGCGATCAGCGATGTGGCAATGCCACCCAGAGTCTCAACCCCAAGCGTAAGCGGGGTGACATCGACCAGAACAATGCCCCCGACCTCGCCCGCCAGCACGCCAGCCTGGATCGCCGCCCCCGCAGCAACGCACTCCATTGGATCGACGCCCATCTCGGCCTTGTGGCCGAACATACTCTCGAAATAGGAACGCACGGCAGGCATGCGGGTGGGGCCGCCGACAAAAACCACCCGGTCGATGTTTTCCGGCTTGATCGCTGCATCGCGCAGAGCCTGTTCGACGGGGCCTTTACAGCGGTCAATGACCGGATGCACCAGACGTTCCAACTCGGTGCGATTGAGGTCCAGTTCGAGATGACGGGCCTCCCCCTGCACTGCAGCCAGATAGGGCAGGCTGATATGGGTATTGATACTGGCGGTCAGGTCAATCTTGGCGCCTTCTGCGGCCTCCATCAAACGCGCGGCGGCCTTGGCATCGTTGCGCACATCGACCCCTGTGGCCATCTGGAAGCGCTGCGTCAAGTGTTCAAAGATAGCCTGATTCATGTCGGTTCCACCCAATTGGGTGTCGCCACTGGTGGCCTTGACCTCAAACACCCCTTTCCCGAATTCCATGATGGTGACATCAAGCGTGCCTCCGCCCAGATCAATCACGGCAATTCGCAGCTCTTCCCCCAGCCGGTCTAAGCCGTAAGCCAGGGCGGCCGCAGTGGGTTCGTTGACAAGACGGATCACATCCAATCCCGCAATTCGGCATGCATCCTTGGTGGCAGACCGTTGGTTGTCATCAAAATAGGCGGGCACTGTAACGACCGCCTTTTGTACCGGTTCACCAAGAAAGGCTTCAGCGTCACGTTTGATTTTCTGCAGCAGGAAGGCGGACAGTTGCTCGGGCGAGTACTCCTGGCCCCGCAATGTCACCTTCTCGCGTTTGCCCATCTTGCGCTTGAATGCCGTGATCGTGCCTTCGGGGTTGGCTGTTGCCTGGCGTCGGGCGGGCTCGCCCACCAGGATCTGGCCGTCAGCCGTCAGAGCCACATAGCTGGGGAATGCCTTGCCGCCTACGCTCAGGCCTTCAGCGCTGGGAATGATGACAGGGCGTCCGCCACGTAGCACAGCGGCCGCCGAATTGGAGGTGCCAAGGTCAATGCCGATGATGTTCATGACCGGCCCCAGTGTCAGGACACGGGAATCGATTTGGCGCGGTCTGCGCCCTCCTTCGGCAGGCGCACGGTCAACACGCCGTTTCGAAAGCTGGCCTCTGCCTCCTCCACGTTCACGTTGCGCGGCAGCGCAATGGAGCGTTGAAACATCCCATAGGCGCGCTCCATCACGTGGTAGGTGCTGTCATTGGTTTCGCGCTGAAAGCGCTTTTCGCCACTGAGGTGGAGCATGTTGCCTTCGATGACGATCTTGCAGTCGTCCTTGTCCAGACCCGGCACCTCCAGCCTCACCACCACGTCCTTGCGTGTCTCCTCCAACTCCCCGGCCAGCAAGCCCCAGCGTGGCAGCATTGCAAGTTCGCTGCTTCCCTTCTGCTCCTCGTCCTTGCGGTGGGTGAAATGCGTCAGGGCGTCGCTGCTGCGGCTGAGGAGTTCGCGCCATCCTTCAGAGAGACTTTCCCAAGCGCGACCGATTTCACGGCCAATGTTCTTCCCAGTTTGCTTCAATGAGTTCAGCATGGTCATGTTCCGTCAGTAAGTTTGAATGAGCTCATGCTCACTCTACGGTGCTTACCCTCTGGCACCTTGATATTTCACAAGCGCCTTGCCTATCCTGCTCTGCGAATGGTTGTGCAGAAGTGTTCGCCGTCCCGACGCCCAAGGTCGAAGGTGGACTGCACGGCGGTCTCGTCGGTGTAATCCCATGCCCCTGCCGGTATCGGCTGTGATGGCTGAACATAGGTGCGTCCCGGGACATCGGGAATTGAGGGGAATTGCCGGGTGAGAAGGATCAGACTGCACCCCTGTTCCTGCGCCAGATCTTCGGCGGGCACATTGCTGACGAGCCCTCCATCCAACAAAATCATGCCGTCACTTCGGACCTGTGGCGTCAACGGTGGTACGCAGGAGGACGCAATCACCAGATCGGCGAGTGCTTCGGGAGTCTCACATTCCCGAACCGAACGGTACAGGGGCTTGAACCCAATGCGGCTTCCGGTCGAGGAGTGAATTGTCCCGCGCCCCCATATGTCCACGCCAAGCGCCAGAGCACCCAGGAGCAGGGCCATCCGCGGAGACGCCCATCCCGGCGGACGGGAAATGAGAACGTTGATTTCCGGACCTTGGTGCAGGCGTGAGAGTGCGCGCTCGTCGATGCTGCTCAGAATGGCACTTCGGTACATCCCGCCATGCGGGAAGACCGGCTCTTCGCGGAGAAGATTGCGCAGATAAAGATTGCGCGCATTGTTGGCAAGTGCTTGTTTGTAACCGGTGAAGCCGTGTTCAAAAGTGCCCGCAAACAAGGCACAGGCGATAGCCGAACCCGCGCTGACAGCCCGTACTCGCCTGGGTCGCAACTCCAGGGCGGGCGCTACGACCGACCAGAAGCCCGCCTGCCAGAAGCAGCGGTTACCACCCCCGGCGAAAACGACATTGTCGAAATTGGCGCTTGATCGTTCCACGTGTGCAGTGGGTCGCGCTTAGGGCTTCAGGCGCTCGCAGGCATCACGCCGGGGTTGCATCAAGGAAGCATTTCCCTTGTCCTTGGCCCGCGCTGCCATCAGCTCATGGTGTTGATCCAGATACGATTTGCATTCTTCATAGGACTTCATGGCCCGCATTTTTTTGCGATGCTCGTTGCGCTCGGCCCAACTCATCATCGCCCACCCGGGTGTGACATCCTTGCCCCACCATGCGGCTGATCTGCGACCCTTTGTTTCGCCCCGCTGCCCTGCTGGTGCCGATGCAGCAACCGTGGGGCGTGGCGCAGCAGCGTCTGCGCCTGCACCCGGACCAGGTTGTGCTGCTGCTGTGCCGCCAAGCAAGACGATCGGGAGCAGGATTACCCAAGTTCCCAAAAATTGGCTGAGATGTGTCATGTCGCCCTCCAGAAGATATGCGTAGAGCATGGTTTGTACTTGGGTGGCGGGACACCTCATTGTGAAATGTCAATAACTTGTTGTCGCCGATCTTGAGCGGACTCTGGCCTAAGATGCACGCATGTTCAAAACCCTCAATAGATGGCCATGAAAGCCCTTGATCTCACCGTGCAACCTGTCCTCTCTGTAGAGGGTTTGTGCTTTCGCTATCCAGAGCGCGAGTTGTTCAAGAACTGGTCGGGGTGCATTCGACCGGGCCTCACGCTGTTGCTGGGCGGTGATGGCAGCGGCAAGACCAGCCTGTTGCGCTTGCTGGCGGGTGCACTGTCAGCCGATGCGGGCGAGTTGCAGGTTCACAGTACGCGATTGCGCGATGACCCCGCTGCTTACCGCCAGCAAGTGTTTTGGGTCGATCCGCGTTCAGAGGCTTTCGAGCAGATTTCACCGGTGGCGTATTTCCAGTCCCTGCATGACATTTACCCGAAGTTTGACAAGCAGCGGCTGGGCGAGCTGAGTACCGGCCTGTCTCTGACTGAGCATATGGAGAAGCCAATGTACATGCTCTCGACCGGGTCCAAGCGCAAGGTCTGGCTGGCAGCAGCCTTTGCATCCGGTGCAAGCGTTACCTTGCTGGATGATCCCTTTGCTGCGCTGGACAAGCCTTCCATTCGCTTTGTACGGGAACTGCTGGCAGGTGCGGCGCGTGATCCCTCGCGCGCCTGTTTGCTGGCCCATTACGAGGCGCCGGGCGATGTTCCGCTGACCGCGGTGATCAAGCTCGACATTTGAAGCAACATTGACGCAGACAATAGACCCCATGAATTCCAAACAAATGTTTCTCAAAAAGATATTGCCAATGCTTGTGCTGTCCGGCGCCAGCAGTCTGGTGCTCGGCCAGGTTTGGCCTGCGGCCAAGCCGATTCGCCTGATCGTCGCCTACCCCAGCGGTGGCGTCAGCGACATCGTCGCCCGAGCGCTGGGTGAGCGCCTTGCCGTGCAATTGGCTACCCCCGTGCTGGTTGACAACCGAGCCGGCGCCAGCGGCAGCATTGGCGTTGATGCTGTGGCCAAGGCCGCGCCCGATGGGTACACCCTGGGCTTTGCGGCGGTGAGTCCTCTGGTGCTCAATCCGCATTTGAGCAAATCGCCTTTTGACCCCCTGAAAGATGTGACGCCCATTGCCAGTGTCATGTATTCGCCGGTGTTGCTGTTGGCGACGTCAGCCACACCCGCCAGGGACTTTCGCGACTTGCTCGTGGCGGCACAGAGTCGGCCGGGCGCTGTGCGTTGGGCGACCTCGGGTCCTGCCTCGCTGGGTCACCTCATGCTGGTGCAGTTGGCAGCAGGTGCCAAGATCGATGTCACGCATGTGCCTTACAAAGGTGGTGGGCAGCAAATCACCGATGCACTCAGTGGCCAGTTCGAGGTCCTGTCCGTTAATACCGGGCCGGCGGTGATGCAGCATATCAAGGCTGGCAAGCTGCGTGCGTTGGCAGTGGGTGCCCCGTCACGTCTGGATGCAATGCCCCAAGTGCCGACGCTGGCCGAGCTGGGTTTTGCGCAGGCTAACCTGAACTCGCTGTTCGGTGTGTTTGCGCCGGCTGGCGTGCCCCAGCCGATACTGGACCGGCTCAACACCGAGATCAACAAGGTACTGGCATTGCCGGATTTTCGCGCCCGTTTGATTGCCAGTGACAACGTGCCGACTGGCGGGAGTGCGGCGGATTTTTCAAGGCAGATCGCCAGCGAGTTCGAGAGCAACGCGCGCATCATCAAGACGGCGGGCATCAAAGCTGAGTAGGCGGGTGAATGTGCACTGAGTTGCGGGGGCATCGCAATCGCTTGCACCATTGATGACCGTTATGCACCAATCTCGTTAGATAAGGGGTAATTACCTATTGCATTTACCTGAATCTCTGGTTTTTGTTTGGCATGAATGATGCTTGAGAGGTGACATCGCAACAGGGAGTCATCGTGCATCAAACATCAAAACGCGCGGCACTGAGCAACCCGGATACTGGGTTTCCACCTCGCTTGTCCCAAGCCTTCACACACAATACGGCTCTCAGTGCGCTGGAAGAGGCCGCTTCCTTTGGCCGATGGTGGTTTGATTGCGAGACATCGCAGATGGTTTTGTCTGCCTTGGCTGCGTCTTACTTGAATGTTGAGACTTTGTGCCACGACCGGTTGGACGGTTGCTTCATCTCTGTCGTGCTGGATGACTTGCTGCCGCTGATTTCGCAGCTGTCAAGCAAGCCCCTGCAGTCTGGTGGATTCGAATTTCGCGTGATCAGCCCGTTGGACGGTCTGCGCTGGCTGCGCATGACGCACATGCCCGCCGATCCCGACAACCCGGGCTTGTTGAGTGGCATCCTGGTTGACATCACACCCATCAAGCATGCCATGATGCGTGAGCGACTGGGTTTTGAGTTGACGGAATTTCTGGTGGGCTCCCATAGTCTGGGCGACGCCATCACCAATGTCATCCAGTTGATCTGCAGAAATCTGGGTTGGGACTGGGGTGCCTATTGGGCCATGGAGCAGTCCCCGCAAGGCGCCTCGCGGCTTGTGTGCAAGCACTTTTGGCATCGTCCCGAGCTGGATCTTGGCTCGCTTGGCATGGAAAGCGTCACTTCCTCTCTGGCGCCGGGCGAGGGCTTGGTTGGCAGCGTTTGGGAAAGCGGGCAGCCCGACTGGGTGGAAGACATGGCAAATGACCTGCGTTTTTCGCAACGCACGAATGACCGCGAGTGCCGCTTGTGGTCGGGCTATGTTTTTCCAGTCACCTATGTCTCGGCGGATGGCCATCAGCACAATCCAGGCGTTCTGGAGTTCTATAGCTGTCTTTCGCGGCAGCCCGAGGCTCAACTGCCAAAGCTCTCGGCCACCATAGGTGCGCTTATTGCGCAGATGGCGAAGAGGCTGGACCAACAGGCCACCATTCTTTACCTGGCGCAGGTCGACGGGCTCACGGGGCTTGTCAATCGCAGCCATTTTTATGAGTTGTTGACTCAGGCTTGCACCGCTTCGGAGAAGGCCAACACCTCATTTGGATTGGTGTTCATTGACCTTGATCGCTTTAAACCTATCAACGATGCTTTCGGTCATGAGGCGGGCAACGTTGTGTTGCACGAATTTGCACGGCGTCTGCGCGCTCTGGCCCCCGCCGGCGCCAGTGTGGGCCGGCTGGGTGGCGATGAATTCGCATTGCTTCTTCCGGGTCAATCCCAGGAGGATATCGCGACCCTGGTTGAGCAGGTCTTGCAGGCGGCGCGATTGCCATTTGCCTATGAAGGCGTGGAGCTCACGGTTTCTGCCAGTGTCGGTGTGAGTACATTTCCCCAAGGCGGAAAGACCTGTCCCGCGCTGCTCCAAAGCGCCGATGCGGCGATGTACCGCATCAAGAACAACGGCCGTAACGGGTGCCACTTCTTTTCCCTCAGCAGTCCCAACGCATTGGCCCTGCACCGATCGTCGATCGCCCAGCGTCTGGCGCTGGAGACAGAGCTTCACCATGCCCTGCAGGGGGATGAACTGTTCCTGGCGTATCAGCCAATTTTCAACATCCGCAATCAAACGCTGGAAGCCGTGGAGGCGCTGGTTCGGTGGAAGCGCCCCGATGGCACCCTGGTGCCCCCGGATGTTTTCATTCCCATTGCAGAGCAAAGTCACCTCATTGTGCAACTTGGAAAATGGGTGGTTTCTCAGGCCTGCCGTGATCTGGCCATACTGCGTGCGGCCAATTTTCAGACCCTCAAAATTCATGTCAACATGGCGGCCTCGGAGTTCACCAGCAGCACCTTGCCGGATGAGCTGTGCGCTCAGGTCGCCGCGTATGACCTGGACCCGAGCAGTCTGACGCTGGAGCTCACGGAGGGCATGCTGATGAAGTCGCCTGATCAGGTGATTCCTGTCATGCGTGCATTGCGGCGGCTTGGTTTTGGCATCAGTCTGGACGACTTCGGCATGGGGCATTCTTCGCTGGCGCTGCTCAAGAACCTGCCGATTTCTTCCCTCAAGATTGACCGTTCCTTTGTCAGCGATCTGACTCAGCAGCGCAATGACCGGGCGATCGTGAAAACCATCATTGATCTTGGCTGTCAGATGGATCTTGAGGTCATCGCCGAAGGCGTCGAAGCAGCGCCACAGCTGGCGATTCTTCAACAATCCGGCTGCATTCTGATTCAGGGCTATCTGATTGATCGTCCTCTGGCGATCGCCGAGCTGCTGGCCAAGTACCCCGCAGAGCGTCAGCCGCACGAGTTGCATGCGAATTGATCGAGTTTTACAACAGGGAGAAAATCATGTACTTACCCATTTCTGATCGCCCCAGGCTTGCTGCACCTGCGCCCCCGGCAGATCCTTCCGGGGAAGAGTTTGCCACCTACATCAACTTGTCGGGTCGGCGGCGGTTTACCTCGCAGCGGGTCGTGCTCTATGCGGTCCTGGCAGCCAAGCAAGATCCCTTGGCGGTGGACATTGCCACACAGGCGCTCAAGCTGTTTCGGGACGCACACGCCTGCCTGATGAAGGCATGCAATGGCGCGTCAGGTCAGTTCACCGCCGTCCTGCGGGATGCGTACTTCGGGCCTCCGCTGGGCCATGAAAAGATTCTGGCGTTCATCGACCTGGCCGAGCGTGTGTTGAATGCCATTGAGTCAGGCTGGCGCCACCAGGCTTCGCTGTTGCTGGATGAACTGATAGAAAGCGCAACCCCCTTGCTGGCCACGCTCAACAGCCTCACTGCCATTTACGAAGAACAGGCTCGCTGCCATGCCAAGAAAGTTGAGCACCAATTGCTTGAGGCCATGGGCGATATCAAAACCATTTCCAAGCATGCACAGGTGGTGGCAATGAATGCGCGCATTGTGGCTGCACGAGCGGGCAGTGCCGGGCGGGAATTCGCGGTTGTCGCCACCGAGCTGATCTCGATTACCAGCCACATCGAGACCATCCTGGATACGGCGATGGTCAAACCGGCATAGCCTCACCCGACCCGTCACTCAGTTCAAGGGGCGAACGAAAAGCGGATTGAAAGCCTTGTTCTGAATGTCTGCCAGGGCAGGTGACTGACCTGCCCACAAGACCAAGACCGGTCCTGGCAGGTCCAGCGTGCGCTCCAGGCTGCGGCACAGGTGGTGGCGATCATCGTCCTCCATCCCCGGCAGTTCGACAAATAGCAGGTAGCAGCGCCGGCAGGAAAACTCGCGAAGGGTTTTGCGCACCAGCCATGCGCGTGCCACGGGCTTGCAGCGTGCCATGTCGGACTGGAATTCACCGGCTTCGAAATCATTCAGGTCGTGGCGTGTGATGGACTGGAAGAAGGGCGTTTGCGTCAACTCCGCCCACGCGCGGCCTTCTGCTTCCTCGGCCTGCTTGAGCCTTGCACGCCAGAGCCTGAGCCCTGGCTCATGCAGAGTGCCATCGGTTGCAGGCTGCTCCAGCAGGCTTACTGCCGCTTGGCACGCCCACCAACGGTTGGCCACGCTGTGGTCAAACAGCTGGTCCAGACAGTCGAGGTGTCGCGGCGGGTCGGTGCCTTTGAGACACTGCGCCAGGCCCCGCAGGCCGCCGGCATGGGTGGGTGTGATCCGCAAGGCCTGCTCATAGCAGTCGTTCACCTCGGCGTCGGGGTCAAGGCGTCTGCGGAGGTCGCCCAGTTCGACCATTTCATCGGCATTGTTGTGCTCCATGCTGGCAGCCAGCTGGTCGATGCGAGCGCGCACGCGGCCCAGATAAGCGTGGTGCTGTGTCCAGCCGGAGGCATTGTCCTGGCACCATTGCCGGTCGAAGTGGTTGAGCCATTTGGCACTGCTGGCGCCCAGTAGGTCCAGTGCAGGGCGGCTGGACCAGACCGGCAGATGTTGGCTCACCTCCAGCGCCTGCAGCCGATCGCGCAGCACAGGGTGCGTGTCGTCTGCGTCACTGATTTCCCCCAGCGTCTGGTGCAGGGTTTCCCGGGCGAAGTCTTCGGGAAGAGGCGTGGTCAGCAGCGTGCGCATAGCGCTGAACGGACCCACGGGCACGGCATGGGTCGCGGCAATGCGCCAGTGCAGCGGCCAGAATTTGCGGGAAATCCAGACCCCCTTGATGGCGATTTCGGTCAGCGCGGCCGCAGCAACCTCCTTTCCCAGGAGCTGGCCTGCGATCCTGTCCGCTTCATACTCGTCCTGACGCGCCAGCGCGAAGGTTCTGGCCAGAAAGCGCGGGAAATACCAGCGCAGGAAGGCCTGCGTGGCCACCGCCGCCGGTCCTTCATCATGGCGCAGCCCTTGCTCAAGCCGGGTCCAACTCAACCGGGTACGGTAAATCCATGCCGCAAACTGGCCATGGTCGCTGCGCAGGTGGCCATACTCATGAGCCATCACCGCGAGGAAACGCGGCCGGTCCAGCGCCAGCAGCAAAGGCAGGCCGATCGTCAGGTAATTGACTGCGCCGCCAAACAGGCCATAGCGCGGCAGTTGGGAAATACTGGCGTTAAAACTGCTGTCCAGCAGCACATGGTGCAGGGGCGGGCCTTTGATCTTCCTTCGAATTTGTTCCAGCGCCTCGAACAGTGCCGGTGCCTCGGCGGGCGACAGTGCGACACCCTGTGGCGCATCCAGACGGCACCACAAGGCGCGGCTGCTGGTCCACAGCAGACCCGCAGCCGCAACGAGCAGCCAGATGTAGCCGGCTTTGAATTCCCCCTGACCGATGGCGTTCACCGTTCCAGCCAGAAGGGCCAACGCCAGTGCCAGGCAGCCGAGCACCCAGAAGTAGCCCACTGCCGCAAAGACAGCCACGCTGCGGCGGTAGGCGCGGCTGTTGTCGGCACTGGCGTGCTCACTCAGGCGCACAAGATGGATGAAGTCTGCTCTTTTCATTGGCACTCCCCGGTCTGTTGGCTATCTTAGCCATGAATAGGCCGTCTGCGTGGTTCAAAGCGGCGCAGGCTGGGCGCCAACCCTCATACGCCACTCGGCGTATTTTCACTTTTCCCGTGCGTCCCTACAGTCAAGCCATCGTTTTGCAAAAGCCGGCCCCGGAAGGCTCAGCACAACGAAATGGTTTCTTTTTACCTACCGGAGTAGCACACATGCAACGTCGTTTTACCCTCAAGGCACTCACCGCTGCCGTCGCACTGTCTGGCTTGACTGCCATGCCAGCGTTTGCAGCCGACACCATCAAGGTCGGCATTCTGCACAGCCTCTCGGGCACCATGGCCATTTCTGAAACGGTGTTGAAAGACACCGTGTTGATGGCCATTGACGAGATCAATGCCAAGGGTGGCTTGTTGGGCAAGAAGCTGGAACCGGTCGTGGTCGACCCCGCTTCCAACTGGCCTCTATTTGCTGAAAAAACCAAGCAACTGCTCACGCAGGACAAGGTTGATGTGATCTTTGGTTGCTGGACTTCCGTTTCGCGCAAGTCCGTGCTGCCAGTGGTCGAGGAACTCAATGGCCTTTTGTTCTATCCCGTGCAGTATGAGGGCGAGGAGCTGTCCAAAAACGTGTTCTACACCGGTGCAGCGCCGAACCAGCAGGCTATTCCTGCGGTGGATTACCTGATGAGCAAAGACGGTGGCGCGGCCAAGCGCTGGGTGCTGCTGGGCACCGACTATGTGTACCCCCGCACCACCAACAAGATCTTGCGCGCCTACCTGAAATCCAAGGGCGTAGCCGATAAAGACATCGACGAAAAATACACCCCGTTTGGTCACTCGGACTACCAGACCATTGTGGCTGACATCAAGAAGTTCTCCGCGGGTGGCAAGACTGCGGTGGTGTCGACCATCAATGGTGACTCCAATGTTCCCTTCTACAAAGAGCTGGGCAACGCCGGTCTGAAGGCCAAGGACGTGCCTGTGGTCGCGTTCTCGGTGGGTGAGGAAGAGTTGCGCGGCGTGGACACCAAGCCGCTGGTCGGACACCTGGCCGCCTGGAACTACTTCCAGTCGATCAAGAATCCTGCGAACGACGAGTTCATCAAGAAGTGGTCCGCCTATGCCAAAGCCAAGAACATTGCCGGTCACAAAGACAAGGCCTTGACCAACGACCCGATGGAGGCGACTTACATCGGCATCAACATGTGGAAGCAGGCGGTTGAAAAAGCCAAGTCCACCGATGTCGACAAGGTGATTGCTGCCATGGCGGGCCAGACCTTCAAGGCGCCCAGCGGCATCGTGAGCAAGATGGACGAGAAGAACCACCACCTGCACAAGTCGGTGTTCATTGGCGAGATCAAGGCCGACGGACAGTTCAACGTGGTGTGGAAGACACCCGGTCCGGTGAAAGCCAAGCCATGGTCGCCGTACATCGAAGGCAACGACAAGAAGCCTGATGAGCCGGTCAAGAAATAAGGGTTAATGCTGCTACACGGCCCGGGGTGGGGTTGAACGACCTCGCCCCGGGTTTTTCGTTTCAATGAAAACAAAATTTTTCAGAGAGTTTGTCAATGCTTAGCCGACTGATCCGATGGATGGCGATTGCTATATTGTTTATGGCGGGTAGTGCCTATTCGCTGACGGCTGATGAGGTAAGAGCCCTTAGTCTTGGCGACAGTGATGCGCGTATTGAGGCTTTGAACAAGGCCGTGGCAATGGCTGATGACAAGACGGCCGCTTTTCTGCAGGCCTTGTCTGAAGATGCGGTCAAGGTGGCGGGTGACAAAGTGATGGTCATTCGGGACGGCAAGGGTTTTGACCCTGTGACGGGCGCAGAGGTCAGCGTTCCCGAGGGTGCCGAAGACGTGATGAACAACAACCGCATGCGTGGCGAGCTGGACTCCGCACTGGCTGCGCTCAAGCTTTTTGCCAAAGACGAGAAGACCCGCATCGCTGCCATCAAGCAGTTGCAAAGCGATGCGGATGAAACCAAGTTGCCATTGATAGAAAAAGCGTTTGCGGCAGAAAGCAATGCGCAAATCAAGGAGCAGCTGGGCATGGTGCGTGCAGCGGCCTTGCTCAATAGTACCGATAAAACCAGGCGCCTGGAGGCGGCGAAGCTGCTGAGCACCAGCACGCAGGCCAACACCAAAACCGTGCTGCTGGCGCGGCTGGCGCAAGAGACCGAGCCGGACGTCAAGGCAGCGCTGCAAAACACATTGCGCCAAGTGGAGGCCTCGCTGGCCTGGGGGGACCGGCTGGGTGCGATTTTCAGTGGTATCAGCCTGGGGTCCATCCTTTTGCTGGTAGCGCTTGGCCTGGCCATCACTTATGGACTGATGGGCGTGATCAACATGGCCCACGGTGAACTGATGATGATTGGCGCCTATGCCACGTATGTGGTTCAGGGCCTGTTCCAAAAATACCTGCCGGGCGCGTTTGACTGGTACTTGCTGGCCTCGGTGCCGGTGGCCTTCATGGCCTCGGCCTTGATGGGTGCTGCACTGGAGCGCAGTGTGATCCGCTTCCTGTACGGCCGGCCACTGGAAACCTTGCTGGCCACCTGGGGCATCAGCCTGATGTTGATGCAGGGGGTGCGTACCCTGTTTGGTGCGCAAAATGTGGGGGTGGAGAACCCCTCGTGGATGAGCGGCGGGGTGCAGGTGCTCGGCAATTTGTCTCTGCCCTACAACCGGCTGGTGATCGTGGGCTTTGCGATTTTTGTGCTGGCAGGCGTGGCGTGGGTGATTGGCAAGACGCGTCTGGGCCTGTTTGTGCGTGGCGTCACGCAGAACCGTCCGATGGCCTCGTGCATGGGGGTGAACACTGCCCGCATTGACACCTACGCCTTTGCGCTGGGCTCGGGTATTGCCGGGCTGGCCGGCTGCGCCTTGAGCCAGGTGGGCAATGTGGGGCCAGACCTGGGGCAAGGCTACATCGTGGACTCTTTCATGGTGGTGGTACTGGGCGGCGTCGGTCAACTGGCAGGCACCGTCTATGCGGCGCTGGGCCTGGGCGTGCTGAACAAGTTCCTGGAGGGCTGGGCCGGCGCGGTGCTGGCCAAGATTGCCGTGCTGGTGTTCATCATCATCTTTATTCAGAAGCGTCCCCAAGGCATTTTTGCCATGAAGGGCCGGAGCGCCGAAGCATGACTACCTTTGCACTGCCTGCCAAAAGCCCCATGTTGACCGGCAAGGGCTGGACGGCTTTCATGGCTGCCCTGATCGTGGTCTGTGCCGTGGCCCCGGCGCTGAATCTGCTGGTGCCTTCGGACAGCGTGTTTCACATGAGCGACTATGCCGTGGGGCTCGTCGGAAAAATCATGTGCTATGCCATTTGCGCCCTGGCCATGGACCTGATCTGGGGCTACACCGGCATCCTGAGCCTGGGCCATGGTGTGTTCTTTGCGCTGGGTGGCTATGCCATGGGCATGTACCTGATGCGTCAGATCGGCACCGACGGCAATTACAAGAGCAACCTGCCGGACTTCATGGTGTTTCTGGACTGGAAGACCTTGCCGTGGCACTGGTCCTTGAGCGACAGCTTTGTGGCCACCCTGTTCCTGGTGGTGGCAGTGCCTGGCCTGGTGGCCTTTGTGTTTGGCTACTTTGCCTTCCGCTCGCGTATCAAAGGTGTGTACTTCTCCATCATCACGCAGGCCATGACGTTTGCCGCCATGCTGCTGTTCTTTCGCAACGAAACCGGCTTTGGCGGCAACAACGGCTTCACGGATTTCAAACGCATCCTGAACATTCCCATTGCCACACCAGGCATGCGCATGACGCTGTTCGTCATGACCGGGGTCACGTTGCTGGGCTTCTTTCTGCTGGCGCGCTGGCTGGTCAATGCCAAGTTTGGCCGCGTGCTGCAAGCGGTGCGTGATGCTGAAACCCGGGTCATGTTCTCCGGCTACAACCCGCTGGGCTACAAGCTCACGATCTGGACGATCTCGGCCATGATGTGCGGCGTGGCCGGCGCCCTGTATGTGCCGCAGGTGGGCATCATCAATCCCAGCGAGATGAGCCCGGCCAACTCAATCGAGATTGCCATTTGGGCCGCCGTCGGCGGTCGTGCCACCCTGATTGGTCCGATCGTTGGCGCCTTCATCGTCAACGGGGCCAAGAGCTGGTTGACGGTGGCCTATCCCGAGTATTGGCTGTACTTTCTGGGGGCGCTTTTCATTGGTGTAACGCTGTTCCTGCCACATGGGATGGTGGGGCTGGTGAAGAAGCTGCGGGGGAACAGGAAATGACACCAGATCTGCTGGAGCAAGGGGCCCGTCGCGTCGAGGCGCGCATGGCAGCGATGGCGGCCAGGACGGGGCAAACAGAGTCCGGTGGACGTGCCGCGGGATTCTCGCGTTTGCACACGCCGGGCGAAGTGGATGTGACCCACGGTCGCATTCTGTATCTGGACGAGGTGAGCGTCAGTTTTGATGGTTTCAAGGCCATCAACAAGCTCTCGCTGGACATTGCCCCGGGCGAATTGCGCTGCATCATCGGTCCCAATGGTGCGGGAAAGACCACCATGATGGACATCATCACCGGCAAGACGCGTCCCGATGAGGGGAGCGTCTTTTTTGGCAGCACGATTGACCTCTTGCGCTACACAGAGCCCGAAATTGCCCAGCTCGGTATCGGGCGCAAGTTTCAAAAGCCCACCGTTTTTGAACAGCTGACAGTGTTCGAAAACCTGGAGCTGGCCCTCAAGACCAACAAGGCGGTTGCTGCCTCGATGTTTTTCCGTCTGGATTCAGCCCAGAGTGACCGCCTGCTTGATGTGCTGCATACCATTCACCTTGCCGAGAGCGTGGGTGCCCAGGCGGGAACGCTGAGCCATGGCCAAAAGCAGTGGCTCGAGATTGGCATGCTGCTGATGCAGGACCCCAAACTGCTGTTGCTGGATGAGCCGGTTGCCGGCATGACGGATGAGGAAACCGAGCGCACCGCCGAGTTGTTTCTGTCGCTCAAGGGCAAGCATTCGCTGATGGTGGTGGAGCATGACATGAGCTTCATCAACACCATCTCGGACATCGTGACCGTGCTGTGCGATGGGTCGGTGCTGGCTCAGGGAACGCTGGCTCAAGTGCAGGCCGATGAGCGGGTGATCGAAGTGTATTTGGGCCGATGAGACTGGACCTGTATGAGTAACCCTGTTTTAAATGTTCAGAACGTCAACCAGTACTACGGCGGCTCGCACATCCTGCGCGATGTGAGCCTGAAAGCGACGCTGGGCAAAGTGACCGTGATTCTGGGGCGCAACGGCGTGGGCAAGACCACCCTGCTGAAAAGCCTGATGGGCCTGGTACCGATCAGGACCGGCAGCATGGAGCTGGATGGAAAACCGATCCATAACGCGACACCTTATGAGCGCGCCCGGTCCGGCATTGGCTTCGTGCCGCAGGGGCGGGAAATCTTTGCACGGCTCACCGTGGAGGAAAACTTGCGCATGGGCCTGGCCTACAAAACTGCCAGCACGCCGATACCGCCTGAGCTGTTTGATTTGTTCCCGGTTCTCAAGCAGATGCTGCACCGCCGTGGTGGCGATCTTTCGGGTGGACAGCAGCAACAGCTGGCCATTGCCAGGGCGCTTGCGGCGGGTCCCAAGCTGCTGATTCTGGATGAGCCAACCGAGGGTATTCAGCCCAGCATCATCAAGGACATTGGCCGGGTCATCCGTATGCTGGCCGATCGCGGCAACATGGCGATTGTGCTGGTGGAGCAGTACTACGACTTTGCCCGGGAGTTGGCAGATGACTATGTGGTGATGGAGCGCGGCTCGGTCCTGGCCAGCGGGCTGGGCCGGGATATGGAAGTTAACGGCGTGCGCCAGATGGTCGCGATTTGAGCGTCACGGAACCGCGAGTCAGGTGATGGCGTTGGGGGTCTTGGCCGTGGGTCCGCCCGTGCGCAGGGTCAGACCGCCTGCCTGGCGTTTTTGCTCCCCCAGTGACGCTCTGGCCGTGCTGGTGGCAAAACGGCTGCGCAAGTCCTGCACCATTTCAATCAGGCTTTGTGCATCCGGAATTTTGGCCGCGTAGCGATTGAGTACCAGGTAAGCGGTTTCGATCAGCTTGCCGTTGAGTGTGGAGCTGCCGTGAAAGATGAGATTTTTCACGGCGGCCTTGGGATCGCCCCCCATGCTCAGTGACATTGCGTGTTCACTCAGCTTCAGAACCTGCGCCTGCGCAGCCCTGATACGCTCTGCATAAGGTGCATGTATGGCGGCAGATCCGGCCAGCAGTTCAGTCAGTGCGCGGTTGGTGCAAAAACGCATGCCCAGGGCCTCCACAACCGAGTCCACTTCGTCAAGTTGAATGGCCTTGTCGGCCAGTTGGGCCAGCAGCGCCAGCAGGTTGGCTGCTGACTCAAAATCAAATTCGGGAGATTTCACGTTTTTGATCATCGCCCGCACGGCGTCCAGCGCCTGTGCAAATTGGTGCAGTTGAATCAGGGCGAGAGCATCCACGATGTCTGACAAGCGCTGGTGCCTTTTGCTGTCCGGGTTTCTTTCGATCAGGCGGACAAAATCGTCATGGCAGCGCTGCAAACCTTTGCGGTCGTTGCTTTCCAGGCGGGCAAAAGCCAGCAGCACCAGCGTCTGGCAGTCGAACATTTTGGAGTCCAGGCCGAGCCGGGTGGTTCGGTCGAGAATCTTTTCCGCCTCTTTGCGGTCACCAGAGTAATAGGTCATCATGCCCAGGTTCTGCAGCCGGCTGATGGAGGCTGGCGTGAGCTCGCTGGCCATTTTGTAAGTTGCCATGGCTTTGTCGAACTTGCCCAGGTCAAACTGGGCACGCCCCATCACATCGTAGGCATCGGCGTAGCTGGGGTCTTCGCTGATCAGGTTCTCCAGCGTGCTGACCGCCACCGAGGTCTGGCCCGTGTCCAGCAAGGACCGTGCAACCCCCAGTTTGGCCCAGGGCAAGGTTTTGGCCGCTACGACAGCTTCATAAAGCGTCTGGGCCTCAGCGGCCTTGCCAATGCGCAGCAGCAGTTCGGCACCGACCCGGGCCGCATACAGCCAGAACAGGCCTCGGGTTTCAAAGCGATGCAGGCACAAATTGGCGGCGCCTTCAAAGTCTTCAATTTCGATGGCCGCGAATATTTCGGACAGTGAAATTTTGCGGATGCGAGCTTGCCGCAAGCGATCACCCAGTTGGGTGGCTTTGTGGGGCTTGAGCAGGTAGCCGTCCAAGGCGGACTCGGCTGCCTCCGCAACCTTGGCGTAGGTCGCTTCACCCGTGACCATGATGAAAACGGTCGAAAAGGGCAGCAGCTGGTTGCGCCGCAGATCGTCCAGCAAATCCTGCCCGGACGAGGATTCGCCTGAAAAATGATGCTCGCACAACACGACATCAAATGTCCGGTATTCCAGCTGGCGACGGGCATCCGCCAGCCGCGCGCACTGAACCACCGTGCCCATACCGAAATCACGCAATTGGGACACCAGAATGGAGCGTGAAGTCGGGTTACTGTCAATAACCAGTGCCTGCGAGGCAGAGAGGTCGTCTTCAGGCAGTGCCATCAAAAACGTTCTGTCTGCCGGGCCGCACCGTGGGCCGTTTGGAAAATAAGATCACCCCGCATCATTTTGATATCAAAATAATAGCACTACATAGACCAAATACGAGGGCTGGAGGCGGATATGTTCCAAAAATGGTGCCGCCAGGCAGTCCAGATCCCACGAAGCAGCTCGGCGGCGGGTTCCACCACGGGTGCGAGCACCCGCACCACGATCACCTGTTCATTGGGGCTGGTGGCTCCTGCCATGGGTCGCAACGCGTGTGTGTCAATCAATGCGCGGGCCAGGTCCAGTGCCCGTTCACGCCGTGTCCGGTCGAGTTTGCTGCCTGACACAAAAAACAGGGAGGCCACGCACCGCTGACCTGCCAGACCCAGTGGGCTGTCCATCAGACGCTGGTCATCGGCCTTGATCAGTCCGCGCTCCAGCCACACGCCGGGTACCTCGATATGCTGCAACAGGCTGCCGGCGTCAAACGGTTGATGGGCGTTGGGCAGACCCAGGGCACTGATGTCCCAGCCGATGAACTCGGCTTGCGGTGCCAGGTCCAGCGTGAGGTGGTTCTCGGCAATGCAGTGGTTGTAGCAAATGGTTTCCAGGGGAAGCCATTCAAGGCGTGCCTGGTCTGACAGCGTGATGTGGGTGCGTTGCAACGCCGGTTCACCGTGTGAGCGGTAGAACCGGGTCGCGCCCGGTGTGGTGATGAGGCCGTGGGAGCCGTCGCCACCCTTGATGCGGATGTCCAGCGTATCTCCGCCCACAAGGCCGCCAGGTGGGTGCACCAGGACGTTGTGGCAGATGGCATCGCCTTCCGGATAAAGGCTTTGCAGCACGCGCAAAGGCCCCTTGTGCAGAAAGTGGGCCACGGTGCGTTGACCCTGCCACGCATAGTCAATCTCCAGGGACGCGTGCCAGGCCATGCTTGGATCGTCGGACTACTTGCCGTGCGCTGCGTTGGCCACTGCCAGTGCGGTCATGTTGACCACCCGACGGACCGTGGAAGACGGTGTCAGCACATGCGCCGATGCGGCGGCGCCCAGCAGGATGGGCCCCACCGTGACCCCGTGCCCGCCAGTGACCTTGAGCACATTGAACAAAATGTTGGCAGCGTCCAGATTGGGGCAGATCAGGATGTTGGCCTCGCCATGAAGCTTGTTGTCCATCAGGGCAGCGTGGCGCATGTTCTCTGACAAGGCCGCGTCGCCGTTGAGCTCCCCATCGCATTCCACATCGGGTGCCAGCTGGCAAAAAATCTCATGGGCTTCACGCATCTTGAGCGCCGATTTCCGGTTGGATGAACCATACATCGAGTGCGAAAGAAACGCGACCTTGGGCGGCAAGCCGAAGCGCCTTACCTCGTCGGATGCCATCAGGGCAATGCTGGCCAACTGCTGTGCGTCGGGGTCTTCATTGACAAAGGTGTCGGCAATGAACAGGGTTCGGTCATCAAGCATCAGGGCATTCACCGTGGCCAGTCCGGAGGCGTCCGGGCGAACGCCGATGAGGTCGCGAATATGGTCCAGGTGCACATCAAAGCGCCCCACCAGTCCGCACAGCATGGCGTCGGCATCGCCCAGTTTGACCATCAACGCTGCGATGGTGGTGTTGGAGCGGCGCACCGCCGCCTTGGCCGCGTCAATGGACACGCCGCGCCGTCCCATCTGGTGGTGGTAGGTTTCCCAGTACTGGCGAAAGCGGGGGTCGTCTTCCGGGTTGACGCATTCCACATCGACGCCGAGCCTGATACGCAGACCGGCTTTGAGCAGACGTGCCTCAATGACGGCGGGGCGGCCAATCAGGATCGGGTAGGCCAGACCTTCATCCACTGCGACCTGGGCGGCACGCAGCACGCGCTCGTCTTCGCCTTCGGCATAGGCCACGCGCTTGGCAGTTTGGGCCACAGCTTTGGCGGCCGTGAAAACCGGACGCATGAACATGCCGGTCTGGTAAACGAAACGCGACAGTTGTTGACGGTAGGCTTCCATGTCATGGATGGGCCGCACTGCCACGCCGGATTCTTCGGCTGCCTTGGCCACGGCGGGCGCAATGCGCAGGATCAGCCGGGAATCAAACGGGGTGGGGATCAGGTAGTCCGGTCCAAATACCAATTCTTTGCCGGCATAGGCGGTGGCCACTTCTTCGCTGATGTCGGCCTTGGCCAGATCGGCAATTTGCCGCACGCAGGCCAGCTTCATGGCCTCGGTGATTTTGGTGGCGCCACAGTCCAGCGCGCCGCGAAAGATGTAGGGGAAGCACAGGACGTTGTTGACCTGGTTGGGGTAGTCGGAACGGCCCGTGGCAATGATGCAGTCTGGCCGCACGGCCTTGGCCAGCTCGGGGCGGATTTCCGGTTCGGGGTTGGCCAGCGCCAGGATGATGGGCTTGGGGGCCATCGTCTTGACCATGTCCTGCGTCAGCACGCCAGCGGCAGAACAGCCAAGGAACACATCGGCGCCGTCGACCACATCGGCCAGGGTGCGCAAAGCAGTCTTTTGTGCATAAGGCGCCTTGGATTCATCAAAGCCACCGGGGCGGCCTTCGTGAATCACGCCTTTGGAGTCGCAGACATAGACGTTTTCGCGGCGCACGCCCAGGCCAACCATCACGTCCAGGCAGGCAAGGGCGGCCGCCCCCGCGCCAGAGACGGCGACTTTGACGTCCTCAATCCTTTTGCCCACCAGCTCAAGTCCGTTGAGCAGTGCTGCACTGGAGATGATGGCGGTGCCATGCTGGTCGTCATGAAACACCGGAATATTCATGCGCTCGCGCAATTTTTTCTCGATGTAGAAGCACTCGGGCGCCTTGATGTCTTCCAGATTGACGCCACCCAGCGTGGGTTCCATGGCGGCGATCATCTCCACCAGTTTGTCGGGGTCGCGTTCGGCCAACTCGATGTCAAAAACATCAACGCCCGCAAACTTCTTGAACAGGCAGCCCTTGCCCTCCATCACAGGCTTGGCCGCCAGCGGCCCGATATCGCCCAGGCCCAGCACCGCCGTACCGTTGGTGATGACGCCCACGAGATTGCCGCGCGAGGTGTACTCTGCGGCCAGGGACGGGTCGGCCTCGATGTCGAGGCAGGGGTAGGCGACTCCTGGCGAATAGGCCAGAGACAGATCGCGCTGGTTGGACAGCGGCTTGGTGGGTGTGACCGAAATTTTCCCGCGCGTTGGTGTGCGGTGATATTCACGAGCCGCGTCGCGAAGGGCATTTTCTGCGGGCGATAGTTCTTTGGACATTCATGTCTCCAATATGGGTTTTCCAGGCACCAAGCGGCTGAGGCTTTGCAAAGCCTGCGGATGGTCGCGTTATGCGTAGCCTGGGTGACTTCGAGTGATTCCTGATCTTGGTGATCGTGGTCGCATTTTATATACAGCCGCCAGGGGCTTTGGACCGGCAAGACGGGGGCAAGCCCACCGTGCGTGCATGCACGGTGGGCTTGTGAGAGGCAGGCGACGGCGCGCAGCGGCTACATCTGACCTTCCGTCAGGGTATCGAGCTGAAATCTGCCGCTGCTATGCCATAGCCAGGTGTCGGTGTAGGTTACGCGGCCCATGCGGGTGGGTGCCGGAAATGGCGCCGCCAGACGCACGGTGCGCTCGATCTCGGCGACCACTTCGGGCGCATGGCTTGGAGCCCGCATCCATTGGGTGCCAGTGACGCGGCCTTTGCCGTCGACTTCAACCTGCAGTACGCCGATCGCGTAAAGCATGGGGGGCATCTTCCCTTTGAAAATTCGATTGGCATTCTTTCCGTAGAGATGGGTAGCCGCATCGCGCCGGTAGTCGCGGGGATTGGTGGCTGCAGATGCCGTGCCACTGATGTCGGGCGCAGGGAGCTGGCTGGCGGCTGGGGGGGCGGCAGGAGCCGGGGTCGGCGCGGAGGGTGCAGGTGCAGGCGCAGAGGTGCAGCCTGCCATCACGGCAATGAATCCGGCCCAGGCAGCCAGCAGAAGCGTGTGACAGAGTTTGGGCGATAGGTGCATGTGGCGTCTCCGAACGGGGTATTTGGGGTTTGGTGATTGGCAGTGCGCGCGGTGTGAATTGGCACTCAGACCCCTACTTTGCCCGAAAAGTACAGCCTTGTGCAGATTTGCGGGTTTCAAAAGGTAATGGTTTGTCAGCATTCACCGGGGGCTGCGTTACCGGTAGCTCAGTCAACACGCGCGCCAGAAGCTTGCACCAACTTTTCGTATTTGGCACGCTCCTTCTTCATGAACGCACCAAATTCGTCCGGCGTTGTCGGGACCGGCTCGGCCAGCAAGGCGGCAAAACGGGCTTTGGTCTCGGGTGCCTGAAGTGCGGCCACAAAGGCCTGATTGAGTCGGGCCACGACCTCTTTGGGTGTGCCCGCAGGCGCCACCAGCCCCCACCAGGTGTCAATGGCAAAACCTTTTAAAGTGTCTGCCACGGATGGTACGTCGGGCAGGGCGCTGGCCCGTGTCAGGGTCGTGACTGCGATGGCCTTGAGCTTGCCGGATCGAACGTTGGGCGCGGCCGTTGCCAGATTGTCAAAGTTGAAGTCCACCTGGCCGCCGAGCAAGGCCAATTGCGCCGGGTTGCCGCCGTTGTAGGGAATGTGGACGGCGAAGATGCCGGCTTCCTTCTTGAACATTTCACCGGCGAGGTGCCCTGCGCTGCCGTTGCCGCCGCTGCCGTAGTTGAGTTTGGCCGGGTTGGCTTTAGCATAGACAATCAGGTCACTGACGCTGTTGATTTTCAGGCGCTGTGCGACCTCAGCGTTCAGGACCAGCACATTGGGCACCCGCAGCATCTGGGTGATCGGGGCAAAATCGGTTGCCGCGTTGTAGGGCATCCTGGCGTAAAGCCAGGGGTTTACCGCGTGGGTGGCCGTGGCCGCGATGCCGATGGTGAGCCCATCCGGCGCTGCTTTGGCCACTGCATCTGCGCCAATATTGCCGCCCGCACCGGGGCGGTTCTCGATGATGACGGGCCCCAAGTTGTCTCGGACCCGCTCCGCCAGGGCGCGCGCGGTCAGGTCGATGGGGCCACCCGCAGCGTAGGGCACGATCAGGCGGATGGGTTTGCCTTGGGCTTGCACCCCTGGCGCGACGACGGTGCTGAGAATGGCAACGACGGTGAGAAGGAGTTTGGTGTGGCGCATGAGGCTATTGTGCTCAATTTCAGGCCTTTGTCCCGTTAACAATCCTTTACAAGTCTTTGCATGGGGTTTGTCGTTCGTGTGTGGCGAGGCCTGCGTTGCATAGCCATGGGATTTCCCCATGCCTTAGCAACCCTGGAGTTCAAGATGAAGATTCAAACCCTGATTGCCGCGCTGATCCTTGCGGCTGGCGGCACCGCTTTCGCGCAAACCACCCCAAGCCCAGCGCCCACGGTGAAAGACCCCACTGCGACCCCGGGGCTGGACAAGCGGCAGGCGGAACAGCAAAAACGCATTGACCAGGGCGTAGCTTCCGGTCAACTCAATGACAAGGAAGCAGCTCGCCTGCGCGCCAGAGAAACCAAGCTGGAAGCCGACAAACAGGCCGCCAAAGCGGACGGCAAAGTGACCGCACCGGAACGCAAGAAGCTTCATCGTGAGGCGCATCGGGACAGCAAGGCCATTCACCGGCAAAAACACGATCGTCAAAACACGGCGCCGGCCAGGTAAAACAGGTGTCAAAAACGGCCAACGAGCATCTCAGCCCTTGGCCGATTCGCGCGCCTTGTCCGCTTCGGTCGTGAAAGAATCCGCGTAAAACTCGTCCTCTGGCAACCCGGCCTGGGTGATGTAGGCGGCCCGGGCGGAGTCCACCACAATCGGGGCGCCACAGGCGTACACCTGATGCTTGGACAGATCGGGGAAGTCCTCCAGGACCGCCTGATGCACATAGCCCGTGCGGCCGCTCCAGGCGTCTTCCGCCAGGGCGTCTGACACAACCGGCACATAACGCAGATGGGGCATCTCGGCGGACTTGGCTTTGACCCACTCATCCATGTACAAGTCTGACGGCCGGCGACCGCCCCAGTACAGGGTGATGGAACGCGTAATGCCTTTGAACTGCATGTGTTCAATGAGTGCCTTGATGGGAGCGAAACCCGTTCCAGAAGCCAACAGAATAATAGGTTTCTGACTGTCTTCACGTAAAAAGAAGCTGCCATAGGGGCCTTCGACGCGCAGGATTTCCTTTTCCTTCATGGCGGTGAACACATGGTCTGTGAACTTGCCACCGGGCATGTGCCGAATATGGAGCTCCAGTCCACCGCCTGTTGCTAGCGTATGGGGTGCATTGGCCATGGAGTAGCTGCGCCGGGCACCATCGCGCAGGATGAACTCCACATACTGGCCGGCGTGGTAAGTGAAGCTGTCGTTGGCGGGCAGTTGCAGCTTGATCAACATGACGTCGACAGACTTCTTCTCCATCAAGCTGACACGTGTAGGCATTTTCTTGATGGGAAATGCGCCTTCCTGGGTCACCTGGCGCGATTCAAGCACCACGTCGCTTTGCGCCACGCTGCAGCAGGTGAGGACAAAGCCAGCGGCCTCTTCCTCGTCACTCAGGGCTTTGCTCTGGTGCGGGCCGTGTACGACAACGCCAGTCAGCTTTTTGCATTTGCATGACCCACAGGCGCCATCTTTGCAACCGTAAGGCATGCCAATACCCTGGCGTATGGCCGCAGCAAGAATCCCTTCACCGGGCTTGCTTGTAAAGGATCGGCCACTGGGTTGTACGGTGATCTGGAAGCCTGGGGTCCCGGTTTCGCTGCTGCTCATGTTTTCTGTATCCTTGGGCCGTGTTGCATTGTTAAGGGTCTCCGATTTTGCCTTCAAACCAAAGCCCCTCTTCGAGTTTGTATGCCACCCGCCCAGGCGCCTTGCCCGCCCGCTTTCGCAGAACCCGGGTTTTGATCGTGGGTTGTGGTGATGTGGGCCTGCGGGTTGCGCAGGCCCTGAAGGGCCGGGTTCGCCTGATCGCCCTGACCTCCAGCGTTGATCGCACGCAGGCGCTGAGGACGCGTGGCATAACGCCGCTGGTCGGTAATCTGGATTCCCCCGGGTCGCTGCGCCGCCTGGCGGGATTGGGACAACGTGTACTTCATTTGGCACCCCCGCCGGGCGAAGGATGGGGCGACCCGCGTACGCTTGCCTTGACCCGAGCCCTGCGTTTGCGCAGCCCGCCTGTGGTACTTGTTTATGGCTCCACCAGTGGCGTCTACGGTGACTGTCAGGGTGATTTTGCTATGGAAACAAGAGCGCCAAGCCCAGATACGCCGAGGGCCAGGCGTCGAATTTATGCGGAAAATTCGGTTCGTTTCTTTGGTCGTTCGGCTCAGGTACGCAGCAGTATCCTGCGCATTCCAGGCATCTACGCGCCAGATCGGGAGGGGGGTACACCACGGGCGCGCCTGCTCAAAGGTACTCCCGTGCTGCAGGAGGCCGATGACGTCTACACCAACCATATTCATGCCGACGATCTGGCCCGCGCCTGCGTTGCGGCGCTTTGGCGAGGCAAGCCGCAGCGTGTCTACAACGTGAACGACGACACGTGCCTGAAGATGGGTGACTACTTTGATCTGGCCGCTGATTTGTACGGATTGCCACGCCCGCCCCGCGTGGCGCGAAACACGGCCAGGGATCAGCTGCCTTTGATGTTGTTGAGCTTCATGAGCGAGTCGCGTCGCATGGACAACGCGCGTTTGAAACGAGAGCTGCGACTGCAATTGCGCTATGCCACAGTGGACGCTGGATTGCTGTCGCCATGGCGCCTGGATGGCGATTAGTTGTGTGTGTTGCGTCGCAGCATTGAATTCGATTGACGCGTGATTTTCTGAATCGCACAATGCGATTGTCGGACAAAGAGCCGGCGGAAATAAATAGAAGACGCGAGGAGACAAATCTGGAAGCCACGGCCAAGGCGGTAACACGCCTTAAAGCATCAACGGTATCGGACCGCCGCGCGCGGGTGGTAGAGCCGCGCACGGCGCGGTCGCCTGCTGCCAAGGCGGCACCTTCATGTGTGGCCGGGACTGAAACCGCAGGCATGTTCAGGCAAATTCGTCTGGAACCTGCGTACAAGGCGGTGTCGGCTGAAATCGAGCGCAGCATTCTCGAAGGTGCTCTCAAACCTGGGGAACCTTTGCCCACGGAGCAGGCTCTGGCCGAGCATTTTGGCGTGCACCGTTCGACGGTGCGTGAGGCCATTCGGCAGGTTGAACAAGAGGGTTTGCTGCAAAGACGCGAAGGTCGCCGCTTGTTTGTCACCTTGCCCGGCCTTTACGATATGGCGCCGCGAGCTGCACGTCTGCTGCTGCTGCAGCAGACGACCTTTCATGAGTTGTGGCAAGTTGCGGTAATCGTCGAGCCGCTCGCGGCGCGGCTTGCGGCGGAACATGCCGATGCGATGGATCTGCAGGCGCTGACCGCCAACACGGACATGACGGCCGAATTGACCGAAAGCGGTGGCCGCACATTGGATGAAAACGCCCGCCTGGTTCAGTTGGACGTAGAGTTTCATGCCCTTGTGGGACGTGCCAGTCACAATCCTGCGCTGATTCTGGCGAGAGAGCCCATCAGTCTGCTCTACAACCCCACCTTGTTGCGAATCCATATGCAATTACCGCAGTCCAAGGCGCGCAATCTGGCAGCCCACCGTGCGATCTTGAAGGCGCTGCAGCAGCGGGATGCCGTTGCTGCAGAAGACTGGACCCGCAAACACATGGTTGATTTTCAGCGGGGCTTCGAATTGGCCGCGCTGGACATGAGCGCACCCATCACACTTAACCCGTAGTTCTTTCCCATCAACCCCAGGAGACAAGCATGAGAGAAACAGCGAAGAAGTCAGTTTTGCCGCGTCGGCGCACAGTGGCGTTGGCTGCAATGAGCGTCGCGCTTGCGTGCGCTACACAGATGACGCAGGCCCAGGAGACCTTCAAGGTCGGCATCGTCAGCTTCCTTTCGGGCCAGGCAGCGGAGAGCTTCGGCATTCCCGCGGTCAACGGTGCCAAGGTTCTGGTCGAGGCCTTCAACAAGGGCGAAGGCCCGGCTCCCTACAACAAGCCCGGTTTTGGTGGCCTGAAGATCGAACCCATCTACGTCGATGAAAACGGCGGCGCCACCAAACAAGTCCAGGAACTGCGCAACCTGTACGACCGCGAAAAGGTTGATGCCGTGGTTGGCTATGTGGGTTCGGGTGACTGTCTGGCAGTTGCTCCGGTGGCCGAAGAAATGAAGAAATTTCTGATCCTGTACGACTGTGGCACACCACGTATTTTTGAAGACGGCAAGTACAACTACGTCTTCCGTACTGCAGCCCATGCCACCATGGATAACGTCGCTTTGGCGCGCTACCTGAAGGCGCGTAACGCCAAGGCTGACACTTACAACATGATCAACCAGGACTACGCCTGGGGTCAGGACTCGCGCAAGGACTTCATGCTGTCCATGGCGAAGTTGTACCCGAATTCCAAGGCTGGCGAAGACCAGTTGCCTAAATTTGGTGCAGGTCAATATGGCACCGAAATTTCGGCGCTGATGGCCAAGCCAGCCGATGTCACCCATTCAAGTTTGTGGGGCGGTGACTTGCAGGCCTTTATCCTGCAGGCCGGTCCACGAGGCTTGTTCAAGCGCTCGCAGGTTGTGCTGTCGGCGGCCGACCACGTGTTGCCTGGGCTGGGCGAGAAGATGCCTGACGGTGCGATCATTGGCGCACGCGGTGCCTACGGTCTCTTGGCGCCAAAGTCGGCTCTCAACGACTGGTGGTGGAGCATCTATCAAAAGGCTTATACCGTCTACCCGGTTCAGGCTCCTAACCGCATGGCGCAAGCCCTGATGGGTCTGAAGCTGGCAGTTGAAAAAGCCATGGCCGCCAATGGCGGTAAGAAGCCGACAACCGAGCAACTTGCCGCCGCTATGACCGGTCTGGAATGGGATTCCGCGGCAGGCCGCATCCGCATGGCCCTGGGCTCTGGTCACCAGGCGATTCAGGACACGGCGATTGGCCGGACCCGCTATGACGCGGCGAAAAAGATGGTGATGCTGGACGATATTCAGCGCTTCCCCGCCGAATGCGTGAACCCGCCGGCCACCATGAAGTCAGAGGACTGGATCAAGGCCGGCTTTCCTGGTGCCAAGTGCAACTGATGCGCTGAGCTTGCCTGCGCCGCCCCTTCTGGGGGTGAGCAGGCGGGACCCGCCACAGCGCGGGTCCCTTGTCACTTATCTGGATCATCTTTCAAATGAACAACGCCATTACCATTCTCATTGACGGCTTGACCTAT
Organism: Rhodoferax sp.; assembly: GCF_018780565.1. Lineage (GTDB taxonomy): Bacteria > Pseudomonadota > Gammaproteobacteria > Burkholderiales > Burkholderiaceae_C > Rhodoferax. The sequence continues at coordinate 618,473 of NZ_JADMJN010000002.1, forward strand.
GCCTCCTGGCTTTTTATCGTCTCGCTGGGACTGACGCTGGTATTCGGCGTGTTGAAGATATTGAATATTGCGCATGGCAGCTTCTATGCCCTGGGTGCCTATGCCGCAGCCAGTTTCGTGGGCTGGGTCAGCGTACTCAAAGTCAGCCCACCGCTGACGGTGCTGCTCATGCTGGTGACTTTGTTTGTCGCCGCGCTGGCGGTCGCAGCGCTGGTTGCGCCGCTGACCGAACGAGGGTTGCTTCGATTTTTCTATGGTCGCGACGAAGTGCTGCTGGTGCTCGTGACCTATGCCATGTTCCTGATTCTTGAAGACGTTACCAAGCTGATCTGGGGGGCCAACCCCTACTATGTGTCCGAGCCCTATGCCATGTTTGGCAACATCGAAATCGGGACGCAAATCTATGTCGGCTACGACTTCATGCTGGTTGGCTTGGCGGTCCTGATTGGGTTGGCAGTGTGGTGGGGACTGAACCGCACGCGCCTGGGCAAGCTGGTGCTGGTGGTCATTCACAGCGAAGAGGTTGCCTCCAGCATGGGTATCAACGTATCCCGTATATACATGCTGACCTTCACAGTTGGTATTTTTCTTGCTGCAGTGGGTGGGGCCTTCACCGCACCCATGATTTCGGTTCAACCGGGCGTTTCGGTGGGCGTGATCATTGTCTCGTTTGCCGTTGTGATCATCGGTGGTTTGGGCAGCATTGAAGGTGCCGCCATCGGTGCCTTGATTGTGGGTCTCGCTCGTGCGTTTGCCGTCCATGTGGTGCCGTCAGCTGAGTTGTTTTCCATTTACATCGTGATGGCGGTGGTGTTGGTGTTCCGTCCGGAAGGCCTTTTCCAGCGTATCCAGGCGCGCAAGATTTGATATGAGCGAATCCCTTTTACATTCCCCCTTGCGGTCCGCTCCACGTGCAAGCGCCCGTTCGCGCCTGCTGCTGGCGGGTCTTGGCTTTACCCTCTTGCTGCTGGTCGCGGGTTGGTTCATGCCCAAGTGGCTGACCTTCCTCCTGACCATGGCCGCTTCCCATGGGCTGGTGTCCCTGGGCATTGTGCTGCTGATGCGTGGTGGCGTCGTCTCCTTTGGACAGGGGTTGGTGTTTGCCGTGGGTGGTTATGCCGCAGCCCTCGGCTTTGCGCGGCTTGGCCTGACCGATGCGGTGGGTCTGACCCTGATGGGCGGTGCGGCTGCGGTGCTGGTCGCCGCTCCTTTTGCACCGCTGCTTTCGCGTTACCGCGGCATCTTTTTTGCCATGCTGACGCTGGCCATGTCCATGGTCGCTTATGGGGTGTTGGTCAAGACGGAGATGCTCGGCGGCTCAGATGGCTTCAACATGGGGCGGGCTACTTTGTTTGGACAAATGTTGCCTGATGCGTACGTGGGGTATGTGCTGTACGCGGTGACTATTGTCTTTAGCGCGGCTCTGGCACTTCTGGCGCGGGTTTACATGGATTCGACCCGCGGGCTTGTGACCCTGGCCGTGCGGGAAAACGAACTTCGCGTTGAATACCTCGGCGGATCAGTTCGACGTGCCATGGGAATCAATTTTGTGATGGCCGCTTTTGCCGGCGGAACGGGTGGGGCCTTGACGGTGATGTCGCTTGGGCACATTGATCCCAATTTTTCCTATTGGACCAGCTCAGGTGAATTTGTTTTTGTGGCCATACTGGGTGGTTGGCAGAGCGTGCTCGCGGTGTTCGTTGCGTCCACCGTGCTGGAGGTCGTGCGCTCCTTTTCCAGCCTGTATTTCCCCAATACCTGGCAACTGGCGCTGGGTCTTTTCCTGTTGCTGGTGATCCGCTTTCTCCCGCGGGGTATAGGCTCGCTCTGGGTTGATCGCGGCTGGTGGTCGGATGAAGGGGAAAAGAAATGAATGCCCAAGTTGCCCATTCAGGGGATTCAATGATGCTGAGCGCTTGCGGCATCGAAAAGCGTTTTGGTGCGGTCATCGCGGCCAGTGACATCAATGTGACAGTTGCCCGTGGACAGCGGGTCAGCCTGATCGGCAGCAATGGCGCCGGCAAGACCACATTTGTCAACATGATCACCGGGTATCTCAAGCCGGATGCCGGCAGCATCGTGCTGGACGGCACTGACATTACCCAGATGTCACCGCGTGCGATCACCCGGCTCGGCGTGGCCCGCTCTTTCCAGATCCCGCAGCTGTTTCCCGAGTTGACAGTGATTGACAACATGCTGGTAGCGACTGCCTGCCACGGCAATCGTTTGTCGTTTTGGCAACCGGCCCACCGGCCCGATGCCATAGTTCGTGCCGACGACTTGCTGCAGCGCTTCAAGCTGGCCGATTACCGCCAGCGCCGAGTCGCTGAACTCCCGGGCGGTGTTCGCAAGTTGCTCGATATCGCCATGTCCATGACGGGAAGCCCCAAGCTGCTGCTGCTCGATGAACCCACCAGCGGTGTCTCGGCTGAAGAGAAGTTTCCGATGATGGACACGATCATGACTGCACTGGGCGGTGAACCGGTCACAGTCCTTTTTGTCGAACACGATATGGACATCATCGAACGCTATTCCGAGCGGGTGCTCGCCTTTTACAGTGGCCGCATCATCGCTGATGATGTGCCGCAGAAGGCGCTTGCAACCGATGACGTTCGCCGTTATGTAACCGGCACCTTGCGACAGGAATGACCCATGCTGAGTATTGAATCAATTCATGTTGCGATCGAGTCGGTGCAAGTGCTGCGCGGCTTGTCTTTGACGGTTGCCGATGGCACGATGGTCGGCCTGGTCGGGCGCAATGGCGCTGGCAAGACCACGCTGATGCGCTCGGTCATGGGCCACCTGACGCCTTCTCAGGGGCGGATTGTTTTCGACGGCATGGATCTCGCAGCCATGACGCGTCATGCACGGGCTGAACATGGCATTGGGTACATGCCGGAGGATCGTGGATTGACACCTGAGTTGACGGTGGAGGAAAACATTCTGGTGCCGGTATGGGCTACGGCCAAGCTCAAGCCGACGGAGCGCCTGGAGTTCGTTTATGGGGTCTTGCCTGAACTCAAGGCCATGCGCGAGCGCCGCGCTCTGCTGCTGTCTGGCGGCCAGCAAAAGCTGGTGGCCTTGGCACGGGCGCTTGCCATTGGCACGAGACTGCTCCTGCTGGACGAGCCATTTGAAGGCGTCGCTCCGGCTTTGTCCATGCGTTTGGGTGAGGTCATTGGTGGCTTGCGCGGCGGCCAGCTGTCGGTTCTGATTTCGCAATCTGATTTGAACCATTCCCGCAGCCTGGTGGATGCCGAGTTTGTGATCGAACGCGGTGCTAACATGTCAGCCCCCGCCGCTACTGCGGCCTGAATAGCAGAAGAGACAAGCACATCGCGAATGGAAACCATGCATCCTTTACCCGATGGCCTGATCATCATCGCCAAGCGCGAGTGTCCCACTTGCATTCTGGTCGAGCCACTTGTCCGCGAGCTGGCCCAGGGAGCCAAGCCACTGACGGTTTACATCCAGGATGACCCGGCCTACGCCGCTGGCGTCGTAAACGCCATCTTCGATGAAACCCTTGAGCATTCCTACCGTCTGAATACAGAGATTGTTCCTACTTTGATCCGGGTTGAAGCAGGGCAGGAAGTTGAACGCACCTACGGCTGGCATCGCGGGGACTGGCAGCGTATTTCCGGCCATCCGGAGCTGGGCCGCAGTCTGCCCGAGCTGCGTCCAGGTTGTGGTTCCAAAACATTGGACCCAGGGACCGCAGAAGAGTTGGAAATCCGCTTCGGCAAAGTCAAATTTTCATCGCGTCAAGTCGAACTTGGCGAGGGTGAAGATTTGATGGAAGCCTGTTTTGAGCGGGGCTGGACGGATGGCTTGCCAGTGGTACCGCCGACTCAGGCACGCGTGCTGCGGATGCTGGCCGGTACCACGCGGCAAGCTGATGAATTGCTCGGCATGATGCCGCCTGATCTGGCCCCCTGTACGGTGGAGAAGGTGGCAATCAACGCGGTCATGGCTGGCTGCAAGCCGGAGTACATGCCGATTGTGCTGGCTGCTGTCGAGGCCGCGCTGATTGATGAATTCGGCATGCATGGTGTGTTGTGCACCACCATGTTTTGTGGGCCGCTGGTGATTGTCAACGGGCCAATGGCAAAGGCTGTTGGAATGAATTCCGGCGTCAACGCGCTGGGACAAGGTAATCGCGCCAATGCGTCCATCGGGCGCGCTCTTCAATTGGTCATTCGCAACATTGGTGGCGGTCGCCCGGGTGAGTTGGACCGGGCCGCACTGGGGACGCCCGGGAAATACAGTTTCTGTTTTGCCGAGGCGCAAGACAGCCCGTGGGAATCACTTGCTGTTGAGCGTGGTTTTTCGCCTGCTGCATCCACGGTGACGCTCTTTGCCGCCGAAGGTGTGCAAGGCATCGTCGATCAAAAATCCCGTACACCTGAGTCTCTTGCGCGCAGCTTTGCGCTGTGCCTGCGCGCGGTCGATCATCCCAAGCTGGCCATGGCTGGCGACGCGCTGCTTGTGGTGTCGCCGGAACACAGTCGTGTGTTCATTGATGCCGGTTGGTCAAAGGCGCGTCTGCGCCAAGAGCTTGAAAGTTTGCTGCTGTTGCCCGGTGACGAAATGATTGTGGGTGCCGGCGGCATCGCTGAAGGGCTTCCGGCCAGCTTTGCGGGTACCTCTGTGCCAAAATTTCGTCCTGGTGGCCTACTTATCGTTCGGGCCGGTGGTACTGCCGGTCTGTTTTCGGCCGTCATTGCTGGATGGGCCGCTTCGGGTCTTACCGGTTCTACCCCAGTTTCCAAGGAGATCACAACGTGAGTCTGTCCCATATTCTTCTCGATCCGACGGCGGAGCGGGCGTCAGCGGTGCGTGCCCTGCAGGCGCGCCCGGTGGCGCTCAATGGCCTGATCGTCGGCATTCTGGATATTTCAAAAGCGCGTGGCAATGTGTTTCTGGATCGCATCGCTGAGCAGCTTGCTGCCCGCGGCATCAGCGTGAAACGTTATCGCAAGCCGACCTTTACACGTGTCGCGCCGATTCCGCTGAAGCAGCAGATCGCTGCCGAATGCAATGTAGTGATTGAAGGTTTGGCTGACTGAGGGTCCTGTACGTCGTGCTGTATGCATGACATTGCAGATCTCGAAGGTCGAGGCATTCCGGGAGTCGGTATTGCATCCACTGAATTCGTGCAGGCAGCCGCTTTGCAATCCAAGGTGCTGGGTATTGATCCAGCGCTGGTGTTCGTGCGCCATCCTATCCAGGATCGTACGGATGATGAGCTGCGTACGCTGGCAGATGAATCGATGGAGCAGATCATCCGCTCAATTACTGCGGCTTGATCCGAGCGCGTGCCGCCAATGGAGGGCGGCATGATCGCAGCGCAGGGCCACAGCCTTATGCGTTTGCCCGCCGTCGATCGAGTGCTCGGCTGGCCAGCCGTTGCTGCACTGATCGATGCCCATGGCCGTGCCTTGGTGGTGCAGGCCGTCCGTGATGAATTGGCTTCCGTGCGTGGGCAATCGGCGGAATTTTCCGAGGTATCCCTTGTGCACAGCGTCGATGCGCGGGTAACAGCGCTTGTAGCCCCGTCACTGCGTAAGGTTTTCAACTTGACCGGTACCGTCCTGCATACCAATCTGGGTCGTGCACCGCTGCCACCACAAGCGATTGAAGCCATGGTGCGGGTTGCCTCGGGCGCGTCCAACCTTGAATTCGATCTGGCCACCGGCAAGCGCGGCGACCGCGATGTCCATGTGGAGGAGTGGTTGTGCCGTCTCACCGGCGCCGAAGCGGCAACTGTGGTCAACAACAATGCCGCAGCCGTATTGCTGACCCTCAATAGCCTGGCCCTGCGCAAGGAAGTTATCGTCTCCCGTGGTGAACTGATTGAGATTGGTGGTGCATTTCGTCTGCCCGATATCATGGCGCGCGCCGGCTGCAAGTTGCGCGAAGTTGGCACGACCAACCGCACGCATCTGCGTGATTTTTCACAGGCAATCGTTGCAAAGACGGCGCTGGTGTTGAAGGTACATGCCAGCAACTACAGCATTCAGGGGTTTACAGCAGAAGCGGATGCCCGTGAACTGGGTCTCCTGTGCAAGGCACAGGGTTTGCCTTTCGTGGTTGATCTTGGCAGCGGCACCCTGGTGGATCTCGCGCGCTTCGGTTTGCCGCATGAACCAACGCCGATGGAAACATTGTCCGAAGGCGCTGATCTCGTCACGTTCAGTGGCGACAAATTGCTGGGCGGTCCACAGGCGGGCATCATCGTGGGGCGGTCGGATCTGGTAGCGGCAATCAAGAAGAATCCAATGAAGCGTGCGATGCGCTGCGACAAGTTGACGATCGCTGCGCTGGGCGAGGTTCTGCGTCTATATGCCGATCCGCAACGTTTGGTCCAGCACATACCCACTCTACGTTTGTTGGCCCGCCCGCAGGTGGAAATTGACGCCATGGCTCGTCGCCTGGAGCCTGTGCTTGCAAAATGGTTGGGTGAGCGCGCACATGTGTCGGTTGTCGCGGTACAAAGCCAGATTGGCAGTGGATCGTTGCCTGTTGATTTGCTCCCGAGTTGTGCGCTCAGTATCACACCAGTGGGTGCCAAGCGTGCATCCGGGCGTGCCCTTGATCAGTTGGCGGCCCATTTTCGTAACCTTGGCACGCCGGTGATTGGACGAATTGCAGACGGTGTCTTTCTGCTCGACTTGCGTTGTCTGGAGGACGAAGCCGGTTTTCTTGGTATGTTCACCTTGCCTCTTGCATGATCGTCGCCACTGCAGGCCATGTTGATCATGGAAAAACAACCTTGGTCAAAGCGCTGACTGGCGCTGATACGGATCGTCTGCCAGAAGAAAAGCGGCGCGGCATGTCGATTGACCTGGGCTTTGCCTATGCGGATTTTGGCGGCGCTTCACCAATGGGTTTTGTCGATGTGCCCGGGCATGAGCGATTTGTGCGCAATATGCTGGCCGGTGTGGCCGCCGTCGACTTTGCACTGCTGGTGATCGCGGCCGATGATGGGCCTATGCCCCAGACACGCGAGCACCTGGCCATTCTTGATTTGCTCGGATTGAACCATGGTGCGGTGGCTATCACCAAGGTCGACCGAGTCTCGCCGCATCGACTGGACGAGGTGCAACGGGAGGTCGCTGCTTTGCTGGCGACAAGCGGACTTCGGGATGCTCCGGTTTTCCCCATGGCCCTTCCCAGTGGCGAAGGGGTGCCTGCTTTGCGCGCGTACCTGATGGAGGTTCAGCGGGCCCGACAGGCCCATTTGGTCGGTGGAAATTTTCGTCTTGCAGTGGATCGCTGTTTCACAAAAGACGGCGCAGGTCTGGTGGTGACCGGCGCTGTTGTATCCGGTGTCGCGCGTGTTGGGGATCAGCTCATTGTGTCGCCGCATGGAATTTCGGTGCGGGTTCGCAGTGTCCACGCTCAAAATCGGGTGGCCGAGTCGGCTTGTGCAGGACAGCGCTGCGCACTTAATCTGGTTGGTATCGGTCTCCAGCGTTCGGACGTGGCCCGGGGTGACTGGATTGTGGCGCCCCCAGCCCATGTGCCAACTGCGCGACTCGATGTGAGGCTCAGCGTACTGGGTTCCGAGTCGCGGCCCCTGGCACACTGGACTTCCGTGCACCTGCATATCGGTGCTGCGGCCCTGAGCGCACGCGTTGCCATTCTTGGTGCACGCTCAATTGCGCCAGGAACTAGTGGCTTGGCGCAGTTGGTGTTTGAAGAGCTCATCGGCGCATGGCGTGCTGATCGCTTCATCGTGCGGGACCAGTCAGCGCAGCGCACCATTGCAGGTGGCATGGTGCTGGACTCCTTTGGTCCAACGCGCGGTCGCTCCCGGCCAGAGCGCCTTGCGCACCTGCTTGCGATGGAGATTCCCGTTGCCTCTTCCAGTTTGATGGCCTTGTTGGATAGCGGGTCGCTGGGTGTGAATCTGACTCGATTTGCGCAGGCATGGAATCTGACGTCAGATGAAATGGATGCCTTGCAGCGAACTTTGCCAATCAAGGTGGTGGCAGATGGCACTGGTCTGGTGGCGTTGACACTGGTACAGTGGGACGTTCTGCAGGACGCCTTGCACACAACCTTGGGCGAATGGCATACAGCGCAGCCGGAGAGTCTGGGTCTGACCGAGACTGCGCTTTGGAAATTGTGTGCCGTGCAAACGGGCTTCACGGTTTTGCGTGCCGCAGTCAAATCCTTGCTGGCGGATGGCCGCGTTGTGCGCGAAGGCATGAGCCTGCGCCTGCCTGGGCATCGCGCCTCCTTGAGTGCGCAAAATGCGGAGCTTCTGGAGAAAGTTTCAGTTTTGTTGCAAGCTGGCGGATTGCGTCCACCCATTGTGGGTGAACTCGCCGCAGCGCTCGGTATGGAGTTGCCACTGCTGCTGGAGTTCCTTCAACGCGTGAGCGCTCTGGGGCATTTGGTGCGGATCGCCAAGAATCGGTTTTTTTTGCCCAAAACAGTTTCGACATTGGGACAGCTGGCGCAAGTGCTCGCCACGGAATCGGTGGATGGCAAGTTTGATGCGGCCCAGTACCGGGATCGTTCAGGTATTGGCCGAAATCTGACCATACAGGTACTGGAGTTTCTCGATCGTGCCGGCATTACCCAACTGGTTGGCGAGCGTCGGTTCATGCAGGCATGAGCGCACCAGTTTGTGGATCTTTGTCCGGTATGATGAATTCCCCAGTCAGTCAAATACGGAAGGGGATTGCATCCCGGTGGAGCGCCCGGACTTCAAATCCGGCGAGGCGCGCTTAGCGCGCCTGGTGGGTTCGACTCCCACCCCCTTCCGCCCTCATCCGGTGCTTATGCGCTGGTGTATGCGGCGCGCAACTCACGCTTGAGGACCTTGCCAATCGCACTGCGTGGCAATTCATCGAGATACTGCACGCTGCTCAGGCGTTGGGTCTTGCCAACTTGCTCATTCGCCCACGCCAGCAACTCGGTCGCCGGCACCGATTTCCCCGGGTGAAGAACCACAAAGGCCACTGGCGTTTCACCCCATTGCACTGACGGGACACCGACCACTGCCGCTTCGAATACGGCGGGATGTTGGCGCAAAACCGCTTCCAGATCACTCGGGTAAACGTTGAAGCCCCCAGAGATCAACATGTCCTTTTTGCGGTCAAAAAGGGTCAGGAAACCGTCGGTGTCGAAACGGCCGATGTCACCCGTGCGGATAAATCGCTTGCCTTGCGGGTCAAACCACTCGGCCTCACGGGTTTTGTCCGGTTGGCGGTGGTAGCCAGTCATCATGCCCCCCGAGTTGCCCACAACCTCACCGGCTTCGCCAATACCGACTTCTACGCCGTTGTCGTCAATCAGGCGAATGTCATGCCCCTCAGCTGCCCGTCCCACTGTGTGCAATTTATCGGGATGGGCGTGGGCCTCCAGGATGCAGGTGCCACCGCCCTCCGTCATTCCGTAAAACTCCACCAGGGCCCCGGGCCATCGCTTGAGCACATCGGCTTTGATCGCGGCGCCGAAGGGGGCGCTGGTGGAGAACTTCACCTGGAAGCTGGACAGGTCAAACTGGTCAAAGTCAGGGTGCGACATCAGACGCTGGTACTGGACGGGGACCAGCATGGTGTGCGTGGCGTGGTGGGTTTGGGCCAATTTCAGGTAACCCAGTGCGTCGAACTTGGGCATGAGCACCACCGTGCCGCCAAAACTGAGGGTTGGGAAAAAGACCACCAGCGTCGTGTTGGAGTAGAGAGGGGTGGACAGGATGGTGACAGTTTCCGATCCATAGTTGTAGGCCGCACCGCGCCGCACATGGGACCAGCGCATGCCGTGTGACTGCACGATGCCTTTGGGATCACCCGTCGTTCCTGACGAGTAGATGATGTTGAACGGCCATCCCGCCTGCACGACGACCGGTGACGGCTTTTGCCCGGCTTGGGCCAGCCAGCCCTCAAGGGGGCGACCCACCGAACTGCCATCCAGCGCGATACGCGCTATGGCATCGGGACCGCAAGCTCCCAGCGACTCGGCACCCAGTGTGTCGGTAAATACCAGTCGAGCTTGCGCATCTGAGACCATGCGTTGCAGGCTGCTTGCGCCCGAGCCCGGTGCAAGCGGTGCCACAACCACCCCGATGCGCAATGCCGCCAGGAAGACGGCGGCGTATTCAATCGACATACCCGCGCATATCGCGATGGCATCGCCCGCCTTAAAGCCGTCGCGCTGCAGTGCGCATGCAACTTGGTCCATCAAGGCATCCAGTCCCGCATAGTCAAGGCTGCGCTCGCCCTGCACCAGGGCGCGCTGGTGCGGTGAGTTGAGCGCGTGTTCGCGGATCAGGTCGGTGATGGTGCCAAATTCGGTGTCGAGTGGGTTGATCATGGGATGGAATGGGTTGCTAAGAATTTGAACAACATCCTACCGAGCATTTGGGTGCCTGTGTGTCGCCATGGTGCATCCGTTATTTGCTTGCCTTATACTATTGACCGTGTGGTAAACAAGTATTGCAATCAACACCAGAAAGCTGGGAATATCATGCCAATCGAAAGTCTGGACCATTACTCGGTTCGCACCGCCAACGTTGATCGAGCGGTCATGTTCTACGAGCGTACACTGGGTTTTCGACGCGGAGCCCGACCGGCGTTCAATTTCCCTGGTGCCTGGTTGTACCGCGTTGCAGCGGACGGCGAAATCACGGGGGGCAGCGTCGTGCATATCGTCGGCATCGATCCCAATGACAGTGCCGGACTAAGCGACTACCTCGGAGAGAAGCCCGCTTCACAGGCCGTGGGAAGCGGCGCGCTGGATCATATTGCGTTCGTGGCTTGCGACATCACTGCCATGTACACCGAAATGAGACGGCAAAAGATCGACTTCAGGGAGCGCAAGGTTCCCAATATGGCGCTGCACCAGATCTTCATTGAAGACCCCGACGGTGTCACGATTGAGTTGAACTACGCCCATCCGGATGACCTTGCCGCGGGGCAACTCCATCTGGCATGCACGCCGGCCTGACGGCGATCAGCGGGTCCGTTTGCCAAAAAGAACGTCGGCAGAGGCGATGAAGGACTGGACACGATCAATCACGATTTGATTGAGGTCTGTCGGTCCGGGTTGGTTATACACCCACTGTCGAATGCCGATGTAGAAAATGCCCCCGTGAAGACCCCACATGAATTCATATTCCCGCTCGCTCACGGGCCCCTTTTCCGGCAGACCGAGATGGCGACGGGTTTCACGCAGGATGCGGGGGAAAAGCTTCTTCTTCAACAAGCCCAGGTACTGCTCCGGAATGGAGCCATCCGCCAACCCCGAAAAAACAAAAATCCTGACCCATTCCGGCGTCAGGATGGTCGCCGCGTAATCCAGATAGAAGCGTGTCAGCTTTTCTTCCAATCCTGCCGACGCGTCGTCCAGCCAGTCCTCCCATTCCTGTTTCCAGCGGCCAAGGTAGACCTCCTGGTACACCCGCTCGATAAGCGCTTGCTTGGTTGGAAAGTAGTGGTACAGCAGGGGATGCGTGATGCCAATTTCCTTGGCCAGGTCGCGTGTTTGTCCTTCAAGGCCCCGCTCGGAAAAAAATTTGATGGCCCCAGCCAATATTTGTTGCTCCCGCTCGGCCGTGCTGAATCGTTGTCGCGTTTTCACCGGTTTTGCTGATGTCGTGGCGACCGATGCTTTCGTATTTCTGGTTGACATGGGGGTTTGGGGTGACGCTTTGCAGGAGCGCCTGAAAGACGAAGAGTGGGGTTTGGCGCTATCGCATCATGTTACCGCAGCCTGGAAATTTTCTATGCCTACACACGAAATATTTGACTTAATTGACCAACGGGTAAATAATGATGCATGCGCCTGTAAATGTGAGTGCCAGACCCGATGGCATCCAGTTCGGCAAATCGGCATGAAGTTATCTGAAATAGGAAAAAAACCATGGAACTGAATGGAGAGCAAATTGTTCGTGCACCTCGTCAACAGGTATGGGACGCACTGAATGACCCGGCCATCCTGTCGCGCTGCATCCCCGGTTGCGAGGAAGTCAAAAAGGTTTCCGACACGGAGACCCACACCCGGGTCGCGATGAAAATCGGGCCTGTGCGAGCACGGTTCGCAGGCAAGATATTCATGACCGACGTCACCGTGCCATCCAGTTGCACTTTGACATTCGAGGGGTCTGGTGGCGCTGCCGGCTTTGCCAAGGGGCGCTCAGGGGTGGTGTTGACCGATGAGGGATCAGGCACAAAACTGAGCTATTCGGTGGAGGCCTCAGTCGGTGGAAAGTTGGGCCAGATCGGCGGTCGCCTTATTGACTCCTCTGCGAAAAAGATGGCCGACGAGTTTTTTGCCGCCTTTGACAGTGCCCTCACGGGTGGAACCCTCGAAGCGGGTGCTACTGCGGCTGTGCCCGCAGGAGCGGTGTATCCAATCTCCGTGGGACCGGCTTTGACTGGCGCGCCCGGCAGCAATCAAGCTTTCCCGGGTGGCTTTGCGCCGGAGTTGTACCGTGCGTTCTGGTTCAGCTTTGGTGCTGCATTTGCCTTGCTGCTGAGCCATTGGCTGCGCTAGCAGGAATAGCCGAGCCACGCGGCTTACTGACCAACCCTCGCGATAACGGAACCATGGAGCGATCTTGAAAGCCCCTTCATTTGACTATGTGAAACCAAGCACGCTGAGCGAGGTCTTCTCCCTGCTGCAGGAGCATGGAGATACCGCCAGGATCATTGCGGGTGGGCAAACCCTGCTCGCAACTCTGAACATGCGTTTGTCCGAGCCCAAGCTGCTGATTGACATCAACGGCGTGCGTGGTCTGAGTGGGATCTCGGTGCAAGAGAACTGCGTGCGAATCGGTGCGATGACGCGTCACAGCGAAATTGAGGAGTCGCATCTCATTGCAGCGCATATGCCGCTGTTGGCGATGACGGCGCCGCACGTCGCACACAAGGCCATTCGAAACAAAGGTACGCTGGGTGGGTCGATTGCATTCGCGGATCCTGCTGCAGAGTGGCCTTGCTGCGCCGTGGCATTGGATGCGGTCATTGTCATGGCCAGCCAGCGCGGTTTGCGCCGTGTGAACGCCGGCGACTTCTTTCAGGACTTGTATACGACCGACATGGCCTCTGATGAGTTGATCGTGGCATGTGAATTCCCGTTGCAGCCGTCGACGACCGTGTGTGCCTTTGAGGAGCTCGCGCGTCGTCATGGCGACTATGCCATCGTTGGGTTGGCTGCTGTGGCCCAGGCTTCGGGCAAGACCTTGAGCAACCTGAGACTGGTATTTTTGGGCGCCGGAAATATTCCCGTCCGTGCCAGAGCGGTGGAGCGCGCGCTGGAGGGCCAGCCGCTTGGTCCGGAACTGCTGGTTGCAGCCCGAAAAGCCCTTGCGGGTGAACTGGCACCTGCTGCCGACCTCTACAACTCAGCAGAGATGAAACTGCACCTGGCCAATGTTCTGTTGAACAGGACCCTTGCGAAGCTGACAGCATGAACAGGCACTTCGCAGCTTTTGGAGATACCCATGGTTGAAAAAAAACAGGTCACCATTTGCGTCAACGGGACGGACCAGACGCGACACGTTGAACCCCGTACACACCTGATCGACTTTATTCGCGATGAACTTGGCCTCAAGAGCGCCCGTACAGCTTGCGAGCACGGTGTCTGTGGCGCATGTACGGTCCGTCTGGATGGCGATATTGTGCGAGGCTGTCTGGTATTGGCGGTCCAGGCCGACGGGCAGGATGTGGAGACTATCGACGGTGCCAGCGACCGGGGCGATCTGACCGACTTGCAGGCGGCCTTTCATGCCCACAACGCCTTGCAGTGCGGCTTTTGCACGTCCGGCATGTTGCTGACGGCCTCCTCTTTGCTGGCAGAAAAGCCGCAGGCGACCCGTGACGAGGTGCGGGAATACATGTCGGGCAACTACTGTCGTTGCACCGGCTATCAGTCGATCGTTGACGCCGTCTGCGAGGTGCTTGAAGCCCGTCGCCAGTCCGTACCACAAGAATAAGGATCGGGAAAATGGGAACTGTTTCAGACCAGGGAATCGCCAAGCTGAGCAATGATTCCGATGCGCATAGCGCCTACATTGGTGCGCGAGTGTCACGCCCGAACGCCAAACGGCATCTCGAAGGACGTGGTACTTATGTGGATGACATTGTGCTGGCCCGACTGGCGCATGTGGTCTACCTGCGCAGCCCCATGGCACATGCACGCATAGGCAAGATCGACGCGGAAGTCGCCCGTGGCATGCCCGGGGTGATTGCGGTGGTCGATGGCAAGAAGATTGCCGAGGTGTGCAGCCCGTGGGTCGCGACCCTGACCCATCTGGTTGGAATGAAATCCGCCACACAATATCCGCTGGCCATGGAGCGGGTGTGCTGGCAGGGCGAGCCGGTTCTGGCGGTTGTTGCGGAGTCGCGACAGCAGGCAGAAGACGCGCTGCAGGCCATTTCCGTTGACTGGCAGCCACTGCCGGTCGTCGCAAACATGGAGACGGCACTGGATGCCCGGACGCCGGTGATTCATCCGGAGCTGGGCGACAACCTTTGCTTCAGCAAGACAATCGATACCGGCGCGGTCGATGAGGCGTTCGCCAACGCTGACTGTGTGGTTGAAGAGACCTATCGATTTGGCCGGCACACCGGCGTGACCATGGAAACGCGATCCGTGTTGGCCGACTTCAATCCGGCAGAGCAGAAGTTGACCGTCTACCAGTCGCACCAGGCGCCGCACATGATGCAGGATCTGTACGCCCGGCATTTTTCATTGCCGGAAAGTGCCGTACGTGTCATCTGCAAGGACGTCGGTGGTTCGTTTGGCATCAAGGTTCATTCCTATCCAGATGACTTTGCTACGGTAGCCTTGTCCATCATCCTGAAGCGGCCAGTCAAGTTCGTTGCGGACAGACTGGAGTCTTTTGTCAGCGATATTCATGCACGCGAGCACCTCGTACGGGCGCGATTGGCCGCCAACATGGATGGGGAGATTCTTGCGTTTGAGATTGATGACTTGACCGGGGTAGGGCCCTACTCGGTGTATCCGCGCACCAGTGCCATTGAAGGCAATCAGGTTCTGAACATCACTGGCGGCCCCTACAGGCACAAGGAATACCGGGGCCATCTGAAAGTGGTTCTGCAAAACAAGGCTCCTACCAGCCAATACCGTGGCGTAGGGCATCCGATTGCCTGCGCCGTCACGGAGGGCATTGTGGAACTCGCTGCGCAGAGGCTCGGCATCGATTCGCTCCAGATGCGCAAGCTCAACGTGATGCGCGATGATGCTTACCCCTGCACCGGTGCCTCCGGAATCAAGCTGGAGAAGCTGTCGCACGAGCAATGCCTGGCTCAGCTGGAGCAGATGATGGACTATCCCGCCTTGCGTCGCGAGCAGCAGGCTCTGCTGAGCAAGGGCATTTACCGTGGTATCGGTCTGGCCGTACTGGTGGAGCTAACCAATCCCGGTGCTGCATTTTATGGAGTGGGCGGTGCGCGCATTGCGGCCCAGGATGGCGCCACAGTTCGACTTGATCCCACGGGTGTCGTCACCTGCCTGGTCGGCGTCGGTGAACAAGGGCAGGGTACAGAGACCATTTTTGCGCAAATTACTGCCGACGCCGTTGGCGTGCCCATGAGTCGCGTCAAGGTCATCACGGGTGACACCGAGGTGACGCCCTATGGGGGTGGGACCTGGGCTTCACGTGGTGCGGGTATCGGTGGTGAAGCTGTGCTGCAGGCCGGTAGGGCCTTGCGGGAAAATCTGCGCAAGATGGCGTCCATCGTTCTGGACAAGGAATTGACGCAAATTGACATCCGTGACGGCCATGTGGTGGAGGTGCAAACCGGTGATGCGTTGATAGACGTGTCTGAGTTGGGTCGGATTGCCTACTTTCGACCCGACACCTTGCCCGCCGGGGCGTTGCCTGAACTGGTGGTGACGCGGACTTATGCGCAGCGCGAATTGCCATTCGTTTTCACCAATGGCGTGCAGGCCTCGTATGTTGAGGTCGACATCGAAACTGGATTCGTCAAGTTGCTCAAGCACTGGGCGGTGGAGGATTGCGGCCGCATCATCAATCCCTTGCTGGTTGACGAGCAAATGCGTGGTGCCATCGTGCAGGGGATTGGTGGTGCCTTGCTGGAAGAATGTTTGTATGACGACAGTGCCTTGCTGCGCAATGGCAGCATGGCGGACTACCTGGTGCCCATGGCGTCCGAAATGCCGGATATCGAGATTGGCCATGTGCAAACACCAACGAAGACTTCAGAGCTGGGCGCCAAAGGTGCCGGTGAAGCGGGTACTGCGGGTGCACCGGCGGCCGTCATGAATGCCATCAATGACGCACTTCGCCCCTTCAAAGCGCGGGTAACGGCTCAGCCGATTACGCCGGAAAAAATTCTACGTGCGATTGGCACAATCTAAACAGGAGAAAAAATGCCATTGGTAAAAATTGATCTTCACGCTGGCAAGGATGCTGAATTTCATCGAAAGCTAAGCGATGCCGTACACGACGCGATGGTTGCCACCATTGGTGTGCCAGTGGCTGACAAGTTTCAGATCATCACGGAGCACAATGTCGGGGATTTGGTATTTCCGCCGCTGTATCTGGAGATTGCGCATGAGACAGACATCATTTTCATCCAGATCCATCTCAATGCCGGACGCACGGTTGAACTGAAACAAGCGCTCTACAAGGCCATGGCATCCGGCATAGCTGAGGCTGTCGGGTTCAACCCCAAGGATCTGATCATCAACCTGGTGGAAGTGCGCAAGGAAGACTGGTCCTTTGGCAACGGCATTGCGCAATACGTCCCTGCGCCCTAGATCGGGGCAGACCCTGCCTGCCGGCAGGGTCTGAGCTTGTTTGTGCCGTTCAGACCGAGCAGTAACGCTCTTGAATGGCCGCATCGTTCAGCAAGTCTTTGGCCGGCGCTTCGTGAACGATCTCGCCCTGATCCATGATGTAGGCCCGGTCCGAAATGCTGAGTGCATGTTCGACACTTTGCTCCACCAGTAAAATCGTCACGCCCTGTTTTTTGAGCACCTCGAAGTACTCAAACATCTCATCCACCAGCTTGGGCATAATGCCTTCGCTCGGCTCATCCAGCATAATCATTTGGGGCCGTGCTGCCATGGCCCGGGCGATGGCCAGCATCTGCTGTTCTCCTCCTGACATCGTGACGGCTTCCTGAGTCAGCCGTTCTTTGAGGCGTGGGAATGTTTCCGCAATTTCTTCAACGACTTCTTTGGTTCGCTTGCGACCTTCCGGTGAAGCCATCACGCCGAGTTCGATGTTCTCCATGACGCTCAAGCCCGGTACGATTCGTCGTTCTTCGAAGACAAAAGCCAGGCCGTGCTGAAAGCGCTCGTGGGCCTGCTTCTCAAGCAGACTGACGCCATTGAACTCGACATGACCCGTGGTCCGGTCCAACAGCCCCATGATGCTTTTCATGGAAGTCGTCTTGCCGGCACCGTTGCGACCGATCAGTGAGACGACCTCCCCAGGCATCACGTGGAAGCTGACGCCTTGCAGAATATGGCTTCGGCCATACCACGCGTTGAGTTCTTCAACCGCCAAAATTGGTTTGCGTTCCATCAGTGATTCCCCTTGCCCAGATATACCCGTTTGACTTCTTCGTTGGACCTGATTTCGTCCGGTGTTCCCTGTACCAGCAGTTGCCCCTGGTGCAGCACGATGATGCTGTCACTCACCCCCATGATCAATTTCATTTTGTGTTCGACCAGGCCGATGGTGCGATGCTCCAGCAGCTTGAGGATCAGGTTCATGATGACCCGGGTTTCTTCCGGACTCATGCCGGCGGTCGGTTCGTCAAGCAGGAGTAGTTTGGGATCGCACGCCAGTGCGACTGCAATTTCCAGGCTGCGCTGCTCGCCATGCGCCAGGTTCGCCGCCTGATCATGCCGCCGGTCCTGCAAGCCCACAAGCTCCAACAAAGCCTCGGCCTGCTCCACCCACTCCACATGTTTGCTGCGGGGTGTCCAGATGTTGTAGACACTGTGCAGTGACTGCACGGCAACCCGCACATTCTCCAGCACGCTCAGCGCGGGGAAAAGATTGGTGATCTGGAATGACTTGGAAATTCCAACCTTGGCAAACTCGTGCTGCTTCAGGCCAACAACGCTCTTGCCGTCAAACAGAATCTCGCCCGAAGTGGGCATGAAGCCGCCTGACACCATGTTGAAAAATGTTGATTTTCCTGCGCCATTGGGGCCAATGATGGCGGTCAGCTTGCCCCGGTGAAAGTCAACGCTGATGTCCTTGTTGGCCGTAAAGCCGCCAAATTTTTTGGTGACATTGCGGGTGCTGAGTATGGATGTATTGCTCATTTTTTGTACCACGCCAGTACGGTTCCCCAGATCCCTTTTGGAAAGAAGAGCACGAGAAGGATGAAGATGACACCGACGATTAGCTGCCATCGCTCGGTGAAGCCTGTGACGATATGTTCAATGGCGAGGAACATGCCTGCACCGAGGAACGGCCCGAAGAAGGTCCCCATGCCGCCCAGAAGGGTCATCATCATGACTTGACCGGAGGTGTGGTACGAGAGACTGTCAATGGATACGGTGGACAGGTTGATGGCATTCAGGGCGCCTGCCAGGCCACAGACCATGCCGGAAATGACCAGTGACAGAAGACGTGTGCGCTCAATGTTGATGCCACAGGCGCGTGCCCGGTTTTCGTTTTCGCGCAGCGCTTCCAGAATGGAACCGAAGGGGGAGTTCAGCAGCCGGTCGATCAGCCAGACCGCGATGGCGACGAAGCAGAGCATGAAGTAGTACTTGACCAGCGGCTTGAGCAAATCAAGGGTTACAAGACCTAGTTGGACGGTGTTGACATTCACGCCGCGCAAGCCGTTGTCGCCGCCGGTGATTGATGTGGCGTGGAAGAACAGGAAATAGACGCACTGTGCCAACGCCAGTGTGACCATGGCAAAGTAGATGCCGCGCGTTCGTATCGCCAGCATCCCCATCAGCAAGGCAATCAAGCCGGCCAATGCAACGCCAAACACAAGGGCGAGGGGCCACGCTACGCCGTATTGGGAGATCAGAATGCCGCAACCGTAGGCTCCTCCGCCGAAAAATGCGGCGTGGCCGAACGAGAGTTTGCCGGTGTAGCCGAATGTCAGGTTGTAACCTGCGGCAAACAGGCCGAACAGAAGAATGTTGATGGCCAGCGAGTGGAACGGAAATACCAGCGGGAAGGCCGCCAGCAGCGCCAGCACGGTCAGCGCCGGATGCTTGCCTAGCAAGGCCAGCCAGGGTCTTGTGGATGTGTTGTTTGTTTTCATCGTAGATTCAGCTCATCAGGCCTTTGCGACCAAACAGGCCGTTGGGTTTGAATATCAGCGTAATAGCCATCAAGGCGAACATCGAGAATTCGGCCAGCTCTGGCTGGAACAGGGTTGTGAAACTGACCACAACACCGACCAGAAGGCCTGCCGCAATCGCCCCACCCAGAGAACCCATACCGCCAACCACCGTGATCACAAACGCTTCCACCAGGATGGGCACCCCCATTTCAGGTGACACACCGCGCATGGGGGCCGCCAGCAGGCCCGCCAGACCGGCAATCGCGGTGCCCACGCCAAAGATGGCCAACCACACTGTTGAGATGTTGATGCCAAGTACGCGCAACACCAGAGGATCGCGTGCGCCAGCGCGGACGATGAGTCCGAAGCGGGTCTTTTCCAGGAACAGCCACAACGCGAGAAGGACCACGGAGGTGACGCCGATCAGGAACAGGCGGTACAGGGGAAACATGCCAATGCCAATGTCTATGGCGCCCTGCAATGCCTCCGGTGTTTCAAATGGCTCGCCCTGTACACCAAACATCATGCGAATCAAGTCCATCATCACGTAGGCCAGACCGAAGGTCAGCAACAAGGGGTAGTCAATGCCACGACCGTACAAAGGTCGAACCAGAAAGCGCTCGACCAGTATGCCAACAAGCCCCGTGATCAGGGGAACTGCGACCATACAGACCCAGAAATTACCAGTTTTTGCAAATACGAAGACGCCTACATAGGCGCCCAGCATGAAGAATGCGCCATGTGCAAAGTTGACGATGGTCAGCAGTCCGAAGACAAGCGACAGGCCAACGCCGACCAGGACATAGATGGACCCGAGGGCGAGTCCTGTGACCAGTTGCTGCGCTATGAGATTGAAGGAAAGTTCCATGTGCGAACCAATGGTTTTTTTACTGAAGGGGCGGACAACAAATCGCAGCCAGGGCACATGCCCTGGCTGCGTTGCGGCAAGCGATTACGCGCGATGTCCCAGCTCGCTGCATGAACGCAGCTTGCTGTCGTCGAAATTTTCGATGGCCACGATTTTGAAGATGTCCTGGTCGTTGGCCGCCACAGCGCGGTCCTTGGACTCGACGATGAGCACCGACTGCACCGCCTGATGGTCGCAGCCGCGCATGTACACATTGCCCTTGTACAGATCACCCTTGATGGCACGCATAGCCGTGATGACCTTGTCCGTATCTGTTGTTCCTGCGGCTTTCGCAGCAGCCAAAACATTGCGCACGCCGGCGTAACCCAGGCCCGCATAGTCGGTGGGGTACAGGCCGTTGTGCATGGCCTTGAATGCGTCGTTAAGTCGCTTGGAGGAGGGCGTCGTGGCTTCCATGCCCCAGTAGTAGCCTGTTCCGCCAATGATGCCTTCGTAGGCCTTGTGCCCGTCAACCATACGACCGTTGTGCATCAGCAGCGGGGCAATGATTTTGACCTGCTTCTTGATGCCAAAGTCATTGGCCTGTTTGAAGGCAATCTGCTGGTCACGCCCGAAGTTGCAGACGATCAACACGTCGGGCTTGAGCGCCAGAATCCTTGGGAAATAGCTGGAGAAATCGGTGGTTCCCAGTGGGTGGCGAATGTCAGCCAGTACTTCCATGCCCAGGCCCTTGCCTGCGGTTTGGAATCCGCGTGCCATTTCGTGGCCGTAGGCATAGTCTGCAGTCAGGAAGACAACCCGCTTGCCCATCTTTGGAATCGCGTAGCGCGCCACTGCGCCCGCCGTCATATGGGGGTTAAGGCATTCATGGAAGGTGTAGCGGCTCCAGTCCTTGGCCTCGTTGATGGTGTCGGACTGGCTGATGGAGTTGAAAATGACCTGGCGCTGCTTGGTGACGTTGTTGACCGACAGCTGCACCGCTGCCGAGACAGAGCCGACGATGAAATTGGCTTTGTCCTTGTCAATCAGTTCAATGGTTCGGGTAGCCGCTTCCTGCGGATTGAGCTTGTCATCGCGCACCAGCAATTCTGCCTTGCGGCCATTGAGGCCGCCAGCATCGTTGAACTCCTTGATGGCGAGTTCAGCGCCGCGGACAACGGCCTGGGCTTCTGCCGCAAAAGCGCCGGTCAGAGGCACTGGAAATCCAATGCGAATGGGTTCTGTCTGTGCCTGGACCAGACCTGGAAACGCCAAGGTGCCCAGTGCAAGCGACCCTCCTCCGGCGAATGTTTTTAACGCCTGACGACGTGTTGGGCTGTCAATACGGTGATTCAAGTTTGTCTCCTTTGGATGAGTGCTTTACGTGTACGAAGTACCTTGGTCTTTGCCGGACGAGCTTTTTCAGCGCGCAATAAATCATAGTACATTATTTACCCATTGGTCAATAGGTGCTTCTCCAAGGTGACACCATGTCACTTGATAGGTGCAGTACATTCACCGTTCTTCATGCTTAAGATATAAGCTTGAGGCCTTTCCAACGTCGATTTCACGGAGTTAAACATGTTTAAATTGTCACTTTCCCGGTCTTTGCTGGCCGGTGCTGTGCTGCTGGCAAGCGTTCCAATCTTGCATGCTGAAGTGGTCAAAATTGGTTTTATTGAAGTACTGTCAGGTCCGTTTGCGAATGCTGGCAAGACTTCCCTGAATCAGTTGCGTGAAGTGGTGACCCAGCTCAACGCCAAGAGCAAGCCGACCGACCCGAAGTTCGAAGTCGTGGCATTTGATGGCAAAGGTTCGCCCCAGGAAAGCACCACCGTGTTGAAGGCGGCTGTTGATCAGGGCGTTCGCTACATCACGCAGGGTGGCGGATCGGGTGTTGCGTTTGCGCTCTCCGATGCGATTTCCAAGTTGGCTGAACGCGAGCCTGCCAAGGCCACGGTCTTTCTGAACTATTCGGCGATGGATCCAGGACTGACCAACGAGCGATGCAATTTTTGGCACTTCCGCTTCTACCCGTCAAGTGAGATGAAGATTGAAGCGTTGACTACGTACATGACGAAGCGTCCGGACATCAAGAAGGTTTATCTCTTGAATCAGGAGTACACGCACGGACAGCAAGTTTCCAAGGCATCCAAGGCCTATCTGGCACGCAAGCGCCCTGACATCCAGATTGTGGGCGATGACTTCGTACCGATTGCGCAGGTGCGCGACTTCGCTCCCTACATTGCCAAGATCCGTTCGTCCGGCGCCGACACGGTGATCACATCGAACTGGGGCAGTGATCTGACATTGCTGTTCAAATCCGCCAAGGAATACGGTCTCAACATCAATTTCTACACAATGAACGCCAACAATCCGGGTACACCGGCACAGTTGGGATCATGGGGTGCGGAAAAGGTGGGTGTGATCTGGAACTGGGGTCACAACGCACCTACGCCAGAACTGGAAAAAATCTATGTGGACTACAAGAAAAAGTTTGATGAAGACTTCATTTTCGCAGCGCACTGGAACAGCATGAACATGTTGAGTGCTGCGATGCAAAAAGCCAAGTCCACCGATGCGAAGCAGGTCGCTTTTGCATTGGAAGGCATGAAGTACAAAAGCCCAATGGGTGAAATCGAAATGCGGAAAACAGATCACCAGTTGCAGGCGCCCTTGTTCCTGGGCATCTGGGCCAAGCAGGGTAGCAAGGGTGTCAAATACGATGCTGAAAAGACCGGCTACGGTTTCCGCTCGGAAGTGGTATGGGACTCGTATGTGAGCTCGCAGCCAACATCTTGCCAAATGAGCCGTCCTTGATGGCAATGCCCGCGCTGCAAGGCGCGGGCATCAGTATTTTGGATACAAAAAAGCCCGCATTAAGCGGGCTTTTTCATGACTACAGAAGACTGAATTACTTCAGTTTCATTTCCTTGTAGTCGACATGCTTGCGAGCTTTGGGATCAAATTTCTTGATCAACATCTTCTCGGGCATGGTCTTCTTGTTCTTGCTGGTGGTGTAGAAGTGACCAGTACCTGCTGTAGATTCCAGCTTGATTTTTTCGCGTCCGCCTTTGGTTGCCATGGTGCTACTCCTTAAGCTTGGCCACGTGCGCGCAGATCGGCGAGCACAGAATCAATACCGTTTTTGTCGATCAAACGCAAACCTGCGTTGGAAATCCGCAGGCGAACCCAACGGTTTTCAGACTCGACCCAGAAACGGCGGTATTGCAGGTTCGGCAGGAACCGGCGCTTGGTTTTGTTGTTGGCGTGGGAAACCTTGTTCCCAACCATGGGGCCTTTGCCCGTAACTTCACATACGCGTGCCATAAGGACACTCCGATACTTTTTAACGGCTATCACTGGCGATCAGCCTGGTCTGCCTTGCAGTCCGAACCAATCTCGCTCTAGCCTCACCTCGCCAAGTAAAAGGGTGGCGGTAACCCCAGGTTACTTTTTACATAACCCCCGCCAAGTCACTTGACGGACATTGCTGAGCCCGGGCTCTCACGAGCCAAGATCAGCAAAGCCTGCAATTATAACGCTATTCCTGTTCTAGGAAACGCTGGGCGTCCAGCGCAGCCATGCAGCCGGTACCCGCGCTGGTGATGGCCTGGCGGTACACATGGTCCTGCACGTCCCCCGCGGCAAACACGCCGGGCACGCTGGTTTGGGTGGCAAAGCCCTTCAGACCGCCTTGCGTGACGATGTAGCCACCTGCCATCTCCAGCTGACCCTGGAAGATGTCGGTATTGGGTGAGTGTCCGATGGCGATAAAGCAGCCTTTGAGCATCAGGTCTTCCGTATTGCCCGTGTTGACGTTTTTCAGGCGGACGCCAGTGACGCCGCTGGTATCGCCCAGCACTTCGTCCAGCGTAAAGAAGGTTTTGAGCTCAATTTTGCCTGCAGCTACCTTGTCCATCAGCTTGTCCACCAGGATCGGTTCGGCCTTAAATTTGTCGCGGCGGTGAATCAAATACACCTTGCTGGCAATGTTGGACAGATACAGGGCCTCTTCCACCGCTGTGTTGCCTCCGCCCACCACGCAGCAAACGGCGTCGCGGTAGAAGAAACCATCGCAGGTGGCGCAACCCGACACACCACGCCCCATGAAGGCCGTCTCCGACGGCAGCCCCAGGTATTTGGCGGATGCGCCGGTAGCCAGAATCAGTGAATCGCAGGTGTATTCGCCGCTGTCGCCTTTGAGTGTGAAAGGGCGCTTGCTGAAATCAACTGCGTTGATGTGGTCAAACACGATCTCGGTCTTGAAGCGTTCTGCGTGCTCCAGAAAGCGTTGCATCAGGTCCGGGCCTTGCACGCCGTGAACGTCGGCGGGCCAGTTGTCCACTTCGGTGGTGGTCATCAATTGGCCACCTTGTGCCATACCTGTGATCAACAAGGGGTTGAGGTTGGCGCGTGCGGCATAAATGGCCGCTGTGTAGCCGGCGGGGCCGGAGCCTAGAATCAAAACCTTGGCGTGTCGTGTATTGGACATCGTGAAAACCTTTGTGAAAAAATATGCTGTGCCGTGTACATTTCAGGACAAAGTGTTAAATATCAACGCTTTGCCGGATAAAGTTACCCCGGTTTCGCGAGCCTGGTCGCAATTGTAAGAAGCCGGTGTTTCCACGAAAAATGAGGATTATGCAATGTCGATGCTGAGTAATCTGGATCTGATCCGCCGCGTGCCACTTTTTGCCTTGTTGACACCGGAACAGGCCGCATTGTTGTCGGATGCGGTAGAAAAGCGTCGGTTCAAGCGCGGTGAATTGATCGTGGAAAAGGGCAAAAAATCAAATTCTCTCTTCATCATCCTGGCGGGCAGAGCCCGCGTCGTGATCACGGATCGCAAGGGGCGTGAGGTGATTCTGGCCAGTTTGCAACCTGGCGATTACATCGGTGAGATGAGTCTGATTGACAACGATCCCCATTCCGCCAGTGTGGAAACCGAGGTTCAGACGGACGTACTGGTGCTGGGGCGTGCGGAGTTCACACGTTGCCTGGCAGAGAACGCCTCCATGTCCTACTCTGTGATGAAAGGTCTGGTTCAGCGTCTTCGCAAAGCCGATGAGAAGATCGGGTCATTGGCCTTGCTGGGTGTCTACGGGCGTGTGGCCGATGTGCTCATGGGCCGCGCTGTGCCCGATGGTGAAAAACGAATGCTGATCCGCGAAAAGATTTCGCGCCAGGATATTGCCAAAATGGTGGGTGCTTCGCGTGAAATGGTGAGCCGTGTCATGCGCGATTTCGAAGACCACGGCTTCATCGAAACCCGTGAAGGCGGCGCTGTGGTCATCACCGAACGGCGTTCTGTGCCGCGTTAGCCCGCTGCGGTCTTTCTTCCCCCGGGCTCAAGCTTGGTATTACTTGTCTCAAATGACTTATTCGCTCGATACCCTGAATTCCAACCGTTCTGCTTCTTCGCCCGCCC
This sequence comes from Rhodoferax sp., assembly GCF_018780565.1. GTDB lineage: Bacteria > Pseudomonadota > Gammaproteobacteria > Burkholderiales > Burkholderiaceae_C > Rhodoferax. The sequence continues at coordinate 644,025 of NZ_JADMJN010000002.1, forward strand.
GTTCTGGCTGGGGCCGTTTTGCTGATGAACTGGTGCTGGTGGCCGGTCTGGTTATGCTGATTTTTTGGTTGCTGGCGCTGTTGAGCTATTCACCGCAGGATGCGGCCTGGTCAACTTCTGGCAGCAGCACTGCACTGTTGAACCGGGGCGGACGCTTGGGCGCCTGGTTAGCCGATGGCAGCTATTTCCTGCTGGGGTTTTCGGTCTGGTGGTGCGTGGCGGCTGGTATTCGTGCCTGGCTATCCAATCTGGCGCAATGGATGCGCGGGCGCGAAATGCTGGGCGCCAAGGGGGAGGCCGCTGCTTCGCTGGTCGCCAGGTTCGCCACTGGCCGTGCTGCCTTCTGGTGCGGTCTGATCATGTTGTTGTGTGCCAGTGCCAGCCTGGAGTGGTCCAGGTTGTACAGCCTGGAGGCCCGCTTGCCGGGGCACAGTGGCGGCGTGCTGGGTTATCTGGTCGGGCCGTGGAGCGTCAAATGGCTGGGTTTTTCGGGCGCTGGTCTGGTGGCCATTGCGCTGGGTGTGATGGGTGCTGCACTGGTATTTCGTTTCTCCTGGGGGCATGTGGCGGAGCGCCTGGGTGCCTGGCTATTTTTCCAGGTTGAATCACGGCGTGAAAAGCGCGAAGTGGCACAGGACATTGCCATGGGACAGCAAGCCGCGCGCGAACGCGAAGAGGTCGTGATTGAGGAGCGCGAGGATATCGCCGAGCATCACCCCATGCCGGTCATGATTGAACCTGTGCTGGTGGATGTACCCCGAAGCGAGCGTGTCGCCAAGGAGCGGCAGAAGCCGTTATTTACCGAAATGCCCGACAGCAAGCTGCCCCAGGTGGACTTGCTGGATGGCGCGATGCTGCGCCAGGAGACTGTTGCCCCCGAGACGCTGGAAATGACCAGCCGCATGATCGAAAAGAAGCTGAAAGACTTTGGTGTCGAAGTGCGTGTGGTGCTGGCCCAGCCGGGGCCGGTGATCACGCGCTATGAAATCGAACCCGCCACCGGTGTCAAGGGCTCGCAGATTGTGGGTCTGGCCAAAGACCTGGCGCGGTCCCTGAGCCTTGTGTCGATCCGCGTGGTGGAGACCATACCGGGCAAGAACTACATGGCTCTGGAACTGCCCAATGCCAAGCGTCAGTCCATCAAACTGTCCGAGATTCTGGGTTCGCAAATCTACAACGAAGCCAAGTCGCTGCTCACCATGGGCCTGGGCAAAGACATCGTCGGTAACCCGGTGGTGGCCGATCTGGCCAAGATGCCGCACGTGCTGGTGGCGGGTACCACCGGTTCGGGCAAGTCGGTGGGTATCAACGCCATGATCTTGAGTCTGCTCTACAAGGCCGAAGCGCGCGATGTGCGCCTGCTGATGATCGATCCCAAGATGCTGGAAATGTCGGTGTACGAGGGCATTCCGCATTTGCTGGCGCCGGTGGTCACCGACATGCGTCAGGCGGCACATGGCCTGACCTGGTGCGTGGCTGAGATGGAGCGCCGCTACAAGCTGCTGAGCAAAATGGGCGTGCGCAATCTGGCAGGCTACAACACCAAAATTGACGAGGCTAAAGCCCGTGGCGAATTCATCTACAACCCCTTCAGCCTGACGCCCGAGAGTCCCGAGCCGCTGGACCGTTTGCCGCACATCGTGGTGGTGATTGATGAGTTGGCCGACCTGATGATGGTGGTGGGCAAGAAGATCGAAGAGTTGATTGCCCGCCTGGCGCAAAAAGCGCGGGCCGCTGGCATTCACCTGATTCTGGCCACCCAGCGCCCCAGTGTGGACGTGATCACTGGCCTGATCAAGGCCAATATTCCTACGCGCATTGCATTCTCGGTGGGCTCCAAGATAGACAGCCGCACCATCCTGGACCAGATGGGTGCAGAAGCCCTGTTGGGCATGGGCGACATGCTCTACATGGCCAGCGGCACCGGCTTCCCGATCCGCGTGCATGGCGCTTTCGTCAGCGACGAGGAAGTGCACCGCGTGGTGAGTTACCTGAAATCCCAGGGCGAACCCAACTACATCGAAGGCGTTCTGGAGGGGGGCACGGTCGATGGCGAGGGCGAACCCGGCGCAGACGGCAGCAATGGTGGCGGCGAGAAAGACCCCATGTACGACCAGGCGGTGGAGGTGGTGCTGAAGAACCGCAAGGCCAGTATCTCACTGGTGCAGCGTCATTTGAAAATTGGCTACAACCGGGCAGCCCGCTTGGTGGAAGACATGGAAAACGCCGGCCTGGTGAGCTCGATGAGCAGCAGTGGCCAGCGCGAAATTTTGGTGCCCGCGCGAGCGGAATAAATATCAATGATCAAATCCAATGCTATTGTTTTTATAGCTATATTCTCAGGTTCTGCATGGGCCAGTGGCCTGGAAAGTCTTGAGAATTTCGTGAAGACGGTCAAAACCGGCCGTGCAGATTTCACCCAGGTTGTGACCGCACCCGCCAAAGATGGACAGACGCCCCGGGTCAAAACGTCCACCGGCACCTTCGAGTTTTTCCGCCCGAACCGTTTCAAGTTCATCTACAAAAAGCCGTTTGAGCAAAGCATCGTGGCCGACGGCCAGACCTTGTGGTTGTATGACGTGGACTTGAACCAGGTGAGTGCTCGCAAACAGGCGCAGGTGCTGGGCTCGACCCCGGCGGCGCTGATTGCCGCGGCGCCGGATTTACGTGCCTTGCAGGCCGATTTCACACTCACCGATGCGCCTGAAAAAGACGGCATGGAATGGGTGCTGGCCACGCCAAAAGGCAAAGACGGCCAGCTGCAATCGATTCGTGTCGGCTTCAAGGTGGGCGACAAGTCCACCGGTCTGGCTGCGCTGGAGATTCTGGATAGCTTTGGCCAGCGCTCTGTGTTGAACTTCAGCGCCTTTCAGGCCAATGCGGCACTCGATGCCGCCAGCTTTCAGTTCAAGCCGCCGCAGGGGGCGGATGTGATTCGGCAGTGAGGGGTTCGGGTCTGGATGGGGTGAGCGAGTCGAATTTTATTGGAAGAGTTTGTCGACCTGAAACAGTGTCAGCAGCCCCATGATCGCGAATATGCCGGCTGCGATGGAGTGAACCAACTTCATTGGAATCCTGGAGGCAAACTTGTTTCCAACGAATACGGCTGGAACGTCAGCCAGCAACATCCCCAATGTGGTTCCAGCGATAACCAGCAGGGGCGCTCCGTAGTGGGCTGCCAGTGCGACTGTCGCAATTTGTGTCTTGTCGCCCATCTCTGCCAGGAAGAAAGTGACCAAGGTCGCGCCAAAGACGCCGAGATGCCGGGCCACCTGTGTTTCCTCTTCCTCAATCTTGTCGGGTATCAGAGTCCAGATGGCCATACCCATGAATGAGCCACCGAGAACCCAACGCATGATGTCCGGGCTGACGACCGAGGTAATCCAGGCGCCGAGCGCACCCGCCAAACCATGGTTCACCAGTGTGGCAACCAAGATACCCGCAATGATGGGAATGGGCTTTTTGAAGCGAGCGGCCAGAATGAAGGCAAGGAGCTGGGTCTTGTCGCCAATTTCAGCGAGAGCGACGACACCAGTAGAGATGAATAGAGCTTCCATGAGGGATTCCAAGGCCAGACAAAAACAATGACCACACAGCCTCCCCGGCCAGACCGGAGGCAATGTGGTCAAAGGTCTGGTCAAGTTTGAAACCGCTTGCGCCATGGTCAAACAATGACCAAGTATGTTGACGCAAGCCCCTTCGAGCTGCTCGAAGGGAGACTACTCCCCAGTGACGTGGTCAGTATAACCTGCGAGCTTCAGGTGGCAGTAATTGGCCCCCAAAGGTCAGAAGCCCAAAAACATCCCCGCCACTGCGCATATTGGAACTCGAAATGGAGGCCGCGCGGCTGAGGGCTGAACTGGCGCGGGAATCGCTGTCGGGTGCCATTATTCCTTGTATCTATGCCAAAGAGCACCGCCTGTATCTATTCGTATTGCTTGGGCCAAATCAAAATTGCATCTGTCAGATTCATTTTGTACTCGACTACTGCAATCACTTACGAAGGACGCTCATGAAACACTTTATTCAGAAAACTCTTGCTACCGCAATTTTTCTATTTGCGACTGCGGCTCAGGCAAGCGTTTTCAATTACTCGTACCACTTTCTCAATGGCCACAACGTAACTGGTTCGTTTACCGGCACGGCGTCTGGCGACTTGGTAACTGGCTTGTCCAATATCAGCCTCGCTCTCGATGGCGTGGCGGTCAGTGGCATGCTGTTTGGCTCGTCATATGACATGGGCAACGGCGCATGGCATAGCGGTGGCGCCATGGCATCCTTTAGCGGAACCCAGAACAACTTCTATTTCAACGACGTCGACTATCCCAATAACTTCGACTTAACGGTCGGCTTCTACGTCGTTCCTCTGACGTCAACCAAGAATACTGCTTCAGCTTACTTCCAGAGTTTGGGTGGTCATGTTTTCGACGGATTTGGCGACTATCACGGCCAAAACTGGAAATTGAGCTATGCCGATGTAGAGCCCAATCCTGGCTGCGTTCTCGACTCAGGTGCTCCTTGCTCAACAAACGTGCCAGAACCAGCAACGTACACGTTGATGCTTGCGGGCCTGGGATTGATTGGGGCCGCTGCACGTCGCCGCAAGTTCGTATAAGAAACTTAAGCATTCGCGGGGTTGACTGTGAAGCCTTTGGTGCCTGGTTTGCCATTCAACATTCAAAATTTTCACCAGAAGGCTTTAATGTACTTTGAGACGAACCATCAATCTAGTTCACGCTCCTTTGTGTCGATGCCTTTAGAGCAGTACACAGCCATGGATGTCGAAAACATGGTTGCGCAACGCGTGGCTGACCTTGAACGAACAATCCTTGGTATGCGTGTGCGACAGCAACAACTTGAGGCAAGCGCCAACCACGACCCCTTGACTGGACTCGCCAATCGCAACCTGCTGCAAGATCGTTTTTGTGGCGCGCTGGAAAGGGCCAAACGCAACAACGAATGCTTTGCCTTGCTAATGATTGACCTGAACGGGTTTAAGGTCGTGAACGATACCTATGGACACGGCGCGGGTGATGAGGTCCTGATCACGGTGTCTCAGCGACTTGTTGCGGCCGTTCGCACTTGTGACGCCGTGGCACGCTTAGGCGGTGATGAATTCGTCATCATTATCGAATCTGTGCAGGACCCTCTTGTCATTGCCAAAGTCAACCAGAATTTGTGCAAAACCGTCTCCGACGCCTTTCATCTGATCAGTGGTGAAGTGGTGAGCATCGGCGCAAGCATTGGCGCGTCAATCTATCCGCAAGACGGCACAAATCTAGCCCAAATGATGGCGGTGGCTGACAAAAAAATGTACAGATGCAAACCAAGCAGCCAATTTGGTCGCCCGGCAATGACATGCTGAGCGTTCCCCGTCTTTCCCAGAAACACGCCATTTTTTAACCGAAAGAAAACCATGAACTCAGAGCAAATTCAACTTGTCCAATCTACTTTCAATTCCGTGCGTCCCATCGCCGGTGTTGCCGCACAACTGTTCTACGACCAGCTTTTCGAACTGGACCCATCACTTCGTAGCTTGTTCAAGGGAGACATTACCCGTCAGGGGCAAATGCTGATGTCTATGCTGGGCACCGCTGTCAATGGGCTAAGCAAGTTGGAAACCTTGGTGCCGGTGGTGCACCAATTGGGTATTCGCCATGCCGGTTATGGAGTACGCACTGAACACTACGACACCGTTGGTAGCGCGTTACTATGGACCTTGGAGAAGGGTCTCGGAAACGAATTCACACCCGCTGCACGGGCTGCGTGGACGGTCGCATATGCCCTGCTAGCGCAAACCATGCAAGCTGGGGCCCACGAGGCTGAGACTGCCATGGCCTCAAGCTAGCATCAAGAAGCTGCGCCGATTGGGCAAGCAAAATTCTCAAGCGAATACGCTACAGGGCATTCAAGTTAAACCTATTTCGCCTGAAAAAAAGCAGACCCCAATTGACATGGGACAGCTACAGGGCCGGTTCACGCTTTCTATAGGATCATTTTTTCGCTGTGCTGGCCATGCCGTGCTGCATGATGGTCGCCATGTTGTCGAACAAGGCTTCCCAGGCTTCGCGGTGTCTCGGCGTAAAGGGCTCACCCGTTCGTACAGCAATGGTGTCGACCAGAATATTTCGCATGATGCCGAAATAGGCGTGCTTAACCTCGTAATGATGATGGCGGACACCCGAAGCGCGCAAGAGCAGCAGCAGATGTTCTGGTTTATCTACCAATGCAACTGTTTCGCCAAGCGTGTGCGTCAATCGTCCTTGCTGCTCGGTCATATCGCCGGCAAACAAATCGATCACTGTTGGCGCTGCCTTGAACAAATTGTCGTAAAAATCGACCGCAAAATCGCCAGGCGCGCTGACCGCAGCTTCCCACGCAGATTTGATAAGTCCTGCAGTGTCGGCTTGAATGTTCATGAGCCATTGCTCGGCTGTGGCGAGCTGGGCCTTGTTGGGGGCGCGTGCGCTGGGTGGTTTACTCATGGATGTGACAGCGATTCGGGTGGTCTATGGTGAATAAAGTTAAGGTGCGATCGGATGTATTACTATGAAACCAATGAAAAAGCAGTATGTCTCATGAATGTCACCAAGTATCAAGCATTGGCTGATGAGCTTGCGCGTGCAATAGGCGACGGCAAATTATCACCCAATGCACGATTACCCTCGGTACGTGAGCTCATGCAGCAACATCGGCTGAGTCTGGCTACGGTCACAAAATCCCTTTATGTTCTGGAGCAACTGGGGTTAATCGAGCCAAGAAATAAGGCCGGGTTTTATGTCAAACAATCGAAGAGCATCGCAAATGCTGCGGTCGATGCCAATTTGGATTTGACGGTAGACGGGCCCATCAATGCCATGTGCAATTGGCGTCCCTCTGTCGACTTATTTCCAGAACAACGTTGGCAGAGTCTTTTGGGCAGCATCATTCGACGTCATCCGTTTCTCCCGACTCGACACGCACAAGAATTTGGACATCCGCGATTGCGCGCTGAGCTGGCACGACGTAGCGCTGAAAATGGATGCTTTTTGAAAGAAGATGAGTTAATCGTTACCCAAGGGGCCACCGAAGCGCTGCTATTGGCTCTGCGTGCGACAACGCAAGCGGGTGACAGGGTATTGGTTCAATCTCCGATTGGCGTTCTATTTAGGCGTTTGCTGGAAACGTTCACCCTGACGCCGGTTCCCATTCTGAGCCGAGTTGATGAAACAGATTTCGTTGCAGAGATTCAAAAAGTCTTGGAAGGGGAAAATCCACCGAAAGTCCTGTTACTGGTGGCGAACTACCACTTTCCCACTGGGGCTTTGATGCCACTGATGGCCAAGCGTAATTTGATACGTTTGGCAGAGAAACATGCCTTGACGATTATCGAAGACGATGTTTATGGCGATCTTCAGCATGAAGGTGCCCGACCACTGACCTTGAAGTCATTTGATTTAAAGGGCAATGTCATTTATGTGAACTCGAGCTCCAAGTCTCTTGCGCCAGGCCTTCGCATTGGATGGCTGGCAGCAGGACGATGGCGTAAACGCATCGAATATTTTAAGAACGCATCGGCCAGTAGCGTCAGTGAATTGTCTCAATTGGTGTTGGCCGAATTTCTTGCGCAAGGAAGCCATGTTCCCCACCTTCGCAAGATTCGGAAACAGCTGAAGGATCGTGCGGGGGAGTATTTGTCCATACTGCGCCTCGTGCTGGGAAAGGAAGCTGCCATCAGTACGGTTCTAGGTGGATACAGTTTTTGGCTCGCCTTACCGCAGATCATCAGTGCAGATGAAGTAAGGTCACAAATACAGGTTTTTTGGCCCTTGTTGGATTCTCCCGACTCACCGCAAATAGTCGTTGTGTCTCAAGGCCTGTGCTTCAATACCTCGGTTCCGCTGACAGACCCTTTGCGCCAATCGTTGACCGCTTTCTGTTTCCATTTGCGTGGACTGCTCTAGGAACTGATGCCCGGCGGGTCAGATTTGCCCGTTGGGGCAATACCACGAAGGTGGCAAGTCAAGCGTTTTGGGGCGCGGTGAATCATTGGAACGTTGCCGCTTTGAATATGGCGGACAAAAATTTCAACGCCATCAGGAGCAGTATCGCAGCTTTGCGCAGCGCAAGCGGTTGGTCTGGAGTCGCTCAATATGGATGTCAGTTCGCTTCGTGCAGGGCTTCATCGAACAACGCAAGCAACTGCCGCGCGAAGATGTCCATGTTGGCGGGGCGATTCGACAGACCGGTTTCAATCGTTCTGCTTCTTGAATTCGGGCCCGCAACGGCAATGCACACATGGCCCGGCGAGTCTCCGTAGCCGCTTCCCGAGGGGCCCGCTGCACCGCTCTCGCAGAGTCCCCAGCTTGCACGGAGCCTCTCGCGGATCTTGCCTGCGATGAGGTTTGCGTACGGTTCAGTCTCCGCACGCATTCCGATCACGTCGTCGGCGGTCAGACCTAGCAGCCCTTTGGCGGCTTTGCGCGTATAGACCACCGCGCCGCCAACGAAGTAGGCCGATGCGCCCGGTATTGCCAGCAAGGCCGCAGAGACCAGGCCGCCAGCTGAAGACTCGACGATCGCGACGGACTCACCGCGTTCGCGCAAAGATTCGGCAACGCGGGCAGCGAGCGAGGCCAGGGAGGGAAGACCGGATGGGTCTGGCATGGAAAATCCTTTGATGGAGCTGACCAAAGCTGTTGCTCAATGGCCGTATTATTGCCCAATGAACGCCGTATCCCTGAGTCACCAGCCCCTGGCAGAACGCCTGCGCCCGAAACACTTGAGCGAGGTGATTGGCCAGCAGCACTTGCTGGGCGAAGGCATGGCGTTGCGCCTTGCCTTTGAGTCGGGGCAGCCGCACAGTTGCATCCTGTGGGGTCCGCCGGGTACTGGCAAGACCACCATTGCGCGTCTGATGGCCAACGCCTTTGACGCCCAGTTCATCACCATCAGCGCGGTGCTCGGCGGTGTGAAGGAAATTCGCGAGGCGGTGGAGCAGGCGCAGATCGCGCTGGGGCAGGGGCGGCGCACCATTGTGTTCGTGGACGAGGTGCACCGCTTCAACAAAAGCCAGCAGGATGCTTTCTTGCCGCACGTTGAAAGTGGCTTGTTCACTTTCATTGGAGCGACCACCGAGAACCCTTCCTTTGAAGTCAATTCGGCGCTGCTTTCCCGGGCGGCGGTGTATGTGCTACAGCCGCTGGGTGAGGAAGATTTAAGACAAATAGTGAATCGAGCCCTTGCGGAACATGGACAGCCAGCTATCGAAAGTGTAGCTATTGACCGTCTCATTGCCTATGCCGATGGCGATGCCCGGCGTTTGCTGAACACGCTGGAGACGCTGGCGGTGGCTGCGAGCCAGGAAAAAGTCACCAGAATCACGGATGTCTGGCTGCTCAAGGTGCTGGGTGAGCGCATGCGCCGCTACGACAAGGGCGGCGAGCAGTTCTACGACACCATCTCTGCCCTGCACAAGTCCGTGCGTGGCTCTGACCCCGACGCGGCGCTGTACTGGTTTGTGCGCATGCTCGATGGCGGCGCCGACCCGCGTTACATGGCCCGGCGCCTGATCCGCATGGCCAGTGAAGACATTGGCCTGGCCGACCCGCGTGCGCTGCGCCTGGCACTGGATGCGGCGGATGTTTACGAGCGTCTGGGCAGTCCCGAGGGCGAGCTGGCGCTGGCCGAGTGCGTGGTGTACCTGGCCGTGGCCGCCAAATCGAATGCGGTGTACAAGGCCTTCAATGAAGCCCGGGCCTTTGTTAAAAAGGACGGCACCCGACCGGTGCCCATGCACCTGCGCAATGCGCCGACCAAGCTCATGAAAGCGCTGGACTATGGCAAGGGCTATCGCTATGCGCATGACGAGGAGGGTGGTTTTGCCGCCGGCGAGCGCTACCTGCCCGATGGCATGGCCTCGCCTGGTTTTTACCGTCCGGTCGAGCGTGGTCTTGAGATTCGCATTGCCGAGAAGCTGCGACATCTCAAAAACCTTAATAATCCAGACAACTGACGCCTGCGTCGAAGAAGAAAAACGGAGCCGACATGGACATCTTTGTACAGCAGATCATCAACGGGCTGGTGCTGGGCAGCATGTATGCCTTGGTGGCGCTGGGCTACACCATGGTGTACGGCATCATCGGCCTGATCAATTTTGCCCATGGCGAGGTGCTGATGGTGGGCGCCCTGACCAGTTGGAGCATCATCGGCCTGATGAAAGACGCGATGCCGGGCACACCCGGTTATGTGATTCTTTGGGTTGCCCTGGTCATTGCGTGTGTGGTCGCGGCAGCGCTCAATTTCGTGATCGAAAAAGTGGCTTATCGACCGCTGCGCAACAGTCCCAAACTGGCGGCACTGATCACGGCGATCGGCATGTCCATCCTGCTGCAGACACTGGCCATGATCATCTGGAAGCCCAGCTACAAACCCTATCCCACGTTGCTGCCCAGCACACCGTTTGATATTGCCGGCGCCGTGATCACGCCCACGCAAGTGTTGATTCTCGGGGTGACGGCTGTGGCTCTCTCGTTGCTGATGTGGCTGGTCAATTACACCAAGCTGGGCCGTGCGATGCGCGCCACGGCCGAGAATCCGCGGGTTGCCGCACTGATGGGGGTCAAGCCCGACATGGTGATTTCGGCCACCTTCCTGATTGGCGCGGTACTGGCGGCCATTGCTGGCGTGATGTGGGCGGCCAACTATGGTACGGTGCATCACAGCATGGGATTTCTGCCGGGTCTCAAGGCATTCACTGCGGCCGTGTTTGGTGGCATCGGCAATCTGGGCGGTGCTGTGGTGGGCGGCATTCTGCTGGGCCTGATTGAATCGCTTGGGGCGGGTTACATCGGCGTCTTGACGGGCGGTGTGCTGGGCAGTCACTACTCGGACATTTTTGCGTTCGTGGTTTTGATCATTGTGCTGACGCTGCGGCCCTCGGGCCTGCTGGGTGAGCGCGTGGCCGATCGGGCGTAAGGCTGCAGAATATGAAACAACAACAAAAAGTCCTCGCTTTTCTGATGGCCGCCATCGGGCTGCTGGTGTTGCCTCTGCTGCTGCAGGGGTTCGGCAACGCATGGGTTCGCATTGCCGACATGGCTTTGCTCTATGTGCTGCTGGCGCTGGGGCTCAATATCGTGGTGGGCTATGCCGGTCTTCTGGATCTGGGCTATGTGGCGTTTTTTGCCATCGGTGCCTACATGTACGGCCTGCTGGCTTCGCCTCACCTGGCTGAAACCTTTTCCTGGATCGCGGCGATGTTTCCGGCAGGCATACACACACCCCTGTGGGTGGTGGTGCCGGCGGCCGCTGCACTGGCTGGACTTTTGGGTGTGCTGCTGGGGGCGCCCACGCTGCGTCTGCGGGGCGACTATCTGGCCATCGTCACCCTGGGCTTTGGTGAAATCATCCGGGTGTTCATGAACAACCTGGATCATCCGGTCAACATCACCAACGGACCCAAGGGTTTGGGGCAGATTGACTCGCTCAGTTTCTTTGGCCTGAACCTGGGTAAAAAGGTGTCGGTAGCCGGGTTCGAACTGGCCTCGGTGTCACTTTACTACTACCTCTTTTTGGCATTGGTGCTGCTGAGTGTGGTGATCTCTTATCGCCTGGAGACCTCCCGCGTGGGCCGTGCCTGGATGGCAATTCGGGAGGATGAAATAGCGGCCAGGGCCATGGGTATCAACACCCGCAACTTGAAGCTGCTGGCGTTTGGCATGGGCGCTTCTTTTGGCGGCGTCTCGGGGGCCATGTTTGCGTCTTTTCAGGGTTTCATTTCGCCTGAATCCTTCAGTCTGATGGAGTCGGTGATGATTGTTGCGATGGTGGTGCTCGGTGGTATCGGTCACTTGCCGGGCGTCATCCTCGGCGCGGTATTGCTGTCAGCCTTGCCCGAGGTGCTGCGCTATGTGGCCGGGCCGTTGCAGGCCATGACCGATGGCCGGCTGGATGCCTCCATTCTGCGTCAGTTGCTGATTGCGCTGGCCATGATCGGTGTCATGCTCGCGCGTCCACGGGGCCTGTGGCCGTCACCTGAGCATGGCAAGTCGCTGCAAAACGCGAAATGATGGAAATTGCTGGAAAGAACATGACAGACACTGTACTCAACGTCGCCGGTGTTTCCAAGCGATTCGGCGGTCTGCAGGCGCTCAGCGATGTGGGCATCAAGATCATGCGGGGCCAGGTCTACGGTCTGATCGGTCCCAACGGGGCCGGCAAGACCACTTTCTTCAATGTGCTCACGGGCCTTTACACGCCGGACAGCGGAAGTTTTGAGCTGGCGGGCAAGACCTATCGGCCCAAGGCGGTGCATGAGGTGGCCAAGGCCGGCATTGCACGTACTTTTCAGAATATTCGCCTGTTTGCCGAGATGACGGCTCTGGAGAACGTTATGGTGGGGCGCCATGTGCGCACCCGCTCCGGTTTGCTGGGTGCCATCTTGCGGACTCCGGGTTTCCGGGCCGAGGAACTCGCCATTGCCGCCCGTGCGCAAGAGTTGCTGGAGTATGTGGGCATTGGCAGATTGGCCGACTACAAGGCCCGAACGCTGAGCTACGGCGACCAGCGTCGACTGGAGATTGCCCGGGCGCTGGCGACCGATCCGCAGCTCATTGCGCTTGACGAACCTGCCGCCGGGATGAATGCCACCGAGAAGGTGCTGCTGCGCGAACTGATTGACAAGATTCGCAATGACAACCGCACCATATTGCTGATTGAGCATGATGTGAAGCTGGTCATGGGCCTGTGTGATCGCGTGACGGTGCTGGATTACGGCAAGCAGATTGCCGAAGGCACGCCGGCAGATGTGCAAACGGATGCCAAAGTGATTGAAGCCTACCTGGGCACCAGCGGACACTGACATGACAAATATTCTTCTCAAGGTGACAGGTTTGAAGGTCGCGTATGGCGGTATCCAGGCCGTCAAAGGCGTCGACTTTGAAGTGCGCGAGGGTGAGCTGGTGTCCCTGATCGGGTCCAACGGTGCGGGCAAGACCACCACCATGAAAGCCGTCACGGGCAGCTTGCCCATCAATGACGGCGATATCGAATACCTGGGCAAAAGCATTCGCGGCCAGGGGCCGTGGGATCTGGTCAGGCAGGGGCTGGCCATGGTGCCGGAGGGGCGGGGTGTCTTCACCCGCATGACGATTCTGGAAAATCTCCAGATGGGTGCTCATATCCGGGACGACAAGGCCGATATCCTCGTCGATATTGACAAGGTGTTCGGTATTTTCCCGCGTCTCAAGGAGCGTCGTGGCCAGCTGGCTGGCACGATGTCTGGTGGCGAGCAGCAGATGCTGGCCATGGGGCGGGCTTTGATGAGCCGACCCAAAGTCTTGTTGCTGGACGAGCCGTCCATGGGTCTGTCGCCCATCATGGTGGACAAGATTTTCGAAGTCGTGCGTGATGTCTACGCGCAAGGGGTGACCGTGTTGCTGGTGGAGCAAAACGCCAGCCGCGCCCTGGCCATTGCCGACCGGGCTTATGTCATGGATTCTGGTCTGATCACCATGACGGGTGAAGCCAAAGAAATGCTCGACGACCCCAAAGTGCGCGCAGCTTATCTTGGGGCTTGACCGCGCATGTGCCAGCAGGATCGTGCCACCGTACGTGATTGGCAATGACACCAATGCGACAGTAATTTTGCAATTTAGAAAAAGCGGTATCCGCTTTAACAGCCCTTCCTGCCCTCTGTAAGTGAAGTCATCCGCAGCTGATTCAGGCAAGCGCGATTGCCGACACCAGGCTGCGCCGCGAATTAGGGTAAACACGATAGGCATCTCTGGAAAGACTAGTACGATCATTCCCAGTGCCACCTGAAGCCCTTATGAGATTTGAATTTGATTTCAATGCTCGTGAGCAGAGGCATCAAAGCGAACGCTAAAGACCTGAAATGCAGCAGATGGGGGCGACCCCTGTCAAAAACCAGCGGCAAAGGAGACTGAATTGCGAGACCGGTGTTTTGAAATAGAAGATCCAGTATGTTGGGTCCTGGCACTCCCGGTGGGTAAGTCCGCTGTGCGTGATCCCGTGGGTGGGGTTCCCTGATGCAGGCCTACATCCTGCGCCGCCTGCTGGCGCTCGTACCCACGTTGATCTTTGCCAGCCTGATCGTTTTCGTCATTGTGCGCATGGTGCCTGGCGATGTGGTTGACATGATGCTCAGTCAAAACGACATCAGCGCCAATGCATTGGGTCGTGATCAACTGATGCAAACCCTGGGCTTGGACCGGCCGATGTGGGAGCAGTATTTCCGTTGGACCGGCAGGATCCTTTTGCACGGCGATCTGGGTCAGTCGTTGTGGCATGGCACCCCTGTGCTTGAGATGATCATGTCGCGCACGCCGGCCACGTTTTCTTTGGGCTTCATGGCCTTGATCGTGGCGCTGTCCATGGCGATCCCGATTGGTGTCTACGCCGCCATTCGCCAGGATACGGCGGGCGATTACATTGCCCGTTCTTTCTCGATCCTGATGCTGGCCGTGCCCAGTTTCTGGCTGGGCACCATGGTCATGGTGTTTCCCTCAATCTGGTGGGGCTGGTCGCCGGAGGTGAAGTACATCCCTTTCTTCGAAGATCCGGTGCAGCACGTCAAACAAATGATGGTGCCTGCCATCCTGTTGGGTCTGGCCTTGTCAGCCATCACCATGCGCCTGACCCGCACCATGATGCTGGAAGTGCTGCGGCAGGATTACATCCGCACAGCCTGGGCCAAGGGCCTTAATGAATGGCTGGTGGTTACGCGGCATGCACTGCGCAACGCACTGATCCCGGTGGTCACCCTGATTGGATTGCAGGCGCCGCTGTTGATTGGCGGTGCCGTGGTGATCGAGCAGATTTTCGTGCTGCCTGGCATGGGCTTGCTGTTGCTGGATGCGGTCAATCAGCGTGACTATCCAGTGATCACTGGTGTTTTTCTGGTGGTGGGCGTGGCCGTCATGCTGATCAACTTGCTGGTAGACCTGAGTTATGGACTGTTCGATCCGAAAGTGAGGCACCGTTAATGGCCGCCAAAGATACCCCCATTCCTGTCGTTGTACCTGCACGCCGTTTTGCTGTGTTGTCGGTTATTTGGCGCTTCATCGGACGTCTGTTCCGGGAGAAGCCGCTGGGTGCGGCAGGCGCGGTGATTTGTTTGCTGTTTTTGTTTTGCGGTGTATTTGCCGACGTTCTTGCGCCCTATGGCATGAACGAAATCAATCTGGGCAAGCGACTCAAGCCGCCATCGCTGGATTTTCCGTTTGGAACCGATAACCTCGGTCGCGATTTGTTGTCGCGTTGTCTGTATGGTGCGCAGGTCTCCGTGATCATCGGCCTGACGGCTGCGACATTGGCAACCTGTATTTCGGTGTTGCTGGGCATCTTGACGGGCTTCCTGGGCGGCAAGTTCGATATGGTGGTGCAACGTCTGGTTGATGCCTGGATGAGCTTTCCCGATCTGATCATCCTGATCGTGGTCGTTGCTGTCCTCGGGCCGGGCGCCTGGCAAATCATCGGGATATTGTCCTTGTTGCTGGGTATCGCCGGCTCGCGCATCATTCGCAGTGCCGTGGTGTCGGTGCGGGAAAACATGTATGTTCACGCGGCGCAGTCGATTGGGGCTTCCACGACGCGCATCCTGTGGCGGCACATCCTGCCCAATGTACTGCCGCCTGTAATTGTGTTGTTCACCACGCGTGTGGGCACTGTGATCCTTGCGGAATCTGCGCTGTCGTTCCTTGGCCTAGGTGTGCCCCCGCCAACGCCCACCTGGGGTGGCATGTTGTCCGGCAGCGGGCGTACCTTCATGTTCCAGGGGCCGTGGATGGCCCTGTTCCCTGGCTTGTGTCTGACCATGGTGGTGTATGCCATCAACGTGTATGGCGATGCCCTACGCGATCTGCTCGATCCACGTATGCGTGGATCGCGTTGATACGCAGGGTGTGCAATTTCAAACGATAACCTGAGGAGAAAGACGATGAAGATACCTGAACTTGGAAAACGCTCGCGTACTTTGGGTCTGGGCATGGCGCTGGCAGTGGTTGGCGCAGGCGCTGCCGCGCAGGCGGAGACGCCCAAATATGGCGGCAATCTGGAAATCGCAACCGTGTACGTGGGCATTTCCGCTTTGTCATGGGACCTGGCGGACTGGAACTGGAAGCAGAACCATGATACCGGCCAGTTTTATGAGCAGTTGTTTGCCGCTGATCTTTCGCAATCCAAGCGGCTTGGAGGCAAGCATCCGTTCTACGCCGACGCCTGGCTGCCCTCGGACGCCATTCGTGGCGAACTCGCGGAAAGCTGGAAATGGACCACCCCCTTGCGTCTTGAAATCAAGCTGCGCAAAGGTGTCAAGTTTCCAGCCAAGCCTGGCGTGATGGCGGAGCGCGAGCTGGTGGCCGATGACGTGCTGTTCAGCTTCAACCGCCAGAACAACAGCCCGAAGAAAATCCCCACTTATTTTGATCATGTAGAAAAGATTGAAGCGCCAGACAAGCACACGGTGGTATTCAAGTTCAAGGAGTTCAATGCCGAATGGGACTACCGCTTTGGCTGGGGCTACTACTCCGGGATCATGCCGAAAGAGGTCGCTGACGCTGGCGCTGGCAACTGGAAAAATGTCAATGGCACCGGGCCATTCAAGCTGAGCGACTTCGTTCAGGGCAACTCGAATACCTACGTCAAGAATTCGATTTATTGGGGGAAGGACAAAATCGGCGGTCAGGAGTACAAGCTGCCCTTTGTCGACAAGGTGGTGTTTCGCACCATCAAGGACGAGACCACCCAGCATGCCGCATTGCGCACCGGGAAGATCGACATTCATGAGGCGATCCGCTGGACCGCTGTGGAGGAGCTGAAGAAAAGTGCGCCGGCCTTGAAATGGGCCAAATACCTCAGCATGACGGGGCAGTTCCTCGCCATGCGGGTCGATACCAAACCCTTTGATGACATCCGGGTACGCCAGGCGCTGAACATGGCCGTTGACAAGCAGGCGATTGTCAAGGAGTACTACGGCGGCAATGCCGATCTGTTCAGCTACCCGCAGCACCCTGACTACGTCGGCTATTACGAGCCGCTGGATGCCATGCCCAATGCGGTGAAGGAACTGTTTACCTACAACCCGGAAAAAGCCAAAAAGCTGCTGGCCGAAGCTGGTTACGCGAAAGGCTTCAGCTTCAAGGTACAGGTTTGCGCCTGCGTACCGGATCATATGGAGCTGTTGCCATTGATCGCCTCGTATCTGGAGAAGGTCGGGGTGAAGGTGGAAATTGTGCCGCTGGAGTATGGCGCGTTTCTGTCGGCCATGACCACAAAAACCAACACGCCCGGTTACATGATGAATAACGGGCATACCAATCCGACCACCAGCATTCGCAAGAGCTTTGTCAAAGGACAGGTGTGGAATCCCTCGCAATGGAACGACGAAGCCTACGCTGCGAAAATGGCCGAGATCTACCAGGAGCGGGATGAGCAAAAGCGCCAGCGCCTGGTGAAGCTGATCACACGCGACATTCTTGAGAAGGCGCCCTACATCTGGCTGCCGACACCCCAGCTGTATGCCGCCTGGTGGCCCTGGGTCAAGAACTACGGGGGCGAATTGCGTGCCGGTGCGGTGCGCCCTGGACCGATTTACGCGCGGATCTGGGTCGATCAGGCCATGAAAAAGAAAATGGGGTTCTGATCGCATGACACGAGAGTTCCTGAAATGAGCACGCCCATCCTGCAGGTGAAAAACCTGACAACGCGCTTTCGGACCGAACGGGGCATGGTCACCGCCGTGGATGACGTGTCCTTCAATGTCGGCGCTGGCGAGACGCTGGCTATCGTTGGCGAGTCCGGGTCGGGCAAAAGCATCACTGCGCTTTCCATATTGCGCCTGATACCGAACCCGCCCGGCAAGATCGAAGCTGGCGAAATTCTGTTCGGTGGCGAAGACCTGCTGAAATTGAGTGATGCCAGAGTTCGCTCGATCCGGGGCAACCGCATCGCGATGATTTTTCAGGAACCGATGTCGTCAATGAACCCGGCGTTGACCATCGGCAAGCAAATTGCGGAGCCCATCCAGTTGCACCAGGGCGTGTCATGGAAAGTGGCGCTGGCGAAGGCGGAGCAGTTGCTGGCCAAGGTCCAGATTGCCGATCCGCATAGTCGTTTGTCGGCGTATCCACACCAGTTTTCCGGGGGGATGCGTCAACGCGCGATGATTGCCATGGCCCTGGCCTGTGAGCCGCAGCTGATCATTGCCGACGAGCCCACCACAGCCCTTGACGTGACGGTGCAGGCCCAGATACTGGATCTGCTCAAAGAGTTGGCTGCGGGCTCGAACACGTCCCTGATCCTGATCACCCACGACCTGGGTGTGGTTGCGCGCTACGCGGATCGGGTGGCAGTGATGTATGGTGGCCGTATTGTGGAGACGGCCTCCGCGCGTAGTCTTTATGCGCGTCCCCAGCATCCCTATACCCGCGGCCTGCTGGCCTCGGTGCCGCGAATCGACGGCGACACCTCGCAGCGTCTGGTGCCCATTGAAGGCCAGCCGCCGGACCTGGCCTCATTGCCTGCGGGCTGTGCCTTCATGCCGCGCTGCAAGCAGGCAACTGATCAATGCCGGGCCGAGCGCCCCAAGCTTCGCCCTGTGGGCGAGGACCATTACAAGGCGTGTTTCATCGATGACTAATCTGCAACCCTTGCCGGCACAGTCCAGTGCCGATACCGACGAGCTTCTGCGCGTCGAGAATCTCAAGGTCCATTTCCCCGTCACCAAAGGCGTCATTGTTAAAAAGCAGGTCGGCTCGGTGAAGGCGGTTGATGGCGTATCGTTCACATTGCGGCGCGGAGAAACTCTGGGCCTTGTGGGAGAGAGCGGTTGTGGCAAGTCCACAACCGGCCTGGCGGTGATTCGCATGCTGGAGGCAACCGGCGGGCGGATCGTGTTCGAAGGTCAGGACGTTACCAGCTTTGACAAGGCGCAGCTGAAAGATTTTCGACGCCGCGTGCAGATGGTGTACCAGGACCCCTATGGCTCATTGAACCCGCGCATGAAGGTCAGCGACATCATTGGCGAGCCGCTTCAGGTGCACGGGCTGGACAAGGATCACGCCGCTTACCGGGCGCGCATTGCCGAGTTGCTGGAGATGGTGAGTCTTGCGCCTTACATGGCAGACCGCTACCCGCATGAATTTTCCGGTGGCCAGCGACAGCGTATCGGCATAGCCCGGGCGCTGGCGCTGGAGCCGAGTCTGATCGTGTGCGATGAGCCGGTGTCCGCGCTCGACGTCTCGATTCAGGCGCAGGTGGTCAATGTGTTTATTGAGTTGCAGAAGCGATTGGGTCTGACCTATATCTTCATTGCGCACGATCTCGCGGTGGTGCGCCACATCAGTGACCGGATCGCGGTGATGTACCTGGGTCGCATTGTCGAAATCGCTTCCAGGGACGACCTGTACCAGCGGCCCCTGCATCCCTATACGCAAGCTTTGCTCTCAGCCGTGCCGGTGGCCGATGTTGAGGCGGAGTCGAAACGCGCGCGCATGGTCGTCAAGGGGGAGGTGCCGAGTCCCTTGAATCCACCCAAGGGCTGTCATTTCCACCCCCGTTGCCCCATGGCCATGGAGAAGTGCAAGACGCAGGAGCCGGTGTTGACGGCGCAGGGTGCTGGACGCGTCGTCGCCTGTCACCTGTTGCCGACGAACTGAGTCGGACAGCAGTGAAGGCGACTTCGCGGCTTTTTACACCTTCATGCCTGGCAAGTTGAGGGATGCGGTGTTGCCGCCGTCAACCGGCAGGGCCTGTCCGGTGACGTAGCTGGCATCGTCGCTGGCCAGAAAGGCGATGGCGGCTGCAACCTCCTCAGGATGACCGTAGCGGCGCAATTCGCAACGCGAGCCCAGCTTGTCTTCCTTCTGCACGGCTCGGGCACGAGCGAACACGGGTGCTGTCATGCCGGTCTCGATCAGGCCGGGGCAGACCGCATTGACCCGGATATTCCACTCGCCCAGATCGCAGGCGGTGGTCATGGTCAGGCTGATGACGGCGGCTTTGGAGGCGCTGTAGGCATTGCCGCCAGCACCGGAACGCACGCCGGCCACCGAGGCCGTATTCACAATGGCGCCGCTGTGCTGCTCACGCATGCTGCGCGCTGCATATTTTGTGAAGTGCACGGCCCCCATGATGTTGACATTCAGGATCTGGTGCCACGCAACAGTATCGGTTTCTGTGATCTTGGAGTAATCACCACCGGCGATGCCTGCGTTGTTGCACAGCACATCAATCCGGCCAAAGGTTGTGAGAACGTCCGCGACGCATTTTTCCACCTCGTCTTCGCGGGAGATGTCCACCGCCCGGTACCAGACCTTGGATGCGTCCGGCAGGGTCGCGGCGCAGGCAGCCAGGCCGTCCATATTGACATCGACCAGCGCGACACGCGCGCCTTCGCTGGCCAGGCGCTGGGCGACTGCGCGGCCAATGCCGCTGGCTGCACCGGTGATGATGGCTACTTTGTTTTCAAATCTCATGCTGTTTCTCCTGGTTGTTTTTCCTGTTCCTGCAATTCGCGCCACTGCAGCTTGCCAGTGGCCGATTTCGGCAGCGCATCGACAAACTGCACGATACGCGGACTTTTGTAGGCAGCCATATGGGCATGTCCCCAGTCCATTATTTCCTGCTCGCTCACTTTGCCGCGGAAGGCTTCTTTCAGAACGATGACGGCCTTCACGGTCTCTCCGCGTTTGAGGTCCTTGGCCGCAATGACGCAGGCTTCCTGGATGGCCGGATGCTGGTACAGCAGTGTTTCCACCTCCGCCGGCCATACCTTGAAGCCCGAGGCGTTGATCATGCGTTTGAGCCGGTCGACCATGAAGAAGTAGCCATCCTCGTCCGTCATCGCGAGGTCGCCTGTCCGCAAGAAGCGCTTGCCATCAAGTTCGATGAATGTGTCCTGGGTGGCTTGTGGATTGTTCCAGTAGCCTTGCATCACGTTGGGCGCATTCACCACGATTTCGCCTGCTTCACCGCTGGGCAGTTCCCGGTAGGTCGCGGGATCTACAACGCGGGCGTCAACGCCGTAGATCGGAATGCCAAGGCATTGTTTCTTGGGCCGGTCAGTCGGATTGATATGCGTGGCTGCGATGGTCTCCGACATACCGTAGCCTTCGACATACGGTACGCCAAGCAGGTCGTTGAGCTTTTGCGCGACAGCCTCGGGCATGGCCGCACCGCCGCCCCGGATGCTGCGCAGGCTGGACAGGTCAAAGTTGCCGATGTTGGGGTTGGCGAGCAGGTCCACCACCATGGTGGATATCAGTTGCAGCGTGGCGATCTTGTAGCGCTGAATGCACTGTGCTGCGACCTCGCGATCCCAGCGCGGCATCAGCACCATGGTGCTGCCGTGGTACAGCGGGCCGCTCATGCTGCCTTGCATACCCGTCACGTGGAAGAAGGGCAACACCGCCAGCGATACCGAGTCCTGATGGGTGTTGAACCACTGCATGCTGCCGACAAGGCTTGCCATCGCACCGCGGTGCGTATGCATGCAACCCTTGGGATGACCCGTGGTGCCCGAGGTGTAGGGCATGACGCACAAATCGTCCGGCCCCGCGGTGAGCGGACCAGGGCGCGCACCGAGTGCCAGCATGTCCTTCCACAGGGTCACGCCTGTACCGCCAAGGGCCTGGCGTGGGGCGCTCACAAACTCGGGCACACGCAGATCCGTGGGGCGCTTCAGGTAGTCCGAATAGGTTGCGACCAGGATGTTTTCAAGCCCTTCGGTCAGCAGAGGCGACATGTGCGCGAACAGGTCCTGGGCCACGATGGCGGTGCTTGCGTCGGTGTCCTTGATGTAGTGACGCAACTCGGTGGTCAGGTTCATCGGGTTGACCGGAACCACCACGGCGTTGGCGCGCAGGATGCCGTAATAGGCGAGCACAAATTGCGGACTGTTCTGCATGTAGAGCAACACGCGATCGCCCTTTTTGACCTTGCATACCTGTTCCAGATAGCCGGCGATGCGCTCCGCTTCGTCCTTGAATTGAGCGAAGGTGATGGGCGTGTCGTAGAAAAGTATGTACGGCTTGTCCGGAAAGCGTGTGGCCGAAACCTCCACGTTGTAGAAGAGATTGGTCTGCGGCACGGTCAGGTGCTGCGCTTGGCCTGTGGGCCAGAAGGCAAGATGGCGATTGGACATGGGGCGAGAAGACAGAAAGAAGTTGTCAGGGCGAGAAGGGCAGGGGGTGGTCCGGTGGTCGCACCGGGTGTCTGTGGGTGGATGCTTCAGGCGGACAGAATCCCCAGGAAAAGTGGCCGCACGAACAGGTCGACAGCATTCTCCGCCGTAACGTCTGGCACCCAGCGGTCCAGCACAATGGCAGCATTGATCATGGCACTAACCTGAAAGGCAGCGACTGCCTGATCAACCGGGCGTATGGAGCCGTCTTTCATGCCGTCGACCAGGAAGAAGACGAAACGCTGGCCGATTTGATTGATGGTTTTGAGCTTGCTTTCACGAATGTCGTCAGGGAGCTCGCTCCAGGCCGACATGCGCAACAAGGGGGCCTGTTCCGAAAATTGAAAGCGCACCAGTCCGCGCGAAACGGCACACAGCTTGTCCCATCCGGAGCCGTCACCAGCGCGTGCCATCATCTGCATGCGGCGCGTCACCGAGAAAGTGCGCTCGAAACATTCCGAGATCAGGTCTTCCTTGTTGGGGTTGTGGTGATAAAACGAACCCTTGGTCACGTTAAGGCGAGCCGAGATGCGATCAACCGACGCGCCGCAATAGCCCAGCTCGTTGATGAGCGCGGTGGCCGCACGCAAGAACCCATCCTGGGTGGTATCGCTGACGCCGGGGGTTTGTGCAAGCGCCTCGTCCAAGGCGGTTTCGCGCCAGCGTGAAGTTTTCGACGCAAGTCCGTCGATCATGATGTCGCTCATGGTGGCGGCAACCAGCTCATAGTCCTGCTGGTCGTAGCGCGACATCCAGTTCATGGCCGCCAGGGTCAGGGTCAGCAACAGGTGGCTGCGGGCATTGAGCGAGACGCGGTTTTCAGTTGTGGTGCCGTCGATCACCAGCAGCCGGCGTGCGCGACGGAACATGTCGGTATAGGCGGCAAATACCACTTCGGCGTGCGGACTGCCGAGCACCTGAACATCCCGAAAGTTCATCATCTCCGGTGCTTCTGCTGCCTGGATCTGCCGCAGTCGACTGAAAAACAGGCGGATGAACTGGCGTACGCGCTCGTTAGGCTTGCTCGATTCGGCTGCCACGGCGAGGATGTCATTGATGACCTCAATTGAGCGCAGGAAGCACGCCACCACAAGGTCTTCCTTCTTCTTGTAGTAGTAGGTGATGCTGTTGGTGCTCAGGTCGACACGACCCGCGACATCTGACAGTGTTGCGCCCTTGACCCCATGCTGATTGAATAGCTGCGCCGCAGCATGCAGGATCGCTTCGCGTTTCTTTATATAACGCTGCGTCATCGGGCTGGCCGGGGTTTGCTGATCCATGGGGAGGCCTGCGGTGGGCGATTTGTCGGGTGATTGAACAGTGGGCGCGATCATACCGCCGCCGGCGGCGCATGCCATGTGCTTGTGCGTTCCGAAAGGAGCAAGAGAGCAGCCTGTGACGAGGGCATACCAATTTCCCCAAAAATTTTCAAAACCAGTGTCGAGGTGGGGACATTCTCCCATTTTTATTGTGAATTTAATGTGCTAAAGTGAAAATTAGACTACATACCGATCTAACGAAAATTGAAAGAAATGGTGATTTGTCAACCAATATTTTCTGGTCCAAAGGACGTCTGGCGAGCACCCGGGCGAATCCCGGTATTTAGCCGGGCGAAGCGGGCATGACTGCCGGCCTGGGGTTGCACGGTGTGGTCGCTGCAGCGGAAATCAGCCGGCACCGCTTCCCCGGCGCGCGGGCGCCGGACCGGCAACGCACGGTGGACTCCGGTGGTGTTTCGCTGGCGGTCTACGAATGGGGTGAGCTCAGCGCGCCTCCTTTGATTCTTGTGCACGGCGCATTTGACTTCGCCCGTACTTTTGATGTGTTTGCCCCCCTGCTCGCGGATGCCGGTTATCGCGTTGTGTCCTATGATCAGCGCGGGCATGGCAACTCCGAGCACGCAGACCTGTACAGCTGGCTGGCCGATGAACGCGACATGATCGCTGTGGTCGACTCGACCACCGATGCGCCCTGTATCGCGGTTGGACATAGCAAGGGAGGGGCGATGCTGGCCCATGCGATCCAGGCCTTGCCGCACCGTTTCACACGCTTTGTCGCGATTGACGGGCTGCCCTTTCGCAGCCCTCACGACGATGCCTCTGTGCGTGAACGCAAGTCGATGTCCCCCGACTTCATCACCGACTGGCTGGACCACCGCAGAGGTGCTGCCGATCGGGTGCGAAAAGCCGGAACCCTGGAAGAATTGGCGCAACGCCGTGCTTTCATGAATCCGCGTCTCAGCCATGAATGGCTGTGCTATCTGGTGAGCCAAGGTGCGCGTCGTGATGAGGATGGCTGGCGCTGGAAGATTGACCCGGTATTGCGCCCGGGCGGTTTCGGTCCCTACCGCTCCCGCTGGATGACCAACCGTTTGCCGGGTTTTCCCATCCCCATGCTGGCCATCTTCGGCACCATCGCCGAGCGCATGGGCTGGGATGTCAATCCGGCCGAACTGAAGGAGTACTTTGCCTCCTCCACGCAGATGGCATTGATGCAGGATACGGGGCACTTCATCCACATTGAGCGTCCGCAGGAAACCGCCGCGCTGGTGTTGAATTTTCTTCAGACATGATTGACTACATTCGCCACAATCGCCTGCGCCTGGCGCTGCACAAGCTCAAAAAGGGTGAAGGCCATGCGCTGCTTTTGTTGCATGGTCTGGGCGAGCGCTCGCCGATCAGCCTGGCCCCGGAGTATGCCGACTGGCCGGGTCCGGTGCACGCCCTTGACTTTACGGGGCACGGTGCCTCTGATGTGCCTCGCGGAGGCGGCTACAACTGCGAGCTGCTGATGGCCGATGCGGATGCCGCCCTGGCGCATCTGGGTTGTGCCACGGTGCTTGGGCGCGGACTGGGTGCCTATGTGGGGCTGCTGCTGGCCGGTGGACGCCCGCAGCAGGTGCGTGGTGTTATTTTGTGTGATGGCCCGGGCCTGGCCGGGGGCGGCAGCACGGAAGCAAGCCCCTACATTCCGGTGGTCAATACACGCCAACCTGCGCCACCTGATCCGTTTGCGATCGCCGACTTGTCGAACGATGCGCGGCCGCCCGCCTATGCTGGCGCCTATGCCAGGTTGGCCGTACAGCATTCAGGCCTGGTACGACCCATTTCGGTCTGTGCGCGCGAACTGCCGCAATGGCTGGCGGTGACCATGAAGCTGTTGTCGCTGGAGCGCACCAGCGTTTCACAAGCATTGCTGCACCATGCGGTCCCGTCCGGGTTGCCCAGCCCATGAGTACGCAAGAACGCGAAACCGCCAGCGAGGCCTACCGCGCGCAGGTGTTGCGTGATTTGCCGCGCAACTACGCCGCCAACCTGGCACATGGCATGCTGGGTGTCACCGGCTTTCGGTTGGTGGGTGCCCCGACCTTTGTGCCGGCCTACATTTATTTACTGTCCGGTTCCAAGATGGCCGTCGGCATGGCCATATCGGCGCAGTTCATCGGTATGGCGCTGTCGTCGATCTGGGGCGCCACGCTGATCGAACACCGCCGCCGTGTCATGCCGGTGGTTTACGCGGTGGGGTGGCTGATGCGCGCGCAGGTGCTGGGGCTGGCGCTGTCGGGTTATTTCCTGACAGGACACTGGGCATTTGTGGCGGCCTGTTTGTTCCTTTCCCTGTTCGGCTTTTTCAACGGGATGCAAAGCGTTACCTTCAACTTCCTGATGTCCAAGGTGATACCGATCGACCGGCGTGGGCAACTCACCGGCATGCGCAATTTCCTGGGTGGCTTGACTGCTTCGGGGGTGGCTTACCTGGGCGGAAAATACCTGGTTGAAACCAACGCCTTTGGCAACGGCTATGCCACCACTTTTCTGGCGGCCTTTATCCTGACCAGCCTGGGTATTACCGCATTGACCTTCGTGCGTGAGCCGGAGTCGCTGGTGGTGCGTGCGCAATCCGGTCTGTGGGGGCGTTTGCGCGAAGCGCCGGCCTTGCTGCGTTCCGATGTCCATTACAAGCGCTTCTTTTTTGCTCGCGCCCTGGCTGCATTTGGTACCGCCGCGGTGCCGTTTTACGCCATTTATGTTGGAAAATTTGTTGAGTTGTCAGGAGCCACCCTCGGCTATTTGTCGCTCGCATTTCTACTGGCTCAAACAGTGAGCAATCTCGGATGGGGTGCGCTTGCCGATCGTCGTGGCTACCGGCTCGTCTTCCTGGTGAGCATGGGCCTGTGGACTGTGTCCACGGTGGGTTTGATGCTGGCCAATGGCTTGCCGTTTTTTCTGCTTGCTTTCTGCGGACTGGGCGCCGGTTACGGGGGCTACCAGATGGCCTCGCAGAATTTCGTCCTGGAATTCGGGGTGCACCATGACCGCCCGATGCTGATTGCGATTTCCGACACGGCGTCACATTTGATGATGGCCATTGGCCCGCTCATTGGCGGCCTGCTGGCCCAGCGTTTCGATTTTTCTTACGTGTTCTGCATTGCAATCGCCGTTCAGGCGATCTCGATGCTGGCCATCCTGCGCGTTGAAGAGCCGCGCTACCGGTTGCAGCGCGTGAGCGGTGAGAGCGATTAACAAGCCCTGAACGGAAAAACCACGTGGAACATAGAACCTACCCGGAATTCAGCACCCACTATCCCTTGCTGCTGACCACCTTCATGAAGCGCCCGGTCAACCTGTATCCGGATCAGATCGGGGTGGTCTACCGCAACCACGTGAGTGGTGAATACGCGCGTTTCACCTGGCTCCAGTGGTATCGCCGCACTTCGCAACTGGCCCACGCCCTCGTGAACAAGCTGGGCATCAAGGCAGGAACGCCTGGCCAGCCGGGGGACCGGGTGGGCACGATGGCGCTGAACACACATCGCCACCTTGAGCTCTATTACGCCGTGCCCTGTATCGGGGCCACCCTGCACCCGATCAATGTGCGTCTGTCGCACGAGCATGTGATCTACACCATCAGGCACGCGCAGGACAAGGTGATTTTTGTCGACGATACCGTGATGCCGCTGCTGGAGGCGATCTACGACCAGATCAAGGACGTCGTGCAGATGGTCGTCTACATGTCAGACAAGCCCGGTCTGCCGCAAACGCGCATCCAGAACATCGTGACCTACGAGAGCCTTCTGGCCGACCAGGCCGATGTCTACGATTGGCCGTATCTGCACGAAGACACCAATGCCACGCTGTGCTACACCACCGGCACCACCGGCCAGCCCAAGGGCGCCACCTTCACCCATCGGCAGCTTTACCTGATGACCTTGCATGTGATGGCGATGCAAAGTGTGAGCAATACGCCTAACTACGATGCCGAAGGTGCGCCCGGGGTTCGTCTGGGTGAAAACGCAGTGCCGATGCTCAACACGCCCATGTTTCATATCCATGGCTGGGGTGCACCGTTCACCTGTGTCTTCAACGCCCAAAAAATTGTGCTGCCCGGCACCTTCACGGTTCAGGGCTTTTGTGAACTGGTCGAGCGGGAAAAGGTGACCGCCGTAGGCGTTGTCCCCACGGTCGCGGCGATGCTGCTGGAGTACAAGGACTTCGACAAGTACGATCTCAGCAGCCTGGTGCGCGTCGGCGTCGGTGGTGGTGCTTTGCCGCTGGGCCTGAAGAGCAAGCTGGAAAAGATGCTGCCGAATTTCCGCGTCAGCTCCGGCTATGGCATGACAGAGACCGCGCCAAGCACCATTGCCTCCTTTGTCAAGAAACACATGGTTGACTGGAGCAAGGAGCAGCTGGACGAGGTCATGGTCAAGACCGGCCTGCCGATTCTGGGCCTGGAAATTGACGTGGTGGATGAGCACGGCAAGTCAGTGCCGCACGATGACCAGAGTGTGGGCGAGATAGTCATCCGCGGGCCGTGGGTGACAGAGCAGTACTTCAAGGCGCCTGAGCGCACGGCCGAGGTCTGGTACGGCGGCTGGTTCCATACGGGTGACATTGCCAAGGTGGATGCCGAGGGTTACATCGTCATCGCCGACCGTTTGAAGGACGTCATTCGCAGTGGGGCCGAGATGGTGCCCACGGTGTTGCTGGAAAACCTGATCTCGATGGCGGATTTTGTGCTTGAGGCGATGGTCGTGGGTGTGCCTGATCCGGTGTGGGGCGAAAAGCCGCTGGCGCTGGTCAGCGTGCGCCCCGGGTACCAGGGCAACGAGGAAGATGTGATTGCCTTTTTAACGACGCACGGCGTCGACACCGGCAAGATCACCCGCTGGATGCTGCCCAAGCTCGTCGCGATCACGCAGGACATTCCAAAGACAAGTGTGGGCAAGTACAACAAAAAGGCGGTGCGCGAGCAGTTGGAGAAATTTCTGGCCATCGCCAAGGATGTGTCGCACCATCATGAATAGCATGTCAACCATGGCGATGTCCAATATTTAGAAAATAGGGTATGGATACATTGAAAACAGGATTTCCATTGCCTATTGTTGATGCAGCATGGCGCCTTGGGGCTGACAGCCAATGCTTGGCTCCTGGGTTTGTCACGAGGGCGACCTGATTTCAGGTTGCGCTGTTGATAATTCTGCTTTAGTGGATCTGGTATGTTCCCTTGACTGGTTCGTCTGGACGGTTCCAGCAAAAAGAGGCCTTACCGGAATTTGAATTTCAAACACTGCCAGTACAGATTTTTTGAGGAAACGTTCCATGTCTTTATTCTCTTTGGTTGGAAAAGTCGCTGTCATTACGGGCTCGTCCCGTGGCATTGGCAAGGCGATTGCCGAGCGCATGGCAGAGCAGGGCGCCAAGGTTGTGATCTCCTCGCGCAAGCCGGAGCCCTGCGAAGAGGTGGCCCGGGCCATCAACGCGGCGCATGGTGAGGGCAGCGCGATTTCAATTCCCGCCAACATCTCTTCCAAGGATGATTTGCAGAATCTGGTGGCTGAGACCACACGGCGACTGGGCAAGGTTGATATTCTGGTCTGCAATGCTGCATCCAATCCCTATTACGGCCCTATGGCCGGTATTGGCGACGACCAGTTCCGGAAAATTCTGGAGAACAACGTCATTGCCAATCATTGGCTGATTGGCTTTGCCGCACCGCAGATGATTGAGCGCAAGGACGGCGCCATCATCATCGTGTCCTCGATTGGAGGCTTGCGTGGTTCGCCGGTCATTGGTGCGTACAACATCTCCAAGGCGGCCGACTTCCAGCTGGCCCGCAATCTCGCCGTGGAATACGGTCCGCACAATGTGCGTGTGAATTGCATCGCTCCGGGCCTGATCAAGACCGACTTTGCCCGTGCGCTATGGGAAGACCCGGAAATGCTCAAGCTGCGCACGGCCACGACGCCGCTGCGCCGTATCGGTGAGCCTGATGAAATCGCTGGTGCGGCCGTGTTCCTCGCGTCGCAGGCGGGCTCTTTTGTGACCGGCCAGAGCATCGTCGTGGACGGCGGCGTCACTATTTAATTCCTTCACCAGATCCTCGGGATCCGGATCGATCCAATGGAGAGCACTGCCATGTCCGACACCACCACCATCGCCGATTTCCGGGAGCAGACACGCGCCTGGCTTGAGCAGAACTGTCCGCCGGAAATGCGCACACCCATGACCAGCGAGGAGGACGTGTGCTGGGGCGGGCGCAACTGCAAGTTCGCTTCAGAGGCGCAGCAGGTCTGGTTGCAGCGCATGGCTGCCAAAGGCTGGACCGTGCCAGCCTGGCCACTTGAGTACGGCGGCGCGGGTTTGACACCGGAGCAGGCCAAGGTTCTGGCGCAGGAAATGCGCAGTCTGGGCTGTCGTTCGCCGCTGAACAGTTTTGGCATCTGGATGCTTGGGCCCGCACTCCTGAAATTCGGCACCGAAGCGCAGAAGCGGGAGCACATGCCCAAAATTGCGCGCGGAGAAATCAGGTGGTGCCAGGGCTATTCGGAACCCAACGCGGGTTCTGACCTGGCCTCCTTGCAGGCGAAGGCGCAAGACCAGGGTGATCATTTCATCGTCAATGGGCAAAAAATATGGACTTCCTACGCCGACAAGGCCGACTGGATTTTTTGCCTGGTGCGTACCGATCCGGCGGCCAAGAAGCACACGGGAATCAGCTTTGTGCTGTTTGATATGGCGAGCAAAGGCGTAAGCACCAAGCCCATCCAGCTCATTTCCGGGAAGTCGCCGTTTTGCGAAACCTTCTTTGACAATGTGCGGGTGGAAAAGAGCAATCTGGTGGGCACCGCCGGTGGTGGCTGGGATGTGGCCAAGTATTTGCTGACGCACGAGCGCGAAATGATCAGCAGCATTGGCGACCGTTCGGTCAGCCGGCCGCTGGGCCAGGTGGCTGCGTCGTTGATGGGTGTTGATGCGCAGGGCCGTTTGGCCGATTCGTTGCTTCGCGCGCAGATCGCCGAGTTTGAGGTGGACGAAGCGGCTTTTCGCTTGATGCTGGAGCGTTTTGGCGACATGGCCAAGACCAGACAGGCGCATCCTGCCTTTTCTTCAGCGCTGAAATACTACGGTGCGGAGTTGAACAAGCGCCGTCATGAATTGATGATGGCTGCGGGTGGCACAGATGCTCTTGAGTGGGAAAGTGAACGCTCCCAGCAGGGCGCGGTCGCCCGCACATGGTTGCGGACCAAAGGCAACTCGATTGAAGGCGGCACCAGCGAGGTGCAGC
The DNA here is from genome assembly GCF_018780565.1 of Rhodoferax sp. Taxonomy (GTDB): domain Bacteria; phylum Pseudomonadota; class Gammaproteobacteria; order Burkholderiales; family Burkholderiaceae_C; genus Rhodoferax. The sequence continues at coordinate 674,773 of NZ_JADMJN010000002.1, forward strand.
TCAATGTGATTTCCAAACGCATTCTTGAACTTCCAGGCGCTTGAGGCGGCCTTGTTCCCTTGACCGATCAGGAGCACACACGATGGCACTTATATTGACAGAAGAGCAGGGCATGCTGCGCGACAGCGCCAGCGTATTTTTGGCTGAAAAATCTCCGGTTTCGAGTTTGCGAAAGCTGCGTGATTCGCGCGACGCCAGCGGCTTTTCGCGCGAGCTTTGGTCCGAGTTTGCCGCCATGGGATTTACGGGCGTGCTGGTGCCTGAAGCGCAGGATGGCATGGGTCTTGGCTACGTCGAAGCAGGCGTGGTGATGGAGGAAATCGGGCGCAACCTCACGGCCTCGCCTTTCCTGGCTTCTTGCGTCGTGGCGGTCACAGCCATCAGGCACAGCGGGAGTGCGGCCCAGCAACAGGCCTGGTTGCCGGTGCTGGCCAGCGGCAAGAAAATTGCGACCCTGGCGGTTGATGAAAAAACCAAACACAATCCGCGCCACATCACGATGAAGGCCGACCCCGGTACCCAGGGCTTTACGCTCAATGGCAGCAAGGTTTTTGTGATGGATGGCCATGTGGCGGATGTGCTGGTGGTTGCCGCCAGAACCTCGGGCGACCATGACGATGTGAATGGCATCACCTTGTTTCTGGTGGATGCGAAGAGCCCCGGCGTTGACATCGAGCGTGTTCACATGGTGGATGCACACAACAGCGCACGCATTGTGTTTCGGAACGTTGCGGTGTCGCCGGATGCGGTTCTGGGGCCAGTGGATGGCGGCTGGCCCGCGCTGCAGGCCGCGCTCAATGCCGGACGCGCTGGCGCAGCGGCCGAACTCCTCGGTTTGGCTGACGAGACATTCCAACGCACCGTGACCTACCTGAAGGAGCGCAAGCAGTTCGGCCAGATCATTGGTGAATTCCAGGGCCTGCAGCATCGGGCAGCCATGCTGTTTTGTGACCTGGAGCTGGGGCGCGCTGCAGTCATCAAGGCCTTGCAGAGTCTGGATGATGCTTCTGCGACAGCCGACGCATCGGTGGCCATTGCCAAGGCTCGGGCGGGCAGCTCTGCAACGCTGGCCGTGCAGGAAGGTGTCCAGATGCACGGCGGCATGGGCATGACGGACGAATTCGACCTGGGCCTTTTCATGAAGCGGGCACGGGTGCTGCAAGAATGCTTTGGCGATACCAGCTTTCACCAGAACCAATTGGCATTGCTCAGACAGTACTGAAGCAGAAGCCGCTCCTTGCCCAGCGGATCCAATCCATTTTTTAACCAGGAACATAAGCAAAATGAGTGACTATGTGAAATACGAAGTGAATGGCGATGTGGCCGTGCTCACCATGAACAAACCTCCGGTCAATGGACTGGGGCTGGATCTGCGCGGCGCCATCGTCGCCGCGGTGGACCGCGCCAATGCGGACGCCGCCGTGCGTGCGCTGGTGCTGACCGGATCTGCCCGTGCTTTCTCTGGCGGTGCCGATGTGACGGAATTCGGTAGCCCCAAGGCGATTCAGGAGCCCAACCTGCGCGTGGTGATTGACCTGATTGAGAGCAGCCCCAAGCCGGTGGTGGCTGCGATTGGCGGCCAGTGCCTGGGCGGTGGTCTGGAGCTTGCAATGGGATGCCATTTCCGCGTTGCCTTGCCCGATGCCACGCTGGGCCTACCCGAAGTGAAGCTGGGTCTATTGCCCGGCGCAGGCGGCACGCAGCGCCTGCCGCGTTTGCTGGGTCTGGAGCCCGCGTTGAACCTGATTGTCTCGGGTACCCCAACGCCCGCCATCAAGTTCAAGGGTACGCCGCTGATCGACGCCATCGTGGACGGTGATCTGGTGGCCGGTGGTGTGGCCTTTGCACGCAAGGTTCTGGCCGAGGGGCTGCCGCTCAAGCGTGCGCGTGATCTCAAGGTTCGTGACCCCCAGTCGGACGCTTTCCTGCAGTTCGCCAAAAACACCATTTCCGCGACCTCCAAAAATTTCCCTGCGCCCCTCAAGTGTTTTGAGGCGGTGGCTGCTTCGGTCACCAAGCCCTTTGATGAAGGCATGAAGGTGGAGTGGGAGGGCATTCTCGGTCTTATCGCAACACCCGAGTCAAGGGCTTTGCGCCACGTGTTTGCTGCCGAGCGCGCAGCCGCCAAGATTCCAGACGTGCCCGAAGGCACGCCGCTGCGTCCCATCAATCAAGTGGCCGTGATTGGTGCTGGCACCATGGGCGGAGGCATCACCATGAACTTCGTCAATGCCGGTCTGCCGGTGGTACTGCTGGAAACCAGGCAGGAAGCGCTGGACAAAGGGCTTGCCACGATCCGCAAGAACTATGAGAACTCGATGAAGAAGGGCAAGCTCACGCAGGCCCAGCTCGACGAGCGCATGGGTCTGATCAAGCCAACGCTGGACTACGATGACTTCCGTACGGTTGACCTGGTGATTGAGGCCGTGTTCGAGAACATGGATGTGAAGGAGCAGGTGTTCCGCAAACTCGACGAGGTCATCAAGCCGGGCGCAATTCTGGCGTCCAACACCTCGGCCCTCAATCTCAACCAGGTTGCCGCTTTCACCAAACGCCCACAGGATGTGATTGGCCTGCACTTTTTCAGCCCGGCCAACGTGATGCGCCTGCTGGAAATCGTGCGTGGCGAGAAGACGGCGCACGATGTGTTGGCCACCTGCATGGCGATGGCCAAGAAGATCAAGAAGATCGCCGTGGTGTCGGGTGTTTGCGATGGCTTTATCGGCAACCGCATGCTCGCGCGTTATGGCGCGGCCGCCAACGGTTTGCTGAACCAGGGTGCCCTGCCGCAGCAGGTGGACGGGGCCCTGCAGAAGTTTGGCCTGGCCATGGGCCCGTTTCGCATGGGTGACCTGGCGGGCCTGGACATTGGCTGGGCAGGGCGCAAGCGTCGCCAGGCCGAGAATCCCGGCGCGTATGTGCCCGTCATCGCGGACCGCATTTGCGAAGCAGGTCGCTTTGGCCAGAAGACGGGTGCCGGCTGGTATCGCTACGAAGCTGGCAAGCGCGATCCGATTCCAGATCCGATCGTGGAAGGTCTGATTGCCGACTACCGTAAGGAAAAAGGCTTCACGCCGCGCAAGATTGCCGATGCCGAAGTCATCGAACGCTGTATCTACGCATTGGTCAATGAGGGGGCGCGCATTCTGGCTGAAGGTATTGCAGCCCGAGCCTCCGATATCGACATCGTCTACCTGAATGGCTACGGATTCCCCCTGCACCGCGGTGGCCCCATGCTGTATGCGGACCTTGTGGGTCTGCCCAACGTGGTGCGTCGCTTGCGTCAATTCGCCGCAGAGCCGGGCGCTGACGCCTCGTGGCAGCCAGCCCCCCTGCTGGTCAAGCTGGCCGAAGAAGGCAAGACCTTCAACTAAACCCCGACAAACCGATTCAAAAGGAATTCAACGTGACTGATGCAGTAATCGTCTCCACCGCGCGCACCGGTCTGGCCAAGAGCTGGAAGGGCGCATTCAACATGACTTACGGGGCCACCCTGGGCGGCCACGCCATCGAGCACGCCGTCAAGCGTGCCGGTGTTGATCCGGCCGAAGTCGAGGATTGCATCCTCGGCGGCTCCCTGTCCGAAGGCACCACCGGCGGCAATGTTGCCCGTACGGCGGCCTTGCGTGCCGGCTTGCCGGTGACCACGGCGGGTGTCACCATCAACCGTTTCTGTTCATCCGGTCTGCAGGCGATTGCCATGGCTGCCCAGCGCATCATCGTGGACAAGGTGCCCGTGATGGTGGCCGGCGGCGTTGAATCCATCTCCTGTGTGCAAAACGAGGTCAACCGCCACATGCGGGCCGACCCCTGGCTGCTGGAACACAAGCCGGAGATTTACTGGACCATGCTGCAGACCGCCGAGACCGTCGCCAAGCGCTACAACATCTCCAAGGCCGCGCAGGATGAATATGGCGTGCGCAGCCAGGTGCGTGCAGCCGCTGCAGCCGCTGCGGGCAAATTCGACGCCGAAATTGTGCCCATGACGACCGTGATGGGGGTTGTGGACAAGAACACCGGTTACATCACCCGCAAGGAAGTCACGATTTCGGCGGACGAGGGTATTCGCACCGACACCACCATCGAGGGCGTCTCTAAAATTCGCTCGGCACTGCCTGGCGGCGTGGTGACGGCAGGCAATGCCAGCCAGTTTTCCGATGGTGCATCGGCCTGCGTGCTGATGAATGCCACACTGGCCGAAAAGCGCGGCATCCAGCCCCTGGGCATCTTCCGCGGCTTTGCAGTCGCGGGCTGTGAGCCGGATGAAATGGGCATTGGCCCCGTGTATGCAATCCCTCGCCTGCTGGAGCGTGCCGGCCTGAAGGTGAGCGACATTGGCCTGTGGGAGCTGAACGAAGCTTTTGCCTGCCAGGTCATCTACAGCCGTGACAAGCTGGGCATTCCGGACGAGTTGCTCAATGTCAACGGCGGTGCCATCGCTGTGGGTCATCCCTATGGCGTGAGCGGCTCGCGTCTGACAGGCCACGCCCTGATCGAAGGCAAGCGCCGCGGCGCCAAGTACGTGGTCGTGACCATGTGCATTGGGGGTGGCCAGGGCGCGGCCGGTTTGTTCGAAGTCTGCTGAGCCACCCGATGACCGACTCTTCCGAGCGCCTCACGGGCACGCAGGCGCTTGCAGCGCAACATGCATTCGACCTGACCCGCCTTGACCAGTTCATGCAAGCGCATGTGCAGGGCTATGGGGGTGAATTGCAGCTGGAGCGCTTCAAGGGGGGGCAGTCCAACCCCACCTTCAAGCTGAGCGCTGGCGGGAAAAACTATGTGCTGCGGCGCAAGCCGTCCGGCGTGCTGCTGCCGTCGGCCCATGCCGTGGACCGCGAGTTTCGCGTCATGCAGGCACTGGCGGGTACCGATGTGCCGGTGCCCCGGGTGTATGCCTTGTGCGGGGACCCTGAGGTCATCGGCACGGCCTTCTACATCATGGAGTGCGTGGAGGGGCGGATCCTGTGGGACCCTAGCCTGCCGGGCATGACACCTGTGCAGCGAGCCGCGCATTTTGATGAGCTCAACCGCGTTATGGCCGCGCTGCACCGCGTTGATCCGCAGGCGGTGGGCTTGGGTGACTATGGCAAACCCGGCAACTACATCGAACGCCAGGTGGGACGCTGGAGCAAGCAGTACCGCGCAGCGGAAACCGAAACAGTGGACGCAGCCAACCAGTTGATGGCATGGTTGCCCCAGCACATTCCGGCCGGGGAGCAGGTGGCCATTGTGCATGGCGACTACCGTCTGGACAACGTGATATTTCATCCCACCGAGCCGCGGATTCTGGCGGTGCTGGACTGGGAACTTTCCACGCTGGGCCATCCGCTGGTGGATTTTGCCTACCACTGCATGACCTGGCACATCAACAGCGCTGGCTCCCGGGGTCTGGCCGATCTTGACCTGCCCGCTTTGGGCATTCCTACCGAGCAGCAGTACCTGCAGACCTACCTGAAGCGGATTGGCCGCGCCGATGTGCAAGCCGTCAGCGATGCAGACTGGACCTACTACATGGTGTTCAACCTGTTTCGCGCCGCCAGCATTTCGCAAGGCATTATGGCGCGCGCCTTGCAGGGCAATGCTTCCAACGCCGCTGCACTCGAAGCCGGCAAGTCGGCTCGCCCCCTGGCCGAGCAGGCATGGGCACTGGCCCGGCGCATGGGGGCCTAGAAGGCGAGACGGCGGGAAGGATGGGGGTGGACGGTCGGCACAGAATAGCCGTCACAATTCGGGGTGGAGATCCATTCATGAGCACAATCACCCCCGTCCCTGTTCCCGCCACCCAGCCGCGCGAGTTTCTGGAATACCTCTACCGTACAGCGGTGCAACGCGCGCTGCCGCTGCACAATACCGCAGCCTGTCTGCCCATGCCACCCCGGGGTCGAACCCTGGTGCTGGGCGCTGGCAAGGCGGGTGGCGCCATGGCGCAGGCGGTCGAAGCCCTTTGGCCGCAGGATGCCCCGCTGGAGGGACTTGTGGTCACGCGTTATCGCCATATACCGCCACGTCCGCCCGGGCTTTTACAACGCATTGAAGTGGTCGAGGCGGCCCATCCGGTGCCTGATGCCGCCGGCATGGCGGCCGCCCAGCGCATGCTCACCTTGACACAGGGATTGACGCGGGACGATCTGGTGCTTTGTCTCATATCGGGCGGCGGTTCGGCTCTGCTTACCTTGCCGTGCGAAGGCCTGACACTGACCGACAAGCAGGCGATCAACAAGGCACTGCTGAACAGTGGCGCCAATATTTCCGAGATGAACTGCGTGCGCAAGCACCTCTCGCGTATCAAGGGTGGGCGTCTGGCCCAGGCCTGTGCGCCGGCACGGGTGGTGACACTGGCCATCAGCGATGTGCCTGGCGACGACCCCGCCGTCATCGCCAGCGGGCCGACGGTGGCTGATACGACAAGCTGTGCTGATGCGCTATCAATTTTGAAGCGCTACAACATTGATTTGCCGGAGGGGGTGACTGATTTGCTTGTCAATGGCGATCTGGAGACACCCAAGCCCGGGGATGGCGCCCTGGCGGATGCGCAGGTCCACCTGATCGCCACGCCTCAGCAGTCGCTGGAGGCCGCAGCGCAGGCGGCGCGTGCGGCAGGTCTGGCTGCCTACATCCTGAGCGACGAGATGGAAGGTGAGTCACGCGAGGTAGGCAAAGTGCACGCGGCGCTGGCGCGTGCAGTGGCCCACAAGGGGCAGCCGTTTCAACGCCCCTGCGTGATCCTGAGTGGCGGGGAAACCACCGTGACCGTGCGTCCCCAGACAGCGGGAGCACCCCGTGGCAGGGGCGGACGAGCCGGGGAATTTTGTCTGGGGCTGGCGCAGGCCTTGCAAGGTCAGCCGGATGTTTACGCGCTGGCTGCCGATACCGACGGAATTGACGGCGTCGAGGACAATGCGGGCGCTTGGGTCGAGCCCAGCACCCTGGCCCGGGCACTGGCGGCCGGAATGAAAATCGACGCCTACCTGGACCGCAATGATGCCTACAGCTATTTTGAGCGTCTGGGCGATCTGGTCATCACCGGCCCCACGTTCACCAATGTCAATGATTTTCGGGCTGTGCTGGTGTTGTAAGGCCTTTCCTCACTTTTGTTTGATTTCGCTCAAGGTCAGGGTGCGCCGGGCGCGGCACAGTCGGGCCTATGTTGTCCGCCCAAACCCTTGATCCCTCGGCTGAACGGCACGTTGTTGCCCGGGGAGTGCCCTTGCTCCAACGCGCTGTAGCTTCGCCCTGGGTCAGTTACATCGAGTCGGGGCGTGTTGCCCTGGGTGTGCTGGACGGCGGCGCCATGGAGCATCAACTCGGCGTGGTGGAAGGTCCCTGCTGGCTGGAGGCTACCTCGGCGGTTCTCAACCTGCCCCATGTGGTGGATGCGATCGCCGAGACCGAAGTCTGCGTGCGGCAAGTGCCCGTGGCCGAGTTTCGCCGTTCGCTGTCCGAGATGCCTGCTTCTGCCCAACTTGTTTTGCATGATGTGGCCATGGCGCATCGCCAGCAAACCGAGTTGACCGTCAGCCGGCTCGCCAAGGATGCCGAGGCCCGTTGTGCCGAGTGGTTGCTCAGGCATGCCCAAACCGGGGACAAAGGAGTGATGGCGGTCTTGTTGCAACAGCGCAAGCGAACCATTGCCGCACAGTTGGGCATTGCGCCGGAGACGCTGTCCCGCGTGCTGCGCCATTTGCGCGAGCGCAGCCTGATCAGTGGTACCGGTCGCATGTTGAACCTGATTGATCCCGGAGGTCTTCGCTCGCTGGCAGGTGTTTAAGGAGGACACTGCTAGACTCGTCCGTCATGGATTCCCGCATCATCAGCCTGTTGCAAGGACGGGTTAAAGAGCAATTGCAGGGCGGCACGCCTGCAGCGCAGGGCTGGCCCGACGCACAGGGTGAACTTGGCGAACTGGTCACCCTGCTTCGGGATGTGGCTTTGCTGCATGAAAAGCAGACGCGGTCCCAGCTGGCCATGGTGGACCAGCTGCGAGCGATTCTGGACCACGCCTCCGTAGGCATCGCCATCACCCGCAACGGGCATCTGGAGTTGCTGGGGCAGCACCTCTGTCGTACCCTGGGGTATGCCGAAGGTGAGCTTCTGGGCTGCTCGACCCGCCTGATCCAGGTGTCGGACCAGGCTTACGAAGAGTTTGGCACCAGGGTGTCCCTTGCTTTCAGGACGCAGGGCTATTTTGATGGTGAGCAGTTGTTGCAGCGAAAGGATGGCAGTTTTTTCTGGGCCCATATGCTGGCACGCGGCGTGGTTGCCGGTGACGCGGGAGGAGGAACCATCTGGATCGTTGAAGATATATCGGGTGCCAAGGCCGATCGTGACCGACTGTCCTGGACGGCCACACATGACAGCCTGACCCAGTTGGCCAACCGGCGCGAGTTTGAGTCGCGTCTGTCCCAGGCCATGAGCCAGTTCAATGGCCGCAGCCTCAGTGTTTTGTATGTGGATCTGGACCGTTTCAAGGCCATCAACGACACCGCAGGTCATGCCGTGGGAGATGAAGTGCTGCGGCAGATTTCACGCCTGATGGAATCCCAGGTGCGGGAAAGCGATACTGTGGCCCGCCTGGGTGGTGACGAGTTTGCGGTGTTGCTGCCGGGTTGTTCGCAGGAACGGGCACAGCAGCTTGCAGAGCACATGCGGGCCGCCGTGGAAGCCTGGCGCCTGGTGCATGAGGACATGGCCTTCAATGTCGGCGCAAGCATCGGCATTGCTGCGGTGACCCCGGACCTTCCCGATATGGCGGCCGTGATGCATGCGGCGGACAGCGCGTGTTACGAGGCCAAGCGCAGTGGTCGCAACTGCGTCGTGACGTACGCTGCGCCCAAGCCGGCGTCCTGACCCATGGCCTATATCGCCGTCGTCACCACGGTTGGCACGCATGCCCAAGCGCAAGCCATGGCGCGAACCCTGGTTGAGCGCAAGCTGGCCGCGTGCGCACAGCTGACCGACATCGAAAGCTTTTATGTGTGGGATGGTGCTCTCCAGAACGAGCGAGAGTGCCGCATTTTGCTAAAGACAAGGGCTGAGTGCTACCCGGCGATTGAGGCCGCCATTCGCGAGTTGCACACCTATGAATTGCCTGCCATTCTTGCCCTGCCCATTGAACATATCTACCCACCCTATGCCCAGTGGATCGATGACAACACCTGATTCCTGGCAGATTGGGCAAAGGGCAGGATGAGAGCCTACCGTGCTGCCGTGCTTCGTTTTGCCGACAATCGGGAGCCACATGATTCGGCAATCCTGGAGCGTGATGGACTGCTGGTGGTCGGGCCAAACGCCGCGGGCGTGCAGGTCGTCCAAGCCGTGGGCCCCTACCGGGATCTCAAGGATGCGTTCCCGCATCTGGTTCCGGAGCACCTGCCCGGTCGCATCATTGCGCCGGGCTTCGTGGACCTGCATGTGCACTATCCCCAGACCGATGTGATGGGGTCGCCAGCCGAGGGCTTGCTGCCATGGCTGGAAAACTACACTTTTCCAGAAGAAAAACGCTTCTCTGCCCCCGAATACTGCGCGCAGGCAGCTACGTTTTTCATAGCTGAACTGCTGCGCAATGGCGTGACCACGGCACTGACCTTTGCGACCTCACATCCCGAATCGGTCAACGCCTTGTTTGGCCAGGCCCAGGCGGCCAGCATGCGCCTGATCACCGGCAAGTGTCTGCAGGATCGCCACTCGCCCGACGGCGTGCGCGATGCCACCGAGCAAAGCCTGATGGACACCGAGGCGCTGATTCAAAAGTGGCATGGCAGGGGCCGGCTGGGTTACGCGATCACGCCGAGGTTTGCACCGAGCTGCAGTCCTGCACAGTTGCGCGGCGCCGGCGAACTGGCCGCCAGATACCCTGATGTGTGGATTCAATCGCATGTGGCCGAGAACAAGGACGAGGTCCGGTGGGCCCGCGAGCTGTTTCCCCAGTCACGCAGCTACCTGGCCACCTACGCAGACTTTGGGCTGATGCGCGAACGCGCCATCTACGCCCACTGCATCCATTTGGACGACGCTGACCGGGCCCTGATGCGCGACACGGGTGCCGCAGCGGCGGTGTGTCCCGGCAGCAACCTGTTTCTGGGTAGCGGCTTTTTTGACTATGTGGCGGCTGATCGCGCGGGTTTCAAATACGGTCTGGGCAGCGACGTGGGGGCGGGTACGAGTTTCAGCCCGTTTCACACCATGCGGGCAGCGTACTGCGTGGGGCGGGAGGGGCAAACCAAAGCTGGTGTCTCGCTGTCGCCGCAGCAACTTTGGTGGCAGCATACGGCGGGTGCGGCGCGCTCACTTGGCCTGGATGGAGCGCTGGGCCGACCGGCCGTGGGCAATCTTCAGCCGGGTTGCGAGGCCGATTTTGTTGTGCTCAATCCGCAGGCCACGCCCTTGCTCGCGCGGCGCACCGCACGTGCAGCCAGCCTTGACGAACTGCTGTTTGCGATGATTGTGCTGGGCGATGACCGGCTGGTTGAAAAAACTGTGATTTCTCAAGCCTTTTAAGGCTCTGGCCCTTGTCGATATTACCTCATAAGCTACTAAATAGATAGCGCTTTCAAGTTTACAATCGGCCCAACTCAGGAGCCACCTTCCCATGACTATCAAAAGTGACAAATGGATTCGCCGCATGGCCGAGTCCACCGGCATGATCGAGCCCTTCGAGCCCGGCCAGATTCGCGAGCGCGATGGCAACAAGATCATCAGCTACGGCACCAGCAGTTACGGCTACGACATCCGCTGTGCGCCCGAGTTCAAGGTGTTCACCAACATCCACAGCACGGTGGTGGACCCGAAGAACTTTGACGAGAAAAGCTTTGTGGATTTTCATGGCGACAGTTGCATCATCCCGCCCAACAGCTTTGCTCTGGCCCGCACCATGGAGTACTTCCGCATTCCGCGCAATGTGCTGACCATCTGTCTGGGCAAGAGTACTTATGCGCGCTGCGGCATCATCGTCAATGTCACCCCGTTCGAGCCCGAGTGGGAGGGCTATGTGACCCTGGAGTTCAGCAACACCACCCCGCTGCCGGCCAAGATTTATGCGGGCGAGGGCTGTGCGCAAGTGCTGTTCTTCGAAAGCGACGAGGTGTGTGAAACCTCCTACAAGGACCGGGGCGGCAAGTACCAGGGCCAGCGTGGGGTGACCCTGCCCAAGGCCTGATTCTTGTTTATGGCTTGATATGACGATGCCCGCTGACTTTGCGCCAAGTTGCCTGAAGGTGCAGATACAAGGTGCTCTGGGCAGGCTCACCCTGTCCCGCCCTCAGCGTTTGAACGCGTTGTCGCCGCAGACCCTGTCCGAGTTGATCGCAGCGGCGCACTGGTTCGATGCGCAGCCTGAGGTGAAAGTGGTGCTGCTGCAGGGCGAGGGCCGGGCATTTTGCGCCGGCTTTGATCTGACAGCGTTTGGCAGCGCCGCCAGTGATGCCTCACCGCATGCGCAGGCCGATCAGGGTCGCCAGGTGCTGGAGGCGATTGAAGGCATGCGGGCTGTCACCGTGTGTGCGTTGCAAGGTCACGTGGTTGGGGGCGGGCTGTTGCTGGCGCTTGCCTGTGACCTGCGCTACGCCGCCATGGACGCCGTGTTTTCCATTCCCGAAGTTGATCTGGGTATTCCGTTGGCCTGGGGTGGTATCCCGCGTCTGGTGCGTGAACTCGGCCCGGCGTTGACGCGTGAACTGGTGCTGACCTGCCGGCCCTTTGGCGCGGCAGAAGCGTTGGCGTGGCGTTTCGTCAACCGTGTAGTGGCTGCAGATGGGCTGGCGGGAGAAGCGCTCGCTGTTGCCCAGCAGCTTGCCGCGCGTCCTGCCTTGCTGCTGCAGATGACCAAGACCCGTGTGGCACGCGCCAGCGAGAGTTTGACGAGTACGACTGACGCCGAAGGCGATGCTGCCATGTTGCTGCAGGCCCTGACAGATGCCGAGTGCCGCGACAGCGCGCAAAGCTATCTGCAGAGTCGTCGCAAGCCTGGGTAGAACTGGCTCGCCGGGTCGGCGATGTCACGCCCGTGAGGGTTTTGCGATCCGCAGGGCCGTTCGCGCCGCCGCCAGATCCCACCCCGCCCAGCCGCAACTTTTGAAAAGAACAGGTCCCTTGCTCGGGACTGGCGCAGAGCGCAGCACCGCACGCAGCGTGTCGAAATCGCTCACCGGAAGGCCCGCCTGCAGCAGGTCACCGGCTTCATGGCACGCGTCGGCTGTGTCCACGATCACAGTGCCATGGGCGGCAAAGTGCTGGCAGAACGAGGGACTGAGCTCCACCATGCTCGGGGTGAACGCGCCCACAGCGGCCAGGAAAGTGTCTGCCCTGGGCAGCTTGCGCAGCACCACCGCCTGGGCTGGTGTGCAGGTGACGACCAGCGGACAGTAGGCGAGTGCGTCGTCCGGGTCGGACACAAGAGTCGCCTTCACACCCAGGCTCTTGGCATGTTCCATCAGCAGGCGCGCACTGGCCTCGCTACGCGAGGCAATCATCACCTCCTTCAGTCCCAGGCCCTGCGCAAACGCGTCCAGATGGGCTTTGCCCTGCGCGCCGGCGCCCACAATCAGAAGCGGACCCTCGCGGTTGGGTGCCAGCCGCTGGGCGGCCAGCAGCGACACGGCAGCGGTACGCCGTGCAGTCACGGTGGGGCCATCCAGTATCAGATGACGCTGCCCGGTGGCAATGTCAAACACCACCACGTCGCCCTGAATGGTGGCGCGGCCGCTGCCGGCGTTCGCTGGGGTGAAGGTGATCAGCTTGGTGATGGCAATCCGGCGGTCCAGCGCCGGCATGACAAACAGACTGCCACCCCCGGGCAGTGCCTGCACCAGCCGGGGCGGTACCTGCACCGCATCGTCTTGCAGCACACTGGCAATTTCTTCGGCCAAAGCCGGGTAGGGCAATAGCGCGGCGGTGGCATCAGGATCGAGCAATGGGTTCATCATCGGGTGTGCGGGCTGTAACATCAGCCCAATTTACCGCACATTCAGTTGGCGGCAGAACGGCTCACCAGGAGTAGCGCCATGAAATGGGAAGGCAATCGCGAGTCGGACAATGTGGAAGACCGTCGGGATGACGGCGGTCCATCGGGTGGTGGGGGCTTTGGCGGGCGAGGCATTGGGATCGGGTCGATCGTCATTGCGCTGGTGGCATCCTACTTTCTGGGTGTCAACCCGATGACGGTGCTCAGCCTGCTCAGTGGCGGCAGCCCGGCGCCGCAAACCCAGCAGGTGACGGCGCACAAACCTCCGGCGGATGATCGCATGGCCAAGTTTGTGTCTACCGTGCTGGCAGACACGGAGGATGTCTGGACAGACGTCTTCAGCAAGGCCGGCGCCACCTACAAAGAGCCCAAGCTGGTCCTGTTCAGGGGTTCAACGCCCACGTCTTGTGGACAAGGCCAGGCGGCGATGGGTCCGTTTTATTGCCCCGGTGATCAAAAGGTTTACATCGACCTGGGTTTTTACGAAACGCTGAAGAACCGGCTCGGGGCACCGGGCGACTTTGCCCAGGCCTATGTGATTGCCCACGAGGTGGGTCACCATGTACAAAACCTGCTGGGTATCAGCGCCAAGATGGAGCAGATGCGGGGGCGCGTCAGCTCGTCTGAGTACAACGCCCTGAGTGTGCGACTTGAGTTGCAGGCCGACTGCTTTGCCGGTGTGTGGGCTCATCATGCGCAAGCAGCGCGGCAATTGCTGGAGCAGGGCGATGTGGAGGAGGCCATGAACGCGGCAGCCAGGATTGGCGACGATGCGTTGCAGAAGTCCGCTGGAGGGTCCGTGGTGCCCGAAAGCTTCACCCATGGCACCAGCGCGCAACGTCAGCGTTGGTTCGATGCCGGGCTAAAAAATGGCAAGGTCAAGGGCTGCGACACGTTTTCTGCCCGCCAATTGTGATATATGAGGGATAATAGGGGTTTGCCCCAGTCCTTGGGGCGCAATCAGCTATCGAATGGATAGCATTTGACCGTGGGCTTGAATGACCGATTTGAATTCTGATCAGAGCACTGATCTGACCCCTGAGACCTTGCCAATGGCCTTTGCCCAGTTGCAACTGGCCGCACCCTTGGCCCGTGCCGTGGCCGACATGGGCTACGAGTCCATGACGCCCATCCAGGCGCAGGCGATTCCGGTCGTGTTGCAGGGCCGCGATGTCATGGGCGCCGCCCAGACCGGCACCGGCAAGACGGCGGCTTTCTCGCTGCCCTTGCTGCAACGCATGCTCAAGCACGAGAACAGTTCTACTTCTCCCGCACGCCATCCGGTGCGGGCGTTGGTACTGTTGCCCACCCGGGAACTGGCTGACCAGGTGGCGCAGGCCATCAAGTCCTATGCCAAGCACACGCAGTTGCGCAGCACGGTGGTGTTTGGCGGCATGGACATGAAGCCCCAGACCATCGAGCTGAAAAAAGGCGTTGAAATTCTGGTGGCTACACCCGGACGTCTGCTGGACCATATCGAAGCCAAGAATGCGGTACTCAATCAGGTGGAGTATGTGGTGCTGGACGAAGCCGACCGCATGCTGGACATCGGTTTCCTGCCCGATTTGCAGCGCATCCTGAGCTACCTGCCCAAGCAGCGCACTACGCTGTTGTTCTCGGCCACGTTCTCGCCCGAGATCAAGCGTCTGGCCAGCAGCTACCTGCAAGACCCGGTGACGATTGAGGTGGCGCGCTCCAATGCCACGGCCTCTACTGTGGAGCAGCACTTCTACAGTGTGGGCGACGACGACAAGCGTCATGCACTGCACCAGATTCTGAAACAGCGCGGCATGAAGCAGGCTTTTGTGTTTGTGAACAGCAAGTTGGGCTGTGCCCGCTTGGCTCGTTCGCTGGAGCGTGAAGGCCTCAAAACCACGGCCCTGCATGGCGACAAGAGCCAGGACGAGCGCCTCAAGGCGCTCGACGCGTTCAAAAAAGGCGAGGTGGATTTGCTGGTGTGTACCGACGTGGCCGCGCGCGGCCTGGACATCAAGGATGTGCCGGCGGTGTTCAACTTTGACGTGCCCTTCAATGCCGAAGACTACGTGCACCGCATTGGCCGCACCGGTCGCGCGGGTGCCGCAGGTCTGGCGGTCACGTTTGTGTCCAAGAGCGACGCGCGGCTGGTGGGCGACATTGAAAAGCTCATCAAGACCAAGATCGAGCTGGAAGCGGTGGAGTTTGAAGAAGACCAGCCAGACATCCGCAAGCAGGGTCGCATCAACGACGGCCGTCGCATGTACGCTGAAGGCGCGCAGGACGATTCCCGCCAGGGGCGTCACCGCACGGGACCCATGCATGACGTAGCCCATGAAGGGCAGTTTGCCCGGCAAGACCGTCCGCCACGCCGTGATTTTTCACGTCCGGCGCCAGCACCACGTGACCCGTTTTTTGACAAGCCTTACGAGGCGGCACCTGTGGCTGAAACAGCGCCATCCTGGGAAGCCACGGCCACCAAGCACGGTGCGCGCAGCATTTCCGCCAACATCAAGCCCAAGCGCCGCGTGGCGGCTTTGTTTAAATCCGAGTGACCGCACTGGCCCGGTGAGATCGACTCGGCGTTTTGCCGGGACCTGCCGGATCGAGTCTTTTCATCCAGGTTTTTGGGCCTGCTCGCACTCCACCTGAATCAGCTCCTGCGCGGGCGTCTTCCCTCCCCCTTGTCCCTGCAGGCGCACCGCGCTGAGGCAGCCCCCCCAGACGCAGCCGGTGTCCAGCGACAGCACGTCGCTGCGGTCAAGCCATCCCAAGGTTGACCAATGCCCAAACGCCACGGTGACACTGGCGGTTTGACGCCCCGGTACTTCAAACCAGGGCATGTAGCCAGGGGGCGTGGCGCCGGCACCTTCCTTGGTGATGAACTCCATCTGTCCCTGTGCATCGCAAAACCGCAGCCGTGTGAGGGCGTTCACGATCACGCGCAACCGGGCGTTGCCGGCCAGTGCGTCGCTCCAGAAAGTCGGTTCGTCGCCATACATGTCGTGCAGGAACTCGCCCAGCGACGGACCGCGCAACACGGTTTCAACCTCGCGCGCAAGCGCTATGGTTTGAACGGCCGACCACGCAGGCAGCACGCCGGCATGGACCATCAATACTTCATGCCCGTCGATGTTTTCCAGGATCGCCATGCGCTGGTGCTTCAACCAGTCCAGCATGGACTGGCGGTCGGGTGCATCCAAAATCCCGCTCAATGTGTCTTTGCGGTGGGGCTTGCGCACCCCTGCCGCAATGGCCAGCAGGTTCAGGTCGTGGTTGCCCAGCACGCATTGCACCGACGTCCCCATCGCCATCAGACGGCGCAGCACGCCGGCAGAGTCCGGTCCGCGGTTGACCAGATCACCCAGAAAATAGAGTGTGTCGCGGCTGGCCGAAAAGGAAATTTTGTCCAGCAGACGCTGCAATGCGCTGTCGCAGCCTTGTACGTCGCCAATAAGGTAGAGTGCCATGGTGTTTATTTTCGCTTGTGATCCATGGAATTTTTGCTGATTGTCTTCCTGACCCTGCTCAATGGCGTGTTCGCCATGTCGGAACTGGCCTTGGCCGCAAGCCGTAAGGCCCGGCTCAATGCCATGGCGGAAGCGGGTGACAAGGGAGCGCAGGCGGCGCTGACGCTGCTGGGCAACCCCAATCAATTTCTCTCGACGGTGCAGGTGGGTATCACTTCCATCGGCGTGCTCAATGGCATTGTGGGCGAGGCGGCTTTCAGCGAAGGGGTGGCCGGCTGGTTGCGTGGGTTTGGCGTGGCTGATAAGGCTGCTGCCATTTCGGCCACCGCCATCGTGGTCACGCTGATCACCTTCACAACCATCATTTTTGGCGAACTGGTGCCCAAGCGCATTGGTCAGTTGTACCCCGAGTCCGTGTCCCGTTGGGTCTCGCGCCCGATGCTCTGGCTGGCCACCGCCGCCAAGCCTTTTGTGAAATTGCTGTCAGGCACGACCGCTGCGGTTCTCAGATTGCTGCGCATTGACACCACGGCGGCGCGGGCCGTCACCGAGGAAGAAATTACCGCCAGTCTGGAGGAGGGGGTCGATGCGGGCCTGATCGAGCAGCATGAACACCAGATGGTGCAGAACGTGTTTCAGCTTGATGACCGGCCGTTGACCTCGCTGATGGTGCCACGCACCGATGTGGAATGGCTCGATGCCAAAAACACCGTCGCCCAGTGTTTGATGCAGGCCGGAAGTGGCGGTGAAAAGGGCGCCCATTCCTGGTACCCGGTATGCCGTGGTTCCCTGGACGACGTGGTGGGGGTGATCAGCGTTGCCCGACTGCTGGAACTCGGCGTTGAGACGCCAGGCGCGATTGAGGCCTATGCCACGCCGGCTTCGTTCGTACCTGAAACCCTGAGCGGGATGGAGCTGCTGGAGCAATTTCGGTCCAAGGCCGGCCGCTTTGTCCTGGTGGTCGATGAATACGGTGTGGTGCAGGGCCTGCTGACGCCCCGGGACCTGCTGGAGGCCATCACTGGCGAACTGCAGCCGGGCGCACAGATCGATGCCTGGGCCACCCGGCGTGACGATGGTTCATGGCTGCTGGACGGGCTGATGCCGGTGGGTGAGCTCAAGGTCCGCCTGGACCTGGACGACTTGCCTGAGGAAGACCGGGGGCGCTACAACACGGTGGCGGGGCTGCTGATGTCGGTATCCGGTCACCTGCCGACGACCGGCGAGCGCATCGAGTGCGCTGGCTGGGTGTTTGAAGTGGTTGACCTGGATGGCAAGCGCATTGACAAGGTGCTGGCCACCGCCTCGCCGCTTCAGCCGCAGGCCTGATTCAATTGCAGGTGATCACGCAATTGCGCCCACCGTGCTTGGCGTCGTAGAGTGCTTCATCCGCGTCCTTGATCAGCATCTCCGCACTGGCGGTAGACGGGAACACCGACACACCGGCTGAAAAAGTCACGTCAAACCAGCTGTCCTTGAACGGGTACTTGATCTGACTGAAATCGCGACGAATGCGGTCCAGAATCTCAAAGGCCTGCTCAGCATCCGTATCCGGCAGGATGACCAGAAATTCCTCGCCGCCATAGCGCCCCACCAGGTCGGTCTTGCGCAGGCGTTGCTTGAGCAGCCAGGCCAGGCTTCGAATCACCTGGTCGCCCATGGGGTGGCCGTATTCATCATTGATCTTTTTGAAGTGATCGATGTCGATCATTGCCACCGCCAGCCGCCCCGCGTCGGTACCCGCCGTGCTGACCGCCGCCGCCAGCTTCTCCTTGCAGGCGCCGTGGTTGAGCAGCCCCGTGAGGCTGTCGTGCTGCATGGAGCGGCGCAGCGCCCGGTAGCGCTCGATTTTGCTTTTCACTACGGCGTTCAGGAACACCGGGTTGAACGGCTTGGTCAGGAAATGCTCACCTCCCAGGCGCAGCGCATCCACCTGCAGGGCAACATCGCCATCGCCGGACAGGTAAATGACGGGGGTGGACAGGAATTCGGCATGCTGGCGAATGACCCGCGTGGCTTCCACGCCGGTGCAGTCGGGCATGTACATGTCCATCAGGATCAGGTCCGGCTGAAAAGTACGCAGTCCGGTCAGGACCTCGTTCGGCCTGGTCACAGCAAATGACTCGATGCCATTTTTTTTCAGGGTCAGTTGAATCGACTTGCTGGCCGTGAGCGAGTCTTCGACCACCAGCACGCGATACGGCGTGTCTTCTTCCTGGCTGCATAACTCGATGATCTTGGCCAGGATGGCCGTTTGCGGCGTGGCTTCGACTAGGCAAAAGTCGCAGCCTGCTGCCAGTGCCAGCTTCAGGCTGTTGAAGTCGGCCGGCATCTGTTGCGCAATCAGCTTGCTTGCTGAAAAGCGGGAGCGCAGGGCCTGGATATGCTGGCATGCCTCGTCCATGGCCATGCCCTGCATGTCCAGCAGCAGGATGGCAGGTTCCTCGGCCTCGGCGGGGACACTTTCCCAAGGAAAAACTTCGGCCCTGATGCTGAAGTATTCAAGCTGGGTCATCAGGGTGCGCCAGTGCACGGACAACTGACCGACCAGCCAGATGGTGTGGGTCGGGGTCAGTTCTGCCGTGATGCCGGTTTCGTTGTGTGCCCGTCGATGGGCGACCGTGCGGCTGTTGTTGTCAAT
Organism: Rhodoferax sp.; assembly: GCF_018780565.1. GTDB lineage: Bacteria > Pseudomonadota > Gammaproteobacteria > Burkholderiales > Burkholderiaceae_C > Rhodoferax. The sequence goes on from NZ_JADMJN010000002.1 coordinate 693,821, forward strand.
GAACCGGTTCACACGCCCGGACAGGCCCTCAACCTGGCTGTGCAGATCGTCCAGAACGTTCTGTGGAATCTGTTTTTTGTCGGCTTCCTCAAACAGGGAAAGCGCTTGTTGCTCCAGGCTGTGTGACAGCTGGTGCAGGCCCGACAAACCCTTGGCGTTCAGGAATTCGGAGAAGCTTGAAAGGCAGACGGCGAATTCGACGAAGGACTCGATGCCCGGGGATGCGCTGTAGCTGTTCCATTTGAGCTGAAGCTCGGCGCTCTTTTTCCTGAGCTCGGCGGGGGGGCAGGACATTTGATTTTGGTGCCAGGGATTGAGCGTGGAATTATCGCAGTACCCAGCCTATGCCCGCCCGGCAAGCCGGTAGGCCAGCAGGCCCGCCAGCTCGTGCAGAACCAGGTGCCATTTCTGCGCTCCGAGCTCGAGTGAATAGTTGTTCCAAGGTGTTTCTTTGCCGGTCCTGTAGTCAACTGGATAAGGTGTTACGTTCCATCCGGCTTTCCGAAATTGGGCCATGGCGCGTGGCATGTGAAAGGCAGAGGTCAGCAGCAACCAGCGCTGGGTCGGATCAACACCCGGCACCTTGGCACTGAGAATGGCGTTCTCGTAGGTGGTATGGGAAGCTGACTCGTACATCACCCGTTGTGGGGGGACTCCCATGCTGTCAAAGAAGAGTTTGGCGCGCTCGGCCTCCGAGAGGCCGGTTGCAAACAATTCGCCCTGGCCACCGGTGAACAACACGCGCAAGTGCGGGTACTGGCGCAGCAGCGCAATCGGCACCGTCATGCGTTCGGCGGCACTGTTCAGGGCTATCTGGCCATGCGCTTGCCATATAAGACCGGACTCCAGTGCCCCGCCCAGCAGCACTACGCCGGCATAGGGTTGCAGGTTGCCTGCTGGCCCCGGGCCCGGGTACTGGGCTTCCAGGTGGCGCATCAGCGCATCGGGCAGTGGTTGCCAGCCCTGTAACAGCAGAACACCCAGGGCCGCCCAGCACAGCCGCAGCCCCCATTTGCGCCGCCGGGGCATGCAAAGCAGCCCGAGCAGCAACAGGGCGACCACCCACGACAAGGGCTGGGTGGCAAATGAGAGGATTTTTGAGACAACAAACATGGCGGCAGACAAAACGATGGCCTCGCCAGGATGTCTTCCTGAGTGAGGCCAGTGATTGCTCGCCTGATTGCACAGGCGGGCAGAAATTACAACAGAACTGTCGGGACTATAACGCCCTGATGAAGCCGACTCTGCCGGGTTGGCGACCTTGCTCAAACGCACGGCGTTTTTTCAGCGTGTCCCGCATTTTTTCCAGCCGGAGCTTTTCAATCAGCAAATGAACAGCACGCAATTCCATGCTGCCATGTGGCTGAACATGCCGGTCTCTTTCCTGCAGTTGGACCCGTTTTTGTTCCAGGTCCAGCTTGGTGACCAGCAATTCAATATCGGACAGACCATCGCCCATGATGTTTCCTTGTCGGCAGCGTCGTACTTTGCGCGCTGTCATTTGTATCTCCTGGACGGATGTTACCAACAGATTCCTGCTTGATGCGAGAGTATTTGCGACTGAAAACGCCTGCAGTTGCAGGCTTTTTCAGTCCCCGATGATTTTCCGCTCCCTGATCAGGCTGCCAAAGCGCAGTGAGTCGCTTGTCGCCTTAGCCGCGAACTCGGCAGGGGACAAAGGCAATGCTTCGCCACCCAGTGCCGTGATCCGGTCTTTGACCGAGGCCGTGCCCAGGATGCGGTTGATCTCACGGTTCAGCCGTGTGATCACTTCGGTGGGTGTGCCCGCCGGGGCGTAGAAGCCAAACACGCTGTCGGCATCGAACCCCTTGAGCCCTGCTTCGTCCAGCGTGGGAACATCCGGAAACAGTGCCGAGCGCTTGAGGCTGCCCACGGCCAGCATCTTGAGCTTGCCAGCGCGCACATGGTTCAAACCAATGCCGGGGTCAAACATGAAGTCGATCTGCCCGCCCAGCAAGTCCTGCATGGCCGGCGCCGCGCCGCGGTAGGGAATGTGTGTGGCAAAGGTGCCGGATTGCGCCTTCATCATCTCGGCCGCCAGGTGCGGCGAGCTGCCGCTGCCCGGTGTGCCGAAGCTCAGGCGGCCGGGGTTGGCCTTGAGGTAGGCCAGAAAATCCTTCACATTGGCGGCACTGACCCTGGCAGGGTTGACCTCCAGAAACACCAGCACGCGGGCGACAGACCCAACGGGCACGATGTCCTTGGTCGCGTCAAACGGCATCTTGGTGTAGAGGTGCGGATTGATTGACACCGTGCCGCCCGAGCTCATGAGCAGTGTGTAGCCGTCAGGTGCTGACTTGGCCACGGCATCCCCTCCCACATTGCCGCCCGCACCGGCGCGGTTTTCCACGATCACTGGTTGGCCCAATGCTTCCTGCAGGGGTTGCGAGACGATGCGCGCCAATTGGTCGGCAACACCTCCCGGCGGGAAGCTCACAATCACCCGGACCGGCTTGGTGGGCCAGTGGCCAGGGCTTTGCGCCCATGTTGGATTTGCTATAAAAAAGCTAGCTAGGAAGGCATATGCAACGAAGGCTAGGTGCTTATTTTTCTCTAAAAAATGATTCATGTTGTCTCCTGATGCTTGGGGTTTGAACTGTCGGCTGAGTGGGCGCGCGGTCTGCCGGGCGGGGTTTTCACCCAGCGGATGGGCTGTGCCTTCACCGGTCGGGCGGGGGCGCCGTGTTGCACCAGTGCCCGGTCCAGCGCCTTGCCCGCTTCGTCGGACAGTGCGGCGCTGCGTGCGGCGGCAATGGCGCTGGCGCGTGCCTCGTTCGTTGTGAACGTGGCCGCCTGCGCCAGGTGGTCAATCACATGCAGCAGGTTTTCCTTGGCGCGCTCATTGGTGGCGCCATAGCCTTTGATGAGGCGACCGCAGAGGGCCATCTCGTGGCCCAACTGCCAGTTGGCCTGTGTGCCGGTGATCACGGCATCCAGCCATTTGTCGATCATGGTCTGCTCAGCTGCAAAACGGCTGCCGCGCACGCGCAGCCACTTCAGGCTGGCCAGCATGCGCAGCGAGAGCATGCCGAAGACCGCGTGCGTGCCTACCTTCAGCGGCATGGTCCAGGCAGTCTTGCCGCCGCCAACGCGGCGTTTGTCCCAGTTCAGCACCTGGTTAGCCAGACCGGGCGGAAGCAGTGCGGCCACTTCGGGCGCACCGGGTTTGAAGTGGTCGTAAACCTGCAGCAAGTCATCGGGCCTGGATTTGACTTCGTCCTGTACTCGCGCCCAGCGGCTGCGGCGGCTTTTGAGATCGGCCACGCGCACCATGTCGTCAAACGCCATCCACAGTGCCAGCCAGCGAGTCATCTCCAGGGTGGTGGCGAAGCCCTTGGCTCCTGCGGGGTCGATCTGGCGCTCGGCTGTCAACACGCGTTTGAGCCGTGCCACATAGCGTTCGGCGTAGTCCGCGCCCTGGTAATCGAGCATGCGGGCGTGCCCCAGCGCGAGCATGTCGTGCACAACCGCCGGAAAATCAGCTGTCAAATCAGCTGTCAGCCCTTGCGAAGCATCCGTAGTTTGCTCTGAATCTGATAGCAATTCCTCAATTTGCCGAATTTGCGTGCGTTGCCCGGTGACGGCCTCGAAGCCCATGGCAAAGCCGCGCAGACTGGCTGGTGCGTTGTTGCCGCCCTCTCCGATGATGGCCTCGTAGTCGCTCCGTGCAAAAGGCAGCACGCCGCTGCCGGCCATGCAGCCCAGCATGGTGGCACTCACCACGGTGCCTGCCGCGCGGGTCAGGGTTGCCATGTCCAGCACATGGTGCGCCCGGCTGTTTTCGCGGACCAGTTGCAGCAGTTCAGCTTCCTGTCTGCGGCCATCGCCCATCTCCATCTTTTCCATGGTGGTCAGGGCGCGTGCCGACGATGTGATCACCAGCGTGTGCTGGTGCGAGGCCAGGCCGTGGCCGATTTGTCGCGCGGTTTCCAGCAGCTCCGAGGACACCAGCACGTCCAGCCGTCCGGGCAACGGGTTCAGGCCGAACACCGGGCGCCTGCCCTGAAGTTCGGCCAGGGGCACCGGGAACACTTCCAGGTAATAGGTCGTGGCCCCGGTGCGCTGTGCCACACCCGGAATGGAGGTGGCTTGCGCGGCGTAGCCGGCATGGCGCGCAATGTCGATCAGCCATTCGCTGAGAACACCGCCGCCTTCACCGCCCAGGGCGCACAGCAGGAGGGAAATGGGTTGGGTATGGTTCATGATCGTCAACATTCAGGCAGGCTGCAAAGCGCGCACCAGGGCGCCGCGCACCGAGGCCAGCAGTCGTTCGTGCCAGCGCGGATTCTGGATCACCTCGGCCCGGTAGAACGAGGGGCAGAGTGTGGCCGCATGCGCGTTCGATCCGCACAGGCCGCAGCCCACACAGCCATCAATGACGGTGGCTACCGGGTCCACCTTCAGCGGGTCGGGGTTGTCCTTCAGCGTGAGGGTGGGGCAGCCCGAGAGGCGAATGCAGGCATGGTCGCCATTGCACACGTCTTCGTCCACGCCGTATTTGACGCGCACCACCCGCTCGCCTTGTCGCAGCAGGCTGGCCAGCCAGGGCTTGATGCGGCGCTGGCGCTCAAGCTGGCATTCGCCTTCGGCCACGATCACCTTGAGTCCGCTGAACGGTGTGGTGAAAGCCTCAGTCAGCGTGCTGCGCATCTGCTCCACCTGGTAGGTGTTGACCGTGCGCATCCACTTCACGCCCAGGCCGGTCAGCGTGTTCTCAATGGTCTGGTTCAGATGCGCCAGGCTTTGCTGCTTGTCGACGCTTGCCGCCTTGTCGGCTTCACCGGGTGTGGAGATGATGTCCTGCGTGCCGGTGGCTGATGTGTAGCCATTCTTGAAGATCAGCAGCACGGCATCGTCCCCATTGAACAGGGCGCTCTGCACACCCGTGAGCAGGCCGTTGTGCCAGAAGCCGCCATCGCCCATCACCGAAAGCACGCGCCGGTTCATCATGGGCGATACGCCGGCGCGGCTGGCCAGACTCATGCCATAGCCCAGAATGGAGTGCCCGAACGAAAACGGCTCGAACGTGGCCAGGGCATGGCAGCCAATGTCGCCGGAAATATGCACGTCCCCCACGTCCTGCTGCGCCAGCTTGAGCGCGGAAAACACCGGGCGCTCCGGGCAACCGATGCACATGCTCGGCGGACGGGCGGGCAGGGGGGTGGGCAATGACTTGGCCACCGCTTCACGCCGCGTCTGATTGTCTGCGAGCCATTGCAGCGTCGACTCGGGTGTGTGCTGTGGCAGATAGCGCTGCAGAAACTTGGCCAGCCCGGTTGCCATCACTTCTGCCGTGTATTCGCCTGCCTGAGGCAACAGGTCCTTGCCGTGCAGGGGCGTCTGGATATCGGCGCGGCGCAGCAGGGTTGCAAGCTCCTGCTCGATGTACTCCGGCTGGCCTTCCTCCATCATCAGCACCGCGCGTTTGCCGATGCAAAACTCGCTCAGCTGCGCGGGCACCAGCGGGTAGGTCACGTTCAGCACCAGCAGTGCAATATCGGTCTGCCCAAACGCATCGGCCAGACCAAACTGCTGCAAGGCGCGGATCAGGGTGTTGTACAGGCCACCCTGCACGACGATGCCGACATCCGCGTGCTTGCCGGGGAACAGCTCGTTGAGCGCGTTGTCCACAATGTACTGGCGCGCCGCGGGAATGCGCTCTTCACCCTTGAGCTTTTCATGGCGGAAGGTGACCGGCGGGTGGGCCAGGCGCATGTAGTCAAACCCCGCTGGCTCATCGATCAGGTGTTTGGTGGAAAACGCAGGCGTCACATTGTCTTTGCAGGCGAAGCTGCCGCGCACATGGCAGGCGCGGATGCGCAACTCCAGAATGACGGGCATGCTGGAGGCCTCCGACAGGCGAAAGCCGTGCTCCACCATATCCACCATCCGCCCCAGGTCAGGGCGTGGGTCCAGCAGGCACATGGTGGACTTGAGCGCGTAGGCGTGTGTGCGCTCCTGGATCACACTGGCGCCTTCGCCGTAATCCTCGCCCACGATGATGAGCACACCGCCTTTCACGCCGGGGCTGGACAGGTTGCTGAGCGCGTCGGCCGCTACGTTGGTGCCCACAATCGATTTCCAGGTCACGGCGCCGCGCAGCGGGTAATGGATGGAGGCACCCAGCATGGCCGCTGCAGAGGCTTCGTTGGAGCAGGCCTCGACGTGCACGCCGAGCTCGTCCATGTAGGGCTTGGCCTGCACCATCACATCCAGCAGGTGCGAGACGGGGGCTCCCTGGTAGCCGCCCACATAGGCCACGCCCGATTGCAGCAGGGCCTTGGTGATGGCCAGAATGCCTTCGCCGTGGAAAGTATGCCCCGCACCCAGGGCCAAAGACTTGATTTCCTTGGTGAATGAAACTTCCACGCGTTGCCTCTGTAATTTGAATATCCCGGCAGTGTCGCGGCGAATCGTTCATCAATCAATAAAATATAAAAACTATTAAATATTAGAAATATGCATATCAAAGACATCGACCTCAATCTGCTGCGCTTGTTTGATGTGGTGTACCGTACGCGCAATGTGAGCCGCGCGGCCGAGTTGCTGGACCTGACCCAGCCGGCGGTCAGTCAGGGCCTGACGCGTTTGCGCCTGCTCATCAAAGACCCGCTCTTCATGCGTGCACCCGGTGGCGTTCAGCCCAGCCCCAAGGCCGACCGGCTGGCCGATGCGGTGCGCAGTGCCTTGAGCACTATCGAGCAAGCGTTCAACGAGTCGGTTCAGTTTGAGCCGCTGCAGTCGCGCAAGACCTTTCGCATTCACATGAGCGATATTGGCGAGAGCCGCTTTCTGCCAACCCTGATGATGGGCTTGCGCGAATCTGCGCCCGGCGTGCGGATCGAGACTTCGGCGCTGCCAGCCAACACGATTGGGGACGCGCTGGACAGTGGTCGCATCGACTTTGCCATTGGTTTCCTGCCCACGGTCAAGGACACACAGCGTGTGCAACTCCTGAAGGACCGCTATGTGGTGTTGTTGCGCGCCGGCCACCCCTTTGTGCAGAAGTTCAAGCGCCGCAAGAAAAGTGGCAACGCCTTGCTGGAGGACTTGAAGCAGCTCGAATTTGTGGCGGTCCGAACCCATTCGGACACACTGCGCATCTTGCAGTTGTTGCAACTGGAGGACCGTTTGCGCCTGACCACCGAACACTTTTTGGTGTTGCCGGCCATTGTGCGCGCCACGGATCTTTGTGTGGTGATGCCGCGCAACATTGCGCGTGGTTTTGCGCAGGAAGGCGGCTACGCCATCATCGAGCCCGCGTTCCCGCTGCGCGACTTCACTGTGTCCCTGCACTGGAGCAAGCGGTTTGAGTCAGACCCCGGCAACCGCTGGATGCGCCAGAGCTTGTTGGCCCTGCATGCTGACGCCTGATTGTTCTTGTCGCGCTTCAGGGCGCGGCTTTGGGCAGATGGGCCAGGTAGTAGGCAAGGTCTGGAATGGCCTCAGGCGGGATACCTGACAGCGCGTCGTTCATGGCGCTGGTGTAGCCGACGCGCTTGCCGGCACGAAACTCAGCCAGTGTCTGGGTCAGATAATCCTCCCGCTGGTGCGCCAGTCGGGGCACCTGCTTGCCGCCAGAGAAGTCTGCGCCATGGCAAGAGGCGCAACGATTTTGCTGGACCAAGGTGACGCCGCGCGCCATGCGTTGGGCGTCGATTGTGGCGTCAGTGGGTGGCAGTGGTGGTGGCAGCTTGGCAATGAAGTCGGAAAACCCCCTCAAATCATCATCGCTCATGCCCTTGGCCACGGCGCTCATGGCTGGATTGCCACGCCGGCCTTCCCGGAACAGGAACAGTTGCGTGATGGCGTAAAACGAATGCTGCCCCGCCAGCGATGGTGTCAATGCCTGTGTGCTGCGGCCGCCTTCACCATGGCAGGTCATGCACGCGGCAAAGCGTTCCTGTATGGACGCAATGGGCTGGGCTGCCGAAGAAGTGGCGGCCCAAGCCAGGTGCAGCGCTGTCAATACAGCGGCGCACCGGCCTGCGATGCGCTGCAATCTCACTGGCCTTTGTAGCTGATGCGGTAGATGGCGCCGTTGTGGTCGTCAGACACCAGCAGCGAGCCGTCTTTCATCACCAGCACGTCCACGGGGCGGCCCAGGTACTCGTTGTTCTCGACCAGGCCCGTCATGAAGGGTTCCATGCGTGCGCCACCTTTGCCATCCGGCCATGCCACGACCACGTCGGCGGCGTACTTCTTGGTGCGGTTCCACGGGCCATGGCGTGCGATGAACATGGCACCTTGGTACTTGGCCGGGAACATCTTGCCGGTGTAGAAGCGCATGCCCAGCGTACCGGCGTGGGGTCCGGTCAGCATGGCGGGCTTGGTGTAATCGCTGCAGGACTTGCCCCAGCCGAATTCGGGATCGGCAAAGTCACCCTGGTGGCAGTACGGGAAACCAAAGTGCTGCTTGCCGGTTTGGGTCACGTGGTTGAGCTCGTCGTTGGGCAAGTCTTCGGACAACCAGTCGCGGCCGTTGTCGGTGAACCAGAGGTCGCCGGTTTTGGGGTCCCAGTCAAAGCCCACCGTGTTGCGCACGCCGCGTGCCACAACTTCTTCGCCCGTGCCATCCAGGTTCATGCGGCGGATCTGCGCATGCTGTTCGTCTGGCATGCAAATGTTGCAGGGCGCGCCGACCGGCACATACAGTTTTCCGTCAGGCCCGATCTTGATGAATTTCCAGCCGTGCGGCACATCGCCGGGCAGTTTGTCGTACACCATCACCGGCTTGGGCGGATTGTCCAGATTGGCTTCAATGTTGTCGTAACGCGTGATGTCCTTGGGTGTGGCCACGAACAGCGAACCTTTGTGGAATTCAATGCCATTGGGCAGGAAGAGTTTTTCGGCGATGGTTTTGACTTCGCGTTTACCGCCCTTGTCCTGCACGGCGTAAATCTTGCCGGCCACGAACAGGGAGCTGACGAACACCGTGCCCTTGTCACCCTGACGCAGTCCGCGCGCATCGAGAATTCCGCTGGCCCAGACTTCGGCCGTGAAACCCGGCGGCAGTTTGAGTTTGCTCAGCGGCAGCTTGTCCGCAGCCGTGGGGATGGGGAACGAAGGAACCGGCGCCATTTTGCTGGCGGTGTCATTCTTGGGCATGCCGACCGCCCAGAAGGGAACCTCTTCCTTCTTGGGCGGATCAGCCGCGAGTGCCATGGAAGCCGGCAGGGCCATGGCCACGGCCAACATGGCCGAGCGCCACATTCCATGGGTGCGCGTCGAAGCTTTGATTTTCATCGTGTAGTCTCCTGTTGGTGTTTCAAGTGCCATGTCAGGAAACTTCCACGATTTCCCCTGGCCGTTTTTTGTTATCCGGCCAGTTTCGTGATGATTTATCTATCCATCAATAAAATAATTTGTCTATTGAATATTAGATAAATGCATGTGGATCGATGGCGATGAGCGACGGACCGGGGTCAAATCATCTGGTATCTGGCGACACCCGTGTCATCCAGCGTCCGTGCAACTTCGCCGCGGTGCATCAGGTAGTTCAGGCAGGCCAGGCTTTCGCCGGTGGCCAGGTTCAGCAGGCCGGCATCGGTCTCGTCGATGCTGCGGCCAAACAGGGCCGCGAACACATCAATGGCGCGTCTGGGCTCCTGCAATGTCTTGCGCAACCGGTCCAGCGTGCGCTGCTGTGAGGCCGCCAGGTAATCGAGCCGTGCGTGAAGACCGCGAAAGCAGTCGTTGTGCGAGGGCAGCACCAGCACGTCATCCGGCACCTCGCGCTTGACCTTGGCCAGCGACTCCAGCCACTCGCGCATGGGGTCGGCATCCGGCTCGGTCGGGTGGACCGATACATTGGAAGAAATCTTGGGCAACACCTGGTCACCCGAAATCAATAATTTCAGATCGGCGCAGTACAGGCAGGCGTGCTCGGGCGAATGACCTGTGCCCACAATCACCCGCCAGGTGTTGACACCGATCCTGATTTCCTCGCCATCCCGGATGCGGCGATAGCTGTCGGGCAGCGTATGAATGCGCTTGCCAAAGTTGCCAAAGCGGGTCTGGTAGTTTTCGATGGCACCCGTGCTCCAGCCGGCCCGGCGATAGAAGGCCACGCCTTCATCCGGTGCCTCCCGGCCGGAGTCCGCGGTGAGGACGCGGCAGTTCAGGTACTCCAGTTGCGTCATCCACAAACGACAATTGAACTTGCGCGTCAGCCAGCCCGCCATGCCGATATGGTCCGGATGCATGTGGGTGCCAAATATCCGGGTCAGCGGGCGCTGCTCCGCAGCCGTGGCAAACAGTTCACGCCATGCCGCCACAGTCTCGTCGGTACGCATGCCGGTATCCACCACGGCCCAGCCGTTGTCGTCCTCCAGACCCCAGATGTTGATGTGGTTGAGCGCCATGGGCAGTGGCATGCGCATCCAGACCACGCCAGGAGCCACCTCCAGTACCTTGCCGACTTCAGGTGGCGCCTCGAAGGGGTAGATGAGGGTGGGCTTTTCAAGCCGTTCGCGGGGCTGCGGGGTTTCGGTCATGGGCAGCGGCCTTTCACTTGAGTCGGTCATGCGCGCAATGGTAACCCTGTTGACAAGGATCATCTGCGGGACAGCAAGGGGATGGCGTGACACCTACAATGGACTCGTGTTTCCTACTCTTCACGTTCATTCCTGGTGAAATCCAGGGCCGCATTGTCCAAAAAAATCCAACGCCGGCTTGCGTTGACGCACCGACACACCCGGATGCGCGTCTTTCTGTTGCCTGCTGTCTGGCGCGGCATGTTGTGGGTTGCATTGAGTGGCATCGTGTTCACCTGTTTGAACACTGTTGTGCGCCACATCACGCTGTCCCTTGATCCGTTTCAGTCCCAGTTCTTGCGTTACCTGTTTGGGATTGCGGCCATGTTGCCGATTGTCTGGCGCGATGGCCTGGGGGCCTATCGCCCGATCAACATGCGGGGGCAATGGTGGCGCGGTGCTGTTCACACGGTAGGCCTGATGCTGTGGTTCACGGCGTTGCCGCATATTGGTTTGGCAGATATGACTGCGATTGGCTTTACCGGCCCGATTTTCATCATGATTGGGGCCGCCTGGTTTCTCGGCGAGAAGATGCACGCTGATCGCTGGATTGCAGCCATGATCGGCTTCGTCGGTGTGTTGGTGGTGGTGGCCCCGAAATTCACGGCCCAGGGCGGCTGGTATGCCCTGGTGATGCTGGCTTCTGCACCGGTCTTTGCCGCCTCCTTTTTGATGACCAAAACACTGACTCGGAACGAAAGCTCGGGTGTGATCGTGTTGTGGCAAGCCATCTCGGTGACGGTGTTGAGTCTGCCGCTGGGTCTTCTTCATTGGACCGACCCCACTGCGTGGCAATGGATCGGCTTTGCCGCCGCCGGTGTGCTGGGCTCACTGGCGCACTATTGCCTGACGCGCGGGTTTCGCATCGCCGACATTTCGGCTACCCAATCATTGCGCTTCCTTGACCTGATCTGGGCATCGTTGATGGGCTGGCTGGTGTTTTCGGATGTGCCCAGTCAGACCACCCTGATAGGCGCACTGATCATTCTCTCGTCCACCATCTGGATTGCCCGGCGTGAACACAAGCGATAAGCCAGCACAATGACTTTGGCTCAGCTCTTCTGAGTCGCCATTAGTTTTGCAATATTGGTCATGGCCAGCATCGCATTGGCCTTGTATTTCGCCAGGATCCCCATCTTTTCCTCGTCGGCCCGATCCACTTCTGCAATGAGCTTGCCAAATCCGTCCAGGCGGCTTTCGCGAATCCACTGGCGTAGCGGCTTGTCCTGTGACCACTTGAACTGGTTCATCATGTTGGCCGCCGTTGAAGCGGGATAGCTTTCCAGGCTGTCGGGAAATGGAACCGTGCCGCAAATCTGGTTCTTGGTCGCATCATCGTCATAGTGCGCCTCCACATAGGCGATCATGGCCGCACTGAAAGTGGGTAGCGGCACGCGCACCAGTTGCGGCACTATCTTGTCGCCCTGAAAGATCGGCTGGATCGGGCGTTTTTCCACAGCCGATGCCGTGCAGTCAATACACAGCGTATTGGCGCTCATGGGCACGGTTCCGCGATCAAGGACCAGCTGGTCTGCTTCTATCGACTGCACATGGCCCAGGCGGATTACGTTCCTGATGGTTCGCAGAACTTCCACTTCACCTTTGGACATGGTTGCGTAATGGAACATGCCCGGCTTGTGCTCCGGATAGATGCGCAACATGGCTTCACAGTCCTCAAGACGCTTGAACAGATCGTCAATCGAGCTTGCGTTGGCAAAAGCGCCCATCTGATCGGCCTGCCCGCCAATCGTTGTGTTGAAAAACTCTGGCCCCGGTTGGGTATGCAGACGATTCACCAGCCAGGAATCACGCGGCATCACCCAACTGATGGCATCCGGCTGCGCCCCGGAGTTCAGCAGCCAAATGCCCACGTCCATCGCAGTTTTTCCCGCACCAATGATCATGAAATGCCGAGGCCGCTCCCGCTTGCCTTGCCAAAGTTGGGGCAGGGCGTTGGGTGTGATCAGCCAGGCCCCGTCTCCCACTTTAAACTTTGGTGTGTGCGTGGCTGGAACCTGGGTCCCAAAGTAGGTGGCGTCTACGGTTTTTTTGCGCACGTTGACCTGGGTCTGCACGCCGGACAGAATCGATACAAACCGGCCGTCGCCCACGTAATCACACATGGGGTGGTAGCTGACGCGACCGCTGGGCAAGAGCTTCTGGTTCATCACCCGCTCGAAATAGGCGCTTACCTCGGGGCCGGAAGCCAGTTCATAGAGGCCCTTGTTAACGCCAATCGTGTCTTTTCGATTGTTTCCCAGAGGCATGGAGTTAACGCCATAAAAGGCGGAAGGCTGGTGCAGCGCGACAAACGGATAGGCGTCATTCCAGTGCCCGCCGGGCTTGCCGTGGCGATCAACCATCGTGATGTGTGCGTCAGTTTCATCGATCAGCGTATCGGCGAAGGCCAGGCCTACCGCGCCACTGCCAATGACCAAATAGTCGGTCTCAATGTGTTGCATGGATGATCCTTGTTGCATCGGGTCAGACGACACGCCGCCGCGCGGCATGGGCCTCATCGTATTCGCATTTCCGAAAACCGTCTGAATTGGCTTTTCCCGATTTGAGCAAGCCTTGAGAATTTCCCCTATCCTTGGCCAATGTCAGACATCCCGCCTTCAATGAGCAGCCTTGGCGAACACTACCAAGCCATCGTGATTGGCTCCCGAGGCGCCATTGGAGGGGCTTTTGTGCGCGGGCTCCAGCTTGATCCGCGCTGCACCAAGGTCATCGGTGTGTCCCGATCCAGCGTGCCGGGCCTGGACCTTCAAGACGAGTCCAGCATTGCTCAATGCGCGCAGTTGCTCAAGGCGCATGCGCCTTATGCGCTCATCGTGGATGCCACGGGCGCCCTCGCCATGGCAGGCAAGGGGCCCGAGAAGCGATTGGGCGATCTGAATGCCGATCAGTTGTTGCAAGCCTTCAGCATCAACGCCGTAGGACCTGCATTGGTGCTCAAACACTTTGTGGACCTGATGCCTGTGGGAGCCCCGGCCATTTATGCCAAGCTGTCGGCCCGGGTTGGCAGCATCAGTGACAACCGCAAGGGTGGCTGGTATGGCTACCGGGCCTCCAAGGCCGCGCTCAACATGATTTTGCAATCAGCCGCGCTGGAATGCACCCGCCTGCGACCGCAGTTGGTACTGGCCGCCTTGCAGCCCGGCACCGTGCGCTCAGACTTGTCTGCGCCATTTGTTGTTGCGCAGGATGCGATGGACCCCGATGCGGCGGTAGCAGGTTTGCTCACGACGCTGAATGACCTGTCCCCACAACGTGGCGCCCAGTTCGTTGATTACCGCGGGCAGCTCATCGCCTGGTGAGCGCTGTAACGAGAAAATTTGAAAACTTCCGGAGAATGTCATCATGCTGGTTTACTCACGCCGCGAATCCCGCTTCCTGGTTCTTCTGAGTTTTTTTATCATGAGCGTTGTCCTGACGGGCAAGGCCCATGCCGCCGAACCCAGCGCTTGCCCGGCGATTCTTCGCCATCAGTTTGAGCGTCTGCAAGACAATGCGCCCCAGAACCTGTGCCAATACGCTGGCAAGGTGGTGCTGGTGGTCAACACGGCTAGTTATTGCGGCTTTACCAGCCAGTACCAAGGGCTGGAGGCCTTGTACACCCGCTATCAGGCTCAAGGCCTGGTGATTCTGGGTTTCCCGACCAATGATTTTGGCCAGCAGGAGCCCGGTTCATCAAAGCAGATTGCAGATTTTTGTTTCAACACCTATGGCGTCAAGTTCCCGATGATGGACAAGACGGTGGTGGCGGGCCCTAAGCGCAATGCCTTTTATGCGGCCCTGGCCAAAGCCAGTGGCAAAGCGCCGCAATGGAATTTTCACAAATACCTGATTGATCGCAAAGGCCAGGTCATAGGTAGCTTTGCCAGTGAAATCACACCTGAAAACGTGACTTTGGTGAAGGCCGTGGAGGCTGCGCTGACTTCGGCGCAGTGAGTTGAGGAAGAAGCTTGTGATCTGTGCACAGCTCGCGCTCTGCAGTGCAAGCAATCGCCCGGCTGCTAGCTTGGTAGCAGGAAACGTTTCACCAGTATGAGCGCGAGCACAAACAGAACAAGCGCCAAAAAAATGTTGAAGATGGGGTGACTTTTCGATGACTTGTCCGGCGCGGATGGCTGATCCAGCGTCGACAAGAGCGACGGTATCGTTGTATCGGTGTCCAAAACTGCGTCTCCAGGTGATTCGGCATTTATTTTTAAGTACCGGGGAGTTTATAAGCCATCGCTGAATCACGGGATGGGTGTTAGTACTTACCGAAAGAAAAAATCTGACTTTTGCGGATCAGGGGTTTTGTTTGGTGCAGGAAAGATGCTCGGATGCATCTGAATTGCCCCGAAAATTGTGGGGGCTCCAATCTTTGAGAAGTTGGAGCCATGAGCAAAAAATCAAATCACTTTCTCCCCCCCGAAGTGCGCTAACGCGCTTTGCGCATGGTGCAGGAGCAGCGTGGCGAATATTTATCGAGAAGACCGAAGCTCTGGATTCACTCTAACTAACCGACATCCACGAAAGTCGGGGCGGTTCAGTGCCACTGAATCAGGCCACCATGGAAGTGCTGATGAAGCGTCAGGGCGATCACCCTATGCACGTTTTTACCTATGATGGCCATCCAATCGTCCAGGTCAACACCAAGGCTTGGCGCAATGCGCTGCAACGGGCCGGGATTCAAGATTTCCGCTGGCATGACTTGCGGCACACCTTTGCCACTTGGCATCGAGAAGCAGGAACGCCAACGCACGAGTTGCAGCGCCTGGGAGGATGGAAGACCCAGTCCATGGTGGAGCGTTATGCGCACGTTGCGCCGGAAGGCCTGCAATTCGCGGCCAGTCGGCTCGATGCGCTTATGGTCGGCGGCTCTGATACTAAACTGCTTGGAATCTGAAGTTTGTCACCAATACATTGAGAAAGCGTTTAATGGAAAAAATCGCTCTTTTATCTGGTCTCATTGGCGCGCTACTTTCTGCTGCGCTGAGTTACTGGATTCGTGCGTCACTCGATAAGCGTGCCTTGCGACATGCCGAATCTCGTTTGGCATACGTGCATCTAGTCCAGATTTCGCAGCTCGTTGCGATGGAAGCTGTATTAACAAACTACTTCAGGTTACTCGTTGGAGGTCGAGCGGGTGACACGTTGGCGAGTAAGGATGGCACATTTCAGCCATCACACAAAATAAGCGTGCTACTAGCTCAGCAGCTTCAAAAAAGCAAACCGGAAAAGTGGAAAGATGAACCTGGGTTTTCAGTCGTCCCAGTGTTTCTCAAGTCACAGCTGGACTCAATTTCCGATTCAAAGTTGACAGCCGAGCAGCTGTCAAAATTGCCGAAGGAATCAGTATTGATTTACGCACAATTCCTTTCATACCTTTCACACGTACGCGGCGTCGTTCTGTTGTATGTGTCATTCTTTGAGGATGAGAAGCCGCCGTTAATAACTGCGGAGAATCTTCATGATCAATGGCTTACGATGAAAAGATTTTTTGACCACGCGGGCAAACTTCGATTAGCACTTGTCAGCGGCGGTGCCGCTTCTGCGATTGAGGCGGCCACATTGCTGCAGAGGCAGGTCGCTCTCTATAACGAACAGCTAATTTCGAAGTTACAGGATAAACCGAAGATTGACGCTGCGTTGGCTCAGGCAAGTTCTGAGGCAACGGATACCAAGAAGGGTTGAGCTAGGGGGGCGTTTGGACGCTAACTAGAAATCCGAGCGCACTTCAATCAGTAGATCCAGATATTTCTGGCAAGCTTGCAAGAAAATATGACATGGGATCATAATTAGCCAGTGGTTACGTACTGACTACGTGAAGAAGGGGATAGACCGTGGAAGCCTACCCCCTTTTCATTTGGTGCCGGAGAGATGAATCGAACACCCGACCTTCTCATTACGAATGAGCTGCTCTACCGACTGAGCTACACCGGCTTGTAAGACTCAAATTATAGCCCGGGCTTTACGCCTCGCTGTGGTAGCGGGTGACGCGTTCCACTTCGTTTTTCGAGCCCAGAATCACGCTCACGCGCTCGTGCAGTTTGCCGGGCTGGATGTCCAGAATGCGCTGTTTGCCGTTGGTGGCGGCACCGCCGGCCTGCTCTATGAGCCAGCTCATGGGGTTGGCTTCGTACATCAGGCGCAGCTTGCCGGGCTTCTCCGGCTCGCGCTTGTCCCAGGGGTACATGAAGATGCCGCCGCGGGTCAGGATGCGGTGTACGTCAGCGACCATGCTGGCAATCCAGCGCATGTTGAAGTCCTTGCCACGCACGCCCTCTTTGCCTTCCAGGCATTCGTCGATGTAGCGCTTGACCGGGGCATCCCAATGCCGCATGTTGCTCATGTTGATGGCAAATTCCTTGGTGTCCTCGGGGATCTTGACGTTCTCTTCGGTCAGCACAAACGAGCCCTGTTCGCGGTCCAGGGTGAACATGGCCACGCCGTCGCCCACGGTCAGAACCAGCGTGGTTTGCGGGCCGTAGACACAGTAGCCCGCCGCGACCTGCTTGTTGCCCGGTTGGAAAAAATCCTGTTCTGACACGCCCGCACCTTCGGGCTTGACCAGCACGCTGAAGATGGTGCCAATGCTCACGTTCACGTCGATGTTGCTGGAGCCGTCCAGGGGATCGAACAGCAGCAGGTATTCGCCCTGCGGATAGCGGTTGGGCACCACGTAGATGCCTTCCATTTCCTCGCTGGCCATGGCGGCCAGGTGGCCACCCCATTCGTTGGCTTCAATCAGCACTTCGTTGGCAATGATGTCGAGCTTTTTCTGCATCTCGCCTTGCACGTTTTCGCTGTCGGCGCTGCCCATGACATCGCCCAGGGCGCCTTTGTTCACGGCCTGGCTGATGCTCTTGCAGGCACGGGCCACCACTTCAAGCAGAAGGCGCAGCTGGGACGGAATGTGACCGTCCATGCGCTGTTGTTCCACCAGGTAGCGGGTGAGGGAAATTTTTGCACTCATAAAAACTCCAGTTTCAGGAAGGTGGATGCGGTATCAGTCGGCCAGCGCGCGACTGACGACTTCGCGCACGTCGTTGCTCAAATCGGCTTTGGCGGCCACGCGGGCGATGGCTTCGCGGGCGGCGCTGCGGTAGGGCTCGGCCAGTCGCTTCCAGCGGTCCAGCGCGCGCGCCAGCCGTGCGGCCACTTGCGGGTTGATGCTGTCAAGCTCCATGACCCGCTCGCTCCAGAACACATAGCCCGCCGCATCGGTGCGGTGGAAGGCGCCAGGGTTGGCGTTGCAAAAACTGAAGATCACGCTGCGTGCCCGGTTGGGGTTGCGGATGCTGAAATCGGGGTGCGTCATCAGCTGGCGCACCGCTGGCAGCACCTGGCCGCCACGGTCGCAGGCACCGGCCTGCATGGAAAACCATTTGTCCAGGACCAGCTCGTCTTTTTTGAACTCGCTGTAAAAGCGCGCCAACGCGGGCGTGGCCAGCTCGTGGCCGCTGCCCAGCAGTGCGCCCAGTGCATTGGCGCGGTCGGTCATGTTGCTGGCATCCTTGAAGCGCTGGTAGGCCTTGCCTGGCCATACCGTGTCGCCACTGTCCCGCGCCGCCAGGCACAACTGCGCCAGTGCCATGCCAGCCAGCGCGCGGCGGCCAGCGGAGTGGGCGTCCGGGCGGTAGCCACCGGTGTCACCATGCGTTTCAAACGCCCACTGCCAGTCGGCCGCAAGGGCCGTGGCCAGCTGCGCGCGCATGGCTTCGCGCACTTCGTGGATGCGTTGTGGGTTCACCACTTCAAGCTGCTCGGCAATATAGGTTTCGGAGGGCAGGGTGAGCACCAGTTCCTTGAACGCCGCATCCAGCGCAGGGTGCCGCAATACGCTGCGCATGGCGTCGATGTAGTCACTGTTGAGCACGCCTCCCGCCACAAAGACGGTGTTGTTGGCGATGGCCTTGACGGCGCTGCGCAGGGCCAGCCGCTGTCCTGCTTCCCAGCGATTGAAGGGGTCGGCATCAAAGGCCAGCAGTGTCAGCAACTGCGCGTCGGAGTAGTCAAAGTCCAGCACCACAGGGGCTGAGAAGCCGCGCAGGATGGAGGGCACCGGCTCGGCGTCAAGGTTGGCAAAGGTGATGGATTCGCTGGCTTGCGTCATCACAAACAGGTGGCTGTCGCCCGTGGCGGCGGCGCTGCCCTGCAATTGCATGGGCAATGCGTTGCCGTCGGTACCCACAAGGCCCAGACGCACCGGGATCACAAAGGGTTCCTTGCTGGTCTGGCCGGGTGTGCTGGCGCAGCTTTGCGTCAGCGCCAGTGTGTAGGTGCGGGCTTGCGCATCGTAGGTGCCAGTGGCTTGCAGGCGCGGGGTGCCGGCCTGGCTGTACCAGCGTTTGAACTGCGGCAGCAGCCGGGCCAGGTTGGAGTCCGGGTTGGCATCGGCAATGGCCTGCGCGAAATCGTCACAGGTCACAGCTTGGCCATCGTGGCGCGCAAAGTACTGGGTCATGCCCTTGGCAAAACCTGTGCGCCCCGAGTTGGCATCGCCAGCGCCCACCAGGGTTTGCATCATGCGCACAACCTCGGCACCTTTTTCGTAAATGGTGACGGTGTAGAAGTTGTTGATCTCGATGTAGCTGTCAGGCCGCACCGGGTGGGCCATCGGGCCGGCATCTTCCGGGAACTGGGCGGTGCGCAGCACGCGCACGTCTTCGATGCGCTTGACGGCGCGGGCCGAGGCATCGGTGCACAGGTCCTGCGAAAATTCCTGATCGCGGAACACGGTCAGACCTTCTTTCAGGCTGAGCTGGAACCAGTCGCGGCAGGTCACGCGGTTGCCAGTCCAGTTGTGGAAGTACTCGTGGCCCACCACGCTCTCAATATTGGCGTAGTCCGCATCGGTGGCGGTGGCCTGGTTGGCCAGCACGTACTTGGTGTTGAAGATGTTGAGGCCTTTGTTTTCCATGGCGCCCATGTTGAAGTCGCTGGTGGCAACAATCATGAAGCGTTCCAGATCGAGCGGCAGGCCAAAGCGGGCTTCGTCCCAGGCCACCGACGCCATCAGCGAGTTCATGGCATGTTCGGTCTTGTCCATATCGCCGGGGCGCACGTAGACCTGCAGCAGATGGTCCTTGCCGCCGCGCGAGGTGATGCGCTGCTCGCGGCACACCAGCTGGCCGGCCACCAGTGCGAACAGGTAAGACGGCTTTTTGTGCGGGTCCACCCAGGTGGCGAAGTGGCGGCCTTCATTGCCCGCGCCTTCGATCAGGCCTTGAGCGATGAGGTTGCCGTTGGACAGCAGCACGGGGTATTTCTGCTTGTCGGCGCGCAGTGTCACGGTGTAGCTGGCCATCACATCGGGACGGTCCAGGAAATAGGTGATGCGCCGAAAGCCCTCGGCTTCACACTGTGTGAAGAAGGATTCGTTGCTAACGTACAAGCCTGTCAGGCTGGTGTTTTTGACCGGGGTGCAGGTGGTAAAAATCTCCAGCTCGAAAGTCCCTTCGTCGGGCAGGTTTTCCAGCACCAGCTGCTTGCCTTCCATCTTGAACGAGGTGCCCTGGCCGTTGACCAGTACACGGGCCAGGTTGAGTTCTTCGCCATCGAGTTTGAGTGGCTGCACGTCTACGTCCGTGTTCCGGCGCAGCGTCATTTTGTTGAGCACGCGGGTCTTGGCCGGGTCCAGGTCAAAGGTCAGGTTGACGGTGTCAATCCAGTAGGCGGGGGCGGCGTAGTCCTCACGGCGGATCACCGTGGCCGGGCCTGGTCCATCACGAAATTGCAACATGGTCTATCTCCAGAATTGGTTTTGGTAGGGGCGGTCGCCGGGCCACCCGAAGGCGGCGTGACAAGCGTGGGGGTCATCAAACGCCTTGCTTCAGCGACGCCTCAATGAAGGGGTCCAGGTCGCCGTCCAGCACTTTTTGCGTGGCCGATGTTTCGTAGTTGGTGCGCAGGTCCTTGATCCGGCTGTTGTCCAGCACGTAGGAACGAATCTGGTGGCCCCAGCCCACATCGGTCTTGGAGTCTTCCAGCTTTTGCTGTTCGGCCTGGCGCTTGCGCATCTCGAAGTCGTACAGGCGTGAGCGCAGGCGCTTCCAGGCCACATCACGGTTGCTGTGCTGGCTGCGACCGTCCTGGCACTGCACCACGATACCGGTGGGGATGTGCGTCAGGCGCACGGCCGAGTCAGTCTTGTTGATGTGCTGGCCACCGGCGCCGCTGGCACGGAAGGTGTCGGTGCGCACGTCGCTGGGGTTGATGTCGATCTCGATCGAGTCATCCACCTCGGGGTAGACAAACACCGATGCAAAAGAGGTGTGGCGTCCGCCCGAAGAGTCAAACGGCGACTTGCGCACCAGCCGGTGCACGCCGGTTTCGGTGCGCAGCAGGCCAAAGGCGTATTCGCCTTCGACCTTGATGGTGGCACCCTTGATGCCGGCGGTGTCGCCCGCGGTTTCGTCTTCGATGGTGACGGTGAAGCCCTTGCGTTCGGCATAGCGTAGATACTGGCGCAGCAGCATGCTGGCCCAGTCGCAGGCTTCCGTGCCGCCGGCGCCGGCCTGAATGTCTACAAAAGCATTCATCGGGTCCGCCGGGTTGTTGAACATGCGGCGGAATTCCAGCCCCTGGATGATCTCGGCGAGTTTGGCGGTTTCAGTCTCGATGGTGATCAAGCCGTCGTCGTCGCCTTCCTCTTTGGACATTTCGAACAACTCGGTGTTGTCGGCCAGTTCGGTGGTCAGGTTGTCCAGAGTGAGCACAACGCCATCCAGCGCTTTTTTCTCGCGGCCCAGTTCCTGAGCGCGTTTGGGGTCGTTCCAGACGCTCGGGTCTTCGAGGGATGCGTTGACCGTTCTCAGTCGTTCAGCTTTGGCAGGGTAGTCAAAGATACCCCCGTAACTCTTGGGTGCGGGCGCTCAAATCGGTGAGTTGAGTGCCGATGAGATTGATGCGTTCTGCTTCCATGATGCGAGTCCTGAGGTGATTAGTTACAAATAACCCTACATTTTCTCACGCCGGGGCGGCTATGCCCCTGAAATGCCGCATTCAGGACGCGATCAGGCGATAAATTGCTCGATCAAGGCCGCCAGCTTTTCAGGCTGGTCGTGGTGCAGCATGTGGCCGGCCTCGGCAATCAGCGCAATTTGTACATCGGGCACGGACTTCAGGCGCTCGTGGTACTCCGCCAGGGTGTACTTGCCTTGCCACCATTGGTCCAGGCTGTTGTCGCTGGCCTCCACCGCCAGGACCGGGGCGGTAATGCGTTTGTAGAGTTCCAGAATTTCATCGACGTGAAACAGCTGGGCATTGGTGATCTTGTGCGCCGGGTGGCCCATGATGGACCATTTGCCATCCGCGTTGGCGCGCGCCCAGTACTGGGCCAGCCAGTCAGCCTTGTGCTGGTCCAGGCGGGGGTTGGTCTTCATCAGGCGGCTGGCCACACCCTGGGGGCTGTCATAGGCCTTGAGGTCCAGCTCGCCGGCATGCATTTTCTTGAGCTCGTCGATCCATTTGGCCAGCCGACCAGGGGCTTGCGAGGGCCTGCTTGCGGGCATGCCAAAGCCCTCCAGGTTCACCAGACGGCGAATCCGCTCGGGGCGCACGCCTGCATACTGCATGACCACGTTGCCGCCCATGCTGTGGCCGACCAGATCAATCGCCTGGCCGGGTGCATAGTGGTCCAGCAGGAAGTCAAGGTCGGCCAGGTAGTCGGGAAACCAGTAGTTATCTATGGCGCCCGAGTCGGTGTCGCCATAGCCGCGCCAATCCGGGGCAATTACATAGCGGTCTTGCGCAAACGCGTCCACCACAAACTGGTAGGAGGCGGCCACGTCCATCCAGCCATGCACCATCACCAGGGGCGCTTTGCCGGGGGTTGGTGTGCCCCAGATGCGCACGTGGTAACTGAGATTGCGAATAGGGACAAACTCGCTGCGGGAAATTCTTTTGACTTGGTACATTTGATCCATTCTAAGGAGGCATCGAGTGCACTCAAGTCAAAACAGCGACCAACCAAGTCAGTCCGCCCCGGACAACTACGCCCTTTTGCATGCCAGCTTTCAATGGCTGGTGCCTGCGCAGTTCAACATCGCCCAGGTCTGCTGCGCACGCTGGGCCGCCAGGCCGGGTGCTGCAAAAAGAATAGCTATCCGGACAATGGGTACGCTGGGAAAGAGCACTTTTTATACATATTTCGAGCTGCAGCAACAAGCCAGCCGGCTGTCTCACGTGTTGACGGCATTGGGCGTGGTGCGTGGCGACCGCGTGGCCATTGTGATGCCGCAGCGTTTTGAGACGGCGGTGGCCTACATGGCCGTGCTGCAGATGGGTGCGGTGGCCATGCCCCTGTCCATGCTGTTCGGCCCGGAGGCGCTGGAATACCGTTTGCAGGACAGTGAAGCGGTGTTGGCGATTTGCGACGAAAGTTCGATTGCCAGCATCGGGTCGGTTCGCGAGCACTGCCCCCATCTGCGCAGCGTCTTGGGCGTGGGCGGCGCCGCCGACCAGGCGGACACCAACTACGCCGGCGCGCTGGCCAGCGTGTCGTCTGAATTTGCGCCAGTCGTGACCCAGGCCGATGATGCCGCCATCCTGATCTACACCAGCGGCACCACCGGCAACCCCAAGGGGGCGCTGATTCCGCACCGCGCCCTGATTGGCAACCTCACCGGGTTTGTGTGCAGCCAGAACTGGTTTGGCTTTGACGGCAAGCGCAATGCCACCACCGATGCCGTGTTCTGGTCGCCCGCCGACTGGGCCTGGACCGGCGGCCTGATGGATGCGCTCTTGCCCACGCTGTATTTCGGTCGCCCCATCGTCGCCTTCAATGGCCGCTTCAGTCCGGAAGTGGCGATGGAGTTGATGAGCACCTGCGGGGTCACGCACACCTTCCTGTTCCCAACCGCACTCAAGGCCATGATGAAAGCCTACCCGGGCGCGCCAGGTGTCACGGTGCACCAGCAGTTCAAGCTGAAATTGCAGGCCATCATGAGTGCCGGAGAGGCCGTGGGCGATGCAGTGTTCGAGTATTGCCAGCAGCAACTGGGCGTCACGGTGAACGAGATGTTTGGCCAGACCGAGATCAACTACATCGTGGGCAATTGTGCCCGCCAGTGGCCGGCCAAGCCTGGCAGCATGGGCAAGGGCTATCCTGGCCACCGGGTGGCGGTGATTGACGATGCCGGCAATGAGTGCGCAGAGGGCGTGCCTGGCGATGTGGCGGTGAACCGTTTTGACGTGCACGGCCAGCCTGACCCTATTTTCTTTTTGGGCTACTGGAAGAACGAGGCGTCCACCCGTGCCAAATACACAGGCGACTGGTGTCGCACCGGCGACCTGGCCAGCCGCGACGCCGACGGTTACCTCTGGTACCAGGGCCGCTCGGACGACGTGTTCAAGGCGGCGGGTTACCGCATCGGCCCCGGTGAAATCGAGAACTGCCTGGTCAAGCATCCGGCCGTGGCCAACGCCGCCGTGGTACCCAAACCCGATCGGGCACGCGGTGCCGTGGTGAAGGCGTATGTGGTAATTGCTCCTGATTTTGTAGCTTATAGAGCAATGGATACGAGGGGGTTTGATCAATTCGATGCTGAACTTGTGGCCGAGCTGCAAGCCCATGTCAAAGGCAAACTGGCACCCTATGAGTACCCCAAGGAAATCGAATTCGTCGAAGCCCTGCCCATGACCACCACGGGCAAAGTGCAGCGCCGCGTGCTGCGCCTGCAGGAGGAAGAGCGGGCCAAATTACAGCCCTGACAGGCTCCGGCGCAAAGGCACGGGAAACCGTAAACTCGTGACTCTTCAAAAACTTCGGACTCTCTCTCATGACCATGAAAACCATTCAGCTCGGCCAGAGCGATTTGCATGTCACCCCCATTTGCCTGGGCACCATGACCTTTGGCGAGCAGGTGAACGAAGCCGACGCCCATGCCATTCTGGACCGCTCGCTGGAGCGCGGCGTGAACTTCATCGACACGGCCGAGATGTATGCCGTGCCGCCCCGTGCCGAAACCTTCAACGCCACCGAAATCATCCTGGGCAACTGGCTCGCCAAAAACCCCACCGCGCGCCAGAAGCTGGTGCTGGCCACCAAAGTGGCCGGTCCCTCGCGCGGCATGCCCTGGATTCGCGGCGGCAGCCCTGACCTGACCGCGGCCGACATCATTGCTGCTTGTGAAGGGAGCCTCAAGCGCATGAAGACCGATGTGATCGATCTCTACCAGATCCACTGGCCCACGCGCAATGTGCCCATGTTTGGCGCGCTGTACTTTGATCCGGCCCGCGATAACAACGCAACTTCCATGCACGTTCAGCTTGAAGCACTGAACACGCTGGTGAAGGCCGGCAAGGTGCGTGCCGTGGGCCTGTCCAACGAGACGCCGTACGGTGTGCATGAGTTTGTGCGCCTGGCCGATCAGCACGGCCTGCCGAAAATTGCCACCGTGCAAAATGCCTATTGCCTGCTCAACCGCACCTATGAAAACGGCCTGGATGAAACCATGCACCGCCTGGGTGTCTCGCTGCTGGCCTATTCGCCGCTGGCGTTTGGCCTGCTCACCGGCAAGTACGACGCATCTGGCCTGACCGGCCCGGGTGCACCGGCCGAGGCCCGCATCGCCAAGTTCGAGTCCACCCGCAAGCAGCGCTGGGGCCGCCCCGAAGCACTGGCCGCTGCCCGCCGCTACAACGCCCTGGCCATTGAAAACGGCATGACACCCACGCAACTGGCGCTGGCGTTCTGCTACACCAAATGGCAGGTGGCCAGCACCATCATCGGCGTGACCTCGGTGGCGCAACTCGATGAAGACCTGAACGCCTGGGGCACCACCTTGCCACCCGAGCTGCTCAAGAAGATCGACGCCATTCGCTGGGACGTTCGCGACCCGGCCTTGTAAATCAGCGTATCAATGCCAGCACAGTGCGTGGGTACTGTGTCGCTTGGGCCAGCAGCGCCAGCCCGGCCTGCTGAACAATTTGCCGCCTGGACAAGTGCGACATCTCCTGCGCGTAGTCTGCATCGATGATGCGACCGCGTGCCATTGTCAGGTTGTCACTGCTGTTTTGCAGGGTCGAAATCACGGCGTACAAACGGTTCTGAAATGCCCCCAGGCTGGCGCGGGTCTGGTTGACCGAATCCAATGCAGCATCCACGCGCATGATGACCTCTCCCGCACTGGATGCGTTGAACAGGTTGACCTGACTCAAATCCCCGCTGCTCTGGCTGGTGTTGGCGGAAAAGCCCAATGCACCGGATGCATCGGCCTGGACACCTGAAACGGTAAAAGCCTGCGAGGACAGAAGCTTCATGACGCCAGAAGTGGTGTCCACAGACGCATACACACTCGGTACTTTGCTCATGATGGCGACGGCCAGCGCTTCGGGGCTGGCAAAGCTGCCGGTGATGCTCACGACAGAGCCGCTACCCATCTGAAGCTCAAAGTCACCCGCGCCAAGCGTCAGCACGGCGGGCGTTGCCTGTGCGAAAGTGCTGGCACCCGTTCCCACAAAGCCGCCCACACTAGGTGTTACCAGGCTCGCTGGCTTGGCAATGCTGATGCCCGACGCCGAGCCGCTGATCTGGTAAGTGCCCGTGATGGCGGGTATGGCATCCAGTTGGGACTGAATATCTGCAAGCAGGCCGGCGTCATTGCCGGTGTAGTTCGAGTTGATGTACACGGCGTGGCCATCGATGCTGAACCCGGCGTAGGTGGCCGTGACCGCGGCGGCGCCGGCACTGGGCGCCCCCGATGTGAAAGCAGCACCATTGGCGCCACTGATTGCCGCAATGCTCACTGCGGTGGTGGCACTGGCCGCACTGGCGGTCTTGGTGATGCTGATCGTGCTGCCGTCATGGCTCACGCTGTACCAGCCGCCGTGCGCCGCAGAGAGTTGCGCTTGCACGGCAGTGGTCAAAGCGGCCAGACTGGCGTAATTGGCACTCAGGCTCACCGTGGTTCCGTCCACGGCAAACAGGGTAGGTGCCCCGACAGCGTAGTTCAACACGGGCGTGCCGGCAGTGGTGATGGCGCCGCCAACGAACGGGCTTGCCGGAATGGAGAAATCCAGGTTGCTGATGGGTAGCGTGGTGTAGGTGCCCGCGAACTGGAATGCACCACTGGAGGTGCGAAGGTCTGCGGAACCCACCATGTCCAGCGCGCCTTGTTGGTTCAGACGCAGATTGCTGTCCCAGTCAAAGCTGATCGTGTCGCTTGCGTCGGCACCCACCAGGTAGTTGGTCGTTCCCAGTGTTCCATTCAGCAGGGTGCGCCCATTGAAGGTGTTGCTGCCTGCAATGCGGTCGAACTCCGCCAGGGCTTGTTGCAGCTCTCGATTCATGGCTATGCGATCCGACGCTTGATAAGTGCCGTTGGCCGCCTGGACCCCCAATTCACGTGCGCGCTGCAGTATCTGGGTGAGTTGTGCCATTTGGCCTTCGGCAGTCTGCACGGCGGATATCGCGTCATTGGCGTTGCGTACGCCCTGGTTCATGCCCCGGATCTGACTTTCCATGCGAGTGGCCACGGCCAGGCCCGCCGCATCGTCCGAAGCCTGGCTTACGCGCAGACCCGACGAAAGGCGCTTGAGCGTGCGCGCCAGCCCAACCTGGTTCTTGTCCAGATTGCGCTGCAGGCTTATCGCGTCAATGTTCGTATAGATGGTCAATGTCATTTCATTGGCCCCAGCGCGTCAACTCAAGAAAGCGACGCGCCGAGGAACCCCTGTATCTGGCATCGACTCTTCAGAACGAAACGTGAATTTGAAATAGGGGGTAATCACCCCCCTTTATGTTTTCCGGCCCAAGGTACTTGCCCGGTTTGACTGCAGAAAAAAGCCGCGTGGACCTGGCCGTACCTAGCCAGCAGTGGGTTGTCTCTGGGGCTTGCCTCGATGACGTAGCTGCATCTTTTTCCACGTCACAATTCCAACCAGGGTGCAGCAAGCGATGAAATTGCCCAGAAAAACAATGGCCATCACGTTGTCGTGCAGCACGACAAACCCGTACAGGCTTCCTGTGCAATGGGCAACTGCGAAATAGCCCCAAGTGATCCGCGACACCGCTGTCGCGCCATTCTCACATCGCGATGCTGCGAGAATTTGCGGAAGATAGGCGAAGATGCGGCCCATGTTTGACGCAAAAAATATCCAAGTGACCACGCTCACGAGTTGCTCAGTCATGGCTTCAACCCAAAACGGCGGCAGGCTCAATCGCCTGATACCGCCTCTAGGGAAGGCTTGGGCTGGAGTGCCAGCTTTGTCCATTGATCAATCTGCGGCTGCGACGCACCCCATTTGAGTCCGTACATCTCCGACCCATGGCGAAGCATGAAGAGCGCGATGCGTGCTGCCTCTGCATCGCCCCCATCGGCCAAGGCAGAGAACCGTCCGTAGGCGTGTGACCAATTTCCAAGTTTGTGCTGCTCCATGGCTTGTTTGAATGCAACATCAGAGTTTGCGACATATGTAGTGGCCGTTGTCGTCGCTATTGCCTCGGCTGCGCAAAGCAGAAGAATGGCGGCAAGTGGGTGGCGGAAGATGGACGGGCTTCGTTGGAGTTTCATAAATATTTCTTGTGGATGAAGAATGTTTTGATGGGAGGGGCGTGCGCAATTTGTCAGACGTGGAAGTACGCCGCAGACATTGGTGAAGACGGTTCGTGCTCGGCCGGTACGCCTTCACGGTTGACCACCGAATGGTCGAGCAGCGGCACTGTCGAGTGGCCGATTGGCCCTGGCAAAGTGGATGCATTGGATTCGCTCATCGGCGCGGACGCGAGCGGAAAGATGGCGCTGGCGACTAGCAGGATGGAGACGAGTCCCAGAAAAAAAAGTCCCGACCAGACTGCCCCTTCGACTGATTTCAAGTTCAAAGAATTGTTCATGAATGCCCCCTCAAAGGTCGATAGCGCTTTGCGTACGGAGTCTGAATTGCAGCTGCCTCTTGCGCTTAATACTGTCGGGACGCTGCTGTTCCAGCTCTCTGCCAATCTCAGTGCATGTAATGCTAAAGAGAAGCTCCTGGCTTGTATGTCCCCAGAACTGGGGACAAGGGCCGCCCTCTGCATTCGGCCGTTTCTATGTCATAGTGCGAGGATTGAATTGGGAGGCCGAGGTTTGTAGTCAGCCTCGCTGCATGACGTACGGAATATGCCGCAAAAAAAATCACATCCGGACAGTTCACTGATCCATGTTGCGCTGGTCGAGGACGATATGGGCTTTCAGAGCGCGTTGACTGCGGCCATTGGGACGGCGTCCGACATGAGGTTGGTGAGCCTAGCGAGTACGCGCTCGCAGGGCTTGCTGATGCTGGAGCAGGCGCCAGCCCATGTGTTGTTGGTGGATCTGGGTCTGCCTGATGGCTCCGGCATCGATGTGGTGCGCGCAGCGCATGTGCAATGGCCCGAGTGCAACATCATGGTCAGCACCACTTTCGGCGACGAAACCCATGTCATGCAGTCGATCGAGGCCGGTGCGGCGGGTTATCTGCTCAAGGACAGTTCCCCGCAGGCGATGGTGCTGGAGATACGCAGTCTGCATGCCGGGGGGAGTCCCGTCAGTCCGATGATCGCCAGGCAGCTTTTGATGCGCTTTCGGCCGCCCGTCAATTCCGTCATAGAGTTTGCGGTGGGCCGTGACACCGACAAGGAATGCGCGGTGCTGTCCGAGCGGGAACGAGAAGTGCTGGAATTTATTACCAAGGGTTTTACTTCAAAGGAGATCGCCGCATTGATGTCTGTCTCGCACCACACTGTGCTGACCTATGTGCGGCGCGTTTATGCCAAGCTCAAGGTGAACTCCAGAGCAGAAGCAATTTTTGAAGCAAGGGTTCAAGGGCTGTGAACAGAGTGGCGGCGTGTTTGTCCAGATTGTCATTTGGCCTGACCTGCAAGAGCGATGAATGCTGGCGGTCGATGGTCCTGTTGCTGTGCGGTTTGTTATTTTCCTCAGTCTCCGCAGGGGCGGCGGCCAAGGCGCTCGACGCCAGCCGGATTGAGCGGGGTTCGGTTTCGCTGACCGAGTATTTCGCCGTTCTCGAAGACCCAAGCGGGTCCTTGACACTGACCGATGTGCAAGCGCCTGGCATCGCCAACCGGTTCAAGGACGTTGTAGCGCCGGCAGAAGCTGTGAGTTATGGCTTCACGCGCTCGGCCTACTGGTTGCGCTTGCCCTTGCGCAACGCTTCCGACCAGCCCGTGCAACGGATGCTGGAAATCGGCTATGCCGTCCTTTCAGATATTCAGTTTCATCAACCGATGGGGGACGGAACCTACCGGTCTGTCACAACGGGCGTTGCCACCCCGTTTTCCACGCGCCTCTACCCCGACCGCTTCTTTGTCTTTCCCTTGACCTTGCCGGCACACGCCGAACAAGTGGTCTATCTGCGGATTCGGTCCGTGAGTTCCCTGCTTGTCCCGGCCAAGTTATGGACGCCAGCGGCCTTGCACACCCATCAACGAGACGGCTATGTTGTGCAGGCCTGGTATTTCGGCATGGCCAGCGCGATGATTCTGTTCAACCTTCTGCTCTTCATTGCGCTGAAGGATAGCGTCTACCTGCTGTATGTCAGCTTCGTCTTTTTGACTGCACTCAGCATATCGGCGGTCAATGGCCTTGCCAAGGAATTCCTATGGCCCGATACCACGCTGTGGTCAAACATCGCCGCCAGCATCTGCTACGTGGGCATGTATGTGGCATTGCTGCTCTTGATGCGCCGCATGCTCAACACGCGGGAACTGGTGCCGCGGCTTGACTGGCTCGTCAAGGTTCTTATCGGCCTGAATTTGCTCCTGCCAATAGGCGCTGTCGTTGCGCCGCAGACTTTCGCTTTTCCCGTCAGATTTATTGTGGGCATGACGGGGCTGTTGACTCTGTCGATTGGCGCCTACTGCGCAGTCTTCAAGCGCCAGCGGATTGCCGTCATCTTCGTGGCGGCCTATTTCATGTTCGTACTGGGCCCCATCTTTATTGGAATGAAGCTGATGAAGGTGCTGCCTGTCAACTTTCTCACTACGAACGGCTTGCTCATTGGATCAGCGCTGGAAATGCTGCTGATGGCGTTTGCTCTGGCCTATCGCTTCAATGTGATCCGCCGCCAGGCGACGCAGGATGTGCGACAGGCCAATGTCAGCCTGGAGCAACGGCTGCAGGCGCGCGAAGCCGAATTGACGCAAAGCCATCAGCGCTTGCTCGAGATTGAACATCGTCAAACCTTGAGCCAGGAGCGGCAACGCCTGATGCAGGATATGCACGACGGCCTGGGTTCATCGCTCAGCAGCGCGCTGCGGGTGGTGGAACATGGGCATATGGATGATGCTGAAGTTGCAGAGGTGCTCAAGGGTTGTATCGACGACCTCAAACTGGCGATCGATTCAATGGAGCCGGTGGAGGCCGATTTGCTGTTGTTGCTCGCGACGCTGCGCTTTCGCCTGGGGCCGCGCCTGGAGAGCACCGGTATCGCGCTGCGCTGGGAAGTTCAAGACGTCCCGGCGCTCAACTGGTTGGATCCGAAGAATTCGCTGCACATCCTGCGTATCCTCCAAGAGGCCTTCACCAACATCATCAAGCACACGAACGCGACAGAAATCCGGGTTGCAACCGGTGCTGATGCCGACGGTATCGTGGTGAAAATCTCCGACAACGGGCAGGGTTTTGACGTGGAACGTGCGCTGAAGAGCGGTGGCAAAGGGTTGTCTAACCAGATGCGCCGTGCGCAATCCATCGGCGGTAAGGTCAAGTGGGACTCGGATGATTCCGGGACGCGCTTGACATTGCGCTTGCCGATTGAACGCCAGCCAGAGGCCTCAAGTATCCCGTCGGGGCCAGTTCATCCCGCCACGCAAGAAAGGTATAGCCCAGCATGACTTCCGAAGAATTTAGCGTACTCCTCCAGCGATTCACGCAAGCGGCCGAGACCGGTGATGGCCACGCTTTTGCCGAGTGCTTCACGCCCGATGGCGTTTACCACGACTACATCTATGGCGACCACCAGGGCCGGGCGGACATCGCGCACATGATGTCTGAACTTTTCCACCGCGATGCGGGGCCGGACTACCGCTGGGAGATGTTCGATCCGGTCTGCAATGGCACGATCGCCTACGCCTCATCACTGTCGAGCTTCACCAGCAAGGTGCCCGATTTCGCGGGTCGCCAGGTTGTTATCGATGGCATCAGCCGCTTCGAGTTGCGTGATGGCTTGATCAGTGATTACAGCGAGTCGGTCAATGGCGGCGTGGCGATGGCGCAATTGGGCGTGGCGCCGCCGCGTCTGGAGAAAGTGCTGTTGCGCTGGAGCAAGCAATTGCTGGAGCGACCCGCCACGCAGGCTTTCATGGCCCGAGCCAAAGGCACTCGGGCGGCTGGCCACTGAGCGGTTTCGCCTGCTTCAAACTTCTGCGGCCAATTGGCAGGCTTGCTCAATGGCCCGTTTGGCATCCAGCTCGCTGGCTTCAAACGCGCCGCCCACCAGCGTGGCTTTGACGCCTTGAGTTTGCAAGTCGTCAAACAGGGTGCGCAGCGGGAGTTGCCCGGCGCACACAATTACCGTGTCCACCTCAAACAGTTTGGGTTCGCTGTTCACCAGCGTGTGCAGGCCCGCATCATCCACCTTGAGGTATTCAACCCCGTTGACCATGCGCACACCGCGCCGTGACAGGGTGAGCCGGTGCGTCCAGCCCGTGGTGCGGCCCAGCGACTTGCCCACAGGGTCGGTCTTGCGTTGCAGCAGGGTGATGGTGCGCCCCGATGTGGCCGCCTGCGGCTGTACGCCCGTTACGCCACCGCGGGGGTGGTTCTCGAAATCAATGCCCCATTCCCTTGCGAACACGGCGCTGTCCAGCGCCGCCGAGGGCCCTGCGTGCGAGATGAGTTCGGCCACATCAAAACCAATGCCGCCCGCGCCCATGATGGCGACCCGCTCCCCAATGGGTTTGCGGCCAAGGATGGCGTCGATGTAGCTCACCACCTTGGGATGTTTGATGCCTTCCAGCGCAGGTTGGCGCGGCTCAATGCCGGTGGCCACAATGACTTCATCGAAGTCTTCGGATGCGAGCAGCGCCGCATCCACCCGGGTGTTCAGGTGCAGCGCAACGCCATGTTTGGCGATCATGCGCTGGTAGTAACGCAGCGTTTCATAAAACTCTTCCTTGCCCGGAATGCGTTTGGCCAGGTTGAACTGTCCGCCAATTTCGCTGGCCGCGTCAAACAGGGTGACCTGGTGCCCGCGCTGCGCAGCGACTGTGGCATACGCCAGACCGGCCGGGCCGGCACCCACGACGGCCAGGCGTTTGGGCCGGGCAGTCGTTTCATAGTTGAGCAGCGTCTCGCGGCAGGCCCTGGGGTTGACCAGGCAACTCACCTGTTTGTAACCGCCAAAGGTGTGGTCCAGGCAGGCCTGGTTGCAGGCGATGCAGGTGTTGATTTCATCCTCGCGGCCCTCGAAGGCTTTGCGCACCAGTTCCGGGTCCGCCAGCATGGGGCGAGCCATGGACACGATGTCGGCATCGCCGCGCGCCAGCACGGTTTCGGCTGTATCGGGCATGTTGATGCGGTTGCTGGTGATGAGCGGCACCTTCAAGACCTTGCGCAGTCGTCCGGTGACCTGGGTGAAAGCCGCTCGCGGCACCATGGTGGCAATGGTGGGCACGGGTGCTTCGTGCCAGCAGAAATGGGTGCTGATAATGGTGGCGCCTGCCGCTTCCACGGCTTGGGCCAGAGTGACAACTTCGTCCCAGGCCATGCCGCCGTCCAGCATGTCCATGGCGGCGATGCGGAAGATGACAATGAAGTTCGGTCCCACGGCGGCGCGCACCCGGCGAACCACTTCCACCACAAAGCGCATGCGGTTCTCAAAGCTGCCGCCCCACTGATCGGTTCGCAAATTGGTTTTGGCCACCAGAAAGGTCGACAGCAAATAGCCCGCCGAGCCGATGATTTCGACCCCGTCATAACCCGCTTGCTGGGCCAATGCCGCGCAGTTCGCAAAATCCAGCAACTGTTTTTCAATGCCTTCTTCATTCAGCTCGCTTGGTTTGAAGGCGCCGATGCGCGACTTGACGGCAGAGGGCGCAACACACGCAGGGTTGGGCGCCAGAGAGCCCATGTGCAGTATCTGCATGCAAATCTTCACATCGGGGTCCACCGCATGCACGGCGGCGGTGATGGTGCGGTGCTGTTCGGCTTCCTCAGAGGTGGACAGCTTGGCGCCAAAGCCACCTTCTTCATTGGGCGGTATGCCGCCGGTGATGATCATGCCGACCCCGCCGCGGGCGCGCTCTGCGAAATAGGCCGCCATGCGGGCAAAGCCATTTTCGGCCTCCTCCAGGCCGGTATGCATGGAGCCCATGAGCGCCCGGTTCTTGATCTGGGTAAAGCCCAGGTCCAAGGGGGAGAACAACAGGGGGTATCGGCTGTGAAGGTTCATGCGCTGCCTCTTGATGTGAGCAATGTGATGGGACATTGTGTCACCACCGCAAGCATGGAAAATACGCACCTATGGCCAAAAAAGATCATGTCAGCGAAACACCCGCGACCCAGTTGCTCAAGGCAAGCAAGGTCATTTTTACCGAGCACCCGTATGAATACCTGGAGCATGGCGGCGCCCAGCACAGCGCTCAGGTGCTGGGCTTTGATCCCTTCTTGGTCGTCAAGACGCTCATCATGCAGGACCAGGACGCCAGGCCACTGGTGGTGTTGATGCACGGCAACCGCAAGGTGTCCACCAAAAACCTGGCGCGCCAGATCGGGGCGAAGTCAGTGGAGCCCTGCGCGCCAGAGGTGGCCAACCGGCACAGCGGCTACCTGGTGGGCGGCACCTCGCCGTTTGGCACGCGCAAGGTCATGCCGGTGTTTATTGAGGAAACCATCCTGGCGCTGCCGCGCATCCTGATCAATGGCGGGCGGCGGGGCTACCTGGTCGGTATTGACCCGCAGGTTTGTTTGAACCTGCTGGCGGCCAAACCGGTGCAATGCGCGCTGGCGGACTGAGTCATTTCGCCGGGCTGGCAAAATACGCGCATCATGCCCCGACGAGCGGGTGCAGCTGGAGACGTTTTTGGAATCAATCAAATCATTTCTTCCCATCCTGGCGGCCATTGCCGGCTACCTGATCGGGTCTTTGTCATTTGCGGTCATTGTCAGCCGGGCCATGGGGTTGAGCGACCCGCGCACCTTTGGCAGCAAGAACCCCGGCGCCACCAATGTGTTGCGCTCCGGCTCCAAGGCTGCGGCCATCATGACCCTGGTGCTCGATGCGGCCAAGGGCTGGCTGCCAGTGGTGCTGGTCAAGATGTATGGCAAGCCCTATGGACTGGAAGAAGGCACCATGGCCATGGTCGGGCTGGCGGCCTTTGTGGGGCACCTTTACCCGGTGTTCTTCAAGTTCGTGGGAGGTAAGGGCGTGGCCACGGCCCTGGGCGTGCTGGTTGGCATCAGCTGGGTGCTGGGGTTGGCTACCGGTGCCACCTGGATCATCATGGCGTATTTCTTCCGCTACTCGTCGCTCGCATCCCTCACTGCAGCGGTGTTTGCGCCGGTGTACTACATCTTTGGCGACGGTATGGCCTGGTACCTGAACAAGAGCGTGCTGTTGGCCGTGTCGATCATGTCGCTGCTGCTGATCTACCGTCATGCCGAGAACATTGGCCGTCTGGCCAAGGGCACGGAGTCGCGTCTGGGCAAAAAGAAGCCCTGAGTTTTACGACGGTCTGCGCCGGGGCTGCGCTAGGCCAAGGGGCGCAACAACTGCGCGATCTCATCCGCCTCCAGTGAGCGCGCTGCACCGAAGCCGGCGACCTGGCGAGCGCCCAGAAGCTGAATGGCCACAAACATGAAATCGCCCAATTCGGTCATCGGCTCCACTTCAGGAAAACGCGCCAGATAGGCAGACCGTGCATCGGTCCAGGTAGCGCTGCCCGGCGCCAGGACGCAGGCCTGGCCTTGCAGCGTGACACGGGGCAGGGCATGCACCGGCTCATCCGCCGCTTCAGCTTGCATCACCAGCATCGACACCTGCGGCCGGTCCTGCAAGTTGCGCGTATGCGCAGCCAGTGCACTCACATGAATCACCACACAAGCACTCCGTGGCTCCAGCGCATAGGGCACCATGGACACAAAGGGCAGGCCGTCGTCACCCAGCGTGCCCAAAGCGGCCACGCGCTGGGTGTTTAGCAGCGTTCGCAGGTCTTGGCTGAGGCGGGGTTCGTGGGACATGGGGGGATGGTAAACACAAGTGGGGAGTCATGCAGAGGGAGACTCGACCCCGGGCGAATGTCCCGCCCGGGGTGCTGGCTTTGCAGTGCCTGCCCTTGTGAGGCGGGATTGC
Source organism: Rhodoferax sp. (assembly GCF_018780565.1). Lineage (GTDB taxonomy): Bacteria > Pseudomonadota > Gammaproteobacteria > Burkholderiales > Burkholderiaceae_C > Rhodoferax. The sequence continues at coordinate 729,646 of NZ_JADMJN010000002.1, forward strand.
GCAACATGGGGCGGTAGCCGCTTTGTTGCATGTGCCTGTGGGTAACAGGTGATTCAAGTGTAAATCGGGGTGCCCCGCAGCGGATTGCGTAATTGCTTTGAAAAACTACTTATTAAAAATATACTGCCAAAAATACTAAAAATAGTGGCATAAATAACCCTTCAGTATCCGAAATTCGAAAATTATGAAGCTTGACCGCTACGACCAGCACATCCTTGAAGTCCTTCAGCAAGACGGGCGCATCAATAACCAGGACCTGGCCGATCGCATTGGCTTGTCGCCATCGCCTTGCCTGCGTCGGGTGCGTGCGCTGGAGGAATCAGGGTTGATCCTTGGCTACCGGGCTTTGCTGGACGCCAAAAAGCTGGGGCTCACGCTGATGGCGCTGATTCACATCTCCATGGATCTGCACACGCCTGAGCGTTTTGCCAATTTTGAGGCGGCAGTGAGCGTGTTGCCCGAAGTGCTGGAGTGCTTGCTGATCACCGGGCAAGATGCAGACTACCAGCTCAAGGTGGCGGTGCGTGATATGGACCATTACCAAGCCTTGTTGCTCAACCAGCTCACGCGCATTGAGGGCGTTACCGGCGTTCATTCCAGCTTCGTGTTGCGCCGGGTGGTCGAGAAAACGGCTCTGGCGGTGTTCGCTGGCTGAAGATCCGGCCCCGGCATGGCCGGCTCAGGGGTGCAGTGCGGCGTATGCGCCCAGTTGCAGGATCAGGTGATGGTTCAGGCGCACCCGCACGGCCGAGGCGGCCAGCGCCGCCTGGATCCTGGGGCTGGCGTTGGCGGTGCGGTGCAGGCGCGGCGGATTGAGCAGGGCGCCCGCTTGATCCACCACGATCGCAACGTGCGGGTGATTGGGCTTGCTGCTGCGGCGCATCACCACGGCCAGTTCCTTGTTGTCCAGGCGTACATAGGTACCCGGTGGACACAAGCCCACGGCGCGCACCAGTGCATGGCCGACTTCGTCGCGTTGTTCTGCCGAATTGGTGATGATGGAGCGCACCGAATCGGTGGCACTGCGACCTTCACGTGATTTGCGCGGGCTGATCATGGCCGCATAGCGGTCCACAATACGCAGGATGCGGGCCAGTCGCTTGACGGCGGGCAACTCCCGCAATTCGCCGCGATCCGTGCTTTCATCGTGGTGCAGGCTGATGGTGTCCAGCCACAGTTCGTCAGTGACCCCCATGTTGGCCAGCATCAGCCCACCCTTGACGGCATGGGCGCGGATGGCACTCTGTTGTTCGGCAGAAGGCTTTTCGACTTGTCCTGCCAACTGGTCCTGCAGGGCCGTCATGGCGATATTCATGGTGAGGGCGGCATGCACCAGGCTGTCGCGCTCGTTCACAGGCAGCTTCAACTCGACCCCGATCAGGTGGCAAAGCACGGCACACACCAGGGCGTGAGAGGCGCTGTAGCCTACCGGTGAGTTGGTTGCCAGTTGAAAGAGCAGGTACAGGCCGACATCGGTATCGCGTTTGAGCAAGGCCTGCATCCAGCGGTCGTACTGCCATACGCGCTGCTCGAACTCCTGAATGCTGGCCGGACTGCCCAGGATGATGCCCACGCCCGATTCCAGATCGGACCAGAGGCCGAGCAGGTCTTCGTATTCGTTTTCGCTCTGGACACTCACAGGCTGCCTTAGTAACGCTTTTCCAGAACCATCTGGTCATTGGTCCGTGTCATTTGAAAGCGGGTCAGAAAGCTGTTGCCCAGCAAGACGTAAGGCATTTCGCCAGCCAGCACGCTGGCATCAACCTCGTACATCGTGACATCACCAACCCGGACCGAGGCCAGTTTGATGCGCCACGTTGGCACGATGCCGTTGGCAGTGCTCGACCGTGCGGCTTGTCCGGCCCTGTAATTGAGTCCGATACGTTCGGCATCGGCAACACTGAGGGCCACACTGGTCGCGCCCGTATCCACCAAAAACTGCACCGCCTTGCCGTTGATTTGCCCCTGGGTCAGGAAATGGCCACCAGTGCCGGCTGTCAGCACGATCTTGGTGCCACCCGCATCGCCCCCGCCCCCTGCGCCTACGCTTGCTGGCGCATCACCGACGCGCATCGTATGGCGCTTGCCGGCAATTTCGATCACGGCCTGATCTCCCTGAGTCGAGACGATCTTGACGCCGCGGTAAGTCTCGCCTGTGGCGACCGCTTTGGGCGCACTGCCATCCACAATCACCAGCGCCTTGTTGCCCAGCATGCCCGCCAGTCCCACGGTCTGGGCCCAAGCGGCTTGACCCAGCATCAGCAGGGTGAAGGCAAGCAGGGCAGAAGTTTTCATCAGTCGCGGAAGTTGTCGAATGTCAGGGGCATGTCGACCATCTCTTTTCGAATCAAGGCCATGGCGGCCTGCAAATCGTCGCGCTTGGCCCCGGTGACGCGCACTTTCTCTTCCTGGATGGCGGCCTGGACCTTGAGCTTGCTGTCCTTGATCTGGCGCTGGATTTTCTTGGCCGTTTCAGTATCGATGCCGTTGCGCACCTTGATGACCTGCTTGACCTTGTCGCCGCCCATTTTCTGAATATCGCCCTTGTCCAGGAAGCGCACGTCCACATTGCGTTTGGTGAGCTTGTTGCGCAGGATGTCTTCGATCTGCGTCAACTGAAAATCGGCGTCGCCGATCATCGTAATTTCCTTGTCCTTGAGCTCAATGGCCGCAGGCGTGCCCTTGAAGTCAAAGCGGGTGGTGATTTCTTTGGTGGTGTTTTCCACCGCGTGTTTCACGTCCACCATGTTGGCGTCGCAAACCGTATCAAAAGAAGGCATGGCTAATTTCCGGAAAGAATCACGAGTGTGAGGGCTAATGAGAGAATTAGGGCAATGTTAGTCGAGAAAAACGTCCCACTCCAGTCCTGCAACAGCTTCCACATCGTGGCCAAGGCGCATTCTTTGGTTCGCATTGCCAGTGAAGCCGATGTGCAGACCGTCGTTACCCAGCCCGAATGGCAGGAATTCCCCAAGTTTGTATTGGGTGGGGGCAGCAACATTGTGCTCACCGGAGACGTCAGGCCCGTGGTTTTGAAGGTCGAGATCCTGGGTAAAAGGCTGGTGCAGGAAACCGCCAAGGCCTATGTGGTGGAGGCCGGTGCCGGCGAGAATTGGCACGATTTCGTCACCTGGACGCTGCAGCAGGGCTATCCTGGTCTGGAGAACATGGCCCTGATCCCGGGCACTGTGGGCGCCGCCCCGGTGCAGAACGTGGGTGCCTACGGGGTTGAGTTGCAGGACCGCTTTGAGTCGCTGGACGCGGTGGACCTGCAAACCGGCAAGGTCTTCAGCCTGAATGCGGCCCAATGTGCCTTCGGCTACCGGGATTCCGTGTTCAAGCACAGTTCGCAGCCCCTGGGGCTGGCGGGTCGGGCCGTTATTACCCGCGTGCGCTTTCACTTGCCCAAGCCCTGGAAGGCGGTGTTGGGCTATGCCGATATCGAGAAAAAAATGGCCGAGGCCAAGGTCACCCAACCCACTGCACAGCAAATTTACCAATGGGTTTGCGACATCCGCCGCGCCAAGCTGCCTGACCCGGCGGTGATTGGCAATGCGGGAAGTTTCTTCAAAAATCCCACCGTCACGACCGAGCAGTGCGCCGACATCATCGCGCGTGATCCCAAAATCGTGCACTACCACCTGGCCGACGGCTCGGTCAAGCTGGCCGCTGGCTGGCTGATTGATGCCTGTGGCTGGAAGGGTAAATCCGTCGGCAACGCCGGGGTGTACGAGAAGCAGGCCCTGGTGCTGGTGAACCGGGGCGGTGCCACGGGGGGGGAGGTGATGACCCTGGCCCGAGCGATACAAACCAGCGTTTACGAACGCTTTGGCATCATGCTGGAGCCCGAGCCGGTGGTGGTTTGAGCGGCCTCGCCACCGCAGAACTCGCGTCGGATGGGTGGCGGCGCAGATTAACCGAAGTGGCAGATGTAGTGGTAGGGCTCGCTCACCCGAATCTCAAAAGACGAGTTGCCGGGTACGCTGAATTTGTCGCCGGCTACAGACTTCACCCAGGCATCGGTGCCTGCGAGCTTGTATTCGCAGCTGCCCGCCACGCACTCCATGATTTCCGGCGCGCCGGTGTTGAAGGTCAGGGTGGCCGGCAGCACGACGCCGACCGATTTTTTGGTGCCGTCGGCGAAAATGATGCCGTGGCTCACGCATTTGCCGTCAAAGTAGACGCTGGCCTGGGTGTTGACGGTGACGTTGGCGATGCTGGTGGTGCTCATGATGTCCTTGGATCGATAGGTAGATAGTGCTGCGGGGATTTACTTGCCGTCCTTGCCACCCAGCTGGGGCAGGGCAGCGCCTGAACCCAGTGACAGCAGGCCGGCCTGGGTGTAGATGCCGAGCTTGGCCCGGGTGTCCACAATGTCCAGATTGCGCATGGTGAGTTGGCCGATACGGTCCAGCGGAGAGAACGGGGCGTCTTCGACCTTTTCCATGCTCAAACGCTCGGGGTGGTAGGTCAGGTTGGGCGACTCGGTGTTGAGCAGCGAGTAGTCGTTGCCGCGGCGCAACTCCAGAGTGACTTCGCCGGTAACAGCGCGCGCCACCCAGCGCTGGGCGGTTTCGCGCAACATGATGGCCTGCGGATCAAACCAGCGGCCCTGGTACAGCAGGCGGCCGAGTTTGCGGCCGTTGTCGCGGTATTGCTCGATGGTGTCTTCGTTGTGGATGCCGGTGACCAGGCGCTCGTAGGCGATGAACAGCAGCGCCAGGCCCGGGGCTTCGTAGATGCCGCGGCTTTTGGCTTCGATGATGCGGTTCTCGATCTGGTCGCTCATGCCCAGGCCGTGACGGCCACCGATGCGGTTGGCTTCCAGAATCAGTTCCACCAGATCGGGAAACTCAACGCCGTTGAGCGCGACCGGGCGACCTTCTTCAAAGCGCACGGTCACTTCTTCGCGTTTGACCTCGACCTCGTCTTTCCAGAAGGCCACGCCCATGATGGGTTTGACGATCTTCATGCCGCTGCTCAGGAACTCCAGGTCTTTGGCCTCGTGCGTGGCGCCCAGCATGTTGGAGTCGGTGGAGTAGGCTTTTTCGGCCGACATCTTGTAGCCAAAGCCATGCTGCGTCATGAAGGCCGACATTTCGGCGCGGCCACCCAGTTCGTCGATGAACAGCTGGTCCAGCCAGGGCTTGTAGATCTTCAGGGAGGGGTTGGTGAGCAGGCCGTAGCGGTAAAAACGCTCGATGTCGTTGCCCTTGAAAGTGCTGCCGTCGCCCCAGATGTTGACGTCGTCTTCTTTCATGGCGGCCACCAGCATGGTGCCGGTGACGGCTCGGCCCAGCGGCGTGGTGTTGAAGTAGGTGACACCGGCGGTGGAGATGTGGAAGGCGCCACACTGCATGGCGGCAATGCCTTCGGCCGCCAGCTGCGTGCGGCAATCAATCAGGCGTGCTGCCTTGGCGCCGTATTCCATGGCTTTGCGCGGGATCTCGTCGTAGTCAGCCTCGTCGGGCTGGCCCAGGTTGGCGGTGTAGGCATAGGGCACAGCGCCCTTGAGCTTCATCCAGAGCAGCGCGGCGCTGGTGTCCAGGCCGCCGGAGAAGGCGATGCCGACTTTTTGGCCCAGGGGCAAATTTTGAAGAATGGTGGCCATGGTGTGTGCAGTGCAGTTTGGGGTAACCCATGATTTTAGGCGACCCGCAGCGGGGGGCGGTCAGGACACCGTGCGCAGGCTCACCCGAGTTTGGCTCGCCAGGTGGCTTCGTCAAAGCCCACTGTCAGGCTGGCATCGACCCAGTGCACGACCGGACGTTTGATCACGCTGGGCTGCGCCAGCATCAGGGCGCGGGCACTGGCCGCGCCGGTCACACCGGCCCGTGTTGCTTCGTCCAGCTTGCGCCAGGTGGTGCCGCGGGTGTTGACCAGCGGCTCCCAACCCAGGGTTTTGATCCAGAAATCGAGCTGTTTTTCGGGCACGCCCTGCTTTTTGAAGTCGTGGAACTGGTATTCCAGTCCCAGCGTGCCCAGCCAGGTGCGAGCTTTTTTGACGGTGTCGCAGTTGGGAATGCCGTAAAGAATAAGGGTGGTTTTTTCCATGGACGCCATCATGCCGTACTCGGCGACAATGGCGGTCCTTATGAAAACCGAACCCCACACCCTGGACGAATGGCTGGCCTTTTGCGAGCAACTGCACCCTAAAAACATCGATATGGGGCTGGACCGCGTCAAGGTGGTCGCCAACCGCATGGACATCCAGTTTGCCTGCCCGGTCATCACCGTGGCCGGTACCAATGGCAAAGGCTCCACCTGCGCCATGCTGGAATCGATCCTGGGCCAGGCGGGTTACCGAACGGGGGTCTACACCTCGCCGCATCTGGTGCACTTCGAGGAGCGGCTGCGCCTGCAGGGCGAATCTGTAAATGCTACGGAATTAATAGCATCTTTCGCAAGTGTTGAAAAGGCCAGGTGCCAAAACAATGCTGAAGTGTCGTTGACTTACTTTGAATTTTCCACGCTCGCTATTCTGAACGTGATGGCGCACAGCCAGCTGGATGTGGTGATCCTGGAGGTGGGCCTGGGCGGACGCCTGGACGCCGTCAACATCATCGAGCCCGACTGTGCCGTGATCACCAGCGTGGATCTGGACCATATGGAGTTTCTGGGCCCCGACCGCGAGTCGATCGGCTTTGAGAAGGCCGGCATCATGCGCACCGGGCGCCCGGTGGTGGTCAGTGACCCGATGCCGCCGCAGAGCGTGCTGGATCACGCCAAGGAGATCGATGCCGATCTGTGGCGCTTTGGCGTGGACTTCAATGTGTCGGGCGACAAGCAGCAATGGGGCTGGGCCGGGCGCGGACGCCGTTACAGCGGCCTGGCCTACCCGGCCTTGCGCGGTGCCAATCAGTTGGTGAATGCCGCCGGTGTGCTGGCGGCCCTGGCCACCTTGCGCGAGCGCTTGCCGGTGACGGCACAGGCGGTGCGCAACGGGCTGGCGTTTGTCGAGCTGCCCGCGCGTTTCCAGATCATTCCGGGGCAGCCCACGCTGGTGCTGGATGTGGCGCACAACCCGCATTCGGTGGCGGCGCTGGCGGCCAATCTGGATGCCATGGGCTACTTTCCGACCACGCACGCGGTGTTTGGCGCCATGGCCGACAAGGACCTGGCACTGATGCTGGCCAAGGTCAATCCCTTGATTGACAAGTGGTATTTCACCGATTTACCCACCCCTCGCGCCGAGTCTGCAGCAGGTCTTTTAGAGAAGTGGCAAGCCCAGAATACCCGGCGCGATGCCAAGGGGGTGGTTTGCGTTGACCCGCAGCAGGCTCTGCAGGCGGCGATCGACGCGGCAGACCCCACTGATAGAATCGTGGTCTTTGGATCGTTCTACACGGTGGGTGGTATTTTGAAGGACGGGGTGCCCCGCCTTTTTGCCAAACACATGCCCAACAATTGAACTCCCGAGTCCCCAAAACATGGCCTTTTTCAAGTTTCGAAAAGCTGGCGACGAACCGTCCGCCTCGCCCGCCCAACCCGAGAGTGTGACGGCCATGCGCAGGCGTGCAAAGCACCGTTTGCTGGGTGCCGCTGCCTTGGTGCTGATCGGTGTAATTGGTTTCCCATTGCTTTTTGACAAGCAGCCCCGTCCGATTTCAGTCGACACGCCGATCGAAATTCCAGACAAGAACAAGGTCAAGCCCCTGAGCCTGCCAGCGGCCGTTGTGGCCACGCCTGCACCTGCGGCAAAAGCGGAAGAAAAAGTCAGTTCCCCCCCCGTTGTTATTGCACCGGATGCTCCCAAAATTGTAGCTAAATCAGAGCCCAAACCAGAGACTAAGCCTGAACCCAAAGCCGCAGACAAGCCAGTCGAGAAGCCGGCCAAGCCCGTGGCCAAACCGGACGAGGGCGCCAAGGCCCAGGCCTTGCTGGAAGGCAAGGAACCGGAGAAAAAGCCGGAATCGAAACCGGACGCCAGTGAAGGCCGTTATGTGGTCCAGGTCGGCGCGTTCGCTGACGTGACCAAGGCGCGTGAAGTCCGTCTGAAAGTCGAACATGCCGGGCTGAAAACCTATACCCACGTTGCCGAAACCAAGGAAGGGCGCCGGATCCGTGTGCGTGTCGGTCCCTTTGGTTCCAAGGCTGAAGCTGAAAAGGTTGCTGAAAAGATCAAGAAGCTGGGTCTGCCAGCTGCCATCCTGACCTTGTAAGGCGCAAAAGCTGCCCATGCCTGCGCTGGACTGGATTTTTTTGGTGGTGTTGCTGGCCTCGTTCCTGATCGGTGCCTGGCGTGGCCTGGTGTACGAGGTGTTGTCGGCCGTGAGTTGGATTGCGGCTTTCGTTTTGGCGCAATGGTTTGCCCCCGACATGGCGCAAAAGCTGCCCATGTCCGGCGCCGGTGAGGCGGTGCGCTATGCGGCAGGCTTCGCGGTGGTGTTTGTGGGGGCCGTGTTTGCTGGCGGGCTGGTGGCCATGCTGGCGAAGAAGCTGTTTGCAGCGGTTGGCCTGCAGCCGGTGGACCGGGTGCTGGGCGCTGCGTTTGGCCTGGTGCGGGGCCTTGTATTGATATTGGCGACAGCGGTGGTGGTGGGTATGACACCGTTGAAGTCGGGTGAATGGTGGCAGGAATCTATCGGTGCTGGCCTTGCCACTGCAGCACTCAAGGGATTGAAGCCACTGTTGCCTGAAGAGTTTGGCAGTCACCTGCCGTCATGAGATCGGAAAAAGTATGTGTGGAATCGTAGGCGTTATCAGCAACGCACCCGTCAATCAGCTCATTTACGACGCCTTGTTGCTGCTGCAACACCGGGGCCAGGATGCCGCCGGCATCGTGACCCAGCAGGAGCGCAAGTTCTTCATGCAAAAGGCCAAAGGCATGGTGCGCGACGTGTTTCGCACCCGTAACATGCGTTCCCTGCCCGGCAATTGCGGTTTGGGCCAGGTGCGCTACCCCACGGCAGGCAATGCCTACAGTGAAGAAGAAGCCCAGCCCTTTTATGTCAACGCGCCTTTCGGTATTGTGCTGGTGCACAACGGCAACCTGACCAATGCACATGGCCTGAAGGCCGAGCTGTTCAGCACCGACCATCGCCACATCAACACCGAGAGCGACTCCGAGGTGCTGCTCAACGTGCTGGCGCATGAGATCGAGGAAACCACACGCGGCATGGCGCTGCGTCCCCGAGATGTGTTCGAGGCGGTTCGTCGTGTCCACCGCCGCATCAAGGGCTCCTACGCGGTCATTGCCATGATCGCGGGCCACGGTGTATTGGCTTTTCGCGATCCGTTCGGCATTCGTCCGCTGTGCATGGGTCGCAGCGAGGACGGTACCGTCATGGTGGCCAGTGAATCGGTGGCGCTCGAAGGAACCTTGCACAAGTTTGATCGCAACATCGAACCTGGCGAAGCCGTGTTCATCGATCTGGAAGGCAAGATTCATGCACAGCAATGTGCGGACAATCCAGTGCTGAGCCCCTGTATTTTTGAGTATGTTTACCTGGCCCGCCCTGACTCCGTGATGGACGGCATTTCGGTTTACCAGGCGCGTCTGAATCTGGGCGAAACGCTGGCCAAACGAGTGATCTCCACCGTGCCGCCAAGCGAAATCGATGTGGTCATCCCGATCCCCGAGTCCAGCCGGCCGAGCGCAGCGCAACTCGCCCAGTTGCTGGGGCTGCCTTACCGCGAAGGGTTCGTGAAGAACCGCTATGTGGGTCGTACCTTCATCATGCCGGGCCAGTCGGTGCGTAAAAAATCGGTGCGTCAAAAACTCAACGTCATCGCCAGCGAATTCAAGGGCCGCAACGTGCTGCTGGTTGATGACTCCATCGTGCGGGGCACCACCAGCAAGGAAATCGTGCAGATGGCACGCGATGCCGGTGCCCGAAAGGTCTACATGGCCAGTGCTGCGCCACCTGTGCGTTATCCCAATGTATATGGCATCGACATGCCCACGCCGGATGAACTGGTGGCCCACAACCGCACCGTCGAGCAGATTCGCCAGATCATTGGCTGCGATGCCCTGATTTATCAGGATGTGGATGCCATGAAAAAGGCGGTTGGCTCCCTCAACCCCAGGATCAAAGGCTTTGATGCTTCGTGCTTTGATGGCGTCTACGTCACAGGCGATATCACGGCGGACGACATCACACGGCTTAACACTCACCGTGTGGGGGGCGACGAAGGGGCAGGGGACAACTCCCGCCTGGCACTCCCCAACCACGCCGATTGATGGGCCCGGATCACTTCACATGACACAAAAAATCCGTACCCGATTCGCACCTTCGCCCACCGGCTTCATTCACCTGGGCAACATCCGCTCGGCCCTGTACCCGTGGGCGTTCGCCCGGGCCAACGGCGGCGATTTCATCCTGCGCATCGAAGACACCGACCTCGACCGCTCCACGCAAGCGGCGGTGGATGTCATCATCGAAGGCATGTCCTGGCTGGGGCTGGACTACGACGAAGGCCCGTTCTACCAAATGCAGCGCATGGAGCGCTACAAAGTGGTGCTGGCCGAGTTGCAGGCCGCAGGCCATGTGTATCCCTGCTACATGAGCATGGTGGAGCTGGATTCGTTGCGCGACCGCCAGATGGCCGCCAAGGAAAAACCCCGCTATGACGGCACGTGGCGCCCGGCCCCCGGCAAGGTCCTGCCGCCCATTCCCGAGGGTGTGAAGCCGGTGCTGCGCTTCAAGAATCCGCAGGGGGGCTCGGTGGCATGGGAAGACAAGGTCAAGGGCCGCATCGAGATCAGCAATGACGAGCTTGATGACCTGGTGATTGCCCGCCCTGACGGCACCCCCACCTACAACTTCTGCGTGGTGGTGGACGACATCGACATGGCGATCACCCATGTGATCCGGGGCGACGACCATGTGAACAACACGCCGCGCCAGATCAACATTTTTCAGGCACTGGGCAAAGAGCCGCCGGTGTACGCCCATTTGCCCACCGTGCTCAATGAGTTGGGCGAAAAGATGAGCAAGCGCAACGGTGCCAAGCCGGTGACGCAGTACCGCGACGAAGGCTACCTGCCCGATGCCATGGTCAACTACCTTGCACGTCTGGGCTGGAGCCATGGCGACGACGAAATCTTCAGCCGCGAGCAATTTTTGCAATGGTTCAACCTCGATCATCTGGGGCGCAGTGCCGCACAGTTTGACGAAGCCAAATTGCGCTGGGTGAACGCCCAGCACCTCAAGGCCATGAGCGATGCTGCACTGGCGCCACTGGTATCTGCGTTGCTCTTGAAGCGCGGCATCACCACCGATGACCGCTTACCCCGCATCTGCGGCCTGTTCAAGGACCGCTGCGACACACTGTTGGTCCTGGCTGACTGGGCGGCCGCTTTTTATACCGACATCATCCCCAACCCTGAAGAGTGTGCCCAGCACGTCACCGATGCCATCAAGCCAGCGCTCAAGCTGCTGGTTGAAAAGCTGGCGACTTGCACTTGGGACAAGCCTTCCATCGCGGGGACCATCAAGGAGGTGCTCGCCGCCTGCGCGCTCAAGATGCCCCAGCTGGCCATGCCGGTGCGGGTGCTGGTGATGGGAACCGCCCAGACGCCCTCACTGGATGCCGTGCTGGAACTCAGCGAAAGAGAAAAAGTGCTGAAGCGATTGCATATGGCGTAAATTTCAGGCTATAATTTGAGGCTTGGAAATTAAGAATACTTGATTCAAGTGTTCTGAAAATTGGGGGTATAGCTCAGCTGGGAGAGCGCTTGCATGGCATGCAAGAGGTCAGCAGTTCGATCCTGCTTATCTCCACCAAATTTTCAAGTTGAAGTGTAAAAGCTTCAAAATGAGACGGAAGTCCAAGGTTTTGACCCCATCGTCTAGAGGCCTAGGACATCACCCTTTCACGGTGAGTACCGGGGTTCGAATCCCCGTGGGGTCGCCAAATTCATCACCAGATGAGTGAAGCGCAAGTCGGTAACAGCAAGCCCGCAAGGGCAGGCGACTTGACTCGAAAGAGTAAATGTTACCGCTACCAGGAGTGGTAGTTCAGTTGGTTAGAATACCGGCCTGTCACGCCGGGGGTCGCGGGTTCGAGTCCCGTCCACTCCGCCAATAAAATCAACGGGTTACAGCAGTTTTGCTGTAACCCGTTTTTCTTTGTCTGCGCCATGGGAACACTTATGGGAACACTTGAACTTGATTGGAGTGTTCGAAGAATTGAATTTGGTCGGTAGTCATCTTGTGAAGTGACTGATCGCATCCATAGTCCCACGTCGATCCATGGACGAGAGTTCAATCAGGTCTGAACCGCGGCGAACGCTTAAGTCTTGGGAAACATGGAGTTCACATATTGATTTCCGAGGACAAACATCACGCAGAAATGCTCGCCTTCTTGTGTAAGGCATCACATTGCTCCGTTTTCTTCGAACGTCAAATGACGGACATTTGAGTGTTCTTTGGGATTACGTGAAGTTTTCTAGCAAGGTCACACAATCAGTCAGCTAGGCGAAAAGCTGACGCCATTCGCTCCTGTTCTCGTGCACGCACTTGCAGGTTGTTGGCAATCTTGGGCCACTGCCGAACCACGGTTTGGCTGCGCTTGATGATCTCGTCAGCACCCGCCTTCGAAATACGGAAATACGGTGCCACAGAACGGGCCAAATCAAGGTCCATGGCGTTGTCAACTTCGCTGACGTTTAACTTCAGGCCGTGCGATTCTGACACGGGGTTCATGTCGTATGCCTCTGATAAGCGCCAACCCTTACCAGGCACGAGGATGAAGCCGTGGTTGCGCAGGTGATCGTCGGTGTTGGACACGAGCATGTTGAATACGATGCGCGACCAAAGCTCGCGTAGATCGGTATCCGTCTGTGCACCGTGGTTGATCAACACGCGGGCGATTTCCAGATAGCTTGCACCCGTTGAAGCGTCATCTCCATCCTGGTGCCCAGTGAGGGTCATTGCCGATGCGAAGTGCAACCGGCCCTCCGTAGTGCGGTCGAAGCGCCTCACGAGGAAGGTGTGATGGGGGCTTGCAAACTGGCGCGCCAGGCTTTCCGGCACGGCAAGGCCACAGCCTTTGGCAAGGGTCTGCACAACCAGTTCCCAAGCGCCTACATCGTGTTCGTCACGCACACTGGGGAATTTTGCGATCCATAGGTGCCCGTTTGGGTCGACCACACTGGCTTTGGGGCGTGCACCACCGAGCGAGCCGCCAGGGGCAATCAACATGCGCAGCCAGTCGTCGCCTGCAGCCGAGGTGTTGTCCTCGTCATGTTCCAGCGCCAAGCTTGCTGCTTCTAGCTCGCGGAGTTGGACGAAGGGAGGTGCTGCCGTGCCGTGTTGATTGTCCATGAAATCGCCGGCGTCATTGAGTCGCAAGCGCAGGGCGCCGGAACGGTAAGCGTCATGCACACCCAACAGGTAGTCGGATTCGTACAGCCGGACAGCCTTGCCCACTTGCCCCGCGCGCTGAGCACGCTCCAGGCGACGGCGCATGAGCAACCTGCCCCAACGATCCGGGCTGGCATCGTTGAAGACTCCAAAGGTTTCGTGACCTTGCGGCGGGTGTTGTCGACCCTCAAAAAGGCCAAGCCGAGGATCAATCTGCAGGTTCGTGATGGCGGGGTTAACGAGCGCTGACGAATCGAACTCAAACTCGAATATTTCGCGCCCTGTGCCACGCCTAACGTGCAGCAGCCCTAAGCGCAAGGGCCCTGTGAGCCCGACCCAGTCTGCGTAAACAGCGATGTTGAGGGCCACGCGTTCAGCCTCGCGTTTTCTTCAAGGGCGCCCCCGGATCGATCAAACCCGAAAGCGCCTCGGAGCTTGCAAAGCCACTCTTCTTGATCCAGTCCTGGGCATCCTCTGACCGCTTGAGCATCTTCTTGATTTCCTTGGGGGGGGCACTCTGCTGACCTATAGATTCCCGCAATTGAATGGATGGAGTAACGGCCAGCACCTTGCGCATCTGCGTCACGGGCAGCGCCTCGATAGCCTGCCGAATCTGCTCGCTTGGCATCGAGTTAAGCAGCTTGCGCATTTGTTCTGTCGGTGAATTTTTGATCACGCGGCGCAGTTCTGCTGCAGCGTCCCCCACCGGGGGCGGCAGCTTGGATGTCGCCAGAGTCTTGAGTGCTGACGATGGCGACGATTTTTTTGTTTTGGTGCGCCCGGGTAACTGCGCATCCTGCAGCTCGCGGCCGATCGGGTCGGATTTGCCGAGCAGGTTCAAATCCTGCTCAATGCCCAGCACCTGCATCACGGATAGATAGGCGCCCATGGTCACACCTGATCCGCCGCGCTCCAAGCTGCGCAGGGTCATCGGCGACATGCCGGCGCGCTCTGCCACCTGTTTGGCAGACAAGCGCCGACGCAGCCGGGCTACGTGCAGCCGATCGCCGAACTGACAAAGTAGTTCCTCCGTAGATGGAAGCAAGGGGGCGATTTTTTTGGCCATAGTGCAATTATTTTATCGTTTTTTAAATAAAAGAGGTTAAATAATCACTTAATAGTAAAAGAGAGTCTTCTGGAATCTTGTCAACTTAGTGCATTATTTTGCAATAATTCGGTTTCAATGGATAGAATATTGCCATTCCATGCGTTGGTTTCGGTGATGACATTGAAAACACTTGCCTGCTCGCCACCATGTCTACGTGGTCGAGCGAGAATCGCTGGTAAAAGCATCGAGGGTAGTGGGAGCACATGAAAACAGATCTCTCTGGCGCGAAGGGATCCAATGCGGGTGACGATTTTCACGTGCTTTGGGCGCTGCATCACGCGATGCGAGTTCTTGTCCCGAGTTCGGACCTGACCGCTGTAACGGTTGAAGGAATTCCGATCGAAGCCGGGCTTGATGCCGCCATTGCTGCACCAGATGCTTGGGAAGGCGTGGACGTCGGGCTCTTCTATGGCGGCGACAGCCTCCGCACGGCTCAGCGAATCGAAATTCAGCAGCTCAAGTACTCAACCGCATCACCCAACAAGTCCTGGACGGTTACGCGTCTGTGTCATGCAACGAACCGTCAGGGCGACAACTCAGTCGTCGCGAGACTGGCAAAGGCATTCATCGAAGCGAGGCGACTCGCGCCCAACCTGTCCGAGAATGGGTTGGTTGTCAAGCTTGTCAGCAACCAGCCGATCAGCGAGGAGGTTGTTCATGCCCTAGCAGGCATCCCCTTGTTAACAAACGCAGCTGCTTTCTCAAAATCAGAAGAGTTGTACGACAGACTAAAGATCGCCAGTGGTCTTTCTGACGACGATTTTTCTGCCATGGCGAAGGCTCTGGATTTCACTGACTGCCAAGGGCCTTCCAGATTCCAAGTGCAAGAGCGAGTGATCGCGGCTATTGGCGCGGTGGCCGCCGCCGACTCGCGTCAAATGATGCTGGAGCTGCGCCAAGTCGTGTACAGCCGCATGCTGCCGGGCAAGCATGACGCGATCACCCGGGAAGTGATTCTCGGGGCCATGTTCCTTGGTGATCCTGAGGCGTTGTTGCCATGTCCCCCTCGACTGAAGCAGCCGGAGAAAATTGTGGCTCGCTCAGTTGTTCAGGAGCTTGTTCACACCCATTTTCCCAGGCAGCAGAGGATATGCCTTCACGGCGAGGGCGGGTGTGGAAAAACCACCGCGCTGTTGGAAATGCGCACGCAGTTGCCGGAAGGTTCGGAGCTGATCATTTTCGATTGCTACGGCGGCGGACGCTACATGGACTCGGACGGGCAGCGCCATCTTCCGCGGCACGCCATCCTGCATCTGTGCAATGAAATGTCCGCACGTGTAGGCGCACCGATGCTGATCACGGCCTCAGCGGCCATCGACTATCCACGGGAATTCATCATCCGACTGCGAAAAGCCGCATCCATCGTTACGGCCCGTAGCCTTGATGCGCTGCTGGTCATCGCCGTGGACGCCGCCGACAATTCGGTAGCGGCCGCGCTCGCGCGGACACCACCGGAGCGCAGCTTTGTGCACGACATTGCCGAGCTGGGTAATTTGCCGACCAATGTCCGATTGCTTATCTCCGCACGGACAGGCAGGCTTCCCGCACTGCGCCTTCCCACCGGGTTCCTCCCGGTTGCGATAGGCGACTTTGAGCTACCTGAGACAAGGGATTTCGTACGACTCCAAGACATCAAGCAGACGGATTCCTGGCTTGCAGATCTGCAGCATTTGTCGGGCGGCAATGCACGGGTGATTTCATACGCGTTCGACTATGGCCGCGAGATGTCGCAGGACCCGTTGAAGTACCTCCGGCCCGGCGGCAAAGACCTGCAACGCATCTTCCAAGAAAGAATTGCCGAAGCGCTTCAGAAGGGAGGGGATCTGCTTGAGTTTAGCCGCCTCTGCGCCGCGCTGGTAGCGCTGCCGCGGCCGATACCCCTGTCGCACCTAGCGGGCATTCTTGGCGTTGGTGAGGCCCATTTGCGCGACATCGGTAACGATCTGGCGCCAGGCTTATGGGAGGATTCCGGGCACTTCGGGTTCACCGACGAAGATTTCGAATCGTTCGTCTTTGGCCATTCCTCCACGGCACTGGCCGAAGTACGAAAGCAGGCATCCTCCTATTTACGGGAGCATCACTTACGAGACGGCTATTGCGCCGAGCATGTCGCGGCCGTGATGCACGCCGCAGGAGACTTACAGGCTCTTCTTGAGCTTACGCAAGCGCATCCGGAGCCAAAGGCCATCAAGGACCCTGTGCGTCGGCGGGAAGTACAGTTGCACCGCCTAAAGCTGGCGATGCGGGTGGCGCGAGAGCATTCGCAGACGGTTGACGCAGTCCTTGTGATGTTGCGTGGCGCAAAAGCCCTCAAGACGGATGCGGCCGTGCAGAAAATGCTGACGGAAAACGTTGATCTATCGGCGTCTTATGCCCAAGCGAGCCTCAGGCGCACTGTGCTGTCCGACCCAAAGTTCGCTGGCCTACAAGGGCGCGTACTTTGCCATCTCATGCTGGACAGTGCAAAAAAGGGGGATGCAGTTCGGATGAGGGACTGGCGTCGCCAGTTCTTGGCTTGGCTTTCGATCTACTTTGAGCGGCGCGAAGAAAACGCGAGTACGGACAGATGGAAACTTGACTGGAAAGATCTTGCTGCGGAAGGTGAGGCGGTCTTGAGGGTGGCTGGAGCCGAAGCTGGCCTCGCGGCGTTGCTACGGTGGAAGCCTCGCAGGCTTATGCCGCAGACCGTGCTTTCCATCTGCCACCGGCTTCTCGCGTCTGGCAAGTCGGCGCTGGTGGAGGCGGCGCTGGGGCATCTCAGTCATCGCCCGATCTGGGACATTTTCATTCGCGTTCCTCTGGCCATTGCCGGGGGGCCGCTTGACCAGGATGCGTTGTCGGTGAATATCGGCAGGTGGATCCGACGTGGCTGGCTCACTCCGGAGGCGGCAAGTCGTGAGTTGGGCGCGACAGGATCGAAGTCGGGCGTTTGCCGGACCCTCATCACCGCCGCGGAAATTGTGGCCTCACGCGCGGGCATGCTGGATGGTGCACGGGCGGTGCTTGAGCTCTTCGCCACGCCTTCTTTACGGCGCGAGGACAAGATATTTCCCAGTAGCCATGAGCTGGTCGACGCGACGATGCGAGCGCATGCGCTGCTTGAGTGTGCGGCAGGACGGGAGGCGACGCTTGCAACCTACATTCAACGGGTGCACGAGGAGGAGGCGCTAACCAACGAACCCGCGCAACGCGATGAAAAACGCTGGCGCGAAGAGCGTACCAAGCGCCTAGAGAACTTCGTGGAAGCTACGCTTCCCATCTATAAGGCGCGTGCGAAGTTCATTCTTGCATCCTCTTCAGATCGCGCGAGTGCACAGGCAAAGTTCGAGGAGGTCCTAAAGCGATATGGCAGCGCCGACTTCCGGCAAAGCGACGACCACAATGTGCAGTCCATGCGCCAGTTGCTTGCCGAATCGACTTCGGAACTGGCCCATTTACCGGGCGTATTTGCGAGCGATATCACGCAGCTGACGTTTGCTAATGCGCGGGCAGGTTTTTCTGTGCGGATGCTGGCGGCGGCGCAGACACTTTCCATGAACATGGATGCACATGCGGCAATCCTGGACAAAGTGGTCAACCGCGCCCGAGCGATTCGGACCGAGCGTGAGCCGGCCACGGACCGTGCTGACCAACTGATTGCATTGGCAAGACTTCTATCACCCATCAGCCCAAGAGATGCGGAAAGCCTTTTCGCCGAGGCTAGTGAGGTGCTTGATGGCGTGGACTACGACAGCGTATTTCACCTCGAGATGCTCGAAGAATTCGCCAAAACCGGGGCATCTGCGCTGGAGCCGATTGCAAGGCGTGAGCTAGCATGCCAATTGGAGTCCGTGACGTCGGATGTCTGGGGTTATCTGGGCGATGCTGACCGCTTTCCTTGGGAATCCATTGCTCGTGCCCTGACAGTTCTTGATCCTACGATCGCTCTCGCCGCATTCAGCCGCTGGGACGACGAAGGCCAAGTGCGGCTGGATCGGATGGCGCCGGAATTCATCACGATGGCGCTTGCGGCCAAGAGCATGGACAGTGCCACCACAGTGCCGATCCTGTGCCTTACATCGGAACTTGACAGCAACACCCTGGACCCCATTGGTGTTCGTTTGGCAGACGAGACGCCTTCCGTGCGCTCGTCAGTGGTGGAAGAGTTGGTGCGCTTGGCGTTGCTCAATCTGGACGGGAACAATGGAATTTCTGAATTACGTGGTGCGCTGGACTTGGCGGCACCCCGTCAATCCACTCCGTGGGCGGTGCAGGGTCGGTCCGTCCTTTCGTTCTTTGATGGACCCGACGCGGTTTTCGTAGAAACCCAGGATATGGGTCTCTCGACCTTGCAAGATGATTCCCAACGTGATGTAGATATCCGGGCCGCAGTGGTGGGCTGCGGACGTACTTTTGCGACGGTAGCGGACATCGAAGCGACGTTCCGTGAAATTGCGGCCAGGGCTGATACAAACAAAACTTACTTCGATACATCAGCGTTCATGCACGCAATGAGGGAGGTTGTCAGGCCCGCCGATCGGCGGGCCCATCTTGAGGCGCTGGAAGGAAGCAATCTCAAGCGCCGATTCGACCAGGCAGATGCGATCATCCTTGCGGCCATTCAGTGGCTGCCACTGTCTCCTTCTGTTGCGGCTTGGTGCAAGGATCGACTGCCAGCGCTCATCGTGGAGCGGTTGGAGTTCCTGTACCAGCCGAGAATTCGCGAAGAGGCCTCCCTTCCTGAGCTGCTCGCCATTTCAGGCCTCGGGAACGAAGAGATCGTCGCATCTCTTCTCGACGCGATTGGGGCCAATCCTGAAAAATGGGATTCTGGAGGACTTTACAGCTTGCTGGGGTTGCTCGCTCGCTACTTAAGTCCAAACGAAGCCGCTCTGGTCCTCACCAGACACCTTCAAACCGAGTCTTCGGTTGTTGACGCCAAGTTGATCCCCATCAGCGCCGAAGACGTTCCGCTGTCGATTGAGGAGTGTCTGGGCCGGATGCTTTATGCCTTCATGGGTGACATCGAACTGCGTAAGAGGTGGGCCGCCGCCCATGGACTGAGAGCTGCGGCGCGCCTCGGGCTTCAGCGCGTAGTTGATACCGCCTTTGCGCAATGGGATCGTCGATGCGAACGCTCATTTAGGAATTCGACCGCCCCTGCGTACTGGCTGGCGTCGAGGCTATGGTTGATGGTCTCGGCTGCGCGGATTGCCAGTGAGTCCCCGCGGGCGTTGTCGGGCCACGGGCAGATGTTGTTTAAGGTGGCGACCGACCCTGAATTTCCGCACCTGCTTTGCCGGCAATTTGCGAAAGACGCAGTGGAGGTCCTTCACAGAGACGGCGTATTCGCCCTGGATATCACTGCAGCACCGATCCTCGCGGGTGTGAACCAGCCCGGTGTGTCGTTCGTGAAAATTCCTCGTGGCTATCGCAAGGGATTCGATCGATTTCATTCGAGCGACCAACGTCGCTTCCACTTCGACTCGATGGATACTTTGCCGTACTGGTATGAGCGTGTACTTATGCTCTTCGCCGACGTTCAAGCCAACGAGTTTCTGGACATAGCCGAAGCTTGGATCATCGATGCCTGGCAAGCGGACTCGCAGGTCTGGATGTGGGACAGCGAGCCGCGCAAGTCGAAGTTCGCGAGCGAGCGTCTCAGCAGTTCCAACCGGCAAGGCTCTTTGCCGAGCGTTGAACGTTTTTCCACACACCTCGAATGGCACGCCATGTGGTGCACTCTAGGTCAGCTAATGGTAGTGCGGCCACTCGTCAAGGTGGAGGGTGGAGAGTACGGGAGCCTCGCCTACTGGATGTCACGATTCAAGCTCACGAGTCCCCCGGTGTGGCTTTCGGATTTGAGAGCTGTCAAGCCTTTGGAAACCAGGCTCTGGCACTCGGTGCACCAGAGCGACCAAAATTGGCTCGAAGGCGTAACAATCGATATGCTGCTTGAAGAGATTGGCCCGTCGACCGGGTCCGGCGAGGTTGTCGTTTCAGGCCACCTTACAGGCAGAGAGGGTGACCGCCGTTGGACGGTGAGTGTTTCGAGCGCGCTGGTGGCAGGCAAGACTGCGTCGGCGCTGTTGCGTTCGCTTCAGGGTATACGCACCTCTTGGGACTACAACATCCCCGACGAAGGTGGCGACATGGAAATTCATGCTGGCGATTTCAAGTTGTCTGGCTGGCTGATCCATCCGGAGGGTGACACCGCTCTGGATGACGACGACACCTATAGAAGAGAAGTCCGCCGTCTGTCCGTCTGTCCTGGCAAAGACGTGAGCAAGCGCCTTGCGTTGCAAGCTCCCGAGGGCGAAATGCAGCTGTGGCTGGGTTCAACGGAAGCCGTGCATTTTCGCCACGTGATGTGGTCTGATGCGATGGATGACATCTCCTTACGAAGCGATTCCGGTTTTCCTCGCTCGGAGGGGTATCGACTGACTGCATCGACCGAAGCGATTCGCCAGTACCTGGCTGCAAAGAAGATGGATCTGCTCTTTGAAGTAAACATAGCGCGCAGAACCAAGGAAAACTCTTATGACAACGACGATTCGAAAGACCCCTCGGAAGCTGAATACGACCTTGTCGTCATCTTCAGGCGCGACGGAGCCATTGAAGGAGCCCAAGGACGTATTGGAACTTGGTCGGTTCCTGGCGAGAGAGCTGGGAGCTGACGATGGCGTGGACACCCTAGGGCGCTGGATGGCCCACTACCTCGCCGAACAGCTGGATGCAGCGGAACGCACCACGGGAGCCGAGAAGGAGAAGATCGAACGAGACGTCTCGAAGTTGATTCTCGATATCTGGGCCCAGCGGCGTACGCTGCCAGGTAGGGCCGATCCCCTGGCTACCTACGAAAAGGCAGCTCACACGCTCGCAGCTGTCCGGTCAGGTGCTGAGATTCTTTCGCCTTGGAGGAGTTTGCATGTGCAAGACGAGACATCACTCATCTTCGATGTTTTCGAGTTGGCATCTCAGTTAGCGCTTCTCGGTCTTTTCGACCTGATCCCTGCGGAAGCTTCCGAGCTACCCGCGTCCATCGAAAAGTTTCTCTCGGTGGAAGAAGGCATGTTCTTCACCAATATCCGTGAGGCGTACACGGTAGTCGCAGAAAAATTCCCCAACTGCGGTGATTCACGCGTATCGGTGGCATCGAAGACGGCGAATTTTCAAGACATAAGGGTAAAGCTGGTCCAACGCCTTCAGGCTAAAGCCGCGGAGCTGAGTCACGACAAAGAAAGAGCCGGTACTTAGATGAACAGGTCAAGAGTTTCAAGAAATGCCGGCTTTGGGTTTCGACGTATCTGTGCTTTCGATGTTTCGTTTCACATCTTTTGACTCAAGTCCGGAGGAAAATGCGAACGTCCCGGCGTACCGCCGTCGGGCTCGCGGGCGTTGCCCCGTGCCTCGTACCGAGTCACGGCCATGCGGCTTTGATTCCTGACGTCTTCGGCGGCTGAACCGCCTGCGCGCTGTGCTTGCCGTAAGGCGGTGGTTCAGGGTGTGTGGGGCTGGCTTGCTGTTCCCTTCACCGTACCACGGCGTTCTCGCTGTCAAGGTCTGCGCGCAATGCTTGCGCTTGCGTCCTGGCGGCCGTCTTTGAACCTGTGACAACTGCGCTGCGCCGTGCTGCTGCCGGTCTCGGGCAATCCCGCCCGATGCACGGAGCTGACCATGTCGCACGATCTCTTTTCTTCATTCGCTTCCTTCGATTCTTCGTAAGCGCCTGACCAATACCGTACTTGACGGCGTGCGATCTTTGCGTCAGATGT
>NZ_JADMJN010000014.1 GCF_018780565.1 Rhodoferax sp.
AGGATGGCGTTCATGGGCGTGCGGATCTCGTGGCTCATGTTGGCAAGGAACTGGCCTTTGGAGCGGGAGGCCTCTTCGGCAGCCTCTCGCGCACTGACCAGTTCAGTTACATCGGCGTACGTCGTTACAAAGCCACCATCGGGCATGGGTGCGCCGCGAATTTCAAGCGTCCGGCCATCGTTGCGTCGCCGCTGAAAATGGTGCGCCTGCGCCTGCCGGGCCCGCTCCACGATGGCCTTGACGAGGCTCTCCGGGTCACCCTCTCCATACTCTCCGCGCTCGGCATTGAAGCGAATGATCGATTCAAACTTGGTTATCGGGCCAGCAAACAATGAATCCGGAAAATCAAGCAGGGTCCTGAAAAGCCGGTTCTCCGCAACCAGATTGAGCTTGCCATCCATCACACTCAAGCCAACGGGAACGTTGGCAAGAATGTTTTTCATCATCTCGTTCTTTTGCAGTACTTCCTCTTCCAGTTGATGCCGCTGCGTGACGTCCTGAAAAATACCCACCAGCCTGATCCGCTTGCCGTCCAGGTACTCGGCCTCACCCGCACTGCGCACCCATACCCTGCGCCCCATGGCCGTAATCAGCGGCAACTCAAGATCCCATGGTTTCCCGGTCTGGATGACTGCGTCAATGGCGGCTCGAATCGCGGGCATGGCCTCCGGCGCATAGAAGGCAATGGCCTCATCGCGTGTGGGCTTGTAGCCCGGCGCCACATCATGGATATGGCATGTTTGATCTGACCAATCCACTTCGCCAGTAAGCAAGTCGAGCTGCCAGCGCCCAAACCCGGCGATACGACCTGCGCGATCCAGAAAGGACGCGTTATTGCGCAGGCTCACCTCGGACTGCTTGAGCTGCGCCTCTGACGCCTTGCTCTTGGTGATGTCCAGATCGGTCCCGTACATCCACTCCGGCGTGCCGTCGGGTGTGCGCGTGAACAGCTTGCCACGGGATTGGCGCCAGACCCAGTGTCCGTCCTTATGGCGAAATCGAATTTCACATTCGTGATAATCATTCTGCCCCGAGAAATGCTCGGCCAGCTTACGGCGAATCATGATCACATCCTCAGGATGCATCAGCGACTGCAAGCGCTTCTGAGTCATGGGCCTCAGCTCTTGCGGGGTATATCCGATTAACGCAGCCCAACGCTCATTGAAAATCAGTTCATCAGCGACCAGGTTCCATTCCCAAGTGCCCGCACGCGTACCCTCAATGATGTTGTTCAGGCGGGAGCGTTCAGCCGCCAAGGCAAGTTGAGTATTCCTGGCCGCAGTGATATCCGTTCGAATGGAAATGTATTTTTCAATGCTGCCCGCATGATCGAAAAATGGCGCAATAACCGTGTCAACCCAATAAGATGAACCATCTTTGGCACGGTTGCAAACCAAACCACGCCAGGGATAACCACTGGAGATGGTCTTCCACATCGCGGTCCAGAATTCATCCGACTGGACGTCTGATTTGACGATACGGTGGTTTTGCCCCGACAACTCTTCCCGGCTATAACCGCTGATGCGGCTGAACATGTCATTGGTGTAGGTGATACGGCCCGCCGGATCCGTGATGGATACGATGGAATGGTGCTCAATGGCCTCCATCAGGGTCTTCGATTCACGCAACGATTCTTCAAGGGCCGCCTGCACCCGCTGGCGATCATGGTCGATCCTGCTCAGATTGGCCTGTGTTTGGGCCAAACGCCCCAGCACACTGTTCTGCATGCTATCTGCCCGCGCAATCGGCATCGAGAAATTCCCGTTGCCAATTCTGGTGATGTGTTCATAAACCTCGTCAACCGAGCCGCCCATGGTGGCGCGCAGAATCTTGTTGATACGCCACAACATGAAAACCAGTCCGAGACCCAGGAGCACAAAAAGCAACTTCAAGACACGAGCCTTGGCCTGCGCGGTCTCAACGGCCGCCAGTGTGCGCTGATCCACCAGCGAATAGACCTCATCAATGGGCGTCATGATCGCCGCCTTGGCCTGGTGATATTTCGGGTCATGCATCATCTGGCGCGCCGTCGCATGCAGAGTTTCAGCCTGCGGACCCTGGTCCTCGATCAGCTTCATGGCTTCGACTTCCAACGCGCTCAACGCATCTGAATTCGCTTTGGCCCTGGCCAAACGACCGAACTCCTGTTCGGTAAAGCCCGCGCGACGCATCAACTCCAGGAGTGCAATGGCCTGCTGGCTGTCGGTTCTGGGCGTCTGGCCCTCGGCCAGGACCAGATCCCAATAGATCCGTTCATAGCTCTCGGGGCGAGCCTTCTTGCCATTACGGATGTCCAGGATGTCCTGGTAGTGCTTTTTGTAGATCGGGTCGCCCGTGACCACATAGGTACGAGCCATCTTCGTCAAGTCATCGGAAGACTGACGCAACTCAGCAGCAAGCAAACCTGACTGATGGCGCACGGCATTGGCGCGATCAACCTGTTTTTCCAACAACGTGTACAGGCCAAAAATACCAGCCAGAACAACAAGCAAGCCGGTGGTCAACCAGACGCTTCGGGAGAATGGCGACATTCTGTTGTTCATTGCACCTCAAGTTTGGAATTGGTCCGATCGCTCAGCTTGCCCGGTCAAAGTACAAGCATAGTGCATCTTTCCATGCCAATGTGCAGATATTCAGACCCGCTTATTGATCAGTCTCGGCAAGCCCCTGCTTTTTCGCCAGTGCCCGGGCCACGTCCCGCGGATCCAGACCGTACATGTCGGCGAATTCCTCCACCGTCTTGCCACTGTTGCCAAATGCGCTCAGCAGTGCTTCCTGTTTGGCGAGCTGCTGATCATGCTCAGCAAGCGCTTCTTCGAGCAAGGCATTGGCATGTAGATCGTGGGTCTGGGCCATGGTCAGGTAATCCTGGCGGGACAGTCCGGAGGCCTCAAATGCGGCCACCAGCTGAGCACGGAATTTCGGCCGCAAGTCTTCCCTGGAGCGACCCTGCCGACGCCGAAACAGCTCCAGCATGGCCAGATAAATGTGCTGCGCCGATACGTCTTCCACCGCAGCGCCCTGAAGATCGTGCCGCTTATGGCCTGCAGCAACGCTTTGCAGGTAACGGGTGGAGCGGGTGTGCACGCCCAGGGCCGCTTTGAGGCTATCACGCGTGAAATACTCGGGGTGTGTCGCCAGCAATTCCTGAAAAATCCCGAGCTTGAGCGGCAGAAACTGCGCGCCAAAAAGATGGGGATAGAGTTCAAACAATTTTTCGAGCACCGGCTGAACCGATTGCGAACGTGCCGGCTTGGCACTTGCATCCACAGGCGACGTGGGCTCAGGGGCTGGAACGGATGCTTCTGATGAGGTACTGGTCATAGGATTAAATGGGGGTCAACCCGCGATTGTCGACGAAGTGGCCGAAACATGGATACTGCAGGCTAGACAGCCCGAATGCCAACACCCACCCCGACCGTTGCCGCGCCCCCTCATGCCAATTTTCATCAAGCCCAGCCAGATACGGCGACTGGTTCTGGCCGCCGGATTGACCGCACCGCTGTGGTCTCTTCAAGCAGATGCCAAATCGAAAAACCCCGACGTGGCACTGACACCCGGCGCACTGAAATTCCCCCGCGACCTGGGCAGCCACCCGGACTTCTCCATTGAATGGTGGTACCTGACCGGCCACCTGGTTGCGAGCACTGGTGCAGGACCTTCCCGCGACAAGCGGGAATTTGGTTTCCAGCTGACTTTCTTCCGCTCGCGCATTTCCGCCACGCAGGACATGCGTTCGGCATTTGCCGCCAAACAACTGATCTTTGCCCATGCTGCGGTAACGGATGTACCGGGCAAAAAGCTTTGGCATGACCAGCGCATTGCGCGAGAAAGCTTTGAATTGGCACAGGCCAGCCAGAAGGACACAGCCATCACCCTGCGTGATTGGTCACTGCAACGCGACGCCACGGGGTACAAGGCCGTTGCAGCAGGCGCAGGCTTTCGCTTTCAACTTGCTTTGCAGGAAACGCAACCACTGCTACTGCAAGGCGATCGGGGCGTATCGCGCAAAGGGCCCCAAGCGCAACAGGCCAGCTACTACTACAGCCTGCCTCAGCTTCAAGTCACAGGCACACTGGGCCTGCACGATCAAACCACGCAGGTACAAGGCACTGCCTGGCTGGATCACGAATGGAGTCGGGAGTTGCTGCACCCACAGGCAGTCGGCTGGGACTGGATCGGCATGAACCTGCTGGACGGCAGCGCCCTCACCGCCTTTCGTCTTCGTGATCAGGCCGGCCATACACACTGGGACGGCGGCTCGTTTCGCCACCCCGGCATGGGGCCAACACCCTACGTGTTTGCTCCGGGCACCGTCAAGTTCCAGACACTTCGCAACTGGACCAGCCCCCTGACTCAGGCAAGTTACCCGGTGGAATGGATGGTGCGCATCAACAGCCCGGGCGCGCCCACTGCGCTGGCAAGCGTCTACATCGTCAAAGCCATCGTCGACAACCAGGAGCTGGACAGCCGCAACTCCACCGGGGCAGTTTACTGGGAAGGCTTGAGCGAAATTTTTGATGCAGACGGCAGGCTCCTGGGTCGCGGCTACCTGGAGATGACGGGCTATGCCAGCCCGCTCAAGTTATCCTGACTTTTCCCGACGCCTGGATCACGACCTTGCTGCGACGTAGCCCTGGCCGCACCTCGGCCGTGTGCGAAATGGTGACGCCGCATTCTGGATAAAAGCACATTTTCAGCCAGCGGCCACTCTCATCAGAGTGGTACTCCTTCTCAGATAGTTTGCCCTGCAAAATTTCGACCGCCTCGCTGCTGTCGATTCCAGGAGCTGCATTTTGGGTGCTGAACCTGACCCAGTTCAGAACCTGTTTGCATTTTGCTTTTCGGCCGACTGATCAAGATTTGGGGATTATGAATTTCTGTGACTGTCAACTTATATGACCGGGACTGGTGTTCACTTTAGATGGACCAGTATCAGTTTTAGCCCCTCAAGAGTCATTGGGCTTTCGGTGGCTACCGGCAGGTCCCGACCCAAAGCGGTCTTCTGTGGCGTCAAAATCATTGCTGGATAGCAGGTATTCAGGACTAGCCCGTCAGGTGGGTACGATCAATAGCCGAATGCGGCAGATTTATACATAACACACAGATTGATTTGAGACTTTCAAGTGCCTCACCAAGATTCACCGTTTTGAGCTAGGAAACAGCAACTCGCCTTATCAACACTCACTAGCCCCTTGAGTGGCAGCAAAGGGCAGCACCTATCAAGAGTGTGCTGACGAAGGACTGGTGGCCTTCGCTTTAGCTTCGTCCTCAAGATCCCATCGGACACTTGTCACCACGACTTGGTATACGTTGTAGATGAAAGATTTAAGCAACATAACTAGGTACCACGTCCAGCATGCGAAAGCGACGGCACATGCTGAAACCATAGTGCTGTAGGCGACGCTTGCGTTGCACGTAACCAAGGAAGCTAGCCACTGTGTAATTTGAGTAAGCGGCCCATTCGGTTGACCGAAGTAGATCAGAAGTACGCATGCTCCCAGATATGCAACGTAATGCGCAAATGCGAGCATGAATGCCGAAAGGTTGTATTTAAGATAGCTCTGCCCACTTTTCGCGAACTCTTTTTTTGCCATCGCAGAAAATACTCCGGGCTTTGTAACCGTAACGAAGACGGTGAAACCAGCAATTAGAAAACCCAATATAGATGGCACCAAAGAGATACCAAGCTTTAAGGTTTCTTTAAGCAGTACCCCCGCTTCGCTTCCCCCAGGCCGGACCCAGGACAAATACGCCGCACAACAAATGCCAACCAAAACCGTCGATATGACATTAAAACGACTAATAGGAAAACGGTACGTTAGCCTGTACAACTGCAGAAGACTTTTCTCCTCCGTGAGTTGGGCAGGAGTAATTTGATCAACTGTCATTTTTAAGGCTTTCGAGCTTGGCTAGATTTCTCTCTGAGTTGACGACTTTTCCTACCTGAAGGACCTTCTGAAAGATAAGTCCTTTAAATGCACTGAACATAGCCACTGAGCCCTTCGATACAGAAGGGGGCACGTCCATGGGCTCTCTCACGGACATCTCTTCGTTAGTTCCAACGAGCTTTGCATCAGTTGGTCCTGTCCCTCGTAGGGTAACCAAAGCATTGCCTTGCATGGCTGGGGCAATTTGCTTGATTGACTGAGCTTTGTTAAGGCCCTCAGAATTTCGATGAATTAGGCTGGTGGCGTCTGCATTCACCTGCGATCGAGCTGCCTCAACGGTAGTAAATAATCCATCGTTATTTATCTCCGCATTTGGACGCACCACTTTGATGGTAATTTCTTTCAGCACTTTGAACTGATTGACGAAGTTGGTGAGGTTTCGACTTCCTGCAAGGGGCACGATTTCAAGGCGGGGAGCTTGTATCGACTCGACTAGAGCGCGCTTGGTAATCTTTGGTATTTTGCCGTCCGCTTCCCTGGCAGCCTTATTCTTTTCCACGAGTTCATTTATGTATTCCCTCCAGCGCCATTTGAGTATCAGTTCCGCCGTAGTTCGAAATGCGGATAGCCCTGGCGCGCCGGAAACCTGTTTGGAGTAAATCAGCTTGTGATTGTCTAGCAGCAGCACAAATAGCGAAGACGGTGCGCTTTTGAGTTTCTGTGTGTCAGGAACGATCTTGTTGTCTACCAAAATTTGGTCACGCTGCAACTCAGTATCCATAACGAACCTACCAACAAGAGCGGGTGTTAGAGCACCTGGCTCCGAATCCGATTTCAAGTTCACCAGTTTCACGTCAAGGAACAAGTACTTCGAGTTTCCGTACATGCGTACGCGTTGGCCACTCAGGAATGCGGGAAGTACGATCTCACTCAAATAGTCAAGCAACACATCGTTGCCGAAATGGCAAATAAAATTGGCGAACTCGACCACCTGACGGTATTTGCGCATATTTTCTCCCTATTTTGTTAAAACGAAATGTACGCTAAGTGTGGCGCATTTGGAGCCTGTAGTTCGAGCTAGGCCGTTTGCCAGCATCTGATTAGCAGGTCGGCAGACGCTGCAGTGCAGTAGTCCAAATCTTCCCCCGACAACAGTCATTGCCTAATGACTGCTGCTGGCCCGATCCGGTGGTCGCTTCAGACGCTTTGCCGTCCTTGGCGCTTCGGACATAGTCGGCGGGTGCCACCCATAGCAGCCATCCGACATGATCTCAATTGGTGTGTAACGCGATAACTCAGGAAAACGAAGTCCTATCTGCCGCAGCTCGCTGGCAGTGGAATCTTACGTGTAGACGGAACCATCTCCTTCAGTGCGAAAGCCCCCGACACGCAGGAAAAACCGTCCCAAAATGTTAGGAATCCACTCGGCGCGTGCACTCATATTGAGAGCCCTCCATCTGTTCTTCGTATCTGACTATCAACGCTGGCGACATTAGAACTGATACACGCTGGCATAGATGGTCCTTCTGGTATCAAACATACGTTTGTACCTTGGGATGAACGGCTTCATCGCCGCGAAGACTCGTAACGCTAGCTGGCTTTAGCCGCTACATGGGCCCGCGCCATATGCATTTTTTTATAGCTGTCGATCAGACGGCGGTGCCTGTCGAGCCCCTCCAGTTCCATGCTGGTTGGCGTCAAGCCAAAGAAGCGCACGCTGCCGTCCACTGAGCCCAGCACCGCGTCCATCCGCGGATTGCCATACATCCGGCGGAAATTGACCACGTAATCGTCCAGTTCCAGGTCGTCATCGAGCCGCACCTCCAGCACCACGTTCAAGGCTTGATAAAACAATCCGCGCTCGGCCGTGTTGTCGTTGTACTGCAAGAAGGCGCCCACCAGCTCTTGCGCCGCCTCAAATTGCTGCAAGGCGAGATGGATGAGCAGCTTCAACTCCAGAACGGTCAGCTGACCCCAGGTCGTGTTCTCGTCAAATTCGATGCCGATCAATGTAGCGATGTCGCCGTAATCATCCAGCTCGTTGTTCTCTAAACGCTCCAGCAGTGCTTGCAGGCTGGCGTCGTCTAGGGCGTGCAGGTTCAAGATATCGGCGCGGAACAACAAGGCCTTGTTGGTGTTGTCCCAGATCAAATCGTCTACCGGATAGATTTCCGAATAGCCGGGCACCAAAATCCGGCAAGCCATGGCGCCTAGCTGGTCATGGACCGCCATGTACACCTCTTTGCCCATGTCTTCAAGAATGCCGAGCAAGGTTGCGGCTTCCTGCGCATTGGAACTCATCTTGTCATTCTGGCCCTGACCAGAAAAATCCCACTCGACAAAATCGAAATCTGCTTTGGCGCTGAAAAAGCGCCACGACACAATGCCGCTGGAATCAATGAAGTGTTCAACAAAGTTGTTGGGCTCGGTCACGGCTTCACTGGCAAAGGTGGGCCGAGGCAAATCGTTCAGACCTTCAAAACTGCGGCCCTGCAGCAACTCGGTCAGACTGCGTTCCAGCGCCACCTCGAAGCTTGGGTGCGCGCCAAACGAGGCAAAGACGCCGCCGGTGCGCGGGTTCATCAGGGTGACGCACATCACCGGGTAGGTCCCGCCCAGCGATGCATCCTTCACCAGCACCGGAAAGCCCTGCTCTTCCAGGCCCTGAATGCCAGCCAGAATGCCCGGGTATTTCGCCAGCACGTCGGGCGGCACATCTGGCAAGGCGATTTCACCTTCCAGAATTTCGCGCTTCACCGCCCGCTCGAAAATCTCCGACAGGCATTGCACTTGCGCCTCGGCCCGCGTATTACCGGCACTCATGCCATTGCTCACAAAGAGGTTCTCGACCAGGTTGGACGGGAAATACACCTCTTCGCCGTCGGATTGGCGCACAAAGGGGAGCGCACAGATACCACGCTGCACATTGCCGGAGTTGGTGTCGATCAGATGCGAGCCACGCAACTCGCCATCGGGGTTGTAAATTTGCAGGCAGTACGCATCCAGAATGCCCGACGGCAATGCATCTTTCTTGCCCGGCTTGAACCAGCGCTCGTTCGGGTAATGGACAAAGGCCGCGTTGGCGATGTCTTCACCCCAGAACGAGCCGGCGTAGAAGTGGTTGTTATTGAGGCGCTCGATATATTCGCCCAACGCCGACGCCAACGCGCTTTCCTTGGTTGCGCCCTTGCCGTTGGTGAAACACATCGGCGAGTGCGCATCGCGGATATGCAGCGACCACACATTGGGAATGATGTTGCGCCACGAAGCGATTTCAATCTTGATGCCCAAGGCCGCCAGAACGCCCGACATATTGGCGATGGTCTGCTCCAGTGGCAGATCCTTGCCCGCAATATAGGTGCTGGCGTCAGAAGCCGGCTTCAAGCTCAGCAAGGCCTGCGCATCGGCATCCAGGTTCTCCACCGCTTCAATCACAAACTCAGGCCCGGCTTGCACTACTTTTTTGACCGTGCAACGCTCAATGGAGCGCAAAATGCCCTGCCGGTCTTTATCGGAGAGTTCCGCCGGCAACTCAACCTGAATCTTGAATATTTGCTGGTAGCGGTTTTCCGGATCAACAATATTGTTCTGCGACAGGCGGATGTTGTCGGTCGGAATATGGCGCGTGTCGCAGTACAACTTCACAAAGTAAGCCGCACACAAGGCCGATGAAGCCAGAAAGTAATCGAACGGCCCCGGCGCCGAGCCATCGCCCTTGTAGCGAATAGGCTGATCGGCCACCACCGTGAAATCATCAAACTTGGCTTCAAGACGAAGCTTATCGAGAAAATTAACTTTGATTTCCATGGGAGAGTTTCAAAAATGGTGCTCAAAGTAAGGTGGCCGCTATTATCCGTCGCCACGCCGGCGCCTTGTGATGCATCATCAATGCTTTCTGGATAGTGAGGCCCTTGTGAATCAATCCCTTGCCCATGCCGAACTCATTGCCGCTTTCAAGCGGGCGGAGGCAGATGCTGCTCACAAGTTCGGATTGATCAAAACTGCTGAAAAAAAGGGGCCCAAGGCCATCCAGGCGGCTGTCGAAACAGCTGCAAAGGCAGCAAAACGCAGGGATTCGTATGCAAAGAAGCTGGACGTCCTGGGGGTGGGCCTCAAGGATTGAGCGGGCTCAGCCCAAGTAGCTTGTTTGCCCAAATGACCACTTCCGCTCGCGCGTTGCTTTTGGAAGGTGGATCTGAATTTAACTCAGCCTACTTCCCGATACCGGTCATTCCCGAGTGACCGTAACTGGTCCAGACCTGTCCGCCGAGCATCAACCGCAACTGACTGTTCCCGCCACATTGGAGTCGGTCGCAAATCATTCTTGACCCTGTGTTTGCGACTCCGATTGCACAAAGCGACAGGCGACGATTGTCGACGTCAAGCCACCTGGAACGAGGCCATGATTTTTTCGCGCAACCATCGGTTGGCCTGATCATTCTCAGCGCTGGCGTGCCAATACAGGAATATGTCGTTGGCGCTGACCGGAATCGGAAACGCAATCAACTGGTTGGCCAGTGGCTCGTTGATGGAACGGGCGTAGCGCTCTGGCATGGTCAGCAGCAAGTCTGATGTACTGACAAGCTTGCAGGCGGTCCAATAGTTCTGGCACCGCAGCTTGATGCGCCGCTGAAAACCCAGGCGGGACAGTTCCATGTCTTCAATGCCTGGCCCGGTCTTTCTTGAACTGGCAAGAACATGTTCTTGCGCCAGATACGTCGCCACGCTGATGCGCCCCTGAACGACCGGATGGTCCTTGCGGGCGACAACGACCATGGGGCCGCCCGCCAAACGCTGGTTGTGAACGTTGTGGCCCAGTGGCAGCAGAATGTCGATGACAGCGGCCAGCGCGCCCGATGTCAGATCGGACTGCACATCAGAACGGATGTGATGCACGGACGAGACTTGAATACCGGGTGCCGCATCGCTGATCCGGCGCATCAGTTCGGGAATTGCGGTGGCTTCCACAATGGAGCGCATGCCGATTTTGAATTCCCGCTGGGATGTCGCGGGATCAAAAGCCGTCAACTGGCGCAGAGAACCATCAATTTCGCCAATAGCCCGTCGGATCGGATCAATCAACTCCCGCGCAATCGGGGTGGGCGCCATGGTGTGGCCCTTGCGCACAAACAGGGGGTCCTTCACCAGATCACGCAAGCGGCCCAGCGCGTGGCTGACCGCTGGTTGGCTCAGTGTGAGCGCTTCACTGGCACGCGTGATACTGCCTTCTGTGTAGATGGCATCAAAGACCACGAACAGGTTCAAATCGATGCGGCTGATATTTTTCATGAACGGGATTGCGATGCAAGGACACACAAAAAAGGAGGGGAAACCAGCCCCTACTATGCACCAAATGAATAGATGTACTGAAAACAAAGCATTGGTCAGACCGCGACTGCCCCGATAAGCTTCCCCTCATCTACCAAGCACATCAAAAGGAAGCACCATGCAAATCGA
This sequence comes from Rhodoferax sp., assembly GCF_018780565.1. Lineage (GTDB taxonomy): Bacteria > Pseudomonadota > Gammaproteobacteria > Burkholderiales > Burkholderiaceae_C > Rhodoferax. The sequence goes on from NZ_JADMJN010000014.1 coordinate 11,349, forward strand.
TTTTTCACCCAAAGTGCAGGAGCTTCACGGCCGCGTCAAAACCTTCCTGGAAGAAAACGTCTTCCCGAACTACGAACGTCGCGAGAAGGAAATCGCCGCCAATGCCAAAGAGGGAAATGCCTACCGCACCTACCCGGTTCTTGAAGAACTCAAGGCCAAAGCAAAAGCCGAAGGCTTGTGGAACCTGTTTCTGCCCGAGTCCGGGCACGGTTACGGCCTGAGCAATCTGGAATATTCACCGATTGCAGAAATGATGGGGCGCCAGTACTGGTCGGCTGAAGTCTTCAACTGCTCGGCACCGGACACCGGCAACATGGAAGTGCTGGAGCGCTATGGCACGGAAGAACAAAAGGAAAAATGGCTCAAGCCCCTGCTGGCGGGTGAAATCCGTTCATCGTTTGCGATGACCGAGCCGGCCGTGGCCTCTTCGGATGCCACCAATATTGAGTGCCGCATTGTGCGCGACGGGGACGACTACGTCATCAATGGCCGCAAGTGGTACATCACCGGTGCGGCCGCAGAGAACTGCAAGGTCTTCATCCTGATGGGCAAGACCGACCCCGACAACGCCAACCGGCATCGCCAGCAATCCATGATTCTGGTGCCCAAGAACACCCCTGGCGTGACCATCGTGCGCGATATGGCGCTGTATGGCTTCATGGACCCCCCGGCGGGGCACCCCGAAGTGCTGTTTGAAAACGTGCGCGTACCGGTGAGCAACATCCTGCTGGGTGAAGGTCGCGGTTTCGAGATTGCACAAGGACGCCTTGGGCCTGGACGCATTCACCACTGCATGCGGGTCGTCGGCATGGCCGAAGCCGCCCTGGAGCTGATGTGCCGCCGCGTGGTGTCTCGGGTCGCGTTTCACAAACCACTGTCTGACCAGAGCTTGTGGCGCGAGCGCATTGCCAAATCCCGCACACTGATTGACCAGACCCGTTTGCTGGTGTTGCACGCGGCACAGCGCATGGATCTGGTTGGCAACAAGGTTGCAGCCAAAGAAATTGCGATGATCAAAGTGGCCGCGCCCAACAACTGCTGCAAGGTGATTGACTGGGCGATCCAGGCGCACGGCGCCGCCGGTTACAGCCAGGATTTCCTGCTCACGTCCTACTACGCCTATGCGCGCCATCTGCGAACAGCCGACGGCCCGGACGAAGTGCACAACAATGCCATCGCCAAGCTGGAGCTGGCGCCCTACCAATTGAAACATCCGAAATGAACATACGAATGAAAAAAACACACTCCGGGCAAGTTGCCCTGGTCACCGGTGCCGGCAATGGTATTGGCCGTGCCACAGCCCTGGCATTCGCCGCCAACGGATTGAAGGTCATCGTCTCCGACATTGACATACCCGGCGGTGAAGATACCGTGGCCCAGATCAAGGCGGCAGGCGGCGAGGCAAGCTTTGTGCAATGCAATGTTGCCCGCGAGGAGGAAGTCAAAGCACTGATCGCCAGGACCGTCGCCACCTATGGCCGCCTCGACTATGCCTTCAACAACGCTGGCATCGACATCGAGAAAGGCCGATTGGCCGATAGCAGCGAGGCCGAGTTCGACGCCATCATGGACGTGAACGTCAAGGGGGTCTGGCTGTGCATGAAACACCAGATTCCCCTCATGCTGGCGCAGGGTGGCGGCTCGATCGTCAACACAGCCTCCGTGGCCGGCCTCATTGCGGCGCCGAAGATGGGCATCTACTCCGCATCCAAGCATGCCGTGATCGGCATGACCAAATCGGCGGCCGTCGAGTACGGAAAAAAGAATATCCGGATCAACGCAGTATGTCCGGCCGTTATCGACACCGAGATGTTCCGCCGCGCCAAGGAAGGAGACCCCAAGAAAGCAGAGTTGGCAGTTCTCATGCATCCTGTCGGGCGCATCGGTAAAGCGGAGGAAATTGCCGCCGCTGTGCTTTACCTGAGCAGCGATTTGGCTGGCTTCACCACCGGTGTCGCTCTGCCGGTCGATGGTGGCCTTACCGCAATCTGAAAGGAAAAAATCATGCGTTTATTTGATCTGACTGGCAAAGTTGCCATCATCACGGGTTCGAGCCGCGGTATCGGCCGTGCCATTGCAGAAAACATGGCCGCCTGCGGCGCCAAGGTGGTCATTTCCAGCCGCAAGGCCGAACCCTGCGAAGCAGTGGCCGCCAGCATCCGCGCCAGTGGTGGGCAGGCGATTGCAATCCCGGCGAATATTTCGGACAAGGCCCAGATGGAGCAACTGGTGGCGCAAACCCGCAGTCAGCTTGGCCCCATCGACATCCTGGTCTGCAACGCCGCGAGCAACCCCTACTATGGCCCCAGCACCGGCATGGGCGACGAAGTGTTTGAGAAGATCATGCGCAACAACGTGCTGTCCAATCACTGGCTGTGTCAGATGGTGCGCCCCGACATGGCGGCAAAGAAAAACGGCGCGATCATCATCATCTCGTCAATCGGTGGACTGCAGGGCTCCTCCACCATTGGCATGTACTGCGTCTCCAAGGCCGCCGACATGCAGGTTGCCCGCAACCTCGCCGTGGAATGGGGTCCGGACAATATCCGGGTCAATTGCATCGCGCCCGGTGTGATCCAGACCGACTTTGCCAAGGCGATCCACGAAGACCAGCGTGTTCTGGATGTGGTCGAAAGCCAGTTGCCACTGCGCCGCATCGGTCAGCCTGATGACATCGCCGGTATCGCCGTGATGCTGGCAGGCGCTGCCGGCAACTACATCACTGGCCAGACCATCGTCGCCGATGGCGGCATGGTGATTCGCTAATTGGGTTCAGCGGGCCGGACTAATGGGCACCCGCATCCACGGTGCCCGCACCCGGTCCGCCATTCAATGGCCGCGACATCCAGACAAATGGAATCAGCAGCAGAAACATCAGGGCCGAGGCATAAAACACGTCGTTGGCAGCCAGCATGTAAGCCTGCTGATCCACCAAGCGGTTAATCTGTGCCAGGGATTGTTCGGGGCTTAGCCCGGCGCTCCCCAATCCCGCCAGAACCTGCGTTGCGGCAAAGTTACCTTTTTCAACCGACTCTGCCAGTTGCGCATGGTGCATGGCAGCGCGATCCTGCCACACCGTGGTGGCAATCGACGTGCCGAATGAGCCCGCCACAATGCGCGCAAAGCTGGACAAGCCAGAAGCCGCGGGGATCTTGTCTGGCGTGATGCCGGACAAAGTGATGAAAGACAGGGGGATAAAGAAGAACGCCATGGCAATGCCCTGCACGATGGTGGGCAGCATGATGGTGCCAAAGTCAGCCTGCGTGTTGAAATGCGAGCGCATCAGCAGCACCGCAGCAAAAATCACAAAAGCAAAACTGGCCAGATAACGCGGATCGACCCGGGTGATGTTCTTCCCCACGATCGGGGACAGGATAATGGCAAAAATGCCCACCGGTGCCAGCAGCATGCCGGCATCGGTTGACGGATAACCCATGAATTGCTGAAGCCACAAAGGCAACAGAACGACATTGCCAAAGAACAATCCGTAACCGACCGCCACGGCCACCGTGCCCGACCAGAAATTACGCCGCTTGAACAGGCGCAAATCGACCACCGGGTGTTCTTCGGTGAGTTCCCAGGCCAGGAAGAATGCAAAACCCACCAGCGCCACCACGCCCAGGGTGACCACCTCGGAGGAGTGGAACCAGTCCAGCTCCTTGCCTTTGTCCAGCATGATCTGCAAGGCCCCCACCCACAGCACCAGCAGGCCCAAGCCAACCGAATCGATGGGCAATTTTTGCGTCACACTTTCCCGCTTGTGGTAGATCGTCCATACCATGAAGGCCGACAACAGCCCCAGGGGAATATTGATATAAAAAATCCAGGACCAGTAGATGTTGTCAGTGATCCAGCCCCCAAGCAGCGGCCCCATGACAGGCGCCACCAGTGTCGTCATGGCCCACAAGGCCATCGCCAGTCCCGCCAGTGCAGGCGGGTAACTCGACAAAAGCAAACCCTGCGACAAGGGAATCATCGGACCTGCTACAAAGCCTTGCAGGGCACGAAATGCAATCAGCGAATTCATGTTGGGTGCAAGACCGCATAACCAGGAGGTCAGCACAAACAAGAGCACGCTGGTGACAAACAGACGCACCTGCCCGAAACGCTGGGACAGCCATCCGGTGAGTGGCAAGGCAATAGCGTTGGCCACCCCAAAGCTGGTGATCACCCAGGTGCCCTGGTTGGCACTGACGCCCAGATCGCCCGCGATAGCCGGTAACGACACGTTGGCAATGGACGAGTCCAGCACGTTCATGAAGGTGGCCAGCGACAGCGCGATGGTGCCCCACATGCGGGCCGCCCCCTGCAGCGGCGGCAGCGGATTGAATTGAGGTGCGCTGGCCATGTCGGGCTTGCCTGGGCTAAGGTTCAAATCAGCGATGCGCGAGGTTGGCGGCAACGATTTTGCGAACCTCCTCAGCCGCACCACTGTCCAGCGACTCGTAAACGGCCGTTTGCACCATCGCAGAGGCGCGCGGCGCATCGGCCAGCATCTTGCCGTCCTTGTTGCTCACATCAACCGTCGCTTCCATCGACAAACCCACACGCAAAGGGCTTTGTGCCAATTGGGCCGCATCCAGCGCTACGCGCACCGGTACGCGCTGCACCACCTTGATCCAGTTGCCAGTCGCGTTTTGTGCTGGCAGCAGCGCAAAGGCTGCGCCCGTGCCCATGCCCAGGCCGGCCACCGTGCCCTTGTACTCAACCTTTTTGCCATACAGATCAGCCGTCAATTTAACGGACTGGCCAATGCGGATATTGCGCAACTGCACTTCCTTGAAATTGGCATCCACCCACAACTGGTTCAAGGGAATGATGGACATCAGGGGTGTGCCGGCTGCCACGCGCTGCCCAAGTTGCACGGTACGCTTGGCGACGAAGCCATCCACCGGTGCGGGCAAGGCGGCACGCTGGCTGGCCAGCCAGGCCTCACGAACCTTGGTTGCAGCCACCAGCACCGTGGGATGTTTTTCGATACTGGTGCCATCCGTCATCGCCTGATTGCTGAGCAACTGTTCCTTCGCTGCTGCCACGCCGGCCTGAGCGGAGGCCAGGGCGCTCTTGCCGTTGGCAAGCTGGGTTTGCGCGTGGCTCAACTCCTCCTTGGAGACAGCACCGTTTTGAATCAGCGACTGACGGCGATTCAGGTCTTCGGTGGCACGGGCAATTTCGGTTTGCGCCTTGGCCACATCCGACTCGCGCAGCACAACCTGCGCGCTCAAACTACCGTTGTTGGCATACAGGGTACGCGCCTGGCGCACCGCTTGGGCCAGGTTAGCCCGGGCTTGATCCAAGGCCACGTTGGCGTCGGCCGGGTCGAGCTTGACGAGGGGTTGGCCCGCTTTGACGTAATCGGTGTCATCTGCCAGGATGGCCATGACAGTGCCACCAATCTGCGGAGTGATCTGGATCACATTGCCCTGCACATAGGCGTTGTCGGTGGACTCGTAATGGCTGGCCACCAAATATTCGTAAGCGGCCCAGCCGGCACCGATCACCGCCACGATGCCGATCAGCGCCAACAGCGCCCTCTTGCGTGCTGGGTTGCCTGCGGCATGCGGCGCTTTGACGATGGGGGCTTGCGTTGCTGTCATGTTGTTGGCTCAAAAAAATAATATTGACCTATTTCTGGGCCATGGGCACGGAGAAATCGGTGCGATAGCCACCACCCAGAGCGCGTATCAGTGCCACTTGCGTATCGAGTGCGCGAGCCGTCAGATCGACGCCTTGGCGACGCTGGTTCAGCACAGCGGTTTCGGCAATGAGCACACTCAGGTAGTTGCCCAGTCCTGCGTCATAGCGTTGCACCGCAATCTCGTAGGCGTTTTCTGCAAACGCCAATGCCGAACGCTGCTCAAGCAGTTGGCGCTGAATGGCCTGAGTGGATGCAAGTTGGTCAGCGACTTCGCGCACCGCTTCAATCACAGCGGCGTTGTAGCTTTCAATTGCGGCGTCGAGGTCGGCCGTCTTGCCGCGTAAATTGGCGCGCAGGCGCCCCCCGTCAAACAGGGGTAAACGCAAGGCCGGACCCAGACCCCATTGCTCGCTGCCGGCACTCAGCAGCCGGTCAAGGCCAATGCTGGAGAAACCGGCAAAGGCCATCAAATTGATGTTGGGATAAAACTGGGACTTGGCGTTGCCGACTTCCTGAGTGGCGGCCTCGACGCGCCAGCGTGCGGCGGTGATGTCAGCCCGACGACCCAGCAAGTCAGATGGAATTGCGGAGGTAAATGCTATGTTTTTAATAGCATTAGAAGAGGGTATGACAAGGGCCTGATCCAGTTTCTTGCTCCCTACCAACGCATGAAGCGCATGCTGGTTCAGGGTCAGCTGCTCCTGCAGGAATTCAATTTGCAGGCGGGCATCGGGCAAGGTGCCTTCGCTTTGACGCAGTTCCAGGCGCGTATCCAAACCGGCGTTGACCCGGTCTTGCACCAGGCGCAGTGCCTGTTCTCTCTGGGCCAGAACACGACGCGCCACATCGAGGTGCTCATTCAGCCGCACCAACTGAAAGTAAGTTCGCGCCACATTGCTGGCAAGCAGCATGCGAGCCGCCTGGGCATCGGCCTGGGCGGCACGGGCATTGCCCAGCGCCGCATCCAGCGCAGCGCGATTTTTGCCAAAGAAATCCAGTTCCCAACCGGCCGTCAGTTGTGCTGTGCCACTTTCGCGAATGGTCCCCGCCAGAGGGGGAGGAACCGCACCATTGTTGGTGTACTTTTGTCGTGTTGCATCAAGCGCCGCATTGACTTGCGGCCGGGTCGCGGCCTCAGCCAGTTCGCCGCCCGCCTGGGCGCGTGCAACCCGGGCCTGCACCAACTTGAGACTGGGGCTGCCAATCAGTGCGTCGTCCATCAGACGGTTGAGCTGCTCATCACCAAACTCGCGCCACCACTGGGCCTCCACCATCACCGGTGCACCGGCTGGCGGCGTTGCCCCCGCCGAGGGAGCTTCACGCAGCAAGGCTTGGGGCAGGATGCCTTTCATGCTGGCGCAGCCCGTCAAGCCCACGATGACAGCGCCGAGCAGCGCCAATTGAAGCCAGCGGGGATTGCCCACAGCCTGGAGCGGGCGCAGAAATTCAAGCCTCATTCGGGCCTCCGGAAACTGAGTTATTCAGGGCTTGCGCGTTGTCAAGAATGCGGCGCAAAAACCCCATCAAGGCCTGGTATTCATCCACTGAAAATCCCGCAAGATGCGCGTTTTGAATCTGGCACAGAACCACCGGAATGCCTCGGGCAGCCTCGCGGCCTGCGTCGGTCAACTCGATGTTGACAACACGCCGGTCTTCAAGGGAGCGGACCCGGCGACAGAGACCCTTGGCCTCCAGCCGATCCAGCAGACGGGTCATAGCACCGGCGTCCAGATGGCATTCACGTGCCAACTCGGCCACCGTCGACGCCTGGCCGGTAAACAGCTTGAGCAAGGGTACCCACTGGGCATTGGTCAGGTCACTGGCGCCCAGTTGTCGTTCGACCTCGTGCGATCCCAATGCCAGTACACGCCGGATCAGATACCCCAGACTTTCCTCGGGCACATAGCTGGCCGCCCGATAAAACTCGATGGCAGAGCACTCTGCCTTAACCGGCTTGGAACTGGGACAAGAAGACTTGCGCATAGGGGATTGTCATATTAATTGCCTAGGCAATAGATGTCAAGGCTTTGTTTGGTGCGGCAACGTTTTCTGCAGTTTTTGACTACACTCAGTCCATGTCTACACCTGCCCCATCCAAAGCATCGCCGCGCTCCCTTTCCGGCCTGCTGCCGTTTTTGCGTCCTTACCGTGGTCGAATCGGATTGGCCATTGTTTTCCTGGTCATGGCGGCAGTAGCCACACTGGCTTTTCCGCTGGCCCTGCGCAGCCTGATTGACGGCGGTCTGGTTCAGCCGGACAAAGGCGCACAGGTCATGGCGCTGCGAGAACACTTTGCGGCCCTCTTCGGTGTCGCTGTCGCCTTGGGACTTTTCTCCGCGGGTCGCTTCTATATGGTGAGCTGGCTGGGTGAGCGCGTCACCGCCGATTTGCGCAATGCGGTGTATGGGCACGTTCTGCAACAAAGCCCCGAGTTCTTTGAAACCACGCAAACCGGCGAGGTGCTGTCGCGCCTCACGGCCGACACCACGCTGGTGCAGACTGTCGTGGGCTCTTCGCTCTCCATGGGACTGAGGAACATGGTGATGGGCATTGGCGCCCTGGGCATGCTGATCTGGACCAACCCCTATGTGATGTTTCAGGTGCTGCTTGTGCTGGTGTTGATCGTGGTACCCAGCCTGTGGTTTGGCCGCCGGGTTCGAAAGCTGTCCCGCGCCAGCCAGGACCGGGTGGCAGATTCAAGCGCCATTGCAGCAGAAGTACTGAACGCCATTCCCGTGGTGCAGAGCTACACCGCCGAGGGCCGCGAGTCAGCACGTTTTACGGCCTCGACAGACAGCGCTTTCCACACGGCTGTGCGCCGTACCAGGGCGCGCTCGGTGCTGGTGGCCTTCATCATCATCGCCACCTCTGCTGCGCTGTTGTGGGGCTTGTACCAGGGAACACAGGCGGTGATGGCCGGGCGCATCAGTGCCGGCCATCTGGGGCAGACCGTGGTCTATGTGATCATTCTGGCCAGCGCCTTTGCCATTTTGGGCGAGGTCTATGGCGACCTGCTGCGCGCCGCAGGCGCAACCGAACGGCTGATGGAGTTGCTAAGCAGCCGCTCACCCATCACTTCGCCGCAAAATCCGACGCCAGCCCCCGTGCAACTTGCCGGAAGCGCTATCAAATTTGAAGCCATCAATTTTCATTATCCTTCGCGCCCGAATCAGGCCGCCCTGAGCAATTTCTCCCTCACCGTACAACCAGGCCAGACGGTGGCCATCGTAGGACCCAGCGGAGCGGGAAAAAGCACCGTCTTTCAATTGCTGCTGCGCTACTACGACCCCGCCTCGGGTCAGATTGTTCTGGACGGCGTGGCCACCCGCGATATGGCCTTGCATGACTTGCGCCAACGCATCGGCATCGTGCCGCAGGACGCAGTCATCTTCTCCAGCAGTGCACTGGAAAACATTCGCTACGGCAAGCCCGATGCCACCGACGTCGAGGTCAAGGCTGCCGCCCAGGCTGCCTTCGCCCATGAATTCATCAGCACCTTGCCAGAAGGCTATGACACATTTCTTGGCGAGCGCGGCGTACGCCTCTCCGGCGGACAACGCCAACGCATTGCGATTGCCCGCGCCATGTTGAAAAATCCGCCCCTGCTGTTGCTGGACGAGGCCACCAGCGCACTGGATGCCGAGAGCGAACGCATGGTGCAGGCGGCACTGGAGTCCGCCATGCGCGACCGCACCACCCTGGTGATTGCGCACCGGCTGGCCACTGTGCAAAAAGCGGATCACATTGTGGTGCTGGACCACGGCCACTTGGTAGAACAGGGAACCCACGCAGAGCTGGTTGCCCGGGGCGGCGTTTATGCCGGCCTGGCGGCGCTGCAATTCAACGCCTGAGCATGCAATCTGACATTGCAAGTGCAGCACTTCACTTGTAAGATTGACATCTCAACGATTGGAGCCACTCATGGATATCTCCTCAGTGAAGTCCCCGCCCGTCCAGCCACCTCAACAGCCCAAGCGCTCGGAAGAGGCCCAGCAGGCTCAAAACCGCGACAACAAACCCCAAGAGACTGAGGTCAAGAAAACGGCCGAAGCCAAACCACCACCGGTCATCAATACCCAGGGCCAAACGACCGGACGCATTCTCAACACCACAGCCTGAGGTCAGGCTGCGTCAAAAGTCTGAAGCCATGGTTGCGATCTCGGCAACGAACAGCACAACGCCCTCGCTGCAGGCCGTATTGGCAAGAACACGCTTGGAACAGGCCCGGCGTGAAGCGGATCAGGCCGAGGCCAATGCTCAAAACCTGCGTGCGCAGGCGGATCAGGCAGAACGCTTGGCCGACAATAAAAACAACAAGGTTCAGCAGCTTGCCTCACGCGATCCCCAGCCCGATCCCACCTACCCGGCACCCGCGCGGGTCAGCAGCGCTGAGGACTCAAAAAATACCCGGAACATCTATGTCGAGCGGTACAAAGTGGCCACTCAGACGCTTGCCGAAAACCGCGACACACTTCATACCATCCTGAATGCCACACCGGTGCGCTACACCGAGAGTCAGGCCAAGGGGCAAATCGTCAATCTAACGGCTTGACCCAAACACGGTTGGTTATTACTTTTTTGCATAGTTCAAGAATAACTTGGCCTTGGACGTGCTCACCCGACCCACCTACAGTCGGTCACTTGACCATGACCACAAGGTAACGCATGTCCCACCCCATCGCCCACACGCCCGGTCGAATTGCCGAATCTCCCACGGAACACGCCCTGCCCTCCTATTTGCAGTCGGACAACCTGGGTCCCTGGGGCATTTACCTGCAGCAAGTTGACCGCGTCATCCCCTATCTTGGCCATCTCTCGCGATGGGCGGAAACGCTCAAGCGCCCCAAGCGGGCGCTCATTGTGGATGTTCCCATCCAGCTGGACAACGGCACGGTAGCGCACTTTGAAGGCTACCGGGTACAGCACAACACATCACGCGGCCCCGGCAAGGGCGGCGTGCGCTTTCATCAGGACGTAACGCTGTCTGAAGTCATGGCCTTGTCAGCCTGGATGTCAATCAAGAATGCTGCCGTGAATGTGCCCTATGGCGGCGCCAAAGGGGGCATCCGCGTGGACCCCAAGAAGCTGTCGCTCGGCGAGTTGGAACGCATGACGCGTCGCTACACCAGTGAAATCGGCATCATCATCGGTCCGACCAAGGACATCCCCGCACCCGATGTGAACACCAATGAGCAGATCATGGCCTGGATGATGGACACCTATTCCATGAACGAAGGGGCTACCGCAACCGGTGTCGTCACAGGCAAGCCTGTGGACCTTGGCGGCTCCCTGGGACGGCGCGATGCCACTGGCAGGGGCGTTTTCACAGTGGGGGTGGAGGCGGCCCAACACATCGGTCTGGACATTGCCAGTTCACGTGTGGCCGTACAAGGCTTTGGCAACGTGGGCAGTGTCGCGGCCCGTCTGTTTGCGCAGGCAGGCGCGCGCATCGTGGCGGTTCAGGACCATGGCGGCACGATCTTCAGGGAAGCCGGCCTGGATATCCCGGCACTGCTGGCGCATGTGGCCGCCTCCGGTAGTGTTGCCGGCTTTGCCCAGGCCGAAAGCCTCGCCAATGACCAGTTTTGGGATGTCGACTGTGACATCCTCATTCCTGCCGCACTGGAGCAGCAGATCACCGCCCTCAACGCGGGGCGTATCAAGGCGCGCATGGTGATCGAGGGGGCCAATGGGCCGACAACGCCTGCCGCAGACGACATCCTGCAGGATCGCAACGTACTGGTACTGCCGGATGTGATTGCCAATGCCGGCGGCGTCACCGTGAGCTATTTCGAGTGGGTTCAGGACTTTTCCAGCTATTTCTGGAGCGAAGACGAAATCAACGCCCGCCTGGTGCGCATCATGAAAGAAGCTTTTGCCAGCGTCTGGGAAGTGGCTCGGGACAAGAAGGTCAGCTTGCGCACCGCCACCTTCATTGTCGGCTGCACCCGTATCCTGCACGCCCGCGAATTGCGTGGCCTGTACCCCTGAAAAGCCAGGAAACCGGTTATTGCAAAGGCCCTTTGAGGGCTTCGGGCAAAAGCAAGGGCATCACCGCAATACCCTCCTCAAGCAGGGACTCGGTTTCTGACCGGGACGCCTGACCACGAATACCACGCTCCTCGGTCTCGCCGTAGTGAATCTTGCGCGCTTCTTCGGCGAAACGGTCACCGACATCATCGGTATTGGCGACGATGCGGCGGGTCAGCGCCATCCAGGCGGCCTGCAACGACTGTTCAGTGTCGGGGACCGTGGCAAGTTCCTGGCTCGGCACGGCCTCATCACGAGGTCCACCCAAATTGAGGCGGGGGGCACTCAACATCTTGGAAACCGAGGCATCACCGCACACGGGACAGCTCACCAATCCGCGATCGCGCTGGCTCAGATAATCCTCCTCGGAAGCAAACCAGCCTTCAAAAACATGCTGCTGGGTGCACCTGAGATCCAGAACTTTCATGGCCTCATTGTCCTTTGACATCCGCCACAAGAGGCGCCTGCCACTGCAATTGCCAAGCGCCCGACAAGACATTTTGCAACCACAGGGCTGCCGTCAAGGTCTTGGCATCGGTCACGCGCCCATCGCGGCACCACTGCAACAACTCGGCTGGCGTGGCAGTGATGACGTCCAAAAACTCTCCTGCATCCAATTGACGCTCACCCAGGCTCAAGCCGCGGGCAAACCAGATCTCAATAAACTCGGTGGAGTAGGAAATGACCGGATGCAACAGCCCTGCACGCGCCCATTCAGATGCGGCAAAGCCCGTTTCTTCGAGCAACTCGCGCTGTGCACAACGCTGAAGAGCCTCCCCGGGATCGAGCTTGCCCGCAGGAAACTCAATCATGACCTGACCCACGGGATAGCGAAATTGACGCTCCAGGACCACCCGGGTTTCCCCATTTGCGTCCACGATCAAGGGAACAATCATCACAGCCCCGGGGTGCACCACGTACTCACGCGAGGTGGTGGCACCATCAGGGAGACTGACCATGTCGCGAAAGACATGCAGCAACCGGCCTTTGAGCAACTCTTCGCTCGAGAGCCTTGTTTCGATCAAATGACGATCGTCCATATCGGTCAGGAATGGCTAGTCGCGATGTTTGAGCAGGTAGCGGTAAACAAAACCGGGAAATGCAAAGGTCACGAATAAAGTTGCCGTAATCGCATAAAACTCCCAGGTCTGAGGCGCAATTTGACCTACCCTTTTTTCCAGCAGCAGACCCACGCCTCCAGCCAGAAAATACAGCACCAGAAGTTCAAGCAGCCGAATGCCCAACGTCTTTGGCTGGGCCGGCCTCACCAGAGCCAGTATCCGATGACTGACAAAAGGTAAATTGGCCGCACAGAATGCGGCCAACACAACAAACCAGACTGAAACCGATTGAGACATGTATGCCCGCGCTACGCCAACGCGCTCAGGTTCCCAGCATCTGCAAGATGGCATTGGCACACAGTGCCATCAACCCGCCGGGTAGCAGACCCAGAAGCAGCACCAATGCGCCGTTGATCGACAAAACTGCGCGAACATCCAGTGGTGCCGAAACCGTGCTGGCAGTGATGGGCTCATCAAAGTACATGACCTTGACAACGCGAAGGTAGTAGAACGCACCGATCAGCGACATCAATACGGCAAACACAGCCAAACCGATATGGAAGGCCTGACCAGAGGCCACCAGCGCCTGCAGAACCGACAGCTTGGCGTAAAAGCCCACCATCGGCGGAATACCGGCCAAAGAGAAAAGACATATGGCCATCACCGCGGCATACAGCGGGCTGCGTTGATTCAGTCCGGCAAAATCCGAAATTTCTTCACTTTCAAAACCATCACGAGCAAGCAACAGGATCACGCCAAAGCTTGCCAGAGTGGTCAAGACATAAGTGATGACATAGAACATGGAAGAGCTGTAGGCATTGGCCGCCGAATGGACATTGCCATTCACGACGCCCGACATCAAGCCCAGCAAAACAAAGCCCATTTGGGAAATGGTCGAGAACGCCAGCATGCGCTTGAGATTGGTCTGAGCAATAGCCGCCAAGTTTCCGATCAGCAGTGAACCAACGGACAAAATCATCAACATCGATTGCCAATCCAGTGCCAAAGGCAACATCCCCTCAACCAGCAGGCGAATCACAATAGCGAATGCTGCAAGCTTGGGCGCACCGCCAATGAGCAAGGTCACGGCCGTCGGGGCGCCTTGGTACACATCGGGAATCCACATGTGAAACGGCACCACCCCCAGCTTGAAAGCCAGACCCGCCACCACAAACACCAGGCCAAACACGAGCACGGGGTGTTTGATGTGTCCTGAATTAATGGCCTTGAACACGGCATTGACATCCAATGAACCCGTAGCGCCATACATCATCGACAGGCCATACAAGAGGAAACCGGAAGCCAGGGCACCCAGCACGAAGTACTTCATCGCCGCTTCGGTAGCCGTTGCATTGTCACGGCGCAAGGCCACCAAGGCGTAACTCGACAGTGTCAGGAGTTCAAGCCCCATGTAGATCACGAGGAAATTGTTACCCGAGATCATGACAAACATGCCCAGGAGCGCAAAAATGCTCAACGTAAACAGTTCACCACCGCGCAACATGCCTCGATCCGCCGCGTAGGGACGGCCATACACCAGCGTGACCATCATGGCCACAGTCGCAAAGCATTTAAGCCAGTTGCCCATCTGATCGCTCACGACCATGTTGCCGAAGCCGTACAAAGTGACACCGCCACTGGCGTAAGCGGCCTGCAACACCGCTACGACAGCGAGAGTCAGCAAAGTCAGCCCATAAGTAGCGGTCCGGCGCGGGCTCTTGACACCAAGATCAGCCAGCGCAATCACGCAAGCCATAACGAGCAGGATGATTTCGGGGTAAACCGCAATCCAACTGAGTTTGTCGATCATTTTCTGTTTCTCAATTCAATGTGATCAATTCAATCTGATCAGTTCAGCTTGGACAGCGCAACGTGTTTGAGCAACTCTGCAACCGACGTGTCCATCACATCGGTAAATGGCTTCGGATAGAGGCCCATGTACAGCACCGCAATGGCCAGCAGGCTCATCACGAGGAACTCGCGGCTGTTGATATCGGTCAGGGCTTTGACATGCTGGTTGGCAACCGGGCCCAGATAGACCCGTTTGAACATCCACAGCGTATAAGCAGCCCCAAAAATCAGGGCACTGGCGGCGGCAAATCCAAGCCAGAAGTTCGCTTTGACCGCCCCCAGAATCACCATCCACTCACCCACAAAACCGGCAGTGCCTGGCAAGCCGCAATTGCCCATGGCAAACAGCAGTGCAAAGGCTGTGAATTTGGGCATGGTATTCACGACACCACCATAACTGGCAATTTCACGAGAGTGAACACGGTCGTACAACACACCAATGGACAGGAACATGGCAGCCGACACAAAACCGTGGGCGATCATCTGAACCAAACCACCGGACACGCCGAGGTCATTGAAAATAAAAAAGCCCAGCGTCACAAATCCCATGTGTGCAACGGATGAATAAGCCACCAGCTTCTTCATATCCTTTTGCACCATCGCCACAAGCCCCACATAGACAACTGCAATCAAGGACAAGGCGATCATCAGCCAAGCCCACTCCCGGGCGGCGTCTGGCGCAATGGGCATGGAAAAGCGAAGGAAGCCATATGCGCCCAGCTTCAACATGATCGCAGCCAGAACGGCAGAGCCACCGGTAGGCGCTTCAACGTGCACATCCGGCAACCAAGTGTGTACAGGCCACATAGGCACCTTCACCGAGAAGGCCGCAAAGAAGGCAAAGAACAACAATGTCTGTGTGGTGCTGCCAAGTGGCAACTTGTGCCACAGCATCAGATCAAAACTCCCACCGGATTTGGTGTACAGAAAAATCAATGCAATCAGCATCAACAGCGAACCCAGCAAGGTATAGAGGAAAAACTTGAAGGCTGCGTAAATCTTGTTCGGCCCACCCCAGATACCAATGATCAAGTACATCGGGATCAAGGTCGCCTCAAAGAACACGTAAAACAGCATGCCATCAAGCGCGCTGAAAACACCGATCATCAGGCCACTCAAAATAAGGAAAGCACCCATGTACTGGTTGACGCGACGGGTAATCACCTCCCAGCCCGCAATCACCACAACCACGTTAATGAAAGCGGTCAGCAACACAAACCACACGGAAATACCGTCCACACCCAGGTGATAGTTGACATTGAAGCGTTCGATCCAGACGAATTTTTCAACGAACTGCATGGCCGCAGTGCCAAGTTTGAACCCGCCATACAAAGGCAGGGTAATCAGGAAACTGGCGATGGCACCGATCAGCGCAACCCAGCGCACGGTGCGCGCTTGATCATCACGACCGAGCGCCAGCAGAACGACACCAAAAACAATCGGCGTCCAGATAGCCAGGCTCAACAATCCCATCTTGTTCTTCTCCTTATTTTCCGAGCCATTCGGCAATCATCGGCATGGTCACGAAATAAGTCATCAGCACAAATATGCCGAGAATCATGGCCAGCGCATAGTGGTACAGATAACCCGTCTGGAACCAGCGAACAAGTCCAGATACCCAGGCCACCAGTTTCCAGGATCCATTGACCAGGGTTCCGTCAATCAAGGTCTGATCACCACCCTTCCACAAGGCTGTACCCAGTGCGCGGGCTCCGCGAGCCAAGATGTTCTCGTTGATCCAGTCCAGGTAATACTTGTTCTCAAGCAAGGTATAGATCGGCTGAACGCGGGCCTTGATCGCAGTTGGCAAAGCCGGATTGATCATGTACATGTAATAGGAAGTCGCGACACCAGCCACCGCAAGCCAGAACGGCAGGGTTGTCAAGGCATGCCAGGCCATCTGAGCGGGACCATGAAATGCCTTGGCCAACTCCTCCATCACGGCATGTTTCTCTGCATTGACAAAGATGGCATCCTTGAAAAAGTCGCCGAACAGCATGGGCTGAATCGTCATGAAACCGATCACGACCGATGGAATCGCCAGCAAAATCAGTGGCACCGTCACCACCCATGGTGACTCGTGGGGCGCATGGTGTTCTGCGTGGTGATCGTCATGCCCGTGGTGTGCATCATGATGAGCGTCAGGATTCTGATCAAAACGCTCCTTGCCATGGAACACCAGGAAGTACATTCGGAACGAGTAAAAAGCTGTCACAAAAACACCCGCAAGCACCGCAAAGGAGGCAAAACCGGCGCCCGGCAAATGGCTCTCATGCACCGCTTCAATAATGCTGTCCTTGGAATAGAAGCCCGCAAACAAAGGAGTTCCGATCAAGGCCAGCGAACCCAGCAAGGAGGTGATCCAGGTAATGGGCATGTATTTGCGCAATCCACCCATCCAGCGAATGTCCTGATTGTGATGAACGCCCATGATCACCGAACCCGCGGCAAGGAACAACAAGGCCTTGAAGAAAGCGTGGGTCATCAGGTGAAACACCGCCACGGAGTAGGCCGAGGCACCCAGCGCCACCGTCATGTACCCCAACTGGGACAAGGTGGAATAGGCAACCACCCGCTTGATGTCATTCTGGATAATGCCCAGAAAGCCCATGAACAAAGCCGTGATGGCACCAATCACCAAGATGAAGTTCAAGGCCGTGTCGCTGAGCTCAAACAGCGGCGACATGCGGGCCACCATGAAGATTCCGGCTGTCACCATGGTCGCGGCATGAATCAAAGCCGATATGGGCGTAGGGCCCTCCATGGAATCCGGCAGCCAGACGTGCAGCGGAAACTGTGCTGACTTGCCCATGGCCCCAATGAACAGGCAGATACAGATAACTGTCACCAGCATCCAGTCAGTTCCAGGGAAAGCCAGTTTCGCCAGCTCAGGAGCCTTGGCAAACGCTTCCGTGTAATTCAGGGTACCGGCGAAGGCAACAATCAGACCAATCCCCAGGATGAAACCGAAGTCACCCACGCGGTTGACCAGAAAGGCTTTCATGTTGGCGAAGATGGCGCTTGGCTTGTTGAACCAGAAACCGATCAACAGGTACGACACCAGGCCCACGGCCTCCCAGCCAAAGAACAACTGAAGCATGTTGTTGCTCATGACCAGCATCAGCATGGAGAACGTGAACAGCGAGATATAGGCGAAGAACCGGTTGTAGCCCTCATCCTCTTCCATATAGCCGATGGTGTAGATGTGCACCATCAGGGACACGAAAGTCACCACACACATCATCATGGCGGTCAGGCCATCCACAAGAAAGCCGATCTCCATCTTGAGACCACCCACCACCATCCAGGTATAGAGGGTCTCATTCAAGCGGGCACCGTCGAGCGCGACACTCTTGAGCGTCATGGCCGACAGCACAAAAGACACCAGCACACCCAGAATGGTGAGCGAGTGCGACATGCGCCGACCCATCCAGTTGCCACCAAACTTGGTTCCAAGGATACCGGCCAGCACAGCTCCCACCAGCGGCGCCATCGGCACCACGAGAAGCGTTGAAGCGGAAAGGGTTTGACTCATCTTTTTTTAACCCTTGAGCGTATTGAGTTCATCCACGTTGATGCTGGACTTGTTACGGAACAGCAGCACCAGGATAGCCAAGCCGATGGCGGATTCGGCGGCAGCAACAGTCAGAATAAAAAACACAAAAATCTGCCCGTGCATGTCGTCAAGGTAATAGGAAAACGCAACAAAATTCGTATTCACGGCCAGCAGCATCAACTCGATGGCCATCAAGAGAACGATCAGGTTCTTGCGATTGAGGAAAATGCCGATCACAGACAAGGCAAACAGCATTGCGCCCAGTGAAAGAAAGTGCCCGAGAGTCAAAGTCATTTTTTGTTCTCCTCTGGCGTCGCCGCGCCAGCTTCATTGACGGCCGCCGCCTGAGTCGCCTCCATCTTGACCACGACCATCCGGTCTTTGGCCTTCACCCGAACCTGATCGGAAGGACTCACATATTTGCTGTCCTTGCGCTGACGCAGCGTCAGCGCGATAGCCGCAATCATGGCGACCAGCAGGATCGCTGCGGCAATTTCAAGCGGGTATATGTACTGGGTAAAGAGAACCTTGCCCAGTTCGCGGCTATTGGAAAACTCCCGCCCGGCCTGATCCAAGACCGCAGCAGCGCGCGGCTCCTCAGTAAGTCGGAAACCGCCCATCAGCACAGCAGCCATCTCCAGCGCAATCAGCACGCCAATCACCGCAGCCAGAGGGAAATGCTTCCAGAAACCCTGGCGAATGCTGTCGACGTTGATATCCATCATCATCACAACAAAGAGGAACAGCACCATGACGGCCCCTACATAGACCAACACCAATGTGATCGACAGGAACTCTGCCTTGAGCAACATCCAGATCATCGCCGCTTCGAAAAATGCCAGCACAAGGAACAAGACCGCATGAACCGGGTTGCGAGCCGTGATGACTCGAAACGCGGCAAACAGCAAGACCGCGGAAAACACATAAAACAGACCAGTTTTGACATCCATGACTTCGATTTCTTTCTTGCGACTGGTCAGCGGTATTTGGCGTCGGCCGCCCGGTTAGCGGCAATTTCGCGCTCATAGCGATCGCCCACCGCCAGCAGCATGTCCTTTGTGAAGTACAGATCACCCCGCTTTTCACCGTGATACTCAAGAATGTGAGTTTCAACGATCGAATCGACAGGACAACTTTCCTCACAAAAACCGCAAAAAATGCACTTCGTCAGATCAATGTCATAGCGACTGGTGCGGCGAGAACCGTCGGCCCGAACTTCGGACTCGATCGTGATGGCCATGGCGGGACATACCGCCTCACACAATTTGCAGGCGATGCAGCGCTCTTCTCCGTTTTCATAGCGGCGCAATGCATGCAACCCCCGAAATCGTGGCGAAAGCGGTGTTTTCTCTTCGGGAAACTGAATCGTGACCTTGCGGCGAAAGGCGTAGCGCCCCGTCAGCACAAGGCCTTTGATCAACTCCAGCAATAAAAAGCTGGTGAGAAAATCCTTGAGAGAAAAGGTCGACGATAGAGAGCTTGACGTAGCGGTAGACATGATTAACTCCGGTCACTTCCAGATATTGAAGGAAGTCTGCATCCAGGCACCCACGACCAGCAGCCACACCAGTGTTACCGGTATGAAAATCTTCCAGCCCAATCGCATGATCTGGTCATAGCGGAAACGAGGGAAAGTCGCACGAACCCAAATGAACAGGCTGACCACCACACAGGTCTTGAGTCCCAGCCAAATCCAGCCGGGAATCCAGTTGAACAAGGCACTGTCAACAGGCGACAGCCATCCGCCCAAGAACATGATGGCGGCCAGAATGGACACCAGCCACATGTTCGCGTATTCAGCCAGATAGAACATGGCATAAGACATGCCCGAATACTCCACCATGTGACCGGCCACGATTTCAGCTTCGCCTTCCACCACGTCAAATGGATGACGATTGGTTTCAGCGAGACCCGAAATGACATACACCACAAAAATCGGCAACAAAGGCAACCAGTTCCAGGACAGGAAATTCAGTCCCATGTGCGCAAAGTAACCCTTACCCTGCCCGGTGACGATGTCGGTCATGTTCATGCTGGCGGACACCATCAGGACCACAACCAGGCAGAAACCCATCGCAATTTCATAACTGACCATCTGGGCAGAGGCACGCATCGCACCAAGAAAGGAGTATTTTGAGTTGGACGCCCAACCGGCAATCACCACCCCATAGACTTCCATCGAGGTAATGGCCATCACGAACAAGAGACCTGCATTGATATTGGCCAATGCCACATCCGGACCAAACGGAATGACAACCCATGCGGCCATCGCGGGCATGATTGTCAAAATGGGGCCGATGAAAAACAGCCCTTTGCTGGCGGCGGTTGGAACCAACACCTCTTTGCCGAGCAATTTCAGCGCATCCGCAATGGGTTGCAGCAAGCCCATGGGACCTACACGGTTCGGACCAATCCGCACCTGCATCCAGCCCAGAAACTTGCGCTCCCACAAGGTCAGGTAAGCAACGGCCCCCATGAGCGGCAATACAACCACCACAATCTTGATCAGCGTCCAGATCACCGGCCACGCAATGGCGGACCACCAGGATGCGTCCAGCAAGCCCTGACCGAAGGCAAAGATGGCGTCAATCATGCTGCAATCTCCTTCGCCGCTTGCTGACCCACCTTCGCAGATCGCGCATCTGCGGTGAGCTGCAAACTGGTCGCACGGCGCACTGTCCCATCCAGCGCATAAATGCTGGCGACGACGGGTGCACTTGTCGCAGGCGTCAGATCGATGGCCGCCTTGGTGGCGTTGTTCAACATCTCAGCCGACAAATGCGTTTGCTCAGCTGTCGGCAATCCACACACCTTGTTCAGAACCTCCTGCGAAGATTCAAAATCAAAACCTGGAACTTCCATCAGATTGGCCAAAACCCGCAAGACTTTCCAAGCAGGACGGGTTTCGCCCAGCGGTTTGACCACGGCATGGAAGCTCTGCACACGACCTTCTGCGTTGACAAACGTGCCAGAGGTTTCCGTGAACGGCGCAATGGGCAGAAGCACATCGCTGAAAGTCATATTGGATTTGAACGGACTCAGCGTTACAACCATTTGCGCCTTCGACAAGCCAGCCTTCGAAGCCGCACCCGCAGCCGAATCAAATTCGGGTTCGTTGTTCAACAGCAAAACCGCTTTCAGCGCGCCGCCCAGCATCTGGGCAGCATTCAGGCCACCCTGCCCTGGCAGCGCACCTGCCAATTGCGCACCCACCGTATTGGCAGCTTCCGTGAGATAACCCACGCTTGCACCGGTTTGAGCACCGATCCAATTGGCAAGCGCCAGCAAGCTGGATGCCTTCGGGTGATGCGCCGCCGCGTTCCCCAGCAAAATCGCCTTGCGCTCGCCACCCAGCAAAGATTGGGCAATGGATTTGGCCAAGTCAGTGGCATTGCCTTTTGCTGGCGACGCAACGCCCTTCTCTGAAGCTACTGCAGCAGCAATATCAGCCAGCGCTTGCGGCCATGTCGACGAGTCACAGACCATGTCCCTGGACAAAGGCATCGCCCAGTCTTCTGCTATTGAATGAATAGCAGAAACCGCACACCCTTTGCGGGTGGCCTGGCGAATTCGCTGTGCAAAAAGAGGATGATCCTTGCGCAGACTGGAGCCCACCACCAACACACGCTGGAGATCGGTCAAGGACGCCACCGAGGTACCCAGGTAAAGCACGCCTTCAACGGCCGGAAATTCAGCGTTGCGCAAGCGGTAATCAATATTGGAACTGCCCAGTCCACGCATCAAAGCACTGGCCAGAGTCAGCTCTTCGAGCGTGCTATGCGGACTGACCAAGGCGCCCAGAGCCCCGGCGCCGTGGTCTGCCTTGATCTGTTTCAGACCATTGGCGACATATTCCAGCGCGGTCTGCCAATCAACACTTTTCCAGACACCGCCCTGTTTGAGCATGGGGGCAGTCAGCCTTTCGTCACCGTTCAACGCCTCATAGGAAAAACGGTCACGATCGGCAATCCAGCACTCGTTGACGTCTTCGTTTTCCAGCGGCACAACACGCATGACCTTGTTGTTTTTGACCTGCACAATCAAATTGGCACCGGTCGAGTCGTGAGGACTGACAGACTTGCGACGCGACAATTCCCAAGTGCGGGCGCTGTAACGGAAGGGTTTGCTGGTGAGAGCGCCAACCGGGCAGATGTCAATCATGTTGCCCGAGAGCTCAGAGTCAACCGAATTGCCGACAAAGGTTTCGATCTCTGCATGCTCGCCACGATGCGACATGCCCAGTTCCATCACGCCAGCCACCTCTTGGCCGAATCGAACACAGCGCGTGCAGTGGATGCAACGGCTCATTTCCTGCATGGAAATCAGGGGCCCAACGTCCTTGATCGCCACAACCCGCTTCTCTTCCTCGTAACGTGACGAGGATGCGCCGTAGCCCACGGCCAGATCCTGCAGCTGGCACTCGCCGCCCTGATCGCAAATCGGGCAATCCAGTGGATGGTTGATCAGCAGGAACTCCATGACCGACTTCTGCGCCTTGATCGCCTTGTCGCTCTTGGTGCGAACAATCATGCCTTGTGTCACGGGGGTGGCGCAGGCCGGCATCGGCTTGGGCATCTTTTCAACATCCACCAGGCACATGCGGCAGTTGGCCGCAATGCTGAGTTTCTTGTGATAGCAGAAATGCGGGATGTAGGTGCCAGCCTTGTCAGCGGCATGCATGATCATGCTGCCTTCAACAATGTCCACCTTCTTGCCGTCGAGTTCAATTTCAACCATGTTTTTGTGCTCGCTCAGACGCCTGTTCAGACGTAGGCCGGGACCATGCAGGTCTTGTGCTCTACGTGGTATTCAAATTCATGACGGAAATGCTTGATCATGGCCCGTACCGGCATGGCCGCTGCATCTCCCAATGCACAAATCGTGCGACCCATGATGTTCTCCGAGACCGAGTTCAGCAGATCCATGTCGCTCGGACGTCCCTGGCCATTTTCGATACGATCCACCACGCGCGACAGCCAGCCCGTGCCTTCGCGACACGGCGTGCACTGACCGCAGGATTCGTGCATGTAGAAGTAACTCAAACGCTGCAGGCTCTTGACCATGCATCGGCTGTCGTCCAGCACGATCACCGCGCCCGAACCCAGCATGGAACCTGCTTTGGCGATGGAGTCGTAGTCCATCGTGCAATCCATCATGATGCTGGCCGGCAGAATGGGTGACGACGAGCCACCAGGAATCACTGCTTTGAGCTGGCGACCGCTGCGCACACCACCCGCCAGTTCAAGCAGCTTCGAGAAGGGCGTGCCCATCGGAATTTCGTAGTTGCCAGGCAACTCGACATCACCACTGATTGAATAAATCTTGGTACCACCATTATTGGGTTTACCGCACTCCAGATAGGCTTGCCCACCATTGCGGATGATCCACGGCACAGCCGCAAACGTTTCCGTATTGTTGATGGTGGTCGGCTTGCCATAGAGGCCAAAGCTGGCAGGAAATGGTGGCTTGAATCGGGGCTGCCCCTTCTTGCCTTCCAGTGACTCCAGCAAGGCGGTTTCTTCACCGCAAATATAAGCACCAAAACCGTGCGCAGCATGCAACTGGAACGTAAAACTGCTACCCAGTATGTTGTTACCCAACAGACCGGCAGCACGAGCCTCTTCCAGAGCTTCTTCAAAACGGTCGTAGCTTTTGAAAATCTCGCCGTGGATATAGTTGTAGCCCACCGAGATGCCCATGGCATAGGCAGCGATGATCATGCCTTCAATCACAATGTGTGGATTGAACTGAAGAATGTCGCGGTCTTTGCAGGTACCGGGCTCACCCTCATCGGAGTTGCACACCAGGTACTTCTGGCCCGGGAACTGGCGTGGCATGAAACTCCACTTGAGTCCGGTCGGGAAACCGGCACCACCACGACCACGCAAAGAAGATTCTTTCACGGTCGCAATGACCTGGTCTTGCGTCAAGCCTTCTCCGCCGTCCTTGGCAAGAATCTTGCGCAGCGCCTGATAGCCGCCACGCGCCTCATAGTCTTTAAGACGCCAATTCGTGCCATTCAAGCCCGCATAGATCTGGGGATTGATGTGCCGGTCATGGAAACAGGTTTGCACACCCGTGGCCTGAAACTGAGCCAGAATTTTTTCAGCTGTCATCATTTGCCCTCCGCAGCGCGCAGGCCGTCGACCAGCTGGTCCAGTTTGTCATTGCTCATGAAGCTGCACATGGTGCGGTCATTGACGAGCAGCACGGGCGAATCCGCACAGGCACCCAGGCACTCACATTGCTGCAAGGTGAACAAGCCATCGGAAGTGGTCTCGCCCATGCTGACGCCAAGCTTGTGCTCAAGGTGGTTGAGAGCCCGACCACCATCACGCAACTGGCATGGCAAATTGGTGCAAACGTTCAGCTTGTACTTGCCAACCGGCTGCTGGTTGTACATGTTGTAGAACGTGGTGACCTCGTGCACGGCAATTGGCGCCATACCCAGGTAGTCGGCTATGACCTTTTCACTCTCGGTGCTTACGTAGCCAAGTTCTTGCTGAACAATGGCCAGACATGCCATGACAGCAGACTGCTTTTGATCCGCCGGATACTTCGCGACTTCCTTGGCAAAACGCGCCTTGGTTGCATCGGAAATCGTATGGGAAACAACTTCTGAGATCATCGGTCAATCTCTCCAAACACAATATCCATGGTTCCAATAACGGCCACAACGTCGGCAATCATGTGCCCGCCAGACATCTCATTGAGGGCGGCCAGGTGCACAAATCCCGGAGGTCGAATCTTCAGCCGATAGGGCTTGTTGGCGCCATCGCTGATGAGGTAGATGCCAAACTCGCCCTTGGGGTGCTCTACCGCCGCATAGGCTTCACCTTCGGGCACATGAAAGCCTTCGGTGAACAATTTGAAATGGTGAATCAACTCTTCCATGTTGGTCTTCATGGACTCGCGACTCGGCGCAGCCACCTTGTGGTTATCCGTGATGACCGGCCCCGGGTTGGCACGCAACCAGTCCACACATTGCTTGATGATGTGATTGGACTGCTTCATTTCTTCCATGCGAACGAGATAGCGGTCATAGCAATCGCCCGTCTTGCCCACAGGAATGTCAAAGTCGAGCCGATCGTAGGCATCGTAAGGCTGCTTCTTGCGCAAGTCCCACGCCACACCCGAACCACGCAGCATGGCGCCGGTGAATCCCATATTGAGGGCTCGCTCGGGGGTCACCACCCCAATGCCAACCGTACGCTGCTTCCAGATGCGATTCTCCGTGAGCAGCGTGTGGTATTCACCCAGGTAAGTTGGGAAGCGTTTCGTGAAATCTTCGATGAAGTCCAGCAATGACCCCTGCCGGTTGCTGTTGAGCTCTGCAATACCCTTGGCATTGCGAACCTTGTTCGCCTTGTACTGGGGCATCGTGTCCGGCAAATCCCGGTACACGCCGCCCGGACGAAAGTACGCCGCATGCATGCGGGCACCACTGACGGCTTCATACATGTCAAACAAATCCTCACGCTCACGAAACGTGTAGATCAGGATCGTCGAACTGCCGCAATCATTGCCATGAGAACCCAGCCACATCAAGTGATTGAGCAGACGCGTGATCTCGGCAAACATCACACGGATGTACTGGGCGCGCACAGGCACTTCGATACCCAGCAACTTTTCGATCGCCAGACAGTAAGCATGTTCGTTGCACATCATCGACACGTAATCGAGTCGATCCATGTAAGGCAGGCTTTGAATGAAGGTCTTGCTTTCGGCCAGCTTTTCGGTTGCCCGATGCAACAAGCCGATGTGCGGATCGGCGCGTTGAACTACCTCGCCGTCGAGTTCGAGCACCAGACGCAGTACGCCATGCGCAGCCGGATGCTGCGGCCCGAAGTTGAGTGTGTAATTTTTTATTTCAGCCATGACACGAACCGCCTAGTGCAGGCCTCCATAGTTGTCTTCACGGATGATGCGCGGCGTAATTTCGCGTGGCTCAATCGTGACAGGCTGGTAAACGACGCGCTTGCTCTCTTCGTCATAACGCATTTCGACATGCCCGGTCGTTGGAAAGTCTTTGCGAAACGGGTGACCTATAAAACCATAATCCGTCAAGATGCGGCGCAAATCGCTGTGACCATCGAACACGATGCCAAACAAGTCAAAGGCTTCACGCTCGAACCAGTTGGCAGAATTCCAGATGTCCGTCACCGAGGACAACACCGGAAAATCATCATCCGATGCAAACACCTTGAGTCGAACGCGCTGATTCAGGCTGATCGACAGCAGGTGCAAGACAACACAAAAACGCGAACCTTCGTAAGCACCTGCCTTGTAGTCGGAATAGTCAACACCACAGAGGTCCATCAGTTGCTCAAAACGGCAACCCGGCGCATCGCGCAAAGTGACGGCCACACCAAGATAGTCGGCAGCAGCAACCACCAGGGTCACCTCGCCCAAAGCTACCGAGATGTGCTTGACCTTGTCACCCAATGCTTCAGCAATGGTGTCCTTGAGAGCCTCGGGATTTACGGCAAAAACAGTCATTTCAGATCCTCAGGCACGGGCAATGGTTTGCGTGCGGCGAATTTTCTGCTGCAACTGCATGATGCCGTACAAGAGCGCTTCAGCGGTTGGCGGGCAGCCGGGCACATAGACATCAACCGGCACAATCCGGTCGCAACCCCGCACCACCGAATAACTATAGTGGTAATAGCCACCGCCATTGGCGCAGGAGCCCATGCTGATCACCCAACGCGGCTCGGACATCTGGTCGTAGACCTTGCGAAGCGCAGGCGCCATCTTGTTGCACAAGGTGCCGGCAACAATCATCAAATCCGACTGACGCGGACTGGCACGAAACACCTCGGCGCCGAAACGACTGATGTCATAACGTGCGGCGGCGGCATGCATCATTTCAACAGCGCAACAAGCCAGCCCAAAGGTCATAGGCCAGACAGAACCCGTCTTGGCCCAGTTCATCACCGAGTCATAACTGGTCGTGACAAAGCCCTCTTTTAAAACACCTTCAATCATGCCGTTACTCCCAGTCCAGCGCGCCTTTTTGCCACATGTAAACAAATCCAATGGCAAGGACAATCACAAACTCTGCGCCAATCAAAAACCCTACAAACCCGGTGTCCTTGAGCGACACCGCCCAAGGAAACAAAAAGGCGGTTTCCAGATCAAACAAAATAAACAGGATCGCCACGAGGTAGTAGCGGACATCAAATTTCATGCGTGCGTCTTCGAAGGCCTCGAAGCCGCATTCGTACGGGGAATTTTTGGCGGGATCGGGCCGATTCGGCCCCAGGATGTAGCCAAGAACCTGCGGGACAACACCCACAGCAAGGCCAACCAAGATGAACAAGAGGACTGGCAGGTACTGGTCTAGGTTCATCTGGAGATTCTGATCAAATTCTTTGCTTGCTGCATTGACCCACAGCAAACTTGTTTATTTGGTGCCGTCGGCGAGACTCGAACTCGCACAGCTTTCGCCACTACCCCCTCAAGATAGCGTGTCTACCAATTTCACCACGACGGCGGCTTTCAGGAG
Source organism: Rhodoferax sp. (assembly GCF_018780565.1). Classification (GTDB taxonomy): domain Bacteria; phylum Pseudomonadota; class Gammaproteobacteria; order Burkholderiales; family Burkholderiaceae_C; genus Rhodoferax. Next base: position 38,993 of record NZ_JADMJN010000014.1, read on the forward strand.
TCTGGATTGCATGAGGCACCTTGCGGTTTTGGCTTTCCAGACAGACCTAGAGTTTACCCTGAAATCACCCACTTTCTCGATTGAGGCGAGTGATTTCAGCAGCAATTATTTGGACGGTATTTGAGCGGCACCCGAAGCGGGCACTGCGGGCACAGCCACTGCCGGCACGGGCACATTCACCACCGCACTTTCAAGCACACTGCCCGAACTTGCCGCTGGACGCACATTGCCAAAATAGGCAAGCAGCAGCGTACAGACGAAAAACACGGTTGCCAGCACGGCGGTCGTGCGTGACAGGAAATTCGCACTGCCACTGGCACCAAACAGGCTGCCCGAGCCACCGCTGCCGAAGGCAGCACCCATATCAGCACCCTTGCCGTGTTGAACCAGGATCAGACCCATCATGGCCACTGCAGAAATCATCTGGACAGCCAGAAGAACGGTTAGAAAAATGCTCACAAAAAACTCCTAGGGATGTAGCAACTAACGCCCCGAATCAGGGGGCGGAAGCAATGATTGATAAAAAGTCAGGCGCTTTCAGTGAAGCCCCGCCGACCAGACCGCCATCAATGTCGGGCTGAGCCAGCAACTGCGCCGCATTGGCAGCATTCATGCTGCCGCCGTACAGAATGTGGATGCGATCCGCCTGGTTGGTGGCCGCTTTCAACTGAGCCCGCAACACGGCATGTACCTGCTGCGCCTGCTCGGTCGTGGCGGTTTTGCCGGTGCCAATGGCCCATACAGGCTCATATGCCACCACGATCTCGCTGATGCAATGACCGTTGGCATGAATCACCGCAGCGAGTTGACGCTTGACAACTTCTTCGGTCTTGCCCGCTTCACGCTCAGCCAAGGTCTCCCCCACACACACAATCGGTGTGATACCACTGGCAAGTGCCCGCTGGGTTTTGGCCGCGACCAGTGCATCCGTCTCACCATGGTACTGGCGACGTTCGGAATGCCCCACGATGCAATAGCGCACCCCAAACTCTTTCAGCATGGCGCCGGAAATTTCGCCAGTGAAAGCACCCGCCTCGTGCTGGGACAGATCCTGCGCACCCAGATCAATGGCAGTGCCGGCCATCAGCGCCTGGCATTGCGCCAGGTAAACCGACGGCACACACAATGCCACATGACACGTCGAAGCAGCCATTCCAGCGACAAGCGCCTTGACCAGCGCGTCATTGGCAGCCAGGCTGCCATTCATCTTCCAGTTGCCTGCGATCAGTTTCTTTTTCACGCGGCACCCCATGTCAACACAATCTTGCCAATATGCTGATTGGATTCCATGAGCGTGTGCGCCTTGACGGCATCTGCTGCCGCAAAGGTGCTGTGGATCACGGGCTTGACGGCTCCGCTTTCAATCAGGGGCCAGACATTTTTCAGACATGCCTGCGCAATCGCCGTCTTGAAGGCAATCGGACGTGGTCGCAGGGTTGATCCTGTGACCGTGAGCCGACGCACCAGCACCAAAGCGGCATTGATTTCGCTTTTGATGCCACCCTGCACGGCAATGATGACCAGACGACCATCTTCACTCAAGCACTCGACCTCTTTGGCCACATAGCTGCCCGCAACCATGTCCAGAATGACATTGACACCCTTGCCACCCGTCAGACGCTTGGCTTCCTCTGCGAAATCCTGCGTCTTGTAGTTGATGGCGTGGTCTGCACCAAGGGCCAGACAAGCGGCACATTTTTCATCACTGCCCGCTGTTGCGATCACGGTCGCGCCCATGGCTTTGGCCAGTTGAATGGCGGTGACGCCAATACCGCTGGTGCCACCCTGGATCAACAGGGTTTCACCCTTTTGCAGGCGACCCCGGTCAAACACATTGCTCCATACCGTGAAAAAGGTCTCGGGCAACGAGGCCGCCTCGATGTCGCTGAGTCCCTGGGGTACTGGCAGGCACTGTCCGATCGGCGCAACGCAATATTCCGCATAGCCACCGCCGGTAACCAGTGCGCACACACGATCCCCAAGCTTGAAACCCGCACTTGCGAGTGCTTGTGCATCGCCTTGCTCAACCACTCCAGCCACTTCCAGACCCGGAATATCCGAGGCGCCGGGCGGCAACGGGTAGTTGCCTGTGCGCTGCAGGACGTCCGGACGGTTCACGCCACTGGCCGTCACGCGGATGAGCAACTCACCGACACCCGGCACAGGCATCGGTCGTTCACCCATGCGCAGGACATCCGGGGCGCCAAAAGAGGTTATTTCAACAGCTTTCATAGTCAATTCAGGCAATTGCCCCCGTGTGATACGCACCAATCGCTATAAATTTCATAGCACTCGAAAAATCATCAAGCGTGATGATCAGAACCGTTCTGGGCCGGGCGATCCAGCAAAGCCTTCATGGACAGCTTGATACGGCCTTTTTCGTCTGTTTCCATGACCTTGACCTTGACGATCTGGCCTTCCGACAGGTAGTCGGTGACCTTCTCGACACGCTCGTGAGCGATCTGGCTGATGTGCAGCAGGCCGTCCTTGCCGGGCAACAGGTTGACCAGGGCGCCGAAGTCCAGGATCTTGGTGATCGGACCTTCGTAGACCTTGCCAATTTCGACCTCAGCCGTGATCTGCTCAATGCGGCGTTTGGCTTCTTCGGCCTTGGCGGGATCAGCCGATGCGATGGTGATGGTGCCGTCTTCGTCGATGTTGATCTGCGTACCAGTTTCTTCGGTCAGCGCACGAATAACGGCGCCACCCTTGCCGATCACATCACGGATCTTCTCCGGATTGATCTTCATGGTGAACAGGCGGGGTGCGAAGCTGGACACTTCGGTCTTGGCTTCAGCCATCGCCTCTTGCATCTTGCCCAGAATGTGCATACGGGCTTCCTTGGCCTGCGCCAGCGCCACTTGCATGATTTCCTTGGTGATGCCCTGGATCTTGATGTCCATCTGCAGCGCAGTGATACCGTTGGTGGTACCAGCCACTTTGAAGTCCATATCGCCCAGATGATCTTCGTCACCCAGGATGTCGGTCAGCACGGCAAAGCGGTTGTCTTCCTTGATCAGACCCATGGCAATACCGGCTACATGGGCTTTCATGGGCACGCCAGCGTCCATCAGGGACAGGCAACCGCCGCACACTGAAGCCATCGAAGAGGAACCATTGGACTCGGTGATTTCCGACACGACACGCATGGTGTAGGGGAAGTCTTCCTTGTTGGGCAACACGGCGATCAGAGCGCGCTTGGCAAGGCGGCCGTGGCCGATTTCGCGGCGTTTGGGCGTACCGACACGTCCGGTTTCGCCGGTGGCGAACGGAGGCATGTTGTAGTGCAGCATGAAGTTGTCCTGATAGTCACCGGACAAGGCGTCGATGCGCTGCGCGTCGCGCTCGGTGCCCAAGGTGGTGACCACCAGAGCCTGGGTTTCGCCGCGCGTGAACAGGGCCGAGCCGTGGGTGCGGGGCAATACGCCATTGCGGATTTCGATGGCACGCACAGTGCGCGTGTCACGGCCGTCAATGCGGGGCTCGCCGGCCAGAATCTGGCTGCGAACGATTTTGGCTTCGATGTCAAACAGCATGCCTTCGACTGCAACGCTGTCAAACGGGACACCGTCGAGCTTCAGGTCGGCCATCACCACGGCGTAGGCTTCACGGCAAGCACGGGTGCGAGCTTGCTTGTTACGGATTTGGTAAGCGGCAACCAGTTTGTCCTTGGCCAGTGCATTCACCTTGGCGATCAGGGCCTCATCCTTGGCGGGGGCTTTCCAGTCCCACGCAGGCTTGCCGGCTTCACGGACCAGCTCATGGATCGCGTTGATGGCGATGTTGCCCTGCTCATGGCCAAACACCACGGCGCCCAACATGATCTCTTCGGACAGTTGCTGCGCTTCGGACTCAACCATCAGCACAGCCGCTTCGGTACCGGCCACAACGAGGTCCATGATGGAGTCTTTGCGTGCGGTCTGTCCAGGGTTCAGCACATACTGACCATTGACGTAACCCACGCGGGCTGCACCGATGGGGCCGCTGAATGGAATGCCGCTGACAGACAACGCGGCGCTGGTCGCGATCAAAGCAGCGATATCGGCATCGACTTCGGGGTTCAGTGACAGCGTATGCACAACGACATGCACTTCGTTGAAAAAGCCTTCCGGGAACAGAGGGCGAATCGGACGATCGATCAGGCGACTGGTCAGGGTTTCGAACTCGCTGGGGCGGCCTTCGCGCTTGAAGAAACTGCCGGGGATCTTGCCAGCGGCGTAGCTCTTTTCGAGGTAATCAACGGTCAGGGGGAAGAAATCCTGACCGGCCTTGCCTTCAGTCTTGGCGACCACGGTAGCCAGTACCACGGTTCCATCCATATCCAGCAGCACAGCGCCGGTGGACTGACGTGCGATCTCACCGGTTTCCATGGTGACTGTGTTTTGTCCCCATTGGAACGTCTTTGTAACTTTTTTAAACATGCTCATATTTTTTTCTCCTGGTCAATTTGGGAAGTGCAGGCCACCTCGCCCGAGCCCGGATGTGACATCACAGAACACGATGCCATTCCAGAGAAACACGACTGAATTTCTCTGGAATGACACAGCTTCGCTCCGTTTTTGCCGTCTCCGAAGTAAAAAACGCCTGAGCTAGCAACCTAACTCAGGCGTTCGTCATTCGATGAATCGATTATTTGCGCAGACCAAGCTTGGCGATCAACGCAGCGTAACGATCATGGTCTTTGGAATTCAAATAGTCCAGCAGCTTGCGGCGGCGGCTTACCATACGCAACAGACCGCGGCGACCGTGGTGGTCTTTGGCGTGGGTCTTGAAGTGGGGTGTGAGCTCGTTGATACGGGCCGTCAACAGTGCAACTTGCACTTCGGGGCTACCGGTGTCACCGGCTTGGCGTGCGTTGTCTTTGACGACAGCGGCTTTGATGCTGGATGCGATCATTTTATTTTCCTGTGTGTTTGTGAACTTGCGTCAGGCGCTGGAACTGCCCCTGACGTGCGCTATTGCAATATGCAAAGCCTTCGGATTATAACCCGGCGTCGCTCACTTCGCCAGCCACTGCTTCAAGCGGTCGACACCCTGCACCAGGCGCTGCGGGTCTTTGGACGCAAAACACCAGCGCAGCCAACCGGCTGCCTCGGGGGCAAAGGCATCGCCCGGGGCCAGGCCCAAGCCGGCTTCCACCACCAAACGCTTGGCCGTGGCCAGCGCATCGTCAAAGCCCGCCAAACGGAAAAAGGCGTACATGCCGCCCTTTGCCGGGGCAACCTGCACCCCGGGAATCGACTGGAGAAGCGGGATCAGGGTGTCGCGGCACAACTTCAGATGTGCGACGACCTGGGGCGTCACCTCATCAGTTCGCTGCAAGGCGACCACGCCGGCACGCTGGGTGAACACGCTGGCGCAGGAGGTGTTGAACTCGATCAGTTTGCCCATGTGGTGCGTCATGCTGGAGGGCATTACCAGCCAGCCCAGACGCCAGCCCGTCATCAGGAAACTCTTGGAAAAGCTGTGCACCACCACCAGCCGGTCGTCAGGCGCGGCAACATCCAGAAAGCTGGGCGCGCAACCGTTGGGGGTAGGTTCGTAGTAAAGGCGTTCGTACACCTCATCGGCCAGCAGCCAGGTGCCGGTGCGTCGGCAATGTCTCAGGATGCGTTGCTGCTCGTCGCGGGTCAGGGTCCAGCCAGTCGGGTTGTTCGGGGCATTGATGATGAGCAATTTGGTGGAATCGGTCACTGCGGCCAGCAAGGCGTCCATGTCCAGCGTCCAGACGCCACTTACCGGGCTAAGTGCCACACATTTGACGCGCCCGCCCATGATGGCCGGCTGCGCGGTCAGGTTGGGCCACACCGGCGTGATCGCCACCACCTCGTCCCCCGCATCCACCAATTGCTGCATGGCCAGCATCAGGGCATTGACGCCTCCACTGGTCACTGCGACACGGTCCACCCCTATGGGGCCATGGCGTGTGCTCATGTAGGTCGCAATTTCCTCACGCAACTCGGGCAGGCCCAGGTTGTGGGAATAGAAGGTTTCACCACGCTGCAGGGAATCGATGGCAGCCTGGCGGATGAACTCCGGCGTGACTTCATCGCTTTCGCCAAACCAGAACGCAAGCACGTCGCTGCGTCCCATGCCCGCATTGGCGACTTCACGGATTCGGGACTCTTCGAGGTTCTGGATAACTTGGCGCATGGACTGCTCACGTAGTGAAATGCTTACTGCACGGGACGCTGCATTTTGCAGGTGTTGGGCTGCTCCGCACTGGCTGCAGCAATGGTCTTGATGACGCGAAAACCATAACCCGACCCTTCCACGTCAAACTTCACACCCGCTGCACCCTGCTTGTCCATGATACCCACCACCAGGGACTGCTGAAACTGGTGATCGACGGCACGCATGGCTCCGCTTTGCGAGGCCAATGTGACATGGACTTTCTCCAACTGGTTGGCAACGGCGACTGCGTTCGCGGTGCCGGCCTTCTCCAGCGCCTGCGCCAGGGACTCCACCATCAGCTGCATGCGCATGTGCACATAGTCGTCGGCCGGCTTGGGAAAGCGCTGGCGAAAGGACTGGTAAAAAGCCTCGCTTTGTGCGGTCTGTACATTGGGCAGCCAGTCGGCCACCGCCACCACCTTGCCAATGCCGGCCTCGCCTATGGCGGCCGGAGCCCCCAGTGCATTGCCGTAGAAGGTGTAAAACTTGCCTTCAAAGCCGACCTCTTTTGCAGCCTTGACCAGAAGGGTCAGGTCGTTGCCGAAATTGCCGGTGATGACAGCCTGTGCACCGCTGGCCTTGATCTTGACGGCATAGGGCAGAAAATCCTTGACCCGGCCCAGGGGATGCAGCTCTTCGCCCAGCAGCTTCACATCCGGGCGCAGCAGGCCGAGCTGTCTTTTGGCCTCGCGGGCAACGGCATGGCCAAAGCTGTAGTCCTGGCCGATGATGTAAACGCCATGCAGGGACTTGTCGTCTTTCAGAACATCCATCAGGGCCGACATGCGCATGTCAGCGTGGGCATCAAAGCGAAAGTGCCAGAAGCTGCATTTTTCATTGGTCAGGCTGGGATCCACCGCGGAGTAGTTCAAAAACAGTACGCGCTTGCCTGGCTCGCGTTCGTTGTGCTTGTTGATCGCATCGATCAAAGCGGCGGCGGTGGACGAGTTATTGCCCTGCATGATGACCTGGGCCCCATCGTCGATGGCGGACTTCAGTGCCGACAGGGCCTCTTCCGTCTGACCCTTGCTGTCGTAACGTTCCAGACTCAAAGCCCGTTGGCTGACCGGCGCGCCCGGTGTTGCGGCCAACTTCACACCGCCCCGCGCATTGACCCGCTCCACGGCCCACACAAGGTTGCGAAACACCGCCTCGCCGGTGTTGCCAAGTGGGCCACTCAGGCCTTCAATCATGGCGATCCTGACCGGCGGCTGCACGGCTTGGGACAGCGCCAGGGTGGGCACACATAGCGCCATGGCCAGCAATTTCAAGACCCTGGGGGCAAGAATAAACATGTGTAAATATCTCTTGAAAACAGCCGCTTCACTCGCAGATTGGATGCAGGCGGCAATCATGTTGAAAGCCGCGCAGTGTACTAGGAGTTAAACCATGTTTTTTGCCACTACCGCCCCTTCCAGCCTGCGTCGCCAGGCCTTTGCTCCCGCTGGGCGCTCTCTGGAGCGATTCCTGGCCGAGACACAACTGGCAAGCCGCCAAAAATCGTGCACGGTGGCGCAGGACGAGACGTCTTACACACTGACATTCGATGTACCCGGCATTGCCAAGGACCAGTTGAACATCGGCATTGAAGGCAGCATTGTGCGCATCGACACCAAGGAGAGCGCACCGCGCCAGTACAAGCAGGCTTATGAATTGCCGCAAGACATCGATGCCGCGACCAGTGAAGCCAAACTGGAAAATGGCGTCTTGACGCTGAAGCTTGGAAAAATGGTGCCCGCGAGCCGGGTGACTACATTGCCGATTTTCTGATCAGATAGCGTCCAGTGGCCAGCGTGGTTTGACGTCAAAAGCGTAGACCTCGCTGGCTGTTTCCCGTCCGGACTGCAGACGCATGGCTGCGGCCATGGCAATCATGGCGCCGTTGTCGGTACAGAGGTGCAACTCGGGGTAATGCACCCGCACACCGCGGCGTGCGCAGTCGGCACTGAGCTGTTCACGCAAGCGGCGATTGGCACCCACACCACCGGCCACCACAAGTCTCTTCAATCCGGTCTGGCCCAGCGCCGTGAGCGACTTTTTCACCAGCACTTCCACAATCGCCGCCTGAGCCGATGCGGCCACATCGGCCAGTACACCCGCAGGCAGGGCCTCGATGGCGCAGCCTTGCGCTGCGGCCAGCTTTTTGGCCTGCACCATCACAGCCGTCTTCAAACCGGCAAATGAAAAATCGAGATTGCCACTGTGCAGCAAGGGACGCGGCAGCTTGAATGCGGCCGGGTCGCCCTGCTCCGCCAACCTGGCCAGCGCCGGGCCACCGGGGTAGCCCAGACCCAGCAGCTTGGCCGATTTGTCAAAAGCCTCGCCGGCCGCGTCATCAATCGTTTCGCCCAGCAGTTCGTAGCGCCCAACGCCGTCCACCCGCATCAATTGCGTGTGGCCACCTGACACCAGCAGAGCGACAAACGGAAACTCAGGCGGATCGGCACTCAAAAATGGCGACAGCAAATGCCCTTCAAGATGATGCACACCCAGCACCGGCTTGCCCAGGGCGGCCCCCAGCGCGCAGGCCACGCCGGCACCCACCAGCAAGGCCCCGGCCAGGCCGGGCCCACGGGTGAAGGCCACCACATCCACATCGGCCAGACTGCGCCCGCACGCAGTCAGTACCTCCCGGGTAAGTGGCAACACACGGCGGATATGGTCACGGCTGGCCAGTTCAGGCACCACGCCGCCGTAGGCTTGATGCATCTCGATCTGGCTGTGCAGCGCATGCGCCAACAGCGTCGGCACGCCCTGACTTTGCGTTTGCACCATGGCCACACCTGTTTCGTCGCAGGACGACTCGAACCCCAGAACCAGCATTTTTTCCCCTAGAAGGTGGTGAGTTTAGGGGAACCGCTGAAGTGACCGTTGGAACGATATTGCCGGATGCTGGTGGCGCCATGGGCAGAGCCAGGGATTGGCTCGAATATTGCGTAGACTCACACCATGTCTGAAGCCCTGCGCATTGTTGTCATCTCGCCCGATCTGGATGTTCCCGACCCCGAGGACACGCACGCACTGGATCAGGCTGAGCGCTCACGCAGCCTGCGCATTGGTCTGCTGGAGAACGGGTGCAACCTGATTGCAGTGCTGCCCGCGGACGCGTTCCTGCAGGAAAGACTGGGTCAGCTGCAGCCCGACATGATCATTGTCGACGCCGAGAGTGAGGCGCGCGACGCGCTGGAGCACGTTGTCATGGCAACCCGGAACGCGCGTCGCCCCATCGTCATGTTCACCAACGACAACGACTCTGCGACGGCACGCGCTGCCGTGACCGCCGGGGTTTCAGCGTACATCGTTGCCGGTTTGTCGGCCGAACGTATCCGGCCCATTCTGGATGTGGCCCTCGCTCGCTTCCAGCATGAACAGGCACTGCGACAGGAATTGGCCGACACCCGCAGCGAACTCGATGAGCTCAATGCCGCCATGCAAGACCGCAAGGTGATCGATCGCGCCAAGACCCTGCTCATGCAGCGCCAGCAACTCAGCGAGGAAGCTGCTTACGCCAAACTGCGCAAGACAGCGATGGACAAGAACCTCAAGCTGGTCGATGTGGCCCAGCGCATGCTCGACGTGGCCGATCTGCTGACTTGAGCGCGCCCGGATTGGCGCACGAAACGCAGCACCCAAACACCGACTGCGCTCCATTTGGTGCAATGCACAAAAACAGTGCACACTGCGACATTTCCATAGAAATTAGCAACCTGGCCCTTGTCATATATAGATATATTGCTATTATTTATATAGCAAATTCAAGATCAATCAGGTTGGCACGGTCATTGCGTAGATAACTCCGAGACCCGCAAGGGTCATGCGTTCAACACAGTCCAACGGCGGGCTGCGAAGGGCGTAACCGGACAAAGGCGTCCCCACTGGTTCACACACGCACCGCGTTGTGAGCCCTGTGCGGGCGCCTTTTTTGTTTTCTTTTTTTATTAGGAGTGTTGCCATGACCGATCTTCTGAATTCCAAACTCAGCCGCCGCGCCGTGCTGCAGACCGCCACTGTCGGCGCCATCGGCATTACACCGGCCCTGCGCGCCGCCGTCTATGCTGCCGGCTCCGACGCCCCCGAAAAAACCGAAGTCAAGATCGGCTTCATTCCATTGACCGACTGCGCCAGCGTGGTCATGGCCTCGGTGCTGGGCATTGACAAGAAATACGGCGTCAAGATCATTCCCACCAAAGAGGCCAGTTGGGCCGGTGTACGTGACAAGCTGGTCACCGGCGAACTCGACTTTGCCCATGTGCTGTACGGCCTGATCTATGGCGTGCATCTGGGTGTGGGCGGCGCCAAGAAAGACATGGCGGTGCTGATGAACCTGAACCACAACGGCCAGGCCATCACCCTGTCCAAGAAACTCGCCGACAAGGGCGCCGTGGATGGCGCAGGCCTGGCCAAGCTGATGGCGGCCGAGAAGCGTGAATACACCTTTGCCCAGACCTTTCCCACCGGCACCCACGCCATGTGGCTGTATTACTGGCTGGCAGCCAACGGCGTCAACCCCATGACGGGGGCCAAGGTCATCACCGTGCCGCCGCCCCAGATGGTGGCGAACATGCGCGTGGGCAACATGGATGGCTATTGCGTGGGCGAACCCTGGGGCCACCGCGCCATCATCGACGGCATTGGCGTCACGGCGGCCACCACACAGGACATCTGGAAAGACCACCCTGAAAAAGTGCTGGGCACCACGGGCGACTTCGTCAAGAAGTACCCCAACACCGCCCGCGCCGTGACGGCCGCCATTCTGGAAGCCAGCAAGTGGATTGATGCGGGACTGGCCAACAAGAACAAGATGGCTGAAACGATTGCCGACAAGAGCTACGTCAACACCAGCGTGGACGCCATCAACCAGCGCATTCTGGGCCGCTACCAGAACGGCATGGGCAAGACCTGGGACGATCCCAACCACATGAAATTCTTCAACGACGGCACGGTGAATTTCCCCTACCTGTCCGACGGCATGTGGTTTCTGACTCAGCACAAGCGCTGGGGCTTGCTGAAAGACCACCCTGACTACCTGACGGTTGCCAAGCAGATCAACCAGATCGACATCTACAAACAGGCAGCCCTGGCCAGCAACACACCTGTGCCCAAGGACGTGATGCGGACGTCCAAGCTGATGGACGGCGTGGTGTGGGACGGCAAGGACCCGAAAAAGTATGCCGACAGTTTCAAAGTTCGCGCCTAAGGAGAACACCATGGTCAGCGCAGTTTTTCACACCCCCCTGGAAGCACTGGCGGCGCCCCCGGCGCCAGCCACACGGAGTGCTACAAATAATGCAGCACTCGATGCAAATACAACGAGGGCTGGCAGCTCAAAAGACCCCGAAGTACCGGCGGTCCCTGCAGCACCCCGATTTGACTGGCGCAGTCTCTGGCTGGCGATCCTGCCGCCGGTGTTCGGCCTGGGGCTGCTGGTCGGCGTCTGGGCGCTGATCTCCATCTCGACCGCCAGCAGCATCCCCTCGCCGCTGGAAACCTTCAAACAGGCGGTGCTCATATTTTCCGACCCCTTCTATCGCAAGGGTCCGAACGACCAGGGCGTGGGCTGGAACATCCTGATGTCGCTGGAGCGCGTGGCCCTGGGCTTCGGTCTGGCAGCCGCGGTGGGCATACCCGCTGGTTTCGTGATCGGCCGCTTTGAGTTCATGAGCCGCATGTTCAACCCGCTGATCAGCCTGCTGCGCCCTGTCTCACCCCTGGCCTGGCTGCCGATTGGCTTGCTGATCTTCAAGGGCGCCAACCCGGCCGCCATCTGGACCATCTTCATCTGCTCGATCTGGCCCATGATCATCAACACCGCGGTGGGTGTGCAACGAGTGCCGCAGGACTACATGAACGTGGCCCGGGTGCTGAACCTCTCCGAGTGGAAGATCGTCACCAAGATCCTGTTCCCCTCGGTGCTGCCCTATATGCTGACCGGGGTACGCCTGGCGGTGGGCACCGCCTGGCTGGTGATTGTGGCGGCCGAGATGCTGACCGGCGGCGTGGGCATCGGCTTCTGGGTCTGGGACG
>NZ_JADMJN010000003.1 GCF_018780565.1 Rhodoferax sp.
ATCGTCAGGCTATTAAACCGGAAAGCGCCCCATCAAGCGATGGGGCGTTTTTTTTCGTTTGCGATTTGAAGAAAAATTCGAACTTCAGATGTTATGAATCAGAGTTCCGTCACGCGACGCAGCTCCAGACTTGATCAGTTCTGTCACGAGATATTCGATCCAAGCGGGAAAGTCAACTTCCGCGAAGTTCTGTTTGTAGATTGTTACGAAATAGGGCGTTGAAGTTGCCCAGGCGATGAGCGCCGAGAGTTCTATGTTTTGAAACTCAAGAAGTTTGAACTTGACCAGCACTTTGGCTGCGTATCTGATATGTCTATCAGGCGCAACCATGAACCCATCCAGTCGTTTGCGCGCTGTATCAATGGACTTGGCGACGTCGGAAAATGGAGAGCCGTGGCCAGGAATCACGATCTGAGGCGATAGCGATTCGATCAGATCAATGGTTTGTGCGACTTCGTGGAATGCGGCATCACCTTCCAACTCAGGAAAAACCACACCAAATCCCACTTCCCAGAGTGCATCAGCCGAAATCAGTGTTCGGGACCTTGGTTCAAACAAAATGACTGAGTGCGAGTCGTGTCCCGGGGCGGCGTGAACCTCCCAATGGAGGTCTCCCAACGCCATCTCAGAGCCTGGTACGAGGACGGAGTCAAAGCCAAATTGAGGGCAAAGTTGACCTGTGGGCTCAAATGTCAGTGCGACGGGGTCCCAGTTACGTACGTACTCGGACAAACCGGGGGGGATCAAAGTTTGCAGAGCGGGGTATCTTTCTTGTAGCGCAGCGTTGCCGCCACAGTGGTCACTGTGCAAGTGGGTGTTCACCAGCAAATCAAGTGACCGATCGGCCAGCGCAGAGTCAACCAGCGCAACGGTTTGCTCGGCATGAGTCGCGTACCCACTGTCGATCAGTGCGCAAGACTGCTCCCCACAAATCAGAATATTGTTGGACGACAGCCAGCCACGCTCAAATACGGTAAGTCCAGGCGGGAGCGATGGCCGGTTAGCCACGGTAGCTCCCGGCAGGTGACTTAAGCTTCGACACGCAGTTCGCGGCGCAGAATTTTGCCCACATTCGACTTAGGCAAATCGTCACGGAACTCGATATGTCTTGGGCGTTTGTAGCCGGTCAAATGCTGCTGGCAGTACTTGGCGACATCTTCTTCGGTCAGGTGTGGGTCATCGCGCACAACGAAAACCTTGATGGCTTCACCTTGTTTTTCATCGGGAACGCCAATGACTGCGCATTCGACAACACCGTTGCACAGGGAAATGACATTCTCCAGCTCACTGGGGAAGACGTTAAAACCACTGACCAGAATCATGTCCTTCTTGCGGTCGACAATCTTCGTGTATCCGCGTGCATCCATGATGCCTACGTCACCGGTGCGCATGAAACCATCCGCCGTGAAGGCGTGCCTGTTTTCTTCGGGCTGTTTGTAATAACCCGTCATGACATTGGGGCCGCGAATGCAGATCTCGCCGGACTGGCCTTGGGGCAGGGAATGTCCGTCGTCGTCTTTGATGGCAATGTCAATACTGGGCAGTGGCAATCCAATGGTGCCTGAAAATTCCTTGGTAAGAACCGGATTGTTGGTGCCGATGGCACAAGTCTCGCTCATGCCCCAGCCCTCGACCATCGGACATCCCGTCGCTTCCAGCCAGTGTTTGGCGGTACCCGCCGATGCAGCCATGCCGCCAGCCTGTGAAACACACAGGTGAGAGAAGTCAACGGTTTTAAAGTCCGGGTGCTGCAACAGCGCATTGAACAAGGTATTCACGGCTGGTAGCAAATGGAATGGTCGTTTCTTGAGCGTTTTGATGAACCCACCGATATCACGCGGGTTGGGTATCAGGGTAAGGTGTGCGCCCCAGCGGATAGCCAGAAGCGACACTGTCAGCGCAAAGATGTGATACAGCGGCAGTGCTGCAATGGTGTTGGTTTTGCTGACATCACCGATGCGCGTCAGTGCCGGCGTGAACCAGGACTCAGCCTGCAAAACGGCGGCCACGATATTGCGATGAGTGAGTACTGCGCCCTTGCTTAGGCCCGTTGTGCCGCCGGTGTACTGAAGAAATGCAATCGAATCCAGCGTGCTGGGTGCCGACTTGAAGGGTTTGGATGAGCCCTCTGCGAGGGCCTGCCTGAAAGAGATTGCGGTCCTTCCGCCGGTCAGAATCAACTTGTAGGGGGGGACGATCCGCGCCACGTGCCTGACCGCGAAGCTGATCCATCGCCCATACAGTGAGCCCAGCAAATCGCCCATGGATGCAACGACAACATGCTTGACCTGGGTGTTGTCAATGACCTCGGCCAGTGTCGCGGCAAAGTTTTCCAGAACGACAATGGCCGTAGCGCCCGAGTCTTTCAACTGGTGCTCCAACTCACGCGCGGTGTAGAGCGGATTCACATTCACACAGGTGTAACCAGCGCGCAGGATTGCAGCCATGGTCACAGGGAATTGGGGTACGTTGGGCAGCATGATCGCCACCCGGGCGCCGGGCTCTAGCCCTTTGCTTTGAAGCCAGGCGCCAAAGGTCGCCGACAGCTTGTCAAGTTGACCGTAGGTCATCCAGCTTTCCATGCAGACCGAGACAGGTTTGGCGGCATTCTTCTGGAAGGACTCCTCCAGCAAATGCGTCAACGAGCGGTATTGTTCGGGATTGATCTCGGCGGGAACGCCTTCGGGGTAACTCTTGAGCCAGATTTTTTCCATGGAAACTCCTTGTCTTTGTGACTATTGTGCCCGCGCATTGCCTGCCGGGGCTATCGGGGGTTCTCCCAGTATTTGAGCCAGGTTGGTCTCGCAGGCGACAGAGTTTCCTTCGAAAAGCAGCGCGATCAAGGCCCGTTCACGCGCCTGCACCGTTGACAGAAAATAGGTGGCCCCATCGCCCTTGCGCCCCATCGCGGCAAACGTGTCAAAGCCGGACTCCAGGAATCGCTGCAAGGCTCCCAGTCCCGCCAGGTTGGCCGGACTGCGCATCATCTTCAACATCAAGCGCAAACCCGGCATGCGAGTGAGTCGATCCAACTCATGGCCAACGCTCATCACGGTTTCTACCTGGGTCTGGCGATCTGCGCGGCGGTCTACTTCTCGCCACGCTGCCACATAGCGGGCCACCTCATGGCCCTTGCCGCTGTTCAGCCAGCATTGACCCATGGCCAGATCAAGTTCTTCCGTCAGGCGGTGCAAGCGAGCTAGCGATACCGCCGTCTGGACCACCTGCTCCGGAAATATGCGTTCCAGTGCCCCTGCGATACGTGCAAACTGGGCATCGCGGCTCGAATAGTCCTTCTCGCTGTACAGCTCCTCCAGAAAAAAGAGTGCCGCTGGCTTGTACTGGCTTGAGCCAAGCATGTCGGCGTAAGTGCCCTTGAATCGCCGTGCCTGGAAATGCTTGACCTCGCTCACGGCCTGGGCCAGTCCGGGCGTTGCTGCAGCAGTTTTGCGAAGCGTCATAACCCGCTCCACTGCATCTCGAATAATTGTTTTAGCGTCCATATAAACCCCAAGTCTATCTAGGTGCGGCGCCCTACAGATGGTGTGCAGTTGCGTGCGATATTCTCAAGATGCAAAGAAGAACACTGCTCAAATTGGGCGCCACGTCCATTGCCGTGCTGATCGTGGCTGGTGGCGCCAGCACCTTGTTGCAACCTGGTCTGCAGCAAGGCAAGTTGACAGCCGCTGGCCGGGCATTGTTTTCCAGTGTGGCGAGCGCCATCTTGCAGGGCACGCTTCCGGCGGCCGCCACCGAGAAGCAGTTGGCCCTCGCTGGCATGCTGCAACGCATCGACGCCATGGTGCAGGCATTTCCGCCGCACGTACAGGCCGAACTATCTCAATTGCTGGGCCTGCTGGCCACGGGCCTTGGCCGACGCACATTGGCCGGGCTGGCTACGGACTGGCCTGACGCCAGCATTGGGGCGGTGCAAGAGGCCCTGCAGTCCATGCGCATGTCGCGTCTGGCGCTGCGCCAGCAAAGCTACCACGCACTACACGACATCGTGGGCGCAGCTTACTTTTCGGATGCCAGTACCTGGTCTGTGCTGGGCTATCCCGGCCCCGTCACCATCTAAATCGAAAACGAGTCATTTCATGAGCAGTTTGCAGGATCCGATCCGCGAGGGATTGAAACGTGGCTGGAAGGTGTTGGGCGGTGCCCATGGTGTGCTTCCCGAAAAAATCACTTGTGATGTTGCCATCATTGGCTCGGGCGCCGGGGCCGGCATCACCGCTGAACTGCTCACACGGGCCGGCTTGAAGGTTGTCATGGTCGAAGAAGGGCCGCTGAAAAGCAGCACCGATTTCAATCAGAAAGAGGCCGAAGCCTACCCCTCGCTGTACCAGGAAAGCGCCGGTCGCAAGACCGAAGACAAAGCCATCACCATCCTGCAGGGGCGATGCGTAGGCGGCTCCACCACGGTTAACTGGACCAGCTCGTTCAGGACGCCCGCCAGTACCTTGAACTACTGGCAGCAGCACTTTGGACTGAGCGACTACACCAGCGATGCCCTTGCACCTTACTTTCAGCAAGCTGAAACACGGCTCAACATTGGCACCTGGCTGACGCCCCCGAACGAAAACAACGATCTGCTGCGCCGTGGCGCGGCCAAGCTGGGCATCCCGGCAGCAGCCATTTCGCGCAACGTCAAGGGCTGCTGGAACTTGGGTTCCTGCGGCATGGGCTGCCCGACCAACGCCAAGCAATCGATGCTGGTCACCACCATCCCCGCCGCGCTGGATCTGGGCGCAACTTTGCTGGTGGAAACGCGGGCCCAGACTTTCGAGCTGGCCAATGGGCGCGTGCAATCAGTGAAGTGTGTGGCCGTAAAACCCAATGGGGCCTCCGTGGAGGCTGTCTCGTCAGCTACAACAATCGTAGCAGAGCACTTTGTGCTGTCAGCTGGCGCCATCAACTCGGCAGCCTTGCTGCTGCGTTCGCATGCTCCTGACCCGCATGGTCGCCTGGGCACACGTACCTTTTTGCATCCAGTGGTCATGTCAGCGGCCATCATGGAGCAAAGGGTGCAGGCCTGGGCCGGGGCGCCGCAAACCATCTACACCGACCACTTCATGGACACCCAGCCCATTGACGGACCGATCGGTTTCAAGCTCGAAGCGCCGCCGCTGCATCCGGTCATCTTTGCCTCCACTGTGTCGGGTTACGGGCAGGCACAGGCGGATTTGCTGGCCAAGTTTCCTCACACCCATGTGCTGCTGGCCCTGTTGCGTGACGGTTTTCACGAGCAGGCCGCTGGCGGACGAGTCAAGCTGCGCGCCGATGGCTCGGCCTTGCTGGACTACCCGCTGACCGACTTTGTCATGGAGGGCGCGCGCCGTGCCTTGCTGGCCATGATGGAAATCCAGTTTGCCGCAGGTGCCCGCCAGGTCTTGCCCCTGCATGAAATGGCACGCCCGTACACCGGCTGGACCGAGGCCAAGCAAGCTGTCGATGCGCTGCCCATGAAACCCTTGCTGACCAAGGTCGTCAGTGCGCATGTGATGGGCGGTTGCGGCATGGCCGGCAGCGAAAAGCTTGGCGTTACACGCCCCAACGGCTTGCACTGGCAGTTGGACAACCTGTCGATTCACGACGGCTCCATTTTTCCGACCAGTATTGGCGCCAATCCGCAGCTGTCGATCTACGGCACGGTGAACCGTTTGGCGCAAGGGCTGGCCCAGCGCCTGTCGGGCAAGGCGCTCACCCTGGCCTGACGCCTGCGGCACAAGCCGGAAAACACGGTCATGCTAGAGTGCGGCAGTTCGCCCCACACACTTCTATGACCGCCTCACGCCAAGCCGCAATTCAGGAAAAAACACTCTCTACCTTGAGCCCGGCTTTACGCAGCCTGGCGCAGCGTGGCACGCTGCGCAGCTACGCCAAGAACACCATCATCGTGTCCGAAGGCGATGCCGGCGACACCCTGTTTGTGCTGACCAAGGGCCATGTTCGCGTGTTCGCATCCGATCTTGATGGCCGGGAAATCACCTTTGGCCATATCCATGCAGGCGACTATTTTGGCGAAATGTCACTGGATGGTGGACCCCGTTCGGCCTCGGTCGTGACACTTGAGTCCTGCACCTGCGCCGTGGTGACCCGCGCCGCCGTGCGCGATCATCTGGACCAGGAGCCCGGCTTTGCGATGGACCTCGTGGCCCAGGTCATCCGGCGCGCCCGCAACGCCACGGAATCTGCCCGCAGCATGGCGCTGATGGATGTGTACGGGCGCGTGTCGGTCCTGCTGGAGAGTTACGGCGGTCCGGGCAGCCCGGAGCAGCCGGTTGAAATCACCGCCATCACCCACCAGGACATCGCCAGCCGAGTCGGCGCCTCCCGCGAGATGGTGAGTCGTTTGCTGAAAGATCTTGAAAAAGGTGGCTATATCCAGCTCGGTATCAAGCGCCTGACGCTGCTCAGCAAGCTACCGGCGAACTGGTAGGCGCGCCCTCGCTTTTTACAGCGCGTTGAAGACCTTGCGGGTGATTTGCGGCGCTGCATCACTGGTGCCCACCAAACGCGCCACACCGCCGCTGCGCGTGCTCGCCGCCTTCAAGCCCAGCAGTATCGGGTTTTCATCACTGCAAGCCTGCATGTCCGGCACCTTGACGATGCCCGGCCGCTCGGGTCGCGTGGCATCGGGGTCTGGCTTGCGCGGCGAATAGTGTGCCCAGGTCGAGCCCGTTACACGCACGCCGCCCACCGAGATGGTTTTGGCCCCTGTGGCAATGCTGTTGAAACTACCGCTGCGCCGAATGGGCGAAGGGTTGTCCGGGTGATCCACAAACGAGCCCGGGTTGCCACTGGTGTCATACCAGCGGTCTTCAAAGTGCGATTGCTCGGCACCTGTTTGCACCCCGATGATCTGGTCATCCCGCTCCACATAGGCGTCTACCGTTACCTTGCCTGCCTGGGTGTTGCTGATCGTCACCTGCCACACGCCGCTGGGCGCGGTGGCCGTCTTCTTGTCAAAGGCCAATGTCGGGGCCACGGCGATCAAGGCACAGGTGCCGTGGGCACCGATCGCCACACGCTGTGGATAAATCAGTGCACACAGGGGCTTGCCATCCGCTGTGTTCCAGGTGCCAGACTCGCCCCATTTGAGGGGCGGCAGGCTGGGTTGCCCCGGTGGCGTCAGTTGCACGGCAATGCCTTGCGCCCCGGCAGGGAGCCACAGTTCCAGAAAATTTTGAGTCAAATCGGCCGCTTGCCCCCGCCAATCAAGTGTAATTTGCTCACCTTTTGATAGCGTTGTGTTGGCATGCGTGCGGCTCTGGTAGCTGTTGCTGGCGGGCAGAACGATTTGCAGGTGCCCGGCTTTCAGGGTGATGAGCTGGTCCATCGCCGCCTCCAGCACCGAGCTGCCGTCATGTGGCCCGGCCAGCGTGCCCCAACTCAGGTTCACGGCCACTTTGGCCTTGGCGGTGCAGCGTGCCAGGATGAACATCAGGCCGTCCATGATGTGCACATTCATCGAGCCGCCCGAGGTGTCCAGCACCGTGTCCCAGTCCAGCTGTACGGCCACGATATCGCAGCGGCTGGCCTCGTCGTCCGCCTGGGCCCAACTGGGTGGCGCATCGGGGTGGGGCGGCGCGCCCGCTATCTGGGCCAGCACTGTGCGTGGGCCGCAGGCAATGTCCAGCACATGGGTGCCGTGGTTCACGCGCTTGTTCAGTTCCATGCCCATCTTGAAATGGGTGTACACCGCCGTCTCGTCCACCAGGCCGCCATAGGTGTTGTTCTGCATGGCCTGGTCGATGTCGGCCGCCGTCAGCGCATGGCCGTAGTTCAGGTCAGTGGGCGTCTGGCCCACGCCCTTGTGGTCTTGCCGCCAAAAGTGCTGGATGCGTGTCTTGCCCTTGCGCAGGAAATTGGCCTGTGCAAAAGCCAGGCCACCGTCAATCAGGCCCATCACCTTGCCATCCAGCAAGGCCGGCGGCTTGGCCTGGCTGGATGTGGTGGGCGCGGTCGGGTCGTCGGCATGGTGGCCAGCGGGCAGCCCCAACTCAAAGCGCTGCACCAGTGCGTGCAAACTGCCCCCGGGCTGGATGTGCTTGAAGAAAGCCGGTCGCACCCGTGCCGTGCAATAACGCAGCCCGGTAGGTGCGGTGGCTGAGGTGTACACCGGTGGCACATACAGCCACACGGGTGAGGCTGCCGCCAGCAACTGCGCTACGCTGACGCCGGGCGCCAGCTCGACCAGCAGCGGCAGCCACTTGGGCGGCTTGCTCAGCCCATAGCCGGCAAAGTTGTCGGCTTCGGCCCAGATCAGGTAGGGGTCAAAACCTGCGGTGGCGCCTGGTACGGCCCAGTTGATGCCGGTAAAGCCCCCTTGGGGCAGAGGAGTCCAGTGCATGGTGGCGCCTTATTGGAGGGGAGCCCATTCCGCAGCGGCTTGGGTCCACATGAAATTCAGCAAGGGCGAGGCGGCGACCGCATGGCTGCCGGCCATCAGTTCGTAGTAGCCGCTCTGGTTGTCGGCCATGGAGACCCGTGGGTCAAAGTCGATCACATGGCCCTTGGCATCGTGGAACTTGCGGCCATCAAAGCCGCGCTCGTGCAGCTTGGCGGTGGTGCAGCGTGCCACCATGAAATCGGCCAGCACCGTGCCCAGCAGGCGCCCCACCGCGCTGTCTACCGGGTAGTGCAGGCCGGCGACTGTGCGGTTGACGGCAATGCGCGCGGCCAGCCGCTCCAATTGCTCGCGGTACTTGCCGCCGTGCGGCAACAGCGATTGCAGCAGTGCGCAAGTCAGATAGGCTTCGGTGGCGTGGCCGCTGGGCCAGCTGGCGTGGCCGGGTGTGGGGATCATCGGCTGGATTTGGGGTGACAGATCGACCGGACGCTGGCAGGCAAAACCGTGCTTGAAGCGCATCTCGACGTGCGTCGCCAAGGACATGGCCAGGTCCAGCAGCTCCAGCGTGTATTTGTGGCGGTGCGCCGTCAAGCCGATGATGGAGGCCCAGAAGGCGCCCCCGCCATTGACTTGCGCCAGAATTTCAGCGCCCCGGTCCTCGCGCAGCTCGGCATAGTTGGCCACCAGGTCCAACTGCTGCTTGAAGATTTTCTCGGTGGGGCGCACCAGCCGCGCCAGCGCCAGGTCTTTGAGCGGCTTCTTGCCCAGGTCCACAAAGCCCAGTGTCATCGAGGTTTTGGCCTGGTTGACGTTGAAATGCAGGCCGGACAACAACTCCAGCTCGCACACCGCCATGCGCGGACCGACGGCCCAGTCGGCCAGGCGTTCGGCTTTGTCCAGCGGCGTGGGCAGGGTGGCGGGGAGGGTAGCGCCCTGGAAGGGGCCTACCAGGGCAGCGCGGTTTGTGGACAGGGCATGCGCTTCTACGGCCGGGTCCATGGCGTACCCGCCGCTATACCCGCCGCTATACCCGCCGCTATACCCGCCGCTATACCCACCGCTATACCCACCGCTATACCCACCGCTCATATCATTTTCCTTTTAAATTGTTGAAACTAATTTTCCGCGAGATTCAATGCGCGCAACGCGATCACGCAACGTTGTCGCGTGACGCTGCTAGCGCTTCCAATCGCAAGATAGCTTGCAATTGTCAGTCCTGGTGTTTCTTGTAACAGAGAGTTCAACGTGGTACGCGCCTCGCCTACCAATCCGGCTTCTACTTGCGCAGTGAGAAGTACTCGCAAGGTTGGAGCGTGATGTCGATTTGCTCTCAAGGATTGCCGAGCAAATGCAATTGCCTGAGCCTGTTCATTGACCGTCAATAGTGCCGCCGACAAAAGCATGTCGAAGTAGTATTTAAGTGGGTCAATAGGCGATAGTGCATTGGCATACTCAACCTCAACAACCGCGTCTCTTGGCGCACCCCACATAGTGGAAAGAACGCTCTTGAATAACCATGCCATTGGTTCGCTTGGGTTTGAAGCCATTGATTGCTGAAGTCTTTGATTTGCTAGTTCTATGTTCCCGAGCAATTGACAATGTGCATGTCCTTCAATGGCAAGCGTTAGTGCGTTGCCCGGTTCAATGTCGAGCGCTCGTTTAGTTTGATCAAGAGCCAACTGGGTGTCTTTTCCAGGCGCATCGCTCAACCCCCGGATGACCCGCATGATGTGCCACTTGGCTAGCCAAGCCCTCGGGGTTGCGATGCGGCCATGCCGTTCTATCAATGCTTCCAGGGTCAAGCGGCTGCGGTCGAAGTCGCGTACAGACGAACGATGCATCATTGAAATACCGCCCAGCAGCAGAGAACTGCTGTCCAGTCGTGGCATCGGCTGCACCAGGGCTTGCTGAACCTCCGCATCGAGTAGCGCGCGCGATGTTGCTGCAGCAATCCCATTGAGTAGTTCGCTCTGGGTCTGCAATAAATCAAATGTCTCCCCTGACACACGATCAGCCCAGATGATTTCGTTGTTGCGTGTGTCCGCCAGCTCCGCCATGATCAAAATCTTGCCGCCGCTGGCGATGTAGCTGCCCGACAGCACGAACGAGGCATCCAGCCGCGACTCGACTTCTGGCATGGCGCCGGCTCGTCCCCGGAATGCGGTGGTGGACAGGCGTGAGATGACGCGAAGGTCCGGGCTACGCGAAAGTTGCCCAATGACACCATCGGCAATCAGCTCGCCAATCACAAAATGCTCAGGCTCGTTGCTGCGCGCTTCAAACGGAATCACGGCAATGGTGGGCCGGAAGTCTGGTGCCAAAGTCTTGTTCGACGGTATCACCGGCGCATGCCCCACCGGCCCCACCCGGTAGGTGCGCACCGGTTCTTTGACGTGCTTGAGGTGGCATTCGCCCAGGTCTTCAATGTCGGCGTCCAGTGCTGCGGTCAAGCCGTCGCGCAGATCGGCGGACACCACCAGCTCGTCCGGGCCGGCGAGGGAACACAGGCGGGCGGTCAGGTTGACATCGCTGCCATAAATATCATGCTGGTCGCTGACGAACTCCGCCACGTGCGCGCCCATGCGCAGGTGCATTTTTCGCTCGGAGGCAATGCCTTGGTTGGCCTGCTGGCTATAGCCCTGCAACTCAAAAGCGGCTTTGGAGCAGCCCTGCGCGCTGGCAAACTCCAGCATCAGGCCGTCGCCCAGGCTTTTGACAATGCGCCCGCCATGCTGCGGCAGGATGTGGTGCTCGGCCTGTGCCACCAGCTCGCGCCAGCGCTGCACAAAGTCGTCTTCGTCCAGCTCCATCAAGCGCACCGACTCCACCACGTCCATCACCATCAGCACTTTGGTGTGCCGGGGCTGGAAGTTGGGCAGGTCCGTCGCAGGGGGCGTCATTGCATCTTGATTGATTGGGACAACCTTCCATTCTGGCGGAAGTATTGGCAGGCGGTGTGACACTCATGCATCAGTATGCGCATCGATCTCCACACTGTTGTATCAACGCTGAAAAAAGCCCTTGCACAGCCCGTCTTGCGCAGTCAGTTGGCGGCAGCTTTGTACAAGCTGAAATTCGCGCAGGCGCCATAAAGAACGCCCGTTGAAACCAGGCCTATGGCCACGCATTCCACCATGCTGATACCGTCCCCGGCAATCCAGCGGCCGAACAAGAGGGCCAGGATCGGCACGCAAGCCACCACCATGCTAAAGCGCTGGCTGCCCATTCTCACAACGATAAAACCCAGCAGTGCCACAAACAAAGCGCCAGCCCCCACACCTTGATACAGCACCTGAATGATCAACTCGGGCACCGGTGTGTCCATGATTCTGCTTTGCAGGGGCGAGGCCATATACCAGGGCACCACCACCAAGCCTGAATACACCGCAACCATCGCCGCGCCTTGCATTGGCGGCACCTGATTTTTTTGAATGTACACAAGGTAGATAGCGCCAAACGCAGAAGCACAGAGAAAAAGCAGGTCGCCCAACACTGTTTGTGGCGTGAACGCTGCGCCGCTGGAATTTAGCAACAGCACGACGGCGCCCAGCGCTATCAGTGCCAAGCTGGTCAACTGAATTCGCGATGGTGGCTGCCGGTAGAACAACCACGCCCACACCGCCACCCATACCGAAATAAAGCCAGGCCCCAAGGCCGATGCGTGGGCCGCCGGCGCAAACTGCAGGCCGATAACGGTTGTCAGGTGGGTGCCCCAGCCCTGGAAAAATGCCAGAAGAAAACCCACGACCAGCAGGCGGCGCGACATCTCGCGCAGATGCATCAAGAAATAAGGCAAAAGGATGAGCCCGCCGATGCCGCAGCGCATCAGGATCAAGTCATAAGGGGTCAGCGTCTTGGTGACCGCTAGTCGGGTCACTGCGGGCGAGCTGGCCACAAGCAGGATGAAGGCGACCAGGGCCAGGTGGGTCTGCCAGCCGCTCGTGGCTGGGTTGGGGGCGGCGGTTGAAGAGTATGTGCGCATGGTGCCTTGGCCGATGGTCAGCCCGCAGTGTACCCATGCAAGGTGCGCAAGCGCTGTGCCAGACATCGTCTGCTATATTCAGCGCGGTTGTCCGCTCGGGCGACCATCATTCAACAATGACAGGAGCATGCAATGCAAAAAGTACAGACCGGTGACAAGGCAATTTCCCCCGCAATCGCGGCCAACACACAGACGAAGGTCGTGCAAATGGGCGCTGGCGGATTTGTGACGCCAGCCGTCAAGGCGCATGTGCAGAAGAAGGTTGTGCAAATGGGTTCTGGCTTTGTGTCGCCCACTGTCAGGGCACATCTGCAAAAGAACGCGGGTTGATTTTGCTTTGATGGGAGGCCAATAGCCTATGCAGCCGGATACACCAAGCGATGATGACGTAACGGTAACGTTTCACCGGGTCTATCCGGCCGCAATCCCCCCGATGCGGGCGGACAAATCGGCCATGGGTATCATGCCCACCATGGCGTTTCGCCATTGTGAGCCGATGCGCATGGCGTCTTCATTTGGTTGGTACATATTCCCGCCTGAGGACATCTTTTTGAAGTGGAACGGGGCGGACGTTTTTTTCAAGCAGGATGACGAATGGGTGCCGCTGTCCAAAGCTTACCTGCCAGGGTTTGCGGAATATTGGGACGCGAATGCGCCCGAAGAGATGCAGGGTTTGGCCCCGCCATTTCTGTCTTGCCTTCCGGTGCGGGGCATTGTGCAGATTTGGTCAGGCTTGCTTTGCGGCACGCGTCCTGGCTGGAGTGTGCTGGTGCGACCGGTCGCCAATGTCCGTGGCAGCCATCTTTATTCGTGTTCTGAAGGTTTGGTGGAGTCGGACTCTTTCCATCCATTCCCGCTATTCACCAACATCCAGTTGATCGCCACCGATGTGCCGATCGAAATTCCAAAGGGCGTGCCCCTGTTTCAAATTCAACCCTTGATGCGCGGCACCTATGGCGATGCCGCGCACCGCTATGAGGACCGTGAAGGAATGGGTCTCCTGGCCAACGGTGAACCCGCCATGTCCGAAGCCGATTGGGCGGGCTACCGCAAGACGATTCGGGTTGAGGTGGACGACGCGCCTGCCGAGTCGGGGCAATACACGGCTGCAACCCGTAAGCGCACGAAGCACGAGGATTAAGCGCGGGCTCGTGCCCCGCTTTTTGCCGGGAACCCGGTCGCCGCCCCCTCCCCAGGTGTCATCGCTTGAACAACAGGTCTTCGGGTAGTGTGGCCTTGGCTGGCAGATCGCTCAGACCTTGAACTTGCGCATACAGCGGTGTGAAATCCGGCGCAGTCATGCCGTCAGCGCACCGCGGCGTATCTGGTCCAGCTCCATGGTCTCGAACAGGGCCTTGAAGTTGCCCTCGCCAAAGCCTTCGTTGCCCTTGCGCTGAATGAACTCAAAGAAGATGGGGCCGAGCTGGTTCTCGCTGAAAATTTGCAGCAGCAGTTCGCCCGGTTTGCCATCGAGCAGGATGTTGCGTTGCTGCAGCGCGGTCACGTCTTCGCCATGGTTGGGGATGCGCTTGTCCAGCAACTCGTAATAGGTGTCGCTGGTGCTCAGCAGTTTGACACCACTCATCTGCAGGGCGTCCACGGTGTCCAACAAGTTGCTGGAGCCCAGCGCGATGTGCTGGATGCCTTCGCCGTGGTAACGGTCCAGGTATTCCTGAATCTGCCCCGGCTTGTCGTTGCCCTCTTCATTGATGGGGATGCGGATTTTGCCGCAAGGGCTGGTCATGGCCTTGCTTTTGACGCCGGTGCTCTGGCCTTCCAGATCGAAGTAGCGCACCTCGCGAAAGTTGAACAGACGCATATAAAAATCAGCCCACTCGGCCATGCGGCCGCGGTGCACGTTGTGGGTGAGGTGATCGATGTAGGTCAAGCCGTGGCCGACCGGGTTCAAGGCCTCTGACGCCTCAATGCCGGGCAGGGCTTCGAAGTCCACGTCGAAGAAGCCGATGTTGCCAATGTCGCCCTCTTTGGCGCCATTCTTGCCGCGCCAACGGTCCACCAGATAGATCAGCGAATCGCCAATGCCCTTGATGGCCGGGATGTTGAGCTCGCCCGGGCCCACCTTGCCTGCATAGCCAAAGGCACCCAGGTCCAGCGCGCGTTCATACGCGGCCTTGACGTCCTGCACGCGAAAGGCGATAGCGCAAATGCTGGGTCCGTGCAGGCGCGCAAAGCGCTGGGCAAACGAGTCCGGCTCGGCGTTGATGAGGAAGTTGATGCCGCCCTGTCGGTACAGGGTGACGTTTTTGTGCCGGTGTCTGGCCACGGGCCTGAAGCCCATGCGTTCAAACAGGGCGCCCATGGCGGCGGGGTCGGGGGCGGCGTATTCGATGAACTCAAAGCCATCGGTTCCCATCGGGTTGTCCCACATGTCGTTTGTCTCCAGTTGGGTGGCACATAATGTGAGTGTGCGCTTGCATTATGTTATGGGTATGCTGTTCAAGCATTCCAGCGTTCAAGATGGCCGAGCCAGCGTTGTTTTGGCGCGTGTGAAAGCGACGATGGCATTGCCTTTGTAAGTTAATGTTGGGATTGGGTGGCTTCACCTAGGGAAAACCCTTATAGTTGGAGTCATGATTGAAACCAAAGCTTTGATCAAGGCATCGCTGGACGCTGGCAAGGGGCTGTTGCGCCCGCCAGCGGAAGATGACCCGTCGTCTGCGAAGTCGAAGGTGCCGCCGGTTCTGGTGCCAATCCGTTCTCTGGGGGCGAACCATCGCGAGCGCATCGCCCTGCATTTGCTGGCTCTGGATGTGCACGATCGCTACCTGCGCTTTGGCTTTGCGGCGACTGATGAGCAAATTCAGCGTTATGTCGACGGCCTGAACTTCGAGCGCGACGAAATCTTTGGTATTTACAACCGGCGCCTGGAGCTGATTGCCATGGCGCATCTGGCTTTTGAACCGGACAGCACCGTGGCGGATGCCTGCGCCGAGTTTGGTGTTTCCGTATCCAAATCGGCTCGCGGGCGGGGCTATGGTGCCCGCCTGTTTGACCGGGCTGCGATGCACGCGCGCAATGAGGGCGTGCACCGCATGTTGATCCACGCCCTGAGCGAAAACACCGCCATGTTGAAAATTGCCCGAAATGCCGGGGCCAAGGTGGAGCGGGACGGGTCTGAGTCTGAGGCGCTTTTGCATCTGCCACCGGCGACATTGGATACCCGATTGTCGGAGCTGGTGGCTGAGCACATGGCGCAGACCGATTACCAGATCAAGGTTCAGGTCAAGCAGTTTTGGGATGTGATGGCCGAGGTACAAGCCATCCGCCGTGATGCGCAGGACGCGCAACAGATCAGCCCCAAATAACACCGTTCAGCGGGCCGACATCCGCCGGTCATGGCGATCCGCTATCCTAGAGGGTCGTAAACAACTGCATGTCCTGCTTACCTGGCTGTGTCAGACACCCAACCCGCGCGACTTCCTGACAGGGAAGACAAGCGCACGTTCCTGCAAAAACTGGCGGAGTTTCTTCATCCCGGGCCCGATTCCGCGGCTGAGTTGATTGAAACCCTGGCCGAGGCCGAAGAAAACAACATCATTGGCGCCGAATCGCGCGTCATGCTCGAAGGTGTGATCCGCATGGCGGACATGACCGCCGGCGAAGTGATGGTGCCCGCCACGCGCATGGACATGGTCAATATTGGGGACTCCTACGATGTGTTGATGCATGGCGTGATCGACACGGCGCATTCCCGCTTCCCGGTGTACGAGGGTGAGCGCGAGAACATCATTGGCATCCTGATGGCCAAGGACCTGCTCAAGCTCCAGCGCGCGCCGGAGCTCAATATCCGGGCCCTGCTGCGCCCCGCTGTTTTTATTCCCGAGACCAAGGGACTGAACGATTTGCTGCGCGATTTTCGCGGCAACCGCAACCACCAGGCCATCGTGATCGACGAATTTGGCCGTGTGGCGGGGCTCATCACGATTGAGGATGTGCTGGAGCAAATCGTCGGCGAGATCGAGGATGAGTTTGACATTGACGAAGACGAGGGCGATATCTTTGGGCTGGCGGACCGCACTTACCGCGTCAGCGGGGATACCTCCATTGACCGGGTCAACGATGTGTTCTGCGTCAAGCTGTCCGCCGCGGACCCCGAGGATGAGTTTGACACCATCGGAGGCCTGATTGCCCATGAGATGGGGCACGTACCCAAGCGTGGCGAGCGCCACACCATTGCGGGGCTGGACTTTGTGGTGCTGCACACCAAGGGCGGTGCCGTGAAATGGTTCAAGGTTTCACCGGCGGCCGATGAGGCTGTTTGAGGGGGCGTCCTGGTGGCGCGCTGCGCTGGCCCTGCTGGCGGGTTGCGCGCAGGCGGCCAGTATGGCCTGGCCTTTTGAGGCGCTGAATTTTTCTTTTTTCTGGGGTGGCTTGAACGCGGGCCAATCGGTCTGGTGGCTCCAACTGTTGGCTTTGGGTTTGCTGGCATGGCTGCTGACCCCAAGCCGCGGACGCACTGGCGGCGCGCGACTCGCCGTCGGGTATGGCTGGTTGTTCGCTACCGCCTGGTTGGCGGGCAGCTTCTGGTGGACCTTTATCGCCATGCATACCTATGGCGGATTGCCGGCCTTGCTGGCCGTAGTGGCCGTGTTGGCACTGGCTGGCTTGCTGGCCTTGTTCTATGCCGCAGCTTGTGGGGCTTTTGTGGCGCTGGCCCCTGAAAACAAAATACTTTCTGCTATTGTTTTTGCGGCATTCTGGTTGCTGGCCGAGCTGGCGCGTGGCACCTGGTTGACCGGCTTTGGCTGGGGTGCTGCCGGGTATGCCCATGTGGATGGCGTGCTGGCGGCTTACGCGCCGTGGCTGGGCCTGTATGGTTTGTGTGCGCTGGCGGCGTGGCTTGCGATGACCCTGGCGGGCCTGGCAAAGGGGGCGTCCTGGCCTGAGCGACTGGCGGGCCTGGCCGTCGCTTTGCTGGTACTGAGCCTGCCGCCGGTGTACCGCATGCTGGCCCCGGACATGACGACATCCAGCGGTCGTCTCGGCGTTGCGCTCTTGCAGGGCAACATTCCCCAGGACGAGAAGTTCGAAACCGGCACCGGCGTGCCATTGGCCTTGCGCTGGTATGCCGAGCAACTGCAGGGCAGCAGCGCATCGCTGGTGATTGCGCCCGAAACGGCGATTCCGGTATTGCCGCAACAGCTGCCCCCCGAGTATTGGGATGGGCTGCAGGCGCGCTTTGCCAAAGGGCCGCAGGCAGCCTTGATTGGCACCCCCCTGGGCAACCATGAGCAGGGCTACACCAACTCGGTCGTGGGCCTGAAGCCGGGGCTGGCGCAGCCCTGGCGTTACGACAAGCACCATCTGGTGCCGTTTGGCGAATTCATCCCGCCGATGTTTCGCTGGTTCACCGAGATGATGAACATTCCCTTGGGGGACTTCAACCGTGGTGCCCTGGTGCAGCCGCCGTTTGAGTGGCAGGGGCAGAGGCTGTCTCCCAACATCTGCTACGAGGATTTGTTTGGCGAGGAACTGGGCCCGTACTTTGGCGACCCGGCGCAGGCGCCGACTGTCTTTGTCAATGTCAGCAACCTGGCGTGGTTCGGCAAGGGGCTGGCGCTGGATCAGCACTTGCAGATTGCCCGCATGCGGGCCCGGGAGTTTGCGCGGCCCTTCCTGATGGCGACCAACACCGGTGCGACGGCCATCGTGGATCACCGGGGTGTTGTCGCAGCGACGCTGCCGCGCGATACCCGCGGTGTTCTGGTGGGCGAGGTGGAGGGCCGAAACGGCGTTACGCCCTATGCCTGGTGGGTGTCGCGCTTCGGCCTGTGGCCATTCTGGATCGCTGCTCTGGGCCTGGTGTTGATAGCGGCGCGCCGCGGTTTGCGAAAACGCTAGGTCACGGTCCAGTCCCGGCCTTAGGCTGCGGCCCTGGAACCCCCGTAAAATCAATGTTTTACACGACAGTGTCACAAGCCAGTGCCGTGTTTGTTTCCGAACCCCAGGGCGCAGCCCGTCCAAGCACCCCAATTCATGTTGACCTTTCAGCAAATCATTTTGAAACTGCAGTCCTACTGGGATGCCCAGGGTTGCGCGTTATTGCAGCCTTATGACATGGAGGTCGGCGCCGGTACTTCGCATACCGCTACATTTTTGAGAGCGCTTGGGCCGGAGCCCTGGAAGGCTGCCTACGTGCAGCCGAGCCGCCGCCCAAAAGACGGCCGTTATGGCGAGAACCCCAACCGCCTGCAGCACTACTATCAGTATCAAGTGGTGCTCAAACCCGCGCCAGCCAACATCCTGGAGTTGTACCTGGGCTCGCTCGAAGCGCTGGGCTTTGACCTGAAAAAAAACGACATCCGCTTTGTGGAAGACGACTGGGAAAACCCCACGCTGGGCGCCTGGGGGCTGGGCTGGGAGGTCTGGCTCAATGGCATGGAGGTGACGCAGTTCACCTACTTCCAGCAGGTGGGCGGCATTGATTGCCGGCCGATCACCGGCGAGATCACATACGGCCTGGAGCGCCTGGCGATGTACCTGCAGGGCGTGGACAACGTCTACAACCTGCAGTGGACCGACACCATGAGTTATGGCGATGTGTACCTGCAGAATGAAAAAGAGCAGTCGGCCTACAACTTTGAGCACAGCGATGCCGATTTTCTGTTCACTGCCTTCGCCGCGCATGAGAAGCAGGCCAAGCACCTGATTGACGTGCAGTTGGCCCTGCCCGCTTACGAGCAGGTGCTGAAATGCGCGCACAGCTTCAACCTGCTGGACGCACGTGGCGCAATCTCGGTGACCGAGCGCGCGGCCTACATTGGCCGCATCCGCAATCTGGCACGCGCGGTGGCGCAAAGTTATTTTGAGAGCCGTGAACGCCTGGGCTTCCCGATGGCGCCGCGCGAGTGGGTGGCACAGATGACGAAGAAGGCCGCGTAATCGCCAGGCGAGAGAATAAAAATGACTACCAAAAACCTTCTTGTTGAATTGTTCGTGGAAGAGCTGCCGCCCAAGGCGCTCAAGAAACTTGGCGATGCGTTTGCCAGTCAGCTGGCTGACCAGTTGCGCGCTCAGGGGTTGGCCACCGCGGAATCGGTGGTGACGGCTTATGCTTCGCCGCGCCGCCTCGCAGCTCATGTCACCCATGTCTGGCTCAAGGCGGCCGACAAGGCGGTGCAGCAAAAGCTCATGCCCGTGAGTGTCGGGCTCGACGCTGCTGGCAAGCCCACGCCTGCCCTGCTCAAGAAGCTGCAGGCACTGGGGGCTGATGTGACGGACCCGCTGGCTGCCGTGGCCGCACTCAAGCGTGCACCGGACGGCAAGGCCGAAGCCCTGTTTTACGACAGCCTGGTGACCGGCGCTTCGCTTGATACGGGGCTGCAAAAAGCGCTGGAAGAAGCGATTGCCAAGTTACCTATCCCCAAGGTCATGAGCTACCAGCTTGAGAGTGATTGCGACTTGCCGGGCTGGAGCAGTGTGAACTTTGTGCGTCCTGCTCATGGTCTGGTCGCGCTGCACGGCAGCACCGTGGTGCCGGTGACGGCCCTGGGCCTGAAAGCAGGCAACAGCACGCAGGGACATCGCTTTGAGACCAAGGTGTCGCCAGTGGTGTTGAAGGATGCTGACAGCTACGCTGAAACGCTGGAGCGTGATGGCGCCGTGATTGCGGGCTTTGACCAACGCCGTTTCGAAATCGTCAAACAACTGGCGGGGGCCGCCGAAAAGCTGGGCCCCAGCTACCAGGTGCTGATGGATGAAGACCTGCTGAGCGAAGTGACGGGGCTGGTCGAACGCCCCAATGTGCTGGTGTGCGAGTTTGAGGCTCAGTTCCTGGAAGTGCCGCAGGAGTGCCTGATCCTCACCATGAAGGCCAACCAGAAGTACTTTCCCCTGCTGGATGCGGCGGGCAAGCTGAGCAACAAGTTCCTGGTCGTCAGCAACATCAGCCCGGCGGATGCCAGCGCCGTGATTGGCGGCAATGAGCGCGTGGTGCGGCCCCGCCTGTCTGATGCCAAGTTCTTTTTTGACCAGGACCGCAAGAAGACCTTGGAGTCGCGGGTGGCGGGGCTGGACAAGGTGGTGTACCACAACAAGCTGGGCACGCAGGGCGAGCGCATGGAGCGTGTGCGCGCGATTGCACGGGCCATCGGACAGCAACTCGGTGGCGAGGTGCTGGCGAAGGCGGCAGATACCACTGCTCGCCTGGCCAAGACCGATCTGCTGACCGACATGGTGGGTGAATTCCCCGAGCTGCAGGGCATCATGGGTGGCTACTATGCGCGCCACGATGGTTTGAGTGAGGAGATTGCCTTTGCCATCGAAGACCATTACCGTCCGCGCTTTGCCGGTGATGATTTGCCGCGCAACAAGGTGGGGCTGGTGGTGGCACTGGCCGACAAGCTGGAAACGCTGGTGGGTATGTTCGGTATTGGCAACCTGCCGACCGGCGACAAGGACCCGTTTGCCCTGCGCCGTCACGCGCTGGGTGCCATTCGAATGTTGATCGAAAAAGACTTGCCGCTTGACCTCGAACCGCTGTTGACTACTGCGTTCGAAGTGGTGAATAACGAGCCCATACAGAGAAATTGTTGGGATCGTCAGCAAGACAAGGCGCGTGAAGAGAAAGCACGGGTGGGTGGATTTTCTGTCGATGCATCCGGGTTTTCTCGACGTGTTTTTGATGATGCAACGGTCATTAATTTATCCGTTTTCATCTACGACCGCCTTGCGGGCTCGCTTCGCGAGCAGGGCTACAGTGCGCAAGAAGTGGACGCGGTGCTGGCTTTGCAACCACAGCGTCTGGGCGAGGTGCCCAAGCGCCTCGCCGCCGTGCGCGCCTTTGCCGCGCTGCCCGAAGCCGCCGCGCTGGCGGCTGCCAACAAGCGCATCAGCAACATTCTCAAGAAGGCGCCAGAGGTGGATGCCCATGTCAGCGAGGTGCTGCTGAAAGAACCAGCAGAGATTGCGCTGCACGCGGCCATGAAGGATGTGGCGCCCAGGGCCAATGCGCAGTTCGAGGCGGGTGACTACACCGCTTCGCTGCAAACGCTGGCCGCGCTGCGTGCCCCGGTGGATGCCTTCTTCGACGGCGTCATGGTCAATGCCGAGGAGATGGACTTGCGCCTGAATCGCCAGGGCTTGCTCAAGAGCCTGCATGAGGCCATGAACCGGGTGGCTGATCTGTCCCGTCTGGCCACCTGAGGCCGCACACCGATGATGGATTTTCGACTGGCCTGGCGCGGGCTCAAAACACGGTACCGGGACCAGGTGCATGAACTGCGGGCCATACGCGAAGCCTTGCGTGCCGGTGGCGTGGCGCTGGATGTGGGTTCCAACAAGGGCAGCTACATGTACTCCATGGCCCGCTGGTCCAGGGGTGCGCCGGTGGTGGCGTTTGAGCCGCAGCGCAAGCTGGCGGACTACCTGCGGGGCGCCTGCCAGCGCAGTGGTTTCTCCCATGTGACGATTGAAAACCTGGCCCTGTCAGACCAGTCTGGCGAACTCCAGCTGTATGTGCCGGGTGACTCCGATTCCCCGGGCGCTTCGCTGGAAGCCGGTATTGCGGGCAAGACGCCTTGCCACACCGAGACCGTGCAGGTCACCACGCTGGACGCCTATGTGGCCACCCGGCTGAAGCAGCCGGTGCGCGTCATCAAGATCGACGTGGAAGGGCATGAACTGGCCGTGGTGCGTGGCGCGCTGGAAACGATCCGGCGCGACCGCCCTCTGCTGGTGATTGAGTGCGAGAGCCGCCATTTGCCCAAAGGGCAGTCGGTGCGGGAGTTTTTATCCTTCGTCGAGTCGCTGGGTTATGCGGCCAGTCTGGCGGTGCCGGGCGCGAGCGAAATACCGGCCGCGCAGTTTCGCAGCGAACTCCACCAAAAGCAGGTGGGTGAGCGCTTCTGGGATGCCAAGGATTACTACAACAACTTTATTTTCAGGCCTACTGGAACTGCAGCATGAAGCTTGTCATTCTCGATCGCGACGGCACCATCAATGAAGACAGTGCCGAATTCGTCAAATCCCCTGATGAGTGGGCGCCTTTGCCCGGTGCGCTGGAGGCGATTGCCCGCCTGAACCATGCCGGTTGGCACGTGGTCATTGCGTCCAACCAGTCGGGTTTGGGGCGCGGCCTGTTTGATGTCTCCACCCTCAATGCGATGCACGCCAAGATGAGCAAGATGCTGGCCGCTGTGGGCGGGCGGGTGGATGCCATCTTCTATTGTCCTCACGCACCCGATGAAGGTTGCCGCTGCCGCAAGCCCGAACCCGGGCTGTTCGAGCAGATTGGCGAGCGCTACGGGGTAGACCTGCGCGGCTTGCCTACCGTGGGTGACACGGCGCGCGACGTGCTGGCTGGCGCGGCTGCGGGCTGCGAGCCCCATCTGGTGCTAACCGGCAAGGGCGCGGCTTACCGGGGACGCAGCTTGCCCGACACATTTCCCAAAGACACGCGGGTGCATGAGGATCTGGGCGCTTTTGCCGATTTTCTGATTGCCCGGGAAGCCGTGGCAGCGTGATGGCTCTGATTCGTTCGATCCTGCACATGGCCTGGATGCTGATCACGGTGGTTCCGTGGGGCCTGGCGCTGGTGGTGATCTCTCTGTGGGTGAAGCGAACGCCTTTGTGGTGGTTTGCCGTGAACTGGTTCCGGCTGGTGGTTTGGGGCAATCGCGTCATTCTCGGTATCCAGGTGCGGGTCAGTGGGTTGGAGAATTTGCCGGTGGGTGAAACCAGTCCGGCGGTTTTGCTGTCCAAGCACCAGTCCACGCTGGAGACCTTGCTGTTGCCAACCTTGATGCCGCACCCGCTGGCCTATGTGTTCAAGCGCGAGTTGCTGCGCATTCCATTCTTCGGCTGGTCGATGGCGCGGCTGGACATGATTCACATCGACCGCGACTCGCGGGCCAAGGCCCTGAAGCAGGTGGTGGCGCAGGGCAAGGCCTTGCTGGCCCAGGGGGTCTGGATCATCCTGTTCCCGGAGGGCACGCGCATGGCCCGTGGTGAAAAAGGCACTTACCAGACGGCGGGCACCCGGCTGGCGGTGGAAGCCGGTGCGCCGGTGATCCCGATCGCGGTGTCTTCGGGCAAGTGCTGGCCGCGCAAGGGTTTTGTCAAATACCCCGGGGTGGTGGATGTGTCCATCGGCAAACCCATTCCCAGCGTGGGGCGCGAACCCAAAGAGCTGATGCGCGAGGTGGATGCCTGGATTGAGGCCGAGATGCGTCGCATCGATCCCGAGGCATACCAGTAGGCCGCACATCATGCACCCGCTACTTCGGTACACCCTCGATCTTTTCGAGCCGTATCATGCTCCAGCCCCCGTTCCCAAAACGCTGAAAGCTCCTGAAACAATAGCAAAAGAGCCGCGCCAAGTGGAGGGCCGCCTGGCGGAGCTGATTGCTCCCGCATCATTTCGGCATCCCCGTGCCAACCGGGAGTCGCGTTTGTGTGATGCCCTCGTGGCCTATGAATTCAAGCGCGGCAAACGGCGCACGATTGGCTTTTCAGTGGGGCCGGATGGTCTGGTGGTGCGCGCGCCCAAGTGGGTGTCGCTGACGGAAGTGGAGGCGGCCTTGCAGGAAAAGTCGCTCTGGATCATTCGCAAGCTCGGTGAGACACGTGAACGCCATGAGCGTCTGGTGTCCAACCGCATTGAATGGCGCGACGGCACCCACATTCCTTTTCTGGGCGAGTCCGTTACCGTGGTACTTGATCCGCGGCACGCTTTCGGTGCGGCTGGTGCAGAGCTCAGGAACGACTTGGCCTTGCCGACCCTGCAGGTGGGTCTGCCGCATGCGGCCACGCCGGAGCAGATTCGCGATGCGGTGCAGGCCTGGCTGATGCGCCAGGCTCGGCAGGTTTTCATGGAGCGGCTGGATCACTTTGCGCCGCAACTGCAGGTGCAGTGGCGCAAGCTGTCCCTCAGCAATGCGGGCACCCGTTGGGGCAGTGCCCGCATTGACGGTTCCATCCGGCTCAATTGGCGGCTGATTCATTACAGGCCGGCCGTCATCGACTACGTGGTGGCGCATGAACTGAGCCATCTGCGGGTGATGGACCACAGCCCGCGCTTCTGGGATACGGTGCGCTCGGTGGTGCCGGATTACGCCGTGTTGCGTGAACAGCTCAAGGATGAGTCTGTGCCGCGCTGGCAATAGCAGCGCCTGTCTTCATGGACCTGAACTATCCGACGCTCACCAGTCTGGCGCTGGCGCTGGGCCTGGGCTTGCTGATTGGTCTGGAGCGGGAACGCCGCAAAGGCAGCGGCCCGTCGCGCCACTTCGCGGGGATTCGCACCTTCTCCCTGGTGTCGCTGGCAGGTGCCATGGCGCAATCCCTTCAGCAGCCCTGGATCACGGTGGCGGGGGCGGTGCTGGTGGCCACGCTGGCCGCGATTTCACATGCGAAAGACCGATCCAAAGACCCCGGCGTCACCACCGAAATGGCGCTGTTCGTCACCTTTTTGCTGGGCGTGCTCGCGGTGGAGCAGCAGGCCATCGCTGCGGCGGGCGGCGTGGTGGTGGCGGGCTTGCTGGCTGCGCGAGAGCCCTTGCAACGCTTTTCCACCCGCACCCTGTCGGAGCA
This sequence comes from Rhodoferax sp., assembly GCF_018780565.1. Lineage (GTDB taxonomy): Bacteria > Pseudomonadota > Gammaproteobacteria > Burkholderiales > Burkholderiaceae_C > Rhodoferax. The sequence continues at coordinate 24,891 of NZ_JADMJN010000003.1, forward strand.
GGAACTGCGCGATGCGCTGGTGCTGGCGGGCTCCGCGCTGATCATTCTTCCGCTGGCCCCCAACCTGCCGCTGGCCTGGTTGGGAGGCGTGAATCCGCGAACCGTCTGGCTGCTGGTGGTGCTCATCATGGGCATGCAGGCGGTGGGCCATGTCGCCCTGCGTTTGTTTGGCACGCGGCTGGGCCTGCCCTTGTCGGGGCTGGTGGCGGGCTTTGTGTCCAGTACCGCCACGGTTGCCGCCATGGGGGCACGTGCTCGCCAGCATCCGGACATGCGCGTGGCCTGCATCGCCGGGGCCTGGTTTTCGACCGTCTCCACATCCGTGCAGATCGGCTTGATCGCGCTGGTGCTTCAACCGGCGGCACTTCGAAGTCTGGGACCTGCTCTGGGGTGTGCATTGGGCGCTGCCATGCTGCTTGGCCTGCTGGCCTTGTGGCGCAGCAATGCGTCCACGCAGGACGGGGATGTGCAAGGGCGTGCCTTCAGTTTGCTGCAGTCCATCGGACTGGCCTTGCTGCTCTCCGCCATCACAGCCGGGGTAAGCTGGGCCCAGCAAGCGTGGGGCGCTGTCGCAGGCTATGCCGCCGTGGCCCTGGCCGGCTTTGCCGACATGCATGCGCCAGCAGCGGCCGTCATCACCCTGTATGGGCGGGGCGAGGCCAACGCCGACACCGTTTTGATGGCTGTGTTGCTGGCTTTTTCCACCAACTCCTTGAGCAAGATCGTCGCTGCTTATGTGGCGGGCGGCGTCCGGTTTGGCACGCCGGTCTCGCTGGGCTTGCTCGTCGTGGCGGCTGCGGCCTGGCTGCCCTGGGCGCTGGCCAAAATGTAATCAGCCCTGTTGGGCTTTGCGGCGGCGCTGAGCACCCAGCAGACCTGCGCCCAGCAACACCAGCGCTGCCGAGGCGGGCTCAGGCACTTTGCTCACCGGTGGGTCCAGTGTGATGATGTCGTTGGCGCAATCCATGGTCCATTGCACGTCGAATGACTTGGTGGGGTTGTCGCCTGACCAGTAGTTGCCAAAGGCGCTGACTGGAATCTCAGCCTCGTAAAACCAGTGGCTGCCGCCCAGCACGCCCATGGCGCCCGAAATTTGCGTCCACGCCACCTTGGCATTGCCGACGTCGGCGCCGGTATTCACATGTGTGACATAGGGGGAAGGATTCTGGCTGTTGGCGAGTACACCGGGGGATGACCACAGTCCCTTGGCCCAATTGGCATTGGTGGTGCTGACGATATCGCCCTGTTTCAGGGTCGCCGACCTGTCTTTGGTCAGCACGCCAAACTCCCAGCTGCCATCACGACCGAAATCAATGGCAAAGTCGCCCCGCCCATACGAGTTGCTGCCGGTGGCCGTGTTGGGGTTGTGACCCGTGACCATGCCGAGGAAGAGGGACATGACGCCCTGGGTGTTCTTGCCCCAGGTCAGGTACATGGCTTCGGCGTCATACGCCTGCCCGCCCCAGCCGGGGCTCAGGTAGCCACTGTTGGCATTGTTCTGGTCTTCAACCACGTACAGGATGCCGGCGTTCTGTGTGGGCGTCCAGCCCGCGACGGTGCCATTGGCCTGGATGCCCCAGTCGGCCATGTTCCCGTCTGCGACGATGGGCGCGGCCTGTGCGGCGCAGGCGATCAGTGCGGCACTGAGGGCCAGGATCAAGTGTGGGAGACGAAATTTCATGGCGATGTGGCTGTGGTCTGTAAGTGAAGGCCCGATCCTAGAAGTCCGGGCCCTCTTTCCAGAGGAACTAGTTCACACATCGCGCCGGGCTTGTGGCATCTGCCTGCAAATGTGCCAGTTTGTGCATTTGTTCACAGCGCGTCGCTTGACCGATGAGTTTTCAGCGCTAAAGTCGTGCTCATGTCGGTGCCAAGGCGAACACCCTGGGCAAGCAAAGCGCCAGTGGGAGTGAACGTGGCGCTACCGGCGCCATATTCTCTGGTTTCAGCCTGCTGCCTCAGTAGGCGTGAAACCGATACACACCATCTCCACCCTGTGTCCGCTGCAGCAGGCCCTCGAACCAGAGCGCATGCAGATGGGCGATCGACTCCCCCATGGCAAAGGTGGTCTGGTGCAGATCCAGTGGGCGCTTGAACAGCACCGGCAACATGTCGGCGGCACTACCGGGGGTGGCGGTGCAGGCCTCCAGCACCTCGGCCAGGCGATCACGGTGGTGGTCATGCAACTGCTGGATGCGCTCATGCAGGCCGGTGAAAGGCTTGCCGTGGGCGGGCAGGGTGAGGGTCTGGGCGTCGAGCGCACGGAACTTGTCGATCGAGTCCAGGAACTGCTTGAGCGCGTTGGCCTCGGGCTCCTGGTCGTACACGCTGACGTTGGTGGAGATGCGCGGCAGCATCATGTCGCCGCCAATCAGTACCTTGATTTCCGCGCAATACAGCGAGATGTGCTCAGGGGCGTGGCCGTGGCCACTGATGCACAGCCACTGACGTCCGCCAATGGTGAGGGAGTCGCCATCCATCATGCGCCGGTGCTGGCGGGGCACCGAGGGCACCAGGGTTGTGAAATAGCTGGAGCGCCCTTTGAGCTTTGCCACGGTGACGGGGTCGTTCAGACCGTGTGACGCAAAGAATTCGGCCGTCGCCTCAGCGCTGGCCACGGCAGGGCCCAGGGTGCCATTGCGCGCCACCTGGTAGTCGGTGGCGCTGATCCACAGGCGCACGTTCCAGCGTTCGCACAGCCAGTGGGCCAGCCCGATGTGATCGGGATGCATGTGGGTCACGATCACGCGCAGGATGGGCAGGCCTTCGAGCTGATGGGCAAACACCTGCTCCCATTGCGCCTTGGCCTCGTCGGCGCTGATGCAGCAGTCCACGATGCTCCAGCCGGGCTGGCCGTCGATCTCGTCACGCAGCAGCCACAGGTTGATATGGTTCAGGGCAAACGGCAAAGCCATGCGTATCCACCTGACGCCGGGCACCACCGTGAGGGCCTCGCCGGAGGATGGCAGCGTGTCACCCAGGGGGTAATGCAGTCGTTTTTCGAGTTCGTTCAAAGGGGCTCCTGATTTGCGACATAATTGACGTTTACGTAAACGTCAACTTGAAATTTGAAGGCATTGTAGGCGCGGGTGTTGTTCTTGGCAGTCACCTTTGTCCACCTCAATTTATGGCTATCACCTACAGCATCAGCGACCTGGCGCGGGAGTTTGACCTGACCACCCGGGCCATGCGCTTTTACGAAGACATGGGCCTGTTGCAGCCGGAGCGTTCCGGCCCTGGTGGGCGCAATCGCGTCTACAGCGGGCGTGACCGCACGCGCCTGAAGCTCACCCTGCGCGCCAAGCGCCTGGGCTTGAGCCTGACCGAGGCCAAGGAAATCATCGACATGTACGACAGCCCGCGCGATACCGGTGCGCAGCTGGAGAAATTCCTGGCGGTGCTTGGCCTTCACCAGAAGCAGCTGGAAGACCAGATGGCGGACCTGCAGGCGAACCTGGATGAGCTCAAGGTACATCAGCGAGAGGCCCGGGCATTGCTGGCCAAAAGCGTGGTCAAGCGTGCGGCCAAGAGCAGTGCCGCCAAAGGAAGGAAGAATCATGCTGCCTGACACCCACTTTGCACGCATCCAGAAAAGCTTTGAGCGCCAGGGCCTGATGATGCATTGGGGCGCGCGACTGTTGCGGGTCGAACCAGGCCTGTGCGAGGTGGCCCTGCCTTATTCCGACAAGGTCACGCAACAGCAGGCGGGCTTTCATGGCGGCGCTGTGGGTGCGCTGGCCGATATCGCTGGCGGCTATGCCGCACTGACCATGGTGGCCGAGGGCATGGAGGTGGTCAGCGTGGAATACAAGATCAATTTTCTGGCGGCGTTCCAGGGTGGCGAGCTGCGCGCCACGGGGCGCGTCGTGAAAGCAGGACGCCGGGTGATCGTGAGCACGGCCGATGTCGTGCACGTGGCCGCCGATGGCAAAGAGAGCCCGTGCGCCGTCATGCAGCAAACGCTGATGCCAGTCCCTCAAACCTATTGAAAACCCAATCTGTTGACGTCATACCAATCAAAGGAGCGATCATGAACAATATGCCTGGACTGAACTTCCAACTTGGGGAAGATATTGACGCCCTGCGTGATGCCGTGCGTGAATTCGCGCAGGCCGAGATCGCACCGCGTGCAGCAGAGATTGACCGCAATGACCAGTTTCCCATGGACCTGTGGCGCAAGATGGGCGATCTCGGCGTCCTGGGTATCACGGTGGGCGAAGAGTATGGCGGCGCCAACATGGGCTACCTGGCCCACATGATTGCGATGGAAGAAATTTCGCGCGCCTCGGCGTCCGTGGGGCTGAGCTACGGTGCCCACAGCAACCTGTGCGTGAACCAGATCAAGCGCAACGGCACACCCGAGCAGCGGCAAAAATACCTGCCCAAACTGATCAGCGGCGAGCATGTGGGTGCCCTGGCCATGAGCGAGCCGGGTGCGGGCAGCGATGTCCTCTCGATGAAGCTCAAGGCCGAAGACAAGGGCGGCTACTACCTGCTCAACGGCAGCAAATTTTGGATCACCAACGGCCCCGATGCCGATACCCTGGTGGTCTATGCCAAGAGCGAGCCCGAGTTGGGTGCGCGCGGCGTGACCGCGTTCCTGATTGAAAAAGGCATGAAAGGTTTTTCGATTGCGCAAAAGCTCGACAAGCTGGGTATGCGGGGCTCACACACCGGCGAACTGGTGTTCAACAACGTCGAGGTGCCGGTGCAGAACATTCTGGGTGGCCTGAACCAGGGCGCCAAGGTGCTGATGAGCGGGCTGGATTACGAACGCGCCGTGTTGACCGGTGGGCCGCTGGGCATCATGCAGGCGGTGATGGACAACGTGATTCCCTACATCCACGACCGCAAGCAGTTTGGCCAGAGCATTGGCGAATTCCAGTTGATCCAGGGCAAGGTGGCCGATATGTACACCGTGCTGCAGGCCGGGCGCTCCTTTGCCTACACCGTGGCCAAGAACCTGGACTTGCTGGGCGCCGAGCACGTGCGGCAGGTGCGCAAGGACTGTGCCTCGGTCATTTTGTGGACAGCCGAGAAAGCCACCTGGATGGCCGGTGAGGGCGTGCAGATTTTTGGCGGCAACGGCTACATCAACGACTACCCGCTGGGCCGCCTGTGGCGCGATGCCAAACTTTACGAGATCGGCGCCGGTACCAGCGAGATCCGTCGGATGCTGATCGGACGGGAGTTGTTTGCCGAAACCTGCTGACGAGCGGCCTTGCAGGCGAAAATACCCTTTATGACCACCTCTATTCAAGATCTCTTCACCCACAACCGTGCCTGGGCCGCGCAGATGGAGCGCGAGCGCCCGGGCTTCTTTACCAACCTGAAAAGCCAGCAGCACCCCAAGTACATGTGGATCGGCTGCTCCGACAGCCGGGTGCCGGCGAACCAGATCACCGGGCTGGAGCCGGGTGAGGTGTTTGTGCACCGCAACGTGGCCAATGTGGTGGTGCACTCGGACCTGAACGCCTTGTCCACCATTCAGTTCGCGGTGGAGCGCCTGAAGGTCGAGCATGTGATGGTGGTCGGTCACTACGGCTGCTCGGGCGTGCAGGCTGCGCTGGAAGGCGCGCGCATTGGCCTGGCGGACAACTGGCTGCGCCATATCCAGGATGTGCGGGACCGGCACCGTGGGCTGCTGGACGCCATTCCCGAGCACGCCCGGCATGACGCACTGGTGGAACTCAATGTGATTGAGCAGGTGATCAACGTGGCGCAAAGCACCGTGCTGCAGGACGCCTGGGGGCGCGGCCAGAATGTGACACTGCATGGCTGGGTTTATGGCGTGCATGACGGCTTGCTACAGGATTTGCTGCTGACGGTGGCGGCCACAGAAGGGCTGGACTCTCTGTACAAGGCCGCTATTGCGGGTATAGCCCACGCCAAACGTGCCTAGTCAGCTATAAAAATACGAGCAACTCATTCGCACCATGTTTCCACAACGCCTTGATTCCACCCTCGCCTACGACATCGCCAAAGCCATGATGGATGGCTTTAACCGCCACTACCGGCTGTTTCGGACCGAGTCGGCGCGCGCCAAGCACCGGTTCGAGACGGCCGACTGGCACGGCCAGCAGCGTGCCCAGCGCGAGCGCATCGAGTTTTACGATTTGCGGGTGCGGGAGTGCTCCAACCGGCTGGAGCGCGAGTTCAAGGCGGGCGAGCAGCCCATGGACATCTGGCAGCAGGTCAAACTGCATTACATCGGCTTGCTGGTCAATCACCACCAGCCGGAACTGGCGGAGACCTTTTTCAACTCGGTCACCTGCAAAATTCTGCACCGCACCCATTTCCATAACGACTTCATCTTTGTACGTCCGGCGGCCAGCACGGAATACATTGAGAACGACGAATCCGAGATCCGTCCCACGTTCAGCGCCTACTACCCGACCCGTGAAAGCATGCACGCGGTGCTGGTGCAGGTGGTGAAAGACTTCGATCTGCGCCGCGACTTCGAGGATCTGGAGCGCGATTGCGGCTTTGTGGTCAGTGCCATGCAGGCGGCTCTGGGCGACGCCAAGCTGCGGGCCAACTTTCAGTTTCAGGTGCTGACCAGCCTGTTCTTTCGCAACAAGGGCGCCTACGTCGTGGGCAAGCTGATCAACGGCTTCAATGAATTTCCGTTTGCCCTGCCGATCTTGCACACCGGTGCGAATGACAAGCTGGCCATTGATGCAGCCCTGTTTGGCGAAGATGACCTGTTGATGCTGTTCAGCTTTGCGCGTGCCTACTTCATGGTCGACATGGAAATTCCGTCGGCCTATGTGCAATTCCTGCGCAGCATGATGCCGCGCAAGCCACGCAATGAAATCTACAACGCCCTGGGCCTGGCCAAGCAGGGCAAGACCCTGTTTTACCGCGACTTCCTGCATCACCTGCGCCACTCTACCGACAAGTTCCGCATTGCGCCCGGTATCAAGGGCATGGTCATGCTGGTGTTTGACCTGCCTTCGTTTCCCTATGTGTTCAAGGTCATCAAGGACTACTACCCACCGCAAAAGGACACGACACGCGAGCAGATCAAGGGCAAGTACCTGCTGGTGAAGCAGCATGACCGGGTGGGGCGCATGGCCGATACCCTGGAGTACAGCGAGGTGGCGTTTCCACGCGAGCGCTTTGATGACGAATTGATCGCCGAGATCGAGAAGTTCGCTCCCAGCCAGCTGGAGATCAGCGACCGGGACGGTGACGGCCATATGGAAGTCATCATCAAGCACGTCTATATCGAGCGCCGCATGATTCCGCTCAACATCTACCTGCAGGAAGCGTTTGATGCGGGCGGTGCCGACTCTGGTAACCAGAGTGCCGCGGCAGTGCGGGCGCGCGAGCAGATCGAGCGTGGCGTTGTCGAGTACGGCAATGCCATCAAGGACCTGGTGGCGGCCAATATTTTTCCAGGCGACATGCTGTGGAAAAACTTCGGCATCACGCGCCATGGCAAGGTCGTGTTCTACGACTACGACGAGATCGAATACATCACCGACTGCAACTTCCGCAAGGTGCCGGCACCGCGCAATGAGGAAGACGAAATGTCGGGCGAGGTCTGGTACAACGTGGGCCCCAAGGATGTTTTCCCTGAAACCTTTGGCCCCTTTTTGCTGGGCAACCCGGCGGTTCGCACCATCTTCATGAAACACCATGCCGACTTGCTGGATGCGGCTTTCTGGCAGGGGCACAAGGACCGCATCCAGGCTGGACATGTGCTCGACGTCTTCCCCTACGACCGCGAGCGGCGCTTTTCACCGGCCCATCGCCAGAACGACCAGTTTTGAGCTGAACCACTTTTTTTCTTCTCCAAGGAGTTTGATATGTCCGACGCAATCGTTATCGTGGGTGCCGCCCGCACCCCCATGGGTGGGTTTCAGGGTGATTTTTCTTCGCTTGCCGCGCATGACCTGGGCGGTGCTGCCATCAAGGCCGCCGTTGAGCGTGCCGGTATCGCCCCCGAGCAGGTGAATGAAGTCCTGTTCGGCAACTGTTTGATGGCGGGTCAGGGCCAGGCGCCGGCACGTCAGGCTGCATTCAAGGGCGGTTTGCCCATCAGCGCGGGCGCCGTCACCTTGTCCAAGATGTGCGGCTCCGGCATGCGTGCGGCCATGTTCGCCCATGACATGCTGCTGGCCGGCAGCGCCGATGTGCTGGTGGCCGGGGGCATGGAGAGCATGACCAATGCGCCTTACCTGCTGCCCAAGGCGCGTGGCGGCTACCGCATTGGCCACGACCGCATTTTTGACCACATGATGCTCGACGGTCTGGAAGACGCCTACGAGGCCGGCCGCTCCATGGGCACCTTTGGCGAAGACTGTGCCGCCAAGTACAGCTTCTCCCGCGAGCAACAGGATAATTTCGCGATAGCCAGCGTGCAGCGGGCACAGGCGGCGACGAAATCCGGCGCATTTGCAGCGGAGATCACGCCTGTGACGGTCAAGGGCCGCTCCGGTGACACGGTGATCTCGGTGGACGAAGGTCCGGGCAAGGTCAAGCTGGAAAAAATCCCCACGCTCAAGCCGGCCTTCAAGAAAGACGGCACCATCACCGCCGCCAGCAGTTCCAGCATCAACGACGGCGCCGCGGCGCTGGTCATGATGCGGGCCTCGACCGCCGCCAAGCTCGGCTGCAAGCCGCTGGCGCGCATCGTCAGCCACGCCGTGCATGCGCAGGAGCCGAACTGGTTCGCCACCGCCCCGGTGGGCGCGGTGAACAAGGCACTGGCCAAGGCCGGCTGGAGCGTGAAAGACGTGGACCTGTGGGAAGTCAACGAGGCCTTTGCCGTGGTGCCGATGGCGCTGATGCACGACCTGGGGTTGAGCCATGACATCGTCAACGTCAATGGCGGCGCCTGCGCCCTGGGCCACCCGATTGGCGCGAGCGGTGCGCGCATCATGGTCACGCTGATGTACGCCATGCAGGCGCGCGGCCTGAAAAAAGGCGTGGCGACCTTGTGCATTGGCGGTGGAGAGGGAACTGCCGTGGCCATCGAAATGCTGTGAGGTAGGTGCCGCTGACCTTGAGGCGGCTCAGGGCGCCCTGATGGCTTGCATCGGTGATGACTGGAAATCCAATATAACGAGGAGACAAGATGACCCCCTTCTTTCGTACCCTGGTATCCGTTGCAGCGCTGGCCCTGGCCACTGGCGCATCCGCACAAGCGCGTGACGATGCGCTGCTGGCGGCCACGACCGCCGAGCAGGCTGCCGCCGTCAAAACACTGGAAAAGCTGGTGAACATCGAAACCGGCACCGGCAATGCCGAGGGCCTGTCAGCCTTGGCACAACACCTGGAACTGGAACTCAAGGGCCTTGGTGCGACGGTCACGCGCCATAAGGCCGAAGGCGCTGCGGTGGGAGACAACCTGGTGGGCCGTCTTCAGGGCAAGGGCGGCAAGAATATTTTGTTGATGGCGCACATGGACACCGTGTACGCCAGGGGTGCGCTGGAGAAGGCGCCGTTCCGCATCGATGGCAACCGTGCGTTTGGTCCCGGCATTGCCGACGACAAGGGTGGCATCACGGTGATCCTGCACACGCTGAAAGTGCTCAAGGCGCGGGGCTTTGACGGTTTTGGCACCATCAGCGTGCTGTTCAATACCGATGAGGAGCGCGGCTCCATTGGCTCGCGCGAGTTGATTCGCCGCCTCGCCCGGCAGCATGACTATGTGATGTCCTTTGAGCCCACTGTTGCCATGAAGGAGCTGGTAATTCTGGGGACATCCGGCACGGTGGGCGTGGAGGTCAAGATCAAGGGGCGGGCCTCTCACGCAGGGGCGGCACCGGAGCTGGGGGTCAACGCCCTGACGGAAGCCGCCGATCTGATCCTGCGTACGCAAGACATTGACAACAAGACGACCGGACTTCGTTTCAACTGGACACTGGCCAAGGCTGGCAATGTGTCCAACATCATTCCCGATGAGGCGGTGATTCAGGCCGATATGCGCTATGTCACCACTGTTGATTTCGATGCGGCGATTCGCAAGCTGGAGGCGGCGGTCGCGAAAAAGCGTCTGGCGGATACGCAGATCGACATCAAGGTAGGGCATGGCATGCCTGCGTTCAATGCCGGACCTGCGGGCCGCAAACTGGTGGACAAAGCCGTTGGCATCTACAAGGAATTGGGTGCCGAACTCGCCACGGTGGATCGCACGGGCGGTGGCACCGACGCGGCCTGGGCAGCCCAGGATGGCACACCGGTGATCGAATCCATGGGGCTGCCGGGCTGGAACTTTCACAGCAACCAGGCCGAGTTTGTGATGATCGACGCGATTCCACGGCGCCTGTACCTGGCTAGCCGCATGGTCATGGATCTGGCGCAGGGGCGTTAATGCCGCTATTTTTTTTGATAGCTTATTGCGCATATTTGTAGACGGCTGGAGGCCAATTTGTTACTGAATCAAGACCAGGAAATGATCCGCGATGCGGTGCGCGACTTTGCGCAGGAGCAACTCTGGCCACATGCCGCCCGCTGGGACAAGGAGCACCACTTTCCGCATGAGGCGCACCAGGGACTGGCTGCCTTGGGCGCCTACGGCATTTGCGTGCCAGAGGAATTTGGCGGCGCCCATATGGACTACCTGACGGTGGCACTGGTGCTGGAGGAAATCGCCGCTGGCGACGGCGGTACCAGCACCGCCATCAGTGTGACCAACTGCCCCGTCAATGCCATCCTGATGCGCTATGGCAATGCCCAGCAGAAAAAGCAATGGCTGACGCCACTGGCGCAGGGAAAGATGCTGGGCGCGTTCTGCCTGACCGAACCGCATGTGGGTTCAGACGCCTCAAGCCTGCGCACCACCGCCGTGAAGGAGGGTGATGGCTATGTGATCAATGGCGTCAAGCAGTTCATCACCAGTGGCAAAAACGGTCATGTGGCCATCGTCATTGCCGTCACCGACAAGGGCGCAGGCAAAAAGGGCATGAGTGCGTTTCTGGTGCCTACCAACGCGCCAGGCTACGTGGTGGCACGTCTTGAAGACAAGCTGGGTCAGCACAGCAGCGATACGGCACAAATCAATTTTGACAACTGTCGCATCCCGGTCGAGAACCTGATCGGTCAGGAAGGCGAGGGCTACAAGATTGCCCTGGGCGCACTGGAGGGTGGGCGAATCGGGATTGCCGCGCAAAGCGTGGGCATGGCGCGCAGCGCCTTTGAATCTGCACTGGCTTATGCCAAGCAGCGCGAGAGCTTTGGCACGGCCATCTTCAACCACCAGGCGGTCGGCTTTCGGCTGGCCGAATGTGCCACCCAGTTGGAAGCAGCGCGTCAGCTCATCTGGCATGCCGCTGCGCTGCGCGATGCCGGGCGGCCGTGTCTGAAGGAGGCCGCCATGGCCAAGTTGTTTGCCAGCGAGATGGCCGAGAAGGTGTGCAGCGCCGCCATCCAGACCCTGGGCGGCTACGGCTATGTGAGCGATTTTCCGGTGGAGCGCATCTACCGCGATGTGCGCGTGTGCCAGATTTACGAAGGCACCAGCGATGTGCAGAAAATCATCATCCAGCGAGCGCTGGCCTGACTAGCGATTCGCGTTGCGGTCGTATAGGGTGTCGGTGGAGACCCTGACGCGAATCAGGTTGGCCGCGACGGTGGCGGCGATGGCGTTGCTGGCCGATGAGGTATCCCTGCGGGATGGATGCGTTAACGGGTCACCATTTTTGTTGGTGATGGCCGCCACGATGGGTGCGTTGGCCGTGGCGCCGCGCTGGATCACGATGGCCACTTCGCCGCTCGCCAGCCGGACGTAACAGCCTGGCGGGTAAATGCCGAATTCCTTGATCACCAGCGCCGCCAGCGGATCGCCGCCACTTTGCGTGAACAGGTCGCGCGCGGCCTTGTGCGCAGGCTGGGGTGCCCGCCCGGCGCGCGGACTGTGTTTGGCCGTGAAGGAGTCGACAAAGCGAAGCAGGCGAGACATCTCGCTGGGCGCCGCCAAGCCCAGGGGATAGCCCGTGCCACCCAGTTGTTCGTGGTGCTGCTCCACCGCGCTGAGCCAGTCCTCGTCGACCAGTCCGGCATCACGCAAAAGCCTGCCGCTGGCAAAGGGGTGCTCGATGATGGCGGTACGCTCGGACTCGTTCGGCCGGCTGCCCCGGATGGCCAGGTGGCCCTGCAGCTCCAGCATGGAGAGGTTCATCGTCAGCGCCGCACCCAGAGTGCTGCGGCGCTTGTCTTCGGACCATCCCAGCCGACGCGTCAACAGGCTGCACAGGGCTGCGGCGTGCAGGGAGTGCACGATGCCGTAATTCGCCATCCTTGAATGATCGTGGCGCAGGATCAGAAAGATCAGCAAGTCAATATTGCCGTCCGCCAAGGCTGCAATCGGCTCAATGACTTCTTCCACCCGCTGCAGAAACATCGGTTCGGTCGGTCCTCTGAGCAAGGTGCCCAGGCGCGCTTCCAGGCCGGCCCAGCGCGTGGTCATGTTCTCTATCTTGGGAGGTTCGGCCCGGCTGCTTGCGCCGCTGGCTTCTGCCGCATCGACATACATGCCGCGTGCCAGCAGGGCTTCTACCGCCCGGTCGTCCGCCAGAACGTGGCCCTTGGCGAGCAGCAGGGACCCATTGCCGTCACGCACGCCCCACGGCAGCGTGACCCCGGAATGCAGTGCGTGACTGACCTGGGCGAGCGGGATCAACTTCATTCGGGTCTATATCTCCAAAACGGGTACCCCCTGTATTACCATGGCAGTCTTTGCTGCAATTGAGTCGCATTGTAGGGAGTTAAGTGCCCTGCAAGACCAACCTTCATGCTAGCGTAAACCCTAGACTTTGCGGTCGCTCAAGGCGGCGCAAACGTCGCCGTTTTGTAACAAAACCAGTGCAGCCGGAGGCTGAACCAACTATGGAATTCGAGGCGGTCCTGTTTGACTGTGATGGCGTGCTGGTGGACAGTGAGCCCATCACCAACGGTGTCTTGCGTGATCTGCTGGAAGAGAGCGGCTGGTCCATGACGACTGCTGAGTGCATGCGCTTCTTTATCGGCAAGGCCGTCCGTGACGAACGAGCCACCATCGAGGCGCGTACCGGGCAACCCCTGACGGAGGAGTGGATGCAGCGCTTTTATGCGCGGCGCAACCTGGCGCTGGAGGCGCGCCTCGATGTCATCTCCGGCGCCCATGCCGCCGTGGAGGCTGCGCACAGGCACACCGGCCAGCGTATCGCCTGCGCTTCTGGCGCCGACCGTTTCAAGGTTGAAATGCAATTGGCCAAGGTGGGGCTGATGGACTACTTCGAGGGCCGCATTTTCAGTGGCCATGAGATGCCTCGCTCCAAACCCGCGCCCGATGTGTACCTGGCCGCAGCGCAGCATCTGCAGACTCCGGCGCAGCGTTGTCTGGTGATCGAGGACTCGCCCATCGGGGTTGTCGCTGGTGTCGCGGCGGGCGCTACCGTGTGGGCCTATTGCCCTCTGCCCGAGCAGGGCGCTACGCTGCGCCAGGCGGGGGCCAGCCACCTGTTTGCCGACATGGCCGAGTTGCCGCAGCTGCTGGCGAAGCGCTGACGGGCAGCTCCGCCTGGATCGGCTCTACCCGCCTGCGAGGGGTGTGGCTGTGCGTCGGTACTCGGCGGGCGACTGCCCGGTCCAGCCCCGAAACGCGCGAATGAAACTCTTCTCGTTCTGAAAGCCCGCCGCCTGCGCCACCTGCTTGATCGGGCGCGAGCTTCGCAGCAGCACCTCGATCGCACGGGCCTTGCGCACTTCGTCTTTCAGGGTTTGCAGCAGGGCGCCTTCTTCCTTCAGTTGGCGGTGCAGTGTGCGCGGCGAAATGTGGAGCAGGGTGGACAGTTCCTGGGCATTGCGGGTCTGTTCGGGATGGGTGGTCAGCACCTGGCGCACGCGTTGCACCAGCAGCCGGTCCCGCCGGTACTGCAACACGGTCAAGGGCAGGGCGCGCTGCAGCATCTGCTGCAATGCGTGTTCGTCGCGCCGCAGCGCCAGCGTCAGGTAGCGTGTGTCAAACCGGATGCAGGCAGCGGCGGCTCCGAAGCTGCTGGGGCCGGAAAACAGCACGTCATACACATCGCGGTGTGGCGGTGCGGCGAAGGGAAACTGCGCCTGCTGTACCGGGATGCGCGAGTCCACCAGCCAGCAGGCCAGGCCATGGATGTTGCGCAGCATGGAAACCAGGCAAAATTCCCTCAGGAGGCCCAGGTCGCCGTGCTCGGCAATGGCGATGGTCGCGGTCGCGCCCGAGGTGCTCAGTGTCAATGAAATATCGTCTGTCAGCAGGCTGTGGTGACGGCACCAGCGCTTGAGCGCAATGCCCAAGGTGGGTGCGCTGATCGAGGCGCGCGCCAGCATGCCGTAGCTGCCCCAGGGCAGGCGCCGTTTGAACCAGCCCAGCGCTTCGTCGTCCAGTTCCTGCATTGCCGTGCCCGAGATCAGTTCCATCTGCCAGGCGTTGATGCGAGCGCCGGGCATTTTTAACAATTCTGGCGTAATCTGTGCCTTTCTCAGCGCCGCCGACGGGTCTGCCCCATAGCGATGGTAGGCCTGCAATATGGCGTGCACAAAGGCCATGGGTGTAGCGGCAGGCGCAAGCCGTGGAGAAAGGTGGTCGTTGGCTGGCGCAAGCCTGGGGGCGCGGGATGGCATGTTGAGAACTATGCCTAAAAATGGCACGATTTGCAACCTGCGTGGCGTCTGACAGCAGGCCGAGGTTCACAATCCGTGATGAAATGAAGTTGCAGTCCAGACTGCAAAAAGACAAAACTGCCAGAAAGAAGAGACCGCCGCATGCCCATCCTTGAAAGCAAACTCAATCCCCGTTCAGCAGACTTTCAGGCCAATGCCCGGGCCATGCAGGCGCTGGTCGACGACCTCAATCTGAAGGTGTCGCAGGTCTCGCTGGGAGGGGGGGATGCGGCGCGTGCCAAGCACACCGCCCGTGGCAAGCTGCTGCCGCGCGACCGGGTGCAGATGCTGCTTGACCCCGGTACGCCTTTTCTGGAACTCTCCCCACTGGCCGCCCTGGGCCTGTACCCCGACCGCGATGGCACCGATAGCGCGCCTTGCGCCGGGGTGATCGCCGGCATCGGCCGCGTCAGCGGCGTGGACTGCATGATCGTGTGCAACGACGCCACGGTGAAGGGCGGCACCTACTACCCCATGACGGTCAAGAAGCACTTGCGTGCCCAGGAAGTCGCGCAGCAGAACCGCTTGCCCTGTATTTACCTGGTGGACTCGGGTGGCGCCAACCTGCCCAATCAGGATGAAGTGTTTCCTGATCGGGACCACTTTGGCCGCATCTTCTTCAACCAGGCCAATATGAGCGCCGAAGGCATCGCGCAGATCGCCGTGGTGATGGGCAGTTGCACCGCGGGTGGCGCCTATGTGCCCGCGATGAGTGACGAGGCCATCATCGTCAGGAACCAGGGCACGATTTTTCTGGGGGGGCCGCCACTGGTGAAGGCGGCCACGGGTGAGGTGGTGACAGCCGAAGACCTGGGCGGCGGCGATGTGCACACGCGCTTGTCCGGCGTGGCCGATCATCTGGCGCAAAACGACCTGCACGCGCTGGCCCTGGCGCGCCAGGCCGTGAAGAACCTGAACGCCCAAAAAGCTCCCAACATTGCCACCCACGAGTCGGTGGTCCCCAGGTTTGCAGCGCAAGAGCTTTATGGCGTGATCCCTACCGACACGCGCAAGCCCTTTGATGTGCGCGAGATCATCGCCCGCATCGTGGACGGCAGCGAGTTCGATGAATTCAAGGCGCGTTACGGCACCACGCTGATCACCGGCTTTGCCCGGATCGAGGGCATGCCGGTGGGCATCATTGCCAACAATGGCATTCTGTTCAGCGAATCCGCCCTGAAGGGCGCCCACTTCATTGAGCTGTGCTGCCAGCGCAAGATTCCGCTGGTGTTTTTGCAAAATATCACCGGCTTCATGGTCGGACGCAAATACGAGAACGAAGGCATCGCGCGCAACGGCGCCAAGATGGTCACGGCCGTGGCCACCGCCCAGGTGCCCAAATTCACCATCATCATCGGCGGCAGTTTTGGTGCCGGCAACTACGGCATGTGCGGCCGTGCTTACAGCCCGCGATTTCTGTGGATGTGGCCGAATGCACGCATCTCGGTCATGGGCGGCGAGCAGGCGGCCAGCGTGCTGGCCACGGTGCGCCGCGATGGTATCGAGGGCAAGGGTGGCGCCTGGAGCATGGAGGAAGAAGAAGCTTTCAAGGCGCCCATCCGCAACCAGTATGAAGAACAGGGCCATCCCTATTTCGCCACAGCCCGCCTGTGGGATGACGGCATCATCGACCCGGCCGACACGCGGCGTGTGTTGGCCCTGGGTTTGAGCGCGTCACTCAACGCGCCGGTGCCGGATACCAAATTTGGCGTGTTCAGGATGTAATGGAGTAGTCACCCGCATGTTTAACAAAATTCTCATTGCCAACCGTGGCGAAATCGCTTGCCGCGTGGCAGCCACCGCCCGCCGTCTGGCCATCAAGACCGTGGCGGTCTATTCCGATGCCGATGCCAATGCCAAACACGTCAGCGTGTGCGACGAAGCGGTTCATATCGGCGCCAGTGCACCCAAGGACAGCTATCTGCGCTGGGAGCGCATCCTCGAAGCGGCCAAAGCCTCGGGCGCCCAGGCGGTGCATCCGGGCTACGGTTTTTTAAGCGAAAACGAAGAGTTCGCCCAGGCCTGTGCCGATGCGGGCCTGGTGTTCATCGGTCCGCCCCCTTCGGCCATCAAGGCTATGGGGCTCAAGGCCGAGTCCAAGCGTTTGATGGACCTGGCCGGTGTGCCGCTGGTGCCGGGCTACCACGGGGCGGATCAGGACCCGGCCCTGCTCCAGCGCGAGGCCGACAGCATCGGCTACCCGGTACTGATCAAGGCCAGCGCCGGCGGCGGCGGCAAGGGCATGCGGGCGGTGGACAGGGCGGAAGACTTTGCCTCGGCACTGGCCAGCTGCAAGCGCGAAGCCGTCAACAGTTTTGGTGACGATGCGGTGTTGATCGAGAAGTACGTGCAGCGTCCGCGCCATATCGAAATTCAGGTGTTCGGCGACACCCAGGGCAACTACGTGTACCTGTTCGAGCGCGATTGTTCGGTGCAGCGTCGCCATCAGAAAGTGCTGGAAGAAGCACCTGCACCAGGCATGACGCCGGAACTGCGCAAGCAAATGGGCGAGGCCGCCGTGGCTGCCGCCCAGGCGGTCAATTATGTGGGGGCCGGCACGGTGGAGTTCATTGTGGAGCAGCGCCCCGATGGCACCATGAATTTCTTCTTCATGGAGATGAACACGCGGCTGCAGGTGGAGCACCCGGTTTCTGAGGCCATCACCGGGCAGGACCTGGTGGAGTGGCAACTGCGGGTGGCGTCGGGTGAGCCCTTGCCGCTGGCGCAGGACCAGTTGAAGATCACCGGGCACGCGATCGAAGCGCGCATCTGCGCTGAAAGCCCGGACAACAATTTCCTGCCCGCCACGGGCACCCTGCACGTCTATGGCTTGCCGGATTGCGTCACCTTTGAGCGCGCCAATGGCGGCGTCCGGGTTGACTCCGGCGTGCGCGAGGGCGATGCCATCTCGCCTTACTACGACTCCATGGTGGCCAAGCTGATTGTGCATGGCGACACCCGCGAGCAGGCACTGGCACGCTTGGACGCGGCGCTGGCCCATACCCATATCGTCGGGCTCAACACCAACGTCCAGTTCTTGCGCAATGTGGTGCAAAGCCGCTCGTTCGTGCAGGCCGATCTGGACACGGCGCTGATTCCGCGCGAAGAAGCGGTGCTGTTCAAGCAGGAGAAGGTGGGTCTCGCGCTAGCGGTGGCCAGTGCCGTTGCGCACACGCTGCTTCAGGAAAAAGCCGATGAAGCCCGGATGACCGACCGCGCCTTGTGGCTGGACCCCTGGGCCCGGCGCGATGGCTGGCGCTCGCATGGCCCCAGTTCACGCCGCTTTGACTATGAGTTTCAGGGTGTCGTGCACACCGTGCAGATGACATCCTCGCACGAGGGTGCCTTGCAACTGGATGTTGCTGGCGAGACCGGCGTGTTCTCTTTTGTACCGGTCACCCGGGGCATTGACGTGCGTTTTGCAACGCAGCGCCAGATTGTCAGTGTGTACCGAAAAGGTGATGTAGTCCACGTATTTTCTGCCAAGGGTGCTACACAAATAATAGCAATTGATGCCTTGGCCCACGCGGGCGACAACCAGGTGGAGGGTGGACGCCTGACTGCGCCCATGCCGGGCAAGGTGGTGTCGTTCGCGGTCAAGGCCGGTGACAAGGTCAAACGCGGCCAGGCCCTGGCGGTGATGGATGCCATGAAAATGGAGCACACCATTGCCGCTCCCGCCGATGGTGTGGTGGTCGAATTGCTCTACGCGCCGGGCGACCAGGTGCTTGAGGGGGCCGAATTGCTCAAGCTGTCCGCTGCATGACGCCCGTCTGGCGTGCGACAAGGTAGGCTTGGTAGCCATGAACATCACATTTTGCTGTACGAATACCAAGGCTGAACCCTGGCTGCAGGGGCTGCGAGCCGCATTGCCCGGCGCACACGTAGAGGAGTGGTCGCCAGGTGCGCCATCAGCGGACCATGCGGTGGTGTGGGCACCACCGCAGCAGTTCTTTGACGAGCAGTCGCAACTCCGCGGCGTCTTCAATATCGGCGCGGGCGTGGATGCGCTGCTGAAACTGCGCTTGCAAGCGCAGGCCAGCGTGGTGCGGCTCGACGATGCGGGCATGTCGGTGCAGATGGCCGAGTATGTTTGCCATGCGGTGATTCGCCATTTTCGCGAATTCGATGGCTATGAGGCCGATGTGAAGACCGGCAAATGGTCGTATCGCAAACCCCGCAGCCGTGCTGATTTCCCGGTGGGCGTGATGGGGCTGGGCGTGTTGGGTGAGCGCGTGGCGCGGGCCCTGCGGGTGTTCGAGTTCCCGGTCAATGGCTGGAGCCGCAGCGCCAAGGCGGTGGAGGGCGTCCGGGGCTTTTCCGGCGCGGCCCAGTTCAACGATTTTCTGGCGGCCACCAAAGTGCTGGTGTGCCTGCTGCCGCTGACGCCCGACACCCGTGACATCATGCGCCGCGAGACGCTGTCACGGCTGCAGCACGGTGGCTATGTCATCAACGTGGCGCGCGGCGCGCATCTGGTCGAAGAAGACCTGCTGGCGCTGATTGACAGCGGGCATCTCTGCGGTGCCACGCTGGATGTGTTTCGCACCGAACCCTTGCCGGGCGGACATCCGTTCTGGCAGCATCCCCAAATCACGGTCACGCCCCACACCTCGGCACGCACCCTGCGTGAGGAAAGCATTGCGCAGATTGCGGGCAAAATTCTGGCCCTGGAGCAGGGACAAGCCATTGCGGGTAGGGTTGATACCCTGCGCGGCTACTGAAGCTGGCCGCCCTGTCGATATTGAAGGAAATGAAGATGAGCATCCCCTCCCGCGTCAAGATGGTTGAGGTAGGCCCGCGTGACGGCCTGCAAAATGAGAAGCAGCCTGTGCCCGCCGCCATCAAGGTCGAGTTGGTGCACCGCCTGCAGGATGCCGGACTGAAGGAGATCGAGGTCACCAGTTTCGTGTCGCCGAAATGGGTGCCGCAGATGGCCGACAACGCCGAGGTCATGGCCGGCCTAGTGCGTCGGGCGGGCGTGCGTTATTCGGTGCTCACGCCGAATCTGCAGGGCTTTGAGGCGGCGCTGAAATCGAAGCCCGACGAGATCGTGGTGTTCGCGGCAGCCAGTGAGGCCTTTAGCCAAAAGAACATCAACTGCTCGATCGCCGAGAGCATCGAGCGTTTTCGCCCTGTGGCCGAGGCGGCGCGCGCCCACAACATCCATGTGCGCGGTGCCATCTCCTGTGCGGTGGGCTGCCCCTATGAAGGCGAGATAGCCCCCGAGCGTGTGGCGATGGTGGCGCGCCTGCTCAAAGACATTGGGGTGCAGCACGTGGGGGTGGCCGACACCATTGGCGTGGGCACGCCGATCAAGGTGCAGCGCGCCATGGAGGCTGCCCTGAAGCATTACGACCTGGACGGTGTGTCGGGCCATTTTCACGACACCTATGGCCAGGCCCTGTCCAACACGCTGGCCTGCCTGCAGATGGGGGTGTGGCAGTTTGATGCCTCGGTGGCCGGCCTGGGCGGCTGCCCTTATGCCAAGGGGGCGACCGGCAATGTGGCCACGGAAGACGTGGTGTACCTGCTGCACGGCATGGGCATTGACACCGGCATTGACCTGGACAAGCTGATCGATGCCGGCAAGTTCATCAGTGATTTTCTGGAACGCAAGTCGGGCTCGCGCGTGGCCACGGCACTGCTCAACAAACGCATGGCTTGATATGACACAGACGCCCGTTGTTGAAGCCGTGCAAGATATTCCTGAAAGGATAGCGGCCCGAGCGCTGCTGGCGAGGGCCGCAGCCGAAAATGTGCCGTCGCCCTGCATTTCTGTGTGCCGGATGAGTGTAGCCAGCGGCCTGTGTGAAGGTTGTTACCGCACGCTTGATGAAATTCGCAGTTGGAGCAAGGCCGACGATGAAGTGCGGCGCACCATCTGGAGCCGCATTGAGCGGCGCCTTGTCGAAAGTGCGCCATGAAACACATCACCTGTTACCTGGATTTCATTTCGCCCTACGCCTGCCTGGCGTTCGAGAAACTGCCCGAAGCGCTGATGGGGCACAGCTACAGTGTGACTTACAAGCCAGTCCTGTTTGCCGCCCTGCTCAAGCACCACGGGCAGTTGGGTCCGGCTGAAATTCCGGCCAAGCGGGATTGGACCTACCGCCAGGTCCTGTGGCTGGCGCACAGCCAGGGCGTCGATTTGCAACTGCCTGCGGCCCACCCCTTCAATCCTCTCGCACTCCTGCGCCTGGCCGTGGCCTGCGAAGCGCGGGGGCTGCCCAACCGGTATGTCTGCGAAACCGTGTTTCGCCATGTCTGGCGCGGCGGGGCTGATGCCACGGATGCCGCACGCCTGCAAGCCCTGACGACACAGCTGTCACCCCAGCGGGATGTGAACTGTGACGAGGTCAAACAGCAGCTCAAAGCCCACACCGAAGAGGCTATTGCCGCGGGCGTGTTTGGTGTGCCCACCTTCGCGGTCGACGGCAAGCTGTTCTGGGGTTTTGATGCCTTGCCCATGCTGCGTGACTACCTGCATGGCGATGCATGGTTTGAGGGGCCGCAGTGGGATGCGGCCTGTCAGCTACCCGCAGGCGTTCACCGCGCGAAATAGCCATTTATCACATTAAGAAATGCGGGTTAAGGGTTGCTCCCTAGATTGTCAGTGGCTAGTCAGTTTGCTGAAAGCTTCTGTTGGTTTCGCGTCAGAGCAGGGTCAGTGCAGTCTCTAAGAATACGACTCAGCTTCCATGTCGGAGGCATCAACCTTTTGGAGACATAAATATGGCAACAGCAGCGGCCCCACGGCCAATGACCGCCGGAGAAAAGAAGGTTATCTTCGCCTCGTCCTTGGGTACCGTTTTCGAGTGGTACGACTTTTACCTTTACGGCTCACTCGCAGCCATTATTGCCAAGCAGTTTTTCAGCGGTCTCGATGAGGGTTCTGCCTTCATTTTCGCGCTGCTCGCGTTTGCAGCCGGCTTCATCGTGCGTCCCTTCGGTGCACTGGTGTTCGGTCGTCTGGGTGACATGATCGGTCGCAAGTACACATTCCTGGTCACCATCGTGATCATGGGTCTGTCGACCTTTGTCGTTGGTGTCTTGCCCAACTACGCCACGATCGGCGTGGCCGCTCCCGTGATCCTGATCGCCCTGCGCATGTTGCAAGGCCTGGCACTGGGTGGTGAGTACGGTGGTGCTGCAACTTATGTGGCTGAGCACTCGCCCATGGGCAAACGCGGTGCCTACACCTCATGGATTCAGACCACGGCCACACTCGGCCTGTTTCTGTCCCTGATGGTGATTCTGGGTACACGCACCTTGATTGGTGAGGCAGCCTTTGCCGATTGGGGCTGGCGCGTTCCGTTCATTGTTTCCATTCTGTTGTTGGCCGTGTCGGTCTACATCCGTTTGAGCATGAACGAGTCGCCTGCTTTTGCCAAGATGAAAGCTGAAGGCAAGACCTCCAAGGCGCCCCTGTCCGAATCTTTCGGTCAGTGGAAAAACCTGAAGATCGTGATTCTGGCCCTGATCGGCCTGACTGCCGGTCAAGCCGTGGTCTGGTATTCGGGTCAGTTCTATGCCCTGTTCTTCCTGACGCAAGCCCTGAAGGTCGACGGTGCAACTGCCAACATCATGGTGGCGATTTCCCTGATCATCGGCACACCGTTCTTCATCGTGTTTGGTGCATGGTCTGACAAGATTGGCCGCAAGCCCATCATCATGGCCGGCTGCCTGCTGGCTGTTGTGACTTACTTCCCGGTGTTCACTGCGCTGACCAAGGCTGCCAATCCTGATCTGGCCGCAGCCCAGGCCAAGAACAAGGTCACCGTGACTTCGGACGACAAAGAGTGCTCCTTCCAGTTCAACCCGACGGGTACTGTCAAGTTCACCAGCTCATGCGATATCGCCAAGCAGGTGCTGGCAGGTTCTTCGGTGAGCTATGAAAATGCACCAGGTGCTGCAGGTGTACCCGCTGTGATCCAGATTGGCGAGACCAAGATCAACAGCTACTCGTCCAAAGGACTGCCAGCAGCCGAGGCCAAAGCCAAGGGTGATCAGTTCAAGAAGGAAGTTGCTGATGCTCTGAAAGCTGCCGGCTACCCCGCCAAGGCTGACATGGCCAAGTTTGACAAAGTGACCGTCGTCGCCATCCTGACTTACCTGGTGATCCTGGTGACCATGGTGTACGGCCCGATCGCCGCCATGCTTGTGGAAATGTTCCCGACCCGCATCCGCTACACCTCCATGTCGCTGCCGTATCACATCGGCAATGGCTGGTTCGGTGGCTTGCTGCCAACCACAGCCTTCGCCATCGTGGCGCAGACCGGTAACATGTACAACGGTTTGTGGTACCCCATCATCGTCGCCGGCATGACCTTTGTGGTCGGCATGATTTTTGTCAAAGAGACAAAAGATGTGGACATCTACGCCAACGACTAAGCTTGGTCGTATGGGTTTGACGGGCCAAACCTGGCCCGGCTAACTACGGAAGGGCCCTCCCAGTGAGGGCCTTTTTTTGCCCCATCTTTTGGGGGCGCTTTTCAGAGAGATTGATATATGTGGAAAATTGCAGTGGGTTTTGCCGTCTTTGCGGGTTTGGCCTTGTTCATTTTGAGCAAGGGGGGTGATATCGACATGAGCGGAGAAAAGCACGGTGCTGAGGCGACCCACGCGCCGGCTGCTGCGACACCCGCCGCTGCCCCCGCCAGCGCTGCCAAATAGTATTTGCGGGCGAGTGCCCACACGGGGCGGGCAAGGGTATATCCGCGTTGGCTGATGCTTGGTCAAGCCACTAGAATCCGCCCATGAAATACGTAAAGACAGAAACGGGTCAGCAAGCCTTCAAGGTCCGCTCACCCCTGTTGTCGGCGCGCCAGCGTTCAGCCTTCATTCTTTTTGATGGCGTGAAGACGACTGCTCAGGTACTTGCTGCCACGGCCGGTCTTGGCATCACGCCAGACGATATTGAGTATCTCGTTCAACAGGGCTTTCTGGTGGTGGCGCCCGACGCTGCGCCTGCGGTGACGTCAGCCACCCTTGTTGTCGAATCGCCGGCAGCGCCTGTGAGCCAGCGTACCGCTCAGGAGCGCTACCGCGATGCCATGCCGATTGCGACCGAGTTGACCGCCAGCCTGGGCTTGCGCGGGTTTCGTTTGAATCTTGCCGTGGAAGGTGCCAGCGGTTTTGACGACTTGCTGGCCTTGCTGCCCAAAATCAGGGACGCGGTTGGCGCCCCGGCTTGTGCCGCCCTGGAGCAGGCTCTCAAGGGATAGCCCCTTTTGGCGCGCTTGCGCGGCGAACTACCTAGAATGTCTGGCCCCCACAGGAAAGACATCACGCCATGCCACAAGGTTTCATCCGCATTCGCGGCGCACGCCAGCACAATCTCAAGAACCTGGACCTCGACATCCGCACGGGTGAATTGACGGTGGTCACCGGCCCCAGCGGTTCCGGTAAATCCAGTCTGGTGTTTGACACGCTGTTTGCCGAGGGGCAGCGGCGCTATGTGGAAACCTTCTCTGCCTATGCGCGCCAGTTTCTGGACCGCATGGACAAGCCTGCCGTCGACAAGGTGGAGGGGGTGCCCCCGGCCATCGCGATTGACCAGACCAACCCGGTGCGCTCCTCGCGTTCCACCGTGGGCACCATGACCGAACTCAACGACCACTTGAAATTGTTGTTCGCGCGTGCCGGTCAGTTGTTCGACCGCGAAACAGCACAGCCGGTGCGTCACGACTCGGCAGAGACCATTTACACGCAATTGTGCGAGCGCAGTGCCGCGCATGAGGCTGCCGGTATGGGCGCGCGGCTGGCGGTCACTTTCCCGGTAGAGCTGCCAGGCAGCACGACGCCCGAGGAGATCGAGCAGTGGCTTTCAGTCAGCGGCTTCACGAAGGTGCAGGCACAACGCGAGGTCGCCAGCCCGACCGGACCGCGCAAGGTGCTGGATGTGGTGGCCGATCGCTTCCGGTTGAGCACCGCTGAGCGAGCGCGTGTGCTGGAAGCCATTGAGGTGGCGCTCAAACACGGCAGTGGCCGCATGGCGGTGTATGCACTGGCTGAGGCCGCCGAGGCGACTGATGTCGTCTGGAAATTCTCCACCGGGCTGCATTGCCCGGAGAGTGATGTGCGCTACGCTGAGCCCATCGCTTCCATGTTTTCCTTCAACTCGGCAGTGGGTGCCTGTGACACCTGCAGAGGCTTTGGGCGGGTCATCGGCGTGGACTATGGACTGGTTATCCCGAACGACAAGCTGACGCTGCGCGCCGGTGCGGTCAAGCCGATGCAAACCCCGGCCTGGCAGGAGTGCCAGGACGATTTGATGCGCCATGCCGAAGCGGCGGGTATTCCCCGCGACACGCCTTGGTACAAACTTACGCCGGAGCAGCAGTACTGGGTGGTGAATGGCTCGCCCAACTGGAATGGCAAGTGGAACCAGCACTGGTTTGGCATCAAGCGTTTCTTCGAATATCTGGAAACCAAAGCCTACAAAATGCACATTCGGGTGCTGCTGTCCAAGTACCGCAGCTACACGCCTTGTGGCACCTGCAATGGCGCCCGGCTCAAGACCGAGAGTCTGCTGTGGCGTATCGGCAGCAAAGCGGATGCAGATGCCGTCCTGGAGCCGGGCAAGCGGTTCATGCCGGCTGGCGTGAAGTGGTCGCGTGAGCAGTTGGAGGCTTTACCGGGGCTGTGTTTGCATGATCTGATGCTGATGCCGATGGATCGGCTTCGGCGGTTCTTCGATGGGCTGCAGTCCGGGCTTGGCCTGGCCGAGGCCCCAAACCCGGCGCCCCTGTCTGCGGGGCTCTCGGATGCGCAGTACAAGACGCTCAAGCTTTTGTTTGAGGAAGTCGGCACGCGGCTGAAGTACCTGTGCGATGTGGGCATTGGCTACCTCACGCTGGACCGGCAAAGCCGTACCTTGTCGGGGGGGGAGGTGCAGCGCATCAACCTCACCACCGCCTTGGGGACGTCGCTGGTCAACACTTTGTTTGTGCTCGATGAGCCCAGCATCGGTCTGCACCCGCGCGACATGCACCGCATTATTGTGGCGATGCAGCGTCTGCGGGATGCTGGCAATACCCTGGTGGTGGTGGAGCATGACCCGGCCGTGATGCTGGCCGCCGACCGCATGATCGACATGGGTCCCGGCCCGGGTGAACGCGGCGGGCAGATTGTGTTTGATGGTTCGACCGCAGACTTGCGCAACGCCGACACGCTGACCGGCGCCTATCTGGGTGGGCGCAAGCAGGTCGGCATGGGCTTTCAGCGGCTGGTGGCCGAGAACACGCCTCGGCTGATTCTGGAAGGTGCGCGTGATCACAACCTGAAGAACGTGTCGGTTGAATTTCCCCTGCAGCGCCTGGTGTGTGTAACCGGTGTCAGCGGTTCCGGTAAATCCACCTTGATTCAGGACATTCTTGCGCCTGCCTTGTTGCGCCACTTCGGCAAGTCGACCGAGGCGCCGGGCCTGCACGATCGCCTGCTGGGTGCAGATCAGCTCAGCGATGTGGTGTTCGTGGACCAGTCGCCAATTGGCAAAACAGCGCGTTCCAACCCGGTGAGCTATGTCGGTGCGTGGGATGCGATCCGCGAGATCTTTGCCAATGCACCCTTGTCGCGCCAGCGCAGCTACACCGCCTCCAAGTTCAGCGCCAACAGCGGTGATGGCCGTTGCGCCACGTGCGGGGGCTCCGGCTTTGAGCATGTGGAGATGCAGTTTCTGAGCGATGTCTACCTGCGCTGCCCGGACTGCAATGGCCAGCGTTTTCGCCCCGAAATACTGGAAGTCACGGTGGAGCGATTGGGCCAATTGCTCAACGTGGCCAGCGTGCTGGACCTCACCGTCAGTGAAGCCGCCAGCCTGTTTGCTGGCGACCGCGACGTGATCCGTGCCCTACAGCCCATCGTGGATGTCGGGCTGGAGTATGTCAAGCTCGGCCAGCCTGTGCCCACGCTGTCTGGCGGTGAGGCGCAGCGCCTCAAGCTGGCCGGCTTCCTGGCAGATGCCGCCAAGAGTGCCACCGCCAGCCGCCAGGCCACGGCCAAACGCGGCTCATTGTTCATGTTTGACGAACCCACCACCGGCCTGCATTTCGACGACATTGCCAAGCTGATGCGCGCCATGCGCAAGCTGCTCGATGCCGGGCATTCCCTGATCGTCATTGAGCACAACCTGGATGTCATCCGCGCCAGTGACTGGCTGATTGACCTCGGCCCCGAAGGCGGTGACGCCGGTGGCGAGGTGGTGGCGGTGGGAACGCCGGACGATGTGCGTCAACACCCCAGCTCCCATACCGGCAAAGCCCTGCGCGATTACGACCGTGCGCTGGGTTGGGGTGCGCTGGCGGTGCAGGAGCCGCAAGCCCATTGGGGCCAGTTGGCCATGGCCAAGCCGGCAACCGCCATCAGCAACGACATCCAGATCGTCAACGCCAGGGAACACAATCTGCAGTCGCTCAGTGTCAATATCCCGCGTGGCAAGTTCAGCGTCATCACGGGTGTGTCCGGCTCGGGCAAATCCACACTGGCCTTTGACATCCTTTTCAACGAAGGACAGCGTCGCTACCTGGAGTCGCTCAATGCCTATGCCCGCAGCATCGTGCAGCCCGCGGGCCGACCCGAGGTCGACGCCGTGTATGGCATACCACCCACGGTGGCGATTGAGCAACGGTTGTCGCGCGGTGGCCGCAAGTCCACCGTGGGCACCACCACCGAGGTGTGGCATTTTCTGCGTCTGCTGTATGTCAAGCTCGGTACCCAGCACTGCATCCATGACGGCACGCCGGTGGCGCCGCAAACGCCCGACAGCATTGCCGCCCAGTTGCTGAAAAACTTCCGTGGGCAGCACATTGGCCTGCTGGCGCCGCTGGTGCTGAACCGCAAGGGCGTCTACACCGAGCTGGCCGATTGGGCGCGGCCGCGCGGCTTCACGCATCTGCGGGTCGATGGCAATTTTCTGCCCACCACCGGCTTTCCCCGTATTGACCGATTCAAGGAGCACACGATCGAGTTGCCAGTGGCCAGCCTCGACGTGTTGCCTGAGAAAGAGGCAGCCTTGCGCGAGGCCCTGGCTTTGGCGCTGACGCACGGCAAGGGCGTGGTTCACGTACTGAGCAACTTGGAGGGCTTGCGTGAGGCCATGCAGACCGGCGCGCCGACCGCTGCCATCGGCACCCTGCAGGCGTTTTCCACCAAGCGGGCTTGCCCGGTGTGCAGCACCAGCTATGCCGAGCTGGATCCGCGTTTGTTCTCCTACAACAGCAAACACGGCTGGTGCCCGGACTGTGTGGGCACCGGCGTGCGTCTGACCAAGGAGCAGCGCAAGGTGTTCGATGATTCCGTGCGCGACGATGACAACAAAGGCCGCGAACAAACCTTTGCCGAACCCGAGGTGGAGGACCTGGTGGACACGGCCTGCCCCAGCTGCCAGGGTACCCGACTCAACGCCACCGCGCGGGCGGTCCGGTTCGGCCTGCAGTTTGCCGCTGCAGCCGGCCCGGACAATGATGCGCGGGAGGCGATCGACGGCATTGCCATCACCGAACTGGCCCGCATGAGTGTGACCGACATTCGTCAATGGGTCGGAACACTGCAGACCAGGGGCCGCATGAGTCAGCGCGAAACAGACATTGCCCGCGACCTGGTGCCTGAGATCAAAAGCCGCCTGGAGTTTCTGGAGCAAGTGGGGCTGGGCTATCTCACGCTGGATCGTGGTGCGCCCACGCTCAGCGGTGGCGAAGCCCAGCGCATCCGCCTGGCGGCCCAGTTGGGCAGCAACCTGCAAGGCGTGTGCTATGTGCTGGACGAGCCCACCATTGGCCTGCATCCGCGTGACAACCAGATTCTGCTGGACGCACTGCAGTCCCTGAGCGACAAGGGCAACACCCTGGTGGTGGTCGAGCACGACGAGGACACCATCCGTCATGCCGATCACATCATTGACATCGGGCCCAGCGCCGGCAAGCGTGGTGGCCGGCTGGTGGCAGAAGGCAAGGTCGCCGATATTGTGAAAGCGGGGGATTCCCAGACCGGGCGTTACCTGCTGCATGCCATGAAGCATCCCTTGAAGCTGCGGCGTGCGGTTGACGCGACACAGGCCTCCGAGTCGGCGGCGCAGCACTGGATCACTGTCAGCAGCGCCTCACTTCACAACCTGCATGAGGTCACCGCCCGCATTCCGCTGAGCCGTCTGGTGGCCGTCACGGGTGTTTCCGGTTCCGGCAAGTCCACCCTGGCGCGCGATGTGCTGCTGGCCAATGTGCAGGCCGCCGTCCAGAAGCGCAGTACTAAGGCTGGCCGGGATGCCCTGGCGGGCGGCGAGCAAATGCTGTGGACCGGCTGCAAGAATGTCACCGGTTTTGAATCCATCGATCGGGTGCTGGAAGTGGATCAGACACCGATTGGTAAAACCCCGCGCAGCTGCCCCGCCACCTACATCGGCTTCTGGGACATCATCCGCAAGCTGTTTGCCGACACTCTGGAGGCCAAGGCGCGTGGTTATGCCGCCAATCGCTTCAGTTTCAACACTGGCGAAGGCCGTTGCGCCAGTTGCGAAGGGCAGGGCATCCGCACCATCGCCATGAGCTTCCTGCCGGATGTGAAAGTGCTGTGCGAAGCCTGCAAGGGTGCGCGCTTCAATCCCGAAACCCTGGCGGTGACCTGGCGCGGCAAAAACATTGGCGACGTGCTGCAAATGGAGGTGGATGAGGCGGTGGACTTCTTTGCTGCCATGCCCAACATCGCCCACCCGGTGCAGTTGCTCAAGGACGTTGGTCTGGGTTACCTGACGCTGGGCCAGCCTTCCCCCACGCTCAGCGGAGGCGAAGCGCAGCGCATCAAACTGGTAACGGAGCTGAGCAAGGTGCGCGATGACATCACCCGGCGCGGCCAGAAGCCACCGCACACCCTCTACGTGCTGGACGAGCCCACGGTGGGATTGCACATGGCCGACGTGGAAAAACTGATCAAGGTCTTGCACCGCCTGGTGGATGGCGGGCACAGCGTGGTGGTGATTGAGCATGACCTGGACGTCATCGCCGAGGCCGATTGGGTGATTGACCTCGGACCCGATGGCGGTCAGGCCGGTGGTCGCGTGGTGGCTGCAACAACGCCGGAAGGCGTGGTGGCACTGCGTACGCACACCGGGCGTGCGCTGCAGGCGGTGCTGGCCCGATAGAGTGATTCGCGCTAAACTGCCTCAGGAGGGGGATGGCTTCGGATGAAGGAAAAAATGAAAAGGCTCCTGTTCTGGCTGGTGTCGGGATTGCTCTGCGGGGGCGCAGCATGGGCTCAGGCCCCGGCGTTGAAACTGGTCGTTTTGCAGCCGCTCGACAGCCCCAAGGTGCTTGCCATCAAAGCCACCCTCGACCTTGCCTTCGCGCGATCGGGCATGCGTTACACCCTGGCCTACAACCCCGGTGAGCGGGCCATTGTGGCATTCAGGGATGGCAGCTTTGATGGTGACGCGAACCGCCTGAGCACGTTCAATCAGACTTTTCCCGACGCCATCCGTGTCGAGCCCCACCTCAATGGGGCGTTTTTTTACGCCATGAGTGCATCCAAAGCGGCCAAGCCGGTCTCCTGGGCTGATTTGTCGCGCTTCAGCGTGGCCTATGTTCGCGGTTACCGCGGCATCGAGATCCGGTTGGCCCAGGTGGCCGTGCGCGAACCCACCGATTCAGAGGATGCCTGTTTGAAAATGGCGGCGGGCAAAAGGGTGGACCTGTGTATTCTGGCGTCGGATCGTGTTGGCGAATGGCCACTGCAGGCGCAGTTTGGCGATCGATTGAATGGCACCCTGTTTGACCAGACCAAAGTACACGCCTGGATGGGCCCCCAACACAAAGAGGCGGCGGATCGCT
Organism: Rhodoferax sp.; assembly: GCF_018780565.1. Classification (GTDB taxonomy): domain Bacteria; phylum Pseudomonadota; class Gammaproteobacteria; order Burkholderiales; family Burkholderiaceae_C; genus Rhodoferax. The sequence continues at coordinate 55,343 of NZ_JADMJN010000003.1, forward strand.
TGACCAAGGTCTTGCGTGAGATGGATAAAACGGGTGAGCTGCAAAGAATCATGGCTTTGTACCGTCAGCCAGACTAGTACCCCGTACCGCATTCGTCACGCGCCCCTTGCATCACCCCATGGCACTTTCCGGATTGATGAATCATGTTTGGCCGGGGTCTGTCAAGGCCAGGCTGGCCGCGATTTTCATGATTGCGACAACGACCTTGATGTGCGCCTTTGGCGGAGGATCCTATTACCTGACGCAACAGCGCTTGCACCAGCAAAAGGAGGCCTTGAAAAGCCTGCTGCGCCAGCACCTGTCGCAGCCAGTGGCCAAGGCCTTGTGGGTGTTCGACCTGGATGGTTTGAATGCGGCGCTTGACGCCGAGCTGGGTGCCTCGGTGCTGGGCCTGGCGGTTTATGACGAACAAGGCAAACTTGTCTCGCAAAGAGGTGATCCCTTGCATTTTGTGCAGGGCGGTGTGGTGGGCAACGAAGAGGTGTTTTCATTCGACGTTCCACCGCAGAATGGCCGTGCGCTGGGCCGTATTCAGGTGAACTGGTCGGATGCCGAGTTGCGCAAGACACTGAGCGCAACGCTTTGGCTGGCGGTCGCGGAGGTCGTGGGCGCCAACCTGTTTCTGCTGGCCATTCTTTGGGTGGGTGTCGATAAACTTGTTTTTCAGCGAATCCTGTCATTGCAGCGGGCCTTGGACCATGCCGCGAGCCGTAGCGTGGCCGACGATATGACGGCGCTGCCGGTGACGCAAAAGGATGAGTTTGGCGCGATGTCCCGGAGCATCAACGCCATCACTGAGCGTCTGGGCGCTGAGCTGGATGCCGGGCGGGAGGCCGAGGAGGAGGCGCGTGCGGCCCTGTCCAATTTGCAGAGCGCCCAGGATGAGCTGGTCCGATCAGAAAAGATGGCCTCGCTGGGGCGCCTGGTAGCAGGCGTTTCACACGAACTCAACACCCCCATTGGCAATATCGTGATGGTGGCGAGCACCCAGCAGGAAATCGCCGAGGAATTTGAGCGGACCATGGTTGCCGGGACAATGACACGCAGTGGCTTGACGGCCTATCTGTTGCAGTCAAGGGAAGGCGCGGAGTTGATGCTCAAAAGCGCCAACAAGGCCGCCGAGTTGATTCATAACTTCAAGCAAGTGGCGGTCGACCAGACCAGTGATCGCCTTCGGGAGTTCGACCTCGCCAGCCATATCGGTGAAGTGCTCTCCGTCCTGGGGCACCTGATAGCCAAAATGCCGCTGACCCTGTCTCTTGATCTGGAGCCAGGCATTGCGATGTACAGCTATCCCGGACCCATGGATCAGGTGCTGACCAACCTGGTCGTCAATGCCGTCAAGCATGGGTTTGATCAGGACCAGCCTGGCACCATTGCCATATCCGCGCAACGCCATGGTGAGTTGGCGCTCATTCAGGTTTCAGACAACGGCAAGGGGATCGATCCCCTGGACATTGGCAAGATATTCGATCCGTTTTTTACAACCAAGATGGGGCAGGGCGGCACAGGTCTGGGGCTGCATATTTCGCACAACATGGTTTATGGGCCCCTGCGAGGTACCTTGTCGGTGGAAAGTACGCCGGGGCAGGGCACCACCTTCACGCTGGCGATACCGTGCCGACTGGCGCAAGTGTCCTGATTCGCCTATGTCTTCCTGATTCGACCGAACTTGAGTATGCGGGTCGCCAGAAGCGTTTCGGTCAAAAAGCACATCAGAGCCAGCAAAAAACAGCTGACCCCGGCCAGGAAGCAAATCGTTGCTACGCGCAGAATTTGCATTTCAGTGGTTTCGCCAATGAACAGCGCCACGATGGTCAGGCCGATCAACAGGGCACAGAAGGTCAGCAACGCAATGCTGGCGTTCACCAGCCATCCCCTGCGGCGCAGTTGAGCGAGTTCATCGTAAGCCGGGTTCACGTCAGCCTGCGCCGCTGCGGTCTCAATGCGGTCTTCCAGAATCCGGGCCCGGTCAATGATGCGCGCCAGCCGTCCCGCGACCGTGCCAATCATGCCGGAGACGGCCGTCAGCAAGAAGACGGGGGCCACCGCGAGCTGGATGCCGTGGGTGACGGTGTCAAGATCAATGGCAAAAAACATGAAAACTCCAGGGGGCACAGCTCACGCGCTGCAGCCTGCATTGTCGTGCGGAACCGGTTCCGGCAAGCGGTGTCCCATGGGCCGGTGCCTAAGCTTTGCGAACCTGCAAAAGCGCAGCGGCGACTTCTGCGAAACCCGTGCCCCGCTCTGATGGGGTGATATAGCGCGGGTGGTGGGTCAGTTCCGCCTCAAAGCGGCGGATGTTGGCCACCCCCACACTGTGGGGGAAGTGCTCGAACATCAACTGGTCGTTGGTGGAGTCGCCCACGTAAACCCAGCGCGTCAATTCGGTATCCAGATCGCGAGCAAACAGCTCGCGCACGATCCAGCGGGCACCTTCAAATTTGTTGTGGGCGCCGTACCAGCCGTTGATGTGAATGCTGCTGACCGTGGCGCTCATGCCCGCACGCTGCATCAGTGCCACCACCTGGGCAATCCGGGCCGGTGGCAGATGTGTGAATTCGCTGTGGTCGATGGCAATGTCAGTTTCGCGTCCGGATGAGTCTCTTGAGAGCCGGGCGCCCGGCACTTCGCGCAGCACCTGCGTTGCCACCTCCTGCATTCGCGCGAAGTTGGCCGCACGCGTGGCAGTATCCTGTTGATATAGTTTTGATAGCTCCCCAGGCATATTCCACGAAGGCTGAGGACTGTTTTTATTCAAGGAAAAGGCGACTGCACCGTTTTCCGCCACGATCGCATCGACCGGCCAGGGCGCAATGCCACGCGCCGCATCACCGCGTGCAAAGGGCTCGCTCCAGCCAATCGGGCGGCCGGTGATTGGGATCACATGCAGGCCCGAGCTCTTGAGTTGCCCCAGTGCCTGCAACGCATCCGGGGTGATGGCGCCCTCGGTGGTCAGCGTATCGTCGATGTCGGTGAACACGCCCACGATGTTGCGGCGGTCAGCGGCAGGCCACGAGGTCAGGGGCAGCATCTAGCCCGCTGACTGCAGCGCCAAGCCCGCATGCTCGCGCAGCGGATGGAAATGAATTTTGGGAAAGCGCTCCTGCGCCAGTCGCACGTCGTAGGGGCTGGTGCACAGATAGGCCAGTGTGTCGGCCGCATCGCGTGCCATGCGCATGGGGTAGGCGTCGCAGAAGGCTTTTAATTCCTGCGGCGTGTCGGCGGTAATCCAGCGCGCGCCGGTGTACTGGCTGCCCTCCAAACGGATGTCGGCGTCGTATTCGCCTTTGAGGCGGTGCTGCACCACTTCAAACTGCAACTGGCCGACGGCGCCCAGCAGCATGTTGCCGCCCACCTCGGGGCGAAATACCTGGATGGCACCTTCTTCACCCAGTTGCGCCAGGCCTTGCTGCAGTTGCTTGGTACGCAAGGGGTTCTTCAGTACCACCGTCATGAACAGCTCGGGCGCAAAGAAAGGCAGGCCGGTGTACATCAGGTTCACGCTGCCGTCCGTGATGGTGTCGCCCAACTGCACTCCGCCGTGGGTGGTGAAGCCCACGATGTCGCCGGCATAGGCTTCTTCCACCGCTTCGCGGCGTTGGCTCATGAAGGTCACCACGCTGGTGGGACGCAGTTCTTTGCTGGTGCGCATGACTTTGAGCTTCATGCCCGGCGTGTACTTGCCCGAGGCCATGCGCACAAAGGCAATGCGGTCGCGGTGGTTGGCGTCCATATTGGCCTGCACCTTGAACACCACGCCGGAGAAAGCATCGTCTTCCGGCTGGATGACCTTGACCACGGGCTGGCGGTTGACGATGGCCGTGCTGGTGCGGGGCTGAGGGCTGGGGGCCAGATCCACCAGCGCGTCCAGTACCTCCATCACGCCAAAGTTGTTCACGCCCGAACCAAAAAACACCGGTGTCTGCTTGCCGGCCAGAAAAGCGGCATGGTCCCAGGTGGGGGAGGCGCCGGTGGCCAGTTCCATGCTTTCCATGGCCGTGGTCCATTCGTGGCCAAAGCGCTTTTCCAGCGCTTGCGGGTCGCTCAGCGGCATGGACTCGAAATCCTGCGGGCGACGGTCCTTGCCGCCATCAAACACCGTCATCATCTGCGTACGCAGGTTCACGATACCGCCGAAAGTCTTGCCCTGGCCCACGGGCCAGGTCATGGGCACGCAGGGCATGCCCAGCTCACGTTCGATCTCGTCCAGAATGTCCAGCGGCTCGCGCACCTCGCGGTCCATCTTGTTGACAAAGGTGATGATGGGCGTATCGCGTTGGCGGCACACCTCGATCAGACGGCGGGTCTGCGCCTCCACGCCGTTGGCCGCGTCAATCACCATCAGCGCTGAGTCCACGGCAGTCAGGACGCGGTAGGTGTCCTCCGAGAAGTCCTTGTGTCCGGGCGTGTCCAGCAGGTTGATCACATGGTCGCGGTAAACCATCTGCATCACGGAGGACGCCACCGAAATGCCGCGCTGCTTCTCGATCTCCATCCAGTCGCTGGTGGCATGGCGCGTGGCCTTGCGTGCCTTGACCGAGCCGGCAATCTGGATCGCGCCCGAAAACAGCAACAGCTTTTCGGTCAAGGTGGTCTTGCCTGCGTCAGGGTGGGAGATGATGGCAAAGGTGCGACGGCGCCTTGTTTCGGCTTGATAAGACATGAGTTTGAGCTGGATGCGACGGTTTAGCGCGTCTTCGGGGCGACGCTGGCGCGGGCCCATAGACAAGGAAAGTCTGGAAAAGGTAGAATTATCGCCTTCCGAGGAGCGTTGCAGTTCACACAGGGTGAACGAGGCTCGGACCGCGTGGTCAGGACCAGTACCTGCCACCGCATCAACCGCGCTCACCCACTGCTCTGTGAGGTGAGTCTTTCCCCAAAGTTACTCCCGCACAGACAGTGGTTTTCAAAAATACTTTTTGGAGTTACCCATGAGCGTGCTGAAACCCGTCAAAGATCAAGATTACGTCATTGCCGACCTGGCCCTGGCCCCCTGGGGTCGCAAAGAACTCAACATTGCCCAGACTGAAATGCCCGGTTTGATGGCGATTCGTGAAGAATTCGCCAAAGCGCAGCCGCTCAAGGGCGCGCGTATCACCGGCTCCCTGCACATGACCATTCAGACCGGCGTGCTGGTCGAGACCCTGCAGGCCTTGGGTGCGCAGGTGCGCTGGGCTTCGTGCAACATTTTTTCCACCCAGGACCACGCCGCCGCCGCCCTGGTGGCGGCCGGTACGCCTGTGTTTGCCTACAAAGGCGAAAACCTGGTGGACTATTGGGACTACACCCACCGCATCTTCGAATTCGGCCCCAAAGGCTCCAAGACCGAAGGCCCGAACATGATTCTGGACGATGGCGGCGATGCCACTTTGCTGATGCACCTGGGTGCCAAGGCCGAGAAAGACATCAAAGTCCTGTCCAAGCCTGGCAGCGAAGAAGAAATCTGCCTGTTCAACAGCATCAAGGCCAAGCTCAAGGTCGACCCCACCTGGTACAGCCGCCGCCTGAAGAACATCATCGGCGTCACCGAAGAAACCACCACCGGCGTGATGCGTCTGGAAGAAATGTCGGCCAAGGGTACGCTGGCCTTCCGCGCCATCAACGTGAACGACTCGGTGACCAAGAGCAAGTTCGACAACCTGTACGGTTGCCGCGAGTCTTTGGTCGATGCCATCAAGCGCGCTACCGACGTGATGATCGCGGGCAAGGTTGCCGTGGTCGCCGGTTATGGCGACGTGGGCAAGGGTTCCGCGCAGGCCCTGCGCGCCTTGAGCGCCCAGGTCTGGGTCACCGAAATTGATCCTATCAACGCCCTGCAAGCGGCCATGGAAGGCTACAAGGTTGTCACCATGGAATACGCAGCCGACAAGGCCGACATTTTCGTGACCGCCACCGGCAACAAGAACGTCATCAATTACAAGCACATGGAGGCCATGAAAGACCAGGCCATCGTTTGCAACATTGGTCACTTTGACAATGAAATCGACGTCGCCTCGCTGGAAAAACTGAAGTGGGAAGAGATCAAGCCTCAGGTGGATCACGTGATTTTCCCAGCCAAGGGCAAGAAGCCCGCGAAGCGCATCATTCTGCTGGCCAAGGGCCGTTTGGTGAACCTGGGTTGCGGTACTGGCCACCCCAGCTTTGTCATGTCGTCCAGCTTTGCGAACCAGACGATCGCCCAGATCGAGCTGTTCACCAAGCCCAAGGAATACAAAAATGGCAAGGTTTATGTGCTGCCCAAGCACCTGGACGAGAAGGTGGCGCGCTTGCACCTGAACAAGGTGGGCGCCATGTTGTCCGAATTGACCGCGGAGCAAGCTGCCTACCTTGGCGTGAACAAAGCTGGCCCGTACAAAAAGGACACCTACCGCTACTAAGCGGTAACAACCGATGCGTATAGACCAACTGCTGGTAGCCCGCGGCTTGGCGAGCACTCGCTCACAAGCGCAGCGGCTGATTGCCGACGGTGTGCAGTGGCATAAATTCAGCAGCGGCGGCGAGGAATGGAAAACCGTCACCAAAAACGGTGACGAAGTACCCGATGACGCCCCCGTGCGCTTGCTGAACGACGCCGAGGCACGTTACGTGTCCCGGGGTGGCCTGAAACTGGAGGCCGCCTTGAAACACGTCGGCTTGCCGGTGGCGGGCTTGGCCTGTCTGGATGTGGGGCAATCCACGGGTGGTTTCACCGATTGCCTGCTGAAGCACGGTGCCAGGTCCGTGGTTGGCGTGGATGTGGGCAGTGCCCAATTGCACCCCAGTTTGCGCGCTGATCCGCGCGTGCTGTGTGTCGAAAAGGTCAATGCGCGCGCACTGACAGCTTCTGATTTGATAGCGGCTTACGAAGACAGTACCGGGGCTGATGGGCAATTCAGCCTCGAAGAAGGCGAGCCTGACGACGAAGGTGAAGGTGCTCAAACGTCCGAGTTTGCGCCCGAGTTCGACCTCATCGTGGCTGACCTGTCCTTCATCTCGCAAACCCTGGTGCTGCCGGCTCTGGTGCCTTTGCTCAAGATGGGCGGCACCTTGCTCACTCTGGTTAAGCCGCAGTTTGAACTGCAGCCGGGCCAGGTGGGCAAAGGCGGCATCGTCAAAGACGCCGCTTACTTCCCGCTGATCGAGCAACGCCTGCGTGAAGCCTGTACCGACCTCGCACTGACGGTGACCGACTGGTTCGATTCGCCCATCGAAGGCGGCGACGGCAACCGCGAATTTTTCATCTGCGCCCGCAGACTGGACCCAACATGACCGTGACTTCTCACACCCCTGTCAGCATTGAATTCTTTCCGCCCAAGACCCCGGAAGGTGTAGAAAAGCTGCGCGCTGTGCGCCAGCAGTTGTACGCTCTCCAGCCCGAGTTTTGCTCGGTCACCTTTGGTGCCGGTGGTTCCACGCAGGAAGGCACGTTCTCCACCGTGCGTGAAATCCTGGCCGAAGGCGTGCCGGCTGCGTCCCACTTTTCATGCGTGGGGGCCACCAAAGCCACGGTGCGGGAGCAATTGACCGAACTCAAGGCCATGGGTGTGAAACGCCTGGTCGCCTTGCGAGGCGATCTCCCCAGCGGCTACGGCGCTGGCGGCGAGTTCCAATACGCCAGCGATCTGGTAGCCTTTATCCGGACGGAGACCGGAGATGACTTCCAGATCGAAGTGGCCGCTTACCCCGAGATTCATCCGCAAGCCAAATCCCCTGCCGCAGACCTGCAGGCCTTCGCTGCCAAAGTCAGGGCTGGCGCCAATTCCGCCATCACCCAGTACTTTTACAACGCCGACGCCTACTTTCGCTTTGTGGAGGAAGTCGATGCGATGGGGCTGGCTATTCCGGTCGTGCCTGGCATCATGCCCATCACCAGTTCCACCCAGCTCATGCGTTTCAGTGACGCCTGCGGTGCCGAAATTCCCCGCTGGATTCGCCTGCGCCTGCAGAGTTTGGGGGACGACATCGCCTCCATCAAAGCCTTCGGTCTGGATGTGGTCACTGATTTGTGCGAACAGCTTCGCGCCGGTGGCGCTCCCGGTCTGCATTTCTATGCCATGAACCAGAGCGTGGCGACGCTGGCAATCTGCAAACGACTCGGTTTGCCCGGCTCAGCGCGTTAAAACTTGGGGGCGGTTCAACCGCTCTTGCGCTGGGGAATTGAGTGTTGGTAAATACTCTTTCTACGAAGCTCAACGTACCCAGACGTAAAAAAGCCCGCCGAAGCGGGCTTTTTTGAGTGTAAAAAGAACCGACAGTTCTAATTAGACCGATTTGCGGCGACGTGCTGCAGCCAGACCCAAGAGGCCCAAGCCAACCAGGGCGAGGGATTCTGGTTCAGGGATCGAGTTGCCATCAAAGGTAGCCACGCCTGTCGCGTTCAGTGGCGAGCCACCGGGGAAGCGAGTGAACGAGCTGGAGAACAGCAAGTCAGCACCGTCCAACATCGCATTCGTATTGATGTTGCCAGCTGCCAATCCACCTGTCACATCCAGCAATCCACCGCCTTGGAGCAATGCTGGGAAGAAGTTGGTGCCGGTCAGGGTAATCAGGCTGTTACCGATAGAGTGACCCACCAAAGACAACCACAGCACGCCGTCGCCCGTATTGGCGGCTGTCATGTTCAGCCCACCATTTGTCTCAGGTGTAGAGTCAACAAAAATTTGAACCACACCACCGGTGTACTGAATCTGGGTGCCGCCACCAGCAATGCCGGGAACTGCATTGCCGCCAATAGGGGTGTAACCGGAATACTTGATGGTCAACTCGCAACCCGCACAAAAAGATGCCTGGTTAGTGTTGTTCAGAATGGTGATAGCACCATAACCGCTCAACTCGCCAGTTCCTGGGTTGATGTTTTGAACTGTAGTGGCACTGGTACCAGAAAAGTCAAAGGAAGAATCTGGATCCCATGTCACGCCACCAACATTGATCATGCTGGCTTGTGCTGAAGTTGCCAAAGCTGCTGCTACTGCAACACCTGCAAGTACTTTTTTAAACAATTTCATAATAACTCCTTGAGATTAGTGATCTGTAGAGGGAGTATTTCGCCCTGCACGCATCAATATATGCACAGACTGTGCCAGATTTGATGGAAATTCATAAGTGCTTGAATTTACTAGGATTTTTTTGCCGGATCTGCGAAATTGCAAAATATGGGTTACCCCGGTGTAAAGGAGGTCGACAGTTATTTGGGGGGCTAGCGGTACCGCCCCGGTGACAGGATGTCATGCGGGTCCAGGTCCTTGCGCAGTCGGGACTGGAACACTTTGGAGTCAGATTGCAGGTCCATCAGCGTTTGCATGGTGTCTACGCCTACCCGGTAGGGAAACCAGCCATGAGTCCGCCCCGTTTCAAACAATTCCTTGTAGCAGGCGGCCGCTGCGGCAACCGCTTCAGGCCGACTGCGTTCGAATATCAAAGGCACCGTGCTATCAAATAGGCGATCGCTAAGGGATGTGAAGGTGATTAAAGGCTCGATCCCGTGCTTCGGCGCAATTTTCTTGACCATGTTGACATAGGCGCGAACCCCAGCAGGGCGCATGGGCACCAGCGGGGCGTACCACGTCAGTCCACAGCCGTCGCGTGCCGGGTTCTTCGGTTCGTCTGGCTGGGCGGGTGCGAAATCGGGGTTGCGCCAATAGGCCAGTGGCAGCGCGGTTTCATTGGGGCGGCCGGCGACCAGTTGGAGTGACTTGGCCAAGGTGCTGGTCATGCTGGTCAATCGCTTGCCCATTTGCCCAGGAATCCATTTGGCCAGATTCGCCAGAGTCCGGGCTCTTTCAGGGGTCAGGAACATCATTCGGCTGGCCACGCCCGCCAGTGCCGTTTTCATTTCTTCCTGCGCGGCGGCCACCACCCGTCGGGTGCCATACAGGGTGGCAAATCCTGTCCAGGGCATGGCCTGGTATTCGCGCCCCAGTGCGTCAATCGTTGCTTGGGGAATCAGGCCATCGGGCCCCACCCTGTCGACCGGGTAAGGGGCAGACATGCTCAATACCCGATGCTGGTTCATCAGGTTGATGGCGCCTACCGTGCCGGGCAGTTTGATCAGGATGGCCCGGATCGCCTCTACGGCGGGTTCCAGCAAGGCGTCGTCGCGCAGACCGAAAAAACACACCTTGACGCACTCGGGTCGGCGCGACAGGACGATGGACATGCGGGTGACGATGCCGAACCCGCTTTGCGTGAACAGTCCGGTGAAATAGGGACCCACACCATATTTAAACAGCCGTGCCAATTCTTCGCCGCCTGCCTCTCGCAGGGCTGTACGGTACAGCGTGCCATCGGCCAATACCGCTTCAATGTCCGTTACCGCGCCAAAGTGGTCTACATGGGGCGTCACGCCGTAGCCGCGCTCCAGTGCGTTGCTGAGCAGGCTGCAGCTAGGACCCGCACCCGTCACCGGCACAAGATAAGGGTGATTCCCGGCCTCCAGAAAATCTGCGAGCATGCCCTGCGTCACCCCTGGCTCTACCGTGATCACGCCCAGCTCTGCATCAAAATGGATGATTTTTGTCAGACGCCCCAAATCTAGGATGACGCAGCCATTCTGCGCCGGGAGCGAACTGCCGTAACCCCAGTTCTTTCCGGTGCTGATGGGATATACCGGAACATGATGCTCGCTGGCGATGCGCATGACGGCCGGCAAACTGGCGTGATCAGTGATCTGCAGAGCCGCAGGTATGTGGCGCACGCCCCCGCTGGTGTCGCTTCCGTAGGTGGCAGTCACTGCTTCACCAAGCAGAACCTGTCGCTCGCCAAGAAGTGCTTGCCATTGATTGATCGCCAACGATAGGTTCATTGCTTGCTCCTGGGGTGTCTTTTTCAGTTTACATGCCTATTCAATGCCCAGGCCTTGTCGGTTTAATTTACAGCCCGACAACGCTAGCGGCTTAATCAGAGCGGGAAGACACCGAAAAAGTAGGTAAGTCGTTGATTTTTCACGGCTTAGCCGGCTTTGATTTTTCGTCGGCACAGTTTATGCTGAGGGTTTGTACAAAACGCAGGGTCTGGCAGCTGATGTCGTTGTTGAAGCATGGAACACAAGAAAACACAAAACCAACCCCCGGGCGTCAAGCACGATCGGGGCGCAGACCGATTTGACACCGCCTTGGCTGTTGAGATGGGGGGTGTGCAGGGCTTGACTCGCAACATCAGCGCAACCGGAATTTACTTTGAAACTGAAACCACTCAGGAGCCGGGCTCGCGTGTGCAATTTACCGTCGAGGTGAATGTGCGGGGCGAGAAATTGAAGTTGGTTTGCGAGGGTGAGGTCACGAGGGTTGACCGCAAGGATGGCACGCTGGGTATTGCTGCCAAGCTGGTGAGTTCGTTTTTTGCCGATGTCAGCAAAGGTTAAGATCAGCGCGAATTAACTGCTGGTTGAACATCGGGCTATGAAAATACTATTGACGGGAGCGGCTGGCTTCATCGGCATGACCACGACCTTGCGCTTGTTGGCGCGTGGCGACGAAGTGGTCGGCTTGGATAATCTCAATGATTACTATGACGTTACCTTGAAAGAAAGCCGGCTGAATCGCCTGACTTCGCACCCAGGTTTCCGCTTTGTGAAGATGGATGTGGCTGATCGGACGGGTATGGCCCAGCTGTTCGAGGTCGAGAAATTTGATCGCGTCATTCATCTTGCGGCCCAGGCGGGTGTGCGTTATTCCCTGCAAAACCCGCATGCCTATATAGACAGCAATGTGGTTGGTTTCACCAACATTCTCGAAGGCTGTCGCCACAACAAGGTGCAGCATCTGGTGTATGCGTCAAGCTCCAGTGTGTATGGTGGCAACACGAAAATGCCGTTTTCCGAGCATGACAGTGTCGATCACCCCATCAGCCTGTACGCGGCCACCAAAAAGGCCAATGAATTGATGGCGCACACCTACAGTCATTTGTTTGGCCTGCCTACCACGGGGCTGCGTTTTTTCACGGTGTATGGCCCTTGGGGTCGGCCGGACATGGCACTATTTTTGTTTACCAAAGCCATCTTGGATGGTCGCCCCATTGACGTCTTCAACTACGGCAAGATGCAGCGAGACTTCACTTTTGTCGACGACATTGTTGAAGGCGTGATTCGTGTGCTTGACCGTGTCGCGGCTCCCAATCCCGCTTACGACGCTGCGCTTGCCGACCCTGCTACCAGCAATGCCCCTTACCGCGTGTTCAATATTGGCAACAACAACCCCGTGCCCCTGCTGGATTTCATTGCTTGTATCGAGGATGCAGTGGGAAAGAAGGCTGAAAAAAACCTGCTGCCCCTGCAAGACGGTGATGTGCCCGCAACTTACGCGAACACGGACGCCTTGAATGATTGGGTTGGATTTGTACCTGGTACCAGCATTCAAGAGGGTGTTGGCCGCTTTGTGGCCTGGTATCGCGAATACTACAAAGTGTAGTTAGGAGAGCCCCAGCGCTTGACCAGCCCGCCGGCGCCGGCCTCGCACAAGTCCAGAACGCGATCAAATCCTGCCAGGTTGCCGTAGTAGGGGTCTGGCACCTCAGTTTCAGTGATTCCGTCGGCAAAGTCGAGAAAGAGGCGAACCTTGTTGAGGTGCGGCGGGGGGCAGATTCGCCGTAAATCGGTCAGGTTGCTGGAGTCCATCGCCAAAATCAGGTCGAAACGCTCAAAATCCTGTAACACAATTTTGCGTGAACGAATGCGTTTCGCATCGTAGCCCCTGCTCGATAAAGTTGTTTCGGCCCTGGGGTCCGGCCGCTCGCCAGCGTGATGTGCGTGAGTCCCCGCTGAATCGAAATGCAACTGTTTGGCGAGTCCCGCCTCAACGGCCATTTTCTGGGCGACCGCTTGTGCCATCGGAGAGCGGCAGATATTTCCCATGCAGACCATTAACAGCTTCGTCATAGTGTTTGATTTTATGGCGGGCGCAGTTTCAATGCTCTTCTCCCTCGCCGCCCTGCATTAGTGTGAAATAGTTACGTCTTTCAGCCAGGCTGCTTGATAACGTGAGAATTGTTGGTGTTTTCCTAGGCAAATGCGCTATATTCTGCGATTCGAGGATCGACCTTCGCCTCCAACTCGCACAGGGGATACGCTTTGAAAAGTTTACACACCACCATGACAGCCGCGTTCCGTTGGGTTGCGCTGGGTTTGATTGCCGGTTTGCTTACCGCATGCGCCGGATATTCATCGTATCCGGCCGCGCCGCCAGTTGCAGCAACACCCGGCTATAACTACATCGTTGGCGCTGGTGATACGCTCAATATCATCGTCTGGCGCAATCCGGAGTTGTCCATGTCGGTCCCGGTGCGACCCGATGGCAAGGTCTCCACACCATTGGTAGATGAGCTGGTGGCGCAAGGCAAAACCTCTGTCGAAATTGCCCGTGACGTCGAAAAAGCGTTGAGCAAGTTGGTGCGTGACCCTGTCGTGACGATCATCGTTACCAGTTTTGTTGGCCCCTACAGCGAGCAAATTCGCGTGGTGGGGGAGGCCGCAAAGCCTCAGGCGCTTCCCTACAAGCAAAAAATGACCGTGCTGGATGTGATGATCGCCGTGGGTGGTCTGACTGATTTTGCAGATGGCAATGGCGCATCCATTACGCGTGCCTCTGAGGGAGATAAACGTTACTCTGTGAGACTCAAGGATCTGATCAAGCGCGGCGACATTTCTGCGAACGTGGAAATGAAGCCGGGCGATATCCTCATCATCCCGCAAGGCTGGTTCTAAGGCCCTTTCACCCTGCTTGCTGCATCGCCTGATAAGGCGGCTGCAGCGTTTGAACCCTGATCACAAAGACGCGACCTGATGGATGAGCTGATTGGCCAAATAACTACCGTTGTCCGTGGCATGTGGAAGCATCGCTGGGTGGGCCTGATGGTGGCGTGGGTGGTTACCGTCATCGGTGCGGTAGTGGTGCTTGCAGTGCCTGACAAGTACGAGGCCACTGCCCGTATTTTTGTTGACACCCAGTCGATCTTGAAGCCCTTGATGTCTGGCTTGGCCGTGCAGCCCAACGTTGAGCAGCAAGTCGTAATGCTGAGTCGCACCCTTATCAGTCGCCCCAATGTTGAGAAGCTGATCCGTATGGCTGATCTGGATTTGGGCAGCAAATCCAAGGAAGCGCAAGAGGCGCTGATTGAGCGACTTACCAAGACGCTTGAAATCAAGAATGTCGGCCGCGACAATTTGTACGTATTGTCATTTCGTGATCCAAGCCCTGAGAAAGCGAAAAAGGTAATCCAGTCACTGGTCTCCATCTTTGTTGAATCCAGCTTGGGTGACTCGCGCAAGGATTCCGACACAGCCAAAAAATTCATTGATGAACAGATCAAGACCTATGTGGCCAAGCTTGAAGAAGCCGAAACGCGTTTGAAAGAATTCAAGGTTCGCAACATCGAGCTTCAAACAGCCGATGGCAAGGACATGGCCGGGCAGCTTGGCGCCGTGAGTGCGCAGCTCAGTCAGGCCCGGCTGGAGTTGCGCGAAGCGGAGAACGCGCGCGATGCAGCCAAGCGGCAACTGGATGCGGAGAAATCACAAAATGCCAATGTGACGTCACGCAGTCTTTTGCAGGAGTCGGCATTGTCGATTTCCACGCCTGAAATCGATAGCCGGATTGACGCGCAAAAACGCAATCTCGACAGCTTGCTGCAGCGGTTTACCGAGCAGCATCCTGATGTTGCCAGTGCCCGACGTCTGATCAAGGAGTTGGAGGATCTCAAACGCAAAGAAGTGGCCGAGTTGCGCAAGACTGCAATGGCCAATCCGGCCGCTGCGTCATCCAATAGTTTGGCGTATCAGGAGCTCAATCGCATGTTGGCCACTTCGGAAGTGCAGGTGGCATCACTTCGCGCCCGGGTGGGTGAATACGAGGCACGTTTCAATCGAGCGCGTGAGCTAATGAAAGTCGCACCCCAGATCGAAGCCGAATTTGCCCAGTTGAATCGTGACTACGACATCAACAAGAAGAACTACAACGATCTCGTTGCACGTCGAGAGTCGGCATCATTGTCTGGCGATCTGGAAAGCGCTGCGGGCGTCGCAGATTTTCGTTTGATCGACCCACCAAGGGCTTCTGCTAATCCTGTGGCGCCTAACCGCCTGTTGCTCATGCCTTTGGCTTTGATTGTTGCCCTGGGTGCCGGGTTGATGGTCACCTTCATCCTCAGCCAGGTGCGCGCCGTTTTCTACGATGCCCGCGCCATGAGCGAGGGACTTGGCTTGCCTCTGCTTGGTGTAGTCACTTTGGTCATGGGTGATGGTGCAACGCTGCGTAGAAAGACTGAATTGAAAAAGTTCCTGGGTGCTACAGCGGGTTTGCTGCTTGTATTCGTTGCGGGGATGATCGCTTTGTCCCTGCTCTCAGGGCGCGCAGGATGAATCAAATATGAGTAGCCTGATCGAACAAGCCGCCAAACGCCTGGAGCAGCTTCGCCAGGCCGGTGCCGATGTGCCTGTCGCATCACCGGTTGCGCCCCCTCCTATTGCCAAGCAGCTGCCTGTGCCAGATGTACAGATAGCCTCGCCTGCATCCTTGTCCCGTCGGATTGAGATCGATCTGGATGCCCTGTCACAGGCCGGTATTGTCAGTCCCAATGCGCCGCGATCCCAAATTGCAGATCAGTTCAAGGTGATCAAGCGACCATTGATCAAAAATGCCATGGGCAAAGGTGCATCGGTCATTCCGAATGGCAACTTGATCATGGTGACCAGTGCTTTGCCAGGCGAAGGCAAAAGTTTCACTGCCATTAATTTGGCCTTGAGCATCGCCATGGAGTTGGACAATACAGTCATGTTGGTAGACGCCGATGTTGCACGACCATCGGTCATGAATGTACTGGGTCTTGAGACGGGGCCGGGGCTGATGGACCTGGTGGTTGATGAGTCTGTCGAATTGTCAAGCGTGCTGCTAAAGACCAATATTGACAAGTTGACTATTCTGCCAAGCGGTACGCCACATGCGCGGGCCACCGAGCTATTGGCAAGCGATGCCATGATTCGACTGCTGGACGATATGGCCAAGCGCTATCCAGATCGAATTATTGTTTTTGATTCTCCCCCGCTACTTCTTACTACCGAGGCCCGGGTGCTCGCATCCCACATGGGGCAAATTGTGGTGGTCGTGCGAGCGGGCCAAACCTTGCAGTCTGATGTGAAACTTGCGTTGTCCACCATTGAGGCGTGCCCAATCAAGTTGATGCTGCTGAATCAGGTTACCAGTTTGTTCAAAGGCCGTGCCGGATACGGTTATGGATATGGTTATGGGCACGGGTATGAGCAGCAAGAATAGCCTGCTGTTCGCCATGTCGGTCGCTGTGGCGGCTGGCGCGCATGCGCAGGAATCTGGCGCAGGGGCGGGGGTAAAACGTACGGTGACGCTGGTGCCGCGGGTTTCTGTTTCTGAAACCCTGACCGACAACGTGCGATTGAGCAGCACTGGCAAGCAGTCGGAGCAAATCACTGAAATCAGCCCCGGCATTCGGCTCAGCATTGAGAGTGCTCGGCTCAAAACTTTTTTTGACTATTCGCTGAGTGAGGTTGTTTACGCCCAGAACTCGTCACCTGGACGCTCCCAAAATGCGTTGAATACTTTTGGTACTTTTGAGGCTGTCGATAATTGGGCATTCCTTGATTTCAGCGGTTCGATTTCGCAGCAGGCGATCTCGGCATTTGGTACGCAGTCCATCGGCAGCACATCGATTAATTCGAACAAAACCGAGGTCTCCAACTACCGGCTGTCGCCCTATCTGCGAGGCCGTGTTGGCAGTCTGGCTAATTACGAGGCGCGTCTCAGTCGTACTTTGACGCAGAGTGATTCGGCGGCCGGTTCGGGTGTTGCGACGACCGATGGTTCCGTCAAGTTCAGTGGCGGTAGCGGCTTCAGGAGTCTTGGTTGGTCGGCAGACCTGAGTCAGCAGCGTGTGGACTACAGCGCAGGGCGGCCCACGGAGGTGGATCAGGTAAATCTTGGTTTGTCTTACGCTTTGACGTCTCAATTGAATGTCTTCGCAAGTGCTGGACGCGAGTCGAACAACTACACCAGCATTGACAAGAAAGCCTATGACACGAGTAGCGTGGGTTTGACTTGGACACCTTCGGAAATGACCAAGTTGTCTGCGTCCCAGAGTCACCGGTCCTTTGGGGATGGGTTTGCGCTGAGCCTTGAACATCGGACGGCGCGCACTGTTTGGCGATTCTCGGATTCGAAAGATGCTTCTGCAACGCCAAGCCAAGCGGGTATCGCCAGTTTGGGGACTGTCTACGACCTGCTGTACAGCCAGTTTGCATCGCTGCAGCCCAATCCCGTTTTGCGGGCGCAGTTGGTGAATACCTATTTGCAGGCCAACAATATCAGTCCTACTGCGACCGTGGTAACCAGTTCGCTGACTTCGGCTGTGTCTTTGCAACGTCGGCAGGATTTGTCATTTGTATTGCTGGGTGTGCGTGACACGGTCACGTTCATTGCGACGCGTAACGAGAGCACCCGGCTCGACACCGTGTCGGTGGGTATTGATGACTTTTCGAGTTCATCTGTCGTGCGTCAAAATGGTTTCAATGTCAATTACGCGCATCGGCTGACCCCTGACTACTCTTTAGGTGTTCTTTTGTCCCGCCAGAATACCTCCGGGGTTTTGAGCACACAGGACTCCCGCCTTCAGTCTCTCAATGTCAGCGTCTCGGGCAAGGTCGGCAAGCAATCCTCCGCGACCTTGAGCGCGCGACGGGTTGTTTCTTCGGGGATTACTTCGTCCTATGGCGAAACCGCCGTCACCGGCAATTTGAATGTGCAGTTCTGATCCATGTACGAAGCTTTTTACGGCTTAAGCAGCAAGCCTTTCCAGCTCAACCCCGATCCCAGTTTTTATTTCGGTAGCAAGCAGCACCGTCGGGCCAAAGCTTATCTTGAGTACGGCGTGCAAAGGAATGAGGGCTTTATCGTCATCACGGGTGAGGTTGGCGCGGGCAAGACCACTATTGTGCGTGGTTTGCTTGCCAGTCTCGACCCCGATAAGGTCGTTGCCGCCAATCTGGTCACCACGCAACTCGACGCAGAAGACACCTTGCGCATGGTTGGTGCAGCCTTTGGTGTTCGGGTTAAAGATATCTCAAAAGCAGATGTGTTGATGGCCCTGGAGGCCTTTCTGGTCAATCAGACCAGCCAGGGCAAGCGGTGCCTGCTGGTGGTTGACGAAGCCCAAAACCTCACTCCGCGGGCAGTGGAAGAGCTTCGCATGTTGTCGAATTTTCAGTTTGGTCAGCAAGCCCTGTTGCAGACCTTTTTGGTGGGGCAGCCCGAGTTTCGCACCATCCTGCAAAGTCCCTCCATGCAGCAACTCAGGCAGCGAGTCACTGCAACCTGCCACATTGGGCCACTGGATCTGGGCGAAACCCAAGGTTATATTGAGCATCGATTGAAGTGTGCCGGTGCAGCGGGTCGCCCCACCTTTGACGCCGCCGCCTTTGAGGCCATCTTCAAGGCCTCTGGCGGAATTCCGCGCCGGGTCAACCTTATCTGCGATCGTTTGTTGCTGCTGGGTTTTCTGGGAAGCAAAGATGCCTTTGGTCTGGAAGATGTCAATGAAGTCGTGAGTGAAATACACGAAGAATCTGCGGTCCCCGCCAGCAAAGCACAGGCTGATCGGTCTGACTGGGACGACTCCGGAATACAGGACTTGCGAGCCACGACTGCGCTCGACATTGACCTGGCCAAATTGCATATCAAACCCGGTCTTGCTGGCGCCATTTCGAGTCAAATTGACGGCTTGGAGGCTGAGCAATACGATGGGCGCCTGCGGCGTCTTGAACGAAGCGTGTTGCGGCTGGAGCGCATCAATCTGGAGATTCTTGTCATGCTCCAAAAACTGGTTACGGCTGTCTCCAAGCCTGCCCCGGAGAACAATCAATGAGTACGTTGGGTCCGGTGATTTGTGTCGTAGGCGCTCGTCCCAATTTCATGAAAATGGCCCCCATTTTGCGGGCGATGGCGGCACACAGCCCGCCTATTCCCGTGCTGCTGGTACATACGGGCCAGCACTATGACAAGGACATGAGCGATCGCCTGTTTGAGGATCTTCGCTTGCCTCGGCCGGATGTCAACCTCGAAGTCGGCTCCGGCACGCATGCTATTCAAACCGCTGAGGTGATGCGCAGATTTGAGCCCATCGTGGATGCGCACAAACCATCCTGCGTGGCCGTGGTCGGTGATGTCAATTCCACGCTTGCCTGCTCTTTGGTGGCGGTCAAAAAAGGGATTCCGGTTGTGCACATTGAGGCCGGTCTTCGCAGTTACGACCGTGCAATGCCCGAAGAAATCAACCGCATTCTCACGGATCAGATTTCGGATCGGCTTTACACCACCGAGCGCACGGCTGAAGAGAATTTGCGTTTGGAGGGGATCCCGTCCGACCGGGTTTGTTTCGCGGGAAACGTGATGATCGACTCCGTGGTTTTTGGTCGCGCCAATGCCCGTAGCGCCAAAGAGACCTTGGCAGCCTGCAACGCGAATCCTGCAGTGTTGAATCATCCTTTGGGATATGGCGTTGTGACCTTGCACCGGCCTTCCAATGTGGACCATGCTGAAACCCTGCGCGATCTGCTAGGGGGCCTTGGCGACGTTGCTTCCAGTTTGCCTTTGATCTTTGCGCTCCATCCACGAACCCGTGGCAATATCGAGCGTTTTGGTTTGATGGGCATGATCAATCCTGATTGCATGGTTTTTTTGCCACCGCAGGGCTATCTTGAAATGTTGGGGCTCATGGCCGGTGCGACCGTGGTTTTGACCGATTCTGGTGGCCTGCAAGAAGAGACCACTGCGCTAGGGGTCCCGTGTTTGACGCTGAGAGAAAACACAGAGCGGCCCATCACGGTGGAGCAGGGCACCAACATTCTGGTGGGGCGCGATCGCACTGCCATTTTGACCGGGGTGCAAGAAATTCTGGCTGGACGGGGCAAGCGTGGTCGAGTCCCTGAGTATTGGGACGGCCACGCCGCCGAACGTATCGCTTCAGATTTGTACCAATGGCTGATGGGTAAGCAAGCCAGTCAGGCTTTGCCGTTGGAAGTCAAATAGCGCGTGGTATGTTGACCCCTATTACCAATGCGCTGACGATTGATGTTGAAGACTATTTTCAAGTCTCCGCATTTGCGCCCCACATTGCCCGTTCCGAATGGAATAGTCGCGAATGCCGCGTTGAGCGGAACATCAACCGCATTCTGGAAATCCTGGCCAACCATGACACCAAAGCAACCTTCTTTACGCTTGGTTGGATTGCAGAACGCTACCCGCAATTGATTCGCCAAATTGTCCAGCAAGGACATGAGCTGGCCAGCCACGGCTATGGCCATGAGCGTGCCAGCGACCAGACGGAAGATGCGTTCTATTCCGACATTCATCTGGCCAAGGTTCTGCTGGAGGATTTGTCAGACACGGAGGTCAAAGGCTACCGCGCACCCAGTTTTTCCATTGGTTCCGACAACCTTTGGGCGTTTGATTGCCTGGCGAGAGCCGGTTACCGTTACAGCTCAAGCATTTACCCCATTCAGCATGACCACTATGGCATGCCGGATTCCCCTCGGTTTGCCTACGAAGTGCGGCCAACCCTGATGGAAGTGCCGATCACCACACTGCGCATGTTCGGTCGAAATTTTCCTTCCAGTGGTGGGGGCTATTTCAGATTGTTGCCTTATGCACTTTCGCGGTGGATGCTCAATCGGGTGAACGCGCAGGACAGAGAGTCCGGTGTGTTTTATTTCCACCCATGGGAGATCGACACTGAGCAGCCGCGCATCGAAGGCATTGGCGCAAAAACCCGTTTTCGGCATTACGTGAACATCTCCCGCATGGACGGTCGTTTGAACCAACTGCTGAGCGATTTCAACTGGGGCCGTATGGACCAGATTTTTCTGGACCGTTTTACCAAACATGTTGCAGTCGTCTGAGAACTTATCGCTGACTGTCAAACGACTGCAAGTCCAAGACCTCGCAACCGCTACGCGATGGGATGAGTTCGTACTGGCCTGCCCGGAAGCTACTTTTTTTCACCGCGCAGGCTGGCAAAACATTGTTCGCGATGTGTTTCGCCACGACACCTATTTCTTGTATGCCGAATCAAACGGGCAAATTCAGGGTGTGTTGCCGCTGGGTCACGTCAACAGCTGGCTCTTCGGCAATGCGCTGACTGGTTTGCCTTTTGCAGTGTACGGCGGCGTTGCGGCGACAAGTGCTGAGGCTGCCGATGCTCTGGAGCATGAAGCCCAGCAACTTGCTCGCGAGCTCGGCGTGGCACATCTTGAGCTGCGCAATGTCAACCGGCGTCATGCCGACTGGCCGACTCAGGATCTGTACGTAACTTTCCGAAAGGAAATTCTGGCGGACGAAGAGGCCAATATGCTTGCCATTCCGCGCAAGCAGCGCGCCATGGTTCGCAAAGGTATCAAGAATGGGCTGGTCAGCGAAATTGACACCACGGTTGACCGATTCTTCGCCCTGTTTGCCGACAATGTTCACCGTCACGGAACACCGGCCATGCCCAAGAAATATTTCAAAGCATTGCAACGCGAGTTCGGTGCGGACTGTGAAGTGCTCACCGTCACTTCATCCGATGGCCGTCCGCTGAGCAGTGTGCTCAGTTTTTATTTTCGTGACGAAGTCTTGCCCTATTACGCCGGGGATGACGAACGCGCACGCGATCTTGCTGCCAATGACTTCAAATACTGGGAGCTCATGCGCCGTGCATGTGCCCGCGGTCTGAAGGTGTTTGACTATGGTCGCAGCAAGCAGGGCACGGGTCCCTATGCGTTCAAGAAAAACTGGGGCTTTGAGCCCACGCCGCTGCACTATGAGTATTGCCTTTACAAGCGTGACGCCATTCCGCAAAACAACCCGAACAATGCCAAGTACAAACTCATGATCAGCACATGGCGCCGGATGCCCCTTGGCCTGGCTAACTGGCTGGGTCCTTTTGTTGTACGCAACCTCGGCTAAGCGGCTATATGGGCAACCTGCTTTACCTGGTGCATCGCCTGCCCTATCCACCCAACAAGGGCGATAAGGTGCGCTCGTACCATTTGCTGAAACATTTGGTCCAACGGCATCGGGTGTTTCTGGGCACGTTCGTCGATGATCCCGCCGATGAGGCCTTCGTGGATACGGTGCGAGAAATATGCCCTGATGTTCATGTTGCCCGACTTCATCCGCGCATGGCCAAAGTGCGCAGCTTGGTTGGCCTGCTGACCCATGAGGCCCTCGGTCTGCGCTACTACAAGAATGCAGGCTTGCAGGCTTGGGTCAACGAGACGCTGCTCAATCATCAGATCGACGGCGTGGTCATTTTTTCCTCTGTGATGGCGCAGTATCTCGACAAGACACCTGGCAATAACACGCATCCTGTGCTGGTCGACTTTGTGGATGTCGATTCGGCCAAATGGGCGCAATACGCTTCAAATCACAAATGGCCCCTATCATGGCTTTATGGACGTGAGGGTGAGCGATTGTTGGCCTATGAGCGTGCTGTGGCCGCGCGTGCGAAGCACTCGTTTTTCGTCACTGAGAATGAGGCCAACTTGTTCCTTGGCAAGGCGCCTGAATGTGCTGGCAAGGTTGATGCGCTAAGCAACGGTGTTGACTCGGATTATTTTTCTCCAGATCCAACACGGGCATCGCCATTTGCAGGCGATGATGCCGTGCCCGGCCAAATCTCGTTGGTCTTTACGGGGGCAATGGATTACTGGCCCAATATCGATGCTGCCATTTGGTTTGCGAATGACATCCTGCCCGCGTTACGCATTGAATGGCCGCAACTACGGTTTTATATTGTGGGGCGCAGTCCTCCGCCCTCTGTTGCGGCCCTGGCTTGCGATGCTGTGGTCGTCACCGGCACGGTGCCGGATGTCCGTCCCTACTTGCAGCATGCGGCAGTGGTCGTGGCGCCCTTGCGTATCGCACGTGGCATTCAGAACAAAATTCTGGAGGCCATGGCCATGTCGCGGCCCGTGGTGGCGTCAAAGTCATGTGTGGAAGCGATCAATGCCCGCGATGGCGAAGACCTTGTGGCTGCGACCGATGAAAAAGATTTTGTTCGTGAGATTGATGCTTTGCTTAAGTCATCTGCGCGGGCGAGCGCCATTGGGCAAGCTGGCAGGGTGCAAGTCGTCAAGAGCTACAGTTGGGCCGCCCACTTGGCCGGTATTGATCGCTATCTGGCGCCTTAACTGCTCGTACGGGACAACGCATGAATCTTAAAATCAGTCAGCCAATGCCGTCGATCAGCCCCTCCATGGATAAAGTTTGGCGCCAAGCTCTCGCAATCCTGAGCTTGTTGTTGGCCTGGACCTTGTTTCTGTACCGCGATACCGGCCTTGCCATGGCCACTATCTGGGCCAGATCGGAAACCTTCACCCATGGCTTCCTCGTGCCCCCGATTGTGTTGTGGCTTATTTGGCGACAGCGCCAGGCTATTGCGGCACAACGACCGCAGCCGTCTATCGTGGCAATT
This sequence comes from Rhodoferax sp., assembly GCF_018780565.1. Classification (GTDB taxonomy): domain Bacteria; phylum Pseudomonadota; class Gammaproteobacteria; order Burkholderiales; family Burkholderiaceae_C; genus Rhodoferax. The sequence goes on from NZ_JADMJN010000003.1 coordinate 78,788, forward strand.
TTCGCGGTCCTGGTTGGTGCTTTTGTCTGGTTGCTGGGTGATCTGGCGGCAGTCAATGCGGTTACCCAACTCGCATTCACTGCGCTGCTTGTTCTACTGGTGCCCGCAGTGCTGGGATGGTCGGTCACGCGTCTGATCGTCTTTCCCTTGGTCTTCCTGTTTTTTGCTGTGCCAATTGGCGAGTTCCTCATGCCTCAACTCATGGAATGGACTGCAGATTTCACGGTGCTTGCTTTGCGACTCACCGGGATTCCCGTGTATCGCGAGGGCTTGCAGTTTGTCATTCCTTCTGGCAACTGGTCCGTGGTCGAGGCGTGTAGTGGTGTGAGGTACTTGATTGCCTCGCTCACCGTGGGCACCCTTTTTGCCTACCTCAACTACCAGTCAACAACGCGTCGCGTCCTCTTCGTCATTGTTTCGATTCTTGTGCCAGTCCTTGCCAACTGGATGCGCGCCTACATCATTGTGATGTTGGGGCACCTGTCTGGAAACAAATTGGCGGCTGGCGTGGATCATCTGATTTATGGATGGCTCTTTTTTGGCGTTGTCATCATGCTGATGTTCATCATCGGCGCTCGGTGGGCGGAGCCAGACAAAGTGGTGGCCTTAGACGAATCTGCGGCCACTATGCGATTGCCCATGCCCACGATGGCCGGGCTTAGCTGGGTCAGCGCCTGCGTTGCCGGATTGCTGATGCTGCCCCAAGTCACCTTGTGGGCAATTGATGGCGGTGAGGGTAACGGTTCTGCTGTCCTTGTGGCGCCTGCCGTCCTGGGTGAAGGTTGGCAAAAGCAGCCAGTGAATACAGTCACCTTCAAACCAGCGTTTCAAAGCCCCACCGCCGAAATCAACACCAGTTACGCCAGGCAGGATCGCATGGTGGGGATCTACTTGGGCTACTACGGGAGTCAGAGCTACGAGCGCAAGTTGGTCAGCTCCAACAATGTGCTGGTGGTCAGCAATGACGCCCAATGGTCTCAGGTGGCCAGTGCCAAACGCTCAGTGACTTTGGGGGAAAACAAGCCGGTGGATGTACGCACTGCAGAACTTCGTGCGTCCGCTTTGGCTCGGCATGCCAATGCCGAGCGACTCGTTGTATGGCAGATATATTGGATAAACGGCACTTTGACCGCCAATGACTACCTTGCCAAAGTTTATAGTGCGTTCTATCGTTTGACGGGGCGGGGTAATGCGTCTGCGGTCATCATTGTCTACACTTCCAAAGATCAAGTGGGTGGCGCTGACGCGACGCTGGAATCATTTTTAGCAGCCAATTACCAAGCTATCAATCAGCTTTTGCGCAATAGGCAGCAAAGCAAGTGATGGCTTCATATTGGGGTGCATGTATTCTTTTAATTTTTTTGAACGCTGTGGAGATTTCGAAATGACGGTAGTTGCTGTGATTGGTTTGGGTTATGTGGGACTTCCCTTGGTGGTTGAGTTTGGCAAGCATCTGCGTACCATCGGGTTTGACATTGCCGTATCCAAGGTCGAGTCATGTCTCAAGGGGGTTGATCCTTCGCGTGAACTGTCCGATGAAGAGATGAGTGCGTCTCCTCATGCGGTTTACACGGCTGACCCGAGCTTGCTGGCCGAGGCCGACATCATCGTCGTGGCGGTCCCTACGCCGGTCGATAACGCACATATCCCCGATTTTCGTCCGCTGATCGGTTCCAGCACCAGCGTGGGGCGCCACATGAAAAAGGGCGCCATCGTCGTGTATGAGTCAACGGTTTACCCCGGTGCCACTGAGGAGGTATGCATTCCCGTGTTGGAACGCGAGTCGGGCCTCAAGTGGAAACAAGACTTTTTTGTGGGTTACTCACCTGAGCGGATCAATCCCGGTGACAAAGAACATACGCTTACCAAAATTCTGAAAATTGTGTCGGGAGACACGCCAGAGACCCTGGATAAGGTTGCCAAGCTTTACGAAACCATCATTGTGCCGGGCGTGCATCGTGCGTCCAGCATCAAGGCGGCAGAGGCCGCCAAAGTGATTGAGAACACCCAGCGTGACCTGAATATCTCGTTGATGAACGAGCTGGCCATCATTTTTGACAAGCTCGGCATCGACACCACTGAGGTCCTTGAGGCTGCTGGCACCAAGTGGAATTTTCTTAAATTCAAACCGGGTCTGGTGGGCGGCCACTGCATCGGTGTGGACCCTTATTATCTGACGCACAAGGCGGAGATGCTGGGCTACAACCCGCAAGTTATTCTCGCTGGCCGTCGAATCAATGACGGCATGGGCAAATTCATTGCGGAGCAAACCATCAAGCACATGATTGCCGGCGGCAGTTACGTCAAGGGGGCCAAGGTCAACGTGCTGGGACTGACCTTCAAAGAAAACTGCGGCGATTTGCGCAACTCCAAAGTCATCGACATCATCAATGAACTCCGAACCTACGGCGTAGAAGTTTTTGTGACTGATCCACAGGCCGAGTCGGAAGAGGCCATGCATGAATACGGTGTGCCTTTGTTGCCTTGGGCTGACCTGCCCCGTGCAGATGCCATTGTTGCCGCTGTTGCACACAAGGAATTTGCCGCATTGTCGATGGACGATTTCTCCAAGAAGTTGGTCAAGGGTGGCGCGTTTATTGACGTCAAAGCATCTTTCGATCGCGGTGCTATCGAAGGTGCTGGTTATAAACTCTGGCGTCTCTAAGCAGGCGATGCTTTCCGGGTCTTGGCATGCAAGGTGATGACCGTCCGCTCGTGCTTCATGTGATGTATCGTTTCGATACAGGGGGGCTGGAGAACGGCATTGTCAACCTGATCAATCACATGCCGGCGCATGCCTATCGCCACGCTGTATTGGCCCTGACGGAGGTGACTGACTTTCGGCAACGCATCAAACGAGACGATGTTGAATTCATCTCCCTGCATAAGCCCCCTGGTCACGGTGTGTGGCAGTTCCCCAAGCTGTTCAAGGCATTTCGTCGGCTAAGGCCTGCGATTGTCCACAGCCGAAATCTCGCAGCGCTGGAGGTTCAAATACCCGCTTTGGCGGCGCGTGTGCCCGTTCGCATTCATGGTGAGCATGGCCGCGATGTAGGGGATCTGGACGGAAGCAATAAGACCTACCAACGCGTGCGGCGTTTCTATCAGCCCTTTGTGCACCATTACATGGCCTTGTCGCGAGACCTGTCTGACTACCTGGTTGACAAAATCCATGTTCCGGTGGGAAAAATCACCCAAGCCTACAACGGTGTTGATACCGAGCACTTCTCGCCTGCGCCGGCAGGGCCACAAGCCATAGCCGGTTGCCCCTTCAATCCTGAGACACATTGGGTGGTCGGTACCGTGGGGCGCATGCAAGCCGTCAAAGACCAAGTCATGTTGGCTCATGCGTTTGTGCAGGCTCTTGCGCAAGCACCCGAGCTCAAAACCCGTATGCGGCTGGTCGTGGTGGGGGACGGACCGTTGCGCGCGCAAGTCATAGGTGTGCTTGAGGCTGCGGGTGTGGCGGATCTGGCCTGGTTGCCCGGTGAGCGTAGCGATGTCGCGGACATCATGCGCGGCCTGCATGCATTTGTCTTGCCTTCATTGGCAGAGGGAATCTCCAATACCATTCTGGAAGCGATGGCCAGCGGACTGCCGGTGATTGCCACAGCCGTCGGCGGCAATGCTGACCTGGTTATCCACGGACAGACCGGTTATATTGTTCCATCGGCAGATCCGCTGAGCCTGGCGCATCAGTTGCTAGCGCTGGCCGCCAACGCTGATCTGATTCGCAGTATGGGTCAGGCTGGCCGTCAGCGCGTACAGTCGCATTTCAGCATGCAGGCGATGGTTGCTACTTACCAACGTGTGTACGATCAACAATTGCGTCGCGTACGCACCCTTTCATAAGATCAAAAAACATCATGTGCGGCATTACCGGTATTTTTGACACTCGTGGCGGCCGCGACATCAGCCGCGCCGTGCTTCAGCGCATGAACGACTCGCAATTGCACCGCGGACCAGACGAAGGTAGCCTGCATATTGAACCGGGAGTCGGTCTGGGGCATCGTCGTCTGTCGATCATTGATATTGCCACGGGTCAGCAGCCACTGTTCAATGAAGACGGCTCTGTGGTGGTCGTCTTCAATGGCGAGATCTACAACTATCAAGAGCTGATCCCTGAGTTGCAGGCCCTTGGTCATGTGTTTCACACCAAAAGTGACACCGAGGTTATCGTCCACGCCTGGGAGTCCTGGGGCAGTGAGTGCGTCAAGCGCTTTCGTGGCATGTTTGCCTTTGCCTTGTGGGATCGGAACCAGCAAACTTTCTTCATGGCACGCGACCGCATGGGGGTCAAGCCCATGTACTACGCGCTGCTGGATGACGGAACTCTGCTTTTTGGTTCTGAGCTGAAATCCATCCTGGCCCATGGTGGGCTGCGGCGTGATATTGATCCGCTTGCGGTGGAAGAGTACTTTGCCTTGGGCTACGTGGCAGAGCCTCGTTCCATTTTCAAGCAGGCAAAAAAACTGCCCCCAGCGCATACGCTGCTTTTGCGTCGCGGTGAGAGTGTTGGCGAGCCTCGCTGCTATTGGGATGTGCGGTTTACGTTAGACGCCAAAATCAGTGACCTTGAGGCCTGTGAGCAGTTGACGGCTAAACTCAAGGAATCCATTCGTTTGCGAATGATTTCCGAGGTGCCACTTGGCGCATTCTTGTCCGGCGGGGTGGATTCCAGTGCGGTGGTAGCCATGATGGCAGGCGTATCAACTGAGCCCGTCAACACCTGCTCGATAGCGTTTGAAGATCCCGCCTTTAACGAAGCAGCCTTTGCGCAGACCGTAGCTGACCGTTACCATACCAATCACCGCGTCGAGACTGTACAGAGCGATGATTTTGATCTGATTGACACCTTGGCTCGACTCTACGACGAGCCGTATGCCGACAGTTCGGCCATTCCTACCTACAGGGTTTGTCAGTTGGCGCGTAAACATGTGACGGTTGCCTTGTCTGGAGATGGGGGCGATGAGACCTTTGGTGGTTACCGTCGCTATAAGCTGCATTTGATGGAAGAGCATATGCGCTCAGCCTTGCCCTTAGGCCTGCGTCGTCCATTGTTTGGTGCATTGGGTCGTCTCTATCCCAAGGCAGACTGGGCGCCTCGCGTGTTTCGTGCCAAGACGACTTTTGAGGCCTTGGCGCGCAACTCAGTGGAGGCATATTTCCATAGTATGTCTTTGATGCGAGATGCTGATCGCAGCCGTCTTTACAGCAGCGCATTCAAGAAAGAGCTTGGTGGATACAACGCCAGAGAGGTGTTCACACGCCATGCGGCAAAAGCCGATACAGAGGATCCGCTGGCATTGATTCAGTATATTGACACGCACACGTACCTGGTTGGCGATATCAATACCAAAGTTGATCGTGCCAGCATGGCGCATTCGCTGGAAGTGCGCGAGCCGCTGATGGATCATGAGATCGTTGAATGGCTGGCAACCCTGCCATCGTCCCTGAAGATGCGGGGTGGTGAAAGCAAGTTTTTGTTGAAGAAGGCGATGGAGCCGCATCTGCCCCATGAAATCATGTATCGACCCAAGATGGGATTTGCTGTGCCGCTGGCGCGTTGGTTCAAGGGACCATTGCGGCAGCGCGTACGAAGTGCTTTATTGAGTGGGCCACTGGCCGAGTCAGGGTGGTTCGATCAGGCCACGATACGGCAGATGGTTGAACAAAATGAAAGTGGCGTGCGTGACCACAGTACGCCCTTGTGGTCCTTGTTGATGTATGACGCTTTCTTGCGCAATGTGGTGAGTCAAGATGTCACCACACCTTTCAGTGCTTCAATTACATGAAGGTTCTTTATCACCATCGCACAGCCTCGCGAGATGGGCAATCTACGCATATTGATGAGATGATTCGAGGCCTGCGGGCAGAAGGCCATTCGGTGGTTGAAAGTTCGCCTCAGATATCCGGTGACAACGCGTCCGGCGGCAGCCCTGGCTGGGTCGGTCGACTCAAGGCCCTGTTGCCACGGCAAATTTACGAACTGGCGGAGTTGGCGTATTCCTGGGTTGCGTACCGGCGACTCTCCGATGCGATCAAAAAAGATCGACCAGACGGGATTTACGAGCGGTACAACCTTTACCTCCTGGCGGGTATGTGGGCCAAAAAGCGGTTTCGCTTGCCCTTGATTCTGGAGGTTAATGCACCCATGGCGGTTGAGCGTCGACAGTACGGCGGTCTGTCTTGGCCGCAATTGGCTGACTGGGCTGAACTTTACGTGTGGAAGCGGGCGGATGTGATTTTGCCGGTGACACAAGTTTTGGCCGATTACATGGTGGGCAAGGGCATAGATCCTGCCCGTATTCGAGTCATACCGAATGCCATCAACGAAGATCACTACAAGAATTTGCCGACTGTGATCGAAGCCAAAGACAAACTTGGTCTTCGTGGACGGTTGGTGGTGGGGTTTACTGGTTTTGTGCGCGAATGGGATCGGTTGGACCGTATCATGGTTTGGGTTGCACAGCGTGCAGTCCAGCATAATGTGCACTTGTTAGTGATTGGTGACGGGCCTGCACGAGCAGATATTGAAGCCTGCGCAACTCGGCTTGGTGTGGCCGACCGTCTCAGCTTTACCGGGGCTGTGCCTCGCGAGCAGGTGCCCGCTATCTCGATGGCCTTCGACATTGCCTTGCAGACAGCCTTGGTACCCTATGCATCGCCACTGTGTTTATTTGAATACTTGGCTCTCGGCAAAGCCATTGTGGCGCCTGATCAGCCCAACCATCACGAAATTTTGACATCGGGTGTCGACGCTCTGCTTTACGACCCTGATGACTCCTCTGGTATTGAGAAAGCGCTTGATGTCTTGTGCCAGAACGAGGAATTGCGTGAGCGTATTGCAAGGTCTGCATCGGAGTTGATTGTCCGTAAGCAACTGACTTGGCGGCAACACGCTCGCAAAGTGGCGGCGCTCTTTGGCGGTGTCGCCTGATTCTTTGGAGTGAGATCGCTGTGGTCCCCAGGAAAATTCGCTTGCTCACCTTCTCAACGCTTTATCCGAGCAGTGTTCGACCGGGGCACGGTATTTTTGTAGAAACCCGACTGCGAGAACTTCTGGTCAGCGATGAAATTGAGGTGCGGGTCGTGGCGCCTGTCCCCTGGTTTTTTTCTGCTGATCCGCGCTATGGGGAATACGCCCGCATGGCGCGTATTCCCAAGCGCGAAACGCATCGAGGGATAGACATACTGCATCCGCGTTATTTTTTACCGCCCAAGGTCGGAATGAACATCGCGCCCTTCACATTGGCAATGGGGGCCATACCCGCTGTGCAGCGCCTGTTGGCCGAAGGATATGACTTCGACGTGATTGACGCTCACTACTATTATCCGGATGGCGTGGCCGCGGCGTTACTGGCGCGTCACTTTAACAAGCCGTTTGTCGTGACTGCACGAGGTTCCGATATCAATCTCATTGCAACTCATGCGATCCCGCGTAGGCTTATGCGGTGGACTTCAAGCCGCGCCGCGGCTTCCATTGGAGTGTCTCAGGCCCTGGTTCAGGCGATGGAGAAGATCGGAATGCCGACGTCTCGACTCATGATGATGCCAAATGGTGTGGATTTGGAGCAATTTCATATCCAGTCCAGCGATGTTATGCGTACGGAGTTGGGTTGGACTGCGATACCGACTTTACTCAGCGTGGGCAATTTGGTGGAAAACAAAGGGCATCACCTCGCCATTGAGGCGTTGGCCAGCTTGCCGGGGTTTCAGTTGGTCATTGCCGGTGAGGGCCCTGAACGCAGCACCCTGGAGCGTTTGGCTAGCCAGCTGGACGTGACGTCTCGTCTCAGGTTTCTAGGTCGCGTGGATCAAAATCAGCTTGCCAAGTGCTATAGCGCGGCTGACATATTGGTTCTGCCGTCCAGTCGTGAGGGGTGGCCGAATGTGCTGTTGGAGTCCATGGCTTGTGGTACGCCAGTTGTGGCTACCCGTGTCGGTGGGGTGCCAGAAATTGTGACTTCGCCTAACGCCGGGCGTTTGATGCCTGAGCGAACGGTTGCTGATGTTGTGGCGGCAGTGTCTGATTTGTGGGCAAACCTGCCAAGTCGTGAGATGGTGCGTTCACAGGCAAAGGGGTCAAGCTGGAAAAGTACGACCGACTCCCAGCTGGACTTGTTTAGTCGTATCGTGTCAGGAGCCCTGGAGTCGACCCATGCGTGACTTAGTTCTCGGCCCGATCATTTTGGCCATTGCGGCATATGGCTTGCTGCACCCATGGCTTGGAATCATGGGGTGGACATGGCTGAGCATCATGAACCCTCATGCGTACAGCTGGCGTCTAAGCAGCATGCCGGTGGCTGCAACCATAGCCATCGCCGTTTTGCTGGGTGTGCTGTTTACCCGAGATCGACGTCAGTTTTTTGTGACCCGAGAAACGGCAGTCCTTATGATTTTCATGCTTTGGATGTGCATCACGCTGCCGTTTTCCTTTTATTTTGATCAAAGTTTTCCGCTGTGGAATCGCGTGATGAAGATCGATTTGATGGTGCTTGTTGCGATGGTGGTGTTGTATTCAAAAAAACATATCACCATGCTGGCGTGGATATTGGCCGGGTCCCTCGGGTTTTACGGCGTCAAAGGTGGGCTGTTCACGGTTGCCACTGGCGGGAGCTATAAAGTTTGGGGACCGGATGGGAGTTTCATCGAAGGTAATAACGAGGTCGCGTTGGCCTTGGTGATGATCATCCCGCTCATGCGGTTCTTGCAGCTGACAACCGATTTGGTATGGATCAAGCGCGGACTTGTAGTCTCCATGTTGCTTTGTGCAGCTGCTGCACTTGGTAGCTATTCGCGGGGAGCTTTTCTTGCTATTGGTGCCATGGTGGGTGTTATGTGGTGGCGCAGTGACAAGAAAGCTGCGGGTGCATTGATCATGGTCGTAGCCGGCGTGGCCTTGTTGTCCTTTATGCCAGAGCAATGGTGGGCGCGCATGGGAACCATCAATACATACAAGGACGACACCTCAGCAGGCGGCCGCATCAACGCATGGTGGATGGCTTGGAACTTGGCGAAAGCCAATTTCTTTGGTGGCGGATTTATGGTCTCTAAAGGCGAGTTGTTTGCTTTGTATGCCCCCGATCCGCTCGCAGTGCATGCGGCCCACAGTATTTACTTCATGGTGCTGGGTGAGCATGGCTTCATAGGCTTGTTTCTGTTTTTGCTGCTGTGGTTCTTTGTTTGGCGTTCTGCGGGGCGCTTGCGTGTTCAAGGTAAAAAGCTACCGCAAACTCAATGGTTGTCTCATTTGGGTGCCATGTGCCAGGTTAGTCTGGCAGGGTATGCGGTGGGCGGCGCGTTTCTTAGCCTCTCCTATTACGATCTGCCGTACAACATCCTGATTCTTGTGGTGCTCGGTTGCCGCTGGATGGACAACAAGGAGTGGGTTAAGGAAGATGCGGAGCTTGCGTTGAAGGAGGCCGAATTGTCGGCCAAGAGCGTCAAAAAATCTATCTCACCATTGTTATGACACTGCTTAAACCAGCCCTGCAATGGATGTCGCCCAGTGGCCCTCGCGCGAAGCTGTCGGTGCTTATCTTTCATCGGGTGTTGCCTGAGCCCGACAAGCTGTTTCCTGATGAAATGCACGCCCGTCGCTTTGATGCGTTGTGTGGCTGGTTGGCGTCGTGGTTCAATGTGCTACCGCTGGATCAGGCGGTCGCGCATCTTCAGACTGGCACTCTGCCAGCGCGGGCCGCCTGCATCACCTTCGATGATGGCTATGCCGACAACTACCATGTGGCCATGCCCATTTTGAAGCGTCACGGGCTCACAGCGACTTTTTTCATTGCCACGGGGTTTTTGGACGGCGGGCGAATGTGGAACGACACCATTGTGGAGTCTGTTCGTGCCTGTCAGCGGGAGATGCTGGATTTGTCACCTCTTGATTTAGGGCAACACGAACTTGACACAATTGACGCCCGGCGAGCTACGATCGCCTCCCTTATTGATCAAATCAAGTATCGATCTGTTGAGGAGCGGATTAGCGCGACAGAACAAATTGCGCGTCTAGCCGCAGTGCAGTTACCTTGCGATTTGATGATGACCTCAAATGAAGTTAAAGCCATGCGTCAAGCGGGCATGCAGATTGGCGCGCACACGATGTCTCACCCTATTCTCGCTCGGCTCACTGAGGAGCAAGCTCGCATGGAAATTAGGGGAAGCAAGGCTTTTCTTGAGCAGTTATTGGGCGAGCGTATAGGTCTGTTTGCTTACCCCAACGGCAAACCACATGAAGACTACACGCCGCAGACAGTAGATATAGTTCGCAAAATCGGTTTTGATGCAGCAGTTAGCACGCAGTGGGGTGCTTCGGCCATGGACGAGGACTTGTTTCAGATCCGCCGTTTTACGCCGTGGGATACGACCAAGATGCGCTTTGGCGCCCGTTTGGTGGCTAATTTACGCAACTAATTGACCTTGAATTTGACGAAGCCGCGTACCTATCCGGGCATCGTGAACTCTGGCGCCTTGGCCGCCAGCCATTGCTCCAGCATCATCAGGATCCATACCATTTCGCCGTAATAGCCGGGGTGCTCGGGTAGGCGCTGCGTTAGCAGAGTCTGTACAAAATCTGCGCGCACCACCCCGCGACGGGCCAGGCTATTCAGAGATTCGGTGGCCAAAGCCTTCAGGGCTGGATGACCGTTGGCCCAGACGCCAAACGGCAGGCCAAACCCTTGTTTTTTCTTGGTCAAAATCTCATCCGGCAGAAAGCCACGCAGTGCCTCCTTGAAGAACCAGCGCAGCTTGAACCCTTTCAGCTTGTAAGCCGTAGGCAGCTTCAAAGAGAAGGCCAGCAACTGGTCATCCAGCATCGGAAAGCCAACCCCCACACCTGCCAACGCAGTGGTGCCCACCACCTTGGGCAGATCGCAGTCCGCCAGTGTGTAGCGCCAATCAAAGGCCAGCATCCGGTTTACCAGGCTGTCAGCGTGCGCTTCATTCCAAACGCCGCGTTGTTGGTGTGCGGGGTCTTGCTGGTCAACTTGTGCCAGCAATTGGGGTGTCAGCATATCTTCAACACCCAGTCGGAACAGCAGGTTGTAGGTCATCAGGCGGTCTGGCATGGGTACCTTTGCCTGGTTCACATAGCTGGCGGCCTTTTTTACCAATGGAATCTTGTCCATGATCGACAAGCTTGAAACGGGTTCCATCAGCCCGCTGCGCAAGGCGCCTGGAACGCTTTCATACCAGCCAAAGACCTTTTGCTTGGCATAGCGGGTGTTGCCGCCAAACAGTTCATCCCCCCCGTCGCCAGCCAATATTTTGCTGACGCCGTCCTCTCGAGCCATCTTTGCGCAGTAATAGGCGGGCAGAGCAGATGAATTGCCAAAAGGCTGGTCATAAGATGCGGCCACGTCAGCAATGCTTTTGACCAAGTCGTCGGGCGTTACGTAGTACTCGTGATGCTCGGTCTTGAAGTGCCTGGCTGCGAGACGGGCATATTCCATCTCGTCATAGCCTTGTGCATCAAAGCCAATCGAATAGGTTGCTGCCGTCTTGCCACTGGCAAGGCCCAGCATGCCTGCTACGGTGGAGCTATCCGTGCCGCCGCTCAAAAAGCAGGCTGGTTTGCTGCCATCCAGCTGCGTGGCCACTGCATTTTTCAGAAGCTGTCTGAACTCATCCTTCAGTGTCGCAAACGACGGATCGCGCTGCTCTTCAAAAGTGGGTACCCAGTAGGGCTCCACAGTAAGTGTGCCGTTTTCGAACACTGCGCAGTGCCCTGGCGGCAGGCGGTAAATACCCTTGTAGATGGTGCGCGGTGACGGGATGACGTGAAAGTACAGGTAATCGAAAATCGCCTGTGGGTCGATCGCTGTGCCCGTGTCAGCCAATTCATCGGCCCGAGCAGCGAACCGCAACTTGCCCTGATCCACGCGATAGCACAGTGTACGGATGGCAAAACGATCTACAGCCAGAAACGTGCGACCGTTACCGTCGCGCAATCCCACCGCAAAGTCGCCAGATACGCCGCTTGCCGCTCGCATTCCATGGGCAATCCATGCCTCGCGCCAGGCTGCCGGTGCACCTTTTTCAGTCGCCATGCCGGATAGACGAGTATCGGAAAACCGGGGTGATCCCAGTGCCAGCGAAGAATCCTGATCAGACATGTGGATGGTCAATCGAAAGAAGAGTGTGAATTGAACTACTTGAGGCTTTGAAGCGCACCAGGGTGGCGGGCTGGGCTACTCAGTCTCGTAACCTTGCGGGGATGAATGTACTCGCTGTCGGGGGTTAAAACCTGTCCATTGGCAAGGCCTGAATCCTGGATTTTCCCCAGTAGCCTGGAATTGCGTTTGAGCCGGTAATCTTCACGTGCAGCCAGTTCGAACTCATCCCAGTCTGCGTTGAAGTTGTTTCTGTATTCACCGGGTCCTGCAGCGTCAAGCTGCCCCTTGCCCACCAGCAGATTATTCACCGCCTTAACAAGCACGCTGCCAGGTTTGATGCGCAGAAAAACGCCGCCATGAGGTCGGTTGTCCACCAATGTGTTGTTGATCAGGTAGAGCTCATTCTTGGGCCATTTGTAGCCCTCAGCCCCATAAGCCACAAGGTGCGGATTCTCGGTTTGTGAGCTCTGCTGGATGATGTTGCCCACAACGTAGGCGATGCCGCCCGTTGGAAATTCCATCTCGTAGCTTGCACGTCCCCCAGTCTCGTCGGTCAGCCTGTTGTACTGGATAAGGTTTACTGCCGCCCGGCTTTTGAGCAGGTGCCCGACCTTGGCGTGGTGAAAGTAACTGCCCGTTACTGTCAACCGGGCGATTTCGCCTACATACAAGTTGTGGCTTTGGCCGTCTCCATGGCCGTTATAGCCAAATTCGCTATTGATGATTTCCAGTTCTGCCTGTGAGTTGCCGCCAGTCAGGATGCCATTTTGATTGTCGGTAAAGGTGCAGTCACGAACGGTCAGGATGCCTTTTTCAAGCCGGATTCCCGCACCGTTTTTGTCCGCCACCCGTGTGCCGGAAAAGTCAAAGCCCTCTACCGTCATGCGCCCACCCCGGAGGACCCAAATGCCTTTGCCCTCGGCCGCCATGCCGCTGGCTATCAGTCGTACCCGGCCTCCGATGGCGCGCAATGTAATGTTGTCCTTGGTCCAAACTGCAATGTCACCCCGATAGTCGCCTGCATCGACTTCAAAAGTATCCCCGTCCTTCGCCATGGCTGCTGCTACTGCTATTGATTTAATAGCGTGACTGGGGCCCACGCGAATGGCGGTCTGGGCCTGACTCGTTCCAACAAGACTGGTCAATGCAATGGCCATTAAGCAATTGACCAATTGCCGACGATTGCTCAAGGCATGCAATCGCCATGGCTTGAGAAGGGCTCTGGGAAAAAACAGCATGATAGGCCAATGGATGGTCAATATGCGTCGAATTGTATCGGCCGCTCAAGTACGCGGGCTCTGCAATAGAATACTCTAGGCTTACCCCGCCTGCCTGGGCGCCAAACACTTTGGCGTATTTCGTTACACGCATTATTCGTAAGAGCACACAAAAAAATAAAGACAAGAGGCACGCGTGAAACGAGTTCTGATGATCGCCTATCATTTTCCGCCGTTGTCTGGCAGCAGCGGCATACAGCGTACCCTGCGTTTTGTTCAGCATTTGCCATCCCTCGGCTGGCAGCCGTTGGTGTTAAGTGCCAGTCTGTTGGCGTATGAAAAAACCAGTGGTGATTTGCTCGCAGATGTGCCGACCGGTACCGTCGTTCGGCGGGCTTTTGCGTTGGATACTGCGCGCCATCTGCAGATTGGCGGGCGCTATATGGCCTGGATGGCCCGGCCTGACCGCTGGATCAGTTGGAAGTTTGATGCTATTCGCCAGGGTCTCAAGCTGATTGGGGAGTTCAAGCCAGATGCAATCTGGTCCACCTACCCGATAGCCACGGCGCATGTGATTGCTTCTGCATTGCATGGCAAGACGGGTATTCCATGGATTGCGGATTTTCGCGATCCCATGGCGCAAGAAGGTTATCCGACTGATCCGAAAACCTGGAAAATTTTCCAGCAAATTGAAGCTGATGCGACGGAGCGCGCGCGGTACTGTGTATTTACGGCACCCGGTGCAGCACGTGATTATCAGCACCGTTATCCAGATGCAGCCGACCGAATGGTGGTGATGGAAAACGGTTATGACGAGGAAAGTTTCACCTTTGCAGCGCCACCACGAGATGCTGATGGCAATCAAGCCAAAGGCCCGCGCCCGTTGGTTATGCTACATAGTGGCATCGTGTACCCTTCAGAACGAGACCCAACTCAATTTTTTGAGGCGCTGGGGCGATTAAAGAGCGCTGGCATGTTGGCCCCCGATGATTTGCGTATTCGCTTTCGCGCGTCAGTGCATGATGATATTTTGCTGAAATTGGCGCAAGACCACGGAGCGCTTGATTTCATCGAAGTGTGTCCGGCCATTCCTTATCGTGAGGCCCTGGCGGAAATGATGGACGTTGACGCTTTGCTGGTCATGCAGGCGGACAATTGCAATGCTCAGATTCCGGCCAAAATTTATGAGTACCTGCGTGCTGGCAAGCCTATTCTTGGATTGACTGACCCAGACGGGGATACCGCTGGCGCCTTGCACAGGGCTGGATTGCATGACATCGCGCGTCTTGACTCTGCCGATGAGATCGCTCGCTTGTTGCCTGAGTTTGTGGGGAGCTGCCGTCGGGGCAGGGCGGCACTTCCGCATTGGCCGGCTGTTAAGCAGGCGTCAAGACGCGAACGTTCAATGGCCTTGGCGGCATTGCTTGAACAGGCAAGCTTGTCCCGTAGCGTTGCAGCCAACCCGAACTGAACTCAATGTCCACCCGTAACTCACTTTTTTATTCCTTTTTGGATCGTTATGCGAGTCTGGTGATCACGGTAGTCTCCTCCATGGTGATCGCACGCCTGCTGACCCCCGCCGAGATTGGCGTGTTTTCGGTCACCATGGTGTTGTTGATGTTTGTCAACACGGTCCGCGATATGGGTGCCGGTCAGTACCTGGTGCAGGAGCGGGAACTCACTACGGAACGCATCCGGGCCGTGTGGGCTGTTCAGCTGGGTCTGGGGGTAGGGCTTGCCTGTGTGGTATTGCTGGCCAGCTACCCCGTAGCGGTGTTTTACAAAGAGCCGCGCATGCAGGGCATCATGGTAGTGGTTGCCTTGAACTACGCCGTGAATCCCTTTGGGTCACTCACCAATGCCTGGCTGGCGCGGGAGATGCGCTTTCAGAGTCTTGCGCTGATGCGATTTGCATCTGTACTGAGTGGTGCACTGGTAGCCGCGTGGCTGGCCTGGAAGGATTTTGGCCCCATCAGTCTGGCTTTTGGTTCACTGACTTCAACGGTGGTCAATGCGCTGGTAGCCATCTACTTTCGGCCAAAGTTCTTTCCATGGTTGCCGGGGGTGGGTGAAATCAAGCGAGTTTTGACATTTGGTTCCAAGCTCACCGGTAGCACATTTGTATCGGTTATGTCGAATAGCGCCCCGGAATTGTTGCTTGGAAAGCTGCAGAACCTTACCGCGGTTGGCCTGTACTCGCGTTCTACCGGCCTCGTGAACATGTTTTACCGGCTTTTTGTGGATGCCGTTAGCAGTGTGTGCCTGCCCTGGTTTGCCAGGCAGTCTCGTGCAGGGGAAAGTATTGTCGACCCCTTTCTCAAGGCCACAGCTTATGTCACTGCATTTGGATGGTCCTTTTGTCTCGTGGTGATTTGTCTTGCGCACCCAATTGTGCGGACCATGTACGGTCATCAATGGGACCAGTCCGTTGATTTGGCTCGCTTGCTGGCAGTAGCCATTGCGCTCAATGTGCCCGCAGCACTTTGTGGTCCTGCCCTTTTGTCGTCTGGCGCAGTGACCGTTATAGCCCGTGCGACCATTGTGAGTGCGATCCTGAACGTGGGTTTTGTTGCCTTGGGAGCCTCACAAGGCCTTATTGCATTGTGTATTGCCGTGATTGTGTCTGCAACACTGACTGCTTTTATCTGGCTGCGCGCATTGTCCAAGCACATCGACATGCCGATGTCAGGGCTGTTGCGTAACCTGCGCAAAAGTGCTGCGGTTGCCTTGTTGGCAGGAATTGGCCCAGTGCTGGCTCTATGGATTTACGGACCTTACCCGGACGTCTTGGTGATGCCCTTGGTTATAGGGGGGGCAGGTGGATTGACTGGATTTTTGGTTGGTATCATGATTTTTCACCATCCGCTGGAAGAAGAAATCGTGGCCGTCTGGGCAAAGATAAAGCAGTCGACCCTGTAAGCAGGTCAAGAGGTACGCACTTTCAAGTGACGCCTTTGCGCCCGCCCTAAAAATCGTTCATTGGGAGAAACTATTTGGCTATCATGCAAGTCACCCGACTCCGGATTGGCTGATGGGCACCGGCAAAACATTGGTGCCGCGCGTTCGTTGGGTCGTTCCCATCGTTAACCCGCGTCGTGCTAGCCTGCGGTATCGTTGTTTGTACCCGATGCAGGAGCTTCTGCGCCGCGGTCGGGGCGTTGGCATCTGGCAGGACGGTGAAGGAGTCGATGCCGCTTTGACCCTTGTATTTGATGCGTGGACGCTCTTTTCTACAACTAACTCCTCCGCCACTGCCGAGGCCCTTATTGAATTGGCCGAGGTCGCAAGGGCAAAAGGTGCCCGCATTGTCCTGGACAATTGCGACAACCAGTTTGCGAATGTCAGTGAGTCGTCCGAGTGGCGCCATGGCCTTGACCTTCTACGTCGGCTGGGTACTGCCGCGGACGTGATCGTCAGCTGCTCGCAGGCATTGTCTGACGCCATGCAAGCGAACATCGGTAGCCGAGCCCTGCATGTTGTGATCGACGACCCCATTGAGGAAAAGATTGCGTACCCTGGCGATACGTTTCTCAAGTCGCTGCTGAGCCCACGACAAAAGCAGGCCTGGCTTCTTTTGATGCAGCATCGCCTGTCCCTGGCTGGCGATCATCTTGCTGGCCGCACGCCGCTGATCTGGTTTGGCAGTCATGGCAATGGGTTCTCACCTGGCGGCATGAGTGACATCTTGCCTCTGCGTCCGGTACTTGAACGGGTGGCCGAGTCACACCCCTTGTCGCTCACCATCATCAGCAATCAGCGTAAAAAGTTCGATGCCCATTTTCAAGGTTGGCGCATCCCGACGCACTACCTTGAATGGGATCGCGTTACATTTTTGAGGGCGTTGAAGATGCATGCAATCTCCATCATCCCCTCGGTCGACAATGCTTTTACTCGCTGCAAGAGCAGCAATCGCCTGACGTTGTCTATCCATCACGGATTGTCAGTGGTTGCCGATCCCATCCCCAGTTACCAAGCCTACGCCGATGTTGCCCGAATCGGAGACTGGGAAAATAGCCTGCGCTCTTTGCTGGCCGATGCAAATAGTCGAAAGTTGGATCTTGCCCGGTGTCAGCGCATCGTTCGCGAAAGAAACAGTCTTGGCCGTATTGCTGACTGTTGGGATGGTCTGCTTTTCCCAGCCTTGTCGGCGCAAACTGTGGGTGCTGTCCCTTGAACAAACTTACTTCGGTGTATCTGGATCTGGTGCGATTTTCGGCTGCGGTGATCGTGCTGCTTGTTCATGCCCGCTACGAACGCTTCACCAGCGGTTGGCTTTCGCCGCTGAAGAATTATGGCAATGACGCCGTGATAGTGTTTTTCGTGCTGTCCGGATTCGTGATCGCCTACTGTGTCGATCAGAAGGAGAAGAACTTCGCAGACTATGCGGTCAGCCGCCTGTCACGTTTGTATTCCGTGGTGCTCCCGGCACTGCTGCTGACGCTTGTACTCGACATATGGGGTTATGCCGTCGATCCATCGATCTACGTCGCATCATGGTTCGATCAGCCGGTGCTGCGGTTTGCCACCAATCTCGTGTTTGTCAATCAACTGTGGTTCGCGGATATCGGCGCATTTTCGAATGCGCCTTTCTGGTCGTTGGGCTATGAGTTCTGGTATTACGTCATTTTCGGTGTTGTAGCCTTCTCGACGGGACGCAAGAGAGCTTTTCTGCTGGCGATCGTTTGCGCAATCATGGGCCCAAAAATATTGCTTTTGCTGCCCGTATGGTGGATGGGTGCGTGGGCCTATTCCGTAACCAAAGAGCGCACCTTCTCACTGACGGCAAGCTGGGTTCTTTTTGGCGGCAGCATTTTGATGTACGTCGTCTTGAGGGCTGTCGATCTTCCGCTGCGTTTGAGCTGGAGAACTGCCGAGTTCCTGGGGCCTGATTTTTATGAGCATGCGCTTGCGGAATCCCGAAACTTTCTATTCGCATACATAGCTGGCGCGCTGGTAACCATCAACTTTATTGGTTTCAGTTCCCTCAGCAATTACATTGGGTGGAAGAAAATTCCGCTGGAACGCGTGATCCGTTTCCTTGCCAGCTACACATTTACTTTGTACCTTTTGCACCAGCCGCTGCTCAATTTTTTTGCAGCGCTTTTGCATAACAATCCCAACACGCTGCGCGACCAGGTGCTGTTGATGGCGCTCACCCTGGTCGCGGTGCTTGTGATCGGTGAATTCACAGAACACAAAAAAGCGTGGTGGAAGGGTGTGTTCGATAAACTTGTCAAACGCGAAATTTCATTCGTGCCGAATGCCTCAAGATAGCCTTTGTGCGTATGTCCCAACTCGGTTATTTACGCTTTGGCACCTGGCTTGCGAAAGAGAAAGAACGCCAAGTCACCGTCGTCCACCGCGTTGATTTCCCGCGCCCGTTGGCGGAAGAATTCCAATTCACTCTCAGGGAAAGGCTGATCAGCCGTGATCGTATCCTGTCCGTCAGGACGGACAGCCGGAATGCCGCGTTTGTAGAGTTCACTGCCCCAGAAACAGACTGACTCCGAATCGCAGATGCTGCTTTCAAGCACAAGACCACAGTGCACGCCGAGATCTGCCATGCTCTTTTTTGTTGGTATTGCCAGATGCCGGGGTGCATCAAGAGCAAACCAATATTCGCCAAACTCTCTCCAGCCGTACCCATCCGCAACAGGAATGCGAACGATCACTGCGCCGCCCGGGGCGCAAACTTCAGCGGCAGCGGCGAGGTATCGCGCGGGTTCGGCTACATGCTCCAGTGAGTGATGAAACATGATCAGGTCGTAGGTGCCTTTCAGGTCAAATATCTCACCTTTCGTGATCTTGAGGTTGGGTTCGCTAATTGATTCAGCTATGAAAGGATCAACGCCGGACAGATTGGTGAAGCCCTGGTCGCGCAAAGCGCGAAGTAGCGCACCGCCTCCACAGCCGTTGTCCAAAATCGCCGAGGTAGGCGTGACGCCAGCGACTTGAAACCAGCGCCAGGGATAGCGAAAGTAGTCCGTGCCCAAGCGCTGGACCAAGGCGCCAAGCAAGCCCGTTCCATACATGTTGAATGTCGCTCGCTGTGCGCGGAGTTTTCGCCGAATCCACCCAATGTCCTGTGGATGCTGGCCGTCGTTACGTGCAAAAGAATAATAGTGGGATGGGTAGTATTTCGACAGCTGCGTCGGAATACTGTTGATGCAAAGGCTGCCGCAATCGCCACACTCGAAATAAGTGAACTCATCTCCCATGCCGAATTGACGCTCGCTGGCGGTGAAGAAACGACGTTTCCCGACGCTGCGACAAAATCGGCATGGAGTATGTTCCGAGTTGCCGGCATGCACAACGTTGGCAAAATCTTTGGAATCCAGATTCATCGTTTGCGTCATTTGTTTTATTTCTCAGTTAACTGTTCAATTGTTGCGAGCATATGTTCAATGGCGGCAGACCCATCGAACGTGGATTGACACAGTGCTCTAGCATGCTCCAGCCTTTGGTGTCGACGTGAGGGATTGGACAGTAACTCGGCAGCTACCTGAGTCCAGGCTCCACCGGTAGCCAATGCGATAGCATCATGCTCGCGTCCAATATGCGCATAGGGCTCTACATCTTCCGCAAGTGTTGGAATGCCGCATGCGGTGTATTCGACGAATTTGGTGGCTGTTTTCGCCCGGTTGAAATCGTCTTGAACCAAGGGTGCAAGCCCCAGATCCCAGTTCAGCTCGTAAAGCATTGTCAGGAACCCAGCGTAGTTGCGGGAGTACCCGTACTGCCGCACCCTGTCTCCGAACTCATTTTGGAGTGCATCAGGGGCTGGTAAGCCAAGGGTCTCGAATTTCAGGTTAGGGCGTTGCCGCATGAGTTCGGCGATTTGCGGCGTAGCGGTCGCCAGGTCGCGGATGTGCGAGGACGAACCCATATAGCCAAGGGTCTGCGTACCGATTGTGGTCAGCCGCCGCTTGAGCCGGGCAAGCCGCGACCTTACTCCCGGCACGGTCCAGCTGGGGACAGGCGCATAGCAGACCCCCAAAATGGCTTTAACGTGGTGGTGCGGATACCGTGCTTGCAGATCTGCGGCAAGGACGGGAGTTGAGGCGAGAACGCCGTCTGACACCAGAATGCATTGGTGCAACTCGGCCATATACGCTTCAGAATACGTTGCGGCATATTTTGGCCCGATGTCGGCAGGCAGTTGTTGCAGCAGATCGTCCAAATGGAAAAAGGTTGCGATGCCCAGGGATTGGCACAGTGCCATCAAGGCTTGCCCATGAGGCCGCACGAACCGGCTGAAGATGGCTGCCTCAGGCAGCGCTCCATTGGCCTTGCTGCGAAGTACAGCCGTCATTGCCTCCAAGCCAATATTACTGACCTCTTCGCTCGACCAGCTTTCGAGATGAAGGTCCAACTCCAAGGCTGCGGCCTGCTGCGGCAGCATGAAGTTGATGATGAAGGTTGCATTGCGATGTTCAGTAAACACCCACAGCTGCTTAGGTCGATGAATTTTGAGCATGGTCAACGTTGACTTTAACCGGTTTGGACAAGGTTCCGTGATGGGGAGATGGCAGTCGATTGAATCGATTCCCTTGCGTTTTATCAACGCTAGTCACTGCCCTATCCAGATACTGGCGTACTTTCCTGGCTAATCTACGCTTGGTAAAACTGCACAACAATCCATGCCGGAATGCTCAACGGAAGAGGCATCTATGAATGCGACACTTCAAGCCCTTTCTCGAAAATTCCTGCGTGTGCAGCACGGTAGTGGCACGTCAAATGCCTTGCTGCGTAAAGCGATGCCACAAATTTGTTGTGGAAAGGGCTGCTGAGTGGCTGGCGCACACCAGCCTCAGGCGGACTTGCTCGATGGTTCGCACGCCATTCTGGTGGTTGATCTCGATGGCACCCTCACGCCCACGGACACGCTAATTGAGTCCTTGTTGCAAATGGCCAAGCAGCACCCTGGTGAGCTCTGGCGTTTGCCCATATCGCTGCTGGCGGGGCGGGCGGCTTTCAAGCACCGTGTGTCGCAGTCAGGGGTGCTTGACGTCAGCCTTTTGCCATGGAACGTTGAGTTGCTTGACTACCTTCGCCTTGAGCATGCGCGTGGCCGTCGCATCGTGCTGGCGACTGCCGCGCATCAGCGCATCGCCGAAGCTGTTTTTCGGCATTTGGGATTTTTTGATGAGTTGCTGTGTACCGACGCCATAGTCAATTTGAAGGGGCGTAACAAGCTGCAGGCAATTCGCGAGCGTGTGGGGAGCAACTTCATTTATGTCGGCGACAGTGCTGCTGACCTGGAGGTTTGGCGTGGCGCAGTTGGGGCCGTCATCGTAGGCGCTTCAGCGGCAACGACCGCAGCGGCAAGAACGTTAACCACGATTGAGCGTGAATTTTTCAGGCCCATGATCGGGGCGCTGGATTGGTTGCGCCTGCTGCGCTTGCATCAGTGGCTGAAAAACATATTGATCTTCATACCTCTACTCACTGCGTTTTCATTCCTTGATCCTGGCAAGTGGCTTGCGGCAATTTTGGCTTTCCTGGCGTTTTCGATAGCCGCTTCGGCGAGCTACATTCTGAATGACCTTTGGGATTTGCAAAGTGACCGGGCACATCCTCGGAAAAAGCTGCGCCCGCTGGCAAGCGCCCGTATAGCGATACCACAGGCAGTGGCGCTGTCGGTGGCGCTCTTGGGCCTTGCTGTCTGGTTGGCATCCTTGGTTTCCATGGGGTTTCTCGGGGTATTGTTGGTTTATCTGGCTCTGACGACGTCGTACAGCTGGGTGCTCAAGAACTATGTGCTGCTGGATGTGCTGATGCTTGCAACGCTTTACACCCTGCGAATCATCGCGGGCTCCTGGGCTATCCATGTCGAAACGAGTTCGTGGTTGCTGGCGTTTTCGATGTTCATTTTTTTGAGCCTGGCACTGGTCAAACGGTGTGCCGAACTGGTGGTGCACGAAAACATGGGACAAGGTGCAACAAACGGTAGGGATTACCGTGTCGGTGATCTGGTCGTGCTTTGGCCACTTGGCATTGGGGCATTCCTGGCCTCGGTGGTTGTGTTTGGTCTTTTCATCAGTGCGCCGGATACGACGCAGCGGTACGCTGCCCCGCAGTTGCTGTGGCTGGTCGCCGTTGCGCTGATTTACTGGCTGGCACGCCTGTGGATCAAGACCGCCCGTGGAGAAATGCACGATGATCCTTTGGTGTATGCCATCAAGGACTTTGGCAGCCGCGCGACGATCACGGTGATGCTGTCAACCGTATTGCTTGCTCGATTCCTGCCATTGTGAGGTGATCAATGAAAACACTTTTGATTGCGCTGATCAGCATCCTTCTGTCGGTCGGCGCGCAGTTCATGTTAAAGGAGGGCATGTCTGGCGAAGGCAGCCGGCTGGCGATGGCGCAAGCCCCGCGCGCCTATGGTTTGATGGCTCTATTGGGAAATAAATATGTATTGGGCGGGTTTTTTCTTTATGGCTTGGGTGCGTTGGTCTGGCTCAAAGTGCTGACAGAGTGGGATGTCAGCAAGGCCTACCCCCTGGTCGGTGCGGGCTTTATCATGGCCGTTGCCGTTGGACAGATGCGCGGTGAAATCGTGTCGCCCATGCGTTTCGCCGGTGTGCTGTTGATATGCGCTGGCGTGGCAATCGTTAGCCGGACCTAGTGAAGAGAACCATATCTATGAGCCGTCGTGACGGGCAGACGCATTCTGCACGACCGGTCAGGGCCATCGGCGCAGCGGCTCTGCTGGCGTTGATCGTGTTTTTTCTGTATGTTGGGCTGGCGCACATCTGGGACAGTCGCGGCGCGTTCGGACAACACGATGTGTTGTTTGATGCGGACGTCAAGACTCGGCTGGCTTGCTTTGCCGATGGCTGGGACCGGGACGGCCGCAACACCAAGCATCCCAATTTATGCAACCTGGTCAATCCACCCATCCGGGTTTTTGCAGCGCTTTTTTCTGGTGCAGAAGATCAGGCTCAGTTTCGTCGATCACTCGCATTGTGGGTCGCACCTCTGGCGGCTGCGCTGAATGTTGCATTGTGTTTTTTGGCTGCACTGAGAATGGGAACGTCGACAGTCCGGGCCATGGCCCTTGCGCTGATTCTTGCTGGCAGCTTCAGTCTGGTTCTATTTGGCAGTGTGCCGGATCATCTGGCTTTGGGTGGCGTGACGATAGCGCTGGCCGCTGCCGCCTATGTCAATGCCTTGGCCGGCAGGCCGTGCGCTGCGTGGCTTTGGCATCTGTTGGGCTGGTTGGCGGCCAGCATCACCGTAACCAATGCGATGCCAGTTGCGATGTTCTATGGGGCGTCGCTGATTGCTGTGCGCGAGCCATGGTCACGAGCCGTGGGCAAAGCCAGCCTGCTTTTGTTGCTGGCCTTGGCGACCGCTTTCGGTAGTGCGTTGTTGCTCAATGCAGGTTATGGCATTCATGGCATGGATGTGTTCATGCCACGAGCTGGCGTTGGCCCGCTCAAGGAATTTCCCCTCCAGAATTTGATGGATTTTCCGTGGCGTGTCCTGCAATCGTTTGCGCCATCGGAGTACCGCATCATCCCTAATGGAATGTCGTCGAATGAGCCTCACCAGTACATCATTCAATTCTCGATGGAAAACTTCTCCATAGGTCAGGGCGGACAAGCGCTTGCTTGGGTACTACTGTTGCTAATTGCGATGGCAATTTTCCAGACTTGGAGAAATGGGTCTAAGCCTCGGCAATTCATGGTGACGATGTGTCTGGCGGTTGCGTTCCATGGTGTATTGCATGCGCGTTTTGGTTCGGACATTTTTTTGTATTCCGCCCATTGGCTTTTCCCCACGGTGCTGTTGTTGGCGGATGGTTGGGGCGGCGAAGATGTCGAGGCTGATAAACGCTGGCAGCGGCTCTATACCGTGGTGCTGTGGATTTTTGCGCTGTTGCTTGCAATCAACTCTGCACACCTGGTGCGAAGTATGGTGTCGGATCTCGACATCAATCGCCTCATGCTTGCCCCGGCTTGAAAATGCGGGGTTACAGGAATTGCGCCAGTCGCCAGCCCAATGGCATAGTTTCCAGCGCCTTCTTGGCTGCCAGTCGTGCTGGGAGCTTCATGTCAAAAAGATCAAAACGGACATCGCAGCAAAAATTGATGTGCCGCCGTGGCACGTCAGTGGGTGTACGGGGACTCACTGCATGGATTGAATGGGCCGAGTTCAGGAACATGACCAGAGTGTTGGCCGCATAGGTCGCGGTCTTGACCGTTCGCACCTTGGAGTCGTCGATTTCGGCTGGCAGCGTTGATATCTTGACTGCATGTGGGTTGGGATACAGGTCGGTGGCTGCTTCGCATATTTCCAGATCTGCACCGGATGACTCGTCATCTGCACGCCTGAAGTACAGCAGCATGGCAAACAACTCAGAAGGCCGGTCAACATGTGGGCCACGCACGACGCGCGGCTTGCGTGTGTAGTTCAGGTAGAACTGACATTCCATTGAGGCATCGGCACCATCGGCCAGTGGGTCGCCCCGGCCTCCCGGACGCATGCCGACGACGAAGTCCTCCAGGCGGCGACCTGTTCGTTGTTCCAGGTCAGGTCGCAGCTGACGCATTTGCGGGCCCGCCAAGGCAACCAGTTCGTCAAAAAATGCTTTCGACGTGTGGTACTTGAAAAAATCACGCCATAAGGGTGAAACACGCTCGTCCTCCACCACCTTGCACGCCGGATAGTCGAACCAGGTGTCTTTTGCTGTCCTTCCATTGAGGATGATGTCGTCCTTAGGGAACTGACTCGAGAGTTGTTCAAATATCCATGGGTCCAGGGCTTCGGTGATTACCAGGTGTGGATAGGGGTAGGTCACCAGATCCGCTTTGGCGGTCCTGGATAGAACGCTGAGTGGGTTTTTTAGGGTTTGCATATTGATTCTCCGGTTTGATAGTGAGGTGTTGGCGATATCGCAGAGCGTTAAAAACGCAAGATGTGAAACACTTCCACTTGCCCCATGTTGATGGTCCACGGCAATTTCCAATAGGTGGAGGAGTAGAGGCCGGCCCCTGGCGTAGCCAAGCGTGAGATAAAACTTTCTGGACGGATCACGACATCGCGCAGGTGTGTAGGTGACAGGTCAGCGGTTAGCTTTTGCTTGGCCACGGAATCCGGATAGACCAGGTAGTCCCCCGGCTTGACCTGCCGCGACGTTGGGTCGAAGGGCAACATTCCCACTTGCGTGGCGTACCACTGCCACCCCCAATGTCCGGCGAACCAAATGGTTGCATTTGACGGAAGTGATTTCCGAATTTCAGTGGCTTGGGTTCGATAGAGATTGGCGTACCAGCGATCAGCCGCCGCGACTCCGGTCGCGACCAGGCTCGACACGGCGATAACGCCTGCTAACCATGTTTTGGATGCATCCGCTGGCAGCCATCTGGATGTCAAGAGCAATATTGGCGGCAGTGCTAACAAAACGTGGCGTGTTGCCATGAACGGCGCCAGGCCGACAATGAAGCTGAACGCGCCAATTGCCCAAAGAGCCAGGAGTGCAAGGCCAGGATCCATCTTCAAGGTATGGGCCTGCGCGGACAGACGTTCCCGTACAAGCCTGCCTGCCGCCGACACCAGCAGGACCGCGCCGCTGACAATGAAGAACAGCTTTAGCATGCGGTAGATGCTTTCTTCGCTGTCTGCCGTTCCCGACATGGCCGTCGCTGCGTTGACCGTGATCATTGCGCCCACAGCGAGTAAGCCAACGCTAAATCGCCAGAACGTGTTGCTGCGCGAAACATACGGCGCAACGACCAGACCGATTGCACCTGGCACGATGGCGCCCAAGGCCAACAGCCATGCCAACGCCTGATTGAGAAACCACTCCATTTGCCCCGATGCAGTCATGCCGCCTGGTTTGCGTTGCGCGATATGAATGCCCCCATAATCCCAATAGTTAAACGCAGACCAGGCGAGCAATGCGAGCAGCGGCGTCAACAGTACGCTGGCAAAGCGCCATTGCTGCCTGCGCAATACCTCGTAGAACAGCATGAGGTAGAGCACCAAACTGGTGTACTTTGTCAGGATCGCAGCGGAACACCACGCAGCAGCCCTATGCAGACGTCGTGTTGATTGAACGCGACCACAGAGGGCGACGAAGAAACCTAGCCAGAGAGCCAGCAACGGAATATCGACCATCGAGTTCTGATTGGCGGCGAAGGCCGGACTGAAAGCAAGCAATGTCGTCGGGACAAGTGGCCAATGCGGGGTGAATCGCACTGCCAGTTTGTGCATGCCGATCAGTGCGAGCAAACAAAAAATCGACTGCAGTGCATGCATGGATATCTCGGACCAGCCAAAAACCGAACCCCATACCGCCATTGCATAGAAAAACAGGTGGGGCTGGTTGGTGATGTGGATCGACTCCGGTGTGTCGCCCCAAAACAATAGCCCGCTCATGGGTCGGAGTGGGTTTTGGGCGATCCACTGCGCAATCACCATGTGGCCGGCGTCATCGATATGGAAAGCCTTATCGAAATTCCAGAGTGTGCAAAACACCCATAGAGCCGCCAGAACGCAGCGGTCTCGCCGGACCATTTGCCAATTTGCTGCCACGATTTCGCGGCGTACCGTCGTGCTACATGTCAGCTGTGTATCAAGGGGCGGTGCAAATGGCATGCCCTATTCGACAGCAGGGACTTTAAATTTACTTGAGAAAACGCAAGATACGGATAACTGAGGATCTCCTGTGCACCGCGACCGGCGTCAAGTGATCACGCAATATGAAGCGGTGCAAAGGATTTCACGAGATCGTCAAGGGCCTTGAGTTGAGTCAGAAATGGTTCCAGCTGATCCAGGGGCAGGGCACTTGGCCCGTCGCATTTTGCCGAGTCCGGGTCAGGATGCGCTTCCAGAAAAATGCCTGCCAGGCCAACGGCCAAACCGGCGCGAGCCAACTCTGCCACCTGCTGACGTCGCCCGCCCGAAGCTGCGCCGCCCGGATCGCGTTGCTGCAACGCATGCGTTACGTCAAAAATGATGGGGATATCTTTGCAGACTTTTTTCATGACCCCAAAGCCGAGCATATCCACCACAAGATTGTCGTAGCCGAAGCAAGTGCCACGATCACAGAGTATGAGTTGGTCGTTGCCGGCCTCCTCAAATTTTTCGACGATATTGAGCACTTGCGTGGGGCTTAGGAACTGAGGTTTTTTGATGTTGATGACCCGCCCCGTCTTGGCCAGTGCGACAACCAGATCGGTTTGCCGTGCCAGGAAAGCCGGTAACTGCAGTACGTCTGCAACCTCTGATACTGGCTGGGCTTGCCAGGGCTCATGCACATCGGTAATTACCGGCACGCCGAACTCTGCCTTGACGGCCTCAAAAATTCTCAGACCTTCTTCCAGGCCTGGGCCGCGGTAGGAATGAATAGAGGAGCGGTTGGCCTTGTCAAAGCTGGCTTTGAAGACATAAGGAATGCTGAGCTTTTGGGTGACCCGTACGTATTCTGCGCAAGAGCGTAGCGCGAGATCACGCGATTCGAGCACGTTGATGCCGCCGAACAGGACAAATCCACCTGTATTGGAAACACGAATTTTGTTGTTGATGTCAATCATTCAGTCCTCCGGAATTTTAAAAATATTGGCGCCTCCTCTAAGTTGAGGGCGTATGGCAAACGTTGCTGATCGGCTGGTTTAATTGGAACCGTCACAGGCGCAGTATCTGCATATTCAGGTCAGCATGGGCTCAAGTTGTGCGAGGTGTCTTGCCACGGCACCTCGAAGATCATTTAGTGTTTTGGTTGTCGCGATCATGCGCTCTTGATAGCGGTCAGGTTGATCAAGAAGTTGGAGCCAGTGCGCGGATAACCGTCCGGCATCATTAGCTTCCAGCAATGCGGCACTGTTCATCAACGCCCGATAAACAGGGTAGGAGGGATAGGTCGTATTCCACCCCTGCCCGACTGTGACGGGCTTTCCAAATCCAAGTGGTTCCAGCACGTTGTGGTCAACGCCAACATGGGTTACGGTGGCCGCAGCATAGAAATCGCGCAGCTCTCCCATGGTGTCCAGAACCAGGCAAGCAATGGGGCCTGGAATGGGTACATCGGTGAGTGTTGACTTGAAAACCGCTGGCAGCTTTCGTTGTTCCAGGAACTTGCGAAGCATCTGCATCCGTTCAACGACTTCGGGATGGCGGGGTGCGAGGATAAGCAATGCATCAGGATGATGCTCTCGCATGGTGACGAACGCGTCAAGCACCATTTCCTGCTCGGCATAGTTTGTGATGCAGCCGGTGACGATAACCGGGCGTACGGATGCGATGAGCGCACTTAGCATGGCCGGGCTTCGTGCGTTGGCGGGAGACCAGTCGTTTCGATGCATGGCATCAAACTTGATATTGCCTGTGACGTGAACCCGCTTCGGATCAGCTCCAGCCGCAAGCAGTTGTTGAAGTGTTTCCTTGGTTTGGACTCCGATGGCATCAAAGGCGCGGAGAAAGTCGCGTTGGAAGAGCTTGCGTTCAATAACGTCCATGCGACTGGGCGGTTGATAGTGATAGAGCCAACTGTTGACCAGCCAAGTGGTGGCGCCCGCCTGCTTGGCTTCCAGCAGAAATGCAAACGAGAACCGGCAGGGCGCATCGGTTGGCCAGCAGGGAATTTCGGCGACGACAAGTAATTTGGGAGGATAGTGCTTCGCCAGTGTCGCTGCATCAGTGCCGTGACCGCGTGTGACACATACCTCTGCCGCCGGGTAGCGGGCAAGGTAGCTGTCCCGGTAGTGCGGGTGGTCGGTAATCAGTACAAGCTTGAGTTGCGGCAGGCGGGTGATGATCTCGTGCAGAAGTGGATCAATCGCATTCAGTTCTCCGATGGTCGAAACGAAGACCCAGAGGGATTGCAGAGGTTGTTCCGGCGGCTTGAGTTCAAGATGGCCGGCGGTACTATTGCCCCTGAGGTCACTGAGACGCTCCAGGAATCGAAATAATCCCCATTTAATGCGGGTAATGGGGCGAATCTGACTTGCGTTGAAGGGCATAGGAGTTGACCCAGTTCAAAGAACGCCAGCACGAAGCAAGTCATGCATATTGAAGACGCCTACAAGCTGCCCCGCGTTGTTGGCAACCAGCATGCCATTGATTCGCAGGGTCTCCATTTGCTGCACAGCTTCTGCCGCCAGCCTATCGGCATTGATGGTTCGTGGATTGCGTTTCATCAGGTCCGCAATCCGGGCGTCCCGCAAGTCGGCTCCTGCGCCAAGAACGCGGCGCAGATCACCGTCGGTGAAGATGCCCAGTATGTGGTTGTCGGCATCAACAATCGCTGTCATGCCGAGGCCTTTTTCGCTCATTTCGAGCAGGGCATCCGCAAGACTGCTGTCGATGCCCACCTTGGGCAGGTCGTTCCCCGTGTGCATGATGTCGCTGATCAGTACAAGCAGGCGGCGTCCGAGTTTGCCGCCGGGATGGGATCGGGCGAAGTCCTGAGCGCTGAATCCGCGCGCTTTGAGCAAGGCGACGGCAATGGCATCACCCATGGCGAGTGCCGCTGTGGTGCTGGAGGTGGGGGCAAGGCCCAATGGGCAGGCTTCCTTTTCGACTGCAGCATCAAGATGCACATTGGCCAATGTGGCCAAGGTTGACGTGTGGACTCCGGTAATGGCGATAAGACTGGCTCCATGACGCTTGAGTAGCGGCACAATGGCGACCAGCTCGGCGCTCTCTCCGGAGTTTGACAACGCGATCACCACATCATCGGGTGTAATCATGCCAAGATCACCGTGGCTTGCTTCAGCCGGATGGACGAAGAATGCTGGTGTCCCGGTGCTTGCCAAGGTGGCAGCAATTTTCCGACCAACATGACCAGACTTGCCGATGCCGCTGACCACGACTCGACCCCGGCAATCGAGAATCAGGCGCACCGCTTGGACGAAACCTGGTCCCAGCCTGTCGACGAGGCTGAGTACTGCATCGGCTTCAATTCGTAAAACTTCACGCCCGAGTTCGAGCAGTTCATCATCAGTGAAAACTATCGGACTTTTCAAGGAGGCCGATTGTGGGCTGTGGAGCGTTTCGGACATGATTTTTTCAATCCGCAATTTTGGACTGTTTTTCTGACTGTTTGATGCCCGAGCGCAGTTGAATCAGTCGCAAAATGAGGGCATGCCGGTAGACGTTGGCGTGGTACAGCGTGCGCGTTTTTTCTGTCCAGCGGGTGTGCCATTCCATGACCTTGCCATAGAACTCGATGCGTTCGAACTCATGCTCGTCGAAAAGCTGTTGGAATTCTGCTTGACGCATCAAGGTGGACGGCGAGACTGCTTTATAGGATTCGTCGTAAGTTGTTTTCAGAATGACGATGACCTTTTCGTCATGGACGCATAAATCCATGGCAACTACCTTGTCACCAAACCAGTAGCGGTAAATGCGGGCTTGTCCGAGGCGGCAAAAGTTTTCAAGCATTCGCCGATAAAACTTTCCCTGGGCATTGTCGGGATGAATGGCGGTGCCGTCGGCTGTTTTCCAACCCGCACTCTCCAAATTTCCATAATCTGCGATGGCGTCTTGCATATCCTCCGGGTTCTTTAGGCACTCGATTCTGGTTTCGGTTCCTTCTGCCTGCAACTTGTTGCGTTGTTTACGGGTGTTTTGTTTGAGGTTTTTACCCCGTGCTTCCCAGTAAGCCTCAAAACCGTCCTCGACGTCAACCCAGGCAGTCTGGATGTAATCCTGGGTGCGAACTTTAGGCGTGTTGTCTGGTCGAGTTTGTATCTGTGGGTCCAGTTGTGTGACACCTATCCCTAGCGTTAGGCCAGGAAGCAGTGGCATTAGTTCATTGCATGCGGAGGCCAGGTCGACACTGCTATCGGAAATCCATGCGCCTAGTGGAAGTTGCGATGGTTGAAAGGTCTGCCACATACCTTTTCGTGCGCGATGGATGATGGCTGCAGCGCGAAGTTGATCGTTGGCATAGTACAAGCACAATTGTTCTTCACCACTGGCGAAGTTATCAATAAGGGGTTGTAAAAATGCAGTTTCCAGAAACGGGGTACCCGGGCGAGACCTGACAAGCCCATCCCACTGACTTGCGAAATTGGCGAATTGCGCGATGGGGCGTATGGTCCAGGTCATTGCTTGGTTGGTCTCATTGGGCTAGATGGGTTGAGCGAAAATGAAAACCGAGGCCTCGCTCAGAAGACCCACGGATTCAATTGCTCTTGACGGTCACGCAAAGGATTCTACGGCTTTGGGTACATACATTCTTTTTAACGTGGAGATCATCTCTTCCAGTTCGGCAGGTGTCAGGTCTTGGTGGCAGGCCAGTTGCAATATGTGATGTGACCACTGGATTCCAGAATCGTTGGGAAGTTTGGAGACCGTTGGCCACAGCCAGTCCCAGCGCGACACAGGAAACGCCATACGTCGCAATTCGCCATAGCCAGGGTCGGGATGATCGACCCACAGCGGGAAGACGTAAGGTGCACACTTGGCTGGCAGGTCAGGGCGCAATGGATGCATTCCACGCAGACCGGACAAAGCTTGCGCCAAGACCAGATAGTTTGCTCTGCGGCGCAACACGATGCGCTCCCGCGGTGCATGATTGGCAATCCAGCGACTGGGATACGTCAATCCTTGATGCGACTGCGCTACATCTATGGTGAAGCCGGCAGGCGAGCTTGACTCTGTGGGGGGGGGCTGATGGAGGGGTTTTTTCTTGAACAGGCTCAAAACGCCGAACAGGCTGCGCATCAAGGTTCCCAAACCGTTCAACCGGCCATGATTGATGCCTGCATGCAGGATGTCAAAGCCGGCTTTGACCTGGCTCTTGGGTTTGGGCTGATGTAACTCTGGGAAGGGTGCGAGGAGTGTATTGTTTAACAGGCAACCGCCCTCTGGCACAGGTAAAAATTTGGTGAGACTGGCAATTGCCAGATCACCCCAGTACCCTACAGCCCGATCATCACTGGTGCCAAAGAGGGCGTGCGCACAATCCTCGATCAGTCGCACGCCTTGTTGATCACACCATTGGCGGACAGCGGTCAAGGGTTGGGGTAATCCGAAAAAATGGGCCACTAGAATGGCCCGGACACCTTGCGTTTTGTCTTGATTGATCCACTCCAGATTGGGAGCGCCGGTGCTATCCAGAGGATAAAAAACAGGTTGTGCACCACGGGAAACAATGGGTGCAATCATGGTTGGACAGTGGTAGGTGGGTACCAGTACGGTGTCCCCAGGTCCTATTTCAAGCATCTCAAGTGCCAACAGAATTGAGGCACGACCGCTTTGGGTGAACTGCGTTGACGGATGTGTCAGCACACATGGTGTTGCCGAAACACGGGGACCCGAAAACGTTCCCCAATCAAGAACGGGGAGCCGAGGCGTCGGGTGATGCATAGGTGATGTGGAAACTATTCTTGGGGTTTGGGTGCGATGGATGGCTCCTGCCATTGGCCAGCGCCTTGAAGGAGGTCACGCAACTCAACTCTTTCAAAGCCAAGTTCCAAAGCTCGATGGGCGCGGGCAAGGGCTTTGTCATAGATCTTCATATCAAAGTAGGTCAAGCCGATGTTGTAGTGGGTGAAGGCGTTCTCGCCGGCAATGGTGGTTGCCTGCTCCAATTGCGCAACGGCTTCGGGTACGCGTTTGTTTTTGGTCAGGAAGGTCGAATACAGTATGCGTGCGATCGCATCGTCTGGCTTGAATCGAATGGCGCGTTCCAGGTAGCATTCAACAACGTAGCGAAGTCCTGACGGTTGTTGGCTTCCGGTTTTTTCGCCATACCGCATGACCGACAACAACGCGCGGTGGTGGTTGGGAAATGCCCGGAGTGTGTAATCCAGGTCGCTCCCGGGCGGACCAATCTGCCCGCCTGACTGTGCACCAATTAAAGATTCCACGCGGGGCGTGAAGTGGGCTCCCTCAACCAGCCCGCGTTTGTGCCTGTGAGATTCCTGGTCTGATGGCGCTGCTACGTATTTGTCTGCCCGGTAATCAAAAGGACCAAACCCGTTCTCCAATGAGCCGCAGAAATTTGCATTGACTTGAGCAAATGCGGGAGAGACTAAAAAAATTGAAAGAATAAATTGAAGTGCTGGTGCAATGTTCATTTGCATGTCTCCCCTGCGTTATGGCTGGCCAACTGGTTGAGTAAGTTAAGCGTCCATTGCTCGACAATGGAATTAAACCGTATTTCGGAGAATGTATGGTCAGCCTCCGGTTCGAGGTGTTGGGTTAAGTTGATTTTATTCAACGCCCCCGCCCAAGTCGGCGCGGCGTTGACGTGGTCTACAAACTCTTTGGCGGTGAAGTCATTTCCGCTGAGAAGCAGCAGAATCGGGCCGTTGAAAGCCGTCCAAGCCATTGCCATCCGGTCCTGAAATGAAAGTTGCGTAGCCACGGAGGATGCCTTCCCTGACAATGCAACTTGGACATTGCGTGCCAATCCACTCAAAGCGCCCCAAGCCACTTTGCCACTGCAAAGTTTGATCCAGAATTCTTTTTCACGCAGCCGCTGTGTGTAGTAGTGTTTAACTTGGGTTTTGGCCAGGCTTTCTGCAGAGCGGACCCATGGGTTGAGCAGGCACAGGCCACCGATTCGGGGGTCTTGCATGGCATGGCAGTACAACAATGCCGCCGAGGCGCCATCGCAAAGTCCCCACAGAACCACTCTGCGTATGCCGGGCGCTGCGGCTTCCAGCGCGCCAATCGCCATGGCTATATCCGCATTGACGTTTTCAAAGGTGTGAAGACTGCCTGCGCTGTCGCCCATTCCCCTGTAGTCAAACCGAAGTACTGTATGGCCAGCGGTGGCGAGAGCGCGGGACAAAAGCACAAATTGCCGGTGACTACCCACACGGTACTGAGGGCCACCCACAATCACGACAACGCCAATATCGGTAGGCGTTTCCGGGCGCGTCAAAATGCCTTGGAGGGTGTCGCCCTCGCAGGCGAACGACAGTGTCTCTTCTGCGTATCTCATGTGGCGGACGCGGTGAGCGCGTCAACTGTGGCGGCAATCAGTTCGGGGGCATCCTCAATTTCGCTGGTTTGCCAAAAAGCCGGGCCACGCACGATATGGCTGCGAGTCGCAAAGCCGGTTTGTTGCCACTGGGCGACGGTTTTTGTGGAGACCGGACTTAAGCTTGCGCCCTCTCGCGTCGAAAGTTCAAACCATTCCATGCGTTGTACTTTTCCGGCCGTGGTCGGTGCCAGTAGGCTGGCTTGTTCAAGGCCCTCCGCCAGTTCGGGTGACAGTGAATAGCCAGCAATCTCCAGTGCCGACCCACTCGCCAGTTGGTGGCGCATGGACTCCATAACGCCCTTGGATTGCCCGCTTAGCATGTCGCCGGCGACCTTAAGGCGTAAAAATTGTTGCAGCAATGGTTTACCTGCCGATGGTGCTTGCCAGAAGAGGAAGTTGCATGCCTCGTTCAGCCGCGTTGCAGCTTCTGCCGCAAGAAGGCACCCTGCGCGCAGGCCCCAAAGCCAAAGCGGTGCCTGGTGTGGGCTGATGCCTTGTCTGTTGCTGTGTTCACGCAGCCACTGGCTTCCCATCACCACATCGTTGACCCAGCCTTGCCAAGTGGCATCGCCAAAGTCTCCAGAACTGTCGCCGCAACCCAGCAGGTCTATTTGAAGGACTGAGTAGCCTGCTTGGGCCAAAGTGCGTGCTTGAAGTGCAGCCATACGGCGGGCTTTGTTCATTTCCTCAGCCATTGGATGGATGTAGACCACCAAGCCGCGGGTCATGCAGCCTTTTACCGTTGGATGAAGCAGGCAATACCGTTGGCCGTCCTCGGCAGAGCCGAAAGGCAGGAAAAAAGCCTCTGGCTGCATGGGCATTGAAGGCTAGCTCGTCAACTTGCTACTGACAAAATCAGCCAGCGATCCGACGGTGGCAAAGGTTGAACCATCAATATCATCGTCGTCCACTGTCAGACCAAACTGTTCCTCAAGGGTTGTAATCAATGTCACGACCGCCATGGAGTCAAGTTCGGGAATTGCGCCCAACAAGGGTGTGTCGCGTGTGAACTGGGCTGAGCGCCCACTTAAACTAAGTACCTCGTCAAGAATACGACGCACTTCCTGTGTTACATCCAATTCAAACTCCTGTACGGGCGACTTGCCCCACTTTAAGCATTTTAGGGGCCAACGGTGTGACAAGTGTCCTGGGCCACGGTTTCGACGCGTGACTATTCTTGTTGGTTGCATGGCGCTCAATGCTGTGGCGAATTATGGCGCTGACGCCAACTTGAGAATTGTTTGAGCCCAATGTTGCGCGGCCTTATCCAGCCCGGCTTCTGAAAAATGGCAGCCATCGTGGCGCAGGTCTTGACCAATCAGGGTGTCGGTGTCTGGACCCTGCTTGAAGCGAGCGCTATTAGCGACCTTGGCTGAAATTGCGGCACGGATTTGAGCATTTGGGGCTGATCGACAAACCGTGGATTGGGCCACGACAATGGGCGCATGAATGCCGGTGAGTTCAAGGATCGCGGCCAATTGGTCCAATCCTGCTCCGTAGGCGGCTTCAGTCGTCCCTGTCCGTGCTTCGGCCTCTCCTTGTTGCCACAAGATCAATTGTGGCGTGAGCCCCATCGCTGTCATTGTGGTGAGATGGTGTTCCAATCGTTTTCGTAGCGGGCTGTTGTCGCCGGTCCAGTCCTCGATCGATGTCCCATCAACGCTTAGTACCGATAACACCAGATTTTGTTGGGGCTTAAGTATCGACAACTGATGTGGCAATCGTGACCAGATGCTGCCGCCCTGTCCGGTACCTCCAGGCAAAGGGTCAGCGGCCATGAGGCATTTGCCCTCTGCGAACAGGCTAACCGGTGCAGCAACCACCGGCACTTTTTCACCGGAATTGGCGGCATTGGATTGCCCGAGTGCAAGAATGACCTGCGGACGTTGTTTTAATACCTGCGAGCAGGGTATGGCTCGTTCATTGCGAATTTTGACAACCTGGTCAAGTTTGGCGTGAAGTGCCTTATAAGGCTCAGGAATTAACTTGAGAATCAGCCAGTACGCGGGCGCCAGCAACAGCAGGCACAAGAGTATCAGGCTGGCTTTTCGGTTCATTGCTCAGTGGGTCTTGTGCGATTTTTGTAGCGCGTCCGTATCCATAGCATTGCGGGCTTCTCTACCCAGCGCACTAGCGCGTTTGCCAATAGCAGATTGGCCATCAGTGCAATGAAAATCGTCAAATCAATCGGGATGCCAATGGCTTGAAGCTGCAATTGAATAGCCCACCCTATGTTTTCGTGCAACAGGTACAGCGGGTAAGAAATCGCGCCCAGCCAGACAAGCGGCGGGGTTTTGAGCATCGGTACTCGACCGCTGGCGGCCAGAAATACCACAGTGGCAAGCGCCAAAGCCAGAGTGAAAACGAAAAGGGAATCGCAAACCCAAAGTGTCAGAAGTGCCATGACTGCGGTTTGGGCGGGTTGCATCCATCCGCTTGAGTCTTGCCGACTGATTGCCAAGTATATGGAAATGCCAAGCGCAAACCATGGGATGTACCCCAAGATCAACAGTCTGAAAATGATCCAGGGCAGGTTGATGCCGAATTGTCGTTCCAGCAGGTAATAGGTCAGCTTCAACACCAGAAGCCCGAATAAGACATGATGTATCAGATTCAGACGGCGCAACCGATATAGCAAAAACACGCCACAATAAAAAAGCAATTCCACTTCAAGCGTCCAATAGACGCCATCCACATGTGCGACGTGGAAAAAACCATGAATCATCAGCATATTGCCAAAAGCGGTGCCTAAGCCCACCAACTTCCCCGGGAGCCCTAACAGGTGGCATATGGAAAAAGTCAGAAAAATGGCAACCCAATAGGCGGGAAACAGGCGGCTGAACCTTGACACTACAAAATCCATGGGACGAATCGTTTTTTCAAGCGTCATGAAAATGACAAAGCCGCTGATGATGAAAAACAAATTGACGCCGTAATAGCCGAGTGGAAACGACACGGTTGGCATTTCAACAGCTTTGAAAAGCTCTGTGAATCGGGTTGTGTAATGAAAGAGCACCACAGCCATTGCTGCTAAACCACGCAGGGCATCAACTTCAAGCAGGCGGTGAGATGGGGGGCTGGCCATGTTCGGATCATAGAGAATAATCTGCTTGGAGCCACGATCGGAAGGACGGTCGCCTATATCCGGCATTGATCCCTGTGAGATACTTTTCCCTCCACAGCTTTTTCCCATCATGGCAGCGCTATTCGCATTTTTATGACCGAATCCACACTTTTGCATGAATTGATCGCTGTAGCGGCCCATCGCACGCCGCAGGCCATCGCCTTGACCATTGGCCCTGCCCATGTGAGCTATGCGGATTTGAGCGCCAGCGTCACCCAGTTTGCTTCGGGCTTGATGGGCTTGGGCCTGGCGCGCAGTGAGAGGGTGGCCATTTACCTAGAGAAGCGCTTCGAAACGGTCATTGCCAGTTTTGGGGCACCTGCGGCGGGTGCGGTTTTTGTGCCGGTCAACCCACTTCTGAAACCTGAGCAGGTCGCCTTCATTCTGCGCGACTGCAATGTACGCGTTCTGGTGACCTCGCCGGAGCGCCTGGCCTTGATGAAGGATGCGCTGGCGGAGTGCCATGACCTGCGCCATGTCATCGTGACTGACGCGGTGGCGGGTTCGGCCTCGGCTGGGGCGATGGTTTTCGCTCCTTTGGCTTTGGTCAATTGGAGTGACTTGTTGGCGAGCCCCCCGCAGCCCGGTCACCGCGTGATCGATACCGATATGGTCGCCATTCTGTACACCTCTGGCAGCACCGGCAAGCCCAAAGGGGTGGTGCTGTCGCATCGCAACATGGTGGCGGGCGCCAAAAGCGTGGCGTCCTATCTGGAGAACGGCGCGCAAGACACCTTGCTGGCTGCCCTGCCTTTGTCCTTCGATGCGGGCTTCAGTCAGCTCACCACTGCGTTCCATGCTGGTGCGCGGGTGGTGTTGCTGAACTATCTGATGCCACGCGATGTGCTCAAGGCCATGGAGCGCGAAGGTGTGACGGGTTTGACGGCAGTTCCGCCCCTGTACATCCAATTGGCGCAATTGGAGTGGCCAGCAGCGATCAATGACAAGTTGCGCTATTTTGCCAACACGGGCGGGCGTATGCCGCGTGAGACGCTGACCGCTTTGCGTCAGCGCGTGCCCACAGCCAGGCCGTACTTGATGTACGGCCTGACCGAGGCTTTTCGCTCCACCTACTTACCTCCGCAGGAGGTGGATCGACGTCCGGATTCGATTGGCAAGGCGATTCCCAATGCGGAAATCCTGGTGCTGCGCGAAGATGGCTCGCCCTGCAGTCCGGAAGAGCC
Source organism: Rhodoferax sp. (assembly GCF_018780565.1). Taxonomy (GTDB): domain Bacteria; phylum Pseudomonadota; class Gammaproteobacteria; order Burkholderiales; family Burkholderiaceae_C; genus Rhodoferax. Next base: position 117,388 of record NZ_JADMJN010000003.1, read on the forward strand.
GGGGGAGCTGGTTCACCGTGGCGCACTGGTTGGCATGGGTTACTGGAATGATGCGGAGAAGACGGCCGAGCGCTACAAACTGTTGGCCGCAGACGCGCCCGGTCGACAGGCTGGTCTGCAATTGCCCGAGTACGCTGTGTTTTCCGGGGATACCGTGCGCATGGACGCCGAGGGTTTCCTGTATTTCATCGGTCGGCGCGATGAAATGATGAAGACATCGGGCTACCGTGTCAGCCCCACGGAGGTGGAAGAAATTTTGTACGCCACCCAGATGGTGGGCGAGTGCGTGGCCTTCGGCGTGGATCATCCCACCCTGGGTCATGCTATACATGTGATAGCTACCAAGGTAGTATCGACGGGGGCTATTGACCAAAATGCTTTGATGGCCGAGTGCAAGGCGCGTATGCCTGCCTACATGGTTCCAACGGGTATTGAGTTTGTTGAAGGGCCGCTGCCACGCAATCCAAACGGCAAGATTGACCGAAAACTGTTGTCAGCCGAGTGGGCACAGCGCCGCGCTGCGTGAATTCGGCACCATGACCTGAAATTTAACCGCGATTCAAACTTATGTCCTTGCCAGAACGTCAGCTCCCCGTGCATGCCCCCATGAACCAGTTTCCCGTCAAAGATGGGGAGCTGGTGGTTGGTGGTGAGCGCTTGTCACACCTGGCAGCCCGTGTTGGGCAAACGCCGTTTTACGCCTATGACCGCGCCTTATTGCGGTCCCGAGTGGATGAGTTGCGCAAGGTTTTACCTGCGACGGTGAAGCTGCACTACGCAATGAAGGCCAACCCCATGCCGGCCGTCGTGGGCTTCATGGCCGGCTTGGTGGATGGGATTGATGTGGCCTCAGCGGGGGAGTTGAAAGTGGCGCTGGATGCCGGTGCCAACCCTAAAGAAGTCAGCTTTGCGGGGCCGGGCAAGCGCGATGCGGAGTTGCGGCAGGCAGTGGCGTCTCGTGTGTTGATCAACCTCGAATCGTTTCGTGAGGTTGTCGCACTGGAGGTGATCTCAAATGAACTGGGTTTGCCAGCCCGGGTGGCGGTGCGCGTCAACCCGGACTTCGAACTCAAAGGCTCGGGCATGAAGATGGGGGGTGGTCCCAAGCAGTTTGGCGTGGATGTGGAGCAGATGCCGGCGCTGTTGGCCAACATTGGCCGTGCGGGACTCGCTTTTGAAGGTTTTCATCTGTTTGCCGGGTCACAGAACCTTCGGCCTGACTCCATTTGTGAAGCTCAGCAAAAGTCCTACGAATTGGCTGTGCGTCTTGCACAGGATGCGCCACAGCCCGTGCGGTTTTTGAATCTGGGTGGTGGCTTTGGCATTCCTTATTTTCCGGGCGAGCAACGGCTTGATTTGACGTCGATTGGCGACAATCTGGCCCAGTTGACGCAGCGCGCCAAGACAGAGTTGCCGCAGGCGGAGTTTGTGATCGAACTGGGCCGATACCTGGTGGGAGAGGCCGGCATCTACGTGACGCGGATTGTGGATCGCAAGGTTTCTCGCGGGCAGGTGTACCTGGTGGCGGATGGTGGCTTGCATCATCATCTGTCTGCCTCGGGTAACTTTGGGCAAGTCGTGCGGAAAAACTATCCTGTCACGATCGGCAACAAGGCCGACTTAACGCAAAAAGAAACATCGTCTGTTGTTGGGCCCTTGTGCACGCCATTGGACTTGTTGGCCGACCGCATGAGTTTGCCGGTGGCAGATGTGGGAGACTTGGCTGTGATTTATCAGTCGGGCGCCTATGGCGCCAGTGCCAGTCCGCAAAGTTTTTTGGGACATCCGGCTTGTATTGAGGTGCTAGTTTGAAAGTTGAAAAATGACCATTCTCGTAACAGGTGGAGCCGGCTTCATCGGCAGTAACTTCGTGCTCGATTGTTTGAGTGAATCCGACGAGACAATCATCAACCTCGACCAGCTCACCTACGCCGGCAACCTGCAGAACCTTGCCTCGCTTGAGGGTGATGTGCGGCATATCTTTGTGCGGGGGGATATTGGCGATTCAGCACTGGTGGCCGGTTTGTTGATGAAATACCAGCCGCGGGCGATTGTCAATTTTGCCGCCGAATCGCATGTGGACCGCTCCATTCACGGACCGGGCGAATTCATCCAGACGAATATCGTCGGGACCTTCAATCTTCTGGAGGCGGTGCGTGCCTATTGGGGTGCATTGGACACCACTGCCAAGACTGGTTTTCGATTTTTGCATGTGTCGACGGACGAGGTTTATGGTTCATTGGGCAAGACGGACCCTGCCTTTACGGAAACCCATCGCTATGAGCCGAATAGCCCCTACTCGGCTTCCAAAGCCGCCAGCGACCATCTGGTGCGGGCCTACCATCACACCTATGGTTTGCCAGTTCTCACCACCAATTGCTCCAACAACTACGGGCCGTATCATTTTCCTGAGAAGCTCATTCCCTTGATGATCGTGAACGCGCAAGCCGGCAAGCCTCTGCCGGTGTACGGCGACGGGCAGCAGATTCGAGACTGGCTCTACGTCAAAGACCATTGCAGCGCCATCCGTCGGGTGCTTGAAGCCGGGCAGCTGGGTGAGGTTTACAACATCGGGGGCTGGAACGAAAAGCCCAATCTGGATATTGTTCATACCGTCTGCGCCTTGCTGGATGAGCTCAAGCCGCGAGCAGACGGTCGGCCGTACAAAGAACAGATTGCCTATGTAACGGACCGTCCCGGTCACGATCGGCGCTATGCGATTGACGCCCATAAGATAGAGCGCCAGCTTGGCTGGAAGCCGATGGAAACTTTTGAGACTGGTATCCGAAAGACCGTACAGTGGTACTTGGATAACCCCCAGTGGGTGGCCAATGTGCAAAGCGGTGGCTACCGTGACTGGGTGGCCAAGCAATATGGAACAGGTCCCAAGGCATGAAGATTTTGTTATTGGGCTGCCAGGGCCAGGTGGGCTGGGAACTGCAGCGCAGCCTGGCTGTGTTGGGCGATCTGGTCGCAGTAGGGCGTGACCCGGCCAACAACCCTGATCGCTTGTGTGGAGATTTCCACAATCTTGCTGGGCTTGCTGAAACGGTGCGCCGTGTGGCGCCCGACGTTATCGTGAATGCTGCTGCCCATACGGCTGTAGACAAGGCTGAGGCTGAGCCTGATGTGGCGCGCACCCTGAACGCCGAGGCTCCGGGTGTGCTGGCTGCCGAGGCGCTCAAACTGGGCGCCTGGTTGGTTCACTACTCGACCGACTATGTATTCGATGGCAGTGGCAGTCAGCCCTGGCGCGAGACGGACCCTACAGGCCCCTTGAGTGTGTATGGACGGACCAAGCTTGAAGGCGAGCAGGCCATCGCCATGAATTCCAAACATTTGATCTTTCGAACCAGTTGGGTGTATGCCGCCCGTGGTGGCAATTTTGCCAAGACCATGCTGCGTCTGGCTGGGGAGCGAGAGATGCTGACCGTGATTGACGACCAGATCGGCGCCCCTACCTCGGCCGAGCTGCTGGCTGATGTGACGGCGCATGCGCTGATGTGCACGATTCGGGAGCCCGCGCTGGCTGGCCTGTACCACTGCGTGGCTGACGGCGAGACCAGTTGGAACGGTTACGCACGCTTTGTGCTGGCCCAGGCGCGGACTCTTGGCTGGGCGCTCAAGGCTGGGCCTGAAGACGTGGCCGCCACGCCTACTGCCAGCTATCCCACGCCTGCGCAGCGCCCATTGAATTCGCGTCTGGACACGCAGCGTTTGCGGGCAGCATTTGGGTTGACGCTACCGCACTGGGAGCGAGGCGTCACGCGTATGCTTCATGAAATTTCAGGGAAACAATGAATATGACAATGAATAAAGCCGCTGGCGTCGACACGGTCCAACGCAAAGGCATCATCCTGGCCGGCGGGTCGGGCACACGTTTGTATCCGGCAACGCAGGTCGTGAGCAAGCAACTGCTGCCCATTTATGACAAGCCGATGATTTATTACCCTCTGAGTGTTTTGCTGCTGGCGGGGATTCGCGAAGTGCTTGTGATCTCTACGCCGCAAGATACGCCACGTTTTGCGCAACTCCTGGGAGACGGAACTCAGTGGGGATTGCGCATCAGCTACGCGGTGCAGCCCTCGCCGGACGGACTGGCGCAGGCCTTCCTGATCGGCGAAGCGTTTCTGGACGGCGCACCGAGTGCCTTGGTACTGGGTGACAACATCTTTTATGGCCACGATTTTGCCGGGCTGCTGCACAGTGCCAATGAGCAAACGCACGGAGCCACGGTATTTGCCTATGCGGTTCAAGATCCGGAGCGTTACGGCGTGGTGGAGTTCGATGAGAAAGGCCGGGCCGTCAGCCTTGAAGAAAAACCGAAATTTCCCAAGTCGCGCTATGCTGTAACCGGGCTGTATTTTTACGACAAGCAGGTGGTTGAACTGGCCAAGAAGGTGAAGCCTTCGGCCCGTGGCGAACTGGAAATTACCGACCTCAATCGCCTTTACCTCGATCAGGGCACCCTGGATGTACAGACCATGGGACGGGGCTATGCGTGGCTGGATACGGGCACACATGAGTCGATGCTGGAGGCCAGCCAGTTCATTTACACCATCGAGAATCGCCAGGGCCTCAAGGTGGCCGCGCCTGAGGAAATTGTATGGCGGCATGGCTGGATCGACGATGTGCAATTGCGCAGTCTGGCGCAGCCGCTGGCCAAATCAGGTTATGGCCAATACCTGTTGAGGCTGTTGGATCAAAAGGTGTATTGATGAAGGCTACTCCTCTGGCTATTGCGGATGTGTTGTTGATTGAGCCCCGGGTGTTTGGCGATGATCGCGGATTCTTTTTCGAGAGCTTTAACCAGCGCGAGTTCTTGAAGGCAACCGGGGTGAGTTTGCCGTTTGTGCAGGATAACCATTCCAAGTCAGCCCGCAACGTATTGCGCGGCTTGCATTACCAGCTCAAACAGGCTCAGGGCAAGTTGGTGCGCGTGGTGGCTGGCGAGGTGTTTGACGTAGCCGTGGACATCCGGCCGGACTCACCAACGTTTGGCAAATGGGTGGGGGAGATTTTGTCTGCGTCCAACAAGCGCCAGCTCTGGGTGCCGCCCGGCCTGGCCCATGGTTTTCTCGTGCTTTCCGAATCTGCCGAATTTCTGTACAAGACCACCGATTACTACGCACCAGAGCATGAACGGTGCATTGCCTGGAATGATCCCACCTTGGCCATTCAATGGCCTGCGCTGGCGACACAGCCCCTGCTTTCTGCCAAGGATTTGGCGGGCGTGGCCTTTTTGCAGGCGCAATGGCCTGACAAACCGCTTGCTTAGTTGCTACACTGTCCGATGCATCCTGGCGTCTGCGTAGGCCTGCGTTCGGGAAGTGTCAGGCTCAATATGAGCTACGAAATGTAGGGCGTGAATGTGATAAAAATTTTCAATCATTATTTTCATAAGCGTACGCTCATGAAGATTTTTTTTGACCTCGGCTTGGTGGTAGCCACCTTGGTGGTAGCTATTCTGTACCAGGTAGCAGACCCGGCTTCGGTATCGTCCCTGGTTATCACAACATCTCTTTTGTTGCCCGCCGGTATCTTGGTTATCAATGCCAGCCTGGGCTTTTACCAGCGGGTTCAGAGCCGCACACTGGGCCAGACCGGTGGTCGTGCTGTTTTGTCACTGTGCCTGTCTTTGCCGCTGGCCTATGGGATCTTCCGTTTTTCTCCGCTTCAATTGCAGGACGGGAAGATTTTTCTGATGACCCTGGTTGCCGGTGTCGCCCTGATGCTAGTTAACCGTGTTTATGTGACCCACGCCACGCCTAAGGCGATGATGCGCCAGCGAGTCCTGATTTTTGGAACCGGTACCCGTGCCAAGCTGGTGGGCAGAACACTGAAAAAGTCCGATCCCAACGTGGATCTGGTTGGCTATTACGCCAGCCCCAATGAGGCGGTAACAGAAGTCTCTGCATGGGGGCTGCTGTCACCCGACAAGTCGTTGACCGATATCGTGATGGATGAGCAGGTGGATGAAATCGTTGTTGCCTTGTCCGAGCGCCGTGGCGGCAGCATGCCCTTGCGCGAGCTGCTGGATTGCAAGTTGCAGGGTGTACGGGTGGTCGATATTGCCACCCACTTTGAAAAAACCCTGGGTCAGATCCGGCTTGATTCCGTATCTGCCGGATGGCTTATTTTTGGTGAAGGATTTGAACAGGGCTTTTTGCGTGCCATGGTCAAGCGCCTTTTCGATATTGTGTGCGCGACACTGTTGATTCTGCTCACTTTCCCCATCATGTTGGTGACCGCCGTATTGATCGTGCTGGAAAGCGGGGCACCCATTCTGTATTTGCAGGAGCGCGTCGGACTCAATGGGCGGCTGTTCAATGTCATCAAGTTTCGCAGCATGCGTACGGATGCTGAAAAAGACGGAAAGCCGCGTTGGGCAACTGCCGCGGATGATCGTGTGACGCGGGTCGGACGGATCATTCGAAAGCTGCGGATCGATGAGTTGCCTCAACTCTTCAGTGTGCTGAGTGGCGACATGAGTCTGGTCGGGCCACGACCCGAACGCCCCTATTTTGTGGACAAGTTGACGCAGGAAATTCCGTATTTCGCTGTGCGTCAAAGTGTCAAGCCAGGGGTAACGGGGTGGGCGCAGGTGCGTTATCAATATGGTGCGTCTGTCGAGGATTCGGCGGAAAAGCTTCAATACGACCTCTATTACGTGAAGAACCACAGCCTGTTCCTGGATCTTGTTGTTCTCTTTGAGACCGTCAGTGTGGTCCTGCTCGGCAAGGGCGCGCAGTAGGGTGCACGGGTTCTGACCCATGGACAGTGGCAATCTGGCGTTGATGGCATGGGGCTATGGCTTGGTGGGTCTGGCCTACACGGCTTTTGCTCTGCGCCTGCTGCAACTTGGCTACGCTGCCGCGCCGCGTGAACTGTCCAAAACGGCAGTGTTGACAGCCGTCACTGGAAGTGCCTTGTGGGGGTGGTTTGGGCTGGCACTTTTGCTGACAGCCAATTCTGTTTTTCTGACGCTTGGTACGTTTTCTGACCTGCTCAGATACGCCTGCTGGTTTGTATTTCTGCTGGTCCTGCTGCGACCGAAGTCAGCCAAGACCTCGTCTGACGGTTTCGCGTGGATGGCTGCTGCCGCCCTTGCGTTGACAGTATTTGGTTTTCTCGCGCTTCTGTTCTCGGTCTTGGAGATCGGGTTTTGGGGGGACACCGCCCGCTTGATCCTGTTCAGCTCGATGGCGTTGCCGGTCTATGCATTGGTTTTGCTTGAGCAGGTTTTTCGCAATGCGACGGAGGACTCGCGCTGGAACATCAAGCCTCTGTGCCTGGGCTTGGCAGGCATGTATTTTTTCGATCTGTATCTGTTTTCGCAGGCGGTCCTGTTCAATCGCCTTGATGGCGATGCGCTCAGCATCCGGGGGGGCGTACATGCCCTGATTGTTCCGTTGTTGCTGCTGTCCAGCACAAGGCGCAGCGACTGGATTTCCAAAATTCGCCTGTCGCCCAAAGCAGCGTTTCATTCGGCCACGCTGCTGATTGCCGGTGTGTACCTGATCTTCATATCCGGCGTGGGTTACTACGTGCGCTACTTTGGCGGTGAATGGGGGCGTGCGCTGCAACTTGGGCTCGTAGTTTTTGCCCTGATCCTGCTCATGGTTCTTGCGCTGTCTGGGTCGGTGCGTGCCAAACTCAGGGTGTTTTTGGGAAAGCATTTTTTCCGCTATCGCTACGATTACCGTGAGGAGTGGCTCCGGTTTACACGCACTCTGTCGTCCAGGAATTCACCACAGGAAATGGGGCAGCAAGTTGTTCGAGCGCTTGCCGAAATGCTGGAAAGCCCGGCGGGCGGCTTGTGGATGAAGTCCATTGGTGAGACGGCATTCAGTCAAACAGCGCGCTGGAATATGGCGCAAACCACCGTGAAAGAAGATGCCAATTCGCCGCTGTGTCAATTCATGCTGACCAGTGGCTGGGTGATCAATCTTGAAGAGTACCGTTCTTATTCCCGACGCTATGGGCAACTCAAGCTGCCGATCTGGCTGCAGGAATTGGCGCAGGCGTGGCTGGTCGTGCCTTTGATGGTCGGTGAGGAATTGATCGGCTTTGTTGTTCTGGCCAGTGCGCGTGCGCGCATGGATGTGAACTGGGAGGTTAATGACTTGCTTAAAACTGCAGGACAGCAGGCCGCCAGTTTTCTGGCCCAGATGCAGGCCACGGAAGCCTTGCTGGAGGTTCGCAAGTTTGATGCATTCAATCGCATGTCTGCGTTCGTGGTGCATGACTTGAAAAACATCGTGACGCAGCTCTCGTTGATGATGAAAAATGCGAAGCGACTGGGGAGTAATCCCGAATTTCAGCAAGACATGTTGATGACGGTGGAGAATTCGCTGGACCGGATGCGGCAACTGATGCTTCAGCTTCGCGAGGGGGCTACGCCTCCAGGGGCGGCCTTTGGCGTGAACCTCGGCGCGATCATTCGCCGTATCGAGGCTGTTGCAACGGGGCGAGGCAGGACGCTGGAGGTTCAATTGCTGCAGGAGGTCGATACGCGCGGCCATGAAGAGCGACTGGAGCGGATCATTGGGCATGTTGTCCAGAACGCCTTCGATGCCACGGACATGGATGGGCGTGTCTGGCTCAGGCTTGATCGTTCAGGTGATCAGGCCCGGATTGTGGTGGGTGATACGGGGCATGGTATGTCGCCGGATTTCATCCGGGACCGCCTGTTCAAGCCGTTTCAGACGACCAAACAGGCGGGGATGGGGATTGGGGCTTATGAAAGTTTTCAGTATGTGCAGGAATTGGGCGGGCGAATTGACGTGGACAGCGAAGTGAACAAGGGAACAACGGTCACAATACGCCTGCCTTTGTTTGAAACCCACAAGACTTCAGATCTGCATTCGCTGGAAGCAAAATGACATCCGAAAAAACGCGCTCCTTGCTCATCGTTGAAGACGATCTGGCTCTGCAAAAGCAGATCAAATGGTCTCTTGACCGGTTTGAGTCGGTCACAGCCAATGACCGCGAAAGTGCCTTGCTGCAGTTGCGTAAAAACATGCCTGCGGTGGTTACGATGGATCTGGGCTTGCCGCCGGCTGCAGATTCAGTGTCTGAAGGATTCCGGCTGCTCGAGCAGATCATGGCGTTTGATCCCGATATCAAGGTGATTGTGCTCACGGGACAAAATGACCAGGTCAATGCCCTGCGCGCTGTGGCCATGGGAGCCTATGACTTTTTTGCCAAACCCTTCGAGCCCGAGTTGCTGAACCTGACCGTTGAGCGAGCTTTTCGTTTGTTCGAGCTGCAGGCCGAAAACAGGCGGCTGCAGGCGCTGCAGCAACCCGATGCTTTGGCGGGCTTGATGACACGCGACCCCGAAATGCTGCGGATCTGTCGGACAATTGAAAAAGTGGCCCCTAGCAACGCTACCGTCATGCTATTAGGTGAAAGCGGTACGGGCAAAGAAGTGCTGGCACGTGGTCTGCACCAGGCATCGCCTCGTCGCGCCGGGAAATTTGTCGCCATCAACTGCGCCGCCATTCCCGAGAATTTGCTGGAGAGCGAGCTTTTTGGTTATGAAAAAGGTGCTTTCACCGGTGCCGCCAAACTGACGCTCGGAAAGATCGAAACAGCCAATGGCGGTACCCTGATGCTTGATGAAATAGGGGATTTGCCCTTTTCCCTTCAAGCCAAGCTGCTGCGGTTCCTGCAGGAAAGAACCATTGAACGCGTGGGTGGGCGTCAGGAGATTCCGGTCGATGTGCGCATCGTTTGTGCGACGCACCAGGATTTGAAGGCGCTTAGCAAAGAAGGCCGGTTTCGTGAGGATTTGTACTACCGACTGGCTGAAATTGTGGTGAATATTCCGCCGTTGCGGGATCGTGTGGGAGACGCAGCACTGCTGGCTCACGCGTTCGTGCGACGTTTTGCGCAAGAGCAAAACCGTTCTGCCATGACGCTGGTAGAAGATGCAGTCAGGGCGATTGAAGTGCATTCATGGCCCGGCAATATTCGTGAATTGGAAAACTGTATCAAGCGTGCCACCATCATGGCGGACGGTAACCAGATTTCTGCTGATGATGTGGGTTTGACAGCCCTGTCATCGGACGAAGTTGATACTTCGCTGGACCTGCGTTTGATCAGGGACGCCGCCGAGAAGCGCGCGATCATTGCGGCCATGGGGCGAGTCAATGGAAATATGGTCAAGGCGGCCGAATTGTTGGGGGTGAGTCGGCCTACGCTTTACGATTTGATGCACCGATTGGGTCTGAAGTAACCGGTTGGCGGCACCTTCAATTTATTCTCAGGGAACGATATGAATTTCAAGAAAACGCATTTGAACGTGGCATTGTCTGCCGCACTGGTCTGTCTGCTGCTTTCCGCCTGTGGCGAAAGGCCTGAGGCGATGCTGACTTCGGCCAAGGACTATCTGGCCAAAAACGACAGCAAGGCTGCTGTCATTCAGATTAAAAATGCATTGCAGAGCAACCCGGATCTGCCGGAGGCCCGCTTCCTGTTGGGTACGGCGCTTCTGGACAGCGGGGATCCGGTCGGGGCAGAGGCTGAGCTGCGCAAGGCACTGGATTTGAAACACCCGCAAGACCTGGTTCTGCCGCTGTTGGCAAAGGCCTTGCTGGCACAGGGGCAGACAAAGAAGTTGACGGATGAGTTGGCCAAGTTCGAATTGACCCAGCCGTCCGCCAAGGCCAGTTTTCTGACCACGCTCGCTGCAGCCTATGGCTTGCAGGGCAAGACGGACTTGTCGCGTGAGTCGCTGAAGGCGGCCTTGGTGGCCGAACCTGGTTATGTGCCAGCCTTGATTGCCCAAGCGCGGCAGAAGGCGGGACAACAAGACGCTGATGGGGCGTTGGCCATGGTTGAGGATGTCATTGCAAAATCTCCCAAGAGCCATGAGGCGTGGAAACTCAAAGGCGATATCTTGCTGATTCTTAAGAATCAGGCGCCAGAGGCCTTGACAGCCTTTCGCAAAACGGTGGAGATCAAGCCTGACTTCCTGTTGGGTCATACAGCGATCGTCACGCTGCTGCTGCAACAGAACAATCTTGCGGACGCGGCAGCGCAACTGGAGCAACTGAAGAAAGTGGCGGCGAATCATCCGCAAGCCCGGTATTTGGAAGCTCAACTGGCGTATCAGAAGAAAGACTTCAAATCGACCAGGGAACTGGTGCAGCAGGTGCTGAAGGTCGTTCCCAACAATGTGCAGGGCTTGCAGTTGGCGGGTGCGGCAGAACTGCAGCTCAATTCGCCGGCGCAGGCGGAAGTGTATTTGAGCAAGGCCTTGCAGTTGGCGCCGGAGCTTCCTTTGGCACGCCGTTTGTTGGTGATGGCTCATTTGCGTTCAGGACAGCCAGCCAAGGCGCTGGCCACCTTGCTGCCCGGTTTGAGCCGCGAAAAATCTGACCCTGAGTTGTTATCCGTAGCGGGCGAGGTGTACCTGCAAAATGGCGACGTCAAGAAAGCCGAAGAATATTTCGCGCGGGCGAGCAAGCAGGCACCCCAGGACGCCAGAAAGCGGACTTCCCTTGCGCTCACACACATGATGAGTGGCCAGGTTGAGTCGGCGTTCAGCGAGTTGCAGGATATTGCGGCATCGGATGCGGGCACCACGGCCGATTTGGCCTTGATCAGCGCACATTTAAGACGCCAGGAGTTTGACAAGGCATTGAGCGCGATTGATGCCCTGGAAAAGAAGCAGGCGGACAAGCCTTTGGCGGCAAATTTGCGGGGTAGAACCCTTTTGGCCAGACAGGATGTCGCCGGTGCGAGAAAGAGTTTTGAGCGGGCCTTGGTGATTGATCCGACCTACTTTCCGGCTGTGGCCAGTTTGGCTGCCTTGGACATTGCGGACAAAAAGCCGGATGAAGCGAAGAAACGATTTGAAGCCGTACTGGCCAAGGATCCCAAAAATGGCCAGGCCTTACTCGGGTTGGCCGACCTCGCCGCGAGATCGGGTGCGGTAACAGACGAAGTCGCCAAGTTGATTGGCAATGCTGTCGCGGCAAACCCCACGGAGATGGCGCCGCGCTTGTTGCTGATTGACTATTATTTGCGCAATAAGGATGTTAAAGCGGCGTCGTCTGCGGCCCAAAACGCCGTGGCAGCTCTTCCCAACAGTCCCGAGGCATTGGATGCATTGGGTCGCACTCAGCAGGCGTCCGGCGAATTCAATCAGGCCGTCGCTACTTACAACAAGCTGGCGGGCATGCAAGCGCTGTCGCCGCAGCCGTATCTGCGCTTGGCCGACGTTCATATGGCTGCCAAAGACAAGGATGCGGCAACTGCAAGTTTGCGCAAGGCGCTGGAGATCCAGCCCGACCTGCTGGAAGCGCAGCGCGCCATGGTATTGCTGCATCTTGACGCCAAGAGGGTTTCCGACGCGGTGACGACGGCGCGGACGGTGCAAAAACAGCGACCCAAGGAAGCCGTAGGCTTTGTCATGGAAGGCGATATCAATGCCACACAGAAGAATTGGGATGGTGCTGCAACGGCTTACCGTGATGGCCTCAAGCAGGTGAATTCACCGGAGTTGGCAATCAAGCTTCATTCAGCCTTGCTCGCATCAGGCAAAACGGCAGATGCGGACAAATTTGCAGCGACCTGGCAAAAGGACAATCCCAAAGACACGGCCATCCTCCTCTATTTAGGCGATGGCGCGATTGTGCGCAAAGACTACAGTGGGGCAGAAAAGTACTACACCGCAGTGACCAAATTGCAGGCCAACAATGCGGTGGCCTACAACAATCTGGCATGGGTGACCGCAAGGCTCAACAAAGAGGGCGCGATCGCTTTGGCCGAGAAAGCCAATGCCTTGGCGCCGAATCAACCGGCTTTCATGGACACCTTGGCTGTCTTGCTGTCAGATAAGGGGGACTACGCGAAAGCGCTGGACCTGCAAAGCAGAGTGGTGAAGTTGCAACCTCAGAACACCTTGTTCAAGTTGAATCTGGCCAAGATCCATATCAAAGGCGGCAAAAAGGACTTGGCCCGAAAGGAGTTGGATGAGTTGGCCAAATTGGGTGACAAGCTTGCGGCCCAAGCCGAAGTCACGGCGCTTTTGAAGAACTTGTAGGGTTGTCGGATTTTTTTACACTTCCTTGCTCGCGGCGTTGATGCACAAGAAAATAGCGAGATAGATCAAAGGTTTACTGGGCTCGGCATGAAATATGCATACACAGAGGCGGGCTCATTCTGAATCCATTCAGAATAAGTTGAAGGTGCCTTTGAGGGCAGAATCCAGGCGGATTCGTGATCTAGTTCACGCAGGTAGTCGCCGGAGGTGGTTAACATTGAACATTGCGAGTACGCGAGGGAATCCATATGAACATTGAAAATACTGAATCGACCGGACGGGCCAAGGCAGAGGCATTGTCATCTGCCGCCATCGCGCGTCGTCGTGTTCTCCTCAAAGGCGTTGGCAAAGGTTCGGCGGTGTTGGCAGCTACGGTGCCGCTTCAAACTTTGGCGGGTCAGAGTTTGCTGACTTTTGATGGCAAGCATCAGTGCAGTGTTTCCGGTATGCATTCGGGTGTGCATTCTGCGACGCCGACGACCACGCCAGTCTGTGGCGGTTACAGCCCAGGATGGTGGGGACAGTCGCAGATCGTGGACGGCAAAATTGTTCCCAAGCGCGCATGGCCGACCCTTCCGAATGGCTGGACCTTCAATACGAAATGCGATGTGGTGTTTACCAAATGCACATTGAGAAATACCGATGGATCCAAGCCGTCTCTCTTTCAAATCATGGAGCCACAAGAGCCGATCAGCAAGTTTTCGAATACCGATGAGTTTCATTGGGTTTGCGCATGGTTGAATGCCTTGTCGCACAGCTTCAACTTCCCCTACTCCGGCCAGCAAGTGCTCGATTTCTATAACTCGCCGAGTATTACGGTGTATCAGGATGCCTTGACCTTCTTCAAGACCTACATGGAAACGCATACTCCGTAAGAAGTGTCGAGCCAGGTGCAAGTTATTGCATTAGGCTTTCGTACTGAAAATCATTGAGCCGTGGCTTGGCAGTTGAACGAATTGGCATCCCTTCACTGGCGATGCTGGAGTGGCGAATGGGCCGTGTTTGATGTTGGGTCAGGCCAGACCCATCAGATGGACACCTTCACAGCCACAACCCTGATGATGCTCGAGGCCGGTCCCCAGGACTTGCCGGCACTGGGTGCCCAAGTGGCCGACGAATTGCAGTTGCCCAACAATGCTGAGCTGTCCTCGGTGTTGATCAATACCCTGGAGCAGCTGGTTTCTGTTGGCTTGATTGAGTCGACCGCCCCATGATCTTGTCCAGCTTGAGCGCCGTCGAAGTACGGCGTCGACTTCGTGGGCCGGGCTTGTTGATTCGCACAGGACCGTTCAATTTCAGAATTCTTTCGGCCATAGAGTCGGTCGCGCAAGGTTTGATCTTGCTCTATGCAGACTATCCCCTTGTAGACGACGGAGAGTTCATTGACTTCACAGTGACCCTGGCACCCAGCGGTGGCTTACGGCGTTTGTGGCGCCCCCAAGTCCGGTTTCTCTACGATGGCGAAAGTCCCTTTGCGGTGTTGCCCATGGATCACGCTTTCCCCCTGCTTGAATGGGCGATGAACTGGTGTATCTCTACGCAGGCCCATCATTACCTGACGCTGCACGCCGCCGTGATGGAACGCGAGGGTTGCGCCGTGATCATGCCGGCGCCACCTGGTTCGGGGAAGAGTACCCTGTGCGCGGGTTTGGTCAATCGTGGTTGGCGTCTTTTGTCAGATGAACTGACCTTGATTTCATTGACGGATGGGCTGATAACGCCTCTGGGGCGCCCGGTTAGTTTGAAGAATCAGTCCCTGGCGGTGATTCGGAATTTTGTCCCGCGCGTTGTGATGAATCAAGTGACGCATGACACCTCCAAGGGATCAGTCAGCCACATGAAAGTGCCCACCGAGCATGTGCAGCGCCTGGCTGAGCGGGCCCGACCTCGTTGGGTGATATTTCCCAAATATGTGTCTGATGCCCCTGCAGAGCTCACGCAGCGTTCCAAAGCCAACAGCATGCTGGAACTGGGGCGTAATTCATTCAATTACACGGTGCTCGGACTGACGGGGTTTGAGGTGTTGTCCAACGTTATATCTGTCAGTGACTGTTTCGATTTCCGCTACAGTCAACTCGAAGATGCGGTAGCAGTATTTGACAATCTCGTGGCGAAGGAGCGGGGATGACGCCGGATCTTCTCTCCAGCGTTTGGGCACAGACCGATCGACAGCTTCAGCTGACGCCCCAGCAGTGGGAAACTCTTCTGGGGCAAGCCCGGCAATCCAGATTGCTGGGGCGCTTGGCCCAGCACTATGCGGCTCAAAATTGGCTCTCAACGGTCCCGGCGCAGCCGCGGCGCTATCTCGAAGGGGCGTTGCGACTGATCGATCGCCAACACCATCAGGTGCAATGGGAAGTGGACTGTATCCGGCGTGCCCTGAAGCATGTTGATTGCCCCGTGGTCATGCTCAAGGGGGCGGCCTATTTCGTGGCGCAGTTGCCGCCCCGGCGTGGCCGTCTGTTTTCAGACATCGACATCATGGTCCCGCGGGCGCTTCTGGCGGAAATTGAAGGCGCCTTGTTTCGTGCCGGCTGGATCAGTGACGAACGCGACCCCTACAACCAGCGCTACTACCGTGAATGGATGCATGAGATTCCGCCGCTGACGCATGTACTGCGGCGCACTGTCATTGACGTTCACCACACGATCACGCCGCCTACTTCGCGCTACAAGGTCGATGGCGCGCTGTTGCTCGACCGCAAGGCGGCAGTTGATGGCATGGCCGACCTGTTTGTTCTGGCGCCGGAGGATATGGTGCTGCACAGTGCCGTGCACCTGTTCCAGGAAGGTGAGTTTGACCATGGGCTGCGTGACCTGCTGGACCTGAAGGATCTGCTGGCGTACTTCGGACGCCAGCCGGCGTTCTGGCCCCGACTATTCGAGCGGGCGGATGAGCTTGATCTGGGAATTCCCCTGTTCCATGCGCTGCTGCATATCAGGCGTTTGTTCGGGACGGGAGCCCCGCCCGAATGGAGCGACCGGATCCAGCGACTTGGCCCCCCAGCTCTCGCACGAGTGGCGATGGCTTGGCTATTGGGTTTGGCGTTGCGGCCGGAGCACCCCAGCTGTGACACGCGCTGGACCGGTCTGGCGCGCTGGCTACTTTACGTGCGTTCACATGTTTTGCGCATGCCCTTGCACCTGGTCGTCCCTCATCTGGTTCGCAAGGCCTGGATGGCAAGGTTCCCTGAAAAAGTCTGAAATCCCTGCTTTGCCTGAATAGGATGCTATTTAATATATAGCATACTGTCCATATTCTACGGAGGCTTGACCGAGAAAAAATCAAAAAAATAGCACTGGATACCAGTGCTATTTTTTTGGGGGGGGCTGTACAGGTCAGACTGATTTTTGACCGCGGCGACGGCTGGCCACCAAGCCTACCAAGCCAAGACCGAGCAACGCCATGGAGCCTGGCTCTGGCACATTTGTCTTCGGTGTGGCATTGCCCGCAACCGACAAAACCTTGAAATAATCATTGCCGTTTTGCAGGCCCGTGACCCCGCCAGAATTGGCTGCGCCCTGATCGGTGCCGGTAGCTGCGCCATAGCCGGAGTTATAGGCACTGATCAGCCACCAGCTGGATGTCTTGTCGGTGGTGTTCACTGTCTTGTTCGTGCCAGTCACCAGATCGGCATAGTTGCCCACCAGCTCCCATCCGCCAGCGGAATTGGCTGCGAGCGACGCAATGGTTGACAGGCTCAGGGAAGGTAGCGCGGCACCGGTAAAACGGAATACGCTGATGTCAGCATCGGCCCCGGTAGAGCCGCCGGAACTGTTTGCTTTGTAACCAATTTTGACGCCGTTGAGGTCAACAGACGAACTGCCGAAGTTGAGCATGAGCAATTCTGTGCGTCCAGAATTATCCAGCGTGTGCTGGGGGTTGCTGGTCGACTCGGCAGAATAGCCAGTGCCGGCAGAATAGGTGACGCCAAAACCATTGGGGTTGTAGTAGCCAACACTGGCCGCTGCGTAGTTTGCCCCGGCGGTGGTCGCAACAGACCATGCGGTCACAGTGACTGCGCTTGCGTTGGCGCTGGATTCTGCACAGGTCAGGGTGGCATTGTTGGTGGAGCCATTGACTGCGCCGCAACCGCCACTGAAATTCCAGGTGGACAAGGCAAAAGCGGATGAACCGAGCGTCGACAAGGCCAGCAACACCAGAGATTGAGCAAGTTGTCGTGAACGAATGGATTTCATGGTCTCTGTCCTCAAAAAAATTGGGGATCAGTCAAGTTTAAAAGCTTACTGATCAAATTCAATAATTAAAACCATGCGAAAATCGTGCCATATTTGAAATCTTCATATGTATCAATTAGTTACGAATGCGCTTGGTAACAGGAATGATGCATTTGTAAAAAAATTCGACACAAATTGCAGGTGTGATGCTATTTCAGCGATTTCAGCAAAGCCTGGGTTTCTGCTGCACTTTCGAAGGTGCCTCCCGTTTTCAAGGCTGTTTCCAGCTCCTCCCTTGCTTCAGTTTTGCGCCCCGTTTGGGCCAAAACCACGGCCAGGTGATAACGAATATCGGGGTTGCCTGGCGCGCGCAAGCGCGCATCGCGCAGCAATTGCAAAGCGCGATCAGTCTGACCTGCTTGAAACAAGGCCCAGCCTAATGTGTCGATGGCGTTTGGATTGCCGGGATTTCTGGTGACGGCCTGTTCCGCGATCTTGACCGCGCCGGGGTCTTTGAGGCGGAGCAGGACATTGGCAAGATTGTTCAGGATCTGTCCGTCGTCAGATGTGAGCTTCAGCAGGTGCTCATAGGCTGTCCGCGCCGCCGGAAAGTTGCCACTGCGGGCATACCCATCTGCCAGTGCCCGCTGGACCGAGCCATCTTTCGGATGCGATTTCATCCATTGTTCTGCAAGTTGCAGGGCGGGTTTGCCACCGTCCTGGCTGGACAGGCTTCGAAACAAGCGTAGCAAGGTCTCTGTCGATGGCTCTGTTGTGTGGGCGCGTCGGTAGGCCTCCAGCGCGACTGCGGTCTGGCCGCGGGATTGGGCCACGTCGCCCAGCAGGCTGTAGCCAATGGCCTGTCTGGGGTTTCTTGCAGCAATATCCTTGGCGCGTTTTTCCGCTTTTGCAGGCTCTCCCTGGCGTAATTCCACTTCAGTCATCAAGGCCATGGCGGGCAAGAAATCGGGCTGGGTGGAAAGGGCCTTTTCCAGACTGTAGGCCGCACCGGCCACGTTGTTGGCCGCAAGTTGCATGACGGCGATTTGCACCTGCAAAGGCGGGTTGTATTCGGCGACGCGGGTGGCGCTGGTCAAGGTGCTTTTTGCGCTGGCGCTGTCGCCATTTGCCAATTGAGCCTTGGCATAAGCCAGCAGAACGGACAGATCATCGGGCAGCTTGCCAGAAACCTTTTTGACCGACTCCAGCGCCAGGCCGGGGCGCCCCCCACGCAAATGGAACTCCGAAAGCGCCAATCCGTAGCGAACCTCCTTGGGGCCCGCGAGATCACTGGCCTTTTCCAGCCAGCGTTGAGTTTCGGCGCCTTGACCCTGGCGATCCGACAGTGTCGCCATCTCAAACATGGCTTCCGTATTTTTCTCGTCGGTTTTGAGGATCGCTGCCAGCCGCTTTGCAGCGGCGTCATAGGCTTTGCTGGCGATTTCGATACGCGCAAGATTGATTTGAGGGGACGCGAAGCTGGCGTCAAGCTTGTTCGCCTGCTCAAAGGCTGTTCTGGCCGCCGTCAGATTGCCAGCCTGAGCGTGCGACATGCCCAACAGATTGAAAAAACTGGCGTTGGAGGCCTGTTGCCGCACAAGCCCTTCGGCTACGGCGACTGCCTTGGCGGCTTGTCCCATTCGCAAGTACAAACCAACCAGGGCGGTGCCTGCCTGGGTTTGGGTCGAGTCTTGTTTGTAGGCCGTTTCCAACTCGGCAACCCCGTTGCCCGCCTGACCGCTGCGGATCAGGCTCAAGCCGAGCACGGTACGAAGTGCCGGTGTATCTTTGGATTTCAGGGCCTGCTGCATCAGGGATGCGGCCTTGGCATGTTGTCCTTTGGACATGAGTGCCGAACCCAGCAAGGTCATCGCCTGTCCATCAGATGGGTTGGCCTTCAGGTAGGCTTCCAGCACGTCAATGGCCCGGTCGGTATTGGACTCACTGAGGTAGATCTGCGCCAGCAGTTTGGATGCCGGGGTGTTGCCTTGTTGTCTTTGGAAAATTTCAAAGAACTGCTTGGCTTTTTCCCGCTCGTTCAGTCCAAAGTGCGCCAGTCCATTGAGCATCAGCAGCTGGGTGCGATAACGGATAAATTCAATGGGCACGGGATCGATCAGTGCCGTCACTTCCTTCAAGGCGGCCATCGCCAATTCCGGCTTGTTGTCGCGTTCCGCCAAAAGTGCCTGGAGATAGGCTGCACGCGGTTCGCCGGGAGCCGTGCGTCTGAGTTCCTCTACGTCTTTGGCGGCATCGGGGTAGCGGTTGAGGTCCAGGTACAGGCCGGCTCGGGCTACGCGCGCTTCGATGTGCCCTGCATCCAGCTTGAGAGCCCGATCGTAGGCGGCCAGGGTGGCAGGAATATCGCCCGACACGTGTGCGATGGAGCCCTTTTGGTACCAGGCCTCGCCGGAGTCAGGCGCCAAAGTCAATGCCCGTTCAACGGCCGCGCTGGCCTCCTTGAATTGACGCGAGCGAATGCGTACTGGAATTTCCGCAAGCCATACGGCGGGAGACTTCGGATCAATCGTACGCGCTTCCTCAACGGCTCGCATGGCTGCCCGCAAGTCACCCAGGTCGGCGCTGGCGCTGGCCCGCAACAGCAGGAGCTGCAGTTGCGCGCTGGAGGGCAAGCCACTCAGGGCAAATTGCTGTTGCTCAAGAAGAAGCTTGTGTTTGCCCTGGGCCAGAAAGGCCTGTCCCAGGGGAATCACCACCTCAGCGCGGTTCACACCCAGGCGCAAGGCTTCGGTGAAGGCCACCTCTGCGGATGCCACCTCGCCGTTCTGGAGCAGGGCTTTGCCGAGCAGCATTTGCACGGGCAACATGTTCTTGTCGATCTGCAACGCATTTTTTAACTGAATGATGGCGCCATTGATGTCTTTCTTCTCATACCGAACCAGGGCATCCTCATAGTATTTGGAGGCCTTGGCGTCTGCCGCCCAGGTTTGCTGATTCGCAAGCGCGCCAAGCGACGTCAGCAGTACAAATGTGAGGGCGCGCAGCTTGTGAGGGTTGGAAAACCAGGAGGGGGTGATTTCAGGCATGTAAGGCTCGGGCAGGGCGGATGTGCCTTCAATGGTAGCGCATGTAGAAAAGTCGGCAACGTCATCGAAAACCTGGAATGATGATGCCTTATTCAAGTCATCGGTGCCAAACGCCGCATAATTGAATGGCGCGCAAAGTACTTACCACGTAGGGAGTTTCAACATGAAGAATGGGCTGGTTTCTTTCGTTCTGGCTGTTGTTGCCATGCTTGTTGCCGGACCGACCAGGGCAGACTTGGCTGGCACGATCGGCAAGGTCAAGGGCGCTGTGGTGATTGTGGGCACCTTCAAGAGCACCAACAGTCCACGCTTTTCGCTCAGAGGTACCGGCTTTGTGGTCAGTCACGGCAATCTGGGCACGGGGAATCTGGTGGTCACCAATGCACATGTCTTGCAGCAGCCCGCCGAGGAGGATGTGGACGCCGCTCTGGTTGTGCAGATTCGAACGGGGCAAAACGAGTTGCAAATGCGGCCCGTGACGGTGCTTGAAGTGGATAAGCTGCATGATCTGGCCTTGCTGCGGTTTGAAGGCCCTGCGGTGACCTCGTTCACGGTGCGAGACTCGGGATCGGTTCAGGAGGGGCAGGCCATCGCTTTCATGGGTTTTCCCATCGGGGGGGCGTTAGGATTTTCTCCGGTGACGCATCGGGGAATGATCTCCTCCATTGCGGCGGCGGCGTTGCCAACGCCGACTGCCCAGCAACTCAACGAAAAGACCATACGCAGCCTTCGTGGGGGCGCCAGCTTCAATGTATTTCAGCTCGATGGAACCGCCTACCCGGGCAATAGCGGGGGTCCATTGTTCGACCCGGAGACGGGTGAGGTCCTGGGCGTTGTCAATATGGTGTTCATCAAGGGAACCCGCGAGTCGGCCCTGACCAACCCGTCCGGGATCAGCTACGCCATACCGTCACGGCATGTTCTGGAGCTATTGAAACGGGGCAAAGGCAACTGAGCGCTCGCTATCAATGCGTCCCATCCAGCAGGAACTGGGTGGCATTATCGAGGTCGTCATGGGTCGTGCCCGCCTTCAGTGCGCCAACCAGTTTGCGCCAGGGTAAATCGGGTTCTGCCAGTTTGAAGCCATAGAAGCCGGAGCTCCCATTGTGTTTGCCGCGCATGACCATGGCTTTCATGACCGATCGTTCCTCGCTCCCCAAGTGAATGTTGACCTCGCCCCAAACGCCGGTCGGCAAAGGGTCTTTGGAGTGGGCCAGAAAACCGTCGTCCGACAACTCCACCACGCGCAGTGACTGAACCGGACTGTTTTCGGTGCCGATGGCGCAGAAGCTGCCCGGGCATTTGAGCGAGTAGCGCTGGTGCTTGCGCTGGCGGTTGCGAAAGCTCGACTCTGAAAAAACCACCGGCAATACCCGCTTGTACCCAGGCAGGTTGTAGATGGAGTGCAGCAGTCCCCGCTCTCTCTCGGACAGCTGATGAAATGTCTGGGTGCGGAGGTTGAAAAAATGATCCAGCAGATCGGCGGTCATGACCGGATCGTTGGTTGTGAAATAGCGCCTGCTGGGCATCACAATGTTGCGCAGCTTGGTTCGCATGAAGTACAGGTAGAGATTTTTTCGCCGGGGTTTTTTGCCGTAGACCTGCTTGAAAATCCCGGGAGACAGATGCAGGTCAACCGATGCACCCACGGCCGGTGCACCGTTGGCGAAGTCGTAGTGCTCCACCGAATTTTCTACCAGCCGCTCAAAGAACAACAGGGATTCGTACATCTCGATCCGGTTGGGGTTGACGGCAATCACCAGATGGCGTGTATCGAAAAAAGTGGTGCAATACTCGTACATGAACTTCATCAGGGGAAACAGGATGGAGCCTCCTGTTTTCCTGAATTTCGGATGGACGGCCAGCGCCGATACTTCGGCGATGTTTCCGCTCTTCTCCCGAACACCATGCAGGTTGAAAATGGACTGCAAGGGAAAGCCAAAAACGCTTTCGCGGATCAGGGAGAGTGTGCCGACCACTTCGCCATCAAATTTGGCGCACAAGGTCGTGGTGGTGGGTAACGCGTGGTAAATGGTGACGCGCATGCCCGATGGGTCTGGCTGCATGAAACCACTGCTGACATAAGCATCATGAAGCAGGGTGAAGCACGCTTCCAGTTCCTCTTTCGTTTCGGCGATCTTGAGGACCAGGCGCGGATCGGGCTTCGGGTCGCAATCCACAAATGACCGGTAAACCGCAAATCTCAAGGAACGAGGGAAAAACGAGAAGACCTTGCGAAGGGATTGGTGCAAGAATCTTCTTGCGCCTGAAGCGCTGAATTTATTCATTCGGTCAGGAAGCGGGTAGCGTATTCAAGGTCGTCATGGGTGGTGCCGGATTGAAGCGCATTGACAAATTTTGTCCAGGACAAATCGGGCTCGGCCAGCTTGAATCCAAAGGACCCCTGGAACCCGTTGGCCTTGTTGCGAACGACCATGACTTTGACAGTTGATCTTTCGGTTTTTCCCAGTTGAATGCTGGCTTCGCCCCAGGTATGGAGTGGCAGGGCGACTCGCGACAAGGCTTGAAAACCATATTCGGACAGTTCAACGATCTTGAGTTTGTAGATCTCGTGCTTGCCGGCGACGTCGACGTGCAGGATGCCGGGGCATTTGACCGAGTAACGCTGGTGTTTGCGAAGAGGATGCTGGCTGACAGACTCTGCAGGAATAGTGGGCAAAACGCTTCGGTACGCTGCCAGGTTGTAGATCGATTGCAGCAGGCTCTTTTTCCGAGTGTCAAGCTTGGCGAAAACCTGGGTTCGTTGATTGAAAAAGTAATCCAGCAGGTCCGCCGTCATGACCGGATCGTTGGTTGTGTAGTAGCGTCGGTTGGGGAGAACAATATTGGGCAGGACCGTTTTGATGAAGTAGTTATGCAGGTTTCGCCGCAGTTTTTTCCCGCCATACACCTGCTCAAAGATATCCGGTGCGCGGTACAAATCAAGCGATGCACCGACAGCGGGAGCGCCGTTGGCGAAATCATAGTTCGCGACCGAGCTTTCGGTCAGTCGCTCAAAGAACAATAAAGATTCGTACATTTCAATCCGGTTCGGATTGACGGCGATGACCAGATGGCGGGTGTCAAAGAAGGTCGTGCAATAGTCATACATGAACTTCATCAGGGGAAAAAGAATGGCTCCACCGGTTTTTCGGAATTTCGGGTGTACAGCCAGTGCCGACACCTCCGCAATATTGCCGCGATGGGAGCGCACTTGATTCAGATCAAAAATAGCTTGCAACGGGAAGCCAAAAACGCTTTCACGAATCAGTGACATGGTGCCCACCACCTCGCCATCGAACTTGGCACAGAGTGTGGTGGTGGTTGGCAGTGCGTGGTAGATGGTTACCCGCATGCCGGACGGATCGGGCTGCATGAAGCCACTGCTCACGTAGGCATCGTGCAACAGTTTGAAGCAGGCTTCCAGTTCTTCCCGGGTCTCGGCGATTTTCAGAACCAGTCGTGGATCCGGATTGGGGTCGCAATCAACGAACGAGCGGTAAATCGCAAAGCGGGCGGCGCGCGGCAGAAATGAAAAGACCTTGCGCAAGCCCTGATGCAAAGCTTTTCTCGCTTCAGAATTTTTCATGTCTGCTCCCTTTCAACAGCGGGATCACCAGGGTCTAACGCCCGTATACATCCTCAAACCGAACGATATCGTCCTCACCCAAATAGGAGCCCGACTGTACCTCAATCATCTCCAGTGCCACACGCCCTGGATTTTCAAGTCGATGGGTTGTTCCCAGGGGGATGAAGGTGGACTCATTCTCCGACAACAGGAAGGTGGTATCGCCTCGCGTTACCTTCGCAGTGCCACTGACCACAATCCAGTGTTCGGCCCGGTGATGGTGCATCTGCAGGGACAGGGTGGCACCGGGTTTGACCACAATGCGCTTGACCTGAAAACGTTCGCCGTTGTCGACGCTGTCGTACCAGCCCCAGGGGCGAAATACCTTGCGGTGCAATTGCCCTTCGGAGCGGCCTGATTTTTTGAGTTGGTCGACGATCTTCTTGACGTCCTGGGTTTTGTCCTTGTGTGCGACCAAAATCGCGTCAGCAGTTTCAACCACCACCAAATCACTGACGCCCACGCAGGCAATCAGGCGATTTTCCGAAAAGGCGAGCGTGTCCCGGCAGTCTTGCAGCAATACATCGCCGTGGAAAACATTGCCGTGGGCATCTTTGGGCAGCACTTGCCAAAGGGCATCCCAGGCCCCGACATCGGACCAGCCTGCGGACAGGGGAATCACCACGCCCGGGGGCAAGGCCTTGGTGGCTGAGTCGGAAACGGCCGCATGGGCCGTCATGCGCTCCATCACTGCATAGTCGATGGAGTCGCTGGGGCACTTGGCAAAGGCGTCCTTGCCAACACGAACAAACTCACCGTCTGCAGAACCTTGGTCCCATGCGGTTTGACAGGCCGCCAGGATATCGGGGCGGCATGCGCCAATGGCAGTCAGCCAGACGGAGGCGTGCATCATGAACAGGCCGCTGTTCCAGAGGTAAGAGCCTTCATCCAGATAGGCCTGTGCCGTGGTCAGGTCGGGTTTTTCCACAAACCGCGCGATCAGTTTCGCTGCATTGGGGCTGTTTGAATCTGTGCTGCCTTTGTAAGCAAGGCCGGACTGTATGTAGCCATAGCCGGTCTCCGGGGCATCAGGGGTGATGCCAAAGGTAACCACAGCGCCCATGGCTGCCAGTGCAGCACCCTGACCCACAACGCGGCGAAACGCCGCAGCGTCGGTGATGACGTGATCGGCGGGCATCACCAGCAGGATCGGATCCGCACCGTTTTTCATAGCGGACAATGCAGCCAGTGTGAGGGCTGGGGCCGTATTTCTTCCGGCTGGTTCGAGCACGATGGTGCCCGGTTTCCCCATCAGGCGCAGTTGTTCTGCGATCACGAAGCGGTATTCCTCGTTACTCACGACCATGGGAGGTGCCAACTCTGCGCCAGCAATGCCCTCTACCCGTCGCACGGTCGCTTGCAGCAAAGAGTCTTCCCCAATCAATGGCAGCAACTGCTTGGGATATTTTTCGCGGGACAGGGGCCAAAGGCGTGTGCCGGAGCCGCCAGACAGGACAACGGGTTGGATCAACATGGTGTGCTCAATTTCTTTCAGGCCCTGGCGTCGCCCCAGCGCAGTTGGGCGGTGTCATCACCGCGGTAAAGGGTGTCGCCGTGGCGGTCAACACAGTATTCGGGCGAGACAATCATCTCGCTGAAACGCATATCGGCGGCGATGCGGGTGTACTCAAACAGAATGCTGCGTACCACTTTGGCGCCGGTGCGGATATGGCTGCCATGCCCGATCCAGGCCGGCCCGGTGATGGTGGCGCCGGGTTCAATGCGCACGCTCGAACCAATGTAGACCGGACCTTCGATCTTGACCTTGTCCCAGGGGATGGAGGTGTTGAGTCCCACCCAAATCCCCGGTTTGACCTGGCGCCCGGGCATGTTCATCTGGTCAACTTCGCCCCGCAGCACACGCTGCAACACCGACCAGTAATCGCTTACCCGGCCGATGTCGATCCAGTTGAAAGGTCGGTTCTGGGCATAAAAGGGCAGGTCGCGTGACACCAGTTGTGGAAACAACTGCGAGCCGATGTCATAGACCTTGCCGGAGGGAACCAGATCCAGTGCAGCTGGCTCAAAAATATAAATGCCGGTGCTGGCCAGTGTTGATTTAGCCTCCGCAGGTGCCGGTTTTTCCTGGAAAGACTGGATGCGGCCATCGGGGGCTGCGACCACGATGCCATAGTTCTGCACATCAGCCAGGGGCACATCCAGTGCCACCACACTGGCAATGGCACCCTTGGCCTTGTGCTCGGCCACAGCGGCGGTGATGTCCAGGTCGATCAGGGCGTCGCCGCACAGCACCAGTGTGGTTTCATCAAAGAAGCCACTGAAATCCTGGATGCGCCGCATGCCCCCAGCCGAGCCCATGGGGCGGGGCAGGATGTCGCCATGATCGCGGATGCCTTCGTAGGAATAGCCAATTTGCACGCCCCAGCGCCGACCGTCACCAAAGTACTCTTCAATCTTGTGATGGTGCCAGGCGACGTTGACCATGATCTCGGTGATGCCGTGGCGTGCGAGGTGCTCGATCAGGTATTCCATCACCGGTTTGCCCAAGATAGGCACCATCGGTTTGGGCAGGTCCCGTGTCAGGGGGCGCACCCGGGTTCCTTGCCCGGCTGCCAGAATCATCCCTTTTGTCATTCCTCGTTTACTCCGTACCCATTGGGATTTGCACTTTGCCAGCGCCAGGCATCGGCGCACATGACGTTGAGATCGCGTTCGGCGCGCCATTGCAACAGATTGGCAGCGCGTGTGGGTTCAGCGTAACACGAGGCAATATCTCCGGCCCGGCGTTGCGCGACTTTGTAGGGGACTGCTTTGCCAGAGGCCTTCTCAAACGCCCGAACCATGTCCAGAACGCTATAGCCAACGCCTGTGCCCAGATTGACTTCGATGCACTGCGGCGCGTCTTGCAGCCGCTTCAGGGCTTTGAGGTGGCCCAATGCCAGGTCAACCACATGGATGTAGTCGCGCACCCCGGTGCCGTCGGGCGTGGGGTAATCGTTGCCCCATATATTGAGGAATTCACGGCGTCCGACCGCCACCTGGGCAACGAAGGGCAGCAGGTTGTTTGGCGTACCCTGAGGATCTTCGCCGATGAGACCGCTGCTGTGCGCACCGACCGGGTTGAAATAACGCAGGATGCCGATGCGCCAGGATGGGTCGCTGCGGTAGAGGTCGCGCAGCATGTCCTCAATCACCAGCTTGGTTTTGCCGTAGGGGTTGGTGGCCGACAGGGGGTGGTCTTCAGTCAGGGGCAGGCGTTGCGGGTCGCCGTAGACCGTGGCGGACGAACTGAAAACCAGGGTTTTGACACCGCACTCGCCCATCGCTTCCAGCAGGCGCAGGGTGCCTGTGACATTGTTGTCGTAGTAGTCAAGGGGCTGCTCGACCGACTCGCCCACCGCTTTGAGGCCGGCGAAGTGAATAACCGCCTTGGCGCCGCTTTGCCGAATGGCGCCGACCAGTGCCGTACGGTCTCGAATGTCGCCGCGGATGATGTGGGGCTTTTTGCCGGTGATCTGCTCCACGCGGGCAAGTGACTCGGGCTGGCTGTTGCTGAAGTTGTCAAATACGGTGACTTCAAGTCCGGCATTGAGCAGTTCAACGCAGGTGTGAGAACCGATATAGCCAGCGCCGCCAGTGACAAGAATCATCGGAATTTATCCAGGTTTCAAAGTAGCGGCAAGTTTATCGCTGCTTTGTGACGATGTCGGGGTGCTGGCGCACCAGACTCAGCCGCCTGACTCCACGGTGGATGTTGCGTGCTGATCCTGGGCAAGCATGCTTGCCAATTGTGGCAAGGCGAGTTGCAGTGCGGCCTTCAGTGTATGAGGGGGATTGATGACGAACATGCCGCTTGCGGGCAGGCCGGGGCGTATCACCTCGCCGGACTCATCGGAAGTCAATTTGCTGGACTTCACGGTCAACGTAGCGTTCAGCCAGCTTTTCCCGGCTTTGTTGGCCAGGGTTTTCAATTTGCGCGGCACATCATGGGCTTCGGGCCGTGGAATGATGGGGTACCACACGACATAGGTGCCGGTGGAAAACCGGACCAGCGAATCAGCAACCATGGCGACAACGCGGGCGTAATCGTTCTTGATCTCGTAACTGGGGTCACTCAGTACCAGTGCCCGGCGCGCGGGTGGCGGCAGGAATTTCTTGAGACCTTCAAAGCCGTCCTCTCGCAGCACGGCGACCTGTCGCCCGGCCTGCAGCTGGGCAATGTTGGCGGACAGTGTTTTGGAATCCGTAGGATGGATTTCAAACAGTTTGAGCTTGTCGCGCTCGCCCAGCAGGCGTTGAATGATGAAAGGCGAGCCTGGATAAACCTTGTGGCTTCCCTTGTTGTTGAAGCTGGCAACCAGGTCCAGATAGTCCTGAATGATGGGCGCCAGGGCAACTGCTGCTGGTTTGCTGGCATCGGGGGCCTTTTTGGCGGGAGCAGCGGGCGGCTTGTCCTTTGAGGCGAGAAGCTGCAATATGCCACCCGCCGCCTCGCCACTGGTTTCGGCATAGTCGCCGTCCAGGCGGTACAGGCCGGCGCCAGCATGGGTGTCAAAAACCGTGAGAGCCGTGTCTTTTTGCAGCAAATGCCGCAAAATCGCAATCAGCACTGTGTGTTTGAGGACGTCGGCATGGTTGCCGGCATGGAAGGCGTGGCGATAACTAAACATGCCTCTATATTAACGAAGCGTATCGCTTTCTTGGCGTATTTTGGACTTGTGAGCCAAATTTCGTATAATGGAGAGCTTCGCAGCGCTTTTGTGGCTCCGCGGCGAAGCCAGATCCCCACCTAAGAGATTCCCATCAGAGGAAAACCGACCGTGGAAAAGAGCCCGACAAACCTTCTTTCAAAGAGAAAACTCATGACCAAGACCTTCAGCGCAAAACCCGCTGACGTGGTGCACGAGTGGTTTGTGATTGACGCGACCGATAAGGTCCTCGGACGAGTAGCCAGCGAAGTTGCTCTCCGTTTGCGCGGCAAACACAAGGCCATTTACACGCCTCACGTCGATACCGGTGACTTCATCGTCATCATCAACGCAGCCCAGCTGCGCGTCACCGGCGCCAAGCCGTTGGACAAAGTGTATTACAGCCACTCCGGTTACCCTGGTGGCATTTCTGCCATTAACTTCCGTGACATGCAGTCGCGTTTCCCTGGCCGCGCTTTGGAAAAAGCCGTCAAGGGCATGCTGCCTAAAGGCCCTCTGGGCTACGCCATGATCAAGAAGCTCAAGGTGTACGGTGGTGCCGAGCACCCCCACACTGCCCAGCAACCCAAAGTGTTGGAAATTTAAGGAGCCTTGAAATGATTGGTGAATGGAACAATGGTACCGGCCGTCGCAAATCAAGCGTCGCCCGCGTATTCCTGAAAAAAGGCTCCGGCCAGATCGTGGTCAACGGCAAAGACATCCAAAAATTCTTTGGCCGTCAAACCTCGATCATGATTTGCAAGCAGCCCCTGTTTTTGACGAACCACGCTGAGACATTTGACATCATGGTCAATGTCGCTGGCGGTGGCGAGTCTGGCCAGGCTGGTGCAGTGCGCCACGGCATTACCCGTGCCCTGATTGACTACGATGCAACGCTCAAGTCCGAGCTGAGCAAAGCAGGCTTCGTGACGCGTGATGCACGTGAAGTCGAGCGTAAGAAGGTCGGCTTCCACGGTGCGCGTCGTCGCAAGCAGTTCAGCAAGCGTTAATTTCGCCACCTGTACTGCCGCAACGAATTGTTGCAAAACAACAGCCGCCGGAATGCAAATTCCGGCGGCTGTTTGCATTTCGACTGATAGACTTGCGACCCCATGCGACTACGTCTGCTTTTTCGCCGTCTCACTGTCAGTGCCCCCCGCATGGCGGTTCGCAGTGCCTTGCCCTGGCCTTTCCGTTGGGCTGTGCTGGCAATTGTCTTTGGGTTTTGTGCGGCGATTGGCTTGTGGGCCTTTGAGTTCGGCAAGGATATTGCCGGCCTGGACAGGGGGTTCAAAGAGGAACTGTTGCATGCGCGGTCAGAACTTCTGGCATTGCGCGGGGAGATTTTGACCCTGAAGGAAGAGCGTGACAAAGCGCAGTCCATTGCCAACACCGCTGGCACTTTGCTGACCTCGGAAAAAGTGGCTCAGGAAAAACTGGCCGCTCAGAACCGGCAGTTGGAGATCGACAACAGAAGCTTGAAGGACGACTTGGGCTTTTTTGAGAAACTGATTCCAGCCGCAGGGGTTGAGGGGCTTGCCATACGCGGCTTGCAGGCCGAAGTCGTGAATGGGCGGGAAGTAAAATGGCAGGTTCTGGTCATTCAGGCCAGTCGGAATGCGTCTGAATTCAGCGGGCGACTTGAGTTGAGCTTTACCGGCCTTCTGAATGGCAAGCCCTGGACTGGGGTCTTGCCGGGGGGCGCCCAGGGGCTCAAGTTAAAACAATATGGTCGAGTTGAAGGTGTGTTTGAGTTGCCACCACAAGTCCTGATCAAGGGGGTTACCGCCAAAGTCCTGGATGGGGCGGTTACCAAAGCTGTGCAATCCATCAAGCTATAGTCCGACGCTTGGTTCAACGTATACAAGGTATCGACGTGTTCAATAAAAAGAAACAACCACCCATTCGAAGCCTGATTGCAGAAGGCAGCCAGATTGATGGAGATTTCAGGTTCGTCGATGGCTTGCGGATTGATGGTGCGGTGACGGGCGTTGTATGTGCGAATCCTGATATGCCGAGCATTCTGGTGATTTCGGAAACGGCCACGGTGACCGGTGAAATCCACGCCGACCACATCATCATCAACGGCACGGTCAAGGGCCCTGTGTATGCCAATGCCATGCTGGAACTGCAACCCAAGGCGCGTATCCAGGGCGATGTGCATTACACGGCGCTGGAAATGCACCAGGGAGCGATCATTGCCGGGCAGTTGCGCCCAATGCTGGGTGACGAGGAAAAGCCCACACTGAAACTGGCGGCAAATAACGGCTAGCTGAATTGTTGAGCGAATTGCTGTACTATTGCCATAGCCAAATTAAACGGAGTAATCCATGAGCGCCGTCGCAGAAAATATTCAGTCAGAAATGCCAAGTCCCATCTTGTTCACGGACAGTGCTGCCGCCAAAGTGGCAGATCTGATCGCTGAAGAGGGCAATCCGGAGTTGAAACTGCGCGTTTTTGTGCAGGGCGGTGGTTGTTCGGGCTTTCAATATGGTTTCACATTTGATGAAATCACCAACGAAGACGATACAACGATGACCAAGAATGGCGTGTCCTTGTTGATTGACGCAATGAGCTATCAGTACCTTGTGGGTGCGGAAATCGACTACAAGGAAGATTTGCAAGGTGCACAGTTTGTGATCAAGAACCCCAACGCAACCACCACGTGCGGTTGCGGTTCAAGTTTTTCCTGAAAAAATCTTCAAGGTGTCGACCTCCTCAGGCGGGGTAGATGGCACCAAGTATGCGGGCGCCTCGGGCGCCCGTTACTTTTTCAAGGCTTGATGTCTCGCGTCGCGTGGTTTGGCGGGCCAGCCATGCAAATGCAGCGGCCTCAACCTGCAAGGGCGGCAAACCATAAGCTTCTGATGAGCAGACTTGCATCGAAGGCAGAAGCGCCTGCAGTCGCTGCATCAAATAGCCATTGAAGGCACCTCCGCCACAAACAATCAGTTCTTTGCTGGCCAGGGCGTAGCGTTGGATGCTTTGGGCGCATGCGCTGGCTGTCAACTCCGTCAGAGTGGCCTGAACGTCGGCCGGCGCAAGGTGAGCAAAAGGTCCAAGCCTGTCTGCAAGCCAGTCCGGATTGAACAAGTCTCGCCCCGTGCTTTTGGGTGCTGGTTGATTGAAGTAGGGTTCGCTGAGAAGCGCCTGCAGCAATCCTTCATGAATCTTTCCGGTGGCAGCCCAGTCACCGTTGGTGTCATAGGACCGCTTGAGATGGCGTTGGCACCAGGCGTCCATCAGGGCATTGCCCGGACCGCAGTCAAAGCCAAGCACGTCGTTCATTGACCCGGATCCCAGCACCGTGAGGTTTGAGATACCGCCGACATTGAGCGTTGCGATGGTTTCTCCGGGCCTGCCAAAGACCGACTGGTGGAACGCTGGCACCAGTGGCGCCCCCTGTCCGCCGGCCGCAACATCGCGGCTGCGAAAATCAGCCACGATGTCAATGGCGGTCAGTTCGGCCAGCAAAGCAGGACTGTTCAGCTGCAGGGTGTAACCGGTGCCGTCGAATGCCTGTGGGCGGTGACGCACCGTCTGTCCATGGGCGCCGATGGCCGTCACGGCGTTGCTACCCAGTTTGGATTGCTCCAGCAGTCTGGCCACGACTTGGGCATATACGCGCACCAGTGCGTTCGACGCTAGAGCGGCGCGATGCAGTTCATTGGTGCCGGGACTGTTGAGGGCCAGCAGTTCCTGGCGCAAATCATCAGAAAATGGCGCACCGGCGTAAGCCATGACCGCCAGAGGTGCTTTGGAAAAATCAACCAGAACGCCATCTACCCCATCCAGCGAGGTGCCAGACATCAGGCCAATGAAGAGCTCGGACACGCCAGACATGTCGTCTCACTGGCCTGTTGGCTTACTGGGCGGTGCTTTGCTGCATGGATGCAGCCGCCGAGAACGCAATCCTGGTGGTCGCGGCGACCCGGTCAAAC
Source organism: Rhodoferax sp. (assembly GCF_018780565.1). Taxonomy (GTDB): domain Bacteria; phylum Pseudomonadota; class Gammaproteobacteria; order Burkholderiales; family Burkholderiaceae_C; genus Rhodoferax. The sequence goes on from NZ_JADMJN010000003.1 coordinate 149,889, forward strand.
ATCGGCCTGGAGGCCGTGCTCACCGGTACGGCTTCACTTTGCCGCGCAATCGTCAAGGGGTCGTGGTGTTGCCCATTGACACGGAATTCAAAATGCAGATGTGGACCGGTTGCCCAGCCCGTGGAGCCGACTGCCCCGATGTTCTGGCTTTGGCTCACGGTCTGGCCTTTGCGCACATTGATGCGGCTCAAGTGCGCGTACACGGTGGTGTGGTGGTTACGGTGGCTCACAAAAACCACGTTGCCGAATCCATTCTGGACCCCCGCAAATTCGACCACGCCATCACCGATGCTTCGTACCGGGGTACCGGTTGGCGCAGCGTAATCGACGCCCAGATGAGCCCGCCAGGTTTGCAGAATGGGGTGAAAGCGCATCTTGAAGCCGCTGCTGACCCGGGAGAATTCCATGGGCGAAGCCAGGTAGGCCCGACGAAGGCTCTGGCCGTCCAGTGTGTAGTAACCGCCTTTGCTGCGAGCGTCAGTGGCACGCGCGCCCTCGGCTGGCTGGGCGCCGCCCGCGACCGGTTCCTGGAACCACATGGCCTGAAAGGTCTTGCCGCTGTTGACAAATTCTGCGCTCAATACCCGTCCGGCACGAAGCGGTTCACCATCACCTTCCAACGTTTCATAGACGACAGAAAAACGGTCGCCCTTGCGCAGAGCCCGGTGGAAATCGATGTCGCTGGAAAAGATCTCTGCCACCTGAATGGCGATCGCGTCCGGAATCTTGGCGTCGTCAGTGGCTGCGAACAGGGAGGTCTGTATGGTGCCGCCGGCCAACCGGGTGGAGGCTGTCAAGGGTGCAGACTCGACTCGCGACTGAAAGCCCTGCGGGGTTTTCTCAACGACGAGTCGCTTGAAGTTGCCATCGTCTTCGGGGCTCCAACGGGCGCTGAGTTTGAGAAGGCTGTTGTTGTCACTGGTCTCTGCCGTCACGCTGCGCCCGCCTCGACCCAGCAGGACCTGACGGATCGTTGCATCGGAGCGCATGAAGGCTGCTCCCGCAGGATCGTCCACGCCCATGCGCTTGAGCAGGCTGTCTGCCGTGTCGCTGGAGCGGGTGATTTCGGAGCGGTAAAGCGTGAATGCTGGCTTGTCCAGCGCATCGCCTGCGAGGTTCAGCGGCAGTGCCTGCACCGACTCCAGCACTTCGCGTACGGTCAAGTCCGAGGGATCTGGCGCAAACGAGGCCACCGCAAATGACCCACCGCCGCCGCCCAACAGCAAAGCTGCAACGACAGCTGATACACGTTTGGGATGTTTTTTGGTGACCCGGCTTGCAAAGGCTACAAAAGAAGTTCCAGCGGTAACGAGGCCATTGATCAAAAGAAGGATTCCAACTTAGAGTTATGAGGTGCGCAGGGACCGGATACAGGAGTGACTGAGACGAAGCCACTTAAAATCCAGCGAAAAGGCGGAGCCCGAGTATAACTTCGTCGAACTCCGTCGCATCGAGAAAAACCCTTATGAATCAAGCCTTGGCTCCTAAATTTCCTGTAACAGACCGTGTCCGGGAGGCACTGGCGGTATCCCTTCGTGGTTGCGAGGAGCTGATTCCCCAGGAAGACTGGGTCAAGAAGCTGGCCCGTTCGGAGGCGACCGGAGTTCCCCTGCGCATCAAACTGGGGTTGGACCCGACAGCGCCGGACATCCATATTGGCCACACGGTGGTGCTCAACAAGATGCGGCAGTTGCAGGATCTGGGGCACACCGTCATTTTCCTGATTGGTGATTTCACCACTCTGATAGGTGACCCGTCGGGGCGCAACACCACCCGTCCACCGCTGACCCGCGAGCAGATCGAAATCAATGCGCAGACCTATTACCGGCAGGCCTCCATGGTGCTGGACGCCACAAGAACGGAAATTCGCTACAACAGCGAATGGGGTGACACGCTGGGCTCGCGCGGCATGATCGAGCTGGCCGCGCGCTATACCGTGGCGCGCATGATGGAGCGCAACGATTTTCATGACCGCTTCAAGGCCGGCACGCCGATCAGCGTGCATGAGTTCCTGTACCCGCTCATGCAGGGCTATGACAGTGTGGCGCTCAAAAGCGATCTGGAGCTGGGCGGAACGGATCAGAAATTCAACTTGTTAGTGGGTCGTCACTTGCAGGCGGAATACGGACAGGAGCCGCAGTGTATTTTGACCATGCCCTTGCTCGAAGGATTGGACGGCGTTGAAAAAATGTCGAAAAGCAAGAACAACTACATCGGTATCTCGGAAGACGCCAACACCATGTTTGCCAAGGTGCTGAGCATCTCGGACGTCTTGATGTGGCGCTGGTACACGCTGTTGAGCTTCAAGAGCGAAGCCGAGATCGCCGCGCTCAAGGCTGAAGTGGATGCTGGCCGCAATCCCAAAGATGCCAAAGTGGCGCTGGCCAAGGAGATCACTGCAAGGTTTCACTCGGCGGCCGCGGCGGATGCGGCCGAGCAGGACTTTGTCAACCGGAGCAAGGGGGGGGTGCCTGAGGATATCCCTGACGTATCGCTGCCCCTGGCTGACGGCGGTGCCCCGCTGGGTATCGGTGCCCTGTTGAAGATGGCCGGGCTGGCCGCCTCCAGCGGTGAGGGCAATCGCCTGATTGACGGCGGCGGCGTACGGGTGGATTCCGGCGTGGTCAGCGACAAAGGCCTCAAGCTGGGGGCTGGGACCTATGTGGTGCAGGTGGGTAAACGCAAGTTTGCCCGGGTTACGGTGGCCTGAGACCGAGGGATCGTCGATAGCCTTACGGCGCCAGTTCGGCGCCACAGGCTTGGTGCCGCCCCTGGCCCTTGGCTTGGTACAACTGCGCATCGGCCAGACTCAACAAGGTTTCGGCGGAACCTGCGCCATCCACGCTTCGGCCTGCCACGCCCAAGCTGACGGTCACACAAGGCGCTACGCTTGAATCGGTGTGTTCAATCGTTTGTTCAAAGATGTTCTGGTCGATTTGCTGTGCAACCTGCATGGCGCCAGCCAGATCCGTGTCGGGTAACAGGCAGACGAATTCTTCGCCGCCGTAGCGGGCCACTTGGTCGCCCGGACGTTTCAGGCTGGCTTTGATCGTGCTTGCCACGCGGTGCAGGCAATCATCCCCGGCCTGATGGCCGTAGCGATCGTTATAGCGCTTGAAGAAGTCCACATCCAGCAGGATCACACTCAGTGCCTTGTTGTTGCGCACCGCACGTCCCCATTCGGTGCCCAGTTGTTCATCAAAGTAGCGCCGGTTGTGTACTCCGGTCAGGCCGTCGATATAGACCCAGCTGCGCAACAGGTCGGATTGCGCTTTGAGTGTCAAATGGGTTTTGACCCGCGCACGAACGATCTTGGGGCTGATGGGTTTGGAGATGAAGTCCACGGCGCCAGCGTCCAGCCCACGCTCCTCGGATGCTTCATCGTTGTGCGCCGTAACGAAAATCACCGGGATGTCGCAGGTGGCGGGGTCGGCCCGGAGTCGCTGGCAGACCTCATAGCCGTCCATGCCCGGCATCACCACATCCAGCAGCACCAGATCGGGTTGTTTGCTCGCGCACAGGGCCAGTGCCTGCTCACCACTGGTTGCCATGAACACCTGGTGGTCCGCAGCAAAGGCTTGGTAAAGTACCTGAATGTTGATTGGCTGGTCATCCACGATCAACAGTTTGGGCTTGGCCTGGCCCGAAAGTTCGGCCATCAATTCCATGGCAAGCGGCGCCGGTGTGTTCATGCGGTCTGGCTTTCGATCAGCGCGCTGCAAACACGCAGGGCACGCTCGAAGTCTAGCGCACCTATCGCCTCATGGAGAGGTGCCAGCTCGCAACCCAGGGTGGCACCAAACCGCTGCTGCAATTGAGCCATGGACTCCATGGCCACCATGTCTGAATCCTGCAACTGGACGGCCAACGCCCGCAACGAAGCAAGCAGTGCTGCGCTGTCGTGAGTCGGGACAATGGATTCTCCCAAGGCGCAGGCCGACGGCATTGTTGCGGTTTCAATGGCCTGCCAAAGCCCGGTCAAGCCTGGGCGGGCCAATGCCATGGCGGTACACAGTGCCTCGGTGATGCTGGCCAGGTGAGACGGCCCGGGATGGGCAGACAGGTCTTTCTCCCCTTGGGCCGCAACCGCCGCCAGGGCCGTGGCGCCGAGCGTGGCCGCCACCCCTTTGAGCGTGTGTGCCAGGCGCGACGCTGCGTCTGTTTCGACCTGTTTGGCATGCGCCTGAAACCGGGCGGGCATGGCCTCCAGGTCGAGCACAAAGGCACCCAGCATCTGCCGGTAGAGGTCTTGTTTGCCGCCGATGCGACGCAAGGCGGCGGCAATGTCCACGCCGGCTGTGACGGCGGCGTTTGTGACGGCCGCGGGCAATACCCAATCCACGGCGGCGGACACCTCCGGCGCCGCGTCGCGGCCGCTTTGCTGACGCAGCACCCGCACCAAATGGTTTAGGTCAAAGGGCTTGCCCACATGGTCGTTCATTCCGGCTGCCAGACAGGCTTCGCGATCAGATGCCATTGCATTGGCTGTCATCGCCACAATCGGCAGGGTCAGCAAGCCCAATTCCTTGCGGATGGTACGCGCGGCGGTAAGCCCATCCATGACGGGCATCTGCAGGTCCATCAGCACCACATCAAAGGGCGGCTGGGCAGTGGCAACTGCCGCCACGCCTTCCTGCCCATGATTGGCAATTTGCACCACGGCGCCTTCGTTTTCAAGCAGTTCAAGCGCCACTTGCTGGTTGATGATGTTGTCTTCCACCACCAGCAGACGCATTCCGGCCAGCCGCTGGCCACCGATCTGTGCTGTTTCCACAGAGGGGTGTGGCAGATCATGATCTGAGCGCGCGTCCATCACCGCGTCAAACAGCATGGAGGCGGTGACGGGCTTCACCAGAAAGCCGTCCAGCAAGGCTTGGTCGGCTGCGCTGCGTTGCGAGAGTGTTTCCCGGCCATGGGCCGTCACCATGACGAGAACCGGCGCCACATCGGTCAGATTCAGATTTCGAATGCGCTCGCAAGTCTGCCAGCCGTCCATCCCGGGCATTTGCCAGTCGACAAACATGGCCTGGTAACTCGTACCTTCTGCGACCCGGGTCTGAAGCAGTTCCAGCGCGGCTTCGCCACTGTCAGCAAGGTCAACGGCCCAGCCCAGGGACTGGCCCATGCGCTGCAGCACTTCGCGCGCCATCAGGTTGTCATCTACGACAAGCGTGCGCCATGTCTGCTTGGGCCGGGCAGCTGCAGGCGACGGCTGTGAACTTGCCTCCTCGGCGTCGGCGCTTGCCAGCGGCAACGTGATGCTGAAATGGAAGAAGCTGCCCTGGCCCAGCGCGCTCTCCAGTTGCAGTTGGCCGCCCATCAGCGCCACAAAACGCTGACTGATGGCCACGCCCAGGCCGGTGCCGCCGAAGCGCCGCGTGGTGGACGCCTCGGCCTGCGTGAAGCCGCTGAAAATGCGCGCCTGATTTTCCGGTGCGATGCCAATACCGGAATCGCGTACGCCGATTTTCATCGTGACAAGTGAGTCGTCCTGCTGCACCACCGCGATGGACAGGATCACTTCACCTTCGGCTGTGAATTTGATGGCGTTGCTGCTCAGATTGATGAGAACCTGTTGCAGGCGCATCGCGTCGCCCACCAGGTAGCGCGGCAGCGCAGGGTCGATGTCGAACAGCACTTCCACCGGCTTGGCCCCCACGCTGGTCGACAGAATCACCGACAGATCGCGCAAGAGCTGATCGACATGAAACGGGTAGGGGTCCAGCGTCATCTTGCCGGCCTCGATCTTGGAGAAGTCGAGTATTTCGTTGAGCAACCCGAGCAGGGAGCGTGCCGCACTGTCGCTTTTGACGGCATAGTCGGCCTGGCGCGGCGTGAGCTCGGTCTTGCGCAGGAGCGTGAGCATGCCCAGGATGGCATTCATGGGGGTGCGCAACTCGTGGCTCATGTTGGCCAGAAACTGGCTCTTGGCGCGCGAGGCTTCCTGCGCCGCTTCGGTGGCCTGAATCAGTTCGGTAATGTCAATACGGAAACCCACAATGTGGCCATCGGGCAGCTTGCGCTCGACGATGCGCAGGGTGCGTCCGTTGTCATGCCTTTGGATGAGGGTGCTGTTACTCGCGCGGTGAGCGGCTACACGCTCGTCTACCCATTCGTCCACACGCCCTATGGCGTCAAGGTACTGGCCGTTTTCGGCACCGGTGCGTATGAGGGTTTCGAAACTGACGCCCGGTACCATCAAGTGTGCAACGGTCTCGTAGATCTCCCGGTATTTTTCATTGCAGTAGACCAGCCTGTCATCCGGATCAAAAAGAACAAAGGCTTCATCCAGCGCACCAATCGCGCCGCGCAGCAGTTCGGCACTGCGTTTCACCTCCGCATCGGCGAGCTTGCGTTCGGTGATGTCCATGAGGGTGCCCGCCATCCAGCGCGGATGGCCGTCGTCGCTACGGCTGAAGAGTTTGCCCCGGTTCAGCGCCCAGACCCAGCGGCCGTCCTTGTGGCGCAGCCGCAATTCGCAGTCATAGGCGGGTACCAGTCCGTCTACATGCTGATTGAGCAGCTTCACCGATTGGTTCAGGTCGTCTGGATGGATGAAGCTGCTCCAGGCCTTGATGTTGGTGACGCCCACTTCTTCAGAGGTGTAGCCGATGATTTGGGCCCAACGCTCATTGATCTGGACATCGCCGGTTTCGACATTCCACTCCCAGGTTCCGACATTGGTGCCCTCGATGATGTTGCCCAGCCGCTGGCGCTCGCGCGTTAACTCTCGTGTGGCGGTCTTGCTGGCTGTGATGTCGGTGCGGATCGAAATGTATTTGTCCACCTTGCCATCGTCGCCAATGAAGGGTGCGATGAAGGTGTCTACCCAGTACAGGGAGCCATCTTTGGCCCGGTTGCATACTTCGCCACGCCAGGGTTTGCCAGCTTCAATGGTGTGCCACATGGCCACCCAGAAGCTGTCGGTCTGCTTGCCTGAATTGATGATGCGGTGGTTTCGCCCCAGCAGTTCCGCGCGGCTGTAGCCGCTGATGGCGCAGAAGGCATCGTTGACTTCGGTGATGCGCCCCGCGCGGTCGGCCACCGAGACAATGGCGTGCATGTTGAGCGTACTGAGCAGTGCGTCGTTGTCACGCAAGGCGGCTTCCAGCCGCTCCTGGGCCATGCGCCTGTCTGTTACATCGGTGCCGATTTCCATGAAGCCGACGAGCTGTCCCTGAGCGTCACGTTGCGGCTGGATTTCGATGTTGAGCCAGCGTTCCTGACCGTCTTTGGTGAGCAGCAGAAGCTCGAATCGACCCCCTTCGCCAGCGCGGGCCACCTTAGCCATCATGCGCATCACCGCAGCGTCGGACTTCCCGCTACCCAGCAAATCAATCGGCGTCCTGCCCAGAGCTTCCTGGGGGGCATAGCCCGTGACGCGTGTGAAGGCTTCGTTCACCCAGGTGATCTGCGAATTCGTGTCGGCAATCAGAACCACATTGGTGGTGTTTTTCACCACTTGGGCCAGTCGGTCCAGATCGCTGGTCATGCCCCGTGCCATGGTTTCGGCACGACGGCGCCCCGTGGCTTGCTGGTGCATCAGCAAGGCAAGCAGGGCGCTGAGCAGGGTGCCAGCGCCAGATACCAGCCAGGGCAAAGACTGTGTGAGCCTGGATTCGAAGGCCGGGGTACTGCTGATTTGCAGCGTCATGTGCCGTCCGGGAAGCGAGATCTGCCGGGTGATGCGAAAGCGGCGATTCTTTATCGAAACCTCGCTGTTGGGCAAGCCACCGAGATGGTTGTCGGCATCAAAAACAATGGCCTCGTCAGGCGTACCTTGTGGGGCATCGAACAACTCGAAGTCCGCACCGCCCGCCACCACCTCGGGTACTTTGTCCAGCAATTCGGCAATCACGATCGGGGCGTAGAGCAAGCCCACCAGCGCAGCCCGGCGCTCGGCTGGTGTAGAGGGATGAGTGCCGATGGCGTAGACCGGCACAAACAGCAACACGCCAGGTGTGCGGCGGTTGTCCTGCACCAGGGTGATGGCCGCCGTGATGGCCGGCTGGCCGGTGTCCACGGCGAGTTGCGCCGCAGCCCGTCGACGTGGCTCGGAGCCCACATCCAGACCTTGCGCGCCGATGTTGTGCGCCGCAGGCTCGATGAGCTTGATGACGAAGAGGTCATCGTGGGTTTTGTCTTCCAGCTGGCGGATGGCGAACTGGGGAGCATCATCGGCTCGCTCTGAGGCGACGAAGGCTTCCAGGTCCTTGCGCATGACATGTTGGATGAAGCCGAAACCCCGCACACCGGGGAAATCCTGGAGCAGGTCGCGTGCGGCGATCGCATCGCGGAACTCCCTGCGGACCACCCGGTCGTCCACCGAGTACATGCTTCTGATGCCTTTCAGACCGTAAACCGTGACGCCAAAACGGCGGGCTACTTCACGGGAGATACGGGCGGCAATGCTGTCAAATTCGGATTGAGCCAGCGCCTGGTTTTGTCGCTGCACCCAGACACCAATGCCTGCGGACAGGCTCAGGCCAATCAGGAACACCGCTCCTGCCAGGATTTTGTCGGAGCGAGTGAATCGCCCATGCCAGAACATCATGATGAGGTCCGTCTTCTGTTCTTCAGGCGAATACGGTACCATGTTTTGAAATTCTCAACGACGATTTTTTCCTCTCCTTATGCAATATTTTGTCTTTGTGTCCAAGCTGTTCCGGGGGCGTGCGTGATCGCCGTTTTGCAGCGAGTGAGCGAAGCGCGGGTGCGCATTGACGGCAAGGTGGTGGGGGAAATAGGCGCTGGACTGCTGGTGCTCTTGTGTGCCGAGCGGGGCGATGGTGAGGCCGAGAGCGATCGCTTGCTGGCCAAGATATTGAAGCTGCGCATCTTCAGCGATGACGCGGGCAAGATGAACCGAAGTGTTCAAGACCTCGATGGCCAGGGTCACTCAGGTGGCCTGCTGGTGGTGAGCCAGTTCACGCTGGCCGCCGATGCCACGGGTGGTAACCGGCCAAGCTTCACGGCCGCGGCGCCGCCTGACGAGGGACGCAGGCTGTACGACTACTTTGTCGTCAAGGCGCGAGCCGCGCACGGTCTGGTGCAAACCGGGCAGTTTGGCGCTGACATGAAGGTGCAGTTGGTGAACGATGGGCCGGTGACGATTCCCCTGCGCATCGCGCCGGCCAGAGGCTGTTTTTATGCCTCATAAGGGCTTTTGAAGCCCAAGCCGGCCAGTATGTCGATCTCACGCGCCTCCATGGCCTGGGCGTCTTCCTCGCTGGTTTCGTGGTCCCAGCCCTGTGCGTGCAGCGTGCCATGCACCAGCAGATGGGCGTAGTGGGCCTGCAGGGTTTTGCCGTTTTCCCTGGCTTCGCGGGCGACGACAGGAGCACACAGCACCAGATCGGCGGTGATGACCGGTTCCTGCGTGTAGTCGAAAGTGAGCACGTTGGTGGCGTAGTCCTTGTGCCGGTAGTCGCGGTTCAGCGCCTGGCCTTCTTCGGCATCGACGATGCGTACGGTGATCTCGGCGTCGCTCTGCAGCGCATGGCGAATCCAGCGTGCTACCTTGTGGCGGGGCAGGGCGGCTCGGTGGCGGGCGGCGGCATCAAGCTTGCCGAATTGCAGTGACAGGGTGAGTTGTTTCAACATGATTTAGGGGCTTTTCTTCCGGGCTCGGGCACGCACGGCTGTGTCCTGCGGGTCTGAGATCAGCGCGTGCTGGCTGTCGGCGCGTGAGCGGCCCGGGGCATCGTAGGCATCCACGATGCGTGCCACCAGCGGATGGCGCACCACGTCGGCACTGGTCAGGCGGCAGATGGCGATGCCGTCCACGCGTTTGAGCACACGTTCGGCGTCGATCAGGCCGCTGAGCTGGGTCTTGGGCAGGTCGATCTGGCTCACATCCCCCGTGATCACGGCTTTGGAGCCAAAGCCGATGCGGGTGAGGAACATCTTCATTTGCTCGGGCGTGGTGTTTTGTGCCTCGTCCAGAATCACAAACGCGGTGTTCAGGGTACGCCCGCGCATGAAGGCCAAGGGGGCGACTTCGATGGTCTGGCGCTCAAAGGCCTTTTGTACCTGCTCGAAACCCATCAGGTCGTACAGCGCGTCATACAAGGGGCGCAGGTAGGGGTCGATCTTCTGGGCCAGGTCGCCAGGCAAATAGCCCAGGCGCTCACCGGCCTCCACGGCGGGGCGGGTCAGCACAATGCGCTGTACGGCGCTGCGTTGCAGGGCGTCCACCGCCATGGCCACGGCCAGGTAGGTCTTGCCGGTGCCGGCCGGACCAATGCCGAAAGTGATGTCGTGGCTGGCGATGTGGTCCAGGTAGTTGGCCTGGTTCAGGGTGCGGGGCTTGAGGTCGCTGCGCTTGGTTTTCAGGCCCGGGCTGTCGGCGTCGTTCATGTCGGGGTCGCCAGCCAGCATCAGCTGAATCGTGGCGGTATCGATCGGACGCGCGGCCATTTCATACAGGGCCTGCAGCATCTCCATGCCGCGCTTGGCGTTGGCCTTGGTGCCGTCGACCTTGAACTGCTCGTGCCGATGGGCAATCTTGACTTGCAGTGCCACCTCGATGGTGCGCAGATGCTCGTCCATGGGGCCGCACAGATGGGTCAGGCGGGTGTTGTTGGGCGGGGAAAACAGGTGTCGGAGAATCAAGTTGATAATTCCTGAAAAGGGTTACCAATGATAGGCAAGAAATGATCGGCAAACTGACAGGCACGCTGAGCGACAAGAATCCACCCCAGGTGCTGGTGGATTGCAATGGCGTTGGCTACGAAGTGCATGTGCCCATGAGCACGTTTTACAACCTGCCCGAGGTGGGGGCCAGGGTGAGCCTGCTGACGCATTTTGTGGTGCGTGAGGATGCGCAAATTTTGTACGGGTTTGAGAACGCCCATGAGCGCGAAGCCTTCCGTCAGCTCATCAAAATCTCCGGTGTGGGTCCGCGCACGGCGCTGTCGGTGCTCTCCGGCATGAGCGTGACGGAGTTGTCCCAGGCGGTCACGATGCAGGAGTCTGGACGCTTGATCAAGGTGCCCGGCATTGGCAAGAAGACGGCCGAGCGTTTGCTGCTGGAACTCAAGGGCAAGCTTGGGCCGGATATCGGTGTGTCTGCCAGTGTGGCCCACGACGCGCAGGCCGACATTCTGCAGGCCTTGCTGGCCCTGGGTTACAGCGACAAGGAAGCCGCCGTATCACTCAAGGCCCTGCCCGCCGATGTGGGGGTGAGTGACGGCATCAAGATGGCGCTGAAGGCGTTGGCCAGGTAGATTACTGTGCGTCCCGCACCGGCCGGCCGTTGGTTGGCTGCACCGGGCGGGCGTTGTTGGGGAACAGCTGTGAGAACAGCTTGATCTGCTCCCGGCTCACGGTGGTGGGCTGCTTCAGCACCATCCACAACACGCCTTCTGAACAGGGTGGTGTGGTGAGTGAGCCCATGAACTGGTAGTAGCGCTGGTCTTTGGGCAACAACTCATTCATGTCGATCACGCCGGTAGGCATGCGCACCCGGTCCCCGGTGTCCAGCGGCATGTAGGTCCAGACTTTGTTGATCAGGGCGTTGGCCACACCCGGGTCCAGCAGCACTGCCACCACCGCCAGCTGCCCCTCCACATTTTTATGCACCAGGTGCGCCACCATGGCAAAGCCCTGGTAGTTCACGCGCTCTTCCGAGGGGTGGTGGAAGTGGAATTGCACCAGCCTGTAGACCGATCCGCGCACCGTGACAGAGTTCTCTCCGTTCAGGTCAACCTGGATGGTATGGCCATTGTTGACAACGGTGCCATCGCTGGGCTGGTAGTTGAATTGCAGTGCCTCGGCCGGGCCTTGCAAGGTGTTGGTGGCCTCGATGTTGATGGGCGACTGGCGCTTGCCAATGGCGCAGACGTTGAACTCGGGCTTGAGCTTGCCCCAGGCCGGGGGGCCGTTAAGGCCTTCGTAGCTCCAGTGCGCCTCGCCGCCAGCGTGGGTAGCGCCCGCCGTTGCGGGTGTTTCATGCCCCACCTGTGCAGCAGCTTTGGCGCGAGCGTATTGGCGGCTGGCTTTAGGGTTGACTACCGCTACCGCGTGTTTGACGGGTGCCTGGGCCGGGGCTGCTGCCTGCGCCGCCTCGGTCGCCTTGGGCTGCGCCTCGGCTGGCACTGGCGCCTCCTTGGGGGGCATGGTGATGTATTTTTTCTCTTTGCCATTGACCACCAGGGTCAACCGTTTGTTGGCCGCTGGCGCGCCGCTGTCTACGGCATCGCGGACCTGATCGGCCATGCTTCGGGAGGCGGGTGCCGAGGCTGCGGTCGCCGGTTTCTTTGTGACGGCGGCAGGTGCGCTGTGAGCCGCGGGTGCCGGATCGTTAGCCCGGGCCATGCCGGGCAGACCTGCGGCCAGGGAAATGGCCAGGCACGAGGCCAGGGAAACGTGGCTCAGGACGAGCGGGCTGTGCGCAATGGGCTTCGGGTGAGTCGTTTTCATGTCAGGCGGACCCAGTGGGCGTGCACGGTGTTCAGGCCGTCCGGGAAAAGACGGGTTTGTTTCATGTTATCGGCATTTCGGCCCCGGCACTTGAGCCCGGGGTGCTGCTGCAGGCTATAGTCAAGCTCCACTTCGCTTCCCCACCCGCCGTGAGCATTCAGACCGACGATTTTGCAGCCCCGCCCCAACGCATGGTGTCCGCGGCCCCTGTATCCCCCAACGAGGAGGCGATTGAGCGCGCCTTGCGGCCCAAGCTGCTCGACGAGTACGTGGGGCAGGCCAAGGTGCGCGAGCAGCTGGAAATTTTCATAGGGGCGGCCAAAATGCGCGACGAGGCGCTGGACCATGTGCTGCTGTTTGGCCCCCCGGGTTTGGGCAAGACCACGCTGAGCCACATCATTGCGCATGAGTTGGGCGTGAATTTGCGCCAGACCAGCGGCCCGGTGCTTGAAAAACCCAAAGACCTGGCGGCGCTGCTGACCAATCTGGAAAAGAACGATGTTCTCTTCATCGACGAAATCCACCGTTTGAGCCCGGTGGTGGAAGAGATTCTTTACCCCGCGCTGGAGGACTACAAGATCGACATCATGATTGGCGAGGGGCCTGCGGCGCGCTCCATCAAGCTCGATCTGCAGCCCTTTACGCTGGTGGGCGCCACCACCCGGGCCGGCATGCTGACCAACCCGCTGCGCGACCGCTTTGGCATTGTGGCGCGGCTGGAGTTCTACACCCCCGATGAGCTGGCGCGCATCGTGCGGCGCAGCGCGGGCCTGCTCAATGTGCCCACCGATGACAAGGGCGGGTTCGAGATTGCCCGGCGCTCGCGCGGTACGCCGCGCATTGCCAACCGGCTGTTGCGCCGGGTGCGCGACTATGCCGATGTCAAAGGGGTGGGCGAAATCACGCTGGACATTGCCAACCGCGCGCTGGCCATGCTGGATGTGGACCCGCAGGGCTTTGATTTGATGGACCGCAAGCTGCTGGAGGCGGTGATCCACCGCTTTGACGGCGGGCCGGTCGGTCTGGACAACATCGCCGCCAGCATTGGCGAAGAGCGCGAAACGATCGAGGATGTGATTGAGCCCTATCTGATCCAGCAGGGTTTTTTGCAGCGTACACCGCGCGGACGCATCGCCACGCTGGCTGCTTACCGGCATCTGGGCGTGACGCCGCCCTCCAGTGATTCCGAACGGCCTGGGTTCTAGGAGCTCTTGGCCTGACCTTGTTCGCTTGCCGCCCTGAGTTTGGCGTTGTGCACGATCAAAATCTGCGCCGCGTAGTAGCTGCTCAGCACCCACAGGGCCACCATGGGCAGCGGCTGCACGAAACGGTTGATGGCAATCAGCGAGTCGCTGAGCATGAACACGCAGGCGCCGACCGCCACCGCCTTTGACGCCGCATCACGCATCACCAGAGCACGGCCAATCGCCTGCGCGGCCATCAGGGCGATCACGGCCACATAGGCCGCTACGGCTATTTTGAGCACCGGGTCATGCAGCCCGCCCCAGACCCAGGCGTACATGGCGCCACCAAAACCCAACGTGGCCAGCAGGGCCATGCGATTGGGAAACCAAGTCACACCCCGACGAAACAGGGCGATATAGAACAGGTGACCGACCAGAAATGAGGCCAGGCCCGGGATGAAGTAATTGCCAGGCAGCATCAGAAACACATCGCCCGCCAGCGAGGCTGCCAGAGCGGCCATCAATAAGGCATTAAATCGTGTTGCTGCCCCCGATTCATATGACCTGAGTGCTATAAATGTAATAGCAATCAACATCACCAGCGGTTTGAAGATGAAGTGCAGGTCCAGCAGGCCCAGCGTGCTGGTGGCGGTGCTCAGGACGGCGGACTCGATCAGCAGCATTTCCAGCACGCTCATGCGGCCTTGCATGAGCGCGCCAATCGCCCAGTAGCCGGTCACCAGGGCCGCACTCCACACGGCGGTCTGGCGGATCGGCCAACTGCCGGAAAACCACAGAACGGCGGACACGCCCCCCAGCATAAGCACGAACTGCAAGGCCGCAAACCAGCGTACTGTGCGGCTGGCTGGCGGGTCGAAGGTACGGACCTGGGTGATGTCGAAGTCAGGCTTGGGAAACCGCACGGCCACATCGGCGGGCCGCCAGCCGGGCGGCATGAACCAGATGCGCAGCTTGTCTGCCCAGCTTTGCGCATGCCAGGAGTCCTTGAGCAAGGCCCCATAGACTTCAAAATTGGCCCACAGCGGGTCCCAACTGTTGAGCTGGCCGCGGGTGCCGTAGATGCACTTTTCGTCTTCCTCCCGGAAGCTGCCAAACATGCGGTCCCACAGCACCAGGATGCCGCCGTAGTTCTTGTCCAGGTAGCCGTCGTTCACCGCATGGTGTACACGGTGGTTGGAGGGTGAACAGAACACCCGGTCAAACCAGCCCAGCTTGCCCACCTGCTCGGTGTGGACCCAGAACTGGTAAAGCAGGTCGATGAGGGCCACGATGCCAAACACCAGGGGTGGCACGCCCGCGATGGCCATGGGAACATAAAAGACCCAACCCAGCAGGGCACCGCTGCTGGTCTGGCGCAGCGCTGTGGACAGGTTGTACTGCTGGCTCTGGTGATGCACTACATGGGCCGCCCAGTAGACGGCCACGCGGTGGCCAGCCCGGTGTAGCCAGTAGTAGCAGAGGTCATAGAACACCAGGGCCAGCAAGACGCCGTACCAGGTCAGCCAGAACTCCGGGTCTGGAAACAGGGCCACAGAGGCGTAGATGGCGCTGTAGATGCCCACGGTGAACAGCTTGGTGAAGATGCCCCCGAGCTGGCTCAGCACCCCCAGGCTGATGCTGTTGATCGCATCATTCAGGCGGTAGGTGTTGTGACCGGTGCCGCGGCGCTGGCGCGCACAGCCCCAGGCGAACTCCAGCCCGATCAGGAGGAAGAAAACTGGCGTGGCCAGCACAATGATTTGAAACTGATTCATGCGCTGATTTTGCCGTGCGCAGTGCGCTGGCGCCCTCGGCATCAACCCTGATGCCGCGCCGCCTTGAGCCGCCTCAAGTCTGTGCCGTCTTTGGAGGCGCCACTCTGGAAAATAGCCCGAATTTGTGCCACCATGACTTTTGAACACGACAGCTCAGGGGCCTGAAGCGGCCTGGAAACAAACAATGACATCAAAGACGACGGTGGTGCAGCGCAAAAATCTGGCGAAGGCAACGGACTTCGCCACATGGCGCACCCTTGCCGTGGACATGGATGCGCAGGCGGGCATGGACGTCTGGAAGAGCAATCCGAATTCGCCCTTTTACCAGTACAAGCTGATTCAGCAGCGCCTGATCAACCTCAGAAACTGGCGCAAGGCGGGTGACTGGCCGCAACTCATCTTCAGCCTGCGCGAGGGCCTGCACCGCAACCTCGGGAACCTGGCCAACCCGGAGCTTTACAAGCACACGCAGATCGGCACCAAGTTTCTGATTGACGACTACATCAACGAGGTGACGTCCCTGCTCAACCACTTGTGCGACAACGACATCCCCGAGTTGCCCTATGCCCAGAAGATGATGTTCTTCCGCCATACCGGCCAGAGTTTCGGCCGCTCGGCGCTGATGCTCAGCGGCGGCGCGAACATGGGCATGTTCCATATCGGTGTGATCAAGGCGCTGCGGGAGCAGGGGCTTTTGCCGCGGGTGATATCGGGCTCCAGTGCCGGGTCGGTGGTGGCCGCCCTGCTGGGCACGCGCAAGGACAGCGAACTGGACGCGCTGTTTCGCGGCGAGGACATGGACCTGCATCTCTGGCAGCGGCTCACGCCGCGCGAAATGTGGCGCCAGAAATCCATCATGGACATCCATGAGCTGGAACGTTTCCTGCGCAAGAACATCGGCGAATACACTTTTGAGGAAGCGTTCAAGAAGACCAAACGCATGATCAACATCACGGTTTCGCCCGTGGCCAAAAATCAGCAGGCGCGCTTGCTGAATTACCTCACCACACCCCACCTCCTGGTATGGAGTGCCGCGCTCGCATCCTGTTCGGTTCCGGGGCTGTTTCCACCGGTCAAGCTGATGACCAAGGACCGCTTGGGGCACGAGCGGCCCTACATGGCATCGATCCGCTGGGTGGACGGTGCGCTGGAAAGCGATTTGCCGGCGCAGCGGCTGGGCGAGCTGTACAACGTGAACCACCACATCGTCAGCCAGACCAATCCGCATGTGCTGCCCTTTATTGCCGATCAGACGCGCAAGGAAGGCTGGCCGCTGTTTCTGCAGGAGCTGGTCAAGGGCGAGATCAAGTACCGCAGTACCCAGGTGCTGCAACTGGCCTCCTACGGCATCGAGACCGGCATCATCAAGAATTTGCTGGAGGGTGTGATCTCCATCGTGGACCAGCGCTACTACGGCGACGTGACCATTCACCCCAAAGTCAGGCTCAAGGATTACCTGAACGTGCTGGGTGATTTGTCTCCGCAGGAGTTCGCGGCCTGGGTGATGGCGGGTGAGCGCGCGACCTGGCCCAAGATTGCCATGATCCGTGACCAGACGGTGATTGGTCAGACGCTGGAGGATTGCATCTTCCGCCTGAAAAAGCAGCGCAGTCGCCATGCGGCCGGCACGACCGACGCCGAGGGGCGCGACAGGCCGCCGGCCTGATCAGCTGGTGGATTCGTCCAGCACCTCGTCGTCATCGAGGTGCTGCGTGTCGGCCCAGCCGACCAGGGTCAGGCTCTGCGGTGTCCACAGCAGACGATTGATCGCCGCGTTGCCCAGATTCCAGCTGCGTGCTGCCTGCAGGTCCTGCCCTGTGGCGGCGCGGTACAGCACGTCCAGCACCCCGCCGTGAGCCACCAGCACGATCTGCTGGCCGATGTGACGGCTGGCCAGTTCGTTGGTGGTGCCCAGAATGCGTTCACGCAAGGTGAGCAGAGACTCGCCGCCCTCGGGTGTCCAGTGCGGGTCGCGCTGGCGCCAGCGCAGGGCCAGTTCGGGCCAGCTGCGTTCGATCTCCACAAAGGTTTTGCCCTGGAACAGGCCAAACCCGCGTTCACGCAGACCCGTGTGGGGCTGCAGTGGCTGCCCGGTGGCCTGGGCGATGGACTGCGCCGTGTCTCGGGCCCGCGACAAATCACTGGTGTAGATGGCGCTGATGGACTCCGACCCCAGAGCCCGTGCCAGCCGCCGTGCCTGCTGGCGACCCGTCGCGTTCAGACCGATGTCGAGTTGCCCCTGTATGCGGGTGTCCACGTTCCAGGCGGTTTCACCGTGGCGAATGGCAATGATGCGGGTGGAGGCCATGGTTTGCATGGGGGTCAGCGGGGAATTTCGACGTTGATGCGCCGCACGCCCTGGGGCGGGTTGGGGAAGCCCTGCAGGGCGGCGTCGAACATGGCCGGCAGCACGGCCTCGCTGTCTGCCCAGCGCCCATCGTTGGCGGCATGGGTTTCATACACCACCTGGTTGTTGCCCACGCTGCGGACGATCAGACTGACCTGGCGCCAGTAGTAGGGCGATTCCATGCCAAAGCCGGTCATGCCAAACAGGCCGCTGCGGCTTGCGATCATCACATTGCCTGTCTGTACCCCAAAGCCGAAGTTCCAGCCCGCACCGCTGCCCATGGAAGGTCGCTCCCAGGGGGAAAAGGGATCGACTTTGGTGCCGACAGACACCTGCACGCTGTAGCTGGCCGCCGCCTCATGGCGCTTCAGCCCCACCTTGCCCAGGGCTGTTTGCGCCATGGTTTCCAGCCGTGCCTGTTGCTGCGCATCGGTCTGCTGCGAAGGCAGTCGCTCAAACCGGTAGCTGGCGCCCGTCGGGATAAAGGGCGGATTGGCGAAACTGCGCACATCCGATTCCACCAGCCGCATGCCGCCGCACGCAGTCAGCCACAGCGTTGCCATCAAGACCGTTGCCAGTGACAGTACTCTGAACATGGGACCTCCTGTGAAGATGGGTGCCGCCAATCGGCCGTGCAACATCAGCCTGGAAACTTGAGCACTTGCAGGCCGGGCAGCGAGGCAACCGGGAATTCTTCCTCGTCGAACACCTTGTCGCCATCTTCGTCCGGCACGCCGGTCACTTTAATGTCTTTGAAATTGTGGCGTTTGAGATCCATCAAATGCGAAGGCACCACGTTTTGCAGCGAGGTGAACATGGTCTCGGTACGACCGGGGTATTGCTTTTCCCATTCGCGCAGCATGTTGCCAATCTGCTTGCGTTGCAGGTTTTCCTGGCTGCCGCACAGGGTGCAGGGAATGATGGGGAACTCGCGGTGCGCAGCCCAGCGCGTGAGGTCTTTCTCGGCCACGTTGGCCAGCGGACGGATCACAATGTGGCCGCCGTCGTCGCTCACCAGCTTGGGCGGCATGCCTTTGAGCTTGCCAGCGAAGAACATGTTGAGGAAAAAGGTCTGCAAAATGTCGTCGCGGTGGTGGCCCAGCGCAATCTTGGTGATCTTGAGCTCGTCGGCCACCCGGTACAAAATGCCCCGGCGCAGGCGGCTGCACAGGCTGCACATGGTTTTTCCCTCGGGAATCACCTTCTTGACGATGCTGTAGGTGTCCTGCGTTTCAATGTGAAATGGCACGCCCAATTTCTTGAGGTACTCGGGCAGGATGTGGTCCGGGAAGCCGGGTTGCTTCTGGTCCAGGTTGACGGCGATCAGTTCGAAGTTGATCGGAGCCCGGGCCTGCAACTTGAGCAGGATGTCGAGCATGCCGTAGCTGTCCTTGCCGCCGGAGACGCACACCATCACACGGTCGCCTTCCTCAATCATGTTGTAGTCCATGATGGCCTGCCCCACCTGGCGGCACAGGCGTTTTTCAAGCTTGTGGGTTTCGCGTTCGATCTTGGCCCCGGCCTTGGGATCTTTCTCAAGGGGAGCTACTTCGTTTTCAATCCAGACTGCACTCATGGTTTTTCTCCTGTCACCACTGACCTGTTTCGACGCGAATGGCGACTTCACAGTCGTCAAAAATTTCCAGCTTGGCAATTTTCACCCTGACTCCTAGCACGCCCGGCAGTTGCAACAGGCGGTTGGCGAGTTTGCCAATCAGGGTTTCCAGCAGATTCACATGCTCTGCCGTGCACTCGTTGATGATGATCTGGCGCACCTTGCGGTAGTCCAGCACATGGTTGATGTCGTCATCGTGCGGTAGCAGGGGCTGCTTGCCAAGGCTCAGTTCGGCATCCACCTGAATCGGCTGCGGCGCGGTTTTCTCAAGTTCCAGAATGCCCAGATTGGCGTCAAAACGCAAACCGGTGAGCGTGAGGGTTTGACTACCTTGGGTATGGGGCATGGTGGGTGCTGTGAAAAAAAGAGGTCGGTGGGCTGCAGGGCATCACAGCATGGAAAAGTCGCGGTCGAATTTCATCAGGTGCTGGCCACCGTCGACCAGCAGCGTGGTGCCGGTGATGGACTGATTGTCGATGGCGAATTTCACGGTGGCGGCCACATCGGCTGGCGTGGAGGAGCGGCCCAGCGGCGAGAGCCGATGCAACTGCTCGAATTTCTCCTGCGTCAGCATATGGCTGGTCAGTGTCAGGCCGGGGGCCACGCCCACCACGCGCATCTGGGGCGCCATGGCCATGGCCAGCATGGTGGTGGCCGCTTCCAGCGCGGCCTTGGACAGTGTGTAGCTGAAAAAGTCGGGATTCTGGTTCCACAACTTCTGATCCAGCAGGTTCACCACCACGCCTCGCGGCCCGATGGCTGGCTGGCCCGACTGTGTGGCACGCGCCAGCAGATGGGTGTGCAGGGCCTGGGCCAGCAAAATCGCGGCCCCGGTGTTGCTGTGCAGATGCCGGTTCAGGGAGGCAAAGCTGAAGCTGGCGGCGGTGTCGTGCTCAAACGTAGAGGCGCTGTTGACCACCGCATCGACCCGGCCAAAGCGCTGGATGACTTGGGGCAGCAGGGCACGCACTTCGGCTTCGTTGGTCAGATCAGCACAAAAAGCGGCGCTGCCCCCCGCCAATTGAGTGCAATCAGCTACTGTCTTGGTAGCATCCTCAGCCGAGTGGCGGTAGTGCACCGCCACTTGCCAGCCGTCCTTGGCCAAGGCTAGCGCGATCTCGCGGCCGAGCCGTTTGGCGGCGCCGGTAACCAGAACGGTGCGTGCAGAAGAGGGGGAGGACATTCGGGGACAATTCAGGCTGTGATGACGAACTCCCCTATTTTAACGAGCACCCTCTCGACGCATATCGCGCAGGGCATTGCCGCGCGTGGCGGCTGGATCGGCTTTGACGATTTCATGGCCCAGGCGCTTTACACGCCAGGTCTGGGCTACTACGCCAACGACAGCGCCAAATTCGGCACCATGCCTTACGCCATGCAGGCGGGCGAGGCCGTGGCGGGTAGCGATTTTGTGACCGCGCCTGAGCTGACGCCGCTGTTTGGCCAGACGCTGGCAGCGCAGGTGGCGCAGGCCTTGCAGCTGACGCAAACCAGCGAGGTGTGGGAATTTGGTGCGGGCTCCGGTGCGCTGGCCCTGCAATTGCTGGAAGAACTCGAGGCGCTGGGTGTGCCGCTGGCGCGCTACAGCATCGTGGACCTGTCGGGCAGCCTGCGCGCGCGTCAGCAGCAACGGCTGGAAAAATACGCCCACATGGTGCGCTGGGTGAGCGAACTGCCCGACACCCTGCAGGGCGTGGTGGTGGGCAATGAGGTGCTGGATGCCATGCCGGTCAAGCTGCTGACCCGCGTGAGCGGGGTCTGGCATGAACGCGGCGTGGCTGTGGTCCCACCGCCAGTGAACGGGGAAGCGCCCGCGTTGGCGTGGGAAGACCGTCCAAGCGATCTGCGTCCGCCCGTGGAGATTGAAGGCCCGCACGACTACCTGACCGAGATCCATCCGCAAGCCGAGTCTTTTGTGCGCACCCTGGCCGACAAACTGACGGTGGGTGCGGTTTTCCTGATTGACTATGGCTTTCCCGAGCATGAGTACTACCATCCCCAGCGCCATATGGGCACGGTCATGTGCCACCGGGGTCACAAGGCCGATCCCGATCCGCTCACTGAGGTGGGTCTCAAGGACATCACGGCCCACGTCAACTTCACCGGTGTGGCCCTGGCGGCGCAGGACGCCGGCCTGAACGTGCTCGGTTACTGCACGCAGGCGCGGTTTCTGATCAATTGCGGGCTGGTAGCCAGGATGGAGAACGCGCCGCTGGCGGTGCGTGTGCAGGCGCAAAAGTTGATCATGGAGCATGAAATGGGCGAGCTGTTCAAAGTCATCGGCATGTACAAGGGCGAACCATGGCAGGCCATCGGCTTTGCACAGGGCGACCGCACCCATACGCTTTGATCCATGTTCCGCTGGTTCATCGTCATTTTTCTGGCCTTGATGTTGATCAACGCGCTGACACCGTGGTTGCATAAACTCGGCTTTGGCAAGCTTCCCGGTGATTTTTCTTTCCGGCTCTTCGGTCGTGACTGGTTTATTCCACTGAGCAGCACGGTGGTGTTGAGTCTGCTGGCCAGTGCGATTGGCAAGCTGATCTAGCCCGCTGGCAGGTCAGGGCCTGAAGCGGGCAGCTTCAGGCGCCATGTGAAACCTTGAAAGGTATTTTTATGACTGACTCCGTGCACATTGTCTGTCCGCATTGCCACACCACCAACCGGGTGCGCAAGGACGATCTCGCCAGCGCGCCGGATTGCGGCAGCTGCCACAAAGCGCTTTTCGTGGCGCATTCCCTGGCGCTGAACGAGGCCAATTTTGATCGCCACATCGGCCGCAGCCAGATCCCGGTGCTGGTGGACTTCTGGGCGCCATGGTGCGGCCCCTGTCGCCAGATGGCCCCGGCCTTCGAGCAAGCCGCGGCGCAATTGGAGCCGCGCTTTCGCCTGGCCAAGGTCGATACGGAAGCGGTGCAGAGCCTGGGCGCACGCTTCAACATTCGCAGCATCCCCACCCTGGCGCTGTTTTCCAACGGGCGGGAGGTGGCGCGCCAAGCCGGCGCCATGGGCGCGGCGGACATCGTGCGCTGGACGCTGGCGCAAGGCCTGTGATGGCCCACACGCAGCTCAGTGCGCCCGTGGCCTGTGTGGACATTGGCGGCACCAAGGTGGCGGTCAGTGTGGCCGATGCCAACGGTGTGCGCGGCCGGGTGGTTGATGCAACGACGAAGGAGGGCGAGCATGACGCGTTGGCGCAGCAGGTGATCCGCATGGTGAAGCACAGCTGCGAGGCGGCCGGTGTCCGTGTGAATGATGTGTCGGCCGTTGGCGTGGCGTCCTGCGGGCCATTTGTCCTGCGTGAGGGGCTGGTGGAGCTGGCCGCGCCCAACATCTGTGGTGGTCTGGCAGGCAAGGCCCGTGGTTTGCCCAACGACTGGCGCACTGCCCTGCTCGAAGCACCGTTGCGCCAGCAGTTCGCCCATGTGCGGGTCGAGAACGATTGCATTGCCGCGCTGGAGGCGGAGCGGCGCTGGGGTGCACTGCGGGCCAACGGCCAGCCGCTGGGCCACTGCGCCTATGTGACCTGGAGCACCGGCATTGGCGTGGGTTTGTGTGTGGATGGGCATGTGCTGCGCGGCAAGCACGGCAATGCGGGTCACGCCGGGCATATGTTCGTGAGCGACAACGATGATGCCTTGTGTGGCTGCGGTAATGTGGGCGATGTGGAAGGCCTGGTGGCGGGCAATGCCATTGCAAGGCGTTTCTCGCATCTGGGTTACGCTGACTCTGCTTCGTTTTTTATAGCGGCTGGTACAGGTGATCTGAGGGCCTTGGCCATTATTGATGACTTGTGCCGGGTGATGGGGCGCACCCTGTACAACCTGGTGGTTACGCTGGACCTGCAGCGCATCAGTATCGGCGGCAGTGTGTTTTGGAACCACCGTGAATTGCTGCTACCCAAGCTGCAGTCACATATCAGCGGGAAGCTGGCGGCCTTGACCGATGACTTTGAATTGGTGCCGGCGGGCCTGGGCGAGCACGTGGGGGACTTTGCGGCGCTGGCGCTGGTGGCTTAGTGTCCGCCAGTTGGTGTCAAGCGTTGCTCCCACAAGCTGATGACGGTTTTTATTTGTGCAGCGCCGCGGCAAACGATTCAAACGCTGTGTTGACCGAAAGATGCACTGAGCCTGACAAGGATTTCCACAAGAGGGTGCGCTCCAGCCGGTCCTGCACCGGGCCTTTGACCTCTGCCAGGTGCAGGCGGATGTGACGCTGCGCGAGTTCACTGTTGATGTCGGTGAGAACTTCCATGGCCGTGGTGTCGACACGGTTGACGGCGCTCATGATCAACACCACATCGTGGGTGGCGGGGGCTTGTTCCAGTTCGGCAGCCAGTCGCGCCTCAAACGCTCCCAGATTGCCAAAGAACAGGCTCTCGTCAATCCGCAGGAACAGCACGCCGGGAATGGTTTCAACACCGTGGCGCTGCACGTTGCGAAAGTGCTCGGTCCCGGCGATGCGGCCAATCACCGCAATGTGCGGCGTGCTGGCGCGCAGCAGCAGGGTGGCCAATGACAAGCCAATGCCCAGGGCAATGCCTTGCTCCAGCCCCAGCACCAGCACACCCAGTGCCGTGCCCAGCAGCGCCAGGGCATCCGCGCGGTCGTAAGACCATGCCTGCTTGAGCGCCCGCACATCGATCATGCTGATGGCCGCAACCACAATGCTGGCCGCCAGCACGGCCAGCGGCAGCCTGGCAAACCAGTGCGTCCCCATGGCCACCACGCCCAGCATGGCGAGTGCCGAAATGATGCTGGCCAGGGGCGTGATGGCGCCAGCGGCCACATTGACTGCGGACCTCGACAGCCCCCCGCCCACGGGCATGCCGCCATAGAAAGCGGCAACGACATTTGCGGCCCCCAGGCCGGCCAGCTCCCGGTTGGCGCTGATCTTTTCGCGCCGCTTGATGGCCAGGGCTTGTGCCATGGTGATGTTCTGCACCATGCCAATGAAGGCCAGTATCAGCGCAGGCAGTGCCAGCAGCTTGAACGAATCCAGATCGGGGACGAAAAACGAGAAGCCGGCAAGACCCTGCCGGACCGGACCGACAACGGCCACCTGCCGCTCTGCATCCAGGTTGAAGGTCATCACGGCCAGGGTAGCGAGGACTACCAGCAGCAGGGGCACCACCCGCACGGTGAATTCGGCACTACGCAGGCTCATGCCGACCCGGGTCAGGGCTCTGGCCAGCCAGATTCTGGCGGCATACAGAGAAACCAGTGCTGACAATCCGATGGTCAGGGTGGTGGGGTTGGCCAGCGCGGCGTGCTCATACAGGGTGCGTACCGTCTGCCAGGTGCTGGAGCCGGTGTTACTCACACCCAGCAGGAATTTGAGCTGGCTGATCACGATCAGAATAGCCGAGCCCGAGATGAAGCCGCTGACCACCGGCCGGCTCAGCAGCTGGGACAGGTAGCCCAGACGAAAGGCCCCGGACAGCAGAATCAAGACACCAGAGAGCAGCGACAGTGTCGCAGCCAGGGCAATGTAGTGCGCACTGCCCGCCGCTGCCAGCGGACTGAGCAAGCTGAAGGTCATGATCGCCGTGATGGCAACAGGGCCTACCGCCTGGGTCATGCTGCTGCCCAGCAGGGCATAGGCTATGACCGGAAAAATACTCACGTACAAGCCTGCCTGGGGCGGCAAGCCGGCCAGCAGGGCGTAGGCAAGGCTTTGGGGAACCACCAGCATCGTGACGATCAGCCCGGCCATCACATCGTCTCTCAGGTGGCCACGCGGATACTGGGTGATCCAGGGTGGCAACCACCGGCGCAGGAGGGACATCGTTGGCCTGCTTCAGGTGCTGATGCGTTGCACCGAAATATCCACGGGTGGGGGGGTGCGCAGCGACTGGAAGACCACGCAGTAGCGCTCGGTCTGCTTGATCAGCAGTGCAATCTGCTCATCGGTGGCGGGTGAGTCCACCTCAAAGCGCAAACGCATTTGGGTCATGCCGACGGGCACCTCCTTGGCCACTCCCAGGGCACCGCGAATATCGCCATCCGCTTCGGCAATGACTTTCACTGACTTGAACGGAATGCTCATGGCCGTGGCGACCAGATTGAAGGTCAGGCCGGCGCAACCTATCAAGGCTTCCAGCAGCATGTCGATAGAGCACTTGTCGCTGCCATCACCGCCTGCAGCGGGGTGCAGCCCTACAGTGGTAGAGCCAAATGTGCTCTCAATCCGGCAGGCGGGGCGGTCGTGCAACAAGCTGCCGCTGGCGCGGGACAAAATCCTGGCCGATGCAGGGTCTTCCCTGTATTTGGCCTTGAATGGCGCCTGTAGTGTTCGCAGTTCTTCAGCATTCATGTCTTGTCCACTCCTGATGGGTGAGGGTAGCTAAAAAATTTTCTTCACGAAGGCCTCGAAGTCCTGCGCCGGCATCGGCCGGGCGAACAGGTAGCCCTGACCGTAATCGCAGCCCGCAGCGGTCAGCAGCGCGCGTTGTTCGGCGGTTTCCACGCCTTCGGCAATCACCTTCATGCCGAGTTCGTGGGCCATCACGATGATGGCCTTGCACAGCGCCAGATCGGTGGAGGCCGGAATCAGGTGGCGCACGAAGGACTGGTCGATCTTGATGAAATCGATATCGAATTTTTGCAGGTAGGACAGGGATGAGTAGCCGGTACCAAAGTCGTCCAGCGACACCTGGATGCCCGCATCGCTGAGTTCCAGCAACTGTTCCGTCACGCTGGAGCTGGTGTTGAGCAGCAGCCCTTCGGTGATTTCCACCACGATGGCCTCGCCGGGCAACCCCATCGTTTCCAGCTGCCTGATCCAGGATTGTTTTTCGCGGCCTTCGTGGTGAAACTGAACGGGCGATTTGTTGATGCTGATCTGGAACTTGGGATCCAGCGATGTGCGCCATTCACGCACTTGCCGGGTGGCCTGCTGGAACACCCACTCCCCGATGTCGACGATAAGGCCACTGGTCTCCGCTATCGGAATGAAGGAGGCGGGGCTGACCAGCCCGCGCGTGGGGTGTTGCCAGCGAATCAGCGCTTCAGCCTTGTGAATGCGCCCGCTGGCCAGCTCCACGATGGGTTGGTAGACCACCCTGAACTGCTGATCGGCCAGACCGGTGCGCAGGTCATTGGCCAGGCGCAGGCGGGTTTGCGCGGCTTCCTGCAAAGCGGGTGTGAAAAAGCTGAAGCGGTTGCGCCCGGCGCCTTTGGCTACATAAAGGGCCTGGTCGGCATTTTTGAACAGATCCTCGACTTCCTGCGCATCGGTCGGGTACACCGTGATGCCAATGCTGGCGGACACAAAGACCTGTTCGTTGCCGAGCTGGAAAACAGATGCCAGAGAAAAAAGAATCTCCTGCAGGATGCGCTCCATGCAGTTGGGTTCGGACAGATCGGTCAGGACGACCGTGAATTCGTCGCCCCCCATGCGGGCCACGGTATCGGATTCGCGCACGCAACTCTGGATGCGTCGTGCTGCCTCGATCAGCAGCAGGTCGCCGCTGTCATGGCCCAGCGTGTCGTTGACCTCCTTGAAATGGTCGAGGTCAATGAACAGTATGCCGAGTTGCTGCTCATCGCGTCGGCTCTTCTTGATTTCCTGCTCCAGACGGTCGCGCAGCATGCGCCGGTTGGGCAGGCCCGTGAGGGCATCGAAAAAGGCTTGTTGCCGGATCAGTGCCTCTGACTTCTTGCGGTCGGTGATGTCGCGCATCACCGACAGGTTGGCTGGCACCCCGTTGTAGACGATTCGGGTGGTCTGGACTTCCAGGTCAATGGGCGTGCCATCGAGCTTGAAGTACTTTTCTTCAACCAGGGGGGCGGTGGTGCCCAATTCGGCCACGTCCTTGAGCCTCGCTGCGACGAATGCATGGTAGTCCGGGTGCAGGCGATCACGGATCACTATGCCGATCATGTCTTGTGCCGATTTCGCACCAAATACCCTGGCCGAAGCGTTGTTAGCAAAGATGATGAGGCCATTGCGGTGCACGGTGATGGGCTCGGGCGACCATTCGATGATGGTCCGGTAACGGTCTTCGCTCTCGCGCAGCGCCGCCTGTGCCTGTATCCGCTCGGTGATGTCCTGCATCACCGATACGCGTTTGACGACCCGGCCGTTCTCCCAGATGGTGGTGCCGCTGGTGAAGACCCAGATGCGCTGCCCCTTGAAGGTGAGCATCTCCTGTTCCTGCGAATGCGTTCTCGGCTCATCGGAGGCTTCAGCAAAAAAAGCCTTGAGCTCGTCTTTTGATTGCGGTGGTAAAAACCGGCCGATGTTCCGGGTGGTGGGCGTGAATTCCTCCGGCGATGTGTCAAATATCCGGTACACACCCTCGGTCCAGAACACGGTGCCCGTGACAAAGTCGGACTCCGCGCAACCCACCCGGGCAATGGCCTGGGTGGCCTGCAGCAGCGCGTCCGAGCGTTCACGGGCGGCCTCGGCCTGGATGTAGCTTGTGACATCGGTGAAGGTACGCACCATGCCGCCGTCGGGCAGCTTCTGGGTGTTGACCTCCAGAATGAGGCCTTGCGCAGTGGTGCGCAGGTAGCGTGTGGGCACGTCGCCCTGGTGTCCGGCCGTGACAGTCGCGATGTAACGGCGTGTGGGCTCGTCCAGCAAGTTTTTATCGCTGCCAAAGTCGCCTCTTTGCGCCTGAAAAAGAGTGATTTCCTGCAGCGTGGGGCGACCCTTGAGCAAGCTCTCAGGCAGCGCCAGCAAATCACGCACCCTGGGGTTGAAGGTGCTCAGCCGCCCATCTGCGTCGAACATGCAAATACCCTGGCTGATGCTGTCCAGCGTGGTTTCCAGGATGCTGCTTTTTTCGCCCAGTTGAAGGTTCAATTCGCGCAATGCCGTGTCGGCCTGCTTTCGCACGCTGATGTCGTGCATCGCCACCAAAGCCGAGGGTTTGCCGTCAAAGACAATCTGGATGCCTTGCACCTCAACGTCAATCACCGTCCCATCGAGTTTGAGGTATTTCAGTTCGGCCCGGGGCGATCCAAGCCCTTTTTCGATGATGTTGCGGGCACGCGCCAGCGTGGCTTCGTGATAGTCCGGGTGCACCAGTGCCAGAATAGGTTTGCCAATCAGCTCTTGCGCCGATGTGGCGCCAAACATTCGCACTGCAGCGGGGTTGACGTAGATCAAATGACCATCCCGGTGCACGTTGATGGCTTCGGGCAACCACTCGATCATGGTGCGGTAACTGTCTTCGATTTCCTTTAGCGCGGCCTCGGCGCGCTCGCCGAAGTCTGCTTGTGCCGCAGTGGCAGGCTGGTCAGAAGAATGAGGCGTATCTTTGTTCACGCGGGTATCAACAAAGCTGGAATGACAATGACGGGGAGAGGCAGTGCTGCCTTTCAACGCGCAGTATCCCACGCCTTGGGGTCCATGCTGCAAGTTGTCCGACAGGGTTTACCCCGGTTCCGCTAGACACGGGTTTGAACTGCTTCCACCCGGGCCATGTGAATCAATTCACCAATATTTTTGCCACTGGCCCCTGCATCCATTGCCCTGTCTGCTATTAAATTAGTAGCAACACTTTGCGCCGCCGAAAGTGCTAGCCGCAATCTGGCAGCTTGCGGGTAGGGCGTTTCGGTCAGCCCCAGACGGCCGCGGGCATCGCACTCGCAGGCCAGCAGTATCTCGTGCAAGCGTTGCGGCTTGCGAAAAGCATCGCAGCGTTCGAGCAGGCGCACCAGTGCGGCCGCACCCAGATCGCCACTGCGGTGGATGTTGCCGTGTTCACGCGCCACCACGTCGGCCAGTTCCTTGCATTCGACGGGAATGCGCAGGCGTTCGCAAATGCCTTTGAGCATGCGTGCGCTGCGCTCTTCATGACCCAGGTGACGCGGCAGCAGGTGTGGCGCCGTGGTGCCTTTGCCCAGATCGTGAAACAGGCAGGCCAGGCGCACCGGCAGCGAGGCTTGCAGGCGGGCGCTCATGTCGAGGACCATCATCAGATGGATGCCGGTGTCGATTTCGGGATGGTATTCAGCGCGCTGCGGTACGCCCCAGAGCTGGTGTACTTCGGGCAGCAGGCGCGCCAGCGCCCCGCACTCCCGCAGCAGTTCGAACATGCGCGAGGGTGTGTCTTCCATCAGGCCCCGGGCGAGTTCCTGCCAGACCCGTTCGGCCACCAGATGGTCCGCTTCACCGGCCTGTACCATGTCCTTCATCAGTGCCATGGTTTCAGGCGCCACCGTGAAATCGGCAAAGCGCGCTGCCAGCCGCGCCACCCGCAGGATGCGCACCGGGTCTTCCCGAAAAGCCAGGGTGACGTGGCGAAACACCTTGTTGTCAATGTCCTGGCGTCCGCCATAGGGGTCAATGCAATCCTGAGGCAAAAATGTGCCTTTGGCCTTTGTGGAATCTTCCGCAATAGCTATTGAATTGATAGTGAGGTCGCGCCGCGCCAGGTCTTCCTCCAGCGTCACGTCAGGCGCGGCGTGGACGGCAAAGCCGTGGTAGCCGGGAGCGGTTTTGCGCTCGATGCGGGCCAGTGCGTACTCTTCCCGGGTCTGGGGATGCAGAAACACCGGAAAGTCTTTGCCCACTGGCAAAAAGCCCTGTGCCAGCAAGGCCTCCGGTGTGGCGCCCACCACCACCCAGTCGCGGTCTTTCACCGGCAAACCCAGCAGCGCATCGCGCACCGCACCCCCCACCATGTAGGTTTGCATGGCCTTCAACGTTTCAGGCGGTAGGGCTCTTCGAAATCGATGAAGTCCTTTTCAGCCAGTGCCCCGTCGATCCAGGCCTTGACGCCCGGCAGAGTACAGACGCGGTCCACGTACTGGGCCACATCGGCGGGTATGGGCAGTGCGTAGGTTTTCAGTCGGGTGCAGACCGGGGCAAAGTAGGCATCGGCAATGGTGAAGTCGCCAAACAGAAGCGGGCCACCATGCCTGGCCAGCAGCTCTTGCCACATGGCCACCAGGCGGGCTACATCCTTGCGCACGGCGGGCTTGTCGCGCCAGATCAGGGCGCCGGCCTCGGGCAGCGAGGCCTCGATGTTCATGAAGCAGTTGCTGCGCAAGGCGGCAAAGCCCGAATGCATCTCGGCACACACGCTGCGGGCCCGGGCCCGTGCGGCCCCATCGTGCGGCCACAAGTGCTTGTCGGGATGGCGCTCGGCCACATATTCGGCAATGGCCAGGGTGTCCCACACCACCAAGTCGCCGTCGACCAGCACCGGCACCTTGCCCGTAGGGCTCAAGGGATCGATGGTGTTCCTGAAGCTGGAGCCCGCATCAAAGGAATCGAAGCGCACCTTGACCTCTTCAAACCCGATGCCGGCCTGCTTGAGCAGCACCCACGGGCGCATCGACCAGGAGGAGTAGTTCTTGTTGCCGATATAAAGTTTGAACATGTCGTTGGCATTCTTTCAAGGCAAATCGTTGTTGGATTCGGGCGCGTTGACCTCGCGCGGCCCCACCATGCCGAGCCGGCTCTTGAGGGATTGTGGCTGGCCGGAGATCAGCGCGGCGTAGTTGGTGGTGTTGCTCAGCACCTTTTTGACGTAGTCGCGGGTCTCGGTAAAGGGCACGTTCTCGGCCCAGATGGCGGCCTCCAGCACCGGCGCACCCGTTTGACCGCGCCAGTTGCGGGGTCGGCTGGGCCCCGCGTTGTAGGCAGCAGCGGCCATCGGCATGGAGCCGGCAAAGTCATCCAGAACCAGCTTGAGGTAGCCGGTGCCAATCGCAATGTTGGTGTCGCGTTCGGTAATCTGGTGCGGTTTGAAGTTGGTCAGGCCAATCTTCTTGGCGGTCCAGCGGGCCGTGGGCGGCATCACCTGCATCAGTCCGGAGGCGCCCACGCCCGAGCGGGCGTCCATGATGAAACGGCTTTCCTGGCGGATCAGGCCATACACGTAAGCCGGGTCGAGGCCAATCTGTGTGGCGCGCTGCACCA
Source organism: Rhodoferax sp. (assembly GCF_018780565.1). Lineage (GTDB taxonomy): Bacteria > Pseudomonadota > Gammaproteobacteria > Burkholderiales > Burkholderiaceae_C > Rhodoferax. The sequence goes on from NZ_JADMJN010000003.1 coordinate 181,113, forward strand.
CGGCATCCTTGTGCGGCATCGGGAAGCGCTGCTCAAAGTCGATCAGCGTTTTGGTCCGGTCACTGGCGTTGATGCAGCGATCCCACACCTCGCGCTGGCAGGCCAGATCGGCGGCGGCCAGCAACTCGCGGTCGCTCATGCCGCCGCGCTGGTGCAAGTTGGTGCTGTAGTTCCATTCGCGCACGCCATCCGTGCGCAGCCCGATCTGGATCGCGTACAGGCCGCGTTGCAAGCCGGCGTTGAGGCGCACGGCTTCTTTTTCCTCCGCCGAGGGTGGCGCTGGCCTGGCTGGCGCGCTGATGCGCTGGCCCAGCTCTTCCAGTGCCAATTGTTCGTAGAAACCGCGCACACCGGCAATGCTTTCCAGCAGGCGCAGTGCTTCGGCGCGGTCGGTCTCGCTCTTGGCCAGCTGCAGCAGAGCCCGGGCGCGCCAGTAAATCCAGGTGCTGTCCTGCGCCGCCTCGGCGCTCATGGCCTTGGTGGCGCCAAGCACCTCTTTCCATTTGCCTTGCCGCAGTGCGGCGCGAACTTTCCAGCCCAGGTGGTCGTCGTTCAGCTCGGCGTCCCGGGCTTTGGCGAAGTGCTCCATGGCGTCGTTGGACAGACGCTGCGCGGCGTGCTTGCCGATCACGCCCCAGGCCCAGGAGCGCTGCTCGGAGGTGAGGTGTACGCTCCAGTGGTTTTCCAGCACGCTGGCGGCCATGTCGGGGTCGGTGGATCCCAGGCGAATCAGCGCCATCAGGACCGATTCTTTGGCGACGCGACCCGCCGCCACCACCCGCTTGGACAGGAAGCGGGCAGGGCTGCTGATGATTTCTTCAATGTTGGCGCCTGCCGCAGGCGACAGGATGTCAGTCGCTGCCCGGGCCACTTTGGGCCGGTTGTGTTCCATGGCCAGGCGGGCCTTGCGCCAGATATCCGTGTCGGTCAGCTTTTTCGCTTCATAAAAATGGGCTGCGGCATAGGCGCAGCCATCATCCGCATCCTTTTGTGCGTACCACTGGCGCTTGACCTCGGCCGCGAGGTCGATGCCGGTCACGGCCGGCTCCAGCGCAAGTGCATAGCAACGCACCTCGCGGTCATCGTTCATGCGGTAGTTCGGCAGCTCGGCGGCAAGGGCGGTCCAGTCGCGCCGCTGGCCCAGCAGCAGGAGCCAGTCGTTTCGCAGGCGGTCTTCCTGGTAGGTACCGGCATAGCGCTTCAAAAAGTCCTGCACTTCACTCGGGGCCGCAGCACCGAGCCGGGCACGCAACTCCCAGTAGGCGCCCCAGGGTTCGAGTGGATGGCCGCTGACGCGCGGCAGCAGGACGGTCAGGCGCTTGCGATCGCCTTGTTTGAACGCCTGGCCCATTTCCAGGATGGCGTCATCGGCCTGGGCCCGGCTGGCCCCCTTGCCTTGTGCATGGACAGGCAAAGTGCTCGACAGGGAAAGGCATCCCAGGAGCGCAATCGATGTCAAAATGGTGTGAAACTGCATGTGGGGATTATGGATAACTCTGATGAAATTAAAGCGCTTGAAAAAAAGGCCCTTCGCAAGCTTCTCATTGAACAACGTCTGAACCTCCCGGACCGCCTACAGCGGGCCGATCTTTTGCAGCGCGTCATGCGCATCTGGCTGGTCGGCCGCCCCGATGCCGTCATTGGCGCCTATTGGCCGATCAAGGGCGAATTCGATCCTTTGCCTGCCCTGCACCGCTGGAAAGAGGATGGCGAACTGCTTGACCAGCCCCAACCACGCAGAATTGGATTGCCGGTGGTGGACAAAGTTCACAAAACCATGATTTTTCATGCCTGGTACCCGGGTTGCCCCATGGAAGAAGACGCTTATGGCATCCCCAAGCCCAAGGACACCGAGGTGATTGTCCCCACGCTCTTGTTTGCGCCCTGTGTGGGTTATGGCCCGGGGGGTTACCGCTTGGGTTACGGTGGCGGCTTCTATGACCGCATGCTGGCCACGCTGCAGCCGCATCCTTTCACCGTGGGATTGGGGTTTGCCCAGGGTTTTCTGCCCGATTTCGAACCCGAGCCGCACGATATGCCGCTGGACGCCATCCTGAACGACAACGGCGTGGTCTGGCCGGTATAACCCTGCTGAATTTGCCTAGGCTTCGCCCATGGCCTTGCGTGTGAGTGCGGCCTGGGCGGTCAGCCAGCTGCAAAAGGCCTGAATTTCTGGTCGCGCCGCGCTGCGTGGCCCGACGATGAGCCAGTAGGCCATGGGTGAGTCCAGTCGCATGCCGGGCAATATCTCCACCAGATCACCCGAGGCCAGGCTGTCTGCCACCAGCGGCATGCGCGTCAGCGCCACCCCTTGTCCGGTCAGGGCCGCCTGCGCAATCTGGTGGGCGTAATTGAAATACAACCAGCGCTTGGGTTCGAGCTTTTTGAACTTGTGCGCATCCAGCCAGCGCCGCCAGGTGAGCCATTCCAGGTTTTGCGTGCGGTGCGCGTCGCTGGCTTCGATCAGGGCGAAATGCGCCAGATCCTCGCCGCGTTTCAGCGCATGCCCGCTCTTGAGCAGCCAGGGGCTGGCCACGGGGGTCAGCTGCTCGCCAAACATGCGAATGGCACCGGCGGGCACGTTGCCGGGTTTGGTGTAGCGCAGCGCCAGGTCAATGTCGGTGGTGTCCAGATCCACCGGCACATCGGTGGCGTCAATGCGGATGTCGATGTCGGGATGCTCGCTCTGAAAGGCTTCCAGCCGGGGGATCAGCCACATCGATGCGAATGAAGCCCAGGTGCTGATGGCCACGCTCTTGCGTCCGGCACTACGCCGGATCAGCCGCACCGCGCTGTCCATGCGCTCCAGTGAGGGCAGCACCGCGCGCAGCAACTGGGCGCCGGCTCCGGTGAGCTCAACGGCACGGGTGTGCCGCAGAAACAGGCTCACGCCCACTTCGTCTTCCATGGCCTGAATCTGGCGGCTGACTGCGCTTTGCGTCAGTGCCAATTCGTCTGATGCCGCCCGAAAGTTCAGGTGGCGCGCTACAGCCTCAAAAGCGCGCAGATGGCCCACTGAAATGGGGCGGGTCCGCAAATGCTTGTCCAACTGGGGCGCTGCGGTGGGTGGCTTGGCCTGGTTCATTGATTGATGCGTAAATGGAATGAATAGCATATCCCGATTTCATTGGACGGTCTAGCACCATTGTTCGATCATTCAATGCCAAACCGCATCAATGGAGTCTGTCATGGTCACGGAAAATCTTCATCAATTGCAGCAGTTTCTGGCTGGCCCCGCCTTTCCGGGGTGCTGGAAACTGGCGTCAGGGCAGGCGATCACCTTGCGGCCTCGCGCAGCAGGCGTCCTGAAGATTGCGCAGGGACAGGTGTGGGCTACGTTTGACGGACCGCACACCGGGCATGGCAACGAGTCGGGCGACCAGTTCCTGAAAGCCGGGCAGAGCGTGGGTGTGCGTGGCGGCCAGCGCCTGGTGTTTGAGCCCTGTGCCCAGCCGGGTGAGACACCGGTTTATTTCGAATGGCTGCCTGCCGCCAGGGCACACGCCCTGCGCCGGTGGCCCCTGACCTTGGTTCAGCCCTTTCGTGCTTTGGGTTTGACCGGGCGTTGGGTCTTGGGCTTGGACTGGCGCGCTTTCAGGGCGGCTTGCAGCGCCAGCCGGGCCCAAGGCGCCATCAAGGGCGGCGACTCCATGGCTTCGTCCGGGGCGCTGTAGTAGTTCATGCCCATGGGCTTGCCTTTGGCCAGGTACGTAAAGCGTTCGCAGCCCGCCGCCTCAAACTGCGGGCGCGAAGTCTCGTCGGCTTTGAGCCAGAGCTTTTCGCCCGCCCCCAGGTCCACCAGAATCGCCAAGGTCAGGCCGTCGGTGCTGATGCCATAGCCGCCAAACATGCGCCGGGCCACGCAGGGGCCGACTGCGCTCAGCAAATCACAGCAATATCGGGCAAATTCGTTAGGGGGTGTGGCCATGTCTGGACGCTACCACGGCACGGACTCCGTTGCCAGTTGCGTGGCTGTTGTTCCACGCAATCAAAGTCGGTAAAAAATTCAAAGCACACGACACAAGGCCGTTGTCAAGGATAAAAACATGCACCCGCTTCTAAAAGCGGTCTCACAGAATTCCAGGCAGCGGTCATTGAAATACCATGATTTCGCGCTTTAGCGTTGAAACTAACCAACCGCCCGCTTACGTACTTGTGCAGCACGCTCGCGATCAAAGTCTGGTAGGGCATCCCCTCCTCGAGCGCTTTGACTTGAATGTCATGGAGATCACTAGACGACAGGCGAATGCACGGAACCCGCGCACATAAGCCCGGACGTGGGCCACCGTGGCGGGATGGCTCTGCGCATCGCAAATCACTCTACTGAACAATAAACTCTGGTGGTGAGTCTGAGGGTGGCGCAGCAAATCGAGTGTTTCACGCGAATCGAGGGGTGCCATACTTGGCCCCAGTGGTTGAAAATGCCTATCCCTATCTTCGCAAGCTCTTCCATTGGCCCTACCTTATGCACCTACTCTCTTTCAAACCCCTTTTCTCCGCTCTGGCGCTGTGCGCTTTCGCAGTTTCGGCCCAAGCACCGGGTGATGTGCGGGTGGCGCTGGTTATCGGCAATTCTTCCTATGCTTCGGTGCCACTGCTGAACCCGGCGAATGATGCGAAGGCGATGAGCGAGACGCTGCGTAGCATCGGCTTCACGGTCATCGAGGTTCGCGATGGCAGTAAGGCACAGATGGCCGAAGCAGTGGGCAAGATCCGCGACAGCCTGAAGGGTAAGAAGGGGGTGGGCATGCTGTACTACGCCGGCCACGGCTTGCAGATGGACGCACGCAACTTCATGGTGCCGGTGGACGCGAAGCTGTCGAAAGCGGCGGATGTTCCAGACCAGACGGTGGATGTTGGCTCCGTCATCACCGCCTTCAAGACCGCGGGCAACCGCATGAACATTGTCGTGCTTGACGCCTGCCGCGACAACCCATTCGGCGGCATTACCACGGGCAAGGGCCTGGCGCCGCTGGATGCGCCCAGTGGCACCTTTCTTGCCTATGCGACCGCCCCGGGTAATGTGGCTGCCGATGGCGACGAGAAGTCGGGCAACGGCCTGTACACGCAGTTCCTGCTGCGTGAACTGAAGAAGCCGCAGGCGCGCATCGAAGACGTCTTCAAGCGTGTGCGCTTCGCGGTGCGGCAAGCTTCGCACGGCAAGCAGATTCCCTGGGAGAGCACCAGCTTGGAAGATGATTTCCAGTTCAATGATGGACGCGTGGTCGCCCAGCCGCGACCCGAGCCGCAGGCGCTGCAAGCTGCCTTCTCGCAGGAGCTGGTGGAGTGGGAACGCATCAAAAATTCCGCCAATGCTGACGACCTTTACGCCTTCATCCAGAAGTACCCCAGCGGCACTATCGCCGAAGCGGCGCATGCGCGCCTGAACTATATCGCGGCCAGCCGGCTCATGGTGCAGGGAGCCGGCGCTGGCGGGCAGTCACAGACTTACAGCCTGGACAAGTTCCGGCTGGGCGACGTGTTCGAAAAGAAGTTCTCGCATACGCTCCCCAACGAGGTCGCCACGGTGGTCGGCATTGAAAACGGCATCGTGCACCTCCAGAAAAAGTCCACTCTGAACCCGGGCGGCACCGAGGAACTGTATGACTTGCAGGGCGGTGCCCTCGGCACCGTGCGCGGCTATGTGTTGACGCCGCCGCAGTACATCACACCATCCGGTCCGTTGCAGCCTGGAAAGACCTGGCAGATCGGCTATCAGGCGCGATATTTGAGCAAGGCCGTGGCAGATGCCATCGGTGAGCTGACAACCGTCGGCGAAGGACGCGTAGTTGCACGCGAGAGGATTACCGTAGCAGCGGGGACGTTCGATGCATACCGGGTCGAGGCGAGCGACACCACAACGGGCAAGGACACCAAGACCATCACCACCCGCACCTATTGGGTTGTGCCGGAATTGCCTGTGCCCATCAAGGAAGAGAACACCCTGTCGACAGGGCTGTTCAGGACAACGCGCATCAGCATGGAACTGGTACGGGTGCAACGTGCCGCAGGAAGCTGAGAAGTTTTTTATCAGGTTTCCAGTTCTTTGATGAAGGCGACGAAGTCCACCTTTCCCGGCGTTCGGTGACAGATACGATTCGCTGCCCAGCCTTGGGCTCGACAGCCATGAACAGGTTGGTAATGCCATTGCGTACGTACTCGTAGTCATGCTTGCTTGGGCAGTCCGCTGCCATGATCCATGGTGCTCGACGGTGTGCGATAAGTTGCAAGCTTTTTTCATCAATGCAAATGACGGATTCAACTTTGGATTTTGTGCGCGCGTAAAGTTCGTGCAGCACGAGCACGCCACACAGCCGTGCGGCCAATGCCGAGCACAGCCATGATTTGAGACTCTGGAATATCTTGATCCAGACAGGCAAGCACATGCGCACGAGTGACCTCGCGCGCCTGATGCCCCTCTTGCCTGCGAATTGCTTCGATGGTGGCGCGATTCTCTTCGCTCAATTTCAGTTCTGTCTGGCGCATGACTACTCCAAGGTATGCCGGCAGGCGACATCCACCGCGCCCACTTGCCAGTCGACATCTACTCCAGGCGGCCCACGGAAGATTTCCCAATACGTAATGAATTACGTTTAGGTAAACTACAGGTCTGTACGGAGAACCTCATGACCAGCACCACCCCCACCAAAGCCTTCGCATCCCAAGCCGATCTGGAAGACAAAAAAATCACCTTCGAGCAGCTCAGCGCCCACTGCTGGGCCTATACCGCCGAGGGTGATCCTAATTCGGGCGTGATCATTGGCGACAAATTCATCATGGTGAGCGATGCCACAGCCACACCCGCCATGGCGCGCGACCTGATTGCCAAAATCCGCACCGTCAGCGACAAGCCCATCAAGTATGTGCTGCTGACCCATTATCATGCCGTCCGTGTACTGGGGGCCAGCGCCTATGCTGCCGAAGGTGCTACTGAAGTAATAGCAAGCCAAGGCACGCTTGAGCTCATCATCGAGCGTGGTGCGCAGGACATGCAAAGTGAGATGGAGCGTTTTCCGCGCCTGTTCCGGGGTGCCGATTCGGTGCCGGGCCTGACCTGGCCCACGCTGGTGATTGGTGGCGGCAACCCCACGCGCGGCGAAGTGCCGGGCAAGCTCACGCTGGACCTGGGCGGCGTCAAGGTGCAGGTCTGGCATCCGGGCCCTGGCCATACCCGTGGCGACACCATTGCCTGGGTGGAAGAAGAAAAAGTGCTGTTCTCGGGCGATCTGGTCGAGTACGAAGCGGGCGTCTACACCGGCGATGCGCAGTTGGCAGAGTGGCCCGCCACCCTGGAAGTGCTGCGTGCCCTCAAGGCCGAGGCGATTGTGCCCGGCCGCGGCGAAGCCATGAAGGGCGCCGCCAATGTCAACAAGGCGCTGGATTACACCAAGCGCTGGGTTGAAACGCTGTACCAATGTGGCCAGGAAGCTGCAGCCAAAGGCATGGACCTGAAAGCCGCCATGGACCACACCCGCAAAAGCATGGACCCCCTCTTTGGCCATGTGTTCATCTACGAGCACTGCCTGCCATTCGATGTGAGCCGTGCGTATGACGAAGCCAGCGGTATCAAGAACCCCCGTATCTGGACTGCTGCGCGCGACAAGGAAATGTGGGCCGCCCTGCAAGCCTGATTTTTGAACCCGGACGCTGGCGTTGGCGCTAGGGCTTTGCCGTGATCAGCGTCCGTGCATCGGTTTCATAGTCTTTCAGTGTCTCCAGCAGCCGTGCCCGTTGGGCCGGCGTGGCGCTGTTGTGCAGTGTGGCAAAGGCCTTGCAACTTTCCTGGGTCATCTTCGCCAGGTAATTTCGGTAGGCTGCATCGGGTGAGTTGAGGGCGCGCGTGAACCATGCGTGTACGGCGGTCCGTGTGCGTGCATCGCCCGGCGCGCCGTTTTGCAGTTGCCGCAAGGTTTGCAGCGTGTCCTGCTGGCGGCGTACTGCTTCCCGGTAACTCAGGCTGGCATCGAATGCGGTCACCGTCTCGCTGGCGCGCAGCGCCGCCAGTTGTGGCTCTTCCAGTCGTCCATAGAGCATCTCGGTGCGCTCAACCAGTTGCCTGATGCGCCGTGCGATGCGTTCGCCGGGGCTCTCACCCAGCCACTCGGCGCGCCATTTCTGGTTGCGTTTGTCATACTGCTTCGCCAGATGCTCGAGTTGTTCGGCCTTGAAAGTTGGCGCCAGCGCGGCCACCGCGGGCTCGGCCTGATCGAGGACGACTTGCACGCGGCCCCTCAATTCCACAGCCAGATTGCACACCTGCTCGGGTGTGGTGCTGGCGGGCGCCATGCGCTGCAGCTTTTCAAGCAGGGCGACGTACAGCGGCAGCTCATTGGCCCGGTGCCAGTCCTGTAGCGTGCCTAAGTCTGCGCGCACTTTAAGGGACTGCGCGTCGTCAAAATCCAGGTAACTGTCAAGCCACCAGTAGCTGAGCGACGGTGCATTGTTGTAGCCCAGCTTGACGGCGCTGCAGCCGGATAGCGCCACGACCAGCAGCAGGCTCAGGAACAGCCTGGCGGGCGCACCGATAATGTGAAAAATTGGAAACAGTCGGATCGTTGAACGAATGGAGACAGGCATGACAGGTAACTCAGCAAGTGGCAAAGCGGCAGGTGCAGTGGATGTGGTGATCATGGCCGCAGGCAAGGGCACACGGATGAAAAGCAAACTGCCCAAAGTGTTGCACCTTTTGGCCGGTCGTGCACTGCTGCAGCATGTGGTGGACACCGCAGCCGAGCTTTCGGCACGCCGGGTGGTGGTGATTACCGGTCATGGTGCTACAGAAGTTGAAGCGGCTCTGTCAGGTTCCACGAAGGCTACAGCCGGTTTTGACATCGATTTTGTGCGCCAGGAGCCGCAGCTGGGCACCGGCCATGCGGTGCAGCAGGCAGTGCCCGCCTTGCCCGATGACGGCATGGTGGTGGTGCTCTCAGGCGATGTGCCCTTGACGCGCGCAGACACCCTGCACGCCCTGATTGCAGCCTGCGGCGGCAACAAGCTGGCGCTGCTGACCATCGATTTTGCTGACCCCACGGGCTACGGGCGCATCGTGCGCCAGGGCGAGGTGGTGCAGGCCATCGTCGAGCACAAGGACGCCACAGAGGCGCAGCGCGCCATCACCGAGATCTACAGCGGCATCATGGCCGTGCCGGCAGCCCGGCTCAAAGCCTGGCTGGTGCGGCTGGACAACAAGAATGCCCAGGGCGAGTACTACCTGACCGATATTGTGAAATTCGCTGTGGCCGATGGCGTGCCGGTGGTGGCCCACAAGATTGCCGATGCCCTGCAGGTGGAGGGCGTGAACAGCCCGGTGCAACTGGCTGCACTGGAGCGCGCTTACCAGAAGCGCATTGCCCTGCAGTTGATGGAGCAAGGCGTGCGTCTGGCCGATCCGGCGCGCTTTGATGTGCGCGGCAGCCTGCAGTGCGCACAGGACGTGTCGATTGACGTGAACTGCGTGTTCGAGGGCCAGGTGGTGCTGGGCGAGGGCGTCAGGATCGGTGCGAACTGCGTCATCTCCAACGTCACCATCGGTGCCGGCGCGGTGATCCATCCCTTCACCCATATCGAAGGCGACAAGCCCGGCAGCAAAGGCCATATTGAGGTTGGTGCCGGCGCGCTGATTGGCCCGTTTGCCCGCTTGCGCCCGGGTGCCAAACTGGGCGATGAGGTGCACATCGGCAACTTCGTCGAGGTCAAGAATTCAACGCTGGCCAAGGGCGCCAAGGCCAACCACCTGGCCTACCTGGGCGATGCCGTGGTGGGTGAGCGCGTGAACTACGGCGCGGGCAGTATCACGGCCAACTACGACGGCGCCTTCAAGCACCGCACGGTGATTGAGGCTGACGTGCACATTGGCAGCAACTGCGTGCTGGTGGCCCCGGTCACCATCGGCGCGGGCGGCACAGTGGGCGGTGGCTCCACCATCACCAAAGATACACCGGCCGGCGCCCTGAGCGTGGCGCGCGGCAAGCAGGTGAGCATCGCCAACTGGACACGTCCCAAGAAATGACCGACACGCCACAGGCCCTGCAGCAGGAGAACGAGCGGCTCCAGCGCGAGCTGGGGCAGGCCCGTGCCGAGCTGGAAGACTTCACCTACTCGGTGTCGCACGACCTGCGGGCGTCACTGCGCCACGTGAACGCCTATGTGAAGATCATCAAGGAAGACCTGGGTGATCAGCCCCCCGCGCTTTTAATCTCGCATCTGGATACCGTGAGCCACGCCGCACGGCAAATGGGGCAACAGATCGACGGCCTGATGGAGCTATCGCGCCTGGCCCGGGTTGATGTGCAACTGTCTGCGCTGGATATGGCTGCGCTGATTCGAGATGTGCGCGCCAGTTTGCCCCCGGCCCTGGACGGGCACGTTTTTGAATGGCAGGTGGCACCGGATTTCCCGCCACTGCAAGGTGATGGCTTGCTGATCCGCCAAGTGCTGGTGCATCTGTTGTCCAATGCCCTGAAGTTCAGCGGCACCCGAGCGTTAGCCCGGATCGAGATCAGCTGGCAGGCCCATGACGGCGGCCTGTGCGCCTTGACGGTGAAAGACAACGGGGTGGGATTCAACCCGCAGTACGTCGACAAGCTGTTTCATGCGTTTCAGCGCCTGCACAGTTCCCGCGAGTTTGAGGGCATTGGCATGGGCTTGGCCCTGACCCGCAAGATCGTCGAACGCCACGGTGGCGCGGTGTGGGCCAGTGGCGCACCCGATGCAGGCTGCAGCGTCAGCTTCACACTGCCGCTGGCAGGGGCACCCGCGCCCCAAACTTGCTGCGCTTCACGCTGAAATAGGTTTTGACATTGCGCACGTTGGCATCGCTGGTGAACAAGCGTTGCGCCAGCGCCAGGTAATCCGGCATGTGCGCGGTGTGCACCACCAGGCAAAAGTCCGGCCCCGGCGAAACCCGGTAACACTGCTGCACGGCCTCGTCGGTGGCGACGCGTTGCTCAAAGGCTTCCAGCGCGGCATTGTCCTGGCGGTCCAGCGTGATCTCGACAATCGCGCACAGGCTGTGGCCGGCCACGTGGGCCAGCCGGTCCACGCTGAGCACCGCAATTTCCCGCTCAATCAGGCCGGCCTCGCGCAGCCGCTTCACCCGGCGCAAACAGGTGGGTGGCGAGATGTGAATCCGCTCTGCCAAAGCCTGGTTGCTGAGTGAGGCATCGCGCTGGAGCTGGTCCAGCAGTTGGAGGTCAATCGCATCTATGTCTATTTGTTCCATTTTTGTTATGTTATTGGAATAATTCAACAATGTATATTTTTTATGAAATATAAGTCCAATAAATGCCAAATTTTGCCAACATATTTCTTTGTCTTGCTTTTACCATTGCGCCACTAATTTCAGGAGCAGTCCATGTGTGGCATCGTCGGAGCAGTATCTACCCGCAACATCGTTCCCGTCCTCGTACAGGGTCTGGCCCGGCTGGAATACCGCGGCTATGACTCTTGTGGCGTGGCGGTGTATGCCAACGGCTTGCAGCGCGCCCGCAGCACGGCTCGGGTAGCCGAACTGGCCGAGCAGGTGGCTTCCACCCATCTCGAAGGCGGCACCGGCATTGCGCACACCCGCTGGGCGACCCACGGTGCGCCTGTGGTGCACAACGCGCACCCCCATTTCAGCCATGGCACGGGAGCAGATGCCGCCAGCCGCCCGGGCCGCATCGCGCTGGTGCACAACGGCATCATTGAAAACCATGACGAACTGCGCGCCGCCTTGCAAGCCAAGGGCTATGCGTTTCACAGCCAGACTGACACCGAAGTCATTGCCCACCTGATTGACAGCCTGTATGACGGTGACCTGTTTGAAGCGGTCAAGGCCGCGCTTCCCCAGTTGCATGGCGCTTACGCCATTGCCGTGTTCTGCAAGGATGAGCCGCATCGCCTGATTGGCGCACGCGCCGGCTCGCCGCTGATTCTGGGCGTGGGCAAAGACGGGCAAGAGCATTTTCTGGCCAGCGATGCCATGGCCCTGGCCGGGGTGACCGATCAGATCGTGTACCTGGACGAAGGAGACGTGGTGGACATCCAGCTGGGCAAGTACTGGTTGATTGACAAGGCCTACAAGCCGGTCGCCGCAGCGCAGCGTCCGGTCAAAACCGTGCAGGCACACAGCGGTGCGGCCGAACTGGGCCCATACCGTCATTACATGCAGAAAGAGATTTTTGAGCAACCCCGCGCCATTGCCGACACGCTGGAAGGCGTGGACGGCATCGTGCCCGAGCTGTTTGACGGCAGCGTGAGTGCGGCGCGGGTGTTCAAGGACATTGATTCGGTCCTGATTCTGGCCTGCGGCACCAGCTACTACAGCGGATGCACCGCCAAGTATTGGCTGGAGAGCATTGCCAAGATTCCGACGCAAGTGGAGGTGGCCAGCGAATACCGCTACCGCGATTCAGTCCCCAACCCCCGCACGCTGGTCGTCACTATCACCCAATCGGGCGAGACCGCCGACACACTGGCCGCATTGCGCCACGCCCAGAGCCTGGGCATGACCCACACGCTGACCATCTGCAACGTGGCCACCAGCGCCATGGTGCGTGAATGCGAACTGGCCTACATCACCCGCGCCGGCATCGAGATTGGCGTGGCCTCCACCAAGGCTTTTACTGCACAGTTGGCGGGCCTGTTCCTGCTGACGCTGGCCTTGGCCCAGTCCAAGGGTAATTTGAGTGAGGCCGAAGAAGCGCGCCATCTGAAAGCCATGCGCCACCTGCCTGCTGCCTTGCAGGCGGTGCTGGCACTGGAGCCGCAAGTCATCGCCTGGGCGGAAGATTTTGCCAGGATGGACAACGCCCTTTTCCTGGGCCGTGGCCTGCACTACCCCATTGCCCTGGAAGGCGCGCTCAAGCTCAAGGAGATCAGCTATATCCATGCTGAAGCCTACCCGGCGGGCGAGCTCAAGCACGGCCCGCTGGCACTGGTCACCAGTGCCATGCCGGTGGTGACTGTGGCGCCCAATGATGCGCTGCTGGAAAAGCTCAAAAGCAACATGCACGAAGTGCGTGCCCGCGGCGGCGTGCTGTATGTGCTGGCCGATGCCGACACCAAAATCGAGTCCGGCGAAGGCCTGCATGTGATCCGCATGCCCGAGCACTACGGCGAACTGTCACCACTCTTGCATGTGGTGCCTCTGCAATTGCTGGCCTATCACACCGCCTGCGCCAAAGGCACCGACGTGGACAAGCCGCGTAACCTGGCCAAGAGCGTGACGGTGGAGTGATTTGGTATTTGGGCTGGACGATTTTCAGCTGTTGAGCAGCAAACCCGGATGTTCGCGCCTGGTCAATGGTCGAAATTGGTTTTATCGAAATCAGATCCACTTTGCCAACGATCAAGCTGCAAGTGTCAATGTCAAGTCAGATTATTCTGAATTCATCTGCTTGAACAGTCCTGGAATTTGACTTGACGGTGCATCGACGCTCAGATACATTTTCTGAAGAATGCTAAGCGTCCCAATCCTCATGCCAGATCACGAGTCGTCTGATTATTCCGAGCTGTCGTTTCAGGCCATCGTAGAGCAATCCATCGCGGGCGTGTACGTTATTCAGAACGAGAAGTTTGTCTATTCCAACGCGACATGGGCGAGTTTTGTGGGGATGAGCAAGGTGGAGATGGAAGGAAAATCACTGCGTGAGATTGTCCCTGCCTACTTCATTGAGCAGTCTCTCAGCATGTACCGCAGGCGCATCAGCGGTGATATTGCCAGCGTGCGGTATGTGACTCCGGCAATTCACAAGAAGGGACACATTGTGCAGCTGGAGGTGCACGGAACCCGGATGAAATATCGCGGCGAACCCGCCATTGTGGGGGTTGGGGTTGATGTGACAGAGCGTGTTCGCCGAGAGGAAGAATTGCGCCAAATGCGTACAGATTTGCAGGAGTTGGCCGCGCAAATCAATCGGGATCGTGAGCAGCAACGGGCAAGCTTTGCCCGGGAACTCCATGACGTACTTGGAGGCCTGCTCGCGTCCATCAAGATGGATATCACCAGGATCATTCGCCGGGTCACTGAGCCAGAACTTAAAGTGATCACCGAAGACCTCATGCAGGTCACACAGGAAGCTATTCAGACTGTGCGAGATATGTCCGAGGAACTCCGCCCCAGCGGTCTTGACCATCTCGGCTTGGCCGCTACGATGGAGCGGGAATTGAATATGTTTGCTGCACGCCACGACATCAATTGTCAATTCCATGCGGGCGATCAGTTGATCCCCATCAGTTCGGCCAGAGCCACTGGCGTTTATCGAATCTTTCAGGAAGGTTTGACCAACATAGCCAAGCACGCCCAGGCACAGCATGTTGACGTCCAACTTGTGCAGCAGGATGACGAGTTGATGTTGGAGATGCTTGATGATGGTGAGGGGATATTCGACGGCAACTATCGAATTGGTGCTCGCGGTGTTCTTGGCATGAAGGAGCGCGCGCGCGATTTGGGTGGCGTGCTGGAGCTTGAGCCTCAGGAATATGGGGGGACGCGTTTGCGGCTTGTAATCCCTGTGACGTCATGATCCGAGTTCTTGTTGTTGATGATCACACGATATTTCGCACAGGCTTGCGCCGGCTTCTCTCGGATGAAAGTGATCTTCGCGTTGAGGATGAGGCCAAAGACATACCCGAGATGTTCTCAAAGCTTCGCCGTGCAAAGTTTGAAGTCGTTTTGCTCGACGTCAACATGACGGGAAGAAGTGGCCTTGAATCCATGCAGTCGATTCGGGCTGAATTTCCTGACCTGCCGGTGCTTCTTCTGTCCATGTATCCTGCTGAGCAATACGCACTGGTGGCCCTGCGGGCTGGCGCCAGCGGATACCTGACGAAAGATGTCGAGGCGGACGAATTGATTCGGGCGATCCGAGAGGTCGCCAGCGGCAAGCGTTACCTTACAAGCATCGCGGCAGAACGCCTCTTGATGCAGACGGAAACACCCGGTGACCAACCACCCCACCATACGCTGTCAGCGCGTGAAAATCAGATCATGACCCTGATGGTGCAGGGAAATTCTTTAACTGACATTGGTGTGAAAATGTTCATCAGTGTGAAGACTGTCAGCTCGTATCGCACGCGCATTCTTCGCAAGCTGGGTGTGGAAAATAACGCCGAATTGGTGAGGTATGCCATTCGCCACCGAATTATTCCCGGGTGATCTGTGCGGGGGCGATCATCGGCAGTCTGAGTGAAAACGTGGCCCCTTCTCCAGCCCGACTGGATGCGTCGATGTGGCCTCCCAGCAATCCAGTGACGATGTTGTGAACGATATGCAAACCCAGGCCTGATCCACCCTGACCCAGGCGCGTTGTGAAGAAGGGCTCAAATACACGCCCAATGTCAGCTGCCTGGATGCCGCGTCCGCTGTCACATACCAGGAGCACGATATGGTTCTCATCCATCGCCTCTGCATGTATCTTGATGTTGCCGGCTGAGCGGCCAGAATCGAACCCATGCACGATCGCGTTATTGATCAAGTTGGTCAGGACCTGACCCAGCGGGCCAGGATAGCTGTCCAGCTGCAATCCGTCGGCAACATCTGCGCTAACGACGCATGCAGATTGACGGATGCTGGGCTGGAGCGTAAGCAGAATTTCTGATACCGCAGTCGACAGAAAAAATTGCCGGCGCTGCGAACTGGTTTGATCCACGGCAATTTGCTTGAAGCTCTCGACAAGGGCGCCGGCCCGTGACAGATTGCGAATCAGAATATCCGCCGCCTGACGCGTCGAATCCAGAAAATTTCGCAAGTCTGAGCGCTTCATTCCGTTGTCAAACAGGGCAGTGAATTCCTGGACACGGTAGTCCAGCGAACTTGCCGTCGTCAAGCCGTTGCCAACCGGGGTATTTAACTCGTGCGCCACACCGGCGACCAGAGAACCCAAGGCTGCCAGCTTTTCCGATTGAACGAGCTGGTCTTTGGCCATTTTGAGGGTCTCAAGTGCTTGTGATAATTCCGCGTTGGTATCCTGCAGGTCGGCAGTGCGCCGGGCAACGCGAGCCTCCAGTTGGGTGTTGAGCGCCAAAATTTCCTCCTGATGGTGTCGTCGCTCGGTAGTGTCGAAGAATGTGAACAAGACCAGGGTGCGCGTGGGCTCCACGAAGGAGCGGCTGGACATCGAAATCCAGCGCAGTTCTCCATCCGCTCGCCGCAACTGCAACTCCAGGTCATCGATCGCTTCACCGCGTACCGAACGTTCCAACCAATCCGAGCGCTCCCGTTGATTGACCCAGATGTTAAGTGCAAGCCCGGATTGCCCCTGCGAGGCCGATGGGTCAAACCCAAAAGCCTTGAACCAGGCTTGGTTCCATTGGGTTGAAGAAAATTCATCCGCATCGCTTAAATACCCCATGGGCAAGGGAGAGAGGTCAAACATGCGTGAAAATCGCGCCTCGCTTTTTTGCAACGCGTTGGCCGCAAGCCTTGCGTCAGTGACATCCCTGAGTACAAAGAACATGTAGGACTCATCCCCGTTTTCAAAGCCGGCCGCGTGCAGCATGACATCGCGCAATTCGCCGTTGCGGGTCTTCAGAAGCATGTGGTGATCGTGTGCCGCCCCCTGAGTCTGGATAAGGTGAAAAATCTCAGCTCGTTGCTGGGTGTCCAGCCAGATGTCCAGCGTGTCAAATGTCTTCCCGATGGCCTGATTTCGATGCCAACCCGTAATTTCTTCAAAGGCGGTGTTGACTTCGACGAAGCAGCCGTCACTCACCCGGGCCATCAGCATGGCGTCGGGTGTCAATTGAAACGCAGCCCGGAATTGCTTGTAGACCGCGTTTTGTTCGGTGACGTCGCGGGCGATCCACAGCACGTGCGAGTGCTTGCAGCCGTGCAAGGCGACGAGGGTGGCGTTGAGAATGCAGTCCCGCGCGGAGCCGTCACGGTGGCGAAACTGCACAACTGCATTGCGGACCGCACCTGTCCGCAGCAGTTCGTTCATCAGTTTGATGCGTTGTTCGGGATGGACCCATACGTTGAGTTCAGCCATGGAGTGACCCAGGACTTCGGAAGGCGGGTAACCCGCAATGGTCTCCATGCCCTGATTGGCCTCCACGATGACCCGGTCGCTGACCCGGGTAATGACAATCCAATCGGTACTGGCATGAAATATTCGTTCGAATTTTCCTTCGCTGTCACCACTGCGCGATGAGGGGGAAATGCGCTTGAATCCGGCAAGCAGGCGACTTATCAGCATCATTTTTCTCCAACGAAATGTAGTTCTGTACTGACTGAAAGTTCCGTGTATCGGTAGTCATCGCCTGACAGTTGAGCAGGCTCATGTGCAGTGCGTTGCCCGAGGAGCCCGTGAGGGAGGCTGTGCCGGGCCTAAAAGGTTTTCCAGTCCTTTTTCGCGCCTCGCGCATGGACACGAATTCTGGTATCGACGCCCGGTTTGGATGGCGTTGTGATTAAAGCAGGCGAAGCCTTGGGCAGAGCAAGCGCTTCGTCCTTATGAATCAGTTTGAATATGGCGACAGTGTGTACAAGCTCTTCCGCCTGGCCCTTCAAGCTGCTGGTTGCCGCTGCCATTTCTTCAACCAAGGCCGAATTCTGTTGTGTGGTTTGATCCATTTGCGCTACAGCCTCGCCCACCTGCGCCACACCCAAGGCCTGTTCGTTTCCAGCGGCACTGATCTCGCCAACGATGTCTGTGACATGTTTTATGCTGCTCACCACTTCGGTCATGGTTGTACCCGCTTGATTCACCAGAGCGGTGCCGTGTTCAACGCGTTCAACACTGGCACCAATCAATAATTTGATTTCCTTGGCGGCTTCGGCGGAACGGCCGGCCAAGGACCTGACCTCTGACGCCACTACGGCAAAACCACGCCCCTGCTCCCCTGCCCGCGCGGCCTCGACCGCTGCATTCAGCGCGAGAATATTGGTTTGAAATGCAATGCCGTCGATCACACTGATGATGTCCGCAATTTTGCGGGATGACTCGTTGATGCCTTTCATGGTTTCCACCACCTGGCTGACCACATGGCCACCTTCGATTGCAACGTTGGATGCGCGTATGGCCAGCTGGTTGGCCTGATTGGCACTGTCCGCATTTTGTCGGACGGTTGAACCCAACTCCTCCATGGACGCTGCCGTTTCCTCCAATGCGCTGGCCTGCTGTTCTGTGCGAGCCGAGAGGTCGTGGTTGCCTTGTGCAATTTCAGAGCTGGCGTTGGCAACGCTTTCGGAGCCATGGCGAACACTCGACACGACCTTGACAAGGGCGTCACTCATGCGCGCCAGGGATTGCATGAGCAGCGCCAATTCATCCTTTCCCTTTGATTGAATGAACTCGGTCAGATCACCCTGTGTAATGGCATCGGCAACTTCCACTGCACGATTCAATGATCGCGACAGATTGCGGATCATGAAAAAACTCAATATCGCTGCAGCGGGCAGACTGACCAACAGTGCAGAAATGGCAACCCACAGAATTGTGTTGGAGCGTTTTACCGCCGTCTCATATTCGATTTTGGCTTCGTTGAGATGAAGTTTGAGAATGGGCTTCAAACTTTCGCGCATCTTCTCAAAGAGCGGACCCACCGTGCCGGAGAATAAAGTCTGGGCCTCACTGACGTTGTTTTCCCTAAGCGCTTTAGAAGCAGCCTTGAGTCCTTTTTCTGCGTATTGATGGCGGTTCTCCGAAAAAGCCTTGGCTATTGGCGCTTCCTCTGGGGTCAGTGTCCGGTTTGTGTAGATGGCCATGAGTTTGTTCGCCTGGGTCGCGTTCAGCTCAAGTTCTGCCAAATTTTTGGTAATCGTCCCCGCGTCTACATAATTCAATGAGCCCCCAAGCAACACTTGATTGCGCTGTTCCAGACGCAGTACCTCGCTGAGGTGGGCCATCGGCAAGGTGCGATCCTCATAAACTGATTTCAAACCATCACTTGTTTTGGCAATGCCGTACAAGCCCATGGCCGCGCCAGCAACGAGCATGCTGGAGAGCAAGCCAACCAGCAGGACCAATCGTGTCGATATTTTTAGTTGATTCACAGTACTTTCTCCTGAGGTTTGAGATAGAAAACGTGGCATCGCTGGGAAAACGGTAAGTGGAGTCAAGTGAATTTGCGTCGCAATGCCTTCTTGTCATGTTTGCCTACGCTGGTCTTGTCGATTGACACAACAAGGTGAACATGGTCAGGCACGGCAAATTTGGAAATGAGGCCTTTTGCAGCTTTGTTGGCGACAAGTTCGAGAAGATCAGCCCCCGTGAGGGTGTCGAAGAATTCACGTTTTGGCACCACAATTGCAATCGGTCGTTCGCCCCATTTTTCGCTTGGAATGCCAATGACGGCGACATCTGCAACGCCGGGATGGGTGGCCAGAAGTTGTTCAAGATCGAGCGATGAAACCCATTCCCCGCCAGTCTTAATCACATCCTTGATGCGATCCACCAGTCTGAGGCAACCCGTCGCATCAATGCGTCCCATGTCCTGGGTGTGCAGATAGCTGCCTTGCCACAGTGCTTCCGATGCCACCGGATTGGACATGTACCCCTGTGTCAGCCACGGAGCGCGCACCACGACTTCACCCACGGATTCCCCGTCGCGAGGCACATCACGCATTTGCTCGTCCACCACGCGCAACTCCACCAGAGGAATTGACCAGCCAGCGCGGATGCGAAAGTCCATGTCGTTGCTTGTGCCCTCGGCATGTTTCGCGGGTTCCGATGCCTGCGCCAGCGTCAACATTGGGCACGACTCGGACATGCCGTAGCCGGTGAAGATGTCGATCCCTTTCTCCAATGCTTGCAAACACAAACTGGGCGGCAAGACGGCGCCGCCGGACACCATCTTCCAGCCGCGAAAGTCGGTGCCCTTGGCCTCCGATAAAACCATCTGCAACACAGTGGGCACGCCGTGCGAGAACGTCACTTTCTCCTTCTTGACCAGGGTCACTACACGCTGCGGTGCAAAGCGTCCGGGGTAGACCTGCTTGACTCCCATCAGGGTGGCGACATAGGGCAGACCCCAGGCGTGCACATGGAACATGGGGGTCAGGGGCATGTAGACGTCGCCGCGGTGAAAACGCTGGTGCTCCGGGCTGGCCGAGAGTGCGGAGCTGGTGGCCAGCGTGTGCAGAACGATCTGTCGGTGACTGAAGTAGACGGCCTTGGGCAGGCCGGTTGTGCCCGTGGTGTAGAAGGTTGTGGCCAGTGAGTTTTCGTCGAAATCGCGGAAGTGAAACTGGGTGCGCGCCTGGTTCATGAGCGATTCGTATTCCCCTGCGACCTTCAGCGTGGTCGAGGCGGGTGTTTCGTCCTGCAGAACAACGATGCGCTGCAGCTTGGGCAGGCGATCCTGAATGGATGTGATCACATCCAGGAAGTCGGCGTGAATCAGCAAGGTGGATGCGCCACTGTGGTCGATGGTGTAGGCGATTTGTTCGCTGGAGAGTCTGACATTGACCATCATCAGCACGGCGCCCATCATGGGAATGGCAAAGTAGCTTTCCAGGTAGCGATGGCTATCCCAGTCCATGATGCTGACGGTGTCGCCCTCGTTGACACCCAGTGATTGCAGAAGGTTGGCCAGCTTGCCAATGCGAGCGGACAGGTCGCGGTAGGTGTAGCGATACAGCTCTCGATAGACGATCTCGTTATCCGGCGCATTGGCCAGCGGTGTATGCAGCAGCTGCTTGATCAGCAATTGATAGTCGTAGGCACTGGTCGTGCGTTTAGCTTTTCGGGGCGCGTTTTTCATTGTGGTTTCCCTGGTGGTGCTTGAAATGATTCAAGCTTAGGTCGCCAGGATTGCTTTGAAAGTAAGAACTTTCTGTTGCAGCACTAGGAAGGTTCCGATATTCACTGTCGCGAATTTACGAAAGTTTTTGGCAACGCTGTGCAAAGGATCAGCTTTTCGCGCGTGGCTCCATGGGTGCGATATGGCCGCATGGATGCGCCCCCTTCTGGCAAGTTGCGATGGTGACGAATCGGAACTTTCTTACACGCTTGCCGGATTGTTCCGACTGACATGAGAGACCCCCAAGACTAATATTTATGAACACAAGCACACGCTAGTCCAAGGAACAAGGAGAGAGACTATGAACGCAAAAGAAGTTCGTTTTAGTATTGAAGCGCAGGATGGTTACCTCATCGAGGCCTATGCATGGCATTGCGACGCTACGCCTCGTGGCGTGATACAGGTCGTGCACGGAATGGCCGAACATTCACGCCGCTACCGTCATGTTGCGCAAGCCCTGGTCGATCAAGGGTATGTGGTCTATGCATGCGAACACAGGGGACACGGTCAATCGGCGCTCGATGGTGGGACGCTGGGCGACTTTGGTCCCAGGGGATTCCAAGCCTTGTCGGATGATATGGCGGTTGTGACGCGCCACTTGCGCCAACGTCATCAGGGCATTCCACTTTTGATGATGGCGCACAGCATGGGCTCGTTCGCTGCGCAACTCTATCTGCTTGACCATTCGGCTCTGGTGGATGCGGTTGCATTGTCAGGCACGACAGCTTTGGAGATGCTTGACCTGCGCACCTCGGGCTGGACACTTGAAGGTGCCAATTCGGCTGTTGAGAATCCCGCAACGCCAGTGGACTGGCTGAGTCGTGATCCATCGGTGCCAGCCGCCTATTTGGCCGACCCGCTCTGCGGCTTCCCTTTGACGGAGGCCTCGCTCATGTCCATCTTTGAACATGGAAATCGTACAGCTGACATGTCGCAGTTTGGCGGCATTCGCAAGGACTTGCCACTCTATCTTTTCACTGGCGACAAGGATCCTGTCAACAACAACCTGGTCTGGTTCGATCCGCTGGTGCAGCGGCTTCGTCTCGCCGGATTTCTTGACCTCTCAACGCACGTTTACGGTGGTGCGCGGCATGAGGTCTTGAATGAGACGAATCGAGCCGAGGTCATTGCGAACCTGGTTGCGTGGGTGAACCGTGCGATTGGCGGATGACTTCTTGAAAGCGTTGCTATATCGCTTGAATTGAATTTCAACAAGTTTGTCGGTATGTCGCTTAGCGACGATGGACGATCTCCAGCGCGGGATCTCTGTTAGTCAATTCATGCCCTTGCGACGGGGCGGGTGTTAGTGGATCAACTAGGAGACTGAGATGATTGCAATTTCTAAGAAGTTCAAAAAAACCTTGCTGGCGTTCACGCTATTGGGTGCTGCAGCAGCACATGCGGCGGATGTTGAGTTGTTGCCCGGGGGCCTGTTGACCGCAACCTCGGCGGAACAAACCAAGCCTGGTCAGTTCAAGAAAGCCGGCCCCTGGCGTGTGGGTGTCTCTTTTGCCGGCGTTGGCAATAGTTGGATTGTTCAAATGATTCAGGAAATGCGTTTTACAGCTTCGCAAAACAAGAATATCAAGGACTTCATCTTCACTGAAGCCAATTGGCAACCAGCCAAGCAGGTGGCCGACGTCGAAGATCTTTTGACAAAGAAAATTGACATCCTGATCATTGGACCCATCTCGCAGGCCACGGGCACACCGCTCATCGAAAAGGCAGCCAAGCTGGGCATTCCGGTCGTCACATTTGGTGCCTATGGACGCGCTGCGCAGTCAACCACCGAAGTCTGGGCTGGCGGTCGGGTGTTCGGGCAACAGGGCGGTGAATTCCTGCGCCGTGAACTCAATGGCAAAGGAAATCTGTGGGTATTTCGTGGCATCGCTGGCGTGGACGAAGAACAGTTGCGCTATGAAGGCTTTCGCAAGGCGATCGACGGTTCGAGCCTGAAGATCACCAGCGAAGTTTTTGGTGATTGGAACTATGCAAAAGGCAAGCAACTGTGCGAGAACCTGGTTCTCTCGGGCCAGCCTGTGGATGGTATCTGGTTCTCCGGTGCCGAGATGACTCGCGCTTGTATCGATGTCTTCAAGGAGTCAGGCAAGGCATTGGTGCCGATGACTGGAGAGGCCAACAATGGTTTCTTGCGCGCCTGGAAAGAATCTGGCGTGAAGAGCGTTGCTCCGACGTTCACGCCTGGATTGGGTGCGGCGGTTGTGCGGGCTTCTGTGGGACTTCTTGAAGGCAAGCCCTTGAATCGGTCGTACTTCTCCATGCCGGCTCCCATCACGCGCGATCAGCTTGACAAGTTCTATCGTCCAGACCTGAACGATTCGTACTGGATGCCGACTACGTTGCCCGAGGCGAAGGTCGTTGAGTTGTTCAAACGTTGATTTTGCGATGAACCAAGTCTTGAAGTCTCCGGACCCATCGGCACTGGTGTTGCTGCATCAGGTGTCGAAGTCGTTCGGTCACACGGCTGCCCTCAGCGCTGTGAGCCTTGCGGGTCATCCGTCGTCGATTCATGCCATCACCGGTGAGAATGGTGCTGGAAAGTCCACGTTGATGAAGCTCCTTGCCGGTGTGCATGAACCTGACCAGGGGGAG
Organism: Rhodoferax sp.; assembly: GCF_018780565.1. GTDB lineage: Bacteria > Pseudomonadota > Gammaproteobacteria > Burkholderiales > Burkholderiaceae_C > Rhodoferax. Next base: position 204,450 of record NZ_JADMJN010000003.1, read on the forward strand.
ATTTGGTTCAAGGGTCGACAGCTGCGGCTGTCGACCCCGGCCCATGCACGGGCCGCTGGAATTTCTACGGTATTTCAGGAGCTGACGGTTTTGCCAAACTTGACCGTGGCTGAGAATCTCTGCCTGGGGAGGGAGCCTGTACGGTTGGGCTTTCTCGATCATCGCGCAATTCGGCGATCGGCCAGTGCAGTGCTTGCGCGAACCGGAATTGACCTGGACCCAGACAGGTTATGCAGCAGTCTCACCGTGGGTGAGCAGCAGCTTCTGGAGATAGCCAAAGGCTTGCAGGCTGAGGCGGAAGTTTTCATATTCGATGAGCCGACAGCGCCGCTAAACCGGGCCGAGGTAGACAAGCTGGAGGGGCTGCTCAAGGCGCTCAAACAGAGCGGGAAACTGATTTTTTACATCAGCCACAGGCTTGAAGAAATTTTCCGATTTTGTGACACAGTCTCCGTCCTGAAGGACGGGAGGCATGTAACGACGCAGCCAATTGCCGCTTTAAGTCCTGAGAGGCTGGTAACGCTGATGGTGGGTCGCGAGCTTGAGGCCTTGTTTCCCCCACGGACGGCTGCAGACAGTGGAAAGTTGGCGCTGACCGTGAAAAATCTCACGGTCAAGACAGGGCGGCGGCCCGTCGCCTTTTCGTTGCATCAGGGCGAAATTGTCGGAATCGCAGGGCTTGAAGGCCAAGGTCAACGGGAAATCATTCGGACACTGGCCGGAGCCCATGTCAGTGCCACAGGAGACATATCCGTGTATGACGAGCATCAGGTAGCGAGCCGTCTTGAACACAGTTTGGGAACCGCCCGGACAGTCCGGCGAGGTGTGGCACTGATGCCGGAGGATCGAAAGTCCGAGGGACTGTATTTGGATTTGCCCATTCAGGAAAATGTCTGGCTTGGTCCTTTGCGAAAGACTGCACTGTGGCGTCCCGCAACTCGCGATCAAGGGTTGATTGGCGGACTCGCTAGACGCATGCATCTTCACACCCATCCAGCAGCCCTCGTTGGATCCTTGTCGGGAGGCAACCAGCAAAAAGTGATGCTGGGCCGTTGGCTTGCGGCGAACGTTCGCATCCTGCTGGTTGAGCAGCCAACGCGGGGTGTAGATGTCGGCGCCAAGGCCGAGATTTATGGTCTGTTGAGGCAATTCACCTTGGACGGTGGTGCGATTCTCGTCGTATCGGGTGACTTGCCGGAACTGATCGGTTTGTGCGACCGGATTCTGGTGGTGCGCGAAGGCAGCGTCGCTGCAGACGTCAGGGCAGAAGATGCAACAGAGGAGGTGTTGCTGGGCTTCGCGTTGCGAGACCCGTCGCAATCGTCATTGCAACTCAACAACAATCAAAGGGGAACAGCATGAGCATGGGCCGATCCGGCATGACCCGATACACGCTGGGCTTGCCAGTGGTGTTGATTGGCGTACTCGCACTTACGACCGAAGATTTTCGCGAACCGCAAAACTTGCTGAACTTCAGTGGACAGATTGCTGCACTGCTGATTGCTTCTTTAGGTCAGTTGTTTGTCACATTGGTGGCCGGTATTGATCTGTCGGTGGGTTCCGTGTTGAGCATTGCCGCCTGTATCGTGGCCACGAATCCCGACCCAACTCTCGCCGTTGCTTTGGCGCTCGCCATGGGCATAGCCGTCGGCATAGTCAATGGATTAGGTGTTGCCGTTGCGGGTGTCCATCCTCTGGTCATGACCCTCAGTACAGCTACTATCCTTCAGGGTCTGGCCTATGTTGTCCTGCCGATTCCAGGTGGCAATATCGCGCCAACTCTGACATGGATGGCAACTTCGGTCGTGGCAGGTGTGCCTTTGTCCTTGCTGTGGTGCGTTGCCGCAGCCTTGCTTGCAGCCTGGATCATTAATTACACCCGCATAGGGTCTCACCTGTTTGCGGTCGGAAGCAATTCCCGCAGTGCCTATCTCAATGGCGTCAAGGTGAAGTCAGTCGTTGTCTTTGCCTACGTTTCATGCAGCGTTGCAGCTGCGGTCGCCGGCATCTATATTGCATCGCGCATCTCGGCGGGTGATCCCACACTGGGGGCTGCTTTTGGTCTGGAATCCGTCGCAGCCGTGGCACTGGGCGGTGTTCAGTTGACAGGCGGCATCGGGAGCGTCTTGGGTGTCATATCGGGTGCCTTGAGTCTTGGCCTGCTTGCAAACGGTCTGAATCTCTTTGGCATTTCACCGTTTATGCGTGAAGTCCTTACCGGCTGCTTGCTATTGGCGGCGGTGAGCGTGCAACGCAGATCCAACGTGGGACTTTGAACATGGCAACACTCGCAGCCTCATGGCCTTTGGCCAGACTTCGGATCCAGCAAGTAGCCGGTTTCATCCTTTCTTTGCCGCCAGCCTATGCGGGCACGGCATTGCTGCTGATCATTGCGGCCATGATGCGGCCCAATCTGATGTCGCCCATGCTCCTGCTTTTGATTTTGCGGCAGGCGACTCCGCTAGGCTTTGCAGCCATTGGACAGTCGCTTGTCATGCGCTGTCGATCACTGGATCTCTCTTCTGGCGGCATCGTAGCCGTTGTTTCCTACTTGTTGACGAGTGGCATCATGCCGCTGCCTTGGCCGTGGGCATTACTGGTATGTTTGGCATTTGGTGTTTTCATTGGTGTAGTCAACGGATTTCTCATCGTCCGGGTGAGGGCCTCGTCGGTGATCGTGACTCTTGCCGTGTCAATGATTCTGTCGGGAATTGTGATTGCCCTGAGTCAGTTTTATGCCTCGGGTGATGCCCCGGATGTGCTGAGGGAATTCGGTAGGGCTCGTGTGCTGGGACTACCGCTTGTGCCACTGATTTGGCTTGCATTGCTTGTGCCGGCAGCTCTGTTTCTCCGCTTCAGCGCGTTCGGTCGCGTCACGGACGCTGTCGGTGCCAATCCACGTGCTGCAGAACTCTCTGGATTGCCTTACTTGAAGGTGGTTTTTGTGGCGCATGTCGTGTCCGCTGTTACGTCCGTCCTCGCGGGGTTCATGCTGCTTGGATTCGTGGGTGTTGGCAACGTCACCCTTGGCAGAGATCTGGCGCTGAACTCGCTGGCAGCATCCATACTCGGCGGCGTGAATTTCGGCAACGGACGTGGTGGTGTTGCTGGCCCCGCCGTAGCGGCCTTCATGCTGGCATTCCTCTTCAACTTTCTGACGAGCTTGGGCCTTGGTGAACCGGGACGGCTGATGCTTCAAGGTTCAATTGTCGGCGCAGCGGCCTTGGTGTACTGCCTGAGAAACCGTGGATCAAACCACTGACAGGCCACCCGTACCCTGGCCCTGGCTTCGCACACGCCGGTACAGCCAGACTGCGATGGAGACATTCAACAGGTTCCAGCCGATACCGTTGATGAAGGCGGCGCGGTAGCTGCCTGTCACGTCGAACACCCAGCCCGAGAGCCAACCCCCCAGCGCCATGCCCACCAGCGTGGCCATGATGACCGAGCCAACCCTGGCACCAGCTTCCTCGGGTGCGAAATGTTCGCGAATGATGATGGCGTAGGACGGCACGATGCCGCCCTGAAAAAGGCCGAACATGGCCGAGATGACATAGAGCGGCACCATGCCATCAAAGGGCAGGAACAACAGCAGCGCCACGCCCTGCAAGGCCGAACCCATCAACAGCGTCCGGATGCCGCCGATGCGATCGCAAATGACACCGGACACCAACCTGCTGACGATGCCGCAAGCCAGCATGAGCGATAGCATCTCGGCTCCGCGTGCGGCTCCGAAGCCCAGATCCGTGCAGTAGGCGACTATGTGCACCTGCGGCATGGCCATGGCCACGCAGCATGCCATGCCAGCCACACACAACGCAAGCTGCGCGTGAGCCGGACTTAGGCCGAATGGGCGGCTGCGGTCAACCGCAGGTGTCTGGGCATTTGCCGGTGCAGCAGAAACAAGGGGCGGGCGCTGTCGCATTCTCAGCGACAGCGCAAACATGCCCAAGCCGCAGAAGATGCCCATCAGCACATAGGTGTGACGCCAGCCGATGGTCTCAATGCCGTGCTGCACGATAGGCGGCCACAGAGCACCGGCAATGTAGTTGCCGCTGGCACAGATGGCCACAGCAATGCCGCGCCGCCGGTTCCACCAAAGGGCGGTGTCGGCGATAAGGGGTGCGAAGGTGGACGAACTGCCGATCAGGCCCAGCAGCCCGTGGGCAAGTCCGAAGGCCCAAATGCTGCCAGACAGACCAGCCCAAACGAAGCCACCACAAACCGCCAGAGATCCGATCCAAAGCACGGGCGTCAGACCATGGCGATCGGCAAGTCGCCCCGTCCAGATGCCGCCAAGGCCCAGGCAAACCATCATCATGGTGTAGGGCAATGAAGCATCGGCCCTGCTGATGCCAAACTCTGCCTGCACCGTCGGTAGCACAACCGACACGACATACATGCTGCTGTTACCCAGCACGACCAGGCCCAGTGTTGCCAGCAATCGCCAGGCGGCGTGTCGCGAGTCGATGAGGGAGGGGTCAGCGGGGGGTGTACTCATCAACTCTTTTTTTAGCAATGTACATGACGCTATCGGCATATCTGAGTAACTCATGCACTTCCACGCCATGCTCGGGGTAGTGGGCTACGCCGATACTTGGCTTGATCCGGATGGTATGTTCGTTCACGAAAAAGGGGTCGTCGAAGGCATCGCGAATTTTATGAATCGCAGACAGGCCGGTGTCCGGCAAGTGCTCGGACTCCAGCAGCAAGACAAACTCGTCACCACCGACGCGCGCGACAGTATCGGATTCACGTACACATTTTTTGAGTCGATGCGCAAAAGCCTTCAGCAATTGGTCCCCCAAGGCGTGCCCCAAAGTGTCATTGACCTGCTTGAATTTATCCAGATCAAGGTACAGCACAGACAGGAAGCGTCGCTCTCGGTGCGCTCGCGTGATTGCGGTTTTCAAACGGTCGTGCAAGAGTCCGCGGTTAGGGAGATCGGTCAGTTCGTCGTACTGGGCCAGGTACTGCAGGCGGGTGAATAGCTGCACGCGTTCGATGGCCGTGGCGATCTGGGTGGACACGTATTGCAAAAGCTCTTTGTCTTTGTCGCCGTAAGCTGCATCGCCCACGTAGCTTTTCAAAAGCAGGGCGCCAATGATGCCGTTTTGCGATTTCAGTGGTACGCCCAGCCAGCACTTCAAATCCTCATCGAATAGCATGCCCGGATGCTCAGGTATTTCTGCAGACGCATCGCGGTTCAGAAGCAGTATCTGCTCACTGCGGATGACCTCCTGACAGAAAGCATCCAAGGCAGCGGTGCGCGGGCTGTGCCCCGGTTGACGCACATCCACGCAGTAGGGGAAATTGAGTGATTGGGTCTTCGCATCGATCAATGCCACGGCGAAGTTGGGGCTTGGCAACAGGTTTTTGATGATCTGGTGGATTTTTTCGAACAGAGTGGCCAGATCGCCTGCCGCGTGAGCGGATTCAGAAATAGCGTAGGTGGCCGCCTGCAAAAGCTCAGATCGTTTGCGCGCGGTGACGTCACGCGCGACGGCAATCCGCAGGCGGTCACTGTCGGACCAACGGGCGGACCACATGATGTGAACCACTTGGCCATCTTTGCGCAGATAACGGTTTTCGAAATGAAGGTGGGTCTGCCCTGACATGATTCGCTGAGCCGCCTGAAGCGTCATTTCCCGATCGTCGGGGTGCACCATGTCGATCATGCGCCTGCCGATCATTTCCTCCGGTGTGTATCCGAAAATCGACTCGCATGCCGCACTGCCAAAGACAAAGTAACCATGGGCATCCACGACGCAAACGGCATCCAGCAGGAGGTCTACGACGCTGGCAAAAGACAGCGCGCTATTCTTGGAAATCGGAAATTGCATACCTGGAATGTGTGGCAGCTGTTCTGTGGGCCACTGTCTCATGCCAGCTTGAACACGGCCACCGTGTGAACCAGGTCCTGCGCCTGCGTTTTGAGACCGTCCGCCGTAGCCGCCATCTCTTCGACCAATGCCGCGTTCTGTTGTGTCGCCTGGTCCATATGGGTGACGGCCTCGCCTACCTGGGCGACCCCCGAAGCCTGCTCGTTGCTGGCGGAGCTGATCTCCCCCATGATGTCCGTTACCCGGCGTATGGAGTTGACCACTTCGGTCATGGTGTTGCCTGCCTGGTCGACCAGCGTCGTGCCATGCTCCACCCGCTCCACACTGGCGCTGATCAGGCTCTTGATTTCTCTTGCCGCATCGGCAGAACGTCCTGCCAGGCTGCGCACTTCACTGGCCACCACGGCAAAGCCACGCCCTTGTTCGCCGGCCCGTGCTGCTTCCACCGCTGCGTTCAACGCCAGAATATTGGTCTGGAATGCGATCCCGTCGATGACACTGATGATGTCGGAGATCTTCTTTGAAGAGTCGTTGATGCCCTTCATGGTGTCAACCACCTGGGCCACCACTTCACCACCCCGGACGGCCACGGTGGAGGCACTGATCGCAAGCTGATTGGCTTCTCTCGCGTGGTCGGCATTCTGTTTCACGGTGGAGCTCAGTTCTTCCATCGTGGCAGCGGTTTGTTCCAGCGCACTGGCCTGGCTTTCGGTACGGCTGGACAGATCATGGTTTCCTGCAGCAATTTCGCCACTGGCTGTGGCAACGGTTTCCGAGCCCTGGCGTACTTTGGCAACGACTTGGGACAGGCTGTCCTGCATGAGTTTGAGTTGCGCCATCAGGCTGACTGTGTCGTTTGGTTTCAGATGGATGCGAAAACTCAGGTCGCCCGAGCCCACCTTTTGGGCCACGTTGGCGGCATCCGCTGGTTCGGCACCGAGTTGGCGGCCAATGTGGCGAATCAGCAGGAAGTTGTACAAACCCGATGCTGACATGCCGACGACGAAGAGAACGATGGCAAGCAGGCGTATCGTGTCATAGCGGGATTCGGCGTCGGTGAACTCATTTTTTGCTTCGTCATACTGCACCTGGATCAGGGACTTGATGCCCTTGTGCACCGGAACGTACAAGGTTTCCACTTTTTCCGCGACCAGTCGCTTGGCCGCGTCGATGTCGTTGGCGCGCAATGCTGCCACGGCGGGCTTGAGGCCTTCCTGCACAAACCGTGTGCGGTCAGTGGTAAAGCTTTCAGCAAGTTTTTTCCCGTTGGGCGTCAGCTTCGTCGCCATGACGGAATTCCATGTCTGGGTAATGGCAGCAATATTGGCATCCACCGTTGCCGTGCTGGTGGCGATGACCTCCGGCGTGGGGTTGGCGATGGCAACGGCGATGGCCAGGCGGTTTTGGAGAATCAAGGCCTCAATGTCACCCATTTGCCCGGCGGGCACTGCACGGTCGGCGTAGACGGATTGCAGGGCGACGTTGGACGTACCCATGCCAAAAAGGCCGAGCGCGGCAATAACGATCACCAGGGCCGACATCATGCCCCCCAATTGCAGCAAACGCGTTGAAATTTTCATGTGAATCTACACTTGTTGGTTGATGTCAAATGGTAGCAGTGTCTGGTAGCTTCAGACGGACTCTTCATCGATGGACGCCGAGCGCAGCGAAGGCGCTTGCAGGTGGATAAGATCAAGGTCTTTTGCCACTTGAATGACGCCTATGGTCTGGGATTATCCCAACCCCTTTACCTTGCCCGCCAGCCCGCAGCTTGATGACATTGACGGTCTGAATCACACCAACAATGCGGTGTACGTACAGTGGTGCGAGAAAATCGGCTGGGCTCATTCGCAGGCGCTGGGTCTGAGTCTCGCAGACTATCAGCGCCTGGACCGTGCCATGGCGATTCGCCGTGGTGAGTACGACTATCTGTTGCCCACCGTATTGCAGGACGAGCTGACTTTGGGCACCTGGATTCTGGCCAGCGACGGCAAATTGACCATGGAGCGCAGGTTTCAATTGGTCCGCAATCGGGATCAGGTGACAGTGTTGCGCGGTCGCTGGGATCTTGTGTGTATTGAGTTGAGTAGCGGGCGGGCGCGCCGCATGCCTTCCGAGTTTTGTCAGGTCTATTTGCCTGTGATGGTGGATCCGCAGCCCCATCCTTAGCTGAAAGCGGCTGTTCGGGACGGTTTGGAGGCCCTGTTGACGTGTGATGGGTGGGTTTGCACCAGTTTGGTGCTGGTTTGAGGTCCAAAAAATTGGATATTTTTAAAAATAGGCCTAAATTGACCGCTAAATCTGCCGTTAAGAATCATACGAACACGGAGAAAAGCCAGATACCCAACCTGCTACCGGACCCAAAATGCAACTCCCATCCATTGATCGAATCCCCAATCCTCGCCCGGCCGGCGCGGCTGCGGTGTCGCTCGTGGGTGCGAAGGTGATCCCTACAGCGCCGGTCAACCCTTCTGTTTCTTCGGCACCTGCTGGGCAGTCAAATTCGATTGCGCCTACGCCTGGTGTGGTCAATTTGGTGAACCAGGCCAACAAACCAAGTTCCGGCGAAGGCGTTTACACCAGCGTGTCCGATCCGGCACGTCGTGGGTCCGAGGCCGCAACCACCTCGAAAGACTGGACCGTGCGTCGGCCAGCCCCTGAAAAAGTGGAAGACCCGCCACGGATCCCGATCTACAAAATGCTCATGGACCATGTGAAGCACATGTGGGCGGCTGGTGCCAGCGCCATCCAGACCGAGCAGGTGAGCAATCAGTTGGAAGTTCCAAAGAGCAATTCCAATGCCGTACCCGGCGTGATCGCCACCGAAGTGCTCACTTACTCGCCCAGCAAGATCAAAAAGACTGAAAACATTTAGTCTTTTCGGGGGCGAATTTTTCTGCGCTTCCCCTAACATTGGGGCATGCACACTACAGCACTTGTTCTTTTTTCGGGTGGTCAAGATTCCACCACCTGCCTGGCCTTGGCGCTGAGCAAATACCAGCGGGTTGAAACCATTGCCTTTGACTATGGCCAACGCCATCGCGTCGAGCTGGAGGCTCGCCTGAAGGTGCTGTCTGAAATCCAGCGCCAATTTCCGCAGTGGGCACACAAACTCGGTGAAGATCATCTGCTGGACCTGGCCGTGTTGGGAAAAGTAAGCGACACCTCATTGACGCGTGACACTGCCTTCAAGATGGAGCAGAGCGGCCTGCCCAATACCTTTGTGCCCGGGCGCAACCTGCTGTTTTTGACCCTGGCCGCTGCTGTGGCCTACCGGCGCGATCTGCAGGTGATCGTTACCGGTGTCTGTGAAACCGATTTCTCGGGCTACCCGGATTGCCGCGATGACACCATGAAGGCCATGCAGCTGGCCTTGTCCTTGGGCATGGACAAGCGCTTTCTGATCGACACCCCGTTGATGTGGATCGACAAGGCCGATACCTGGGCCCTGGCGCACGAGCTGGGGGAAAAATCCGGATCACCCGACGGTGGTAATGCCCTGGTCGAGCTGATCATCGAGCACACGCACACTTGCTATCTCGGGGACCGCGAACACCGCCAGGCCTGGGGCTATGGCTGCGGCACTTGCCCGGCCTGCGAGTTGCGGGCGCGTGGTTACGAGCGTTTTTCTTCCACCCGGTAAAGGGCAGGTGCGCCTTCAGGTAGTTTTTCCAGTTCCCAGCGCTGCTTGTGAAAAGCTGCAACCGAGGGTCGATGTGCTATTGAAATAATAGCACCTTGGGCATTTTGGACAAGGGCCAGAAGCTTTTTATACACTGAACTTTCAGTGGCTTCATCGAGCGCGCTGGTGGCCTCGTCGGCAAACACCCATTGAGGCTTCTTCAGCAGGACGCGCGCAATCGCCAGCCGCTGCTGTTCACCGCCTGACAGTTTTTGACTCCATGCATCGGCGTGGTCCAACTGATCGGCCAACTGGGGCAAGAGCGCATCCGTCAGCGCCTGGATAAGTTGACCGTTCGTGTAGCTGGACGGACTTTCGGGGTAAGCCAGTGCATCACGCAGCGGCCCGTTGGGGAAATAGGGACGCTGGGGGATGAACATGGCGTTGGCCGGGCGATTCACTGTGCCGCTGGCAAATGGCCAGATGCCCGCCAGGGTGCGAAACAGCGTGGACTTGCCGCTGCCCGATGGGCCTTGCAGCAGCACACTGTCGCCAGGCTGTGCGTGCAGCGCAGCACCGGTCAGCAGCACGGTGCCGGTAGGCAAAGCGAGTGTCAGATTGTTCACCTCAAGTGCTACACAATCTGTAGCTGATGAGGCAATAGGGTCGGAGGCCAGCGCCGCAAAAGATTCCTCAAAACTGGTCAGGCGGTCGGTGGTGGCGCGCCAGCTGGCCAGGTTGCTGTAGCTGTCCACAAACCAGCTCAGTGAGCCCTGTACCTGGCCAAAGGCGCTGGAGATCTGCATCAGCTCGCCCAACTGGATAGCGCCACTGAAAAATCGCGGGGCCGCCACCACAAAGGGGAACACCACCGCAGCCTGGCCGAAGAAGCTGGTGAACCAGACCAGATTTTTCTGCGCCCTGATCAGTTGCAGGTAGTTGCCCAGCACGCGTGAGAAGCGCAGGTCGAGCTGCGCACGCTCCACGGTTTCACCCTTGTCCAGTGCGATGGACTCGCTGTACTCCCGCACCCGCACCATGTGGTGACGAAAATCTGCTTCCACGCGCTGCTGCTCGAAATTCAGCTTGATCTGCGGACGGCCAATGTAGTGCGTCAGGATGCTGCCCGCCGCACAGTACAGCACGGCCATCCACACCATGAAGCCGGGAATGTTGTAGGCGCTGCCCTGAAACGAAAATGCAAAGCCGCCCGAAAGTCCCCACAAAATGCCGACAAAACTGGCCAATGTCACCACCGCATTGAGCAGGCCCATGGTCAGGGAAATGGTGTACGTGGTGAACTGGTTGATGTCTTCCTGAATCCGCTGGTCGGGGTTGTCCGGGTTGCCTGCATCCACATTGGGCTGGCGGGTGAAGCGAGCCAGTTCGAGCTTGTAAAAAGCATGGTTGGACAGCCAGCGTTGCAGGTAGTGCGCGGTCATCCAGGCGCGCCAGCGCATCTCCAGCAGTTGCGTCAGGTAAAACTTGTAGACCGCGATGACGATGAAGGCAAATGCGAGGTATGTGAAACGCCCCAGCTGTGTCCAGAACACGGCGGCATTCTTTTCCTGCAGCGCATCGTAGAAAAGCTTGTTCCAGTCATTGAACAGCACCGCCATGTAGACCATGCCCAGATTCAGGGCAATGATGGCGATGAGCAGGGCTCGTGCCTTCCACTTTTCATCCGATCCAAAGTAAGGCCTGGACAGGCTCCACACCCGGCTGGCGAGGAGCTTGAAAGACAGCAGTTTGGCGCGCAGGTCAGACACAAAAACCATGGAGATACCTCAATTGACAAGTGCCCCATGGTAGCGCCCGGGTTCGTGCGGGCGCGGTGTCGCCGCATGGCCCGCAAGTGCTGTCAGGTGCGCAGCAGTCCGTTCAGTGAGTTGTCCCAGGTAAAACCGGGAAACAGGCCGCTCAATTCATCTGGCTTCAGACCATAGGTGCTGCGCAGTACCTGCGCCAGCACCGCGCGAAAGTCGTTGTGCACCGGCAGGTCGCGCCCTTCATGGAGATCGCCTTGGGCCAAGCCCGACCAGGTGCCATGCCAGCGTCCGCCATGAATCTTGCTACCCATCAACCATAGGGCATTGCCGTGACCATGGTCGGTGCCCCGGGTGCCATTTTCAAAGCTGGTCCTGCCAAATTCGCTGACCACCAGCACCACATCGTTGGGTTGCGAGAAGTCGCGGCGCAGTTGAATCATGGCTTTGGCCAGATTGCCCAGGTTTTGTGCCAGCCCACCGGTCACCGCGCCCTGATTGGCATGGGTGTCCCAGCCGCCAGCGGATAAGAAGCCCAGCCGTAAATTGCGGTCCTGGCGCATCAGCGTGCCCAGGTGCTGTGCGTCCAGCAGCAGGCCTTGTGCGGAACCCGCCCCGTTGTTGGCGGCCAGCATTTCCCGCCCCAGCATGCCGGGGTCTGTCATGTCTACACTCAAAGTCTGTGCAGTCTGCATCCGGCTGTCGGCGCCAGCCCGAAAGGCCTGGGATAAATGGTCTTGTCCGGCATAGAGCTTCATGACTGCATCGCGCGTGCGCTCATCGCCCAGTGCACCCTGGCGTGTGGCAGCGGCGCCCTTGGGCACCCGTTGTACTGGGGCGTTGCCGGCCAGGATAGTCGGGTTGGCCTCGCCGACTCCAATCGCCATCGGCCTGGAGCGCGGGCTTTGCATATCGTCCGCCGGATGGATGATGTCACTGCGAAGCGTGGCCAGGGTGTTCATCCAGCCCGCACCCGCGCTGCTTTTTCCGGGTATGCCAAGTTCCCAGTGGTGCTGTGCATCGAAGTGCGAGCGGGTCGGGTCCGGCGAACCGGCGCAGGGCAGCACCCCGAGCACACCCTGCTGCCAAAGGGGGAGCAAAGCCGCCATGGCAGGATGCAGGCCAAACGTATCGTCCAGTTTGATCGTGCTTTGCGCTGTGCCGTCGGGTGCTGCAATCGCGATGTGGGGGCGCAGTTGGTAATAGCGGGCATCGCCATGCGGTACCAAGGCCGAGAGCCCGTCGTAGGCGCCGCGCAGAAAAACCAGCACCAGACGTGCATCGCCGTCGGTGCGGTTGGCGCCAGCGCGATTGTTTTGCGCCCACGCCATCGGCGCCGCCCAGGCGGTGGAGGCGCCAAGCATCGCTTGCAGCATGCGGCGGCGGCCTATTCCGTGGCCTGTTCCTGGATGTGGGGCTTCGGGCATGGAAAATTCCAGTCGCAATTTGGGTCTATTTGTACATGAAGTCCGGGCTGGCCAGCATCAGTCCGGCGCGCAGGGCCGGCCTTTCCTGGGCGATGGCCGCCAGTGTGTTGGCACCCAGGTAGGGCCGCAGGAAGTCGAGGTCGGGCGACTGGCGTCCAAGACTCAGGGCGAAGTCGGCGCGCCGGGTCAGGGCTTCGGGCACCAGCCAGGTGGCGGCATCAACCTTATAACCGTCCGGTGTTTGCCAGCCATGCAGAGCTTGCCCGGCATTGGCCAGAAAGCCCAGGGTTTGCAGCAGGCTGCGGCGGTCTGAGGTGTCATGTTTGGCAGCTTGTGTCGCCGCGAGGGCCGAGCAGGCAAAGTCCAGCGGGGTTTTGAAAAGACGGTTTTGTGGCTGCCAGAAATCAGCAGACTCCAGCAGGGTCCGCATCACCGCACGCAGATCGCCTTGGGTGGCCAAAAAGGTGCGACTCAGCCGCTCCACCAATTCAGGTGCGGGCTGGTCAGCCACGAAGAACTGGGCCAGGCGCAGGCTGACGCGGCGTGCCGTGGCGGGGTGGCGTGCCAGCATGCGGATCGCGTCCTCGCCTTCGCGCTCGCCCGTACGTGCAAGTTCAGTTGGAAAGCGGGTGCCCAGCACCTGCTTGCTTCTCGTGTCGTGCAGGCGCGGCACAAACTGAAAGCCCGATGTCTCTCGGGGCGCTACGGTCCACCCGGTCAGCACGCGCGCCAGTTCACGCACATCGGTCTGCGTGTAACCGCCGTCCACGCCCAGGGTGTGCAGCTCCATCAGTTCGCGGGCATAGTTTTCGTTCAGGCCGCGGCTGCTGCCCTGCGGTCCGCGTGAGCCCTCGGCGACGCTTCGGGCCTGGTCCAGGTAAAGCAGCATGGCGGGGTGGCGGGCGCTGGCGAGCAGCAGGTCTTCAAACTTGCCCAGTGCATGGGCTCGGGCGACGTTGACCACGTAATGACCGGTGAACGGTCTGACGGCGCCTTTGCCGGCATAGATATTGAGGTGGTTGAACCAGAACTCGGTCATCCGGGCCAGCAATGGATTTTCTTCCTCGGGCAGGCTACAGCTTCCCAGCCGCCAGGCGGCGGCCTGCTGCACCATGGCGCGGCTGAAATGCTCAGGTTCGGGCGGGGCGGAGAAATCCATGTGTCGCGCGGATGGCGGGTCAACTTCCTTCTGCGCATTGGCCTTGAGGGTGGCCCGAGCCTGGCGCTCGCGTTGCCCACCCTCAAACAGCGTGGGCAGTGGCGCATTGAACGCCGCCAGATCGGGGGCAATGCGCGGTGGCTGCTGGCTTGCGGCATAGGCGGCATCGATCTGTTGCAGGGCCCAGGTGCGAGCGTCCGGGGTGGCCTGCAGCTTGCGGATCAGGGCCGGACTGGGGCCGTAGCCCAAGCGGGTCATGGCCCGCCACGCTTCGGCGTCTGAGGCGTTGGCGATGCTCGGGTACGCAGGGCGCGTGGAGCTTGGCGATTGCGCGAGGGCCTGTTGCCCGAGCACATGGCCGGCCAGGCATGCCAATGCCATAAAAGCCCCTTGGGCGGCAGCGGAGCAGCGTGGCTTGGTGCCAGAGTTGGGCATTTTCATGAGCTCGGCTGCGCTACATACTTTTACCCGTCGGGTAAACCGGGGTTGCGCACGCCACTGGCCACATGTCCCGATGGCACATGCCGGGCTGCGGATTCAATGTGGCCGGTCTGGTCGTCAAAGAAAAAGTCAGGCTCGAACTCGCGCAAAAACTCCCCCTTGTCCAGTCCCCCCAGAAACATGGCTTCGTCGACTTCGATGTTCCAGTCCATGAGAGTCCGAATCGCGCGCTCATGCGCGGGTGCGCTGCGTGCCGTAACCAGCGCAGTGCGAATACGCATGGTGGGTGTGCCGGCTTTTTGCAGGCGATGCAGCGCCGTCAACAAAGGTTTGAATGGCCCGGCCAGCAGGGGTTGCTGGGCCTTGTCTTTTTCATGCTGTTGAAAAGCCGTCAAGCCCTGGGTCTGGTAGACGCGTTCGGCCTCGTCGCTGAACAGTACCGCGTCACCGTCAAAGGCAATCCGCACTTCATGCGGATAAGCATCGCCGGCATGGGCTGACTGCGGATACACCTGCGCGGCGGGCACGCCAGCATCGAGGGCGGCGCGCACATCGCTCAGATGGGTGCTCAGGAACAGGTTCGCATGCAAGGGCTTGAGGTAGCGCCAGGGTGATTGCCCGCGCGTGAAGCTGCCGCGCTCAATGGGCAAACCGTAATGCTGCGCCGAACGAAACACCCGCATGCCCGACACCGGATCATTGCGCGACAGGATCACCACCTCCACCGGCTGACTGGCTGGCTGCTGCGCAGAACTGGCGGGCGAGTGGTTGAAAGCCAGCAGCTTCTTCACCAAAGAAAACGCCACGCCGGGTTTGGCGGGGATGTCCAGGCGTTCCAGTTGCAGTGCCATGTAGGCCCGGTCGTCGCCCTGTTCGAACACCTCGTTTTCGTCTTCAAAATCAAACAGGGCGCGGCTTGAAATCGCCACCACCAGTTTGCCGTCGAGTGACACGCTCATGATTGCAAAAACATCCGGAAAACCGGGTTGTGGGTTTCTTCCACATAGGGGTAGCCCAGTGTTTCCAGGAACTTGGCAAAAGCCTTGTCGTCCGCCTTGGGCACCTGCAGTCCGACCAGAATGCGGCCGTAGTCAGCGCCCTGGTTGCGGTAGTGAAACAGGCTGATGTTCCAGCCGGGGCGCATCAGGCTCAGGAATTTCAGCAAGGCTCCCGGCCGCTCGGGAAACACAAAGCGCAGCAAGCGCTCGTCCTGCGCCAGCTTGGAGTGTCCACCCACCATGTGGCGAATGTGTTCCTTGGCCAGTTCGTCGTGCGTCAAGTCCAGCGCTTCAAAGCGGTGCTTGGTGAAGTTGGCCGCGATCTTGGTGGATTCGCCCTTGCCGTGGGTGGTCAGGCCGACGAACACATGGGCCTGCTGTTCGTCGCTGATGCGGTAGTTGAACTCGGTCACATTGCGCTGGCCGCCGGGCAGGTTGCCAATCAGCTCGCAGAAACGTTTGAAGCTACCGCGTTCTTCCGGAATCGTGACCGCAAACAGCGCTTCGCGTTCTTCACCGACTTCGGCACGTTCGGCCACAAAGCGCAGCCGGTCAAAGTTCATGTTGGCGCCGCACAGAATGGCCGCGTAGGTTTCGCCCTTGGTCTTGTGCCTGGCCACGTACTGCTTGATGGCTGCCACGGCCAGGGCGCCTGCGGGCTCCACAATGCTGCGGGTGTCCACAAACACGTCCTTGATCGCCGCGCACACCGCGTCGGTGTCCACAATGACGAACTCATCCACCAGCTTGCGGGCGATGCGAAAGGTTTCCTCGCCCACCAGTTTCACGGCCGTGCCATCCGAGAACAGGCCCACATCGGAAAGCGTCACCCGCTTGCCTGCGGCCACCGACTGGGCCATGGCGTCGGAATCGTTCATCTGCACGCCAATCACCTTGATCTCCGGCCGAACCGCCTTGATGTAATTGGCCACGCCAGCGACCAGCCCGCCGCCGCCAATCGCCACAAACACGGCATCCAGCCGGTTCGAGCCGTGGCCCTGCAACTGGCGCAGCATCTCCATGGCAATCGTGCCCTGGCCGGCGATCACGTCGGGGTCGTCAAAGGGGTGCACAAAAGTCAGGCCCTGCTTTTTCTCCAGCGCAGCAGCGTGGGTGTAGGCATCCGAGTAGCTTTCACCGAACAGCACCACCTCGCCGCCAAAGCCGCGCACTGCATCCACCTTGACCTGCGGCGTGGTGGTGGGCATCACGATCACCGCACGGGTGCCCAGCTTTTGCGCACTCAGCGCCACGCCCTGGGCGTGGTTGCCGGCAGAGGCGCAAATCACCCCTTTCTTCAGCTGCTCGGGGCTCAGGTGCGCCATCTTGTTGTAGGCGCCGCGCAGCTTGAAGCTGCGTACGGGTTGCTGGTCCTCCCGCTTGAGCAGCACGGTGTTGTGCAGGCGTTTGCTCAAGGTTTTGGCGGGTTCCAGCGCCGTCTCTGAGGCCACGTCATAGACGCGGGCAGTCAGGATCTTTTTAAGGTAATCGGCGGGCGTCAGGGGCTTGGTGTGTGGGGTCTTCATGGACCTTCAATGATAAGCGCCCGCCAAAAGCGACAATCCTTACTTTTTGAAGCAAAGAGCGGGGACCATCATGGAATGCACAGTAAGTTGGACCGGAGCGCTGGGTACGCGCTCAGGCATGGGTTTTGTAGCGGAAACCGGCAGTGGCCACACCCTGGTGATGGACGGTGCGCCGGATGCGGCCAAACCCGAAAATGGCGGGATGAATCTGGCCCCGCGTCCGCTGGAAACCGTTTTGGCCGGCACCGGCGGCTGCACAGCCTACGACGTGGTGCTGATTTTGAAGCGTGGCCGCCACGCTGTAACCGGATGCACGGTCAAGCTCACCGCAGAGCGGGCGGAGGTCGATCCCAAGGTGTTCACCGCGATCAACATGCATTTCACCGTGACTGGCAAGGGCATTCCAGCGGCTGCAGTCGAGCGCGCCATCGCCATGAGCCACGAAAAATACTGCTCCGCCAGCATCATGCTGGCTAAAACAGCTGTCATTACAACCAGCTTTGAGCAGCTTGAGGCCTGAAACCCCGAGGGCAACCGGGGATTAAACCCGGTGCGCCACTGTTGTCATGACTTTGGCGGCGACTCGCATCAGGTTTTTGACCGGTTGAGGCAATTCCAGCGCCCCGGCATCTTTGGCATCCTGCGCATGGCGTGCCTCGTCGTCTTTCATTTGCGCCACGATGGCACGGGAAGCGTGGTCATGGGCGGGTAACAGCGTCAAATGACTCTCCAGATGGGCCCCTACCTGATTTTCAGTTTCCACCACAAAACCCAGGCTGACCCGGTCGCCCAGCCGTCCCGCCAGCAGGCCCAGGCCAAAGGCTCCGGCGTACCACAGCGGGTTGAGCAGCGAAGGACGCTCGCCCAGTTCGTCCAGGCGTTGTTTGGTCCATGCCAGGTGGTCAGTCTCTTCGGCGCTGGCCTTGATGAAGTGGGCGCGCAGCGCTTCGTTTTGGGTAGCAAAAGCCTGCGCGGTGTACAGCGCCTGGGCACACACTTCGCCCACATGGTTGACCCGCATCAGGGCGCCAGCATGGGCCTTTTCAGCGACCGACAGGTCCGTGGCCTCGTTGGTCAGGGTCGGGCAGGGCTGGGCGGCGCGAGGCGTGGCAAACAGGGTGCGCAGGGCGGCGTCAAAGGCGCTTATGAGGGTGTCCATGTGGGCTCATTGTAAAACGGCCCGAATTTTCAATATCCTTCGTCAAACCCGCTAGGTTGGCAGGCTTTGGGCGAGCTTGAGGAGAGGCTTGTATCAACTTGTTGCAGCCTTGCAACGAAACTATCTGATTAGTCCATTTTTAGGGTCATTTTCTTTGCCAAGCCCCCCCGCCTCTGGTTCAATAGACCCAACTTCCTGAAATAGGAGGTTGGCCCGGGGATCCGAGACCCTCGTACCGGAGCCCTATGTTTAACCTTGGAGTAATTTGAAATGAAAAAATCCCTCGTAGCTCTGGCTGCTCTGGCTGTTGTCGGCGCCGCTTCTGCACAATCCACCGTCACGATCTACGGTCGTCTGGACGCTGGCTACTCTGCTTCCACCACAACTGCAACAACTGCTGCAGGTGTTTCTTCTGATGCCAAAGACCGCGGTATCAACAACAACGGTCTGGCTACCAGCTACTGGGGCATGAAGGGTTCTGAAGATCTGGGCGGCGGTTTGCGCGCCAACTTCAACTTGGAAACCAGCGTTGGTATCGACACTGGTGCTGATGGTGGTCGCTTTGACCGTATTTCCACTTTGGGCGCGTCCGGCAACTTCGGTAGCGTCATGGTTGGTCGTTTCTACACCCCCATGTTCTTGACAACTCTGGCTTCCGACGTGTTCGGCGCTGGCGGTGCTTACACTGTGAACTTGTTCACAGACGGTGTTCGTGCTAGCGATGCATTCTGGTACACCACTCCCAATATGGGTGGTTTCAGCGCGACTGTGATGCTGGGTCGTAGCAATACCGTGACCTTGGCAAGTGCAGCCGTGGCTGCTACGCCAGTTTCAGCTGCAGTTGCAGCGGTTGCAGCTGGTGATACAACAGTCAACAACACAGGCCTGAGCGCAACTTACGCTGCCGGTCCTTTGATGGTGTCTGCTGCATACAGCAAAGTGGAAGGTACATTGGCTGGCGTGAATGGTGAGATCACTGGTTCTGCTCTGACTGGCACTTACAACTTTGGCCCTGCTAAATTGTTTGCTGGTCACATCCGTGGCAAGACTACTCTGAATACCACTAGCGCTGCCGCTACTGAGCAGACCGAAACCAACTTGGGCGTGTCTGTGCCAATGGGCGCTGCCACCTTCATGGCTGCTTATGGTCGCAATACCAAAGACAACATCGCCGCTGCTGGTACAGTGGATGGCCAGACCGGTAGCGATTTTGTTATCGGCGTGACTTATGACCTGAGCAAGCGTACGGCGCTGTACCTCAAGACCGGTACTTACAACAAGTTGGACAACACGGCAACCCTCGCAGGTACCAAGACCAACACGACTGCTCTGGGTCTGCGTCACCTGTTCTAATTCTGATGCTGGCCTAGCCAGTAGCTGAATTAAAGCTAAGAGCCCTGCTGTTTCACGACGGCAGGGCTTTTTTTGTATATGGATCTGTGGGTAGTTTGATGATTTCCAGATTGGCGGGCTTCGTGCTTTTACTTCAATTGACGGCTTGTGCTGTTCAGTCGCCGGTACTTGAAAACGCGGTGCTGGAAGACACCGACAAGGTTCTGGGTATTTCCCAATGGCAACATATGGCGCTGCCGGGTAAGCGAGCCACCGACTATGTGGCAACCCAAATGGATGGGCGGGACGTTCTGGCCGTGCATTCGGAGTCCTCCGCGAGCATGATGCGCCAAAAAATACGCGTGCTGCCGGACGATCTGGGTCAGGTTCAATTTTCCTGGAAGGTTCCGGAATTGATTGCGCAGGCGGATATGGCCTTGCGAAATGCCGATGATTCGCCGGTACGCATTGTGCTGGCTTTCGAAGGTGATCGATCCAGGTTCTCCGCCAAAAATGCGATGCTGTCAGAGCTGTCGAACCTCATGACAGGGGAGCCGCTGCCCTATGCCACCTTGATGTATGTATGGTGCAACACGCGCGCACCGGGTTCGGTCATCGTCAATCCCCGGACTGATCGCATTCGCAAACTGGTGGTCGAGTCTGGCGGCAAAAACCTGAACCAGTGGCTGGACTATGAGCGCGACATTCGTGCCGATTACGAGCGTGTTTTTGGTGAACCCCCCGGGGCTCTGGTGGGGGTTGGCATCATGACGGATACCGACAATACCCATACGGCCACGCGGGCCTGGTATGGCCAGCCCCGCTTGTCTTCCGGCAAGCGTATGACCAAAGACACGGCGGGCAAGGGGAAGAAAATTCCCCAAAGTGTTTTGGCAACGCTCAAATGACACTTTGATTGATGTTTGCATTCATTTTGCGTCGCCTGCTGCAGGCCATGGTTGTGATGGTGGTGGTGGCCTTCATCGCGTTCATGTTGTTTCAGTTTGTGGGCGATCCCGTGGTCTTTTTGCTGGGGCAGGACGCCCAGCCCGATCAGATTCGCCAACTGCGCGCCGATCTGGGGCTGGATCAGCCCTTTTTCGTACAGTTCTGGCATTTTTTATGGAACGCAGCGCAGGGTGAATTTGGCTTGAGTTTGCGCCAGGGTGCCAAGGTGTCGCGTCTGATTGTCGAGCGCCTGCCGGCGACGCTGGAGTTGGCGCTGGTGGCTGCTGTGCTGGCGCTGGCGATTGGGGTGCCCATGGGGGTCTATGCTGCCTTGAAGCGTGGCAGCTTCCTGAGCCAGGTGTTCATGACCCTCTCCCTGCTGGGTGTGTCACTGCCCACATTCTTGATTGGCATCTTGCTGATCCTGGTTTTTTCCGTGGGCTTGGGCTGGTTCCCCAGCTTCGGGCGGGGTGACGTGGTGCAATACGGCGGCTGGAGCAGCGGCTTGCTCACGCTGGACGGCTGGCACCACATCGTCATGCCCGCAGTGACTCTGGCGGTGTTCCAGCTCACCCTCATCATGCGCCTTGTGCGTGCGGAAATGCTGGAGGTCTTGCGCACCGATTACATCCGCTTTGCCCGCGCTCGGGGCTTGAGCAATCGGGCCATTCATTTTGGACATGCCCTGCAAAACACGCTGGTGCCGGTGATCACCATCACGGGCCTGCAATTGGGCCAGTTGATTGCGTTTGCCATCATCACCGAGACGGTTTTTCAGTGGCCCGGCATGGGTTTGTTGTTCATTCAGGCTGTGACCTTTGCCGATATTCCGGTGATGGCCGCCTACCTGTGCCTGATTGCGTTGATTTTTGTGGCCATCAATCTGGTGGTCGATCTGCTGTATTTCGTGGTGGATCCGCGCTTGCGCGTCAGTCAGGCGGGGGGGCACTGATGCAGACTTCTAAATTTAACGTTCATGGGCGTGCGTTCGCCCACATTGCAGCGTTTCACCCCGAAATCATGGCGTTTCGGCGTGATCTTCACGCTCACCCGGAGCTCGGGTTTGAAGAGGTCTACACCTCGAAACGGGTGCAGGAGGCGCTCAAGGTTTGTGGTGTGGACGAAATTCACACGGGCATTGGGAAAACGGGCGTCGTCGCCATCATTCGGGGCCGCGCCAACCAAAGCGGAAGAATGGTTGGCCTGCGTGCGGACATGGATGCACTGCCCATGACCGAGAACAACGATTTCGCATGGAAATCCGCCAAGGCGGGCTTGATGCATGGCTGTGGTCATGACGGTCATACCGCGATGTTGGTGGGTGCGGCGCGTTACCTGGCCGAAACCCGCAACTTTGACGGCACAGCGGTGCTGATTTTTCAACCCGGCGAGGAGGGTTACGCGGGTGCCAAGGCCATGATCGACGATGGTCTGTTTGAGCGCTTCCCGGTGAATGCGGTGTTTGGCATGCACAACTGGCCGGCGATGCGACCTGGCACCATTGGCATCAATCCTGGCCCGATGATGGCGGCGGCGGACCGTGTGACGATCGAGATCACGGGCAAGGGCGGACATGGCGCCCACGCCTACCAGACCATCGACCCGGTGCTGGTGGCGGCGCACATCATTACCGCAGTGCAAAGCATTGTTTCGCGCAATGTCAGGCCCCTGGACAGTGCCGTCATCAGCCTGTGCGCCATGAGGGCGGGCGAGCTTGGCGCCATGAGCGTGATACCGGATTCGGCCACGCTGGTGGGGACCGTGCGCAGCTTCAGCCCGCAGGTGCAGGCTTTGGTAGAGCGACGACTCAGCGAGATGTGCGAAGCCGTGGCGCAGGGCTTTGGCGCCGTGGCCACCGTGCGGTATGAGCGCATGTACCCGGCCACGATCAACACGGCCGCAGAAGCTCACCTGGCCGCAGATGTGGCGCAAAGCCTGGTGGGGCCGGAGCACGTGGTGCGTGACCTGGAACCCAGCATGGGTGCGGAAGATTTTTCTTTCATGTTGCAGGTCAAGCCCGGTGCCTATATGCGCATTGGCCAGGGTGCAGAAAATGGCGTGGGCAGCTGCGTCCTGCACAATAGCCGGTATGACTTCAATGATGAAATATTGTCCCTGGGTTCTGCCTTGCACGCCAGCCTGGTCGAGCGCGCGATGCCGTTATAGATGAGTTGCTGTTTGTTTGGTTTTCCAATGGAGATAAATATGAAATTCAAGAAAAATTGGGCTCCAGCCCTGGTGGTTTCTTCGTTCGCAGCTATGAGTTTCGTAGCGTCTGCCGTCACCCTGAAGGTGGCCAACCAGGGCGATGCGCTGGCCATGGACCCTCACTCGCTCAACGAATCCTTGCAACTCTCGGTCGTGGGCAATGTCTATGAGCCGTTGGTAACCCGTGATCGGGATTACAAACTTACACCGGGTCTGGCCACTGACTGGAAGCAGACTGCGCCTACGGTGTGGCGTTTTAATTTGCGTAAAGGGGTTGTTTTTCATGATGGCACGCCTTTCACCGCAGACGATGTGATCTTCAGTTATGAACGCGCCAAGGGCGAAGGTTCTGACATGAAGACCTATGTGGGCCAGATCAAGGAGATCAAGAAAATCAATGACCATGCGGTCGACTTCATTCTGGGCGCACCGTTTCCGATCTTGCCCGAGTTGTTCACGCAATGGATGATGATGAGCAAGAAGTGGTGCGAAACCAATCAGGCCATGAAACCGGTGGATCGTCGCAAAGGTATCGAGAATGCGGCCTCCTTCCGTGCCAATGGCACGGGTCCTTTCCGTTTGCGTGAACGCCAGCCGGGCGTGCGCTCCATTTTCTCGCGCAATGGCGCCTATTGGGGCAAGGTGGAGGGCAATGTGGATGAAGTCATCTTTACCCCCATTGGCAACGATGCCACGCGGGTGGCTGCCCTTTTGTCGGGTGAAATTGACGTCATGGAGCCGGTGCCCGTGCAAGACGTTGCGCGCCTGCAGGGCAACGCCAAGATCAAGGTCATGCAAGGGCCTGAATTGCGTGTCATCTTTCTGGGAATGGACCAAAAACGCGATGAGCTCCTGTTCTCCAATGTGAAGGGCAAGAACCCGTTCAAGGACAAGCGTGTTCGTCAGGCTTTTTACCAGGCCATCGATATTGAGGGTATCAAGAAGACTGTGATGCGTGGTGCGGCAACCCCAGCGGCCTTGATGTTCCCGCCCCAGGTGAACGGCTATGCCCCGGATCTGGGCAAGCGCCTGCCATTTGATGTGGAGGCTGCCAAAAAATTGATGGCCGAGGCGGGCTACCCGGCGGGCTTTGAGGTCAAGATGAATTGCCCCAATGATCGCTACGTGAACGACGGTGAAATTTGCCAGGCGGTGGCGGCCAACCTGTCCAGGATCGGCGTCAAGATCAACCTTGAGGCAGAAACCAAGGGCACTTACTTCCCCAAAATCCTCAGCCGCAATACCAGTTTCTACATGCTGGGTTGGACATCCAGCACGGTGGATGCGCACAACGTCATGTATTCCATCATGTCATCACCGGGTGAGGGCGGGCGTGGCCAGTTCAACCTGGGGAGCTACAGCAATGCTCGAGTTGACGAACTGACTCTGAAAATTGCTTCCGAGACGGATTTGAAAAAGCGCAACGAGATGATTCATGAAGCGCTGAAAATTCATCAGGACGAAGTGGGGCACCTGCCGTTGCATCAGCAGGCGCTGAACTGGGGCGTCAAGAAAAGCGTTGAACTGGTGCAATGGCCGGACAACGGCATGTACTGGCGATATGCCAAGGTTGCTCCCTGAGCGCTGACCTGCCTAGCGGATGAGAGTATGGTTTGCCCGTGTGGCCGATAGTGATGTGGGCCACAGCTTTCGCAGTTCGCCCGTGGCGATGGCCGCAGCAGCTGTGGCGCTTCTGTGCATTTTCTGTTCCGTGTTCGCCAATCTGGTGGCGCCGCACAATCCGTTTGACCTGAGCACGCTGGAGCTGAGTGAAGCCCGTTTGCCGCCCGCCTGGGATGCCCTGGGCAGTATGAAGTACCTGCTGGGCACCGATGATCAGGGACGGGATATTCTTTCGGCCCTGATGTTTGGCGCCCGCATCTCGCTGATCGTCGGTTTCGCATCGGTGGTCTTGTCGGTTCTCATGGGCGTCACGCTGGGCTTGCTGGCAGGTTTTCTGGGTGGCTGGATGGATGCGATGTTGATGCGCTTGTGCGACGTCATGCTGTCCTTTCCGCCGATCCTGGTGGCCTTGCTGATCGCGGGCGTGGGTCGGGCGCTGTTTCCCAATGCGCAGGATGGGCTGGCCCTGGTGGTCCTGATTGTTTCCATCACATTGACGGGCTGGGTCCAGTACGCACGCACGGTGCGGGGCTCCACGCTGGTTGAGCGCAACAAGGAATACGTGCAGGCGGCCCGGGTGACCGGCGTGTCGGGCCTGCGCATCATGCGCCGCCATGTGCTGCCCAATGTGTTGGGGCCGGTGCTGGTACTGGCGACGATTCAGGTGGCCACGGCCATCATCACCGAGGCCACGCTGTCGTTCCTGGGTGTGGGGGCGCCGCCCACATCGCCCTCGCTGGGCACCTTGATTCGTGTCGGGAACGATTACCTTTTTTCGGGGGAATGGTGGATCACGGTTTTTCCTGGCCTGATGCTGGTCACCATTTCACTGAGCGTGAACTTGCTGGGCGACTGGTTGCGGGATGCTTTGAATCCACGCTTGCGCTGAAGATGAAACTTTTAGAAGTCAAAAACCTGGTGGTCGAGTTTCCCAACCGCCGCGGTACGCTGCGGGCGCTGGACGATATTTCGTTTGACATTGCACCGGGTGAAATTCTGGGTGTGGTGGGTGAGTCAGGGGCCGGCAAGTCGATCACAGGCGCCTCCATCATCGGTCTGCTGGAGCCGCCCGGACGCATCGCCAGTGGTCAGATATGGCTTGAAGGCGAACGCATCGACTCGCTCGGCATTGAACAGATGCGCCATATCCGGGGCAAGCGCATCGGCGCCATTTTTCAGGACCCGTTGACCTCGCTCAATCCGTTGTACACGATTGGTCGCCAGTTGGTCGAGACGATCCGCGCACATCTTCCGGTCAGTGAAAAGGAGGCACGCGAGCGTGCAGTGGCCTTGCTCAACGACACGGGCATTCCGGCCGCCGCGCAGCGCATGGACCATTACCCGCACCAGTTTTCCGGTGGCATGCGCCAGCGCGTGGTGATTGCCCTGGCGCTGGCGGCCGAGCCGAAGTTGATCGTGGCGGACGAGCCCACCACTGCGCTGGATGTGTCGATACAGGCGCAAATCATCTCGCTGCTGAAAACGATTTGCAAGCAGCGCGGTGCGGCCGTGATGCTGATCACGCACGACATGGGCGTGATCAGTGAAACCTGTGACCGCGTGGCGGTGATGTATGCCGGGCGCATAGCGGAAATCGGACCGGTGCATGAGGTGATCAACCATCCAGCCCATCCCTACACAGCGGGTTTGATGGCGGCCATACCCGATATCACCCAGGACCGCGAACGTCTGAACCAGATCGATGGCGCCATGCCGCGCCTGAACGCCATTCCTGCAGGCTGTGCCTACAACCCGCGCTGCCCGCAAGCCTTTGGCAAATGCAGGAGCGAGCGGCCTGACCTGATGAGCGCAGGCGTGACGCGAGCGGCGTGCTGGCTGCATGAAGGGGCGGCTGCATGACGGCCCCGCGCAGCCCGGCGCTGGTCCAGGCCAATGATCTGGCGATGACGTTTGATGTGTCGGCGCCCTGGCTCAATCGCGTGATCGAGCGCAAACCCCGGACGCTGCTGCATGCGGTGGATGGGGTGAGTTTTGAGATTGAAAAAGGCAAGACGCTCGCGCTGGTGGGTGAGTCCGGTTGTGGCAAGAGCACCGTGGCCCGCTTGCTGGTGGGTTTGTATGAGCCCACGCGCGGCACGCTGCAGTTTGACGGTCTGGATGCGCATGCCGTCTTCAAGACCCCGGATGGCCTGAAGTTGCGCAGCCGCATCCAGATGATTTTTCAGGACCCGTATGCGTCGCTGAATCCGCGCTGGATTGTGGAAGATATCGTGGGCGAGCCATTGATCGAACACGGCATGGTGACCGACCCGGCTGAGTTGAAGGCGCGGGTGGGTGAATTGCTTACCTCCGTTGGGCTCAGTGCGCTGGACATGGTGAAGTATCCGCATCAATTTTCAGGCGGTCAGCGTCAGCGTATCTCGATTGCCCGTGCACTGGCCACGAATCCCGAATTTCTGGTGTGTGACGAGCCAACCTCGGCACTGGATGTGAGCGTCCAGGCGCAGGTGCTCAACATCATGAAGGACCTGCAACGCAGGCTGGGGCTGACCTACCTGTTCATTTCACACAATCTGGCCGTGGTGCGTCATGTGAGTGATCAGGTTGGCGTGATGTACCTCGGTCGGTTGGTGGAATTGGCGGACAAGCAGGACCTTTTTGCCAACCCGCGCCATCCCTACACGCGCATGCTGCTGGACGCCATCCCCAAGATGCGCGACACCGGGCGGGCTCGTACGCCGGTGCAGGGCGAGGTTCCCAACCCCTTGAGCCCACCCACGGGCTGCGCCTTCAATCCGCGTTGTCCGCATGCGAATGAACGTTGCCGGACCGAGCGGCCGCAGTTGCTGACGATCCACGGCGTGAAGATCGCCTGCCATGCCGTCGAAGAGGGACGCCTTTGATTCAGGCGTAGCGCTTGCTGCGCAGATTGTTTTTCATTTCCCGCAGCAGGGGTTGCAGTGTGTCGCCACCAATGCGCAGCGCCACACACGTGGCGAGTATGTCAATGATCATCAAATGCAGCAGCCGCGACACCATGGGGCTGTAGCGGTCAAAACCTTCCGGGTGATCAGCGGCCAGGTGGATGTGGCCAGCCGCCGCCAGTGGCGAACCGCTGGCCGTGATGACGATGGTGGTGGCGCCGTTTTTCCGTGCAATGTCGCAGGCGTCCATCAGGTCCCGGGTACGGCCTGAGTTGGAGATGACAACAACGCAGTCGCCCGGCCCCAACAGCGAGGCACTCATGACCTGCATGTGGCCATCGCTGTAGGCAATAGTGTGCATGCCAAGGCGGAAGAACTTGTGCTGCGCATCCTGGGCCACCACGCCGGAATTGCCGACGCCAAAAAATTCGACGCGTCTGCCAGCTTTGCATGCGTTGACCAAGGCGGTCACGGCTTTCTCAATCGCGGCGGTACTGGCGTCATTGCGGTATTTCAGGAATGCGGCCACGGTGTTGTCGATGACCTTGACCGTGATATCGCTGATTTTGTCGTCGGCATCAACGCTGCGGTGAATGAAGGGTACGCCTTCGCTCACGCTGCCAGCGAGCTTGCGCTTGAAATCGGCCAGGCCGTTGTAGCCAACGCTGCGGCAAAAACGCACCACGGTCGGCTTGCTCACATGGGCTCGATCGGCCAACTCGGTAATGGGTTGGCTGGCAAAGCTGCGCGGGTCGCTCAGTACAAGTTTGGCGACACGCTGTTCCGCAGGCGCCAGGGACGGCAGTGACGCTTTGATTCGATCAAGCATGATGGTTAACTCTCTTCGCTCCAGCAAAACCCGTCGCGCGCGATCATGGCGCTCGACGCGCTGGGGCCCCAGGTTCCGCCGGCGTACAGACGCGGCCCCTGCATGTCGTTTTTCCAGTGCTCCAGTATGGGCTCGACCCAGCGCCAGGCTTCCTCCTGCTCATCGCTGCGCACAAAGAGGTTGAGGCGGCCATCGATGACGTCCAATAGCAGGCGTTCGTAGGCGCCCACGCGCTCCGTGCCAAAGCGTTTGTCAAAGTCAAGATCCAGCTGCACTGGCGCCAATGTTTGTGAATTGCGGCGGTTGTCCTGCCCCTGCGCCAGCAGGTGCAACTCCAGCCCGTCCTTGGGTTGCAGGTTGATGACCAGTCGATTGGCCACGCCGATTTGAGAGTTGAAGATGGCGTGCGGCGTGGGCCGGAAGTTCACCACGATGCGCGCATCGCGCCCCGCCAGGCGCTTGCCCGTGCGGATGTAGAAAGGCACACCGGCCCAGCGCCAGTTGGAGATTTCAGTGCGCAGGGCGACAAATGTTTCGGTGTGGCTTTGCGGGTTGACGCCGGTTTCTTCGCGGTACGCGATGACCGGCGCGCCGGCAACCGTACCCGCGCCATATTGGCCGCGAATCACGTCTTGCGCCAGCGCTTCTGCGGTCCAGGGCTTGAGCGAGCGCAAGACCTTCAGTTTTTCATCACGGATGGCATCGGCATGCGAATTGATGGGCGGCTCCATGCCAATGGCGCACAGCAGTTGCAGGGCATGGTTTTGCACCATGTCGCGCAGGGCGCCGGTGGTTTCATAAAACGCGCCACGTTGCTCGACGCCGAGTTCTTCCGCGATGGTGATCTGGATATTGGCAATGTGCTCACGCCGCCAAAGGGGCTCAAACAGGGCGTTGCCAAAACGCAGGGCAAACAGATTCTGAACAGCGGGTTTGCCCAGGTAATGGTCGATGCGAAAGACCTGCCTTTCACCCAAAACCCGACGCACCGTTTCATTGATGGCGCGGTTGGAGGCCAGGTCGTGGCCCAGCGGTTTTTCCAGCACCACACGGGTCTGGGGGGTGTTCAGGCCGGCGGCCGCGAGTTGCTCGCACACGGTGGTGAACAGGCTTGGCGCTGTGGCCACATACATGACAACGGTGTCGGCCTTGCGCCGGGCCAGGGTGGCGGTCAGTCTCGCGTAGTCAGCCGGCTTGGACAGGTCCATGCGCACAAACTCCAGCAAGTCTGCGAAGCGGGTGAACTCGTCCTGGCTGGGTCGCTTGGCCAATTCAACCTGGTCAAAGCGCGAGCGGATCAGATTTCGATACTGCTCGTCGCTCATGTCGTCGCGGCCGACGCCAATAATGCGTCCACCTGCGGGCAAAGTGCCATGGCGAAAGGCCTGGAATAGCGCTGGCATGAGTTTTCTCCAAGCCAGGTCACCGGTTCCACCAAACAATACGAGATCGAAGCTCATGGTTACTAGTTACATGAAAAATGACGTTGTACTGTAACTTTGTTTCATCGATAATTCAACGACTATTCAGAAAATTTCTTGCAAGCTTGACCTTTCGCCACCACTTTATGAACCAACTCGACGCTCTCAAACAATTCACCACCGTGGTGGCCGACACCGGCGACTTCAAGCAACTGGATGTATTCAAGCCTCAGGATGCCACTACCAATCCGTCGTTGATCCTCAAGGCGGTGCAAAAGCCGGACTATGCGCCACTGCTCAAAGACAGCGTGAATCAGTTTCGGGGTCGGCCGCTGGACGAGGTGATGGACCGGTTGCTGGTACGTTTTGGCTGCGAGATTCTGTCCATCATTCCGGGGCGCGTGTCCACCGAAGTGGATGCCCGTTTGAGCTTTGACACCAACGCGACCGTGGCGCGGGCCGAGCGCCTTATCGAGTTGTACCAGGCGCAGGGCATTCACATTGACCGGGTGCTGATCAAGGTAGCCGCCACCTGGGAGGGTATTCAGGCCGCTGCGCAACTGGAGCGACGCGGTATCCATACCAATTTGACGCTCTTGTTTTCTTTCTGCCAGGCCGTGGTTTGTGGTCAGGCCAAAGTGCAGTTGATCTCACCCTTTGTGGGACGCATTTACGACTGGTACAAAAAGTCGGCCGGGGCCGCGTGGGTCGAATCTGACAACGCCGGAGCGAATGACCCTGGTGTGAAATCAGTGCGCCAAATCTACAACCACTACAAAAAATTCGGCATTGCCACCGAGGTCATGGGTGCCAGCTTTCGCAATGTCGGGCAGATCACGGCATTGGCGGGTTGCGACCTGCTGACCATCAGTCCCGAGTTGCTGTCCACGCTCGCGGCCAGCTCTGAGCCGCTGCTGCGGGCGCTGGATCCGGTGAGCGCCCAATCGCTGGACCTGCCCCCTGTGAGCTACGACGAGGTGGGCTTTCGGTTTGCCCTTAACGAAGACGCGATGGCAACCGAGAAGCTTGCCGAAGGTATTCGGGCATTTTGTGTGGATGCCGCCAAGCTCGATCAGCTGTTGCTTGCCGCCTGATTTTTGACTGAAGGACTGCATATGACCCGCATGCGCTGTGACCGTACCCCTGCTTGGAGGGAGCTGCAGGCTTTGTTCAAATCAAAGGCGAGTACCTTCGATCTGCGCAATGCGTTCGCGACAGATGCGAATCGTTTTGAGACCTTCAGCCAATCTGCCCCGCATGTTTTTGCGGACTTGTCCAAGAATCTGATCGACAGCAGCGTGCAGCAGTTGCTATTTGATCTGGCGCGTCAGGCAGGTGTGACGGAGCAACGCGATGCCATGTTGGCAGGTGTGGCGGTCAACAGCACCGAGCAGCGGGCGGTGATGCATTGGTTATTGAGAAATCCGGCCTTGTCCATCGCAGATAGTGAACAATCAGCTATAAAAAATGTAGCAAATGAGTTGGCGCAGGTGCATGCCACGCTGGATGCGATGCTGGCCTATGCGCAGACCGTGCGAGAGGATGCCGGCATCACTGATGTGGTCAATATCGGCATTGGTGGCTCCGACCTGGGGCCACAGATGGCGGTGCTCGCGCTGGATGGTTATGTGCTGGCGGAAAAGCGTTTTCATTTCGTATCGAATGTGGATGGCCATGAACTTGCCGCCACCCTCAAGCGCCTCAAACCCGAGAACACCTTGTTCCTGATTGCCAGCAAGACCTTCACCACCATCGAGACCATGACCAACGCGCAGTCCGCCAAGGCATGGTTTGAGGCGAAGGGCGGCACTGACATTGCGCGGCATTTCTGCGCGCTGACCACCAACGTGCAGGCCGCCCATGCGTTTGGCATCAGCACCACGTTTGGATTCTGGGACTGGGTTGGTGGCCGCTACTCGGTCTGGTCGGCAATCGGCCTGCCCGTGGCGATCGCGATTGGTCCCCAGGGTTTTCGCGAATTTCTGGCCGGTGCACACGCCATGGACGAGCACTTTAGCCGCGCGCCCATTGAGCGCAACCTGCCGATGCGCCTGGGTTTGCTGGATGTTTGGTACCGCAACTTCCATGGCTTCACCAGCCGCAGCATCGCGCCCTACCACAGTGCCTTGCGCCGTTGGCCAGCTTACCTGCAGCAACTGGAGATGGAGAGCAATGGCAAGCGGGTGGACGCGACGGGAGAGGCGCTGCCCTATGCCACAGCACCGGTGCTGTGGGGCGAGCCGGGCACCAATGGGCAGCACGCTTATTTTCAGATGCTGCACCAGGGCACAGACGTGGTGCCGGTGGAGTTTGTTGCGGTCAAAGCACCGCAGCACAATCTGCCCGGGCATCACACGCTGCTGCTTGCCAACGCCGTGGCCCAGGCCCAGGCTTTGATGGTGGGTAAGGTGGATTCAGGCGGGCATCGGCACTTCCCCGGTAATCGCCCAAGCACCTTTTTGTTGCTTGACGAGCTGAGTCCGGCCAGTCTGGGCGCGCTGATTGCCTTGCAGGAGCACCGTGTGTTTGTCAGCGGTGCCTTGTGGGGCATCAACAGTTTTGATCAATGGGGCGTTGAACTGGGCAAGGTTTTGGCCCAGGATGTCGAAGCGCGACTGGGCAGTGGCGATACGACGGGTCTGGACGGCTCTACTGCAGGGCTGCTTTGTCGCTTGAAGACGCCTTGGCCTGCCAGCCTTTGAGTCGCCGGTAGAGCGTGCCTCGCGATACGCTCAACGCCCGGGCTGCCCGCGAAATGTTGCCGTCACAGGCCGCCAGGGTATCTTCGATGAATTTTCGACTGTGGTCCACCAGCGTGGTTTCGTCTGCCATGGTGGGCGCGACTGCGCTGACGCGGGAAGCCTCGACAGGCGGCTCGGATGACGCAACGGCTGGCAGGATGGGTCGGGCAACGGCGTGATCGAAATCGACCCCATCCCGAGCCACCAGACGGACCTTCGCCCACACGCCCAAGCCGTTGGGGAGCCGAAAGCCTTTCACGGTGTCCGTTCGCAGCAACTCAAGCAGTTCGCTCAGTCTGACGCCGAACACGGCTTCCACTGGCTGTGGCAGCAACTCCGTTCGTTGGCCCAGCAGACGGGACGCCGCAACATTGAGCCACTCCACCCGGCCGTCGGATGTGATGCCGGCCAGAGCTTCCATGGGTGTTCCCAGCAAGGCAGGGCTGGCCTGGAATCGCACCAGAAGATGTTCGCTTGATTGGGCCTGCAGCAGGCTGTTCTCAATCGAGGTGGCATACAGACCGATTACCGACGCGGCGTCAAAACCAAAATTGCGGGACTCAACGGACACGTTCAACACACCCGCGAGTCGCCCTTTGACATCACGGATGGGTGCCGCCGCGCATTGAAAGTTTTGCAGACAGTCGTAGTAATGCTCAGCCCCCAGCACCATGGATGCCTGCCCGGTCTTGGCCACGATGCCTGGCGCGGTGGTGCCCATTGCCGTTTCCGAAATATTGACGCCCACGCGTGCCGCCAGGTGCAGCAGTGGTGCCTGTGCGGCGAGTGGGTTGTGCGTTGCGTGGACGATGACGCCCTGAGCGTCAGTCAGCAAAACCCGGCAGTCGGTGCCTGCCAGGGTGCTTTCCATGCTTGCAAGTTCCTGGCGAGCGACTTCCAGCAACTCGCGATTGCGACTCAGGGCGCTGTGCAAACGGCTGGGCGTGACCGGGTCAAATGTCGGGCTGGCAGAGGCTTGCGTACGGGCCGTTGTGCAACGCATCCACGACTGAATGACAGGTTCTGCCACCATGCCGGAAGGTCGTATGCCTTCCTCGAAAAAACGCTGGCGCGCCAGTGCCACGCGTTGCTCAGGACTCGTGAAAAATAGTTGCCGGGGTGTGCCGGAATCCAGCCAGTTTTGCAGGGCCATGGTCGTAAACAATCTGAGGGCGGGAGAGGCTGCATTTTCACCCTCTGGGCTTTTTAGGTACTGCGGGTAAACACTGATTTGCGCGCATCGGTGACACCTTGCTCATCTTTGTCGACAAGACTGTGCGGCCCGTGAATGTGCCGGAATGGAACAGTTTTCTCCAAGGGTAATCCCGAAGATGACGCTGGCCCGCCTGACTCCTAAACTGAGCCGGCCACAGATTTTGGGGTGGGCAGTTCATTGCCCGCGCCATAGCCTGCCAGGCCTGGGCAGCGTGGGTAAAACCGCTCAACTGCACGCATAACTAATTGCCCTTCATGGGCAGGTTTTAGGAGACAAGTCAATGAAAACAAGCATGGCAGCTATTGCCAGATTGAACGCCTCGGCGTTCGCACTGGCCCTATTGGGTCTGACTGCGGCGGGGAGTGCGCAAAGCGCGGCACCAGCCAAAGGCTCCGGTGAGCACATCACGGCCGCAATCAAGCGGGTGGATGGTGCGTTCATGCGCGCCAATGAGGCCAAGACCCCCGATTGGCCAAGCTATGGGCTGGACTATGCGGAGACACGGTTCAGCAAGCTCGATCAGGTCAATACCTCCAACGTCAAAGACATGGGGCTGGTCTGGTCGTACAACCTGGAATCGACCCGCGGCGTAGAAGCAACTCCGCTGGTGGTCGACGGCATCATGTACGTGACCGCGTCCTGGAGCGTGGTCCATGCCGTGGATGTGCGCACGGGCAAACGAATCTGGTCCTATGACCCCAAGGTCAACCGCGCCATTGGTTTCAAGGGTTGCTGTGACGTGGTCAATCGGGGTGTAGCCCTGCACAAAGGCAAGGTCTACGTGGCTGCTTTCGACGGGCGACTGATCGCACTGGAGGCCGCAACAGGCAAAGTGGCATGGGAAATCGACACTATCATTGACCACAGCCGTCCCTACACCATCACAGGTGCGCCGCGCGTCTTCAAGGACAAGGTCATCATCGGCAATGGCGGCGCCGAGTACGGCGTGCGTGGTTACGTCACGGCCTACGACGCCGCCAGCGGCAAACAAAAATGGCGCTGGTTCACCGTTCCTGGCGATCCAAGCAAGCCATTTGAAGATGCTTCCATGGCTGCTGCGGCCAAGACCTGGGACCCTAGCGGCAAGTACTGGGAAGCCGGTGGTGGCGGCACAGCCTGGGACACCATGGCGTTTGATCCCGCTTTGAACCTGATGTACATCGGTACCGGGAATGGCTCACCTTGGGCGCGTTCCAAGCGCAGCCCGGCTGGTGGCGATAACCTCTATCTGGGCTCTGTGGTTGCGCTGAACCCGGACACAGGCAAATACGTCTGGCACTACCAGGAAACCCCCGGTGATAACTGGGACTACACGTCGACCCAGCCCATGATTCTGGCTGACCTCAAGATCGACAACAAGCCACGCAAGGTGATCCTGCACGCACCCAAGAACGGCTTCTTTTTCGTGATTGACCGCAAGACCGGAAAATTCATCTCCGCCAAGAACTTCGTGGATGTGAATTGGGCGACCGGCTTCGATGCCAAGGGTCGTCCGATCGAGGTTGCTGATGCGCGTCGCACCGATCGACCTGCTGATGCAGTTCCCGGCCCCTACGGTGCTCACAACTGGCATTCGATGTCATTCAATCCCAAGACCGGCTTGGCCTATCTGCCCGCGCAGAATGTGCCAATCAACCTGATGGACGACAAGAACTACAAGTTCAATTCCAACGTTCCGGGTCAGCCGGGATCGGGTACGGGCTGGAATACCGGCTTTTTGCTGAATGTGGAAGCACCCAAGACCAAGCCTTTTGGTCGTCTGATTGCCTGGGACCCAGTGCAACAAAAAGAAGTCTGGCGCCAGGAACATGTGTCGCCCTGGAATGGCGGCACGCTGACCACGGCCGGCAACCTGGTGTTCCAGGGAACCGCTGAAGGCCGCTTTGTAGCCTACAACGCCCAGAACGGCGAAAAGCTGTGGGAATCTCCCACTGGTACCGGTGTGATTGCTGCGCCCTCGACCTACATGGTGGATGGCAAGCAGTACGTCTCTATTGCCGTGGGTTGGGGCGGTGCGTATGGCGTCTCGCAGCGGGCTTCCGAGAAACAGGGGCCCGGTACGGTGTACACCTTTGCCGTCGGTGGCAAAGCAGCCCTGCCTGACTTTGTGGCTTACAAGCTGGGCGGACTGGTGGCTGGCGTGAAGTATGACCCGGCTCACTATGAAGCAGGCACCATGCTGTACGTTAGTAATTGCGTACTCTGCCATGGCGTACCCGGCGTTGACCGCGGCGGCAATATCCCCAACCTTGGCTACATGGATGCATCCTTCATCGAGAACCTGGACAAGTTCATTCTCAAAGGACCTGCCGTGGAGCGGGGCATGCCTGACTTCACAGGCAAGCTGACGATGGAAGAAATCCAGAAGATCAAGGCTTTCATTCAAGGTACGGCTGACGCAATTCGTCCCAAGAAGTGAGTCGGATGCATCGTGGAACAGTGCCGCCCCAAGCGGCACGTTTACCGGCCCAGGTCGCACATTGTGCGGCCTGGGCCGGCGCCATTGGGGCGCTGACCATACCGGCGCTGGGACTTGCCCAGACGGTGACGGCACCTGTGGTGCGTGAGCCGGGTGTTTTGCAGCCGGTGGTGATTTCGGGTGCTGCGCCAGACCGCCAGCGCTGGATGGCGCCCGTCTCCATGGACATTCTCGAAGACGAAGAGATACGTGCCGGGCAACTGCAGGTCAATTTGTCGGAGAGCCTGGGGCGCGTGCCTGGCCTGGTGATCCAGAACCGCCAGAACTATGCACAGGACTTGCAGATTTCAGTTCGCGGCTTTGGCGCACGCTCGACCTTCGGCGTGCGTGGGGTCCGACTGTTTGTAGATGGCATTCCCGCCAGCGCGCCGGATGGGCAAGGGCAGGCCTCTACTTTCCCGATTGGAAGTGCCCAGCGGATTGAGGTAATTCGGGGGCCTTATGCCGCACTGTATGGCAGCTCCTCCGGAGCGGTGATCGCTATGTACAGCAACGAGGGCAGCACGCCCGCAAGCCTGCGTGCAGGCGTCGCTGCAGGGGCTGATGGCTTGTGGCGTGCATCTACCCAGGCCGAAGGTGCTGTGGGCTCAGTGAACTACGCACTGGATGCATCGACCTTTGCGACCGAAGGTTTGCGACCGCAATCTGCAGCCAGCCGCGACAACGGTTTTTTAAAGCTGTCCAGAGCTTATGACGATGGGCGCTTCGTGGCCATCGCGAGTCGACAAAAGGGAACTGCGCTGGACCCGCTTGGATTGACGCGTACCGAGTTCTCCGTGAACCCGTACCAGACAACCCTGACGGCTAGCAACTTCAACACACGCAA
Source organism: Rhodoferax sp. (assembly GCF_018780565.1). Taxonomy (GTDB): domain Bacteria; phylum Pseudomonadota; class Gammaproteobacteria; order Burkholderiales; family Burkholderiaceae_C; genus Rhodoferax. Next base: position 240,899 of record NZ_JADMJN010000003.1, read on the forward strand.
GTGGTTTGAGCAGACCCAGGTGGGTCTGGCCTGGGAGCATCGTTTGGGTGGTGGGCATCGGCTGGAACTCATGGCCTATGGCGGGCAACGCTCGATTACGCAATTTCAGTCCATTCCGGCGACCACACAAATCGCCGCCACCAGTCCAGGAGGGGTGATTGACCTGGACCGCAGCTTTGGCGGTATCAATGCCCGGTGGCGCCTGGATCGCCAGTTAGATACCGGGCGCTTGACTACCTCTGCTGGCATTGCCGCTGATCGTCAGGATGAGTGGCGGCGTGGTTACGAGAATTTCACCGGACCTGCGGCAAGTCCGACCGCCTTGGGGGTTCTGGGCCGCCTGCGACGTGACGAGAACAACACCGCCACCACGGTAGATCCTTACGCACAGCTTGAATGGGAAAGTCCCGATTGGACCTTGACAGCAGGTGTTCGGCGGTCCAATGTGCGCTTCACCTCATCGGATAACTACATCACTGCCGGCAACCTGAACGACAGTGGCGCCAGCGAATATGCCGGCACCATGCCGGTGTTAGGGTTGCGCTACAGACTCTCGGACCAGTTGCAGGCCTACGCCAGCACGGGCATGGGCTTCGAGACCCCCACCTTGAATGAGGTGGCTTACCGCGCATCGGGCGCGACCGGACTGAACGCTCAATTGCTGGCCAGCCGCAGTCGCAGCAGCGAAGTCGGTTTGCGCGGTCGCCATACCGACGCAAGCTGGACGGCAACCGCGTTTGAGATTCGCACCGAAGACGAGATCGTGGTGCTGTCCAACACTGGGGGACGATCGACGTTTCAGAATGCCGGACGCACCTTGCGGCAGGGCCTGGAGCTTTCAGGCGAGCTGCAATGGGGCAAGGTGAACATCACTTCGGCTTTGACCCTGCTGGACGCCAGCTACAGCGACGGCTTTCGCACCTGCGTAGCGAGTCCATGTGCCACGCCTACGCTGGCCATACCAGCCGGCAATCGCATTCCGGGCATTCCGGGGCGGCAGTTGTTTGTGCAGCTGGCCTGGGAGCCCAAGGCCGTGCCGGGCGTGTACACCATGGAGGTCCGCCACGTGGGTCCGATGGCTGTCAACGATGCGAACACGGATGAAGCTGCTGCCTACACGGTACTTAACCTGGGTGCGCGCTTTCAGCAGACCTGGGGGGCCTGGCAGTTCAAGGAGTTCGTGCGGATGGACAATGTCACGAACCAGGCCTACGCCGGCTCCGTGATTGTGAACGAGGGCAATGGCCGCTATTTTGAAGCTGCGGCCGGTCGATCGTTGTTTGTTGGCGTGGAGCTTGTGCGACGCTTTCAGTAGAGATACTGAGTTCAAACAAAAACCCTGCAGAGCTTGCGCTTTGCAGGGTTTTTTTGTTTGGTGTTGAAAGCCCAGGCATCCACGGATGCCTTGAGCCCTCAGGCAGGAGGCAATTACATGCCCATGCCACCCATGCCGCCCATGCCACCCATGTCGCCGCCCATACCGCCCATGCCGCCAGCTGCCTCTTCTTTCGGAGCTTCAGCCACCATGCACTCGGTCGTCAGCATCAGGGATGCCACAGACGCTGCGTTTTGCAGAGCCGTGCGGGTCACCTTGGTGGGGTCCAGAATACCCATTTCGATCATGTCGCCATAGGTGTCGTTGGCAGCGTTGAAGCCGTAGTTGCCTTTGCCAGCCAGGATAGCGTTGACCACCACCGACGGCTCGCCACCGGCGTTGGCCACGATTTCGCGCAGGGGGGCTTCGATGGCCTTGAGCACCAGCTTGATACCGGCTTCCTGGTCAGCGTTGTCACCCTTGATGGCGCCAGCAGTTTGCTTGGCGCGCAACAGAGCCACGCCACCGCCAGCCACGATGCCTTCTTCCACAGCAGCACGGGTTGCGTGCAGTGCGTCTTCAACGCGGGCTTTCTTTTCTTTCATTTCGACTTCGGTGGCAGCGCCCACCTTGATCACGGCAACACCGCCAGCCAGCTTGGCCACGCGCTCTTGCAGTTTTTCACGGTCGTAGTCGGAAGTGGCTTCTTCGATTTGCACGCGCACTTGTTTCACGCGGGCTTCGATGTCAGCAGCAGCGCCAGCACCGTCGATGATGATGGTATTTTCCTTGCCCACTTCGATGCGCTTGGCAGAGCCGAGGTCAGCCAAAGTCACTTTTTCGAGCGACATGCCAACTTCTTCAGCGATTACTTTGCCGCCGGTCAGGATGGCGATGTCTTCCAGCATGGCCTTGCGACGGTCACCGAAGCCAGGTGCCTTGACAGCCACAACCTTCAGGATGCCACGGATGGTGTTCACCACCAAAGTTGCCAGGGCTTCGCCTTCGACATCTTCAGCAATGATCAGCAGCGGACGGCCCGACTTGGCGACTTGCTCCAGCGTGGGCAGCAGGTCACGGATGTTGCTGATTTTCTTGTCGTACAACAACACGAAGGGGTTGTCCAGCAAGGCGGCTTGCTTTTCGGGGTTGTTGATGAAGTAGGGCGACAGGTAGCCGCGGTCAAACTGCATGCCTTCAACCACGTCGAGTTCGCTTTCCAGCGACTTGCCGTCTTCAACGGTGATCACGCCTTCTTTGCCCACTTTGTCCATCGCGTCAGCAATGATCTTGCCGATGGCTTCGTCAGAGTTGGCGGAGATGGAACCGACCTGGGCGATTTCCTTGGAAGTGGTGGTGGCTTTGGAAGCCTTCTTCAGCTCGGCAACCAAAGCAGTCACTGCCTTGTCGATGCCGCGCTTCAGGTCCATCGGGTTCATGCCCGCGGCCACGTACTTCATGCCTTCGCGCACGATGGCCTGGGCCAGCACGGTGGCGGTGGTGGTGCCGTCACCGGCGATGTCGCTGGTCTTGGAAGCAACTTCCTTGACCATCTGCGCGCCCATGTTCTGCAGCTTGTCCTTGAGTTCGATTTCCTTGGCCACGGACACACCGTCCTTGGTCACGGTGGGGGCGCCGAACGAGCGCTCCAGAACCACGTTACGGCCTTTGGGGCCCAGGGTCACTTTGACCGCGTTGGCCAAAATGTTCACGCCTTCAACCATGCGTGCGCGGGCTTCGCCGCCAAAAATTACGTCTTTTGCTGCCATGTTAGGACTCCAGATTCAGTTAAATGGTTAACGAGTGAGTGAATGAATTACTTCTCAACGACTGCGAACAGATCGTCTTCTTTCATGACGAGCAACTCGTCGCCGCCGACCTTGACGGTTTGACCACTGTATTTGCCGAAAAGAACGCGGTCACCGACCTTGACATTCATGGCGAGCAATTCGCCCTTGTCGTTCTTCTTGCCAGGACCCACGGCCAGAACTTCACCTTGATCAGGCTTTTCAGCAGCACTGTCAGGAATCACGATGCCAGAGGCAGTTTTGGTTTCGTTCTCAACGCGCTTAACAATCACGCGGTCTGCCAGGGGACGCAGTTTCATGGGGAATCTCCTTAGAAATAGATACAGGGTTGATTTCAAGAGTGCCAACCAAGAAAGTTAGCACTCATTAACTTAAAGAGAGGGTCCACGAGGACGGCGGCTTGTTAGCACTCAACTCTTACGAGTGCTAATGATAAGGGCATTTGGAAGACTTTCAAGTCGACCGGTTAAAACATATGGAGTGGGCAGATGCGTGATTAAGCATCTTGTAGTGCTTTGTTCGGCGGATAACTTTCAAAAATCGGATGCACTCGTAGAATCAGTTGGCGTATTTCGCGCCGCGGACATCCCCAATTTTCCCAATTCACTCATGTTTTACGCCTCTCTGAAAACCCTCCATTTGTTGTCGATCATTGTCTGGCTGGGCGGCATGGTGTTTGTCCAGTTCTTTTTGCGACCTGCCGTGGCGAAACTGGAAGCGCCCGAGCGCGTGCGTTTGATGCACGATGTGCTGGGCCGTTTTTTCAACGCTGTCATGGTCGCCGCCGGGCTGGCTCTGGCCAGCGGTGTGTGGATGGTAGGCCGGATGGCGCGACAAATGGCGCAGTCGGGCGTCAAGTTCAATATGCCGATTGAGTGGATGGTGATGGCGCTGTTGGGCGTGCTGATGGTGGCCATTTTTGGCCATATCCGGTTTGCGTTGTACAAACGCCTGACGCGGGCGGTGACGGCAGCGGCCTGGCCCGCCTGTGGCGCGGCGCTGGCAAGCATCCGTCTGTGGGTGATGGTGAATCTGGGTCTTGGTGTGGTGATTGTGATCGTCACGCTGATGGGCGCCTCAAGCTGATGAATCCGGATGCAAAAAAGCTCTGGCGCGCACCGCGCTGGGCACTGGCCGTCTTGCTGGCGGTGCTGGGCATGCTGGGGCCCTTTTCGATTGACACGTATATCCCGGCTTTTTCAGGGATTGCCCAGTCCCTGGGCGCGACGCCGGTGGAGATGCAGCAGACCTTGTCGGCCTACCTATTCGGCTTTGCTTTCATGAGTCTGTTTCATGGAGCGATTTCTGACAGTCTGGGGCGCAGGCCGGTTGTCTTGTGGGGCTTGGCGGCCTTTACGCTGGCATCTGCGGGTTGTGCGTTGTCCCAAAGCATCGGCCAGCTGGTATTTTTTCGGGCCATGCAGGGCTTGTCCACCGGGGCGGGCATTGTGGTGGCACGTGCGGTCGTGCGTGACATGTTTGCGCCTACCGAGGCGCAAAGGGTGATGAGCCAGATCACGATTTATTTTGGCGTGGCCCCGGCGATTGCGCCCATCATTGGCGGCTGGCTGTTCGTGCACCTGGATTGGCACAGCATTTTCTGGTTTCTGACGGGCGTGGGCGTCACGCTGTGGATTGCCAATTTCAAGTTATTGCCCGAGACGCTGCATGTCACGCACCGCCAGCCCTTCAAGGTCAGCAACCTGATGCAGGGCTATTGGCAGCTGGGGCTGGACCCGCGTTTTCTGTTGCTGGCGCTGGCCAGTGGCGTGCCCTTCAACGGGATGTTTCTGTACGTGTTGTCGGCACCGGCTTTCCTGGGTGAGCACCTGGCGCTGGCTCCGACGCAGTTCTTCTGGTTTTTCGTGCTCACTATTGGCGGCATCATGAGTGGTGCCTGGGTGAGTGGCCGCGCGGCTGGCAAGCTGCCGCCCAAGACGCAAATCAAATATGGTTTTATGGTCATGCTGCTGATTGCCCTGCTCAACCTCGGGGCCAATCTGCTGTTCAAGGCGCATGCGTCATGGGCGCTGATTCCGCTTGCCATTTTTGCCTTTGGCTGGGCGATGATGGTACCGGTGGTGACCTTGCTGGTGCTGGACCTGCACCCTGAGCGACGCGGCATGGCGTCTTCGCTACAGGCCTTCATTGGGTCGTCTGCCAATGGTCTGGTAGCCGGGGTGATTGCACCACTGGTCATGCATTCCACCGTGGCTTTGGCCAGCGCTTCCCTGGTCATGATGTGTGTGGGGCTGGTTGCCTGGGTATTCATTCGCCGCCGCTGGCCGGACATCGGACAAACGGTGGTTCATCCGGCGCACTGACCGGGTCACTGTTTTTTGGGAACGACCTGCAATACCAGGTCGATGCGCCGCTGAGTCCGCACAGCCGTATCGCCGTCTCCTGCGTCATTCGCGCGTTGGAGTTGCACCCCTAGCCAGGCCAGTAGCGGGCGCCGCCAGCCTTGGCTGGATGCCGTCTCGGTGGCCGTTGCAATATCCGGTGGTGTCAAGCGATTGCTCTGCAGCAAGACGCCAGCGGCAACCAGGCGAGCCAGTGGGTCTTCAATGGTGTCCAGCACCTGAGGGGCGGGTGCCAATGGGCTGGCTGGCTTTTGCGCCTGCGCATTCATGACAAGTGCCCGGTGCTGTGCCGGCAGCAGGGCCGGGTCCAGTCCATGCCATTGGCCGGTGAGGTAAGCGGCGTAGGCCTGCTCGCGGGCAGGGGCGTCCGGTGCCAGCATCTGATAGCCCGCACAGTTGTCAAACTCAAGACTGGCCACGCGAACGGCGCAGCGTGTCAACTCGGCACGGGCCAGCAGGTCCGTACGGCCAGTGCTGGAGATTTCGCTCTTGGCACGGGCAAATTCGAAGTCGGCAAGTCGGGTGTTGCCGTTCAGGTAAGCGCTAGAAAAGCCCTTGAGTGCAGCAAAGGCATTGGCTTGCCAGTCGGGTGGCGCAGGGCTGCTGGCGCAGGCCACCACAAGCAGGGCCGTACTGGCAAGCACACTCACCTTGGCGCTACGCCCCTGTATCCTGGTCAGATGTGTTGTCATGGCAGCTTGATCTCGGTGTCGCGGGCAAAAGGCCATTTTCGGTTGATCTCTTCCACCAGTTGCGAGACTTTGCGCAGGCTGATCTCCACCTCGGCGCGCAGGGCGCCCAGATCGGTGCTGGCCACGCGTGCATTGGCGCCTATGGCCTGTGCTTCGGCCAGCACGGCGTCGACCTTCTTGAGGCTGGCACGGGTGTCTGTCAGTACCCCGGTGAGCTGCGCGATGGCGGTTTGTGTCTCATCCATCACGCCCTGATTGCCAAACACCTTTTGATCGGCTTTGGCGAGAAGCGCATTGGCACGGTCCAGGCTGGTGTTGGCCCGGTCCAGGGTAGCGATGACTTTTCGGGCATTTTCTTCACTGCCCAGCATGCCGGTCAGCACGCCGTAACGACCGGTCAGGCGTTCGGTAACGGTGCGCAGGTGACCCAGGCTGGTGTTGATGCTGGATTCGGGCCCGGTCATGTTTTCCAGGTTTTCCAGCAGTGCACGGGTGGAGGCGACCAGGCGCGGAATTTCGGCATTGGTGTCGCCGCGCAAGACGGTACGCTCCGCGTTTTCGGGAAGCGGGGGGTCGGTCAGCATGCCGCTGAAGGCGCGGATGCGGGTCTCGCCCACCATGCTGCGCTCCATGGTGAAGATGCTGGAGGTGCGCAGCCAGTGGGCATCCTTGCGCGGCACGTCAATTACCATGCGGGCCTTGCCTTCAGGGCTGAGTTCGATGCGGCGCACCCGCCCTATGGGGAAACCCGAAAAAGTCAGATCCATGCCGACGATGACGCCCTCCGAGTCATCCGCCACCAGAACCAGTTGCTGCGTGCTTTCGAACACGCCTCGCGCATACATCACATAAAGCAAAAAGCTGCATACCAGCGCCGTGACCAGGACCAGCAAGGCGATGGCCCTGGACTCGACTTGGGACAGGGTGGGCGGGTTTTCGGATTGGGGTTGCATGTTTGCGTGTGCCGCCTAGATGTACTTGACCACCAGGGAAGCAGCCTCGATCAATAGTAGTACCAAAAACAGCCGGACTGCACCGGGCTGCACGGCATCCGCGCTGGTCACGGGGCGTGCTTCCAGGCTGGCGGCCATGGGTACCACAGCCACCGCCATGCTGAAGAAAATGGTTTTGAGGCCAAAGCCCAGCGTGACTGCCAGATCGAACACGTGGCCCACTGTGCGTGTGTAACCAGGCAAGCCCCAGGGCGACAGGCCGTAGACCGTGAGGTAGGCCAGCACCAATGCGATCACACTGCTGACCAGGGCAAGCGTTATCACCGAGAAAGCACTGGCCATGACACGGGGCATCAGTTCGTTGCGCATGTGGGTCAGACTCAGGGATGGCATGTCCACGGCGTGGGCGCTGCCTGTGCTGGCCGCGCTGAACGTCAGTCCGGCGCGCAGCGCCACAAACATGGCGGCCGACAGCGGTATCAGCTCAAGCACCAGCACGCGCACCACCATCTCCAGCGCATATTGCGAGAGGCCGTAGCTCAGGGCTGTCACGACCACGATGCGAATCAGCACCAGGCTCAGTAGCGTTGTCATGGCTGTGAACCAGGGCAACACTTGCCAGGTGCTGACGTAAATATATTTGGAACTGGTGGCGCGGTTCGCCCGGTTATAGGTCGATGGCGATAGCCCGATGACCAGCACCATGGCACCAAACCGAAGCATATGCCACCAACTGGCGATACCCCGCAACAAGGCTGTGCTCCATACGGCAGGAACAAGGTGCAGGGACGAGCGTGTGGACATGGGCGGATGATAGCGGGGTGCTGGAAAAACCCTTTGTCATCGCGCATGCCTTTTCATTTCCGTGCTTTTTTCACACCTCAGGCCGCTGATGTGATTTAGCGCACATGCACTGTGACGATGATGGGCTTAGACTGAATCTCTGCTGAAGGGAGCCATCATGCAACAGTTAAAAATCGCCGAGAAGCCGCCAACGCTGAACGCGGAATTGATGCGTTTCTTTATCCAGCGCCTGATCACGTGGGGCGCCGAAAGCCCGCCACCCAAGCCGTTCAACGCGGACCGGTTTGATGATTGCGACTTGGACCAACGGGTTCGCCAATCGGGTGAGTGGTAGTCCATATTTACTCTCAAGCGTTTTCTCGCGTCATTTTCAGCTTGGCTGCAATGCAGCGAAAAGCATATACTGTACATATTTACAGTATTATTTCTTTCGCCTTGTCGGCTCTCCATGTCAGCGTTGTTGTCTCTTTTTCCAGCTGCCGGTGCGCCAGCCGTTTGGCGTGCCGATGAATTAGCACATCCATCGGGTGCGGTGCTGGCCACGGGGTATGCGCTGTTGGACAGCCAGCTGCCCGGTGGGGGTTGGTCGATGGGGTCCATGGTGGAAATCCTGCAGGCCCAAGCGGGTCAGAACGAATGGCGATTGCTTTTGCCTGCCTTGAGGCGCTCCGCTGCCGGCCCTGTGGTGCTGGTAGGCGCACCTCACGTGCCGTTCGGACCGGGGTTGGCGGCTCAGGGTTTTGATGCGCAGCGTCTGTTGTGCGTTGACGTGCAAGCACCTGCAGCACGCTTGTGGGCGACTGAACAGGCGTTGCGCTGTTCGGCGGTATTCATCGTGCTGGTCTGGTTGCCCCAGGTGCGTGCCGAGCCTTTGCGTCGCTTGCAAATGGCCGCCCATGAGCACGGCAAGCTTTTGTTTGTGATGCGCCCGGCCCAGGCCAGGGATGAGTCCTCGCCAGCCGTTTTGCGCTTGCTGGTGGCCAGTCCGACCACAACCGACGAGCCTGTGCCCTTGGACGCCTTGTGTCTGCAGGTGCTCAAGCGGCGCGGTCCGCCGCTGTTGCAAGCCCTGGCCTTGCCGGCCCGCAGTGGGCGCCTGGGCGCCCTGTTGGCGCTGAAGGAACAGGGCGAGACGGGCAGGCATGACATCGGGAGACGTGATGCATTGGATCGCCTTGCAGCCGCAGCCCGATGAAGGGGGCGATGCCCTGGCGGTTTTGGGATGGTGGGCCCTGCAGTTCAGTCCCAAGGTGGCGCGCCTTGAAGATGTGCTGGTGCTGGAGGTATCTGGCAGTGAACGTCTGTGGGGTGGTCGCCCCCGGCTTCTTAGTCAAATAATTGAGTCAGATAAGCCAGTCGCCCTTTCCAAATATGCACAAGGCGCTACGTCTTTGATAGCAATGGCGCGTCTTCACGCGGCAGGGCTTGCGCGCACTGTCCCGGACAAGCTGCCGCTGGCTGCATTGGCTGCAGCCCGCCCTCATCTGGCCACCTTGCAAAAAATAGGTTGTTCGTACTGGGGTGAGTTGCGCGCGTTGCCGCGTGGCGGTGTGGCACGGCGCTTTGGCGCACCTTTGCTGGCTGCCCTGGACCGTGCCTATGGCGAGACACCCGATATCTATCCCTGGCTGCGTGTGCCAGAGGTATTTGATGCCACGCTGGAGCTGGATGCTCAGGTTGAGTCTGCCCCCGCGCTGCTGTTCGTTGCGCGCCGTTTGCTGGGCTCATTGCAGGCCTGGCTGCAGGCGCAACACCGCGGTGTTTTGGCGTTTGAATTGATATGGACCATGGACGCGCGGCGTGATACGGCCACCGAGGGCCAGTTGGTGGTGCGCACGGCCGAGCCCACGCGCGACATGGCGCACCTGCAGCGTTTGCTGGGCGAACATCTGGCACGGGTCACTTTGTCGGCCCCGGCGCTCTACCTGCGTTTGCGCTCCCTGGAAACGCAAGCATTGCAGGACAGAAGTGCCAGTTGGTTGCCCGATGCGCAGCAGACGGGCGACAGCCTGCAGCAATTGCTGGAGCGCTTGAGTGCGCGCCTGGGCTCGCAGCAGGTACTGCACTGCCAGACACGGGCAGACCATCGGCCGGAACGGATGCAGGCTTGGGCGCCTGCTGCATGTGCTGTGAAATTTATAGCTAATGATGCAAACAATACAAGGGCCGGAGGGCAAAAAAATACAAAAGAAGTGGGGCTTTATCCGACCTGGCTGCTGGCTGAGCCCCTGAAGCTGGCGGTGCGCCACAACAACCCGTTGTACCAGGGAGCGCTGACTTTGATCGCGGGTCCGCAGCGCATCGAAGCAGGCTGGTGGGGCGGCGGTGAGTGCGCCCTGCGTGACTATTTTCTGGCTTGCAGCGCGCAGGCGGGTTTGCTATGGATTTACCGGGAGCGCCTGGCAGGGCGGGATGATGCAGGGGGTGGCGCCGATGCAGAACCAGAGTGGTATTTGCACGGAATTTTTGCGTAGCGGGATGCTGAAGCGCCCTGGAGCCCGTGCTTGGGCTCCAGGCATCTTATTCAGGAATTTTGCTGCTTGCGGCGTCGTTCCAGATAAGCCTGCAACTCGCCCACCACGCCCTTGCGGAAAGCCAGCACGCACAGCACAAAAATCACGCCGATGATCACGGTCACCCAGGAGCCGACCTTGTCGGCCAGCAGATTTTGCAGCGAAATCACAATGCCGGCACCAAATACCGGGCCAAAGAAGGTGCCTACGCCACCCAGCAGCGTCATCAGAATCACCTCGCCCGACATGGACCAGTGCACGTCGGACAGGGTTGCAAAGCCCATCACCAGTGTCTTGAGCGAACCCGCCAGACCCGCCAGCGTGGCAGACAGCACAAAGGCCAGCAGCTTGTAGCGGTCCACCTGGTAGCCGAGCGAAATGGCACGCGGCTCGTTCTCGCGGATCATTTTCAGCACCTGGCCAAAAGGCGAATTCACGATGCGTGAAATGGCCAGGAAGCAAGCCACGAACAAACCGACCACCAGGTAGTACATGGTGGTGTCCGACTCCAGGGAGATCAGGCCGAACAGCGCGCCGCGTGGCACGCCCTGCAAGCCGTCCTCACCGCCGGTAAAAGGCATTTGCAGACAGACAAAGTACACCATCTGCGCAATCGCCAGGGTGATCATGGCGAAATAGATGCCCTGGCGCCGGATGGCCACCATGCCAACCACCAGACCGATTAGGCCCGAACCCAGGGCGCCAAACAGGATACCCAGTTCAGGCGTGAAATTCAGCACCTTGATCAGATGGCCGGTGATGTAAGCAGCGGCACCAAAAAACGCTGCGTGACCGAACGACAGCAGTCCGGTAAAGCCCAGCAGCAGGTTAAAGGCGCAGGCAAAGATGGCGAAGCACAGCAGCTTCATCACAAACACGGGGTAGAGCCCGAGCATGGGTGCCAGCAATGCCAGGATCAGCAGTGCGATATAGGTGATGCGAATGAGTTTGGCGGCTTGGGTCATCAGCTTGTCGTGGGTGCTGGGAGTAGTGATTGCGTTCATGGCTCAGGCCTCCTTGCCAAACAGGCCCGCCGGGCGAATCATGAGCACGATGACCATGATCACAAAGACCACGATGCTGGAGGCCTCGGGGTAGAAAACCCGCGTGAGACCTTCAATGATGCCCAGGCCGAGGCCGGTCAGGATGGAGCCCATGATGGAGCCCATGCCGCCGATCACCACCACGGCAAACACCACGATGATCAGGTTCGAGCCCATCAGCGGGTTGACCTGGATGATGGGCGCGGCCAGCACTCCGGCCAGCGCGGCCAGGGCAGCCCCTGCACCATAGGTCAGCATGACCATCACCGGGACGTTGATGCCAAAGGCCTGCACCAGTGCGGCGTTTTCGGTGCCGGCGCGCAGGTAGGCGCCCAGTCGTGTGCGTTCAATCAGGTACCAGGTGCCCAGACATACGGCCAGTGATACCAGGACCACCCAGGCGCGGTAGTTCGGCAGGATCATGAAGCCCAGGTTGGTGGCGCCCGACAAGAGTTCGGGGACGTTGTAGGACTGGCCGGACACGCCATACAACTCGCGGAAAATGCCTTCTGCGATCAGTGCCAGGCCAAAGGTCAGCAGCAGGCCGTACAGCGGGTCGAGCTTATAAAGATGTTTCAGGAACAAGCGCTCGATGGCGACGCCGAGCGCGCCCACCAGCAGGGGTGCCAGCACCAGCGCAAACCAGTAGTTGATGCCGAATTGATCCATCATGATCCAGGCAGCAAATGCGCCCAGCATGTAGAGTGCACCGTGCGCAAAATTGACAATGCCCAGAAGACCAAAAATAACTGCCAGGCCCAGACTGAGCATGGCGTAAAAAGCGCCATTGACCAGGCCCAGCAGCAGCTGGCCCAGAAAAGCTTGATGGGGAATACCGAAAATTTCCATGGAGGCCCGTCAGTTCATGCCTTGCGATGTGAAAAACGGCCGACCGCACATGCGATCAGCCGCTCTGGAGGTCAATTTACTTTTTCAGCAAAGAGCATTTGGATTCGGCCACTGTGGTGAAGGCCTGCTCGCCAGGTACCTTGGCAATGGTCTTGTAGTAATCCCAGGGGGTAATCGACTCCTTGGCCGACTTGACCTGGAACAGGTACATGTCGTGGATCATGCGGCCGTCAGCCCGGATTTGCCCCTTGTTGTAAAAGTCGTCAATCTTCATGCTTTTCAGGGTCGACATCACCTTGTCGGCATCGGTCGTACCGGCAGTCTGCACGGCTTTCAGGTAGGTGGTGGTCGCAGAGTAGTCTGCGGCCTGGATGCTGGAGGGCATGCGCTTGTATTTTTCGAAGAAACGCTTGGCAAACTTGCGTGAGGCATCGTCCTGATTCCAGTACCAGCTGTCCGCCAGTTGCAGGCCTTCGGTGTTGGCCAGGCCCAGGCTGTGCACGTCGTTGATGAACACCAGCAGACCCGCCACTTTCATGGTTTTGGTGATGCCGAATTCCTTGGCCGCCTTCATGGCGTTGGTGAAATCACCACCGGCGTTGGCCAGGCCCAGGATCTGGGCTTTACTGGACTGTGCCTGCAGCAGGAAGGAGGAGAAGTCGGACGCGTTCAGTGGATGGCGCACGGTGCCGGCAATGGTGCCGCCATTGGCCTTGACCACAGTGGAAGCATCGCCTTCCAGCGAATAGCCGAAGGCATAGTCAGCCGTCAGGAAGTACCAGCTCTTGTTGCCGGCCTTGACCAGTGCAGAGCCTGCCACCTTGGCCAGTGCCACGGTGTCATAAGCGTAGTGCACGCTGTAAGGCGTGCAGTCTTCATTGGACAGGCGCGCCGAACCGGCACCGATGGCGATGAAGGGACGCTTTTTCTCCGCCGTGACTTTGGACATGGCCAGCGCAGTGCCCGAGCTGGTGCCGCCGATCAGCATGGACAGGCCATCCTTGTCGATCCATTCGCGGGCTTTGGAGCTGGCCACGTCGGCCTTGTTCTGGTGGTCGGCAGTCAGCACTTCGATGGGGCGGTTCAGCACCTTGCCACCGAAATCCTGGGCGGCCCACTTGACCATTTCACCGCCGGCCGGGCCGTCGATGTCGGCATACAGGCTGGACATATCGGTGATGAAACCAATTTTCACCGGTCCGGTGTTTTGTGCAGATGCAGCGGCGCTAAAGCCAATGGCCAGTGCGGCGACGAGTGTGGTGAGTTTCATGAAGTCTCCTATTGAGTGCGGGTCGAAAAACGGATGAAAATGTGAGATGGATGGCGGACGACGCTGCGTCAAACCCCCAGGTATTCCTGAAGCATGCCCATGTTTTCGGTCAGCTCGGCTTGAGCAAACTGCTTCACGATGGTGCCGTGTTCCATGACGTAAAAACGGTCGGCCAGTGGGGCTGCAAAGCGAAAGTTCTGCTCCACCAGGACAATGGTGTAGCCCTTGGCCTTGAGCGTCAAAATCATCTCGCCCAGTTTCTGCACGATGACAGGCGCCAGGCCCTCGGAAATCTCATCGAGCAGCAACAAACGTGCGCCGGTGCGCAAAATGCGCGCCACGGCCAGCATCTGCTGCTCGCCGCCAGACAGCCGGGTGCCGGGACTTGATGCACGCTCTTTCAGGTTGGGAAACATCTCGTAGATTTCGTCTACGCTCATGCCACCCGGTGCAATGGTGGGTGGCAGCATCAGGTTTTCCTCGGCGGTCAGGCTGGCGAAGATGCCACGTTCCTCGGGACAGTAGCCAACGCCCAGGTGGGCAATCCTGTGTGGCGCCAGTTTGACCGTCTCGGTGCCATTGATCTTGATGGAGCCTTTGCGCGCGCCGGTCAGGCCGACAATGGCGCGCATGGTCGTGGTGCGTCCGGCACCATTGCGTCCCAGCAGCGTGACCACTTCGCCCTGGTGCACGGTCAGATTCACACCATGCAGGATGTGCGACTCGCCATACCAAGCATGCAGGTCTTCAATACGAAGGAGCTCGGCAGTCATCAATGCGCTCCTTGCAATTCGGTATCGACGGTGCCCATATAGGCCTCGATCACCAGCGGATTTTTGGAAACCTCGGCATAAGGGCCGTCGGCAATGATGGCGCCGCGTTGCAGCACCGTGATGCGGTCGGCAATCTTGGAGACCACATTCATGTTGTGCTCGACCATCAGGATGGTGCGCCCGGCAGATACTTTTTTGATCAGCTGCGTGACGCGGTCCACGTCTTCGTGCCCCATGCCTTGTGTGGGTTCGTCCAGCAGCATCAGTTCAGGCTCCAGCGCCAGCGTGGTGGCCAGTTCCAGGGCGCGTTTTCGGCCATAGGGCAGATTCACGGTCAGCTCGTCGGCAAAGTCCTGCAAGTCAACCTCGGCGAGCAGTTGGCGGGCACGCTGGTGCAGATGAAACAGCGTGCTTTCCGCTTTCCAGAAATGAAACGAGGTGCCCAGATTGCGCTGCAAGGCAGCGCGCACGTTTTCAAGCACCGTCATGTGCGGAAATACGGCCGAAATCTGGAAGGAACGGACAATGCCGCGCCGCGCAGTTTGCGCCGGTTTTTCGGTCGTGATGTCTACGCCATTGAAGGTAATGCTGCCTGAGGTGGGATGCAAAAACTTGGTCAGCAGGTTGAAGAAAGTGGTCTTGCCTGCACCGTTAGGACCAATCAGCGCGTGAATGTGGCCGCGCTGAACTTTCAGGTCGACCTGGTTGACGGCCACGAATCCCTTGAATTCCTTGGTCAATCCACGCGTTTCAAGAATGAACTCCGCTGGCAAATTACTCTCCGGTTGTGCATGTTGGGCTGACAGGCGTACACGCCCCCAGCAAGATGAGCGAATGCTAACGAGTTGCCTGGCAACTTGTAAGGGGGTTAGCACTTAAGTAGTATTACTAGCCCTTTTTTATACGAGAAGGGGGGACTTTTTCTCTGCAATTCGTATGCAGCTATGCTGCTGGCAGCAACCCGCGCTTTAACCTCAAAAACACCCCGTCATCATGCAAGACATCAGCGTCCCGGACTACTACCCCCAATTCAGTTGCACTGGTCCTTTGTGTGAGGACACCTGTTGCAGTTCGTGGAGCGTGGGGATCGATCGGGACACCTATCACAAGTACAAACAAAACCGGCACCCGGTTCTGGCGCCGCTCTTCAAGCTTGCCGTCAGCAAAAACATCTCGGCCGATGCCACCAACAGGAGCAGCTTTGGCGTGATGAAGATGCGGGAGGATGGCGCTTGCCATTTTCAGCAGGAAGACAAGCTGTGCGCGATCCATGCCCACATGGGGGCGTCAGCGCTCAGCGACACGTGCAGGCTTTACCCGCGCTACCTCAATCAATTCGGCACCCAGCGGGAGAACTCACTCGGGGTTTCCTGTCCGCAGGCGGCACGCCTGATCCTGTTGAATCCGCAGCCGATGCAGTTTCTTTCCATGGCGCCCGACCCCGAGATAGATGCCCGCCCCTTTGTGTCCTACCGTTTCCCCTTGAACAATGACGGCGATCCGGCGCAAATTGCGGTATTGAATGATTTTCGTGCCGTCATCATCGCGATCCTGCAAGCCCGGGATTTGAGCCTGGGGGCACGTTTGATGGTGCTGGGTTTTTTGCTGGAAGATGCAGAAAAAGTATTTTCCTCCCGTAGCTTTGCCGATGCGTCGGAACTGTTGCCTGTATTGGAGTCCTTTGTTGCGATGCTGTCGCACCCGGCGCAACTAGAAATCCAGTTCGCACAGGTCACGCCCAATGTGCCGCGCAAACTGGAGTTGCTTGCGAAGCTGATTACGCAGGCCTTGGCGGGCAGCGCGTCGGCCCGCTTCAAGGACTGTTTGCTGGCTGCTGCCCAAGGGCTTGCCGCCGTGCCCGCAGCGAGTACTCTGGAGCGCTACGCGCAAAGTCACGCCGGGTTTTACCAAGCGTTTTTTCAGGACAGGCAGTACATCTTTGAAAACTACCTTGTGAACCAGGTGATTACCCGCCTGTTTCCTTTTGCCCGCGGTTCCTATCTGGATTTGTACCGTGAGCTGGTGAGCAATCTATCGATCATCCAGGGCTTGCTGGTTGGGGTGGCAGCCCAGGACAAAGGACTGGATGAGGGCCGCGTTATTCAGGTGATCCAGTCCTTTGCGCGCTATTCGAATCACAACCGCAATCACCTGGATCAGCTGCTCGAATCGCTGCGGGCCGGTGCGCAGGACTCTTTCGTGCATGTCATGTGGCTGCTCCGGGAGGCCTAGCTGACGGAATTTCTCGGGTTCCCCCGACTTGTCAAAAGTACGGAGGTATCGACCAGGTCGCCCTGGTTGCGTGTGAATGTGGGTTCAAGGGCGAACTGCGATTTCGTTCCTGACCGACTTGACGCCACTTACACCGCGGGCAATGTTCTCGGCCTTGTTTTTCTCGGTGCTGCTTTTGGCGAAGCCTGACAGCATCACCGTGCCATTCAGTGTCTCGACCCGGATACTGGTCGCAGCAACTTCCTTGTCGTCGGCAAAGCGTGCTTTGATGCTGGTGGTGATGGCAGTGTCGTCAACGTAGGCGCCAACGGTTTCCTGACCGCGCGTTACTGCGCAGCCGGTTGCGCTCAGCAGGGCTGCGGCAGTCATGAGGGCGGCAAGAGTGGTGCGAATGTACATGGTGAATCTCCAGTTAAAGTGAATGTGCGCCGGGGGTCAACATGGCACCCAGCCGCTAAGTCAACTGTAAAAGCTGCAGCGTGATGCCACCATCAGCGCGAGCCGCATGTCAATGTAGGACGGCGCCGACAGGCGTTGGCCCGCGGGCTCGCACGGTAGAAGTTAATGTCGGCAGTTTGGCCTGAATCAGCGTGCCTTGCCCCGGCCTGGAAGCTACAGCCAGGGTTCCACCTTCGGCTTCCACGCGAAAGCGCATGCCGACCAACCCGTACGCAGAGCGTGATGCCACGTCAGTGTCGAAGCCGATGCCATCGTCACGCACCGAGACGATGACCTGGTCAGCTTCGGTTGCCAGGCGCACCCAGACACTCTTGGCCCGGGCGTACTTGGTGATGTTGGTGATGGCTTCCTGCACCAGGCGGTAGATCATCAGCTCGGCGGTCGCCTCCAACTGGACCGCCTCCAGTGAGCAATGAACCTCGACACCAGACTGTTCAGCGAATTCACGGGTCAGAATTTCAAGGGTCGCTACCAGTCCCAGGTTGCTCAGTGCCGATGGTCGCAGGTTTTCGATGATGTCGCGCCCCAAGGCAATGCTGCTGTTGAGGGTGCCGACCAAATGCGAGAGCAGCTCCAGGGCCTCTGGCGCCTTGTCGGCCAGTCGGGATTTGATACGGGCCGCGTCCAGCTTGGCCGAGGTGAGCAGCGCCCCGAGGTCATCGTGCAAGTTGCGCGCCAGGCGGTTGCGTTCGTCTTCGCGCGCGGTCAACAGGTGGCGTGTCAGCTCGGTCAGTTGCGCCGTGCGCTGGATGACTTCGATTTCCAGACGCTGGCGCTCTAGCTGTACGAGGCGCTGCAGTTCCTGCTGTTGTCGCTTGAGCGCCAGAGTCTGCCGCAGGTACATGAAGAGTGCCAGCAGGCTGATGGCACTCAAGGCCCCCATGCCAATGCGGCTGAGCAGCAGGGTGCGGTAGATGTCATCGCGGCTGGCTTTCACCTTCTGCGCTTCACGGTCCAGAAGTTGGGTACTGATTTTGCGGATGGCATCCATCTGCTTTTTGTTGAGTTCGCTGAGAACGATATCTGTGCTTGCTGCGCTCTTGCCTTCGTCGTGCAGCTGGATAGCCACGGCAAGCTCGGATAGCTTGGGGGTCGTCAAACCATGCAGCTGCTTCAGCACTTCGCCGGACTGTTCTTCCTTGTCGTAGTAATGCCCAAGGAATCTGAACGACTCGTCGATGTCCTTGATCGATTTTTCGTAGGGTTGAAGATACTCTTTGCGGTTGGTCAGCAAGTAGCCGCGCTGCCCGGTTTCGGCGGCCAGAATGCTCTGCTGCAAGCCCTGGATGCTGCTGCGTGCTGCACCCATCTCTCCGAGCTTGTCCAGAGTGGCTGCCGATTGCCAGTAGGACGCCTCGCTGATGAAAATCATCGCGACTGCCGCGACACAGGCCAGAGGCCAGACGATGTTGTTGTGTTTGGCGATCGCGAAAATGCTCATCTTCAGCCCTTGTTCCAAAGTGTGGGATCATCCAGCATGCAGCCTTGCCACACGCCATGATTCGAATTGCCATCATTGACGACCATGCCATGGTTCGCGCCGGATTGCGCCAGTTTTTCGCTGACCAGATCGACTTCACGGTGGTGGCCGAAGCGGCCAATGGCCGGGGGGCCATCGAGATCGTACGCAAAGGCGAGGTCGATGTGATCGTGATGGATATTTCCATGCCAGACCAAAGCGGTATCGATGCCTTGGCTGCCATCAAGGCGAGGGCTCCCGATCTGCCGGTGTTGATCCTGAGCAGTTTCCCTGAAGCGCATTACGCCACCACCTTGTTGCGCCAGGGTGCCAGCGGGTATTTGAACAAAGACTGCGATCCTGAGGAAATCATCACGGCGATCCGGACAGTATGCCGTGGGCGCAAGTACATCACGGCAGGGGTAGCCGAGCGCCTCGCCGATGGGTTGATGAGCGGCTCTGGAGACGGGCCGCTTCACGGCCAGCTTTCAGAGCGCGAGTTGCAGGTCTTCCTGCGGCTGGCCAAGGGTGAGACCATCGGCCATATGGCCGTCAGCATGTCACTCAGCGTCAAAACAGTCAGCACCTACCGCACCCGGGTGATGGAGAAAATGAAGCTTGAATCCAACAGTGACCTGACCTATTACGCACTGAAAAATGGTTTGATTCAGTAGCTGTTCTCACGGCACTGCGCCGTGGGTGTTGTCTGCGGATTCGCCGGCGGCCAGGTGACCGCAGTACGCGATCAGCGCTTCTATCTCATTGGACTTGTCGAATACATGATTTGCACCCAAGGCCAGGCATTTGCGCCGGATATCGGGCGTTGCATAGTTGCTCAGCACCACCAGTTCGCACTTTTTTGCCAAGCCCTGCGCTGCTGCCAGCACGCCCAGGCCAGAACCACTTTTGAGAAAGATATCGACGATCATCAGATCGCAATGGTTGTCTGCCTTTGAGAGCCACTGAATTGCCGTCAATTCGTCCTCGGCTGTGCCGACCACCTTGACTGGTACAAGTTCTTCCAGTGTGGCAATCAGACTGTCGCGAATAAGCGGGCTGTCTTCGACAATGAAGGTCTTGAGCTGATGCATGGACTCGCGTTGGTTCCGGGGAAGTTGGAAGGGATGGGCAAAGCGTAAAAATGTCTGCTTGAGTATGCAGTTGAAGTCGCGGGCACACCATGGGCCGCGAGCGCGTCTTTTTGTAGGATGCGTCCTACGCCAGGCGATGGTGTCATGCCCTGTGTCAAGCTCCCCATGCGTTGGGCATCTTTGTATATACTGTTCATTTATACAGTATCAAGCAAGCCTTGCCATTTTTCCACATGGAACCCACTGCGCCTGACTACGCCGAGCTGCATTGCGTGTCCAACTTCAGCTTTCAGCGCGGTGCCTCCCACCCGGAAGAACTGGTGGCGCGTGCTGCAGCGCTGGGTTACGCCGCACTGGCGCTGACCGACGCGTGTTCGGTGGCTGGCGTGGTACGGGCCCATGCCGAGGCGAAGAAGCTGGGTTTGAAGCTGTTGCTGGGGGCCGAGTTTGTCTTTGACGATGGCTGCAAGTTCATGGCCCTGGTGCATAACCTGCAAGGCTGGGGCAATCTGTGCGAGTTCATCACGCAAACGCGTTGTGCAGCGGCCAAGGGGACCTACCAGGTGTCGCGCCGGCACAGTGACTTTGCCCTGTTGGCGCATTGCGAAATTCTTCTGGCGCCGCAGCGTGCTATTACTTTTGAAGCGCTATGGTCATATATTACGTGGGCTAAGGCCGAATTTGGTACGGGAATTTGGCTGCTTCTGGAGTTGCAGCATGGCTTGGACGACGATCTGTGGCGGCACGCCCTGGGGCGCGCTGCGGCGTTGACGAGGGTGCCCCTGGTGGCCGCTGGTAATGTGCATATGCATGTGCGCTCACGCAAACCATTGCAGGATGTGATCACCGCTGTGCGTCTGGGTGTGCCGGTGTCCGCTTGCGGTTTGGCGCTGCAGGCCAATGCCGAAGCCTACTTGCGCTCACGCCAGCGCCTGGCGCAGATGTACCCCGTCGAATTGCTGGCCAACACACTCACGGTGGCGGCGCGCTGCAGCTTCAGCCTGGACGAGCTGCGCTACCAGTACCCGATGGAGACGGTGCTGCCCGGCCTGACACCCGCGCAAACCCTGCGCCAGTTCACCTACGAGGGCGCCAGCCAGCGCTACCCGCGGGGCATTGCCGCCAGCGTGCAGCAGCAGCTCGAGCATGAGCTGGCCTTGATTGCCGAGCTGCAGTACGAGATGTATTTCCTGACCGTGCACGATATCGTGGCCTTTGCCCGCAGCCGCCACATTCTGTGCCAGGGGCGTGGCTCGGCGGCCAATTCGGCAGTCTGCTATTGCCTCGGGGTGACCGAGGTGGACCCCTCGCGCATGAACATGCTGTTTGAACGCTTCATCAGCCGTGAGCGCAATGAACCGCCCGACATTGATGTGGACTTTGAACACCAGCGGCGCGAAGAAGTCATCCAGTACATCTACGCCAAATATGGCCGCGACCGTGCCGCTATCGCCGCGACGGTGGTCACTTATCGACCCCGCAGCGCCATCCGTGATGTTGGTCGGGCGCTGGGCATCGATGAGGCCCTGGTGGACGCCTTTGCCAAAGAGCAGCGCTGGTTTGATGGCAAGGTCTTGCAAGACGCGCAACTGGTACAACAACTGCAAGCGGCGGGTTTGACGCCGGATGGTGCGCTGATACGCCAGTGGCTGGACCTCACCATGCAGTTGATGGGCGCACCGCGCCATTTGAGCCAGCATGTGGGCGGTTTTGTGCTGACACAGGGCAGACTCACGCGCCTGGTGCCAGTGGAAAACGCCGCCATGCCGGATCGATCCATCATCCAGTGGGACAAGGACGATCTCGACGCCATGGGCCTGCTCAAGGTCGATGTGCTGGCCCTGGGTATGCTCAGCGCCATACGCCGCTGCCTGGACCTGGTCAGTGCGCGGCGTGGCACTACTTTGCGGATGCAGGACATTCCTTCCGAGGACCCGGCCACCTATGACATGATTTGCAAAGCTGACACCGTGGGCGTGTTCCAGATCGAGAGCCGCGCGCAGATGAGCATGTTGCCGCGTCTCAAGCCCCGCTGTTTTTACGACCTGGTGATCGAGGTGGCTATCGTGCGCCCCGGTCCCATCCAGGGCGGCATGGTGCACCCGTATCTCCAGCGCCGGCAGGGCCTGGAGCCGGTGGACTATCCCGGCGAGGGCTTGCGCGCCGCACTGGAGCGCACGCTGGGCGTACCGATTTTTCAGGAGCAGGTGATGCAGATCGCCATGCTGGCCGCCGGCTTCAGCGCGGGCGAGGCTGACAGCCTGCGCCGCTCCATGGCCGCGTGGAAACGCAAGGGCGGTGTGCACAAGTTTTATGAGCGCCTGGTGGGGGGCATGGTGGCGCGTGGCTATGCACAGGAGTTTGCCGAGAACATCTTCAAGCAGATTGAAGGCTTTGGCGAATACGGCTTCCCCGAGAGCCATGCAGCCAGCTTTGCGCTGATCACTTATGTGAGTTGCTGGCTCAAGCACCATGAACCCGCGTGTTTTCTCGCCGCCATGCTCAACAGCCAGCCGATGGGCTTTTACTCCGCCTCGCAACTGGTGCAGGACGCCCGGCGCCATGGTGTTGAAGTACGGCCGGTGGACGTGGCGCACAGTGATTGGGACTGCACGCTGGAGGCGTTGCATTCTGCTTGCGATGTGCAAACGGCTGTGCGCCTGGGGCTGCGCATGGTCTCGGGCCTGCACCATGGCGCCGCGCAGCGCATCGCTGTTGCCCGCATTGATGGCGATTTCAGCAGCACTGAAGACCTGGCCTTGCGCGCCGAGCTGGATGCAGGCGATCTCAAAGCCCTGGCGGCGGCCGACGCACTCATCAGCCTGTCGGGTCATCGCCGCCAGCAGGTGTGGGATGCCAGTGCCCGTCAACCCGCACCGCCCTTGTTGCGAGAGGTACCGGTGGAGGAATCGGTTCTTGAGCTTCCCGCAGCAGGGGAAGCAGAGGAAGTGGTTTTTGATTACGCCTCTTTGGGGCTGACTTTAAGGTCTCACCCCTTGCATCTATTGCGTAGCCAGCTATCACAATTGAAGCTGCTCACTGCCGCCCAGATGCGTGACCTGCCCCATGGCAGGCTGGTGCGCGCCTGTGGCCTGGTCACCATGCGTCAACAACCCCAAACCGCCAAGGGCGTGATTTTTGTGACGCTGGAGGACGAAACCGGCAGTGTGAATGTGATTGTGTGGAAGAGCGTGCGTGAACGGCAACGCAATGCATTGCTCAAGTCACGTCTGCTGGCGGTGTATGGCGTGTGGCAGCGCGATGTTGAGAGTGGCGGCGAAGTGCGCCACTTGATTGCGCAGCACTTGAAAGACCTGACGCCGATGCTCGGTGATCTGGCGACGCAGAGCCGGGAGTTTCACTGACGTTTCACTTCGGATCACTCAGCATGAAACTGGTCCGCATTTTTTCCCTTGAAGGGCGCGTAGAAGGCTTTGATGCTTGCCATGTCTGCCTCAATATTACCTGTCGGCTGGAACACGGGTCCGAGTCCGCTGATCTTCTTTTCATAGTCCATGTAGGCCATGACGATGGGCACCTGTGCGCCCAAGGCAATGTAGTAAAACCCCGTCTTCCAATAGCGCGTCTTGCCACGGGTGCCTTCGGGCGGCACGATCAGTTGCACCGGGCCATCCGCTGCCTTGATCGCCTCCACCGAGGCCGCCACCAGGTTGTTGGATTTCTCCCGCTCCACCGGTATGCCGCCCAGCCACATCATCAGGCTGCGAAAAGGGGGCCTGAAAAGCTGCTCTTTGCCCATCCAGTACACGTTGAGCCGCAGGGCGAACGCCACCATCAGGGTGTAGGGCAGGTCCCAGTTGCTGGTGTGGGGTGCTGCGATCAGCACACTTTTGCTGCCATTGGGCGGCAGACTGCCATTGATCTTCCAGCCGGTGATTTTTAAAAAACTGACGGAAAACGCACGCAAGAGCGTGTTGACGATGGGGGTGTCGAAGATGGTGTGGTGCATGTCTGGTTCAGCAGAATCAGGGGGCTGATTGTGAGGGTTGATGGGGCAAGACCACATGCAGGATTTTTTCAAGCGATTGCGCGGCTGGCGCGTTGGAGCAATCGAGTTCAATGTCGGGGTGCTCGGGTGCTTCATAGGGACTGTGGAGGCCGGTCATATTGGGCAGCAGGCCACTGCGGGCTTTTTTGTAGAGCCCCTTGACATCACGCTGCTCGCAAACTTCCAAAGGCGTACTGATATAGACCTCCAGAAAATTTTCAGAGCCAATCAGTGCTCTGGCCATTTCGCGCTCCCGACGGAAAGGGGAGATAAAAGCCGTCATCACAATCAACCCGGCGTCCATCATCAACCGGGCCACTTCCGCAATGCGGCGGATATTTTCCACGCGATCGGCATCCGTAAATCCCAGATCCTTGTTCAAGCCCTGGCGTACGTTGTCGCCATCAAGAAGGTAGGTGCGCAGGCCCCTGGCATGGAGTTCAAGCTCGAGCGCGTTGGCCATGGTCGACTTTCCGGAGCCCGATAGCCCGGTGAACCAGATGACCCGACCCTTGTGCCCACCCATTCGCTCCCGGTCGCGCCGCGTAATCGAGAGTGCCTGGGTGTGTAAGTCGTGTGCTGCTTGCAGAATCGCCATAGCCAGAGTCTCCCATACGATGGCTGGATTTTTTAAAAGCAGGCGGTATCCAAAACCGCCAGATTTCTCTTGCCTTGTTTGATAATAAGCGCAATGCAACACATTACTTTGACTCATTCACTGGCTGGCCAAGTGCTTGAAATAGCCCGTGAGGCAGGCTTTTCCATCATGCGGGTCTATGAGGAAATGCGTCACAACAGTGGGGGTACGAATGAGGCGCTGGTGGCCTACAAATCCGATGACAGCCCACTGACACAGGCCGACCTGTTGGCGCATCAGCTGATTTCTGAAAAACTCATGGCATTGACACCTGATATTCCGGTGGTTTCTGAAGAAGATGAGCAGTCACTGCAATACCGGTTACCCACCGGCGATTTCTGGCTCGTCGATCCCTTGGATGGCACCAAGGAATTCCTGGCTCAAAACGGAGAGTTCACAGTCAACATCGCTTTGGTTCGGGATGGCAAAGCTGTCCTGGGCGTGGTGTTGGCACCCGCGCTGGGCCAAGCCTATTGGGGCGCTGAGGGACTGGGGGCCTTTCGTGAATTGAATGGCCGGGTTGAGGCAATCAGGGTGAGTCCGCCAACGGCTGACACCAGGCAGTCCGTGCGTGTGCTCGCCAGCAAGAGCCATATGAATGCCGAGACGATCGAATTCATTGCGCGGCTGGGCGAGCATCAACTGGTGCAGGCCGGCAGCTCCCTGAAGTTTTGTCGTATTGCCGAAGGTGCTGCCGATGTCTATCCGCGCCTGGGGCCGACCTGTGAGTGGGATACTGCCGCCGCCCAAGCAATTGTTGAAGCCGCTGGTGGCCGTGTCACCAAGCTGGATGGCGCTTCTTTGCGCTATGGCAAGCCGGAGGTACTGAATCCGCATTTTGTGGCGTCGGGTGTGGCGTTGGCATTTATCAGCTAAGCCTTAGACGTTGGAAATTTTCCAGAAGGTTCCACTGACCATGACCAGTTTTATTCCGCGCGCATATGGCGCCACGACCATTCGACACACGGTTGATGCCATTCCTGCGACTATGCCTATGGCGCGTGCCCAAGCCGCTGTGAAAGTCCACAATCATGTGGATGCGGCGCGGTGGTTTGAACAGGCGATGAGGGAACAACCTGAGAATGTCCAGGCCAGCCTTGGCTTGGGTCAGTCTTTGTGCAGCCTGGGGCGACGCGGCGAAGGAACGGCCTATTTACGGCAAGCCGGGCAATATTTTCTGCAGGCATCCCGCCAGAGTGGAGACCTCACGCCCTTGCTTGAACTGATTTCTCAATTACAGCATTGGAGCGATTTTGAAGGGGCTCTTGAATTGGGCACTCAGGCTGCCGAGGTCAATAGTGCAGATTTTCGGGTTCACCAACTTCTGACCCTGACCTATTCCCAGTTGAACAGAACGGCAGATGCCTTGGTGGCTGGTCAGCGCGCACTGGAACTGGACCCAGAGAACAGCATGATGCATATTCTCCAGGGTAGTCTAGAGGCTGATGCAGGTTTGAACGCCGCTGCGAAGCTGCGCCTTGAAGATGTTCTGACCTACGAACTGAATGCCCGGGAAGAGTTTCGCGCACACAAGGAGTTGGCGCGGGTTCTGGACAAGCTTGGGGAATACGATCAGGTGTTTCCCCACTTGCATGAGTCTGCGGGATTTTCCAGTCAACTGCCTGAAATCACTCGACAGGACAAGGCTCTGATTCCAACGATGCTCAAAGCGAACAGAATAGAGTTTGACCGTGAGCTTCTAAGTCGCTGGTCTGGCGCGGAATTTCCGAAAAATAAGCCGTCATTGACGTTTTTGGTCGGCTTCATGCGCTCTGGCACCACTTTGACACAAGAGGTCTTGGATGCACATCCAGACGTCTTTGTTGCCGATGAGGCAGATTTCATATGGGCCATGCACCGCGAGCTGCACATGATGGACACGTCCACCGCCAACACTGCCGAGAAGCTGCGGCGGCTGGATTTTGTTGGTGTTCTGCATTTGCGTGAGTGTTACTGGAACCGGGTACGGCAGCGCTTCGGGGACAGTATCGGGGAGAGGATGCTGGTGGACAAATTCACAATGAACACCATTGATCTGGGTCTCATCAATGTGATTTTTCCTGATGCCAAGGTCGTCTTTGTCATGCGTGATCCACGCGACGTCTGTGTCAGTTGTTTTATGCAACTGATGGTGCCATCACCCGCGACCGTGCATCTTCTGACTTGGCAGGGCACGGCAGAGTTCTATGCGGCGGTGATGGATTGGTGGATGTACATCAAACAGCAAATGACCATGGGTTTTATCGAGTTTCGATACGAAGACGCCGTCATGCAATTTGAACCAACCTTCCGAAAGGTCTTCGATTTTCTCGGGCTCTCATGGGATGCAAGCGTTGCCGACTTCCACAAGCGCGCCGCTGGCAAGTTCATTTCTACGCCCAGCCGCACCCAGGTTGCCCAACCCCTGTACACATCGTCCGTGACACGATGGCGGCATTTTGAATCAGAGTTTGCACCGGTGTCTGAACTTCTCAAGCCATTTGTAAAAGCCTTTTATTACGAGCCATTTTGAAGAGCTGAATGGGCGTTACAAAATGGCGTTCAGGCGTAGCCAAATTTTTCAATGAACGGTTGCAAAATCGGCAATACATGGCTCAATTGCTGCTCATAGCGCCTCCAGCGAAATTTTGAGCGCAGATAGATTGGCTGCACTACCTGGTGATAGCTCGGGGTGTTAATCGCCCCTCGCTGGCGCGCATGGTCGGTGTGTCTGAGCACCGCATCATCCCAAGGCAGGCCGAGAAAATCCAGTAATTCACGACTTTTCTGGGGAATGTTCTCTATCAAGTCTTCATACCGTAGTTGATAAAAATTCAGAGGCAGCTGTTCCGAATAGTGAAGCCACGAGTCCATCACTTGCGAGTAAAAATTAACCGTGTTTTCTATGTTGAAGAAATTGGCCATGCCCGCATTAACTGCGAAATTCTGCATTAGGCAACTCAAGCAGACATCGCACGGGTGCCGAATTGCCACAATGAATTTGGCGTTCGGAAAAACCCTGGCAATAATCGGTACCAAAACCGTGTTCAATGGCATCTTGTCGATCAAGCGGTTGTCTGGTCGTAGGTTGATGTACTTTGCGACCGCCATGAAGTAAATCTGTCGCAGCTCATTGAGTTGACTTTCATGGAGATCGGTTAAAAAACCTGGCTGCCAATCCATCATCTCTAGTGCACGTTCTGCCATAAGGGAGACTGCTGGTTTTTCCTCCATCGCTTGTATGTTGGGATGACTGTCCAGAATTTGCTCCATCAGTGTGGTACCCGAACGCGGGAAGCCAATGAGAAACACAGGATCTATCCGATCGACATCCGCAACGCGTTCAACTTCTATTTGAGATCGCAACTCAGCGGTGACTAGTTGCCGAACT
The DNA here is from genome assembly GCF_018780565.1 of Rhodoferax sp. GTDB lineage: Bacteria > Pseudomonadota > Gammaproteobacteria > Burkholderiales > Burkholderiaceae_C > Rhodoferax. Next base: position 268,539 of record NZ_JADMJN010000003.1, read on the forward strand.
CGCGTATGCCGGTCTGTGTAGGCTTGGCCGGTACTGTCACTATTCGGGCCAAGCGCTGCCATTGCCTTTTTTCTTTTGCCCTCGACGATCATCGGATAGGCGCTCATAGCGTCGCCCATTTGATCGTAAATTTGTCCGAGCTCCAGTGTGATATCGGCGCTGAGATTGATCGATAACGTCGGAGTCAGCAACCTTTGCAGGCGGTCAGCCGCTTGTTGTAGGCGCTGTTCGCGTCGCTCCAACTGTGCCATCACCAGGTTGCCCACAACATGTGCGGGTGCAAGATGTAAACCCTGAGTCGCCAATCTCTTTGCCTCGACCGTTTCCCCCATCTTTTCGAGAATGCCGGCTAAACTGGCGATCAGATCAACGTCTTCAGGTGCAAGGCTCAATGCGTGTCGAAAATTTTTCAGCGCCGCCGGGTTTTCTCCTTTCAGGTGCAGTGCATGACCGATGTTTCCCAGTACGACCGTATCCAAGGGTCTTAATGCGGCTGCATGTTGCAGATGGTCGAGGCCAACTTCAATCCGTCCCAAGTTGATGTAGATCGCACCGAGTTCGGCCAATGCTTCTGGAAATGACGGACGCGAACGTAAGGCCTGCTCCAAACTGATGATTGATTCAGACACCGCCCCTTGCTCGTGCAGAGCCAGTCCCAAAAGATAATGCGCATCAGCGAAATCCGGCAAAAGACGGATGGCGGCCCGATAGCTTTCAATGGCATCCAATCTTTTTTCTTGGCTATGCAAAGCCTGACCCAGCGCAAAGTGCGCATATCCTAATTTAGGCGCCAATAGCAAACTTCGCCTTGCAGAACGTTCTGCATGTATGAAATTGCCAAGTCTTTTTTCAATCAACGATAGCTTGGTCCAAGCCTCTGCATCCATTGGGTCGAGCTTGCATACGCTGGAAAACAAGGCTTGCGCCTGAACCAAGTCCCCTGCGTTGGCTGCAAAATCGGCTTTAATTTTTTTCCCTGATGTGAGTACGTTTTTCTTGGACAAAAGCTGAATCCCCAAAGGCATCGAAGTGGCTGTTGTAAATTTTATCGACAAATTGGGCGCAAAAAAAACCCCCAATACTGGGGGCCTCTTGCTAATCATGGGCGCTGCTAGCGCCACCCATTCGCCGCTACTAGCGTGCTTGTTAGGCGGATTTCTTGCGGCGGCTTGCAGCCAAACCAGCCAAACCAAGACCCAGCAGCGCCAACGAGCCTGGCTCGGGCACGGTACCGGAGCCACCGCCGCCGCCTGTAACAGAGCCGAAGCCGTCAAGGTAGACATAACCCCAGTGACCGCCGTACGGGCAGTCCGCTGCCAACAAGCTCAAGGTGTAGTCGTGGCCTTGTGTGACGTTGATGACCTCGTCAATCCAGCGTGTGTAGAAAACACTTCCATTCACGGAGAATAATGGGCCATTTGTTGCGGAGTTGTAGCTGATGGTGGCCACATTGCTTCCCAATGTGTCATCGCGCAAGCTGATCGTGAAGTTATCAGAGTCAGTTGGACCGTGTGAAGCTTGGAGTACTGCAGCCCAAGAGAAATTGATGGTGCTTGCGTCGTAGTTCAGGACGGTTTGCTTGATCAGGTTAACCGAGTAATTGTTGTTCGCGTCGTTTACTTTGACCGCATGGTTACCGTAACGAACTGTGGACAGGCCAGAGAATGCGTCAACACCACCTGTGTTCGTAACCGTAACCGACGAGTAAGCAGCATTGTAGTAAGTACCACCGGTGCTGTAATTCGCAGGAGTCAAATCCGCCATATTGGCAGTGTTCCAATAGCCACTGCCTTGGGTCCAGCTGCTGGTCGTTCCGTCTTCAAAGCCACCATTCACAAAATTGGCAGCATGAGCGGAGCCTGCTGAAAATGCGGCTGCAATGGCGAGTGGGAGAAGTTTCTTGATCATTTTGATCCCCTACAAAGTTTAGAAAAATTGACTAACGGTTGCGGATAAGCATTCTTCGTGCCATTTTTCTAAGCCTTTGATTTGCAATGACTTTCTTGAAATTGTGGATTGAACGAATGATTGGATGTTAAAAAAATCGACATTCATCGGTTGATTTGCATCAATTTTTCAGGGATTGCTGCAATTGTCCCAAGACTGCTTGATCGGCTTTGCCAAGTTGTTTGCTGTCGATCGTCGCCAACTCAGTTGCGGCTGCTTTTCGGTCGCCAGTCCCCAGCAATTGCTGGGCCAGATGCAAGCGCGGAACGGCGGCGGCGGGCGAGAGATTCACTGCAGTGCGCAAGCTTGCAATACCTTCCTCTCGCTTTCCCGCCAACGCTTGGGCCATGCCCAATGTGTCAAGCACATTGGGATTGTCCGGCATCAGTTGCGCCGCCTTCAAGGCGTTGTCAATGGCTTTGGGTTGCTTCGCTTGAATCTGGGCCCAGGCCAGATCGTTGAGCACGATCGGGTTGCGAGGGTTTTTGGTGGCGATTTTTTGCAGAAATTCAACTGCTTTCTCGGCTTTACCTTGGGCAAGGGCTCGTTGCGCGGCATAGCCTAGGACCACAGGGCTTTCGGGGAATTTGCGCAGACTGCTGGCCAGTTCGTCGTCTGCAGAAGCGTTTCGGTTTGTACGGTCTAGCAAACCGACCACCCGTAGCGATGCCTCTGGTTCAGCCCCAGCCTTGGCGGCCTTGCTGAATTGCTTGAGCGCATCATCCGGCTTGCCGGATTGGGCCAGCACATCGCCTTCCAGCAGCATCGCCGCGAGCTTGTGCGGTTCGCGTTCACCTAACTGCCTGGCAATTGACAGTGCTTCGCGAGGATTGTCACGAACCATCAGCTTGGCCAGGGCAATATAGGCCGTGCTGTCAAAAGGACGATCAGTAATCAGCCCGCGAAACAAGGTGGTGGCTTGGGTGTTGCGATTGGCTTGTGCTTCCAGTTCACCAAGTTTGAGCCGCCAGTCTGCGCGCTGGGGGTAGCTCGATACCAGTTTGCGGTAGGTCTCGGTTGCCAGTTCCAGTTTGCCCATGCGCTCATAGGTCCGGGCAAGCAGGGCGGACGCAGCTGCGGGTGCGTTGTTCGCCGCTGCACCTGACTGGGCCACGCTCAGGGCCGCATCTGCGTTACCTGCCCGAAAGTGTTCTTCAACCAAAACCTCTCGCAGTGAACTTGCGGTGGGGTGTGCTACCACGCCTTTCTCCAGCAGCGGAATAACGCCAGACTTGCTCTTTTCCTCAGCACGCAGCAGGGCGGCAAAAGCCAGATAGGTTTGAGCTGTACTGGTTTTGCTTTCCAGTGCTTTTTCGTAACGGGTATGCAGCTCCTGGCGTTGTCCCGGTTCTTTGGCCATGCCGGCCAGCGCCGTAAGGGCTGCATCAAAGCCAGGCTTGAGATCCAATGCAGCCAGGGTGGCCTGCCACGCTCCGGCGGTGTCTTTTTGGTAGCCCAAAGCTGCAGCCTGCACCAAATGTGATTGAGGATCTTGGGGACTCGCCTTCATTGCATAGTTCGCCAGTTGTTGAACCCTTGCGGTGTCGCCCATGGCCATGGCGATGGAAATAATCCGGTCTCGCAGTGCAGGGTCATCCCGTCCAGTTTCAGTAGCTCGGTCCAATAAGGCGGCTGCGGCTGGCTTATCGCCCTGGCGGGATTTAAGTTCGCTCAAGCGCAGCAGATTGGCGGCATCCTTGGGGTGCTTTGCGATCAAATCAGTCAGCGTGGCCATCGCTTTTTTGAGGTCACCGGCTTTCAATTCCGTATCGGCCTTCAGGGACAGCAGTTGGGCATTGTTGGGCGCGACACTCAGTCCGCGTCGGATTGTTTCCTCCGCATCTTTGCTTTTTCCCATTTGAAGTTGGGCAGATGCCTGCATCTGCAGGGCCGGGACTGAATACGGATTCAGTTTGAGTATCTTTTTCAACCGGCTGTCTGCCATCTGCACGTCCCCTTTCTGGAGTTCCGCACTCGATGCCAGCAGGGCGGCGGGGAGATGGTCTGGTGAAATGGCCAGTACCTTCAGTGCGGCCGCATGGCTGCTTTCGCTTTTTCCTTCCCGCGCCAGAATGATGGCATTGAGATAGTGTGTCCAGTAATAGTTTGGTGCCAGTTTTCGAAGCTGATCGCGCAGCGGAACAGCCGCATCGAATTTGCCTGCGGACATGAGGGCCTCGGCATATTCCCCAATCAAGCCACGGTGCCAGGGAGCGACTTCGTGGGCGTGCTTGATGGATTCCAGTGCTTTGACCGGATTACCGACCGCGTTGTAGACACGACTCAGTGCCCGCAGCGTCCACCAGGATGCCGTTGTGTTGGAGGGCATGTTGTTGAGTTCTGCCAATGCTTGATCGGCTTGACCGCCGGCCAGCAGTAATTGGGCTTTGGCCAATCTGACCGCTGGCGTTGAGACAGTTGCCCCCTTGAGTTGCTCCTGGGCGAGCACTGTACGTTTCTGGCTCACTTGGGCGATGGCGACCAGCGCCCGGATGTTACTTTCTGCTTCGGGTGATTTGAGATGGCGATCCTTGAAATCGCGAATGAGAGGCTCAAGTTCATTGCGTTCGAGCATCAGGGTGGCGATGCGTGGTACCAGCTGGTCGGCGTCACCACCGCGCTCCAAGGCCTTACGCAAATGCTGTTCAGCGTTGGCTGGATCAAATGAGTGTTCATAGGCATCCGCCAGCGCCAGACGAGCTTCAACTGAGTCGGGTTGCGCTTGCACTGCATTTTTGAATTCAATAATGGCAGACGCATACTCGCCCTTGGTCATGTACTCTTGCCCTGCGTTCATGGGGTCTTGGCCGCAGCCTACGATCAAGCAGGCAAGCGCCGAGGCCAGTATCAACGGAGGAAAATGCTTTTGGAGCAAAGATGGAGAGAAGTTTGCAATGGGCTTTTTCAAGTGAATACTCCCGCGAAATGAATCAGGTTGTGCCATTTATTTTGTGTGGAATCGCGTGATCACACAGCGTTTCATTCTACAAACACTAAGATAAAGTCTTTTCTCGTTTTGTCCTGCGCGAGCGTGGTCCACTGATATCAATGAGCAATGCCTAGATCTTTTCCTGTTGTTGCTGTGCGTACTTTCTGCCTTCGGCTGGCTTGTGGTTTCCTGATTTTTTCTGCATTGACAGGGGGGGAGCTTGCACGTCGCAAGGGTGTACCTTGGCAGGTAAAAGCTGCATGGCCCCTGCAAACTCAGCAGGTGTCAGGTAATCCTTTGTCGTCTAGCGGCCATGGCCACATTCCCATGCCGCCCAACACTCCCGCCGCCCACGCCAGCACCCTGCTGGCCATGCCGGCCGCCTCTCCATCGGTGTTGATGGCCTTCTGGTTTGCTGGCACACGCGAGAGCGCGGCGGATGTCCAGATCGCTGCCTCGCAATTTGACCGCACAGCCCAAACGTGGAGTCCTGCGCGCTTTGTGGTGAATCGCCATGTCTTGGGTGATCAGTTGGGTTTTGGGGTTCGTCGCCTTGGCAACCCGGTGGCCTGGGTGGATGCCAAGGGCAAGATTCATCTGTTTGTGGTGGCGACGGGCCTGGGTGGCTGGGCAGCGGGGCGCATTGTGCATTTGCGCCAGAGCAGTGAGCGCAGTGATTTGCAGGCGCTTTCCCTGGATGTGGTTCGGGTATTGCCACTTTCCTGGCTCTGGAACACCAGTTTCCTGGTTCGCAGCGCGCCGCTGCCCCTGGCGGATGGCGGCATGGTGTTGCCGGTGCATTTTGAGCTCGGTATCAAGTACCCGGTCGCCTTGCGCTTTGACGCCGAAGGCAAGTTTTTGGGACAGGTTCGGATTTCAAGCCGCAAGCACTTGCTGCAACCCACGCTGCTGCCCTTGAGTGAGTCGCACTGGCTGGCGCTGATGCGTGACCAACGGCCTGCAGGCAAAGTGGCTGTCGCTCAAACGCTCGATGGTGGGCAGAGTTGGGTGGACCTGCCTGATCTGGTGCTCGACAACCCAGATGCTTCGGTCGCCGGGCTGGCCTTGGCACCAGGGCGCATGTTTCTCGCCCACAACACTTCGCCCAACAACCGGACCGCATTGGACTTGAGCAGTTCGTCAGAGGGTGAAGCCTGGAGTGTGTCGCAGCCGCTGGCGCATGGCGCGGGCTCGGAGGAGTATTCATACCCGGCTCTGGCCTGGGCTGATGACAGCTTGTGGGTGAGTTACACCGATCAGCGCCGCAACATTGCCTGGCACCGGTTTTCATTTTCGTCTACGGCACGCTGAGGCACCCTTGCATGATGGATTTCAGCGATTTTTCTAAGCTCATGTTTTCGACGCAAAACGCCGTGCTGCCCAGTCCTACAGGCATGCGGGTGGCCCTGCATGTGTTCTGGGCTCTGGCACTTGGCTGCGCTACCCTGCTGATAGCCCGCAAGCTTTCACGCGACTATCGGCTGGGTTTAACCATTGCGGTGATGTCCTGGACCTTGCTGCCGGGTGCCGCATCGCCCGCGTACTGGCTGGGTTTGGCATTTCAAACACCCAGTTTGACGAGTGCGGTCATTTGCCTGGCCTGGCTTGTGTCGCGCAGACCCTGGACGCAGGGGGAGGGGATCCTCGGGTCGTCGGGTGGCCCCATCGATGTGTCGGCCTTGTGGGCGTTAGCAGGTATGGCGCTGGGCTGGGTGCTGTTGTTGGATGCGCTGGCCTGGTTGCCAGTGTCGGTCTACGCCTGGGGTTTCAGTTCTGCGGCCTTTGCTGCAGTGGCCTTGTTGCTGACACTGATCTGGGTGGTTGGGGGTCGCGTGAATGGTCTGCGCGACGCGAGCTTGATGGCGTGTGTCTTGGGCCTGTTTGTGCTGACACGCTTGCCTACCGGCAATGTATGGGATGCCTTGATCGACCCTTGGTTGTGGGTAGGCCTTCAGGCGTGCTGGCTCTTTAGTGTGGTTCGCCGTCTGCGGCATGCGTGGCGCGGGCAAGCAACCACTCGCGCCTGAACAACCAGCTTTGCGGATACCAGAGATTGGCGAGCGTGATCTCGCCGCTTTGGTGGCGCCCTTTGACCTCCCATCGCGTGCCCAGTACCGTGCAAGCGGGTACGCACGGCGGAGCCTGTTCGGAGGGAGTCAAGGGGAGCCAGATCACGGCATCGTGGCTGGCCAGCAGTCGCTTGAGTTCTTCCTGGGGTGGCAGTTGAGCATCGGCACGTGCTAACGCATCGCCGTCATAGGGTACGAAACGATTGCCCGGCAAAAGAAACTGGAAGCGTTCAAATTGTCCGTTAAAGCTGCTGGGCACGGCGATGCGAGCCTTGTTCAATGGGGCGGTGACTTCGTCCGGGTAATGTCCCGCAGGACCATTCAGTGGCGCGGTGGTCAGACTAAAGCAGGTATACACCATCAGGCAAGTTGCCACCGTACAGGCACGGGTCCAAGCCGGTTTCAATAGGCCGCTGATCAACAGTATGAAGCCCGCTGCAACAGTGAGCAGTGTGGCGCCGAGTTCTGTGCTTGTGCCAATCCCGAGTTCATGGGCTGCCCAGCCGATGCGTCCCAGCACCCCAAGGAACAAGCCGCTCAATAGCAGCGACAACAGAAACCATCTGCGTGCAATGCGCTCCCAGTACAGCGCGATCAGCATGGCCAGTGCGGGCATGGCGGGGATGACATAGCGCGCAGAGCGCTGGCTGGGCAGTGTGAAAACGATGAGCCACACCGCCAGCCACACCAGCAAGATCACCAGGTGGGGTGACAGCGTGGTGTTGCCCATCTCATGGCGCCAAACCTGAAACCCGAACTTCAGGCCAACAACGGCCAGGCCGATGACCACAAAGGCGAGCAGGCCCGCATTCTGGACATAGGCCAGTAGTTGCGCCCATATGCTGAAGCCACCGCCCAACATGGCCACATGCCAGTAGCCCTGGCTGTTCGACAACTTGCCCGCATTCTCGCCAATCACAAACTCCTGCCATACGGCCCCGGGGTCGGGGTCCAGCACAAACCACAAGGCAAAAACACCCAGCGCGATCGCTGCACTCAAGCTTACTTTGACGCTAATCTGCAAGGCGACTCGCCAATTCAGGGCGGGTGAAGTCAAAAGTTGGCTGCACCACAACGCTGTGGCCGCGGGTGCAATCAAGGCAAAGGACTTGCAGGCGAGACCCAGTCCCAGCGCCATGCCCAGGCCTATGTGAGCTGGCCAACCCAAGCCGTTCGTCGGAGGTTCTGCATCGTGACGCAAGCGATGCCACAGTAGCCAGAACATGGGCAGGCTCAACCAGAACGTTTCGGGGGCGCTGGTCAAGAACGTACGGCCAAAACGGAAGGTACAAAAAAACGCAAGGTACACGCAGGCCGCTACACAGGCGCTGCGCAGATCGTGCGTGATTTTTTTCAGGGTCCAGAACACGGCACCAGCGATCAGCATGGTGTAGATCAGGCTGGGGGTGCGCAGCGCGGTCATGCTCCAGTTCCGGCCCCAGTCACCCGCCACCATGGCGTGCCAGAACAACAGCGGTGGCTTGGTATTGCGCATGTGGTCCAGCTCGGACACAAGGGGGAGCCAGTGATTGGACGCAGCGGTCAGGCGCGCAATGTGCGTGTAGACCAACTCGTCCCCATTGCTGGGGTTGTACTGGCCACCCAAACCGAAAACGTAGGCACTGACTGCGAGCAGCAGCAGGGCCAGCCAGGCTAGCGTTGAGGCGTTGAAGGCAGGTTGGCGCGGGGAAGGGGCATGCATGACCTATTGTGGCGGAGACTGGCGAAAGGTCCAGCGGTCATTGGCCAGAAAGTTGCTCACGCTCGCAATCACGATGGCTATGACGTTGGCCAGCATGTAATGCATGTAGTTCGTCAGCCAGAGGGTCAGGCCGTATTGCAGGGCAATGCCAAACCAGGACGCCAGCGTGTAGAGGCCAAACTGGCGCAGCAGGGTGCTCGATCCTGATTCTGCACTTTGATGTTGCGCCTGGATTGCCTGCAGGCGATCGGCCCAGGTCCAGATGCGGTTCCAGCTGAAATTGTTGACGGTTGCGACAGCAATCGCCAGCGCAAGGGAGGCATAGGGTTTGCTTCCTACGGGCTCGATGGCGCGAAACAGGTATTCATGCGCGGTGTAGAGCACAGCCAGGTTGACCACGGTGCCACTTGCGCCAACCAGCCCAAACTTGATATAGCGAAAGCCTTTAAGCCATTCGACAAGCAGAAATAAATGCTGCTGCCAGCTCGCGCGTTGGCTCATAAGCCTTCAAAGACAGGCTCGGCCAGCGCAGCCAGGGCTTGTGCCAGCACCGGATCAGGGGCAATGCGCTTGAGGCATTGGTTGTCGCCATCGCAGAAGGTTTCGCGGTGGTTGTAGGCGCTCAAGCAGGGGGAGCAGGCCAGTCCTGATTCCAGTACCTTGGCGCGAGACCCCAGCGGGCCATAAAGACGCCCGGTTTCGGGGCCAAAGAAAACCATTGTTCGAATCGGTGTGAGGCTGGCAAAATGACCCGGCCCGCCGTCATTGGTAATCAACAAATCGGCACCGTAGAACAGCATCAGCAATTCGCGGATGCTGCGGGTATAGCCAGTCAGGTCGACGCAAAATTCGCTTTTTGTTTCCGATTGCAGATCTCGCGCCAGTTGTGCATCGTCACGCAAACCAATCAACCCCACTGCGTGCCCGGCCTGCGTCAGGCCGCGTGCCACCTGTGCATAGTGCGCGGCGGGCCAAGCCCGCTCGGGCAGAAGGCCGCCACCGGCATACATCAGCACGATTTTGCGACCCTTGAGCACGGGGTGGTCGCTCAGCATTTTTTTGCGGTAGGCCAACAATTCGCCGGATTCAAAAGGCACGGACAGGCCGGTGTCTTTGGGCAACTCGCGAATTGGCGCGGCCTTGTTGCGCGGCATGCCTTGAGAATCCAGCGCATCTGCCAGTGACAGAAACTGCTTGCTGATGTGCTGGTAGGGGTTGTAGGGAATAGCCCGGTTGATGTAGCTGCCACGGTACAGGCCTTCCTGCGTATGCGGCGTGAAGCCCACGCGCAAGGGAGCCCCGCTGAGGTAGGACATCAGGCTGCTGATCCGTGAAAACAATTCGCAGTCAATCACAGCATCCAGCGGCAGACGGCGTAGCGTCATGCTGACACGCCAGATGTCGCGCAAAAGCCCCAATCCCGCGCTGTCGTCCAGCGAATGCAGGTGCTCGGGCCTTGCCAGGCTCAACAGTTTGGCGACTTCCTGGTTTTTCTTGAGTTGCAGCACGTGCAGCGTGGCACTGGGATAACGTTGACGCAGGGCCGCAAACATGGGGCCTGCCAGCACCACGCTGCCCATCTCTGACAGCAAAATGATCAGGATGTGCCGTGGCTCGCGCGCCAGTTGTGCCTGAGGACGCCCCAGCGACACACACCATGCCCAGACAGACACCACGCGGCACAGAAGCTGGCCTGGCCAGCGATCTATCCAGCGCTGTGTCTGTATTTTCATGCGTCCCGAATGGCCTGTGCTTACAACCCGGCTGCCGCGCGCAGTGCCTGGGCCTTGTCGGTGCGCTCCCAGCTGAACTCGGGCTCTTCACGGCCAAAATGTCCGTAAGCCGCTGTCTTTTCGTAGATCGGACGCAACAGATCCAGCATCTGGATGATGCCTTTGGGGCGCAGGTCAAAGTGCTCATTGACCAGCGCTGCAATCTTGTCGTCGGAAATCACGCCCGTGCCTTCGGTGTACACCGTCACGTTCATGGGCATGGCCACACCGATGGCGTAGGCGACCTGAATCTGGCACTGCTTGGCCAAGCCGGCGGCCACAATGTTCTTGGCCACGTAGCGGGCGGCATAGGCGGCAGAACGGTCCACTTTTGTGGGATCTTTGCCGCTGAAGGCACCGCCGCCGTGAGGGCAGGCACCACCGTAGGTGTCCACAATGATCTTGCGTCCGGTCAGACCACAATCGCCTTGCGGACCACCGATCACGAAACGGCCTGTCGGGTTGATCAAATATTTGGTGTCGGAGGTCAGCCACTCCTTGGGCAATACCGGCTTGATGATGTCTTCAATCACTGCTTCGATGAAAGCGGGTTTCATCTTGGTGCCGTCGCTCATTTCGGGGCTGTGCTGGCTGGACAGCACCACGGTGTCAATGCTGTGCGGCTTGCCGTCCACATAACGCATGGTGACCTGGCTCTTGGCATCCGGGCGCAGGAAGGGCAGACGGCCGTCTTTGCGCAACTGGGCCTGGCGTTCCACCAGACGGTGGGCGTAATAGATGGGCGCGGGCATGAGTTCGGGTGTCTCATTGCAGGCGTAGCCAAACATCAGGCCCTGGTCTCCGGCGCCGGTATTCAGGTGATCATCTGACGCGTGGTCCACCCCTTGGGCAATGTCGTTGCTCTGCTTGTCGTAGGCGACGAGCACCGCGCAACCCTTGTAGTCGATGCCGTACTCGGTGTTGTCATAGCCGATACGTTTGATGGTGTCACGCGCCACCTGGATGTAGTCCACATGAGCGTTGGTGGTGATCTCGCCCGCCAGCACCACCAGGCCGGTGTTGCACAAGGTTTCGGCGGCGACGCGGGACTTGGGGTCCTGCTTGAAAATCGCGTCGAGAATCGCGTCGGAAATCTGGTCGGCTACCTTGTCGGGGTGACCTTCGGAAACGGATTCAGAGGTAAAGAGAAAATCGTTCGCCATAATTTAAAGCTCCAATATCAACAAGTTAAACACTGCGTTGCTTGGGCTTGGAGGCTTCGGCGAACGCTTTAGCAGAATTGTCAGATTTGACAAGGCACAATAACGACTCGCGGGAGCCAGTCCATTGTGTGTCGCCCTGCAAGTAGTTCCGTAACTCAGCGACTCGTGCATTTTATCCCACTGATGATTAGCCTGTTCAAATTTTTCTCGGCACTGCCTTTGTGGCTGGTGCATGGCGTGGGTTGGGGCTTGGGCTGGCTGGTGTTTGTCTCATCCGGCGTGTACCGCAAGCGTTTCCTGGCGAATGCTCACCAGGCAGGGATGAACGGACGGCAATGGCGCGGTGCCGTGGGCGAGAGCGGCAAGCTGGTTGCAGAGTTGCCCCGTTTGTGGCTGGGGCGACCTGTGCCAGTGTTTTGGGATGGTGCCAGTTATGTCGACGAAGCCCTGGCTGCGGGGCGGGGCGTGGTTTTTCTGACTCCACATCTGGGGTGTTTCGAGATTACTGCGCAAGCGTATGCACAGCGCTATGGTCAGCAGAAGCAAGCGATGACAGTCCTGTTTCGTCCGCCACGTCAGCCCTGGCTGCGTGCCGTGGTGACAAGCGCCCGTGCCCGCCCCGGCTTGCAGACCGCGCCAACCACGCTGGCGGGCGTCAAGCAGATGATCAAGGCTTTGAAGCAGGGCCAGTCGCTGGGCCTCTTGCCAGACCAGGTGCCGCCATTGGGGCTGGGTGTCTGGGTGCCTTTTTTTGGACGGGACGCTTACACCATGACGCTCTCGGCCCGCTTGGCACAACAAACCGGCGCAACGGTCCTGCTCGCCTGGGGTGAGCGATTGCCTTGGGGGCGTGGCTTTCGGGTACACGTACAGCGTCTGGCGGAGGCGTTGCCTGAAGATGCGACACAGGCCGCGCTGGTCATCAACCGGGCAATGGAAGACCTGATTTGTCGTTGTCCGCAGCAGTACCTGTGGGGCTACGCGCGGTACAAACAGCCCCGGCAAGACTTATGAGCACAGGATTTGAATTATGTTGAGGTGCTCATGCTGAGTCAGCTTGGGATTGGGTTCATGCATGTGCTGGGGCGTCTGCCGCTGGCCTGGGTACGCGCGCTGGGCTGGTCGCTGGGGTGGGTGCTGTATGCCGTCGCCACGTCGCGCCGACGCATTGTGGCGACCAATTTGCGCCTGTGTTTTCCTGATTACACTGCGCAGAAAATTCGTTTACTCACGATTCGTACCTTTGTCCACTTTGCCCAGGCCTGGCTGGACCGGGGCTGGCTGTGGCACGGCTCACCGTCCGTGGTGCGGCGACGCCTCGTCCTGTCTGGCGCCATGAATGAACTTCAGGGCAATGGGCCGGTTGTCATTTTTGCGCCACATTTTGTAGGACTGGATGCGGGTTGGACCGCCTTGACCCAGCAGCTGCCGCGGCACTTCACCACGATTTACACCGATCAGGCCAACAAGGTGATGGACGCATGGATCCTGGCGGGTCGCCAGCGTTTTGGGTCAGCCAGGCTTTTTGGTCGGGTGGATGGCGTCAAGACCATCGTTGCGGCTTTGCGGGCGGGCGATCCGCTGTATCTGCTGCCGGACATGAACTTTGGCCCGGAAGAGTCAGTTTTTGTGCCGTTTTACGGCGTTTCGGCAGCAACCGTGCCCAGTCTGTCGCGTTTTGCCAGATTGGGTCGGGCGAAAGTGGTGCCGGTGCTTACCCGCATGACACGTCAAGGTTACGAAGTTCAGGTCATGCCTTCATGGCAGGGCTTCCCGACCGGGGATGCCGTGGCTGACACGGCGCTGATGAATTTGAGGCTGCAGTCTTTCATAGACACCATGCCGGATCAGTACTACTGGGTTCACCGGCGGTTCAAGGATCGCCCGCCCGGTGCGGCACAGGTTTACTGAGTTATCTGAATAAATTGGCCTCTGGTCCCCTAAATATATGATTAGCTCGCTCTTATTTTTATAGCAAAAAGTGCTGTAAAAATTGCGCAACCAGTTCCGGCTTTTCATGGACGATCCAGTGGGTGGCGCCGGGTACGGTGTGAATCGTGAGATTTGCGATGTACTCGTCGAGCCCCTTGATCAGAACCGGTGGCAGTGCAATGTCGTCCATCGCCCAGACCACCATGGTTGGCAGGCTCACAGTCAGCATGTCGTGGGGGAGGTCCACCGCCGCAGCAGCAGGGTCTTCTGGCCGGGGTGGCCGCAAGGGGGATGCCCGGTACAGGTTGCAGCCGCCGGTCAGTCCCTGATTCCATACCTCGCGGTACTGCGCCTTGACCGCGTCGGTGAGCCAGGCCGCAGGATGGTCGCCAAAGGTATTGGTCAAAAATTCAAAAAGACGGCGGTAGTCGTCCTGCGCCAGCAAGGCTTCTGCATCCGGGCGGATGAGAAAGTTCATGTAGGCACTGGAAGCCTGCTGCTCCGGGTTCGACTTGAGTTCCCGCACGAAGGTGCCAGGGTGGGGGGAGTTGATGATGGCCAGACGCTTGGCCAGATGTGGCAACTGGTTGGCCAGATTCCAGGCCACCGCGCCACCCCAATCGTGCGCGACCAGGCAGGCCAGTTGCCCACCCTGGTGTTGCGCTTCGATCGCAATGAGGGCGGCGATGTCCTGCACCAGATGCTTGGGACGGTAGGCCTTGACGTCGGCAGGGGCGCTGGAATGCTCAAAGCCACGCAAATTGGGTGCCACGCATCGGTAGCCACCGTTTTCCGGGCGAGAGAAGTGCTCCAGCATGTAGTCCCAAACGAAGGCGCCTTCGGGGAATCCATGCAAAAACAGGAGAACGGGCCGCGCAGGGTTTCCCGCTGCTCGGCAACTCAGGGTAATGCCGTGCGGCAGAGTCCGGGAATAGGTTTCGATCATGGGAGGCGCATCCGCAAGAAGTCAAAAAGGGCTTGAGCTTAGGGGTTCCGCCAATCCGTCGCAGTCGCATTTGGGACGGCGACCAGGAGGGCCCCGTACCGGGTTGTTCATGCGACCGATGTGATGTCGGCAGCGGGATGCGCCCATTGCCACAGCAGTGTCGCTACCTCGTCAATGCCTTGGCGTTTGGTTGCCGAAAACAGCCGGACTTCTCCGCCACCGGCTTGCAGTTTCATGATGGACAAGGCCTTGTTTTGTTCAACACGTGTCAATTTGTCGGCTTTGGTGAGAATGACCAGGAACTTCAGCCCCTCTTCCACGCGGGGCCGGATGATGTCGAGCAGGATTTCATCAAGCTCTGTCAGTCCATGGCGCGGGTCGCACATCAGCACAATGGCTTTCAGGTTTTCACGCGTGACCAAATAATTGGCCATCACTTGTTGCCAGCGAATCTTGTCCGACTTGGGCACGGCGGCATAGCCGTAGCCTGGCAAGTCGGTCAGGATGGCATCTGTTACGCCCTGCTTGCCCAGTGCAAACAGGTTGATGTGCTGGGTACGCCCTGGTTTTTTGGAGGCAAATGCCAGCTGCTTTTGCTGGGTTAGCGTGTTGATGCAGGTTGACTTGCCCGCGTTGGAGCGACCAACGAACGCAATTTCAGGAACATCCAGGGCAGGCAGAAAGTGCAGTTGCGGTGCCGTTGTGAGGAATTTGGCGGTGTGCAACCAGCCCAATGCCACGACGGCCGCAGCCTTGGCATCGGTACCCGGCGGGCCTGATTTGGAGGCCGAAGCCGGTGGGTTTGAGTTGGTAGTCATTGATTAAAGGGAAGAAACCCTGGGCGCCATTGTAGAATCACGCTGTTTTGCTCACCTGACACGACATCCCCTATGAAGTTGCTTACCTCCATTTTGCTTGCTGCCTCCCTGGCTGCTCCCGCTTTTTCCACCCTGGCACAAGAGGCCAAGCCTGCTGCGCCCCACGCGGAGGTCAAGGTTGAACCGGTCAAGGCTGCCAAGCCTGATCTGGCCAAAGGCGAGGCCAGCTACGCCGCAGTGTGCGCGGCCTGCCACGGCGCAGACGGCAATTCGGGTACACCTGCCAACCCCAAACTCGCTCAACAGCACCCCGAGTACCTGGTCAAGCAACTGCAGGAATTCAAATCCGGCAAGCGCGCCAACCCCATCATGTCCGGCTTTGCTGGAACCTTGAGTGATGCGGACATGAAGAACATCGCCTACTGGGTAACTTCCAAGACGGCCAAGTCGGGTTTCGCCAAAGACAAGGAACTGGTGGCTTTGGGTGAGCGCATTTATCGCGGCGGCGTTGCGGATCGCCAAATTGCTGCGTGTGCCGGTTGCCACAGCCCTAACGGCGCTGGCATTCCTGCCCAGTATCCGCGCCTGAGCGGTCAGCATGCTGATTACACCATTGCCCAACTGACGGGCTTTCGTGACGGTACCCGTAAAAACAGCGAGCAAATGATTCAAGTGGCCGCCAAGCTGAACAACCGTGAAATCAAGGCGGTTTCCGACTACATCGCCGGTCTGCGCTAACCGCGAACCTGTGTTTCAGGTCAGTGCGTTTAGTTCCTGAGGGAACTAAACGCCAGCAGTCAACCCTAAAAGGGCAGGTCCATATTGAAGTGACCTGCTTTTTTTTTGTGTCAGTGAAGAATCCGAGAGCACGAGAATTCCCCGATGACAGTTTCCACCCAAGGTCTAGAGATCAAGTCAGGATCACGCGCACTGCGTGCCGCTGTCGAGTTGCTGTCGTCCATGCGTTTCTCGATCTCTTTGCTGACCGTTATCTGCATTGCTTCCGTGATTGGCACGGTTTTGAAGCAGCACGAACCTCTCAATAACTACGTCAACCAGTTCGGACCGTTCTGGGCGGAGGTGTTCGCCAAAGTTAGCCTGTACTCGGTTTACAGCGCCTGGTGGTTCCTCTTGATACTGGCTTTTTTGGTCACCAGTACATCCCTGTGCATTGCACGCAATGTTCCCAAGATCCTGATGGATTTCAAAACCTACAAGGAAAATATTCGCGAACAAAGTCTGAAGGCTTTTGGCCATCGGGCGCAAGCCGAGCTGGATGAAACAACTGAAGTGGCCGCCAGACGCATTGGCCAGTTGCTGGTGAGCGGTGGCTGGAAGGTCAAGCTGCAGCAGAGGACCGTGGTCGGTGCTGCGGGTGCTGAAAGCGGCTGGATGGTGGCCGCCAAAGCGGGTGCCGTCAACAAGATGGGTTACATCGCGGCACACAGTGCCATCGTTTTGGTCTGCCTGGGTGGGTTGCTGGACGGCGATTTGATCGTTCGTGCACAAATGTGGTTCAACGGTAAAACGGCTTACAGCGGCGGCGGCATGATTGCCGATGTCAAGCCCGAGCATCGCCTGAGCGAACGCAACCCGACTTTCCGCGGCAATTTGCTGGTGACCGAGGGCACGCGCTCAAGCACGGCGATCCTTAACCAATCGGATGGCATCCTGCTGCAGGAGTTGCCGTTTGCGGTCGAGCTCAAAAAGTTTATCGTCGAGTACTACTCCACCGGCATGCCCAAGCTGTTTGCCAGCGACATCATCATTCACGATATCCATACTGGCGAAAAAATCCCGGCGCGAGTGGAGGTGAATCATCCTGCCAGCTACAAGGGTGTGGAAATTTACCAGTCCAGCTTTGATGACGGCGGCTCCAGCATCAAACTCAAATCGTTGCCCATGCACAAAGGCATGAAATCCTTTGAGATTGAAGGTGTTATCGGTGGTTCGTCGCAACTGACCAACGGCGATGAAAAGATGACGCTGGAATACACCGGCCTGCGCGTCATCAATGTGGAAAATTTTGGAGGCAGTGGAGGCTCTGGCGTGGATGTGCGCAAGGTCGATTTGCGAGAGTCCATTGATTCGCGGTTCGGGGCTGCCAACAAGGCAGTTACCAAAAAAGAGTTGCGCAATGTGGGTCCCAGCATCAGCTACAAGCTGCGCGACGCTGCCGGCCAGGCGCGTGAATTTAACAACTACATGCTGCCGGTTGATATTGGCGAGGGCGTCCCGGTGTTCTTGATGGGCTTGCGGAATTCGCCGGCTGAGCCATTCCGTTACCTGCGCATTCCGGCCGACGAGCAGAGTTCCACGGATGAGTTTTTCAGGCTGCGCGCCGCGCTAGCTGACCCCGCCCTGCGTGAACTGGCGATTCAACGGTATGTCTCGCACGCGGTAGAGCCGGGCCGGACGGATTTGATCAAGCCTCTCACGGCATCGACTGCACGCGCCCTGACCTTGTTTGCCGGTGAAGAGGTGGGCAAGGATGGCAAGGCAGCCGGTGGTCTGCAGGCCATCTCCGATTTCATGGAAGCCAACATACCCGAGGGTGAGAGATCCCGGGCGGGCGAGGTGTTGGTCCGTGTCCTGAATGGCGCTCTGTTTGAATTGGCTCAAATCACCCGTGAGCGTGCGGGCTTGAAACCTTTTGAGTCCAACGACAGTACGCAAAAATTCATGACCCAGGCGGTGCTGGCACTTAGCGATGCGCAAATATACCCGGCGCCCATGGCCTTGCAGTTGACCGACTTCACCCAAATTCAGGCCAGCGTTTTCCAGGTGGCTCGTGCGCCGGGCAAAAATATTGTGTACCTTGGATGTGCCCTGCTGATTCTGGGGGTATTTGCCATGCTCTACATTCGGGAGCGGCGGTTGTGGGTATGGTTGGCGCCCCGCGAAGGAAAAGCCAGCGCCACCATGGCTTTATCCACCAACAGAAAAACCATGGATGGAGATCGCGAATTCGAACAACTGAAATCCCGGCTGATTGGAATCAAGGAAGAATGACATGACTACTGCATCGACAACTGTCGACACCACATTGGCCCTGAACGAAGGTTACTTTGCGAAGCGCAACCTGTTTGACTGGTTGTTTGCAGCCATTGTGATTGCGGGTGGCCTGTTTACTTTCTCCCGCTACAACGCCTCAATGGATGTGTACGAGAAGGGTATCTTGCTGGGGGTCATGCCCAGTGCCATCATGCTTGGCTGGTTCTGGCGCCCCTTGCGCACACTGATGCTGGCCGTGGCTGGATTTTCGCTGCTGGGTGTTGTGTCTTATCAGGGTAATCTGGCCAACGCTGACTCTGTGTTTTGGCTCAAGTACTTTTTGTCCAGTCAGTCGGCCATTTTGTGGATGAGCATGTTGTTCTTCATGAGCACGATCTTCTACTGGATAGGCATGTTTGCCCCAGGTCAGGGCGAAGCCATGTCGCTGGTTGCATCGCGCTTGCTGTGGGTTGCCGTTGGCATGGCCCTGATTGGCACCATGGTTCGCTGGTACGAGAGCTATTTGCTGGGGGCAGACATCGGTCACATCCCCGTCAGCAACTTGTACGAAGTGTTCGTGTTGTTTTGCTGGATGACTGCGGCGTTTTATCTGTATTTTGAAGCCCAGTACAAGACGCGCGCGCTGGGGGCCTTTGTCATGCTGGTGGTCAGCGCCGCGGTGGGTTTTCTGCTTTGGTACACGCTGGTGCGAGAGGCGCACGAGATTCAGCCGCTGGTGCCGGCGCTCAAGAGTTGGTGGATGAAGCTGCACGTGCCCGCCAACTTCATTGGCTATGGCACTTTTGCTTTGGCCGCCATGGTGGCTTTTGCCTACTTGATCAAGCAGCAGGCGGGCGAGACAAAGTGGTACAAGCTGGCGCCGCTTTGGCTGCTCGGCATCGTGCTGTGTTTTGAGCCGATCGTGTTTCGCAAATCGGCAGTCGGTGGCATGAGTGATTATTGGGCCGTCTACTTTGGTCTTTCGGCATTGATGGTGGGGGGCATTTTGCTGGGGCGCCGCCAGATCGCTTCCCGTTTGCCATCCTTTGAAATTCTCGACGATGTGATGTACAAATCCATTGCCGTTGGCTTTGCATTTTTCACCATCGCGACTGTGTTGGGAGCGCTGTGGGCGGCTGAAGCATGGGGCGGCTACTGGAGCTGGGATCCCAAAGAAACCTGGGCGCTCATCGTCTGGCTCAACTACGCGGCCTGGCTGCATATGCGGCTGATGAAGGGCCTGCGCGGTACCGTGGCGGCATGGTGGGCCTTGTCAGGGCTGGCGGTAACCACTTTTGCCTTCATCGGCGTGAATATGTTTCTGAGCGGCTTGCACAGTTACGGTACCTTGTAGTGGCGTAACCGGGCTGCGGCACAGAAACTATTTGTAAGAATGCACGCCGTTGCACGACAAGTCATTCAACGAGGACTGCAACATGTTTATCAAGACGAATCGGAATGGTTTTTCTCACGGAGTTTCCAGTGAGATCACGGATCGCTGCGTCTACGAAGGACGACGTGATCTGATCAAGCTGCTGGCCACTGGCGTTGCAGGCGCTGCCATGACGTCGTGGGCGTCGCGCGAGGCGCTTGCCCAGACCGCAGGTCAAACCCTAAAGCCCGGAAAACTGGCACCCCTGGCGGGTGGGAAATCAAATCTGGCGGGTGCGGTGACCATGGAAAAAGTCACCGACTACAAGGACGCCAGCTCGTACAACAATTTTTATGAGTTCGGCACCGACAAATCCGATCCTGCCAAAAACGCGCATGCGCTCAAGACCTCGCCCTGGACCGTAGAGATTGAAGGCTTGGTTAAAAAGCCCGGTAAATACGGACTGGAAGACCTGCTCAAACTCAGTGCCCAGGAGGAGCGCATCTACCGCATGCGCTGTGTGGAGGGCTGGTCGATGGTCATTCCCTGGGTGGGTTATTCCTTGTCTGAACTGATCAAGAAGGTGGAGCCGCTGGGAAGTGCCAAATATGTTGAGTTTGTCACTCAGCTGGACCCCAAAGCCATGCGTTTCGTGGACTCCCCTGTACTGGACTGGCCGTATGTGGAAGGTTTGCGCATGGATGAGGCCATGAACCCGCTGACCCTGCTGACCTTTGGCATGTATGGCGAGGTTTTGCCCAATCAAAGCGGGGCACCCGTGCGCTTGGTTGTGCCATGGAAGTACGGTTTCAAGAGCGGCAAGAGCATCGTCAAGATCCGTTTCACCGACAAGCAGCCTTTGACCGCGTGGAACAAGGCCGCGGGGAATGAATACGGCTTCTTTTCCAATGTCAACCCAAATGTGGACCATCCGCGCTGGAGTCAGGCGACGGAGCGGCGCATAGGCGAGGATGGCTTGTTCGCCAAGAAGCGCAAAACCCTGATGTTCAATGGTTACGAGGCACAGGTGGGGCAGCTTTACGCTGGTATGGATCTCAAGAAATTCTTTTGATGCGGGTGCTTGCCGCCAAGTCGGGCTCGTTCGTGGCCCGGTTTAGAACATTCTTTTTACATCGCTTTGCCAAGCCCGTCGTGTTTGGGCTGATGCTGCTGCCATTTTGTTGGCTGCTCTATGCAACCGTGAGCCAGCAATTGGGCGCCAATCCGGCCGAAGCGCTGGTGCGCGCGACGGGTGATTGGACCTTGCGCTTTCTGTGTGTGGTGCTGGCCGTGACGCCCTTGCGGGTCATCACAGGCACCCCGGCCTTGGCCCGCTTTCGACGCATGCTGGGGCTTTTTGTTTACTTCTATCTTGTCTTGCACCTGTTGAGCTACAGCTGGTTTGACATGAGCTTTGATGTGACCGACATCATCAAAGACATCGCAAAGCGTCCGTTCATTCTGGTTGGCTTCGCGTCGTTTGTGCTGCTGTCCTTGCTGGCTGCAACGTCTTTCAATCGCGCTATCAAAGCGTTGGGAGCCAAACGCTGGCAGCTTCTGCACAAGCTTGTGTATGTGGTCGCAGGGCTTGCGATTCTGCACTTTTTCTGGATGCGGGCTGGTAAAAATGACTTTGCTGAAGTGTCCGTTTATGCCTTTGTTCTGGGAGTGCTGCTGGGCTGGCGTCTCGTCCATTTTGTAAGAAAAAAGCGGTTCAAGTCCTCATGAAATCTACGCTTTAGGCTATTCAATGTATGGCAATTAAATTGTCTGGTGCTCCGCCGGGTGATGTGAGGGCAGAGCATGAGAGCCGGATCAACACCGGCGCATCAATCTTTCAGAAGATGGGTCAAGTGTTGACGAGGCTTTCTTTCTGTATTTGATCGGCAATGGTCTCGCGCTGGCGAATCAGGTGAGCATTTTTGCCCTCCACCAGGATTTCTGGTGCCCTGCCACGCGAGTTGTAATTGCTGGCCATGCTCATGCAATAGGCCCCTGCAGACAGCACCGCCAACAGGTCCCCCTGCTCTACGGCCAGCATGCGGTCATGGCCAATCCAGTCGCCACTTTCGCAGACGGGGCCAACAACGTCCCAAGTTGTCAACTCAGCCTCGCGCGAGTTCAGTGGCACGATCTGGTGGAACGCCTGGTACATAGCCGGGCGGGGCAGATCGTTCATGGCCGCGTCAATGATGCAGAAGTTTTTCTGGGGGCCAGGCTTGAGGTAAAGCACTTCGGTGAGGCAGACCCCCGCATTTCCCACCAGGGAGCGACCCGGCTCAATCATCAGCTTGCGCTTGCCAAAGCCGCGCGCATCCAGCTTGGTCAGCAGGTTTTTCCAGAGGTGCTCGGCACTGGGCGGTGTATCCCCGTTGTAGTCGATGCCCAGACCGCCCCCAAAATCTATGTGATGAATCGGGATACCCTCTCCTTCAATGGCCTGTACCAGGTCCAGCATGCGATCCACAGCATCCAGATAGGGGCCTTCCTGTGTGATCTGCGAGCCGATGTGGCAGTCAATGCCGACAATCCGCAGGCCGGCAAGCTTCGCCGCACGCTGGTAAGTGGGCACCACGCGTTCGTGAGCAATGCCAAACTTGCTGCCTTTGAGGCCGGTCGAGATGTAGGGATGCGTTTTAGGGTCGACGTTGGGGTTGACGCGAAGGCTGATGGGTGCCTGTGTGCCCAATGTCAGAGCCACTTCATTCAAGACTTCGAGTTCGGCTTCACTCTCGACGTTGAAGCAGCCAATTCCTGCTTCCAACGCACGGCGCATCTCTGCGCGGGTTTTTCCGACACCCGAAAAAATAATGCTTTTGGCCTGGCCCCCTGCAGCCAGAACACGGTCCATATCGCCTGCCGACACAATGTCAAAACCGCAACCAGCCTGCGCAAACACCTGAATTACACCCAGGGCCGGGTTGGCTTTCATGGCGTAGCAAATTTGTACATCGCGTCCCGAAAAGCCACGCTGATAGGCGGCCAGCGCAGCCAGCATGGAGCCCTTGGAGTACACAAAAAGTGGTGTGCCGTGCTCTTTGGCCAGATCACTCAAGCAGACTTCTTCCGCAAAAAGTTCCTTGCCCCGGTAGGCAAGATGGGGTTGGCCGGGAAGATTCTGAGCGCTCATTGGGATGTGGGTGTTTCTGAAGAGGGTTGGGGCTGCTTTGCGGTCGGTTCAGTGCCGGATGTGCCAGAACGCAACAGCGTTTCGGGCAGCGTGGCACGTTTGGCGGCGGCAGGTTCCGTCGGCAAATACAAGGCGCCCTGTTGGCCGCAGCCAACCAGAACCACCGTGCAGATGCCAAGGGCAATGGTACTGACTAGAATTTGAATGTTTCGAAACATGGTGAAATTGTAATGACCGACTCCGAATTCATGGACCGCGCCGAAATCCTGCTGAAAGCGGTCGAAGCCAACTGTGACCGCATCAATGACGAAACCTCGGCGGATATCGACAACCAGCGTGTGGGAGGGATGATCACGGTGGTCTTCTCCAATCGCAGTCAGATCATCATCAACCTTCAAAAGCCCTTGCATGAAATCTGGCTGGCGGCCAAGTCGGGTGGTTATCACTACAAATTTGAAAATGGGCGATGGTTGGATACCAAAGGCCAGGGAGAGTTCTTTTCCAATCTATCGCGATTTGCCAGTGAGCAGGCCAACTGCAGCCTGACATTTGTCGCCTGATGCCGCCGACGCCACACGCGTCCCTGTGGCCCGTGAGACTTCAGCCTAGTTTTTAAACAGATCGAGGATCTTTTTCTTTTCGTCCGCAGGAGGGAGTGGCTGAACAGCAGGGCCCGCAGTTCCTCCGGACCCCGCCGCCTTGTCTTCCAGCCCGACGCTGCTGACCCCTGAGCCTTTGATGTATTCGTCGTAAAACCATTCCCCGCCTGACTGGATGACACCCTCTGGCGCACTGAACTCCATCACCGGAACGTTTTTGAGTGCATGTTCCATGAAGCGAATCCAGACCGGCAAGCTCAAACCGCCACCGGTTTCACGATCACCCAGTTTTCTTGGCGTGTCATAGCCGATCCAGGTTACGGCGGCAAGCGTTGGCTGGAAGCCCGCAAACCAGGCGTCCATGGAGTCGTTGGTGGTACCGGTCTTGCCATACAAATCCGGTCTTTTCAGTGTTGCCTGAGCGGACGCGGCCGTTCCGGAGCGAGTAACTTCCTGCAGCAGGCTGTCCATGATGAAAGCGTTTCGTGCGTCAATAGCCCGCACGGATTCATCCAGCAAGGGTGGTTTGCTTTCCACCAGTACCTTGCCTTTTTGCTCCGTTACTTTTGTGATCAGCCATGGGTTGACGCGGTAGCCTCCGTTGGCAAACACCGAGTAGGCGGACGCCATTTGCATGGGTGTGACTGAGCCGGCACCCAATGCCATCGTCAGGTAGGCTGGGTGTTTGTCTTCATCAAAGCCAAAACGGGAAATCCACTCCTGTGCGTTTTGGGCACCTACGGCCTGCAAAATCCGGATTGAGATCATGTTTTTGGATTTGGCCAGGCCCCGACGCATCGTCATGGGGCCTTCAAATTTGCCATCGTAATTTTTAGGTTCCCAAGGCTGTCCACCTGTCACGCCAGCGTCGAAAAAGAGCGGTGCGTCATTGATGACTGTCGCTGGCGTGAAACCTTTTTCAAGTGCAGCGGAGTAAATAAAGGGTTTGAAGCTTGACCCGGGTTGGCGCCAGGCTTGTGTGACGTGGTTGAATTTGTTCTTCTCGAAATCAAATCCGCCGACGAGTGCCCGGATGGCGCCGTCGCGCGGGTCCAATGCCACAAAAGCGCCCTCGACCTCAGGCAGTTGCGTAATCTCCCATGTGTTCTTCAGCGTTCTTGCGACCCGAATCACGGCCCCCCGTCGAATCTTGATGTTGGGCGGGGCTTTGTCCGAAAGGCCGGACTGTGCAGGCCGGAGGCCCTCGCCGCTAATTTCGACAAGTTCACCGCTTTGGCGAATGGCCTTGATGTGTTTGGCATCCGCTTCCAGTACGACTGCCGCCATAACGTCACCGTTGTCCGGGTGCTCGTCCAGTGCCTCGTCAATGGCATCCTCAAGCTCCTGAGCGTTGGAAGGCAGGGTGACGAATTCCTCGGGGCCGCGGTATATCTGGCGGCGTTCAAAATCCATGATGCCGCGTCGCAAAGCCTTGTAGGCCACATCCTGGTCGGCGGCCCGCAATGTGGTGTAGACGTTCAGGCCACGCGTGTAGGTCTCCTCGCCATATTGAGAAAACATCAATTGCCGCACAGTTTCTGCCACATATTCGGCGTGCACTTTGGTGTTGTCCGAGCCGGATTTGACTTTGAGTTCCTGCTTTTTGGCTGCATTGGCCTGTTCTGCGGTGATGAATCCGTTTTCCAGCATGCGCTCGATGATGTGAAGTTGACGCGATCTCGCTCGTTTGGGGTTGCTGATCGGGTTGTAGGCGGAAGGTGCCTTGGGGAGTCCGGCCAGCATGGCCGCTTCTGCAATCGTGATGTCTTTGAGTTGCTTGTCAAAGTAAGCCTCGGACGCTGCCGCAAAGCCATAGGCGCGGTTGCCCAGGAAAATCTGATTCATATAGATTTCAAGAATCTGATTTTTTGTGAGAAGGTGCTCCAGTTTGAAGGTCAGCAGGATTTCGTAGATCTTGCGGGTGTAGGTCTTTTCGGAAGACAAGTACACGTTGCGAGCAACCTGCATGGTGATAGTTGATGCGCCTTGGCTTTTGACGCGTCCCAGATTGGCCAGACCGGCACGCAAGACACCCCTGTAGTCAACACCGCCGTGTTCAAAAAAGCGGGAGTCCTCAATAGCCAGCACCGCATCTGTCATGACTTTGGGGATTTCCTTGATTGGTGTCAGATGTCGGCGCTCTTCGCCAAACTCCCCGATCAGAGCTCCCTCTGAAGAAAACACCCGCAAGGGCAGTTTCGGACGGTAATCCTGCAAATCCGAAATATCCGGTAGATTGGGAAATGCCACCGCGAGCGCAATCGCCACGATGATCAGGATGGACAACAGCCCGGCCAAGGCCAGACCACCGCCCCAAAGCGCGATGCGCAGTAGCCAACTCAATGCCGTGGCGCTGGTTTTGGCGTTGTGGGCGTTGCCGGATTCATTGCTGGGTGGTTTAGAGGACATAAAATAAATTCCGGATACGCGCTGTCATTATAAAAATAGTCGTTTGGGAGCATCGGCGCGGTAGTATCCAATATTGTTGCCGCTTAGCCCTTTGCTGTGTGTTTGTCGCTTTCCCTGCGCATTACCTGATGTTAAAGCGTCTGCTTTTGGCAACGCTCGTATTCCCGAAAAATTGAAAAAACCTTTGCGGGACAAGGAGCTTACTGATAGCATTCAAGTGAAGTCTTAAGTTTCGCTGATCTTTGATTAGCCTGTTTCAGGAGATAGTCTTGATCTCTTTGGGGTCCTTGTTTAGCCGTCAACCAGCGCCCATGTTGGGTTTGGATATCAGCTCGTCCAGCGTCAAGCTGGTGGAGCTTGGTCGAGACAAGTCCGGGAATCTGGTCCTGGAGCGATGTGCGATTGAACCGCTTGAGCGCGGATGGATTACAGACGGCAATATTGAAAAATTTGATGAAGTGGCTGAGGCTGTTCGCCGTCTGGTCAAGAAGAGTGGGACCAAGACCAAGAATGTGGCCATGGCCTTGCCGCCTTCAGCTGTTATTACCAAGAAAATCATTCTTCCCGGAGGCATGTCCGAACAGGAGTTGGAGCTACAGGTTGAAACTGAAGCGAATCAATACATCCCGTTTCCTCTGGAGGAAGTGTGCCTTGACTTTTGCGTTGTGGGTCCCAGTGCGACATCAGCGGGGGATGTCGAGGTCCTGATTGCCGCATCGCGCAGGGAAAAAGTTCAGGATATTCAGGGTCTGGCAGAAGCTGCCGGTTTGAAGCCCGTCATCGTTGACGTTGAGTCGTATGCATCCCGTTTGGCAACAGGTCGCTTGATAGAAAGTCTTCCCAATAAGGGTGCCGGGGCCATTGTGGCCCTGTTTGAAGTGGGCGCCTTGACGACCAGTATGCAGGTCATTCGAGACGATGAGGTGCTGTACGACCGGGATCAGGCATTTGGTGGTGCGCAATTGACGCAGCTTATCGTGCGGCAGTATGGATTTTCACTGGAAGAGGCGGAAAGCAAGAAG
Source organism: Rhodoferax sp. (assembly GCF_018780565.1). Lineage (GTDB taxonomy): Bacteria > Pseudomonadota > Gammaproteobacteria > Burkholderiales > Burkholderiaceae_C > Rhodoferax. Next base: position 295,343 of record NZ_JADMJN010000003.1, read on the forward strand.
CGCAGTGGGGAGTTGCCGGACGACTATGAGTCGAGTGCTTTGCGTCCTTTTATTGAGAGCATGGTGCAGGAAATAGGACGTGCATTGCAGTTTTTCTTCACCAGTACGCCTCACAACAAGGTTGACTATGTGATGTTGGCTGGCGGCTCGGCAGCATTGCCTGGTTTGACGGCTGCTGTGACGCAGCACACATCTTTTGCCTGCAGTCTGGTCAACCCGTTTGATGGTATGGAGATTGGCGAGGGCGTTCGTTTGAAGAAAATGACGCGCGAGGCGCCGTCGTACCTGACATCATGTGGGCTGGCTTTGCGGAGGTTCATGCAGTGATTCTTATCAACCTGCTCCCGCACCGTGAGGCTGCACGCAAGCTGCGTCGGGATGTATTTAATGTCAGCCTCGGAGTTTCAGCCTTGGTTGGCGGTTTGCTTGCGGGTCTCATTTTTCTTTGGTTTCAGGCGCAGATATCTGCGCAGCAAGGAAAAAATCGGCTTTTGCAGACCGAAATCCAACGCTTTGACAACCAAATCAAGGACATTGCGGGGCTTGAGGCTGAGATCGCTGCCTTGCGGGCACGCCAGCAGGCTGTGGAGGATCTGCAGGCAGACCGTAATTTGCCGGTCCATTTGCTGACCGAGTTGGTCCGGCAGTTGCCTGATGGTGTCTATATTGCCAGCATGCGCCAGGAAAATCAGAGTGTGACCCTGCAAGGTGTTGCGCAGTCCAATGAGCGCGTATCAGAACTGTTACGTAATTTGGGAAGCAATACGCCCTGGTTTTCCAAGCCGGAGTTGATTGAAATTGTGGCTGGCTCAGTGGCATTGACGCCGCGGGATCAGCGCCGTGTGGCTAACTTTACGATTCGAGTGCGATTGACTCGCGCCAGTGAGGCCGAGAAAATGCGTGCAGCCGCGAGTGCGGCAATCTCTGCGCAGGGAGTTGCTTCCACTGCAGTGGCGCCGACGATTGCCGCATCAACTCCTGTTAAGAAATAGGAGCAGACAGATATGGCAAGCAAGACATCAATGAATATCGACTTTCCTGCTTTGCAGGAGAAGTTACTTGGGCAGTTCAGTAACCTGGACCCCAAGGATCCGTCCAAGTGGCCAGCAATCCCTCGCTATGCGCTTTTTTTAAGCATTGCCATTGTGTTAGTCGTGGCTCTATGGTTCTTGTGGTTGAACACCTCTGAAGAGGAGTTGACCGTCGAGAAAGCCAAAGAGGTGAAGCTGCGCGAGGAATATAAAACAAAGCTGACCAAGGCGGTTAATCTGGAAGCGCTGAAGAAGCAGCGGGAGCAGGTTCAGCAGTATGTGACTCAGTTGGAGAAGCAGTTGCCCAGCAAAGCAGAAATGGACGCCTTGCTTTCTGATATCAATCAGGCTGGTTTGGGCCGTAGCTTGCAATTTGATTTGTTTCGACCAGGGCAAATTGCCGTCAAGGATTACTATGCCGAGTTGCCCATTGCGGTTCGCGTGACCGGGCGTTACCACGACATTGGTGCTTTTGCATCCGATATCGCCAACCTGTCCCGCATTGTGACGCTCAATAACTTGGTTATCGTGCCAGCGAAAGATGGAACGTTGGCCATGGACGCAACGGCCAAGACCTTCCGCTACCTGGATAAAGACGAAATCGCTGCACAAAGTAAGGCGACGGCACCCAAAGGGGGCAAAAAATGAAGCCAATGCCTAAGTTTTTCCTTGGTGTGCTGATTCTCGCTTTGGCGGGATGTGGTGCTTCTACAGACGATGAATTGACGCAATGGATGGCGGACCAGAAGAAGCAGACTTTGCCGAAAGTCACACCTATTTCAGAGCCCAAGCAATTCAAGCCGGAGAGTTATAGCCAAGTCACGGCCATTGAGCCCTTCAGCAATCAAAAGCTGACGCAGGCGCTCAAAAAAGAGGCGACCCAGTCTGCTTCCAATGGTGCATTGATTGCACCTGAATTGGCACGTCGCAAGGAGGCGTTGGAGTCATTTCCCCTGGATGCCATGGCGCTGGTAGGAAGCTTGGTGAAGGCCGGGCAACCTGTTGCCTTGGTGAGGGTTGACAAGCTGTTGTACCAGGTTCGTCCTGGCAACTACCTTGGGCAAAACTATGGACGCGTGATGAAGATCAGCGAGACAGAAGTCACGCTGCGTGAAATTGTGCAAGATGCTGTGGGTGAATGGATTGAGCGCCCAGCTACTTTGCAGCTGCAAGAGAGGTCAAAATGAACAAGCAGAACTTTGGAATCGCCAAGCGAACGTGGCAACAGGTTTTTCTGGGCATGTCCCTGGTGCTGGGCGCATTGTCTGCTCAGGCGCAGAGCGCTATCGAAGCCGTTTCCGGGTCTATTCAGGGTGGTGTTGAGGTCGTGAAAATCGATTTGACGCAACCCCTCACTGCAGTGCCGACAGGATTTTCAATACAGTCACCAGCCAGGATTGCGCTGGATTTTCCTGGAATTTCAAATGGTATGGGCCGTTCCACGGTGGACATCAACCAGGGTAACTTGAAATCGGTTAGCGTGGTGCAGGCCGGCGATAGGACGCGCGTTGTGCTCAATTTGAAGCAAGCAACGGCCTACAAGACCCAGTTGCAGGGGAAATCCTTGTTGGTGGTGTTGGATAGCGTGGCGGTCGCTGCCTCACCAGCCTCGACAGCACCGGTTTTTGCAGAGAGCCGGAGCAGGGACACTTTGCCATTGAAGGATCTGGATTTCCGACGTGGTGAAGAAAATTCAGGCCGTGTTGTGGTGGCCTTGCCCAACAATCAGGTCGGTGTTGATATTCGCCAACAAGGGCAGACCCTGGTGGTTGAGTTCATGAAATCTACTTTGCCAGAAGGACTTCGACGCCGTCTCGATGTGACCGATTTTGGTACACCAGTGCAGACTGTTACTACATTCCAGGTCGGCGACCGTGTACGGATGGTGATTGAGCCAAAGGGGCAATGGGTTCACAGTGCTTACCAGAGCGATGAGCAGTTTGTGGTGGAAGTCAAACCTTTGAAGGTTGACCCAACCAAATTGACCCAAGGACCGGGCTACAGTGGGCAGAAGTTGTCGCTGAATTTCCAGAATATTGAAGTTCGTTCCCTGTTGCAGGTCATTGCTGACTTCACAAATTTCAACATCATCACCTCTGACTCGGTCACAGGATCGGTGACTTTGCGCTTGCAGGATGTGCCGTGGGACCAAGCACTGGACATCATCCTGCAATCCAAAGGGCTGGGTATGCGCAAGACTGGTAATGTGCTCTGGATTGCTCCCAGGGATGAAATCAATGCCAAAGAGAAGCTGGAGCTTGAATCGGTGGCCGCACTTCAAGGTTTGGAGCCTTTGCGCACCCAGTCTTTCCAGATGAATTACACCAAGGCATCAGAAGTCGCGACGCAGTTGACGGGCGCTGGCAGTTCCCGCATTCTGAGTACACGTGGCAGTGCGATTGCGGAGGGCAGGACCAATCAATTGTTTGTGACCGATATTGCGAGCAAACTGGAGCAGGTCCAGCAATTGATCTCCAAGATTGATGTTTCCGTGCGGCAGGTGTTGATCGAAGCGCGAATTGTGGAGGCCTCAGATACCTTTGGTAAATCTTTGGGAGTAAGACTCGGTGGTAGTGACTTGCGTGGTACCAATGCAAGAGGAGGCACACCTGGATACGGGCTTGGCGGGCAATCGGTGGCATTTGGCGCAACCTACAACGCAGTGACTGGGATGACGCGGGAAAGCACAACGGTACTTGATACTTTGAACACCAGTTTTTTCAATTTGCCGGCTGTGGGTCAGGGCGGTTTCAACCCCGCATCCTTTGCAATTTCGTTATTTGGTTCTGCCGCCAATCGATTTTTGAATTTGGAAATATCAGCGCTTGAGGCGGATGGCAAAGGCAAGGTAGTGTCCAGCCCGCGCGTGGTAACCGCAGATCAGATCAAAGCGGTAATTGAACAGGGTACCGAATTGCCTTATCAGGTCGCGTCTGCGAGCGGCGCAACGTCCATCGCCTTTCGCAAGGCAAATTTAAAATTGGAAGTCACCCCCCAAATCACACCGGAAGGCAACATCATTCTCGTGCTGGACGTCAATAAGGACACGGTAGGGCAGTCGACTGCAGCCGGTTTTGCAATCAATACCAAACACATCCAGACGCAGGTTTTGGTGGAGAACGGCGGTACCGTTGTGATTGGCGGAATTTTCGAGTTGATCGAACTCGAAAATGAGACCAAAGTGCCATTCTTTGGTGATTTGCCGGGGGTTGGCAATCTGTTCAAGACTCGATCCAAGACAGCTAACAAGCAGGAAATGCTGGTTTTCATTACGCCTAAAGTGTTGACTGATAAAGCTTCGCGTTGAGATTTAAAATTTTTACGTTGTGGCGCTTGTCCTGTTGTTAAATTGATACTCAGTCTCATAGGCCTGCCGGGTTGTGGCAAGTCAACCGTGGGGCGGCAACTCGCGAGGCGACTTCAACTGCCGTTCCTTGATTCAGACCACGTGATTGAACAGCAATTGGGCTGTTCAATCCGCGAGTACTTTGAGCGTGAAGGGGAAGATCGCTTCCGCGACGTTGAAGAGTCGGTCATAGACCAGCTTACTCAAAACTCCAAAGGGGTACTGTCCACTGGCGGTGGTGTGGTTTTGCGACCGAATAACCGCAAAAATCTGCGTGAGCGCGGCCAGGTGATTTACCTGAACTCATCGCCAGATGAGTTGTTCCGGCGATTGCGTCACGACGTCAACCGCCCCTTGCTCCAGGTTGCCGACCCCTTGGCTCGCCTGCGGGATCTTCATGCTCACCGCGATCCGCTTTATCGGGAAACGGCCAATTTTGTGATCGAGACAGGGCGTCCGTCCGTTGCCACGCTCGTCAACATGATTGTGATGCAGCTTGAATTGGCAGGCGTCGTATCCGGGTCTTGATGGGGTGGTGCGGGAGGCTCGATGCAGTACTTCGTAAAGTGCCTCTAAACTCTCGGGTATGAACCTTTCAGCGCCTCCATCCAGTCTACCGAATTCAACCGTCTCTATCGACCTGGCAGATCGCAGCTACAGCATAGCCATTGGCAGCGGGCTGTTCGACAATCCACGCGTCTATTCCGAGTTGTCGGCCGCACAGAGTGCGCTGATTGTGACCAACGCGACGGTTGCGCCCCTGTATGCGCAGCGTTTGCAGCAGGCCCTGCAGGTCAAGTACGAGAAGGTTCATGTGGTCGTCTTGCCGGACGGTGAAGAGCACAAAACCTGGCAAACGTTGAACCTTATTTTCGATGCACTGCTGCAGAATAGTTGCGACCGAAAAACAGTCCTTTTCGCCCTGGGCGGTGGCGTTGTGGGTGACATGACTGGTTTTGCTGCGGCAAGCTACATGCGGGGTGTGCCTTTTGTACAGGTGCCCACGACATTGCTGGCGCAGGTCGATTCTTCGGTGGGCGGCAAAACGGGTATCAATCATCCGATGGGCAAAAACATGATTGGTGCTTTTTACCAGCCGCTCAAGGTGGTGTGCGACCTGGGCACGCTCAAGACCCTGCCTGCACGCGAACTCAGTGCCGGCTTGGCTGAAGTCATCAAGTACGGTCCGATCGCGGATTTGGATTTCCTGACCTGGATAGAGGCCAACATGGATGCTTTGCTGGCCCAGGAGCCGACAGCCCTGGCACATGCGGTGAAACGAAGCTGTGAAATCAAGGCCTGGGTTGTGGGGCAGGATGAACGCGAGTCGGGGCTGCGTGCCATTCTCAACTTCGGGCATACGTTTGGACACGCGATTGAGGCTGGTTTGGGATATGGCGAATGGTTGCATGGTGAGGCCGTAGGCTGTGGCATGGTCATGGCGGCACATCTGTCAGAGCGCCTTGGCTTGGTCGACGCTGCTTATGTGCAACGTCTGCGTACCCTGATCCAAAAGGCCGGTTTGCCAGTGGTTGGCCCCGTCCTGTCCAATACCGACAACGCCGGGCGCTATCTCGAACTGATGCGCGTGGACAAAAAAGCGGAAGCTGGGGAAATTCGGTTTGTCGTCATCGATGGGCCGGCCCGCGCCGTCATGCGGACTGCCCCAGATGCCATGGTTCGCGAAATCATCAATTTGTGCTGCACTGAGTCAGTATGAAATTGATAGCGTAAATCATAGATTCCACGCTGGCTATCGCCATATTTTGACCCAAAAAATGACGCTGGCTGTCTACGCATGCGATCCCGGCAGATCACGGGGACGCCGATTTCCGCAAGAGCCTGCGCCCACACGGACTGAGTACCAGCGCGACCGGGACCGCATCGTCCACTGCACGGCATTTCGGCGGCTGGTTTACAAGACCCAGGTTTTTCTGAATCATGAAGGCGACCTGTTTCGCACACGGCTGACCCATTCGCTGGAGGTGGCACAGCTGGGCCGTTCCATTGCCCGTTCCTTAAATCTGAATGAAGATCTGGTTGAGGCAATCGCCCTGGCGCATGACCTTGGGCACACGCCGTTTGGTCATGCCGGCCAAGATGCGCTCAATGAGTGCATGCGGCGATTTGGTGGCTTCGAGCACAACCTGCAAAGCCTGCGCGTGGTGGACCATCTGGAGCAACGCTATCCGCAGTTTGATGGTTTGAACCTCACATTTGAGACGCGCGAGGGTATTCTCAAGCATTGCTCCCGTGGCAATGCCGAGCAACTTGAGGAAAGAGAGCCGGGTGGCGTCGGGCAGCGTTTTTTGGATCGCTCCCAGCCCAGCCTGGAGGCACAGCTGTGCAATCTCGCGGATGAGATTGCCTACAACGCTCACGATATTGATGACGGCGTGCGCTCGGGTCTTATCACGATGGAGCAACTGGAGGAGGTCGCGCTGTTTGATGATTTTCGCAGGCAAACGCTGAGCGCCTATCCAGACTTGGGCGATCGTCAACAAGGACGCCGTCTGCTGTATGAAACCATTCGTCGCATGCTCAGTGCACAAGTTTACGATGTCATTGATGCAAGCGAGCGTGCGCTACTGGAGGCTTCGCCTCAGAGCGTCGAAGCGGCCCGCGAGTTGGCGCCACTGATGCAGTTTGGCGCGGAGATGCGGGACAAGTCGCAAGCGCTCAAGAAATTCCTCTTGCATCAGTTGTACAGGCATCCCAAGGTCATGCATACCACCGGTCAGGCGCAAACAGTGGTGCGTGAACTGTTTGGCCTTTACCTGGATTGCCCGCAGGAAATGCAAGGCGGATTTCTGGCCCGATCAGAGGCTGTACGCAGCGCCCCGGACGGTCAGGTTCTTGGGGCCCGTGTCGTTGCCGACTACATCGCCGGCATGACCGATCGCTTCGCTGGACGCGAGCACGAGCGACTTACCGGCCAGCGTTTGTTGGCATGACGCGGGAGCAGTCAGGGCGTATTGAGTCGGCCCTCGTGGTCATTCTGGCGGGGGTCAGCGCTGCACTGCATGTGGGCAAGTTGCCGCCAGCATTGCCGGTGTTGCAGGAGGCGCTGGGTATCACGCTGCTGCAGTCCGGATTTTTGCTCTCCATGGTGCAGTTGGCCGGGATGACTCTGGGGCTCGCCGTGGGTTTGACCGCCGATGGCATCGGCTTGAGGCGTAGTTTACTGACTGGATTGTTGGTGCTTTTTGGGGCCGGGGCCCTCGGTGGATTTGCTCGGGATGCTACGAGTCTGATAGCACTTCGGGCTTTGGAGGGGTTCGGATTCCTGCTGGTTTCCATGCCGGCGCCGAGTCTGGTGCGCCAACTGGTATCACCCCATCGTCTGAGTGCCATGCTGGGGATCTGGGGCGGCTATATGCCACTGGGCACAGCCCTTGCCTTGCTGTTGGGCCCGCTGGCGATTTTTGTTGCCGGCTGGCAAGTGTGGTGGTGGGGCACGGCAGGACTGTCCCTGTTGATGGCGCTCTGGGTCTGGCACGCAGTTCCAGGTGACCATCAGCGCCGCCCGCGTCTGGCGCCTGTCAGCCGCAGTAGCAGCAGGGACGGTTGGCCGCAGCGCCTGCATCAAACCTTGCGCTCACCGGGCCCCTGGCTGGTGGCCCTGAGTTTTGCCATGTATTCGGGCCAATGGCTTGCGGTGATCGGTTTCCTGCCCTCCATTTATGCCCAGGCCGGGGTCGCGGGCAGCGCCAGCGCAGTGCTCACGGCGCTCGCCGCAGCGGTGAATATCCTGGGCAACCTGGCGGCGGGGCGATTGCTGCACCGTGGTGTGCCAGCGCAACGCCTTCTGTACACAGGCTTTGGTGTCATGGCCATGGGGGCTTTGCTGGCCTTTGCCACGGTTCCGTTTGTCGATGGCATGGGTTTTCCGCCGATGATCCGGTTTGTTGCCATTCTGCTTTTCTCTGCGGTGGGCGGCATGATTCCGGGCACTTTGTTTTCACTGGCGGTCCGCTTGGCGCCGGGTGAACGCACGGTGTCTACCACCGTAGGCTGGATGCAGCAGTGGTCTGCCCTGGGTCAGTTTGCCGGGCCACCGCTGGTGGCCTGGGTGGCCAGTGGGGCAGGGGGCTGGCAGTGGACGTGGCTGGTCACCTGCGCCTGTTCGGTACTGGGTGTCTTGCTGGCTTGGCGGCTGGGGCGGCAGCTGGCATCCCGTACTGCGACCGAACACTGGCGCGCCTAAAATTCAGGGTGCGCACGCTTCGTCTTCCAAAACACTTCACTCAATGACACATTCCTCTTCCATGAATCCGGACAGTCTGGTTGAGCAGGACATGCGCGCCTGGCTGGAGAGGGCCGTCATTGGTCTGAATCTCTGCCCGTTTGCCAAAGGCGTGCATGTGAAGGGACAGATTCACTACGTCGTGAGCCAGGCCCATGAACCCCGGGAACTGCTGCAGGATCTTGTTGCTGAGTTAAAAGGGTTGCAGGCCTGCGATCCAGCTGCACGTGATACGACGCTTTTGATAGCGCCGAACTGCCTTGCCGATTTTCTTGACTTCAATGATTTTCTGGCCGAGGCTGACGAGGCCTTGCTGGATCTGGAACTGGACGGGATTCTTCAGATCGCCAGTTTTCATCCCGGGTTTCAGTTTGCCGGTACGCGCGCGGACGACATCACCAACTTCACCAACCGCGCACCTTATCCAACCCTGCACCTGCTGCGTGAAGACAGCATTGACCGTGCGGTGCAAGCGTTTCCGGAGGCAGAAAGCATTTTTGAGCAGAACATGCAAACCCTGCAGGCACTCGGCGAGCAGGGCTGGGCCGCATTGGGGCTAGGGCGCTCAGTCAATGCGCCTGATGGCCAGACACCCGGCACTGATGCGCCTGACAGGACCGAACGATGAAACCTCAAAAGAACAATCACCGCACTGCCGGGGCGGTTCAGAAAAAGACTGCGGAGTCCAGTGGTATGGCGCCCGAAATCAGGCCCGGTCAATCTGTTGAACTGCTCAAAGAGCTTCACATCCTGACCCGTGAAGGCAAACTCAATCAGGATTCGCGGCGCAAGCTCAAGCAGGTTTACCACCTGTTTCAGTTCATCGAAAAGTTGCTGCAGGAGCTGCCGGACAAAGAGGGTGGTATCACGCTGGCTGACCATGGAGCCGGCAAATCGTACCTGGGCTTCATCATTTACGACCTGTTTTTCAAGACTCAGAAAGCTGGGCATATTTACGGTATCGAGACCCGTCCCGAACTGGTGCAGAAGTCGCGGGAATTGGCCGCACGCCTTGGCTTTGATCGCATGTCCTTCTTGAACCTGAGCGTGGCCGAGTCGGCTCAGTCGGATGAGCTGCCTGATCGTATCGATGTGGTGACTGCGTTGCACGCTTGCGATACCGCCACCGACGACGCCATCGCATTCGGTCTGCAAAAAAAGGCCCGATTCATGGTGCTGGTGCCTTGTTGTCAGGCTGAGGTGGCGCGGCGTCTGAGTGAGCACAAAGCGCTTTCCCTGTCGCGCACGCCATTGGCTGAGTTGTGGCGTCATCCTTTGCATACTCGGGAGATGGGCAGCCAGATCACCAACGTGTTGCGCTGCTTGTATTTGGAGGCGTCGGGCTACCAGGTCACAGTGACCGAGTTGGTGGGGTGGGAACACAGCATGAAGAACGAGCTCATCATTGCCCGTTACCTCGGTCAACCCAAGCGCGCCGCAGCCCAGCGCCTGCGCGCCCTGCTGCAGGAGTTTGGGTTGATTGGGTTGCTGGACACGCGCTTTACATTGCCCGCCGATAATGGCGAACCAAGCTTGGCTTGATGAAACGCGTGACCTTGAATACCGTACTTTTTCTTTCTCCGTGGAGTCTGCGATGAAGCATTTCTTGAATCTTGGCCTGGCCTTGATCGTTGCTGCAACTTTGGGTGCCTGCGCCACCAGCAGTCCTGACGTCATTCAGCGCGGTGATGCGCAGCGCATGGCACAGGTCGAAGATGGCGTGGTGCTCAGTGTGCGTCCTGTGGTTGTCGATGGCAGCCAGTCAGGCATTGGGGCAACGGTGGGCGGTGTGGTTGGTGCCATTGGTGGTTACAGTGCCAGCGGCGTGCAGCGCGAAGGTCAAATTCTGGGTGTGCTGGCTGGCGTGGCCGGTGCCGCTGCGGGGAATTTGGTCGAGCGAATGAGTACCCGTGAAGAGGCCATAGAACTGCTGATTCAACTCAAAGGCGGCGAGCGCCGTGCCATTGTCCAGGCCAAAGGGGGCGAGGTACTGACAGCCGGTGATGCCGTTATTCTGGTGACGACGGGCGGTAAGGTGCGCGTCACCAAGGCACCCAAATAGCACTTGGATTGCCATGGCCCGTCTGCCGCGTCTGACGCTTCCCGGGTATCCCCACCACATTCTTCAGCGCGGCAACAACCGACAGCCCATTTTCTCGTCGGCGACCGATTACCAGTTCATGCTGGAACTGCTGTACGACAACGCCCGCAAGTTTGACGTGGCCATTCACGCCTATGTGTTGATGGACAATCACTTTCACCTATTGGTGACGCCTCGCATTCCCGAGGGTTTGTCGCAAATGATGCAATCGGTGGGCAGGCGATATGTGCGTCATTTCAATGATGCCCAGTCACGGACCGGCACCTTGTGGGAGGGGCGCTACAAATCCACGCTGATCCAGCCGGGGCCCTATTTGCTGGCCTGCATGGCCTACTTTGATCTCAATCCGGTGCGCTCAGGTTTGGTGGCCCATGCGCGGGACTATCCATGGTCCAGCTACGGGCACTACATCGGCCAACGTACGGACAAACTTATTACCCCGCATGAATTGATGTGGACGCTTGGCAATACACCTTTTGCCCGGGAGGCGGCCTATGCCGAATTGGTGCAGTCCGGCATCAGTCCGGTGCAACAAGCTGCATTGACAGACTCGGTTTCGCACGGCTGGGCCTTGGGCGAATCAGATTTCGTTGCTGATTTGCAGAAAAAAACAGACCGCCGTCTTGTCAAACGCACTCCAGGGCGTCCCTTGGCAGTTCCCCGGTTGCAGGTCAAATAAGCTTCTATCCTCCGTATTCAAAGGCATTATTGCTATTGTATTTAATATGTCCCTTATTTTTTCCAAGAGAAAATTTGGTGTTTTTAATTTTAATCTGACCCTAATTATTCTATTAGGCACTTTTGTTGCATTGCAGTATTCTCTCTACCCCACTGCATTTTTTAGGAGTGCGCCATGACTACGGCAGCAGAAATCCAGCACCTTCAGACCCACGGTTTGTATTCCACCCAGAACGAGCATGACGCTTGTGGCGTGGGTTTTGTGGCGCACATCAAGGGCACCAAATCCCATGACATCGTTAAAAACGCACTCAAGATTCTTGAAAATCTCGATCATCGGGGCGCGGTAGGTGCCGACAAGCTGATGGGTGACGGCGCAGGTATCCTGATCCAGCTCCCTGATGCACTGTACCGCGAAGAGATGGCCAAGCAAGGCGTGACCCTGCCACCGCTCGGTGAATATGGTGTGGGCATGATCTTCCTGCCCAAGGAGCATGCGTCCCGCCTGGCCTGCGAGCAGGAGATGGAACGTGCGATCAAGGCCGAGGGTCAGGTGCTGCTTGGGTGGCGCGATGTGCCGGTGAACCGTGACATGCCCATGTCGCCCACCGTGCGTGCCAAAGAGCCCATCCTGCGCCAGGTTTTTATTGGCCGAGGCAATGATGTGATCGTGCAGGACGCGCTGGAGCGTAAGCTGTACGTGATTCGCAAGACTGCCAGCGCCAATATCCAGGCGCTCAAGCTCACGCACTCCAAAGAGTACTATGTGCCCAGCATGTCCAGCCGCACCGTGGTGTACAAGGGCTTGCTGCTGGCGGACCAGGTGGGCGTGTACTTCAAGGATCTGGAAGACGTGCGTTGCGTGTCGGCCCTTGGACTGGTGCACCAGCGCTTTTCCACCAACACCTTCCCCGAGTGGCCGCTGGCGCACCCCTACCGCTATGTTGCGCACAACGGCGAGATCAATACCGTCAAGGGCAACTACAACTGGATGAAGGCGCGCGAAGGCGTGATGTCGTCTCCGGTATTGGGTGAGGATCTGCAGAAGCTCTACCCGATCAGCTTTGCCGACCAGTCCGATACCGCCACATTCGACAACTGTCTGGAACTGCTGACCATGGCGGGTTATCCGATCAGCCAGGCCGTGATGATGATGATCCCCGAGCCGTGGGAACAGCACACCACCATGGACGAGCGCCGCAAGGCCTTTTATGAATACCACGCCGCCATGCTGGAACCCTGGGATGGCCCCGCCTCCATCGTGTTCACCGATGGCCGCCAGATCGGTGCCACGCTGGACCGCAACGGTCTGCGCCCCTCGCGCTACTGCATCACTGACGATGACCTTGTGATCATGGGGTCCGAGTCGGGCGTTTTGCCGGTTCCCGAGCACAAGATCGTGCGCAAATGGCGTCTGCAGCCAGGCAAGATGTTCCTGATCGATCTGGAACAGGGCCGCATGGTGGATGACGAAGAATTGAAGGCCACCCTGGCCAACAGCAAACCCTACAAACAGTGGATTGAAAATCTGCGCATCAAGCTCGATGATGTCAAAGGCGGCGGTGAGCCGGCTAGCGCATCGGAGAGCCAGGTTTCGCTGCTGGACCGCCAGCAGGCCTTTGGCTTTACCCAGGAAGATATCAAGTTCCTGATTGCACCCATGGCCCAGGCCGGTGAAGAGGCCATCGGCTCGATGGGCAACGACAGCCCGTTGGCGGTGCTCTCGGACAAGAACAAGCCGCTGTACAACTACTTCAAGCAGTTGTTCGCGCAAGTGACCAACCCGCCCATCGACCCAATCCGCGAAGCCATTGTGATGTCGCTGGTGTCCTTCATTGGTCCCAAGCCCAATCTGCTGGACATCAACCAGGTCAATCCGCCGATGCGTCTGGAGGTGAGCCAGCCGGTGCTGGACTTCGCCGACATGGCCAAGCTGCGTGACATTGAGAAGCACACTCAGGGTAAATTCCGTAGCTACACGCTGGATATCACCTACCCCTTGTCGTGGGGGCATGAAGGTGTTGAGGCCAAGCTGGCATCCCTTTGCGCCGAAGCAGTGGATGCGATCAAAGGTGGCAAAAACATCCTGATCATCAGCGACCGCGGCATCAGCGCCACGCAGGTGGCCATTCCCGCATTGCTGGCACTCTCCGCCATTCACCAGCACTTGGTGCGTGAGGGCTTGCGCACCACGGCCGGCCTGGTGGTGGAAACCGGAACCGCGCGCGAAGTGCACCACTTCGGTGTGCTGGCCGGTTACGGCGCAGAGGCCGTTCACCCCTATCTGGCGATGGAAACGCTGGCCAGCATCCACAAGGATCTGGGCGGCGATCTGAATGCTGACAAGGCCATCTACAACTACGTCAAAGCTGTTGGCAAAGGCTTGTCCAAGATCATGTCCAAGATGGGTGTGTCCACCTACATGAGCTACTGCGGTGCGCAGTTGTTCGAGGCCATTGGCCTGAACACCGAGACCATTGCCAAGTACTTCACCGGCACCCCCAGCCGGGTGGAAGGTATCGGCGTCTTCGAGATTGCCGAAGAAGCCATCCGCATGCACAAGGCCGCCTTCAGTGACGATCCGGTGCTGGCCACCATGCTGGATGCTGGTGGCGAATACGCTTGGCGCGCCCGCGGCGAAGAACATATGTGGAGCCCGGATGCCATCGCCAAGCTGCAGCACAGCACCCGCTCCAACAACTGGAACACCTACAAAGAGTACGCCCAGCTGATCAATGACCAGAGCAAGCGCCACATGACCTTGCGCGGTCTGTTTGAGTTCAAGATCGACCCTGCCAAAGCCATTCCGGTGGAACAGGTCGAATCTGCCAAGGAAATCGTCAAGCGTTTTGCGACTGGTGCGATGTCCCTGGGTTCTATTTCCACAGAGGCTCACGCCACGTTGGCCGTGGCCATGAACCGCATTGGCGGCAAGAGCAACACCGGTGAGGGCGGCGAAGATCCTGCGCGTTACCGCAATGAACTCAAGGGCATCCCGATCAAGAAGGGCGATACCCTCAAGAGCGTGATTGGCGCCGATGTGGTTGAGGTGGACATGCCGCTGCAGGATGGTGATTCCTTGCGCTCGCGCATCAAGCAGGTCGCTTCAGGCCGCTTTGGCGTCACCGCAGAGTACTTGACCAGTTCGGATCAGATCCAGATCAAGATGGCGCAGGGCGCCAAGCCTGGAGAGGGCGGTCAGTTGCCGGGTGGCAAGGTGTCTGAGTACATCGGCCGCCTGCGCTATTCCGTGCCCGGTGTGGGGCTGATTTCGCCGCCACCGCACCACGATATTTATTCGATCGAAGACTTGGCTCAGCTCATTCACGACCTGAAAAATGTGGCACCGCATGCCGGCGTCAGCGTCAAGCTGGTGGCGGAAATCGGCGTCGGCACCATTGCAGCGGGCGTGGCCAAGTGCAAGGCTGATCACGTGGTGATTGCCGGGCACGACGGCGGCACGGGGGCATCGCCCTGGTCGTCCATCAAGCATTGCGGCAGTCCCTGGGAAATCGGTTTGGCCGAAACCCAGCAAACCCTGGTGCTCAACCGCCTGCGCAGTCGTATCCGCGTCCAGGCTGACGGTCAGATGAAGACCGGCCGTGACGTCGCCATCGGCGCCCTGCTGGGTGCCGACGAGTTTGGCTTTGCCACCGCACCGCTGGTGGTTGAAGGCTGCATCATGATGCGCAAATGCCACCTGAACACCTGCCCGGTGGGTGTGGCCACGCAAGATCCGGTCCTGCGTCAGAAGTTCTCGGGCAAGCCTGAGCACGTGGTGAACTACTTCTTCTTCATCGCCGAAGAAGTGCGTCAGATCATGGCCCAGCTGGGCATTGCCAAGTTTGATGATCTGATTGGACGCTCGGACCTGCTGGACATGCGCAAAGGTATCGAGCACTGGAAAGCCAGTGGCCTGAACTTTGCACGCTTGTTTGCTCAGCCGCAAGTTCCGGCCGACGTGCCCCGTTTCCAGACGCTGGAACAGGATCATGGTCTGGAGAAAGCACTGGACAATGTGCTGATCGCCAAGAGTCGCGCAGCCATCGACAAGGGCGAAAAAGTGCAGTTCATGGAAGTGGCCCGCAACGTCAACCGCTCCGTAGGTGCCATGCTCTCGGGCGCGGTGACCAAAGTGCACCCTGAAGGCTTGCCGGATGACACCATCCGTATCCAGCTCGAAGGCACGGGCGGTCAGTCTTTTGGTGCATTCCTGGCCAAGGGCATCACGCTGTACCTGATTGGCGATGCCAACGACTACACCGGCAAGGGTCTGAGTGGTGGGCGCATTGTGGTGCGCCCGAGCATCGACTTCCGTGGTGTTGCTGTCAACAACACCATCGTTGGCAACACCGTGATGTTTGGTGCCACCAGTGGTGAAGCCTTCTTCAGCGGCGTGGGTGGCGAGCGTTTTGCCGTGCGCCTCTCAGGAGCCACCACGGTGGTGGAAGGCACGGGTGACCATGGTTGCGAGTACATGACAGGCGGTACGGTTGCTGTACTGGGCATGACCGGTCGCAATTTCGCAGCCGGTATGAGCGGCGGTGTGGCCTACGTCTATGACGAAGATGGCCAGTTTGCCAAGCGCTGCAACACAGCCATGGTGTCCTTGGAGAAAGTGTTGACCGAGTCCGAGCAGGCAGCCAAGATGGATGCAAGCCTCTGGCATCGTGGTCAAAGCGATGAGGCGCAACTGAAGGCCCTGTTGCAAGACCACAACCGCTGGACCGGTAGCAAGCGTGCACGCGAGTTGCTCGATACCTGGGATGTATCCCGCCTGAAATTCGTCAAGGTGTTCCCCAACGAGTACAAGCGTGCCCTGGGTGAAATTCATGCGCGTAAAGAGGCTGTAGCCCTCACCAGTCGTGCAAAAGCAGCTACAAAAAAAGAAGCAGCTCCGGCCAAATAAGGCGAGCGGTCTCAACGTACAAGGACAAGCATCATGGGAAAAGTCACCGGCTTCATGGAATACGAGCGTCTTGAGGAAGGCTACAAGCCTGTCACCGAGCGCCTGAAGCACTACAAAGAGTTCGTCATCGGCTTGGACGACGCGCAGGCCAAGATCCAGGCGGCGCGCTGCATGGACTGCGGCACACCGTTTTGCAACAACGGCTGCCCGGTCAACAACATCATTCCTGATTTCAACGATCTGGTGTACCGGGGTGACTGGAAAAACGCGATTGATGTGCTGCACAGCACCAACAATTTCCCCGAGTTCACTGGTCGCATCTGCCCCGCGCCTTGCGAGGCCGCGTGTACGCTGAACGTCAATGACGATGCCGTGGGTATCAAATCGATTGAGCACGCGATCATCGATCGTGCCTGGGCCGAGGGTTGGGTGCTGGCCCAAGGCGCGAAGCAAAAGACCGGTAAAAAAGTGGCGATCGTGGGCGCTGGCCCGGCCGGTATGGCTGCGGCGCAGCAATTGTGCCGCGTAGGTCATACCGTGACGGTGTTTGAGAAGAATGACCGGGTTGGCGGTTTGTTGCGCTATGGCATTCCCGACTTCAAGATGGAAAAATCGCACATCGATCGCCGTGTCGAGCAGATGCAAAAAGAAGGCGTCATTTTCCGCACCGGTGTTCTGGTGGGCGAAATGCCGAAATCAGGATCGGGTGCCAAGGTCACCAACTGGGCCAAGGAAGCAATTTCCGCTGCCCAACTGCAAAAAGACTTTGACGCTGTGATTTTGACCGGTGGCTCCGAGGAGTCGCGCGATCTGCCGGTGCCAGGTCGCGATCTGGACGGCATTCATTTCGCCATGGAATTTTTGCCTCAGCAAAACAAGGTCAATGCGGGCGACAAGGTTAAAGCCCAGCTGCGTGCCGATGGCAAGCATGTCATCGTCATTGGCGGTGGCGACACTGGTTCTGATTGCGTCGGCACCAGCAACCGTCACGGCGCAGCGAGCGTCACGCAATTTGAAGTGATGCCCCAGCCCCCGGTGGAAGAAAACCGCCCCATGACGTGGCCTTACTGGCCAATCAAACTGCGTACCAGTTCCAGCCATGACGAGGGATGCGAGCGCGAGTTCGCCATTTCCACCAAGGAATTCATGGGTGAAAAGGGCAAGGTCACGGGGTTGAAGACCGTTCGCGTTGAATGGAAAGACGGGAAAATGGTCGAAGTGGCCGGTAGCGAACAGATCCTGAAGGCGGACCTGGTTCTCTTGGCCATGGGTTTCGTCAACCCTGTGGCGACGGTGCTCGACGCTTTTGGTGTGGCGAAAGATGCCCGGGGCAATGCAAAAGCCAGCACGGAAGTCGCGGACGGTTATGCCACCAATGTACCCAAGGTTTTTGCCGCGGGTGACATGCGTCGTGGTCAGAGTCTTGTGGTCTGGGCGATTCGTGAGGGTCGTCAGGCCGCGCGTTCGGTTGATGAATTCCTCATGGGTCAAAGCGAGTTGCCACGCTGAGTTATCGAATCCCTTATGATTCAGAGGCCGGGCAAACCCCGGCCTTGTTTCTTATATGTCCTCAAACACTCCTGAATCCCTGGTAGAACTTCACAGCCTGACCTTTGGCTATGGGGATCGGGTCATTCTGGATGATGTGTCCCTGTCCGTGCCACGTGGCAAGGTCACCGCCCTCATGGGGGCATCAGGTGGCGGCAAGACCACCATATTGAGACTGATCGGTGGTCAGAATCGTGCGCAAAAAGGTCAACTGCTGTTCGATGGCCAGGACGTGACGCCCATGGACCAGGCGCAACTTTATGCGGCGCGTCGCCGCATGGGGATGCTGTTTCAGTTTGGTGCCTTGTTTGCCGACTTGTCGGTGTTCGAAAATGTGGCCTTTCCGCTGCGCGAGCACACTGATCTCTCCGAGTCCCTGATTCGGGACATTGTGCTCATGAAGTTGAATGCGGTGGGATTGCGTGGTGCGCGCGACCTGATGCCCAGTGAGGTGTCCGGCGGTATGGCGCGCCGCATTGCACTGGCGCGAGCCATTGCGCTCGATCCTGAGCTGGTGATGTACGACGAGCCATTTTCAGGCTTGGACCCCATTTCTCTTGGTACGGCAGCGCGCCTCATCCGGCATCTCAATGACTCCATGGGCCTGACCAGTATTTTTGTCTCCCACGAGTTGGAGCAGACCTTTGCGATTGCGGACCATGTGATCATTCTGGCCAACGGCAAGATTGCCACACAGGGTACCCCCGACCAAGTGCGCCAAAGCACCGACCCGCTGGTGTACCAGTATGTGAATGCCTTGTCGGATGGCCCGGTCCGGTTTCATTATCCGGGCCCGAGCATCGAGGAAGATTTTGGCCTTGGTGCAGTAGCTGCGCAGCGGTCCCAACGCAGGAGATTGGTGTCATGAGTTGGTACAAGCCGGCCGATGTCGGGTTCTCTGCACGCCGTCAACTGGCTGACCTGGGCCATGGCGCCCGACTTTTCTTCCGCCTGTTGAGCACACTGGGTGGCAGTTTGAAACGGTTTGGCCTGATTCGCGACCAGATCCATTTTCTGGGGAATTACTCGCTGGCCATCATCGCGGTGTCTGGCCTGTTTGTCGGGTTTGTGTTCGGGCTGCAGGGGTACTACACCCTGCAGCGTTATGGTTCTTCCGAAGCCTTGGGGCTGTTGGTGACCTTGAGTCTGGTCAGGGAACTGGGGCCGGTGGTGACCGCTTTGTTGTTTGCCGGTCGGGCCGGCACATCGCTGACGGCAGAAATTGGCCTGATGAAGGCTGGCGAACAGATCAGTGTCATGGAGATGATGGCCGTTGACCCGGTGCAGCGCATTCTGGCTCCCCGGTTCTGGGCGGGCGTCATCACCATGCCCTTGCTTGCCGCTGTTTTCAGTGCCATGGGCATCATTGGTGGCTGGGTGGTGGGTGTGCTCATGATCGGGGTGGATGCGGGCTCGTTCTGGAGTCAGATTCAGGGCGGTGTGGATGTCTGGAAAGATGTGGGCAACGGCATCGTCAAAAGTATTGTGTTTGGTTTTACCGTGACGTTTGTCGCGTTGCTACAGGGGTTTGAAGCCCAGCCCACGCCCGAAGGTGTGGCCAGCGCTACCACCCGGACCGTGGTGGTGGCGTCTTTGTCGGTTCTTGGTCTGGATTTCATCCTGACCGCCATGATGTTTACGATTTGAGGGAGAGTGTTGTGCAGCGCTCAAAGAATGATGTGTGGGTTGGCCTGTTTGTGCTGATTGGTGCAGTAGCGATCCTGTTCCTGGCTTTGCAGTCGGCCAATTTGCTGAGTTTGAGTTTTCAGACCACGTACCGGGTAAGCGCCAAATTTGACAATGTTGGCGGCCTCAAGCCCAAGGCCGCAGTGCGCAGCGCTGGCGTGGTGGTGGGCCGTGTTGAAAATATTGTTTTTGACGACAAATCCTTCCAGGCGCGCGTCACACTGGCCTTGGAAAATCGCTACGCCTTCCCCAAGGACAGTTCCTTGAAGATCCTGACCAGCGGTCTGCTGGGTGAGCAGTATCTGGGGATCGAGGCCGGTGCCGATGAGAAGACGCTGGCCATGGGTGATACCATTTCCAGCACGCAATCGGCGGTGGTACTGGAAAGCCTCATCAGCCAGTTTCTGTACAGCAAGGCTGCAGACGGAAGCAGCCCAGAGGCAACCAAGGCAAAGAAATGACAGCGAATCCGCGGGCGTTTGGTGTCCCATCCCTGATGTCCAGGTTTTTCCTGGGGCTTGGCATTTTGCTGTCCATGCTTCTGGTCGGCTGTGCTAGCGGCCCCAACGCCAATCCACGTGATCCCTTCGAGCCTTTCAATCGCGGGGTTTACAAGTTCAATGATGCGGTCGATACCGCGGTCCTCATACCGGTAGCAACGGCCTACAGGGACGTTACGCCGGCACCTGTCCGGCATGGCGTTGGCAACTTTTTTGCCAATCTGGAAGATGCCTGGTCAGTGGTCAATAACGTGCTGCAGTTCAAGGGCCAAGCTGCGATTGAGAGCTTTTTCCGTTTCGGTGTGAACACTTTGATCGGCTTGGGCGGGGTCCTGGACGTTGCCACCGAGATGAATATCGAAAAACACACCAAGGACTTTGGGCATACCCTCGGTTTTTGGGGTGTTGCGCCCGGCCCCTATCTGGTATTGCCTTTGCTTGGACCCTCAAGCCTGCGGGATACGGTGGCACTGCCGGTTGATATGAAGGGCGATCTGGTGACCCACATCGAGCATGTGCCCACACGCAATGCGGCGAGCGTGGTGAGGGTGATAGATCGCAGGTCCGAATTGCTCAAAGCCACCAAGATGCTTGAGGAGGTGGCTCTGGACAAATACACATTCACCCGGGATGCTTATTTTCAGCGCCGTCGCAACGCCATTTACGATGGCAATCCGCCTGACGAAGACCCTGCAGAGCAATTGCCCGAACAAAACATAGCCCAGCCGCCGTCTGGCGCGTTAAACAATACCGGCCCTGCCGTCAATGAGAAAGCCAAGCCATGAATCGTCGTTTTTTCAGCCACCTGCTTGTTTTGGTGAGCGCAAGCCTGTTGACGTTTTCCGTCAGCGCAGCAGACGAAGCGGCGGATGCCCTGATCAAGCGTCTGTCAGTCGACGTGCTGAACAATATCAAGGCTGACAAGGCGATTCAGGCGGGCGACGTGTCCCGGATTGTGACGCTGGTGGACGCCAAGATCATGCCCAATGTGAATTTTCAGCGCATGACGGCCTCCGCCGTAGGCCCTGCATGGCGTCAGGCCACACCCGAGCAGCAAAAGCGTTTGCAGGAAGAGTTCAAGACGCTTCTGGTGCGGACCTACGCCGGCGCGTTGGCTCAGGTCAGTGATCAAACCATTGTCGTCAAACCCTTGCGGGCGTCCCCGGAGGACAAGGAGCTCATGGTTCGTACCGAAGTCAGAGGCCAGGGCGATCCCATTCAGCTGGATTACAAGCTGGAGAAAACTCCCGGCGAGGGTGCTGGCTGGAAGATTTACAACCTGAACGTATTGGGTGTGTGGCTGGTGGAAACCTACCGCAGCCAGTTTGCGCAGGAAATCAATGCCAAGGGCATTACGGGTTTGATTGCAACCCTGACTGACCGCAACAAGGCCAACGCCAAAAAAGGCTGATCGTGCTGGTATTGCCACAAGAGTTGATGCAGGGCCAGGCGACCGCATGTCTGCGCATGCTGGTGCAGGGCTTGCGTTCGCAGTCGGGTCCACAGGTGGTGGTCGATGCCTCGGCCCTGACGCGCTTTGATTCGTCGGCACTGGCGGTATTGCTTGAGTTTCGACGTGAGAGTCTCGCGGCGGGGAAAAATTTTGCCATCCGTGGCTTGCCCGCGCGACTTGGCGACCTGGCTACTCTGTACGGAATTATTGAGCTGCTGCCCAGTGAGCAGCAATGACCTCGTAAAATAGCGGACTCCATGCCCGCAATTTCCTTCCAGTCCGTCTCCAAAGCCTATCCATCCTCACGTGGACCCAAAGGCAGCACCTTTCTGGCGCTTGACCGTGTGAGTCTTGACATCGAAGAGGGTGAATTCTTTGGCCTTCTGGGTCCCAATGGCGCCGGCAAGACCACCATGATCAGCATTCTGGCAGGCCTTTCCCGGGCCAATGCCGGCAAAGTGTCCGTGCTGGGGCACGATGTTCAGCAGGACTACGCTCAGGCTCGGCGAAGTCTGGGTGTGGTGCCGCAAGAGCTGGTGTTTGACCCGTTCTTCAATGTGCGCGAGATGCTGCGTATCCAGTCCGGCTATTTTGGCGTGAAGAACAACGACGCCTGGATTGACGAACTCCTGGAGAGCCTGGGCTTGGCCGACAAGGCCGACGCCAACATGCGCCAGCTGTCGGGCGGCATGAAGCGGCGTGTCCTCGTGGCGCAGGCGCTGGTCCACAAGCCGCCAGTGATCGTGCTGGACGAACCCACCGCTGGCGTGGATGTCGAATTGCGCCAGACCTTGTGGCAGTTCATTGCCAAGCTCAACAAGCAGGGGCACACAGTTTTGCTGACCACCCACTACCTGGAAGAGGCCGAAGCCTTGTGTGGCCGCATCGCCATGCTCAAGACTGGTCGCATCGTGGCGCTGGACTACACCAGTGAGCTTCTCAAGGCGGCGTCCAGCAATGTGCTTCGCTTCAAAATTGATAGCGAACTACCGAAGATATTGGCAGATAAAGCGCGGATTACAGGTCGCATCGTGCAGTTTCCGGCGCACGACGCCCTGGAAATCGAGCACTACCTTGCACAAGTGCGTGAGGCAGGCTTGGTGGCGCATGACGTGGAGATCCGCAAGGCCGATCTTGAAGATGTCTTCCTGGACGTGATGAACAAGAACTCCGTGCAAACGGCCAGGGGTGCAGCATGAACGGCTGGCAAACCCTGTTGTACAAGGAAGTCTGGCGCTTCTGGAAAGTGGCGTTCCAGACCGTGGCGGGTCCGGTGCTGACGGCCATGTTGTATTTGCTGATCTTCGGCCATGCGCTGGAGGCGCACGTCAAGGTCTACGACACGATCAGCTACACCGCTTTTTTGGTGCCTGGCCTGGCGATGATGAGTCTGCTGCAAAACGCGTTTGCCAACAGTTCCTCGTCGCTGATCATGAGCAAGGTAATGGGCAACCTCGTGTTCCTGTTGCTGACACCTCTTTCCTATATGAACTGGTTCGTGGCCTATGTGGGCGCGTCGGTCATTCGGGGCTTGGTGGTTGGGCTGGGTGTGTTCGCGGTATCGGCGATCTTTACCGACATCAGTTTCGTGGCGCCGCTGTGGATCTTCGCCTTTGCTGTGTTGGGCGCCGCACTGATGGGAACCCTGGGCCTGATTGCGGGTCTGTGGGCCGAGAAGTTTGACCAGCTCGCCGCCTTTCAGAACTTCGTGGTCATGCCCATGACCTTTTTGAGTGGGGTTTTTTATTCTATTCATTCGTTGCCCGTTTTTTGGCAGAAGGTCAGCCACCTGAATCCTTTCTTCTACATGATTGATGGTTTTCGCTATGGTTTTTTTGGCGCCAGCGATGTCTCGCCCTGGTTGAGCCTGAGCGTTGTCGGTGGGGTGCTGGTCCTTGTGAGTGCGATTGCGGTTTACCTGCTGCACATCGGTTACAAGATTCGCGGTTGACCCGTTTTAAATATTGAATTGTTCCTATGACTGCAGACCAGATCAAAAACATGATTGCGGCGGGCCTTGTGTGCGAACACATCGAACTTGAAGGCGATGGCCGCCATTGGTATGCCACCATTGTGTCGTCCGAGTTTGAAGGTCGGCGCGCCATTCAACGCCACCAGCGGGTGTACGCCACGCTGGGCGACAAAATGAAGAACGACGAAGTTCATGCCCTGTCCATGAAAACCTTCACGCCTGCCGAGTGGGCGTCGGCATCTGAATGATCGCCAATTGTCGGTATTGAAAGCTTTTTGACTCATGGATAAATTATTGATTCGCGGTGGCCGCCAACTGCACGGCACTGTCGACATCTCGGGCGCCAAGAACGCCGCCTTGCCCGAACTGTGCGCGTGCCTGCTGACGGCCGAGCCCGTGGTACTGCGCAATGTGCCTCGTTTGCAGGATGTATCGACCATGCTCAAGTTGATCCGTAACATGGGTGTGGTGGCGGAGCGCAGCGAGGACGGTCGGGTGTCGGTGAACGCCGGCCCGCTCAGCTCGCCTGAGGCGCCTTATGAGCTGGTCAAGACCATGCGCGCATCGGTGCTGGCGCTGGGTCCTTTGTTGGCGCGTTTTGGCGAGGCCACGGTCTCCTTGCCGGGCGGTTGCGCTATCGGCTCACGTCCCGTGGACCAGCACATCAAGGGCCTGAGCGCGATGGGTGCAGAGATTGTGGTCGAGCATGGCTACATGATCGCCAAATTGCCCAAGGGCTGGAAGCGCCTGAAGGGTGCGCGGATCACCACCGACATGGTCACCGTCACCGGTACAGAAAACTTCCTGATGGCTGCCTGTCTGGCCGAAGGCGAGACGATTCTGGAAAACGCCGCGCAAGAGCCCGAGATCCCCGATTTGGCCGAAATGCTGATCAAGATGGGCGCCAAAATTGAAGGTCATGGCACCAGCCGCATTCGCATTCGGGGTGTGGAAAAGCTCCATGGCTGCGAACACCAGGTGGTGGCGGATCGCATCGAAACCGGCACCTTTCTGTGTGCAGTGGCGGCTACGGGCGGCGATGTCGTGCTGCGCCACGGTCGGGCCGATCACCTGGAAGCCGTGGTGGAAAAACTGCGGGATGCAGGCGCAACGGTGACCGAGGTGGAGGGCGGCATCCGTGTCCAGTCCCAGGGCCGACTCAAGGCGCAAAGTTTTCGCACCACCGAATACCCGGGTTTCCCGACCGACATGCAGGCGCAGTTCATGGCGCTCAACTGCATCTCAAATGGCACAGCCAAAGTGACTGAGACCATTTTCGAGAACCGTTTCATGCACGTCAATGAAATGGTCCGGCTCGGCGCCAACATCCAGATCGACGGCAAGGTGTCGGTGGTAGAAGGGGTCGACAAGCTGTCGGGCGCTACCGTGATGGCGACGGACCTGCGGGCTTCGGCCAGCCTGGTCATCGTCGGCTTGGTCGCCGAAGGCGAAACGGTGGTGGACCGCATCTACCATCTGGACCGAGGTTACGACCAGATGGAGTCCAAGCTGTGCGGCCTGGGTGCCGATATCGAGCGGACAAAGTAACGAGCCCCCACGCATGGAAGCCAAGCAAATGATCACACTCGCTCTCTCCAAGGGACGAATTTTTGAAGAAACCCTGCCGCTGCTACGCGCCGCCGGCATTGAGGTGCTGGAAGATCCTGAAAAATCCCGCAAACTGATTCTCACCACCAACCAGCCCGATGTGCGCGTGTTGGTGGTGCGGGCCACCGACGTGCCGACCTATGTGCAGTACGGCGGCGCCGATCTGGGCATCACGGGCAAGGACACCTTGATCGAGCATGCTGCCGATTGGGGCGGCAGTACCAGTGCGGCAGGCCTTTACCAGCCGCTGGACCTGAACATCGCCAAGTGCCGCATCAGCGTCGCGGTGCGCGCTGATTTTGACTACGCGTCGGCCGTCAAGCAGGGCTCGCGCCTGAAGGTGGCCACCAAGTACGTGGCGATTGCCCGCGAGTTCTTTGCGACCAAAGGCGTGCACGTGGACCTGATCAAGCTCTATGGCAGCATGGAGTTGGCGCCCCTGGTGGGCTTGTCGGATGCGATCGTCGATCTGGTCTCCACCGGCAACACGCTCAAGGCCAACCATCTGGTCGAGGTCGAGCACATCATGGACATCAGTTCGCAACTGGTGGTCAATCAGGCGGCGCTCAAGCTCAAGCAGGCATCGATTCGACGCATCATCGATGCCTTTGCGTCCGCCGTAGGCAAGTAAATTTATCCTTCAGCCGCAAGAAATTGCTATGACTTTTATAGCTAACCCCGCTTATTTATCGACGGTCAGCAGCACATTTGATGCTGAATTCAAGGCGCGTCTGCATTGGTCTGCCGAGGCGGATGCCGCGATTGAGCAGCGGGTAGCCGAGATTTTGCTGGATGTCCAACAGCGCGGTGATGTCGCCGTGCTCGAATACACCCGGCGTTTTGATGGTTTGACGGCCACGACGATGGCCGAGTTGGAGCTCACGCAAGCCGAACTCAAGGCTGCCTTCGAAGCGATTCCTGCCGCGCAGCGCGAGGCCCTGCAAGCTGCCGCCCAGCGTGTGCGCAGCTACCATGAAGCCCAGAAGAAAGCCTGCGGGGAGAGCTGGAGCTACCGTGACGAGAATGGCAGCCTGTTGGGCCAGAAAGTCACGCCGCTGGACCGCGTGGGTATTTATGTTCCCGGTGGCAAGGCCGCCTATCCTTCGTCGGTGTTGATGAACGCTATTCCGGCCCATGTGGCCGGGGTGGGGGAAATCATCATGGTGGTGCCGACCCCGAAAGGTGAAAAAAATCCCCTGGTGCTGGCGGCCGCTTATGTGGCGGGCGTCACCCGCGCCTTCACTGTCGGTGGTTCGCAGGCGGTGGCCGCCCTGGCTTATGGAACGCAAACCGTCCCCAAGGTCGACAAAATTACTGGCCCCGGCAATGCGTACGTGGCTGCGGCCAAACGGCGTGTTTTCGGCGCTGTGGGCATCGACATGATTGCCGGACCCAGCGAGATTCTGGTACTGGCCGATGGCAGCACGCCGCCCGACTGGGTCGCGATGGATCTGTTCAGCCAGGCCGAGCACGACGAGTTGGCGCAGAGCATTTTGTTGTGCCCCGACGCCGCCTATATTGCCCAGGTGCAGGAAGCCATCAAGCGCCTGTTGCCCGACATGCCGCGTGCCGAAATCATCGCCAAGTCGCTCAATGGCCGCGGCGCCTTGATTCTTACCCGCAGCATGGAAGAAGCCTGCGACATCAGCAACCGCATCGCACCCGAACACCTTGAGGTGAGCAGCCTTGACCCGCACCGCTGGGAGCCGCTGCTCAAGCACGCCGGTGCCATTTTCCTGGGCGCCTACACCAGCGAATCACTGGGCGACTACTGCGCCGGACCCAACCACGTGCTGCCCACCAGCGGTACGGCACGTTTCTCCAGCCCTTTGGGTGTGTACGATTTCCAGAAGCGCTCCAGCCTGATCGAGGTCAGCGAAGCCGGTGCGCAGGTGCTGGGCACCATTGCAGCGGAGTTGGCGTATGGCGAGGGCCTGCAAGCCCATGCGCGGGCCGCAGAACTGCGCCTGACCAAGCCTGTGTCGATGCGGACTGGCAAATGAGTGGGCTGGATGCCCGCCTGCGGCAACTGATTCGCCAGGACGTGCAATCGATGCACGCCTACGCCGTGCAGGACTCGGCGGGCATGGTCAAGCTCGACGCCATGGAAAATCCGCATCGCCTGCCCGCAGCGTTGCAGGATGCTTTGGGCAAGCGTTTGGGCGCACTGGCGCTGAACCGCTATCCGGATGGCCGCGTCAATGACTTGCGCCATGCTTTGGCGGCTTATGCCCAAATGCCTGCAGGCTTTGACATCATGCTGGGCAATGGCTCCGATGAGTTGATCAGCCTGCTGGCGCTGGCCTGTGCCGTACCGTCCTGTGCCGGGAATGAATGTCAACGCGCCAGCGTGCTGGCACCGGTGCCAGGCTTTGTGATGTACGCCATGAGTGCGCAGTTGCAGGGTCTGGACTTTCATGGTGTGCCACTCACCGCTGACTTTGAGCTGGACGAGGCCGCCATGCTGACCGCCATTGCGCAGCACAAACCCGTTATCACTTACCTCGCTTATCCCAACAACCCGACGGCGAATCTGTGGAATGACGCGGTGATCGAGAAGATCATTCTTGCAGTGGGCGAACAGGGGGGCTTGGTGGTGCTGGATGAGGCTTACCAGCCGTTTTCCAGCAAAAGCTACATTGACCGTCTGGCGCGACACAGCCATGTGCTGCTGATGCGCACCCTGAGCAAATTTGGCTTGGCCGGTGTGCGCCTAGGTTACATGATGGGCCCGCAGGCGCTGATCGCCGAGATCGACAAGGTGCGCCCGCCCTACAACATCAGCGTGCTGAACTGCGAGTGCGCCCTGTTTGCGCTCGAACATCATGAGATTTTTGCGACACAGGCCCTTGATTTACGTACGCAGCGTGCTATTATTTTGGAAGCATTGGGTATCTTGCCCGGTGTACGGGCTTATCCCAGCGATGCCAACATGATTCTGGTGCGGGTGCCTGATGCGCAAAAAACCTTTGATGGCCTGAAAGCCCACAAGATCCTCGTCAAGAACGTTTCTAAAATGCACGCTTTGCTGGCCAATTGCTTGCGCCTGACCGTCGGAACCGCCGAAGAAAACACCCAAATGCTGGCCGCGCTGAAGGAAAGCCTCTAGACCCCGGGGTCCGAACAGGGACAATACCACCATGAATCAACGAACAGCC
Source organism: Rhodoferax sp. (assembly GCF_018780565.1). Classification (GTDB taxonomy): domain Bacteria; phylum Pseudomonadota; class Gammaproteobacteria; order Burkholderiales; family Burkholderiaceae_C; genus Rhodoferax. The sequence continues at coordinate 323,579 of NZ_JADMJN010000003.1, forward strand.
GAAGTCAGCCGCAACACTGCGGAAACCCAAATCACCGTCAAGATCAATCTGGATGGCACCGGACAGTCCAGGCTGCACACCGGCATTGGTTTCTTTGATCACATGCTGGACCAGATCGCCCGCCACGGCATGATCGATCTGGACATCCATGCCGATGGCGATCTGCACATCGATGGCCACCACACGGTCGAAGATGTCGGCATTGCCTTTGGTCAGGCTGTGCACAAGGCCGTGGGCGACAAGAAAGGCATTCGCCGTTACGGACACGCTTACGTGCCGCTGGACGAAGCACTCTCGCGCGTGGTGATTGACCTGTCGGGTCGTCCCGGTCTGATCATGAATGTCCCGTTCAAGAGCGGCATGATCGGCACCTTTGACAGCCAGTTGGCGCATGAGTTTTTCCAGGGCTTTGTGAACCACGCCTTCGTCACCCTGCACATTGACAACCTGCGCGGTGAGAACGCACACCACCAGGCCGAGACCGTGTTCAAGGCCTTCGCCCGCGCATTGCGTTTCGCGCTGGAGCTGGACCCCCGTGCCTTGGGTGTTATTCCGTCAACCAAGGGCACCCTGTAAATCCATGGAAGTTTTTGGCTTCTTTCCCTCGTCGATGTTGCCTTGTTTGCTATGAAAAAAGTAGCAGTTGTTGATTACGGCATGGGAAACCTGCGCTCCGTCACGCAGGCGGTGATGCACGTCGCCGCCGATGCCGGGGTCGAAGTGGTTTGGGCACGTACCCCCGCCGAGGTGATGTCGGCCGAGCGCGTGGTGCTGCCCGGCCAGGGCGGCATGCGCGATTGCATGCGTGAACTGCACGAATCCGGCATGTTCGACGCCGTGATGCACGCTGCAGCCCACAAGCCCCTGATGGGCGTGTGCGTGGGCATGCAAATGCTGCTCAATCACAGCCAGGAATCGGATACGCCCTGTCTGGGCCTGATTGCGGGTGATGTGATCAAATTTGATCTGGCGGGCCAGACCCAGCCTGACGGAAGCCGCTACAAAGTGCCGCAAATGGGCTGGAACCAGGTGTGGCGTAACAATCATGGTGGCGCACCGCACCCGGTGTGGGGTGATGTGCCGGACGGCAGCTACTTCTACTTTGTGCACAGTTTTTACGCCCAACCGTCTGATGCGCGCCACAGCGTGGGCGAGACTGACTATGGTGGCCGCTTCTGTTCAGCGATTGCACGCGATAATATTTTCGCAACTCAATTCCATCCTGAAAAAAGTGCTGACCACGGTCTGTCTCTCTACCGAAATTTCCTTCACTGGAATCCCTGATCCCGGCTCACTTGCCTCGCTGCTCCCCTGTTTTCATTCCTCCTTCAAACTGAAGCATCATGCTTTTAATCCCTGCAATTGACTTAAAAGACGGCCACTGCGTTCGCCTCAAACAAGGCGACATGGACCAATCCACCACGTTTGGCGAAGATCCCGCTGTCATGGCCCGTAGCTGGGTCAGCAAAGGCGCACGTCGTCTGCATCTGGTGGACTTGAACGGTGCTTTTGCAGGACATCCCAAGAACGAACAGGCAATCCGCAAGATTCTCAAGGAAGTCGGCAGCGAGATTGATGTGCAGCTCGGCGGCGGCATCCGTGACCTGGACACCATTGAGCGCTACCTGGATGCCGGCTTGCGTTACGTGATCATTGGCACGGCAGCCGTCAAAAACCCCGGTTTCCTGCAAGATGCCTGTACGGCCTTTGGCGGGCACATCATCGTCGGACTCGACGCCAAGGATGGCAAGGTGGCCACCGATGGCTGGAGCAAGCTCACCCGCCACGATGTGATCGACCTGGGCAAAAAATTCGAAGACTACGGTGTGGAATCCATCATCTATACCGACATCGGCCGTGACGGCATGCTCAGCGGCATCAACGTCGAGGCCACGGTCAAGCTGGCACAGGCGCTGACCATCCCCGTGATTGCATCGGGTGGCCTGTCCAACATGGTGGACATCGAAGCCCTGTGTGCTGTTGAAGACGAAGGGGTGGAAGGCGTCATCTGTGGACGCGCCATCTACTCTGGCGATCTCGATTTTGCCGCCGCACAGGCACGCGCTGACGAGTTGAACGGCTGATCCGGTGCTCGCCAAACGCATCATTCCCTGCCTGGACGTAACCGGTGGCCGTGTGGTCAAGGGCGTCAACTTTGTCGAACTGCGCGATGCCGGTGACCCGGTGGAGATTGCCGCGCGTTACAACGAGCAGGGTGCTGATGAGCTGACTTTTCTCGACATTACCGCCACCAGCGACGGGCGTGACATGATCCTGCACATCATTGAGGCGGTGGCCTCGCAGGTCTTCATTCCCCTGACCGTGGGTGGCGGTGTGCGCACGGTGGACGATGTGCGCCGCCTGCTCAATGCCGGCGCGGACAAGACCAGTTTCAACTCCGCCGCATTGGCCAATCCGCAGGTCATCAAGGATGCCTCCGCCAAATACGGCGCGCAATGCATTGTGGTGGCGATCGACGCGAAGCGTCGTTTTGGCGACGATATGCTGGAACGTGGCGAAGGCTGGGACGTCTACAGCCACGGCGGGCGCAAAAACACTGGGCTGGACGCTGTGGCCTGGGCGCGCCAGATGGCCGAATTCGGTGCAGGCGAAATCCTGCTCACCAGCATGGACCGCGATGGCACCAAGGCTGGTTTTGATCTGGCGCTGACCCGTGCAGTGAGCGATGCCATCAGCGTTCCGGTGATTGCCTCGGGTGGCGTGGGCACCCTGGACCACCTCGCCGATGGCATTCAGCGCGGTGGCGCCGATGCGGTGCTGGCGGCGAGTATTTTTCACTACGGTGAATTCACCGTGGGGCAGGCCAAAGCCAGAATGGCCGAGCGCGGAATTCCCGTGCGAATTTAAGTCAAATCGATATCTGGTCTTCGCCAATATTGCATCCCCTGCTATTCTTTAAATAGCAAAAATAAATCACGGACAATTCCCGCATGAACTGGCTAAAACATATTCGATGGGATTCCAAGGGCCTCGTGCCGGTGATCGCGCAGGAGCAGGGCAGCAACGATGTGCTGATGTTTGCCTGGATGAACCGCGAAGCCCTGCAAAAAACGGCTGAACTGGGTCAGGCGGTGTATTTCAGCCGCTCGCGTAACAAAATTTGGTACAAGGGCGAAGAATCGGGTCACGTGCAGAAAGTGCATGAAATCCGTATGGATTGCGATAACGACGTGATCCTGCTCAAGGTGACGCAACTCGGGCATGAGCCCGGTATTGCCTGCCATACCGGCCGTCACAGCTGTTTTTTCACGGTCTATGAAAACGGCGAGTGGAAAGTCACCGAACCGGTCTTGAAAGACCCGCAAACCATCTACAAGTAAGCACTTATGTCTTCCAACACTTCCAGCCCAGATTCACTTGCCCGCCTGGCACAGGTGATCGAGAGTCGACTGCCGCAAAACGGCGGGGACCCGCAAGCCAGCTATGTGGCGCGCCTGTTGCATAAGGGGCCTGATGCCTTTCTGAAAAAAATCGGCGAAGAAGCGACCGAAGTGGTGATGGCGGCCAAAGACGCCGATTTTGGCGGAGACAAGACCAAAATCGTCTATGAAGTGGCTGATTTGTGGTTTCACTGCATGATCGCGCTGGCGCACTACGGCCTGAGGCCTGCCGATGTGGTAACCGAGCTGGACCGCCGTGCCGGCACCAGCGGTATTGAAGAAAAGGCTTTGCGAAAAGTCCAAATGCGTGAAGGGGAGATCAAATGACCCAGGACCCCATCGATCTGGAGAAGCTGCAATCGCTCAATACCGTGGGCACCATCAGCTACATCCTGCATCTGATTGTTGCCATCGGTGCCTTGATTCCGGGGGGGCAGTTTGGCCCGGTACTTCTCATCGCAGCTTTCATCATCGACATGGTCAAGCGCCCCGAGGCCGAGGGCACCTGGCACGCCTCGCATTTCCGCTGGCGGATCCGAACGGTTGTCATTGCGGCGGTGCTTTATGCCGTGACGGCGCCCTTGTGGATTCTGTTTCTTGTGCCCGGATGGATTGCCTGGTGCCTGATCTCCATCTGGTTTCTCTACCGTATCGTGTCCGGCATGGTGCGCATGAACCAAGGTCTTCCCATGGAGTTTTCGGCATGATCGAGCAAATTTTACAAAGCGACCCCGATTGCCTGTTTTGCAAAATCGTTGCGGGCAAGATTCCGTCCAAACTGGTTTATCAGGATGAGGAAGTGTTCGTGTTCCATGACATCAATCCCTGGGCACCCGTGCATTTCCTCATGATTCCCAAGGTGCACATCCCTTCCATGGCGCACGTTGGCCCCGAGCACGCGGGCTTGTTGGGACGGATGATGGCGATGGCTCCGAAGTTGGCCTTGCAGGAAGGCTGTAATCCCTATCCGGATGGGGGCTTTCGGATACTGAGCAATACCGGTGCAGAGGGCCGCCAGGAGATTCACCATTTGCACATCCATGTGATGGGCGGGCCAAGGCCGTGGCTCAGAGGTTAAATTCAGGGCAATTTGAAAGGGCTGCGCCCTGCAGCAACTTCGCCGACTAAAATCGGCCTAATTCCTTAGGAGAAACTCATGGGACTTTCGACAACACACCTGATCATCTTTCTGGTCATCATCATTGTCATCTTTGGCACCAAAAAACTGCGCAACATCGGCTCGGATCTGGGCGGCGCGGTCAAGGGCTTTAAGGATGGCATGAAAGACGGCTCTGACAAGGCTGCGGCTGATGCGACGGCCGCCACGGCTGCACCACAGCAAGTGACGACGGGTACTTCCGCCGCCAAAGAAACCATTGATGTCGAAGCCAAGACAAAAGCCTGATTGCGCGGCTTGAGGCTTGTTCGGGTCAGCAGGGTCTTTAAGTGATTGATATCGGGATCACCAAGCTCGCCATCATTGGCGGGATCGCGCTCGTGGTCATTGGACCTGAAAAGCTGCCCGGGCTGGCGAAAACCATCGGCACCTTGTTGGGTCGCGCGCGACGCTACGTGGCCGATGTCAAGGCTGAAGTCAATCGGTCCATGGACCTTGATGAACTCAAGAAAATGAAGGATACGGTTGAAGGCGCAGCGCGAGATGTCGAAAACTCCATCCAGACCAGCGCCAGCGATTTCGAGAAAAGCTGGGCCGAAACCACTGGAATGGTGTCCAATATCGAAACTGACAATTCACTGCTGGGTTTCCCCGAGTACAAACATCCCAGGAAAAAGTGGCGTGTGAAGCAGGGCGCTACACCCAGCTGGTACAAAGCCCGTACCGGTACGCGCACCCGAGCCTTGTCGGGGGCCGCACGTGTGGCGCGGTTCCGCCCTACCAAAGTGAACTGATGACTGATCCTGTTAACAAAGAAGACGAACTGGCCGGCACCGAACAACCCTTCGTTCAGCACCTGTTTGAATTGCGTGATCGGCTCCTGCGTGCGCTTTATGGCGTGGCTGCGGTACTGGGTGTCCTTCTTTTTTACCCCGGCCCCTCCAAACTCTATGACCTGCTGGCCATGCCGCTGGTCAAGGCCTTGCCAGAAGGTTCCCGGATGATTGCGGTGGGTGTGGTATCGCCATTTTTGGTGCCCATCAAGGTGTCGGTTTTGGCCGCCATCGGCCTGTCACTGCCATGGATCCTGTACCAGGTTTGGGCTTTTGTGGCGCCGGGTCTGTACCGGCATGAGAAAAAGCTGGTTCTGCCTCTGGTGGCTGCCAGCACCATCCTGTTCTATATGGGCGCTGCGTTTTGTTATTTCTTTGTCTTCGGGCAGGCATTTCCAGCGATTCAGAAAATGGCACCCGTGTCAGTGGCTGTGAGTCCGGACATTGAGGCCTACCTCGACTTCGTCATCACCATGTTCATCGCGTTTGGCGTGGCGTTTGAAGTGCCCATTGTGGTTATCGTCCTGGCGCGTATGCGCATTGTGACGATTGCCCAGCTGAAGGGGTTTCGAACCTACTTTGTGGTGGGCGCAGCGGCCGTTGCCGGTTTGGTTACGCCGCCTGATCCCGTGTCCATGATCGCCTTGCTGGTTCCGATGTGCCTGCTGTATGAAGTTGGCATTCTGGCGGCCAAGGTGTTTATCAAGCACACCCAGGCACCGGTCGACGAGGCTGAAGCAGCCCAGTCCTGACGCAGAACGCTGCGCAGGGTCAGGCGTCGCTGCTATTGCTCCAGTTTGCGCGGTCTGGGCCTGACACCGGGTGTCACATCCAGTTCGATTTTTTCGTCCCGACGCAAGACGCTGAACTTGGAAGCTGTCCCCGGTTTCAAGGCAGCCACACTGCTCAACAATTCGGAAACATTGCCTACGGGCTTGCCTGCTACTGTGGTGATGACATCCCCTGGGCGAATTCCCGAGCGGGCTGCAGGACCATTTTGCAGTACGCCGGTGATGATCACGCCATCCTTGGCCTTTACGCCAAAAGTCTCGGCGAGTTCCGGCGATAAATCGTTGGGCTCCACGCCAATCCAGCCGCGTGTGACCTGGCCGTCTGCGACGATGCCTTCCATGACGAGTTTGGCGGTGGAAACCGGAATGGCGAAGCCAATACCCATGCTGCCGCCCGAACGTGAATAGATGGCGGTGTTGATGCCCAGAAGATTGCCGTGAGTATCCACCAGTGCGCCGCCCGAATTGCCGGGATTGATGGCTGCATCGGTCTGGATGAAGTTCTCGAAAGTGTTGATCCCCAACTGATTGCGCCCCAAGGCGCTGACGATTCCGCCGGTGACGGTTTGTCCGACGCCGAAGGGGTTGCCGATCGCCAGCACCTGGTCGCCTACCTGCAGCGTGTCGGAGTTGCCCAGCACGATGGCAGGCAACCGGTCGAGGTCAATTTTCAGGACTGCAAGATCGGTATCCGGATCGGTGCCGATGACTTTGGCCAAGGCGCGGCGGCTGTCATTGAGGATGACTTCAATCTCATCGGCACTCTCCACCACATGGTTGTTGGTCAGGATGTAGCCGTTGGCGCTGACGATGACACCGCTGCCCAGTCCGACTTGGGGTTCATTGCCTTGCTCACCGAAAAAGAACTTGAACCAGGGATCATCGCTACGCGGATGCTTCTTGGCGGCCTTGCTGGTGTTGATACTCACCACGGCGGCAGATGACTTTTGTGCCGCAAGTCTGAAACTGCCTGGTGGCACAGCAGAGGAACTGGCGGCAGGGGCTTCCATCAGTGCAATGGCGCCGGAGCCTGCAGAGCGGTTGCCAAGCCAGGCAGGTTTGAGTGTGCCAACAACAAAATAGGCCGCCAGCAAAATGGTGGCGGTTTGGCAAAACAACAACCAGAGACGTTTCATGACAATGGGTAGGCGATACGCCGCCTCCGTAAATTAATGAGTCAGGGTGAGAAACCCAAATTGTAGGCGCCGTGCAGAAATGCGGTTGACCTATGCTATTTCAACCCATGCGACATGGGGCCTGTACAGTTCGTCAATTCCATGTCCGAAATCAAACGGGTTATTCTTATCCATCCCGATGCGCCGCTCAAGCCGCAGTCAGGGGCGCCTTGCAATGGCTGCGGGGTGTGTTGCCTGCTGGATCCGTGTCCGCTGGGCATTGTTTTGTCGCGGCGTCGCCAGGGTGCCTGTGTTGCAGTGCGCTGGCACAGTGAGTTGCTGCAATACCGCTGCGGTGCCCTGAGTGACCCGCTGGAGGTGCTGCATGGGGTTTTGCCTTCGAAATTATCGCCTCTGGCACCCTGGCTGGCGTCAGGCCTGACGCGCCTTGCTCGACGCTGGATCGCGCTCGGACGGGGCTGCGACAGCACTGTGCTGTCAGAGCGAGACGCACCGTGACGTACTATTTCGCCGACAATGCGGCACGCAGCTTGACCCAGGCGCCCTCGATTTTGGCGCATCTTTTCAAATCTGAACATGACTGACCGCATACAGCTCTTGCAAACGTTGGACACACTGCTCCAGCCCGAACGCTTTCGTGACTACGGTCCCAATGGCTTGCAGGTAGAAGGCGCACGCCAGGTCCGGAAAATTGTGTCGGGTGTGACCGCCAGCCGCGCCTTGATTGAAGCGGCGATCGCGGCGCAAGCCGATACGATCTTTGTGCACCATGGTCTGTTCTGGCGAGGCCAGGACGGACGTGTTACCGGTTGGATGAAGCAACGTCTGGCTTTGTTGCTGGCGCACGATATCAACTTGTTTGCCTACCATTTGCCTCTGGATGCGCATCCTGAACTGGGTAATAACGCACAGCTGGGCTTGAAGCTCGGTCTTGTGGCACAGACGCGATTCGGGGAACAGGATCTGGGCTTTATGGGCGAGCGCAGTGACGGTGCGGGTTTCGACTCGGCAGAAGTGCTCGCGCGCCATATTGAGGCGCAATTAAATCGGTCTGTAGTCCTTGTGGGTCATCCATCTAAAGCTATAAAAAAAATAGCGTGGTGCACTGGCGGCGCCCAGGGATATTTTGAGGCGGCTATTGCAGCCGGGGCAGATGCCTTTATCACCGGCGAAATTTCGGAGCCACAGGCACACTATGCGCGCGAATGTGGAGTGGCATATATAGCCTGCGGCCATCATGCCAGTGAGCGCTATGGCGCGCCGGCCGTTGCGGCACGGGTGGCTGAGCAGTTCGGGCTGGCACACCAATTCATCGACATTGACAACCCGGCTTGAACGCCATGCAAAAACCGATTGCCATCACCCTTGGGGACCCTGCGGGCATTGGCCCGGAGATCATTGCCAAGGCCTTCCGGGATACACCGGATGTGACGCGGGGCTGTTTTGTCGCGGGCGACGTGGCGACGGTGCGTCGGGCTGTTGATGTGATCAGCGCCGGGCAGGTGCCGTTGGCTGTGGCCCAGATTGAAACGCCCGCGGAGGCGCTAGGCATGCCTCCGCGGTGCATACCGGTATTGCAGTTGGGTGCGGCGATAACCCAACCAGCTGCTTTTGGCCAGTTGAGCGCGGACGCGGGTCGAATCGCGGCCGAATGCGTTGTCTGGGCGGCGCAGGCTGCTTTGCGCGGCGATGTGGCAGCCCTGGTGACTGCTCCCTTGCATAAAGAGGCACTGGCCCTGGCCGGTGTTCCTCACAGCGCCTATCCGGGGCACACCGAAATGTTGCAGGCCTTGGCGGCGGCACACCAGGGAAAGTCTCTGGCAGAAATGCCGGTGCGCATGATGCTGGCCAATGACGAACTGCGTGTTGTGTTGGTCAGCATCCATGTGGCCTTGCGTGATGCGATTGACGCAGTGACCTATGACAATGTGCTGGAGACGCTGAGAATTACCCATGAGTCGCTCCAGGCGGCCCTGGGCCATGTGCCGCGCATCGGGGTGGCGGGCCTGAATCCGCACGCGGGGGAGGGTGGACTGTTTGGCCGCGAGGAGATTGACATCATTGCGCCGGCTATTGCGCAAGCCCGCTTGCAGGGCATCCATGTCAGGGGTCCTTTTGCCCCGGATACCGTGTTCATGCGGGCGCGCAGCACGCCTGAAAAGCTTGGTGAGTTCGATGTCGTGGTGGCGATGTACCACGATCAGGGCCTGATTCCGGTGAAGTATCTGGGCGTGGACAAGGGTGTCAATGTGACATTGGGCCTGCCGCTGGTACGCACCAGCCCGGATCACGGGACGGCATTTGATATTGCCGGCATGAATCAAGCGGATGCGGCCAGCCTGATCGAGGCCATACGCATGGCGCGACAGCTTTGTCAGCTACCAAAATCACAGTAAAAATGCTGTTTCCCCCTTCCATTAAAGGGGGGGCTATTGAAAATATAGTAATTTACTTTCTGAGGCTATCGCGAATTTCGCGCAGAAGCAGTACCTCTTCCGCCGTCACTGCGGGTGCTGCAGGGGGTGGTGGCGCGGCCTTCTTCAAGCGGTTGATCTGTTTGACCATCATGAAAATAATGAACGCCAGAATCGCAAAATTAACGGCGACTGTGATGAAGTTGCCATAGGCAAAAACGGGTACACCCGCTTTCTTGAGCGCATCCAGTGTCATGACGGTGCCCTCGGGCGCCGGCCTCAAGACGATGAACAAATTTGAAAAATCCAGTTTCCCGACAATGGCGCCGATGGCTGGCATGATCAAGTCGCCAACGATGGAGTCGACAATTTTGCCAAACGCACCGCCAATGATCACGCCGACAGCCAAGTCCATCACATTGCCCTTGAGGGCAAATTCCTTGAATTCCTGCATCATTCCCATTTTGATAAACCCCTTTTGCGACTAAGAGGGGTGCAGTATCACCCAAGAGAGTGCCGGCGTGGGCTCAAAGTCGCTCCAAACGGTCAGCTACAATCGCCGGTTAACCCCAATAGTGTTTTTTCATCGAGGATTCCCATGAGTGAAACCCTTGTCGGCAACGGTCAGATCGACACCAGCAAACGGACGTGGTTGATTGCGTCCACCTGCGCTGGTGCCGTCGGCGGTATTGCCGCAGCCGTCCCCTTTGTCAGTAGTTTCAAGCCCTCTGAGAAGGCCAAAGCGGCTGGTGCAGCTGTGGAAGCCGATATTTCCGCGCTCAAGCCCGGAGAAAAGATGACCGTGGAGTGGCGCGGCAAGCCTGTGTGGATCGTCCGTCGCACACCTGAGCAACTGGCCGCATTGCCCAAGCTGAATTCGCAGTTGGCAGATCCCAAATCCGAGCGCAAGCCCGATGACCAGGCTCCTGCATACGCGCGCAACGAGCATCGTTCTATCAAGCCTGAATACCTGGTCACCGTGGGTATCTGTACGCACTTGGGTTGTTCGCCATCTGACAAGTTCCAGACAGGCGCCCAGCCTTCCCTGCCAGATGACTGGCAAGGCGGCTTCTTCTGTCCCTGCCATGGTTCGACCTTTGATCTGGCGGGTCGGGTTTATAAAAACAAGCCTGCGCCGGACAACCTCGAGGTCCCTCCCCACATGTATCTCTCCGAAACCAAGTTGCTCATTGGTGACGACAAGAAAGCCTAAGGACGAACAACATGGCTGAATTTCACGAAATCTCTCCGAACGCCCCTGCGGGCGAAAAGCTGCTCAACTGGGTGGATAACCGGTTTCCGGCGTCCAAGCTCTTCAAAGAGCACATGAGCGAGTACTACGCACCGAAAAACTTCAACTTTTGGTACGTCTTTGGGTCGTTGTCACTGTTGGTGCTGGTAATCCAGATCGTCACCGGCATTTTCCTGGTGATGCATTACAAGCCGGATGCCGCTTTGGCATTTGGTTCTGTCGAGTACATCATGCGCGATGTACCTTGGGGCTGGTTGATTCGCTACATGCACTCCACAGGCGCCTCTGCGTTTTTTGTTGTGGTGTACCTGCACATGTTCCGTGGACTGATTTACGGCAGCTATCGCAAGCCACGTGAATTGATCTGGATCTTTGGCTGCGGGATTTTCCTCGCACTGATGGCCGAAGCCTTCATGGGTTATTTGTTGCCTTGGGGTCAGATGAGCTACTGGGGTGCTCAGGTGATCGTGAATTTGTTCTCTGCCATTCCCTTCATTGGTCCGGATCTGGCGCTGCTGATTCGCGGCGACTTCGTGGTTGGCGATGCCACGTTGAACCGCTTTTTCAGTTTCCACGTGATCGCCGTGCCTCTGGTGCTGCTAGGTCTGGTCGTTGCACACATCATTGCCTTGCACGAAGTGGGCTCCAACAATCCCGATGGCATCGAGATCAAGGCCAAGAAAGATGCTCAGGGACGCCCGTTGGATGGCATCCCTTTTCATCCCTACTACTCGGTGCATGACATCTTTGCAGTGAGCGTGTTCCTGATGGCATTTACCGCCATTGTGTTCTTTGCCCCTGAGTTGGGTGGGTACTTCCTTGAGTACAACAACTTCATTCCGGCAGATCCATTCAAGACGCCTTTGCACATTGCACCCGTTTGGTATTTCACGCCTTTCTACTCGATGCTGCGCGCGGTGACGAGCGAGATGATGTATGCGCTGATTGCCTGCGTGCTGGGTGGTGCGGTGCTGAGCGTGGTCAAGATCAAGATGCCTTCGATTCTGAAGGGTCTGATTCTGGGCGTGGCGGTGGTGGTGGTTGCCATGATGCTGGCCATTGATGCCAAGTTCTGGGGTGTGGTCGCTATGGGCGGCGGCGTTGTGATTTTGTTTTTCCTGCCTTGGCTGGACAACAGCGCGGTCAAGTCGATCCGGTACCGTCCTGACTGGCACAAGTACATGTACGTGATTTTTGTCCTTGATTTCCTGGTGCTGGGTTACTTGGGCATGCTGCCTCCGTCGGATATCGGTGGTCGAGTTTCGCAGGCGGGTACGCTGTTTTACTTTGGCTTTTTTCTTCTGATGCCTTGGTGGAGCCGAATCGGGACACCGAAGCAGGTGCCAGACCGTGTCACCTTTGCGGCGCATTGAACTGGAGAAATAATTATGAAAACCATGGGTTTCACAAAAAAAATCATTCTCAGTTTGACGATGGCTTTGGGTCTGTCGTTCGGGGCACAAGCCAATGTGGGTGGCATGGCTTGGGACAAAGCGCCTAACCAGACCAACGACATGGCCGCCCTGCAAAATGGCGCCAAACTGTTTGTCAACTACTGTTTGAACTGCCACTCGGCAGCGTTTATGCGCTACAACCGTCTGACCGACATCGGTTTGACGGAGCAGCAAATCAAGGACAACCTGCTGGTGACCAACGCCAAGATTGGCGAGACCATGAAGGCGGCCATTGATCCGCAACAGGCCAAGGCCTGGTTTGGCGCCAACCCACCGGATCTGACCGTCATTGCCCGCTCGCGTGCAGGTGCTGGCGGAACCGGTGCCGATTATCTCTACACCTACATGCGTACCTTCTACAAGGATGCTGAAAAGCCGACAGGTTGGAACAATCTCGTGTTCCCCAATGTTGGCATGCCGCACGTCTTGTGGGAACTCCAGGGTGATCGTCGCCCCGTCTATGACGAAGTCAAAGATCATGGTCACGCGGTGCAGGTGTTCAAGGGCTGGGAGCAAGTCAAACCCGGCACGATGACACCTCTGCAATACGATCAGGCCGTCGGCGATTTGGTGAGTTACTTGCAGTGGATGGGCGAGCCGATTCAGAACACGCGTATCCGTGTGGGTGTATGGGTTTTGCTGTTCCTTGGCGTGTTTACAGTGTTTGCCTGGCGTCTCAATGCCGCTTACTGGAAAGACATCAAGTAACAAGGATATACAGTTTGAGTTCGCGCCATCAGGCGTGGCTTGAGCTTTTTGGAGTGGGATCGCATCACGCGTCCCACTCTTTTTGATTTTTAGGAGCCCCCACCATGATGGTGTTGTATTCAGGTACTACCTGCCCGTTTTCCCACCGCTGCCGCTTTGTCCTGTTTGAAAAAGGCATGGACTTTGAGATTCGCGACGTGGATCTGTACAACAAGCCTGAGGACATCAATGTGATGAATCCTTACGGTCAGGTACCTATCCTGGTCGAGCGCGATTTGATTCTGTATGAGTCCAACATCATCAATGAATACATTGACGAACGGTTTCCTCATCCCCAGCTGATGCCCGGCGATCCGGTTGACCGTGCCCGTGTGCGCCTTTTCCTGCTCAACTTTGAGAAGGAGCTCTTTGTGCATGTCTCCACACTGGAGTCACGTGCCGCCAAGAGCAACGAGAAGATGTTGGAGAAAGCGCGTGCCCACATCCGGGACCGCTTGACTCAGCTGGCTCCAGTCTTCCTGAAAAACAAGTACATGCTGGGTGATGGTTTCTCGATGCTTGATGTGGCGATTGCGCCGCTGTTGTGGCGTCTGGATTATTACGGCATCGAGCTCAGCAAGAATGCAGCTCCGCTGCTCAAATATGCAGAGCGAATCTTTTCTCGGCCGGCCTACATTGAAGCATTGACGCCCTCTGAGAAGGTGATGCGCAAATAAGCGCTTTGCCCCAAAGCCGATGATTGAAGCTCCAGACGCCACATCAACCCGCCCGTATCTGATCCGGGCGATGTACGAGTGGTGCACAGACAACGGGTTCACGCCGTATATCGCAGTTGCTGTGGATGAGAGTGTGCTAGTCCCCCGTGAATATGTGAAAGATGGGGAAATTGTTCTCAACATCAGCTTCGACGCTACAAGTGCACTGAAACTGGGCAACGAGTTCATTGAATTCAAAGGCCGGTTTGCCGGTGTTGCCCGGGAGATCATGGTGCCGGTGTCGCAGGTCATTGCGATTTACGCTCGGGAAAATGGCCAGGGTATGGCTTTCCCGATGGAGGCGCCCAGGGGAACCCGCGCACTTTCATCGCCTGCGACAAGTCTGACCTCGGTGCCGGACGCAGCGGATGCCTCAGCTGAGGTCAAGGTGGTTCAGCTGGCAAGCGTGGAGTCGGATCGGGGCAACGAAGACCCGGATCCACCGCGTCCATCACCCGTCGGTCCCAGACCCGCGCTGAAACGTGTTAAATAATTCGGTCCGGGCCGGATAAGGCTTCAAGAGTCCGTTAAAATACGAGACGTGCCGATTTAGCTCAGTTGGTAGAGCAACCGCCTTGTAAGCGGTAGGTCGTCAGTTCGAATCCGACAATCGGCACCACATCATTGTTGCAGACAATGAAAAAACTCTGAAAACCCGCATACCGGTTGGTATGCGGGTTTTTTATGGTCTCGAATGAACACAGGTAAATCAGCCCCCCGTGTTGATTTGGACCTTCAGCCGAATTGAGTTAACCTCCCAACCTTTGCTTCGCAGGTGGGCTTCCAGTGATGGCAAAATTTGGCGCATCTTCGCTGCTGCAGCGTTGTTGCTGAGAATCAGGCACCACACCGGACCGTCAATCGGACCAGCCTTTACGCTGGCGCGCAGTGCACCGGGAATAAGGGATTCGATCGCCTTGAGTCGCGCGACCGAATCGCGGGTGAGTTCGGTTAATCTCGCCAGAGTTGGTGAGTCCTGGCTGGCCTGTAGCAGCGTGACCGGGTGGTGGCGGCGGTTCATGTGCAAGTTGTTTGGAGGGTCCGAATGCAATTGATTATCACGGATGCGTGGCTTGCCAAAAGCCGTGCAATTCACCTGAGTGGGGGCAAGCTGCTGTTGGCTGGCGTTCTGGCCTCGTTCACGTTGATGTTGGTCGCGGCCGGTCTCTACCACTGGGTGTTCCTGAAGGGTGCCAGAGAAGGATGGCCCGTGGTGGGCACCCTGGTCAGGTTGGTTGTCAAAGACGAATTCGACCAACGCGACCGTTTCATGCGGGAGAACCTTGATGTGCTGGCACGAAAACTGGGTGAAATGCAGGCCAAGATGACCCAGTTGGAGTCACTGGGTGAGCGCGTATCCGGATTGGCAGGCGTAAGTCCCAATGACATCAAGATCAAGCCGGGGCAGGGCGGCGCACTGGTATCGGGCCGCTCTTTGTCCATGGCCGAACTTCAATCGACCCTGGCGGATTTGGATCGCCTGACGGATCAGCGCACCGATTTGATGACTGTGATGGAGTCCCGTCTGTTTGATCAGAAGATTCGCAGCATGATGGTACCGACCCAGCAACCCGTGGCGGCTGGTAACTTGGGGTCTTTGTTTGGCTGGCGGATCGATCCCATTACCGGACAGTCCGCGCTGCACACTGGTCTGGATTTTCAGGCGAATCAGGGAGTGCCCATCCTCGCTGCAGCAGGGGGCATCGTGGTGACACAGGAGTTTCATTCGGCATATGGCAACATGATCGAAATAGACCACGGCAATGACCTCATTACCCGGTATGCGCATGCTTCCAGAACGCTGGTCAAAAAGGGCGACCTGATCAAGCGTGGACAGAAAATTGCCGAGGTGGGAAACACTGGGCGCTCGACCGGCCCCCACTTGCATTTTGAAGTCCTGGTACAGGGGATTCCACAGGACCCAGGCAAGTTTTTGGCAGCTGGCCGTAACCTTGCGCCGCAACAAGCGAACAGGACTGCCGGGGCAGGTTCCGCCATGGCACTGGCCAAGTCGGCCCCATTGGAACGACGATAGTCCAGCCAAAGGTAAAATCCTGCGATTGGTTGTCTCAGCGCGGCATATTCCGTTCCAACGGTTGCGTTTTACTGTGGCGGCCCCATTTCACCTAGATTAGAAAAAGGATTGCGCAGCTCTGTCGGCCCCTGTGGGCTGGCGGGTCCGTCTTGCATTCATGGCCACCAATATCCTCACCAAAATTTTCGGCAGTCGCAATGACCGCTTGCTCAAAAAATACCGTACCAGCGTGGTTCGCATCAATGCGATGGAGGCTGAACTTGAGAAGCTTTCCGATGACGACTTGCGCGGCAAAACGCAGGCGTTCAAAGAGCGTATAGCGGCTGGAGAGCCTTTGGATGCCTTGTTGGTGGAGGCATTTGCGGTGGTCCGCGAGGGGTCCAAGCGCGTCATGAAAATGCGCCATTTCGATGTGCAATTACTCGGGGGCATGTCACTGCACAATGGCAAAATTTCTGAAATGGGAACCGGTGAGGGCAAGACCCTGACCGCCACCTTGCCGGTGTACCTGAACGCCTTGTCAGGCAAGGGCGTTCACGTTGTGACGGTGAATGACTATCTGGCCAATCGGGATGCCCAGTGGATGGGCAAGCTCTACAACTTTCTGGGCTTGACGGTCGGCATCAACTTGCCACACATGGCGCGCGAGGAGAAACAGGCTGCTTATCGCGCCGATATCACCTATGGCACCAACAACGAATACGGTTTTGACTACCTGCGTGACAACATGGTCTATGAAGCAGCAGACCGTGTTCAGCGCGGACTGAATTACGCCATTGTTGACGAGGTTGACTCCATCCTGATTGACGAGGCGCGTACGCCGCTGATCATCAGTGGTCAGGCCGAAGACCACACCGATCTTTACCTTGCGATCAATAAGGTAGTTCCGCTGTTGCACCGGCAGGAAGGTGAAGCGGACCCGCGTACGGGTGAGGGCATCACCAAGCCAGGTGATTTCACACTGGATGAAAAGAGTCACCAGGTCGTCTTGACGGAACAGGGTCATGAGAACGCGGAGCGCATTCTTTTCGAACTGGGCCTGATTCCCGAAGGCGCCACTCTTTACGACCCGGCGAATATCACGCTGATGCATCACCTGTATGCCGCCTTGCGGGCCAACCACCTCTATCACCGCGACCAGCATTACGTGGTGCAGGAAGGCGAGATCGTCATCGTCGACGAGTTCACCGGTCGTTTGATGTCCGGTCGACGCTGGAGCGAGGGTTTGCATCAGGCGGTCGAAGCCAAAGAGGGCGTCAATATCCAGCCTGAAAACCAGACGATGGCATCGATCACCTTCCAAAACTATTTCCGTCTCTACGGCAAGCTGGCGGGTATGACGGGTACGGCCGATACCGAGGCCTATGAATTTCAGGAAATCTACGGCTTGGAAACGGTGGTCATGCCACCCAATCGTCCCAGCAAGCGTGAGGATCAGCTGGACCGTGTGTACAAGACGACACGTGAAAAATACGAAGCGGCGATCAAGGACATTCGCGAGTGTTACGAGCGGGGTCAGCCAGTGCTGGTCGGCACCACGTCGATCGAGAACTCGGAAATCATTGCGCAATTGCTGGAGAAAGAGAAGTTGCCGCATCAGGTGCTGAATGCCAAACAGCA
Source organism: Rhodoferax sp. (assembly GCF_018780565.1). Taxonomy (GTDB): domain Bacteria; phylum Pseudomonadota; class Gammaproteobacteria; order Burkholderiales; family Burkholderiaceae_C; genus Rhodoferax. The sequence continues at coordinate 341,095 of NZ_JADMJN010000003.1, forward strand.
TGCGCGCGAAGCCGATATCGTGGCCCAGGCCGGACGTCCCAAAATGATCACTATCGCCACCAACATGGCGGGACGTGGGACGGACATCGTTCTGGGTGGCAACATCAGCAAGGTTGTTGAAGCGGTTGAGGCTGACGAATCATTGGATGCACAACAGAAGCAAACGCAGATCGATGCGATACGTGCACAGTGGACGAAAGATCATGAGCAGGTGAAAGCATTGGGCGGTCTGCGCATCATTGCCACCGAGCGTCATGAATCGCGCCGGATCGACAACCAGTTGCGGGGTCGCTCAGGACGTCAGGGTGATCCGGGTTCGTCGCGTTTTTACTTGAGTCTTGACGACTCGTTGATGCGCATCTTTGCGGGCGACCGGGTCAAGGCCATCATGGACCGACTCAAGATGCCCGATGGTGAGGCCATTGAAGCAGGCATTGTGACGCGCAGTATCGAAAGCGCACAGCGCAAGGTCGAAGCACGAAACTTTGACATGCGCAAGCAATTGCTGGAGTACGACGATGTATCCAACGACCAGCGAAAGGTGATTTACCAGCAACGCAACGAAATTCTGGATGCCAAGGATTTGTCGGCTCAGATTACTTCTCTGCGGGAGGGAAGTTTTCATGATCTGGTGCGCCAATATCTGCCTGCGGAATCGGTCGAGGAACAATGGGATATTGCATCCCTCGAAAAAGTTTTGTCGGATGAGTGGCAACTGGTATTGCCATTGAAGGAACAGGTCAGCGCTGCCAGTGCGATTACCGATGAAGATGTTTTGGAGACTGTGCGCACTGAAGCCAACAAGGCATTTGCCGTCAAGGTCGAGCAGGTCGGTGGTGAGAACTTCACCCAGTTCGAACGCATGGTGCTGTTGCAGAGCATTGACACGCACTGGCGAGATCACCTCAGCGCGCTGGACTACCTGCGCCAGGGTATTCATTTGCGTGGCTATGCCCAGAAGCAGCCCAAACAGGAATACAAGCGCGAAGCCTTTGAGTTGTTCGGCCAGTTGCTGGATTCCGTTAAAAATGAAGTCACCAAGATTCTCATGACGGTCAAGGTTCAATCCGGCGAACAACTGGGGCAGGCGGCCGAGGAAATGGAATCCCGTGCAGAAAGCATTGCCAATGTGACCTATACGGCGCCGACTGAAACGGGCGAGGTGGAAACGACGCTCGATGAAGACACCGTCAGTCGCAAACCAACCTCGGCGGGCGCTACCCTGGCGCGCGTGGGGCGCAATGAGCCATGTCCTTGCGGTAGTGGCAAGAAATACAAGCAGTGCCACGGCAAGCTGGTCTGATCAGTGCTGTTGCTTAACAACCGGGCCTTGAGGCCCGTTTGTTTTTTCAAGATTGAATTTTTGGATAATCCAGTCATCGTCTAAAGGAAGAATATGCCTGTCAACTTGTCTGCCCCCGATCCGGCTCAGCTTTATCCCGTGCTTGGTGTGCGCATTGGCGTCACAGAAGCGGGCGTGCGCAAGGCCCATCGCAAAGACCTGACGGTTGTTTTGATCGACAAGGGCGCCTCGGTTGCCGGTGTATTCACCCAGAACCGGTTTTGTGCAGCACCTGTGCAGATTTGCCGGGAGCATCTCGCCAGCGGCGCGGGTATTCGGGCCATGCTCATCAATACCGGCAATGCCAACGCAGGCACCGGGTCCGACGGACGGGACCGTGCGTTACGCACTTGTGTGGCGCTGGCGGGGAAGCTCGGGATCTCACCGCAAGAGATATTGCCGTTTTCAACCGGCGTCATCATGGAGTCCCTCCCCGTTGAGCGTATTGAAGCCGGGCTGGACGGCGCACTGGCTGATGCCCGGGAAGACAACTGGATGCGTGCTTCGGAGGGCATCATGACCACCGACACGGTGCCCAAGGCGTTTGGCGCGCAGGTGTTGATTGACGGTGCCTTGGTGAGCATCACAGGTATCAGCAAGGGGGCGGGGATGATTCGGCCCAACATGGCAACCATGTTGGGCTTTATGGCCACGGATGCATGTGTCAGCCAGGCCGTCATGCAACAGTTAGCCACTGAACTGGCGGAGGGCTCCTTCAATCGCGTGACGGTGGATGGCGACACCTCCACCAACGACTCCTTCGTGGTGATTGCAAGCAACAAGGCGGCCCATATGCCCATCGATTCGCTGGACAGTGCTGCAGGTCGGATATTGAAGGCGGCCATGCTCGATATTGCGAGAAAACTGGCGCAGGCCATCGTACGTGATGGTGAGGGTGCTACAAAATTTATAACAGTCAGCGTGACGAATGGCAAGACGCGGGCGGAATGTCGCCAGGTGGCCTATGCCATTGCACACTCGCCTTTGGTGAAGACGGCGTTCTTTGCCAGTGATCCCAACCTGGGGCGCATTCTGGCGGCGGTGGGTTATGCGGGCATTGCCGACCTGGACCAGACGGGCATTGATCTCTACCTTGATGATGTTCTTGTCGCGGTTCAGGGGGGACGCAACCCACTGTACCGCGAGGAAGATGGTCAGCGCGTCATGAAGCAGAGCGAGATCACGGTGCGCGTGGTTCTGGGACGTGGTGATGCGGTGGACACGGTCTGGACGTGTGACCTGAGCCATGATTACGTCACGATCAACGCAGACTACCGCTCATGAACGAAAAATTCGAGCATTTGCTGCTTCGGGCAGAGCAACTCATTGGCCGCATCGAATCGGTGCTGCCGCAAGCCCTGTCATCACCGGACTGGACGGCGTCTGTGGCCTATCGCTACCGTAAGCGGAGTTCCGGTCACGGAGCACTGGAGCCGGTGCGCCATGTGGGCGCCATGCATTTGGTGGATCTGAAGGAAATTGATCCTCAAAAAGAAAAAATCCAGCTCAACACCCTGCAGTTTGTCAGCGGCAAACTGGCCAACAATGTATTGTTGACAGGGGCTCGCGGAACGGGCAAATCGTCGCTGATCCGGGCATGCCTGAACGAATACGCTGAACGTGGCCTGCGGCTGATTGAAGTCGACAAGGCTGATCTGACCGATTTGCCGGATATTGTGGACGTGGTGTCTGATCGACCCGAAAAATTCATTGTGTTTTGCGACGATCTGAGTTTTGAAGACGGCGAACCGGGCTACAAGGCGCTCAAGTCCATCCTTGATGGTTCCGTGGCCGCGACGACGCCCAATGTGCTGATTTATGCGACAAGCAACCGACGCCATTTGTTGCCGGAATACATGAAGGAGAACCTGAGCTACACACATACCGAAGATGGTGAAGTTCATCCTGGTGAAGGCGTCGAGGAAAAAATTTCCCTGTCGGAGCGTTTTGGCTTGTGGGTCAGTTTTTACCCCTTCACACAGAATGAATACCTCACCATTGTGGCGCAGTGGTTGTCCTCGTTCGGTGTGACGGCGTCGGCCATTGAGGCGGCCAAGCCGCAAGCCCTTGTATGGGCACTCGAGCGAGGCTCTCGCAGTGGCCGGGTGGCCTATCAGTTTGCACGTGACTACGCGGGCAAACATGCTGTAAACACATGAGAACTCCTGGATTGATTGCGGATGCGACGCTACCACGCGAGGGTGGGCCAGATCGCCCGGTGGTCGATGTAGCGGTGGGGGTTTTGATAAAACCGAACGGCGAGTTTCTTTTAACCTCCAGACCCGAGGGCAAGGTCTACGCGGGCTACTGGGAATTCCCGGGTGGCAAGCTGGAATCAGGTGAAACCGTGGTGCAGGCCTTGGCGCGTGAATTGCACGAAGAGCTGGGCATCACCATTGATTTGGCGACGCCATGGAAGGTTGAAATGGTGGACTATCCCCATGCCCTTGTGCGGTTGAACTTCTGCAAAGTTTTTAGCTGGGCAGGCGAGCTGCAAATGCGGGAAGCGCAGTCATTTTCCTGGGAAGGACTACCGGTACGGGTCATGCCGGTATTGCCGGGTACTGTGCCGGTTCTTCAATGGCTTGCCGATGAGCGGGGATACTCTGGTGCTACATATTTTGTAGCTGATGAGCCAATGAATTAAAAGGCCAAGGTCAATTTTCTTGCGTAAATTGACCTATTGCTCGTCATCAGTCAGTTGGTCTTCTGTCGGTGGATTGGCCGGCATCCGGAAACTTTCACTGGCCCAGGCACCCAGATCAATGTTTTTGCAGCGCTCGCAGCAAAACGGACGGAACGGGTTGGATGGTGCAAAGACACTGTCTCCGCCACACGTGGGGCAAGTGACCAGTTTCGACCTTTCCGGCGGGGTGCTGTCGCTGGGTTTCATGAACACAAGGTCAGTTCAAATGCGGCGTCTTCATTGCAGGCGTGGAGTCTGTCGTCGTCACCATGGCGCATGAGTCGGATCGACACCATCAGTCGATTGCCGCTGATTTCAGGAATCAAATCCAGAGATGAATTCAAAGACAAACGCAACAACTGGAAGGTTCTTCCTTGCGGCAGGTTTTGTTGAAACTGTCCGCCGTTGGCAATGACTTTTTGAGGGGCGCCGGAATCCCGCAGCAGCTTCAGCAGGACGTGTATTGATTCCGCGAGTGGTGCCAGTGTGGAGGCCCAGCGTTGCAGGTCGTTTCGACGCTGGTCCCCGGTTTTGTGCTGCCACGCATAGTAGGCCGGAAGGTCAAATTCGCAGGTGCCACCAGGAATTCCCACACGGCTGCGTATGCTCATGAGCCAGTCGTTCTCGGTGAGGGATTGCCCCGCTTTGCCGGGCAGGCTGTTCAATGCGGTAAAACAACTGTCAAGCCGGTTGATCACGTCGTCCAGAACACCCTCTGCGATGGCAGGGTTCCCCCGATAACTGTCAAGAATGTGTTTTTGTTTGTCCAGGTCTTTGAGAACGTCTGATTTGAGGTCGGCACGTGCGCCCACATCCATGACTTCGAAGATGGTGGTCAGTGCGTAATGGTGGTCCAGTGCCTGATCGCGCGCGACGAGTTCCTCCAGACGAAGAAAGAGGTGCTCCAATCGCAAATAAGTGCGAATGCGCTCATTGAAGGGGTATTCGTAAAGGATCACGCTGATTTATTCCGGTAGGCCAGATGCTGCTTGGATGATAGCCCGAAGCGATACGAAATTTGGCTTACTTCTGTGGCGAGTTGGTCAAGCGTCAGGTTCACATTGAAAATCACGGTGTCGGCGGCGCTGAGCCGGCGTGTGCGTGATGCCTGAGATGCGATGATTTTTTCCACATCCTCGCGCGACAGTTGATTGCGTGCCATGACCCGATGGATCTGAACTTCTGGCGTGCAATCCACCACCAGTACCTGATCCACCTTTTGACGCCACACGGGTGATTCCACCAGAAGGGGAATGTCAAAAACAATGCAGGGCCGATCTTCGTTCTTGGCAATTGAATCCAGTCGCTGAGTTTCCTGTCCCACCAAGGGGTGAAGGATAGCCTCCAGTCGTTTACGCGCCGACGCGTCAGTGAATGCCAGCGCCCGCATCTTGTCCCGGTCCAGCGCGCCTGCCGGGGTAATGAAGTTCGGACCAAAGGTGTCGGCAATTGACGCAATGGCCAGCCCCCCCGGCAGGGTCAACTCGCGGGCAATCGCATCCGCATCAACCACCGCCGCACCCAGGTCAGCCAGAAGGCCGGCGACAGTGCTCTTGCCACTGCCAATGCCCCCGGTCAGTCCAAGCCGGACAAGGTCACGCACAGGCTACAACCCAAAAAGTTGAAGAATTGAGCCTGGGCCGAAAACCATGGCTGTCAGCCCGGAGCCTGCCAGAAAGGGTCCAAACGGTACGTAGCCGCCTTCGCGCAGTCCACTGGAAAACTTCATGGCAATTCCCACCAGGGCGCCAATCACCGAGGCCATCAGGATCAGGGGCACCAGCGCCGGCCAGCCAAACCAGGCCCCCAGCGCCGCAAACAGCTTGAAGTCCCCAAAGCCCATGCCTTCCTTGCCGGTGATCAGCTTGAAGGCCCAGTAAATCAGCCATAACGACAGGTAGCCCGCCACCGCACCCCACATGGCGGAAGACAAGGCGACGGGTGTCCAATGCAGTGCGGCCGCGATCAGACCCGCCCACAAAAGAGGCAGAGTGATATCGTCGGGCAACAGGGTTGTGTCCCAGTCGATCAATGCCAATGCCAAAACTGCTGCGGAAAAACCGCTCCAGGCCAAGCCGGTCGGGCTCACCCCCCATCGCCAGCCGCAGTACAAAAATAGTGCGCCCGTTGTCAGTTCGACCAAGGGATAGCGCACGCTGATGGATGTGCCGCATGCCGAGCATTTGCCACGCAAAAACAGGTAGCTGATGACCGGGATGTTTTCAAACCAGCGGATCGGGTGACCACATTTCTGGCATTTCGAGCGCGGGACCATCAAGTTGAAAGGGGCAACCGCCGGCAACTCTTTATCGGACAGTTCCGCGTAATCGGCTTTCCATTGCGCCTCCATCATGACGGGAAGCCGGTAAATCACCACGTTGAGGAAGCTGCCAATCAGCAATCCCAGAATGCCCAGCAGGCTTGCATCAAGCCATTGCGGTACCGGCATCAGACGACCTGACCCAGCTTAAAGATAGGCAGGTACATGGCAACCACAATGCCACCGATCACCGTGCCCAGAATCACAATGATGATCGGTTCCATCAGGCTGGAAATACCCGCCACCATGTCGTCCACTTCGGCCTCATAGAAGTCCGCGGCCTTGCCCAGCATATGATCGACCGAGCCGGACTCTTCGCCAATCGCGCACATCTGCAAGACCATGGATGGAAACAGGTTGACATTGGTCATCGCGACCGTCAACGCGGTACCTGTGGAGACTTCCTGCTGAATCTTCTTGGTCGCCTGTTCGTACACGGAATTACCGGCAGCGCCTCCGACCGAGTCCAGCGCTTCTACCAGGGGAACACCTGCAGCGAACATGGTTGACAGTGTTCGTGTCCAGCGGGCAATACATGACTTATCCACGAGCGTGCCAAAAATAGGCATTTTGAGCATGATGCGATCCATCACGTTTTGCATTTTTTCATTGCGTTTCCATGCTTCCATGAAAAAGTAAAAACCACCACCAATCCCGCCAAAAATCAACCACCAGTACTTGACGAAGATTTCGCTGATGGCAATGACGACCAGTGTGGGGGCGGGAAGATCGGCGCCAAAATTGGAAAACACTTCCTTGAAGGCTGGCACGACAAAAATCATGATCACGGCCGTTACGACGAAAGCCACGATCAATACAGAGATGGGGTACATCAAGGCGGATTTGATTTTCGACTTGATCGCCTCGGTTTTTTCCATGTAGACCGCAAGACGATCCAGCAGTTGGTCCAAGATACCGGCGGATTCACCGGCCTCGATGAGATTGCAGTAAAGGTTGTCGAAATACAGCGGGAACTTGCGAAAGGCAACGCTCAGGGATGTGCCGGTTTCGACGTCAGTGCGAATGTCGTTGAGCAGTTTGGTAACGCTGGGATTGGGGTTGCCACGCCCTACGATGTCAAAAGCCTGCAACAGTGGCACACCCGCTTTCATCATGGTGGCGAGTTGACGCGTGAAGATCGCCAAATCTTTGGGCTTGATGGACTTTCCAGAGCGCATACGGCGCTTTTTGATCTTGGTCGGCATGACGCCTTGACGGCGCAATGCGGCCTGCACCTGGTTCTCTCCGGCCGCCCGGGTTTCTCCCCGCACCTGTTTGCCGTTGCGGTCTTTGCCTTCCCATTCAAAGACAAATTCGTTGGCGCTTTTTGCCTTTGCTGACTTCGCAGTTGCCATAGAGTCCCCTGGATAATTGATTTATTCGTTGGTTACGGCGAGCACTTCTTCCAGCGAAGTCAAACCCAATTTGACTTTATGCAGGCCGGCTTGCCTGAGTGAACGTACACCCTCGCGTTCAGATTGCTCAGCAATTTCCAATGCGCTGCCATCACGCAGAATGATGCGTTGAATTTCCTCGGTGATGGGCATGACCTGGTAGAGACCAACGCGCCCTTTATAACCATTGTTGCACATGGAGCATCCGACGGCTCGGTACGAGACCCACGATTCATTGAGTTCATCTTGGCTGTAGCCCGCGTCGATCAGCGCCTTCTGAGGAATGTCAATCGGTGCTTTGCAGTTGGGGCAAAGGCGACGCGCCAATCGCTGCGCTGTAATCAGGATCACACTGGATGCGATGTTGAATGGGGCAATGCCCATGTTGCGCATGCGGGTCAGCGTTGTCGGCGCATCGTTTGTGTGCAGCGTAGACAGCACCAGATGTCCGGTTTGGGCGGCCTTGATAGAGATATCAGCCGTTTCGAGGTCGCGAATCTCCCCCACCATGATGATGTCCGGATCTTGCCGCAGGAATGATTTGAGTGCAACAGCAAAGGTGAGTCCCGCCTTGTCGTTGACGTTGACTTGATTCACCCCGGGTAAGTTGATTTCGGAAGGATCTTCAGCCGTGGCAATATTGACACCCGGCTTGTTGAGCATGTTCAGGCAGGTGTAGAGCGAAACGGTCTTTCCAGACCCTGTTGGTCCGGTCACCAAAATCATTCCATAGGGTCTGCCAATGGCCTGGATCAGCCTCTGCTTTTCTTCGGGTTCGTAACCCAGGGCTTCAATACCCAGCTTTGCGCTGCTGGGATCCAGAATGCGGATCACAATTTTTTCACCGAACAGGGTGGGCAAGGTGCTGACCCGAAAGTCGATAACCCGGTCCGGTCCGATTTTCAGCTTCATCTTGCCGTCTTGCGGAACGCGCTTCTCCGAGATGTCCATTCTCGAAATAACCTTGATGCGAGAAGCCAGTTTGTCCTTGATGGCAATGGGCGGGGAAGCGATTTCTCTCAGTTCTCCGTCAATCCGGAAGCGAACCCGGTAATTGTGCTCATAGGGCTCGAAGTGCAAGTCGGAGGCCCGCATACTGAAAGCATCCAGCAGCATCTTGTGCAAAAACTTGACGACCGGTGCATCTTCCACCTCGGATGGCGAGGAGTCGGAACTCTCAATAATGGCCTCGGCGGACGCCTCGTCGAACTCGAAATCACTGCCGATGATGTTGTCCATCGTCTCCGCCGCGGTCGTCGCATTGGCCGTGACCAGCTTGAGCAGTTTGTCGTATTCGGCGATAACCCAGTCAACGCCCAGCTGGGTGGCGAACTTGATCTTCTCAGCTGCTTGTTGATCCGATGGGTCGGCAGTGGCAACAATCAATCGGTTGTTGCGCTTGCTGAGTACGACCACGCGGTAGTCAAAGCAGATCTTGCCATCCAGCAGGCCCTTTGGAAGCCGTTGGGGGTCAATCGCGTCCAGGTCCACCAGCGGTGCAGCGAATGCGGACGACATGGTGTGTGCCAGGTCCGACGCAGATACAGCGCCCGAACCCGTGAGTTCGGCGATAAAACTGGTGCGACCGCTCTCGGCTTTGCGGTAGATTTCTTCCGCTGATTTTTGTCCCAGTTTTCCCGCCAGGATAAGGGCGCGGCCCAAACCAGGAAGGGCGGTAGTGGGTGATTCGCGATGAGTGGTGTCGACTGCGGCCATGACCCAAGTATGTACTATGTCAAGAAGAAAACCTCTTGATCATCGCCGATTGCCCAGCCGATGTAAATCTAAAGACTGCGAGAATTGGTTACAGGGATGTTGTTTGACAACAAATGGTGTTTGGTCGGAATGAGAGGATTCGAACCTCCGACCCCTTCGTCCCGAACGAAGTGCGCTACCAGGCTGCGCCACATTCCGAATTCTATTTTTTGCTTTGGCAAAGCGTCAAGACTGGCGCTCCAGCAACTGAGCTGCCAATTGTATCAAACACTCTGCATGAGGCCCTGGCGGCAGTCGACTGGCGGCTGCTATAGCGCGCTGCGCCTCCAGCATGGCGGCCTGTCGGGCAACATCGAGGGCCCCCGTTGCTTTGACAATGTCGACGACTTGGTCCAGCATTGACAAGCCGCCGGATTCGATGGCTGTTTTAATGATCTCTTTTTGGCTGGCGGTCCCGCGCTGCATCGCCGCGATCAATGGCAGTGTGGTTTTGCCTTCGCGCAGATCGTCACCCAGGCTTTTCCCCATCACATCAGCCGTGCCGGTGTAGTCCAGTACATCGTCAATCACCTGGAAAGCAGTGCCCAGTGCCTGTCCATATTCGGCGCAAGCCTCCTCCATCTCGGGCGAGGCGGCGGCGAGGATGGCCCCAACCCTGGCGCTGGCTTCGAATAGCTTGGCGGTCTTGGAGCGGATCACCTGAAGATAACCCGTTTCATCCAGAGCTGCGTTGTGCATGTTCATCAACTGCATCACTTCGCCTTCTGCGATCACATTGGTGGCGTCGGCCAGTACCTGCATCACGCGCATGTTCTGGGCATCCACCATCATCTGGAATGCACGGGAGTAGAGAAAATCGCCAACCAGGACGCTGGCCGGGTTGCCAAAGGTTTCGTTGGCGGTCGCATTGCCACGCCGCATGGCGGAGGCGTCCACCACGTCATCGTGCAGCAAGGTCGCTGTATGTATGAATTCCACTACTGCCGCCAGATTGAATCGCTGTTCGCCACGGTAGCCCAGTGCGCCGCAAGTCAACAGGAGCAGGGCTGGTCTCAATCGCTTGCCGCCTGCCGCGATGATGTAGCGTGATACCTGGCCGATCAGGGGGACACCGGAAGCCAGCCGGTGGGCGATGACCTGGTCAACCTCGTGCATATCCTGGACGATGATCGACATTGACGGTGAGGGGCTGGATGGAGTAGCTTGCAAGTCAAATAACCCGTTGTGTGGAGGAATTATAGGAACTCAGGCGCGCCTCTATTGAGGCTGCAGTGTCTTGATTGTGCTAAGTGGGGCTCTGTGTTATAGTTATGGGCTCTGTGAAAATTCGTTCCCAGAGCTAAATTGAAGAGGTCAACATGTACGCGGTCATAAAAACCGGTGGCAAGCAATATCGGGTTGCTGCTGGCGAAAAAATTAAAGTAGAACAGATTGCTGCGGACGTAGGCCAAGAGATTGTGTTCAACGAGGTTCTGGCGGTCGGTAACGGCGCAGATCTGAAGGTGGGTACTCCCTTGGTGTCCGGCGCAACCGTCAGTGTCACAGTATTGGCACACGGCAAGCACGACAAGGTCAGCATTTTCAAAATGCGCCGTCGTAAGCATTACCAGAAACGTCAAGGGCATCGTCAACAGTTCACAGAACTGCTGATCGGCGCGATTGCTGCTTAAGGGGCAAGGGTCATGGCACAGAAAAAAGGCGGCGGCTCTACGCGAAACGGGCGCGATTCCAAGCCCAAAATGCTCGGTGTGAAGAAGTTCGGCGGCGAGGTGATCAGCGCAGGCGCGATCATCGTGCGTCAGCGTGGCACCAAGTTCCACCCTGGTACCAATGTGGGTATCGGCAAGGATCACACCCTGTTTGCGCTGGTTGACGGTCACGTCTCCTTCGCTGTCAAGGGTGCACTGAACAAGCACACAGTGAGCATCACTTCGGCGTAAGCTGCTGGGTACTCCCCATTGAGACCCTGCGCGTTGCGCGGGGTTTTTCGTTTATAAAGTCAAAATCATGAAATTCGTTGACGAAGCCTATATTGACATCTCCGCTGGAGATGGTGGGGCGGGCTGCGTCTCGTTTCGGCATGAGAAGTACAAAGAATTTGGCGGTCCGAATGGTGGCGATGGTGGTCGCGGTGGACATGTGTTTGCTGTGGCGGACCCCAACCTCAACACCCTGGTGGACTATCGCTTTTCACGACGACATGACGCCAAGCGTGGCGAACATGGCATGGGCTCCGACATGTTCGGGGCGGCCGGTGACGACATCACTCTGAAAATGCCGGTGGGCACCATTATCTCTGATGCGGAAACCGGTGAAGTGTTGTTTGAACTGCTGAAACCCGGTGAGGTGATCACGATTGCCAAAGGTGGTGACGGTGGTTTTGGCAATATGCGTTTCAAGAGCGCCATCAACCGTGCACCCCGGCAGAAGACACCGGGTTGGCCGGGTGAGAAGCGCAATCTCAAGCTCGAACTCAAGGTGCTGGCCGATGTGGGCCTGCTGGGTATGCCCAATGCTGGCAAATCCACCCTGATTTCTGCCATTTCCAATGCCCGTCCGCGTATTGCTGACTATCCGTTCACTACCTTGCACCCCAATTTGGGTGTTGTGCGCGTAGGACCGGAGCAGAGCTTTGTGGTGGCTGATCTGCCGGGTTTGATTGAAGGTGCCTCTGAAGGTGCTGGCTTGGGTCATCTGTTCTTGCGTCATTTGCAGCGCACGCGCCTGTTGCTGCACGTGGTTGACATGGCCCCGTTTGATGAGGGCGTGGATACCGTGGCGCAGGCCAAGGCGATTGTGAATGAGCTCAAAAAATACGATCCGGCGCTGTATGCCAAGCCGCGCTGGCTGGTACTGAACAAGCTGGATATGGTGCCTCTCGAAGAGCGGGCTGCGCTGGTCAAGGATTTTGTCAAGCGCCTCAAGTTCAAGGGCCCGGTGTTCGAGATTTCTGCGCTGACCCGTGAAGGTTGCGAATCCCTGATTAAGACCATTTACAAGCACGTTCAGGCACAGCAAAAGGCGGAGCAGACGCCCGAAGTGATCGATCCGCGCTTTGCAGTCGATCCTGAATAAAAATTAGCTACTCATTTAATAGCGCTCATCGTTTGAATGACGAGGGCCACAGCTCCAAATGACCCTAGAAAATGCTTCACTCGTGCTGCGTGATGCCAAACGCATCGTCGTCAAAGTGGGCTCCAGCCTGGTAACCAATGAGGGTCGAGGTCTGGATGAGGGCGCAATTGGCGAATGGTGTCGTCAAATGTCCTTGCTGGTGCGTGGCGGCCGTGAGGTGATCATGGTTTCCAGCGGAGCCATCGCCGAAGGCATGAAGCGTCTGGGCTGGACCAGCCGGCCACATGAAATCCACGAACTGCAGGCGGCAGCTGCAGTAGGGCAAATGGGGCTGGCACATATGTACGAGACCAAGCTGCGTGAGAATGGCTTGGGCAGTGCGCAGGTCTTGCTGACCCATGCGGATCTGGCTGACCGTGAGCGTTACCTCAACGCGCGCTCCACTCTGTTGACGCTGCTTAAATTGGGTGTCGTCCCCGTGATCAACGAGAACGACACGGTGGTCAACGACGAAATCAAGTTTGGTGACAACGACACCCTGGGGGCCTTGGTGGCCAACCTGGTGGAGGCTGATGCGCTGGTCATCCTGACCGACCAGAAAGGGCTGTACACGGCCGACCCGCGCAAGGACCCGGCGGCGCAGTTTGTTCATGAGGCCAAAGCGGGTGACCCGGCGCTGGAAGCGATGGCGGGTGGCGCTGGCTCAAGTTTGGGCCGCGGCGGCATGATTACCAAGATATTGGCCGCCAAGCGGGCCGCAGGCTCTGGCGCTTCCACCGTGATCGCCTGGGGTCGCGAACCCGAGGTGCTGGTGCGATTGGCCCGGGGCGAGGCCATTGGCACCTTGCTGGTGGCTCAAACCCAGAAGACACAGGCGCGCAAACAGTGGATTGCTGATCACCTTCAACTGCGTGGGTCGGTGATCGTGGATGCCGGTGCGGTTCACAAACTGCGCGAAGAGGGCAAAAGCCTGCTGCCCATCGGTATGACCGCGGTTGACGGCGATTTTTCTCGCGGCGATGTGATTGCAGTTCGCGATCTGCAGGGTACCGAGATTGCCCGCGGCCTTGCAAACTACGCCAGTGCAGAAGCGCGGCTGATATGCCGCAAGCCCTCCAGCGACTACGAGAAGCTGTTGGGATATGCCGCCGAACCTGAAATGGTGCATCGGGATAATATGGTCCTGACGCGTTAGCGCGATCCTGGCCTGCGTCTTACGGGCAGCTAAGTCCCGGTTTATGGACCTCGCTGCGGGTTCTTCAAGATGTTGAGGATGGCGGGCACTGAACTCGTCGGTGTTCGATCCGTGCAAACGCCCTGACTCGCAAGCGCCAGTGCGTGTTTGGATGGATGATTCGCGCCCAGACTACGCCATTCAGGCTGCTTGATCGACAACCATTTCCCGTCGGCTGTGTAGCGAGCGTAAGTTTTGACCTCCCCGGTAGCGCAACGAATTCCTTCGTACATGGCCGTGTTGATTGAGCCAGAGGTATTGACCACAACCACAACATAGCGTGTGATGCCATCGTGGGTGATGGCCAAGGTTGCCGGATCAACGCCGAAGCGCAGTGACACATACTTCGGCATCTCAATGGGCACGAGCTTGTCCTTATTGAAAACCGGAGGCGGGGGCACCTCGGTTTCTTTCCAGTCAGGGTCCTCCACCAACTGGGCCGATGCGCTCAGCGTCACCAGCGTCAAGCCAAGCCAGAGAAGTTTTTCAAGGTTCATGGAGATTCGTGTTCGCTGGCATGCCAGGGTATAGACCAGATTGTGGATTGGGCTCAAACGAGCCTCCGGGCGGCAATTCAAATGGGGCGACTGGCATGACATCATGCGCAGGGTCCTGCTCATGGGGTCGCATACCCTGACGCAGAAACCGGTTTCTGTGTTCGTTACGCGGCAAATACCGCGCAAGCTCCGTCAGCGCCATTTCATAGACGCCGCGTTTGAAATCGACGACGGCATCCAGCGGCACCCAGTAGTCGTTCCAGCGCCAGGCGTCAAACTCAGGGTGGTCGGTGGCGCGCAGGTTCAGATCCCAGTCGTGGCCTACCAGTTGGAGCAAGAACCAGATTTGTTTCTGGCCTTTGTAATGGCCGCGCGCATCGCGGCGGATGTATCTGTCTGGCACCTCGTAACGCAACCAGTCTCGGGTGCGGGCGACAATTCGAATATGCTCGCGATGGAGCCCCACTTCCTCATGCAGTTCACGAACCATGGCCTGCTCCGGGGTTTCGCCCCGATCAATGCCACCCTGCGGAAACTGCCAGGAATGTGTACGAATTCGCTTGCCCCAGAACACCTGATTTTTCTGGTTGAGCAGCACGATGCCGACGTTGGGCCTAAAGCCGTCCCGGTCAAGCATAATCAAACCCCAATTTTTAAACTTCGTCCATTATGCACAGCAAGCGCTGCGCATCAAGGGGCGTAGCCCTCAGTTTTTCCCAGAGTCCTGCCATGAAAGCCTCCCAATTCTTCATTTCCACCCTCAAAGAGGCACCCGCCGATGCCGAGGTGGTCAGTCATAAGCTGATGACGCGCGCCGGCATGATCAAAAAGCTCGGCGCCGGTATCTACAGCCTGATGCCCATGGGCTTGCGGGTGGTGCGCAAAGTCGAAGCCATCGTGCGCGAAGAAATGAACCGTGCCGGGGCCGTGGAATTGAGCATGCCGGTGGTGCAACCGGCTGAGCTTTGGGAGGAAACAGGCCGTTTTGCCAAGATGGGCCCCGAGATGATGCGTATCAAGGATCGCCATGGCCGGGATTTTGTGATCCAGCCAACCAGCGAAGAAGTGGTGACTGACATCGCGCGTCAGGAAATCAAAAGTTACAAGCAACTGCCCAAAAACTTTTACCAAATCCAGAGCAAGTTCCGTGACGAGCGCCGTCCGCGCTTTGGCCTGATGCGGGGGCGCGAATTCATCATGAAGGACGCTTACAGCTTTGACCGCGACCAAGCCTCCGCCAAAGCCAGTTATCAGGTGATGGCGCAGGCGT
This sequence comes from Rhodoferax sp., assembly GCF_018780565.1. Lineage (GTDB taxonomy): Bacteria > Pseudomonadota > Gammaproteobacteria > Burkholderiales > Burkholderiaceae_C > Rhodoferax. The sequence goes on from NZ_JADMJN010000003.1 coordinate 356,629, forward strand.
ACCGTCGAATCTTTGACCGGTTTGGTTTGACCTACCGGGCCGTGGCGGCCGACAGCGGTGCCATTGGGGGTGATTTGAGTGAAGAGTTCCAGGTGATTGCTGCGACGGGTGAAGACGCCATCGTGTACTGCCCCGGCAGCGACTATGCGGCCAACATGGAGAAAGCCGAGGCGCTGGCACCCACCGGCCCACGTCTCGCCGCAACGCAAGCCATGACCAAAACCGCGACGCCCGGCAAGAGTACCTGCGGCGACGTGGCTGAGTTGTTAAACCGGGCTTTGAACACCACCGTCAAATCTCTCGTATTGGCAACGGACAGCCTCAACGCCCAAGGGGAAATCGTCAAGACCCAGGTTTGGCTGCTGCTGTTGCGCGGCGACCATGACATGAATGAAGTCAAGGTCAACAAAGTGCCGGGTCTGGATGTGGGTTTCCGCTTTGCCACCGTGCCTGAAATTGAAGATCACTTTGGCTGCAAACCCGGTTACCTGGGCCCGGTCGGCCTGAAAAAGCCAGTGCAAATGGTGGTTGACCGCGATGTGGCGCTGATGAACGACTGGATTTGCGGTGCCAACGAGCCCGATTTCCACCTCACTGGTGTCAACTGGGGCCGTGATCTGCCGGAACCCGCCCTGGTGGCCGACTTGCGTAACGTGGTGGCCGGTGACGCGTCGCCCGATGGCCAAGGTGTGCTGGCGATCGAGCGTGGCATTGAGGTGGGTCACGTGTTTTACCTGGGCGTCAAATACAGCCAGGCCATGAACGCCACCTTCCTGGACGTGAACGGCAAGCCTCAGTTCATGGAGATGGGGTGCTATGGCATTGGTATCACCCGTCTTCCCGCTGCGGCGATCGAGCAAAACCATGACGAGCGCGGCATCATTTGGCCGGATGCGCTGGCGCCCTTTACCGTGGTGCTGTGCCCGATCAGCCCGGACCGCTTTCCCGACGTCAAGGCCGCCGCCGACAAGCTGTACGGCGAGTTGCTGGCTGCTGGGGTAGATGTGATCCTGGATGATCGCAACGAGCGTCCGGGCGCCATGTTTGCCGACTGGGAGCTGATTGGGGTGCCGCACCGCGTCACCATTGGTGACCGGGCTCTGAAAGCCGGCGAAGTGGAATACCAGCATCGTCGCGATACGGCGGCAGCGGCTGTGAATGTGAACGAGATTGTGGCTCTGATTCAATCCAGGCTGAAGGTGTGACTTTGCCCATGGCGGGTGGCCTTGTTTCCCGGCGAACCAGTGTCGTCTCCCTGATTGCAGGGCTTGGGCTGCTGTCGGTTCATGAGCAGGCCGATGCGGGTCGCCAGATGGAGGAGCCGTTGGTGGACTCGGTGCGCACCGCGCTGAGTTCCGCCATTGCCAACACCGCGCCGCCGGTGCCTGAATTTTCCGATACTGAGTCGCGCCTGCACTACCTTCGCTGGCTGGGCAGCATGAGTGATCGCCTGAAGCGCAAAAAATCGGACTGGAACGTGCGCAAGGAATTTTTGCAAACTATCTGGTACGAAAGTCGTCGTGCCGGTCTGGACCCGTCCCTCGTGCTGGGACTGGTGCAGGTGGAAAGCAATTTCCGTAAATTTGCCGTCTCCAGCGTGGGGGCACGCGGCTACATGCAGGTCATGCCCTTCTGGACCCGCGTATTGGGTGATGGCGATGCAGGCAAGCTGTTTCACATGCAGACCAACCTGCGCTTTGGCTGCGTGATCCTGCGCCACTATCTGGACCGTGAAAAAGGCGACTTGTTTCTGGCGCTCGGTCGTTACAACGGCTCCCGTGGCAAGGCGCCTTATCCCAACGCTGTACTGGGTGCCAAGCGGCTCTGGGAATTCACTGCAAAAAGCCCATCTGCCCCTTCTTGAGGCCGGCCTTGGGCAGATCGACCACCTCGATGGTATCGCGTTGGCCTAACCGGGCGTTGCCAAAGCCGGTCATCAATGCGCGCCGCATTTCCCGTGGCGCCAATTCACACAGTTGATCGAGGACATCATCCTGCGGCTCGGGCGCAAAATGCTCGCCCCAGCCATGCTCGCTGCGAATGCTCTGGTACAAGCTGCGGGCAATCTGGCGCGCTGCCTCCAGGGAGGGGGGCTCAACCGAGAACACATTCATGCGGTTCAGGATCGGATCGGGAATGGCTCGCTCGTCATTGGCGGTGGTGATCCAGATCACCTGGCTGGCGTCAATGGCGACTTCGGCGAACTCGTCAGTGAAGCTTTGCGCCGTGTCGTGCTCCAGCAGGCTGTAGAGCGCGCCCAGTGGGTCGTATTGCGCGTCGGCACTGGCCTTGTCGATCTCGTCCACCACGATCACAGGGTTGGCGTATTCGCCGTCGATCAAGGCCTCAAACACCTTGCCGGGCTTGGCACCTTTCCATTGCGAGGACGAGCCCGACAGCAGCCAGCCTGCGGTCATGGAGCTCATGGGTACCAGATTCATGCCCGTGCCCAGCAATTCGGCGAGTTTTTTGGCGAAATGGGTTTTGCCAATACCGGGCGGGCCAAGCAGCAGGATCGGGGTGACCTCCAGCCCGTCGCGGCTGTCTTGCGCCAGCGCCACATGGCGTTTCACATCATCCAGCACTTCGGTGAAATTGGGCAAAGCCTGGTACAGGCTCGCCATGTCGGGAACGCCCGAGGGCTTGACCTGAAAGCGTTGTGGCCCGCGTTCCAGCATGCGCTGGTAGGTGGCCCGCAGGCTGTCGTGTTCGTGATCCTGCAGCTTGGCCAATTTGCGCTCAACTTCGTCAGGCATGAACACACGGCGCATTTGCGCGACCGGCAGGTGAAACGGTGTAGATAGCGGAACAAGACTGCGAGATTCCATCACGTCCTCCTGTTGAACAACCACAGTGCTATTCAAACACAGCCAGCGTCGTTGCGTAACGAAATAAAAGCGCGATTTAGTGAGATTGTTTGACAGGCTAAAAAAAAGCCACCTTTCGGTGGCTTGGAACGATGTGCGTCAAGATCACGCCTGCTTGGCCAAAGCCTGTTGCAGTTCGCCGTTCTCATACATCTCCATCATGATGTCAGAGCCGCCAATGAACTCACCCTTGACATAAAGTTGGGGGATGGTGGGCCAGTTGCTGTAGTCCTTGATGCCGGCGCGAATGGCGTCGTCTTCCAGCACGTTGACGGTTTTCACGACCTTGGGGTCCACGCCACAAGCCTTCAATACCTGGATGGCACGACCTGAAAAACCGCACTGGGGAAAACTGGCCGTGCCCTTCATGAACAGGACCACTTCATTGGTTTTTACCAGCTCGTCGATGCGCTTTTGTGTATCACTCATGTCAATAATCCTCGGAAATAGATGGCGCAATTATTTCACCTTCGCCCGGGTCACGCTGCAGGTAACCCTGCGCCCAGAAGGGCTTGTGCTGGATTGCTATATAAAAAATAGCTATCTTTGTATGTTCGACGAGGGTTAAAGGCCGATTTGTTGCAAAAATGACGAGAAATTGCTGATTGGCATGCAGTTTCCGCTCGGCGGGCCAATCGGCGAAAATGGCATGTTGATAATTAACACCCCCAACTCCCCCCAAGCTATGAACATCGTCAAAGACACCGCCGTCACCCTGCGCTACAAAGTGGCAGATGCCACAGGAAAAATTCTGGAAGAAAGCCGTGAACCCATGGTTTACCTGCACGGCGGCTACGGCAATACTTTTCCCAAAATTGAAGAAGCCCTGGAAGGCAAAGCCACGGGTTATCAGACCACGCTGCAGTTGGAGCCGCAAGACGCCTTTGGCGTGCGCGATGAAAGCCTGGTGCAAACCATTCCCAAAACCCAGTTCCCTCCAGGCGTCAAGGTCGGTGGCCAATTGCAGGGCCAGGGCGAAGACGGCCACACCCATGTGTTCACCGTCATGAAGATCAAGGGCGACACCGTCATGCTTGATGGCAATCACCCGATGGCTGGTAAAGCCTTGCGCTTCAGCCTGACCGTGACAGACGTGCGCGCTGCTTCAGAGGAAGAAATTGCGCATGGCCACGTGCATGGCGAGCACGGCCACCACCATTGATGGCAGGTGCTTAGACCTTCTTGAGGAAGCAGGCCTTCAGCATGAAGCTGCCTGCATCCATCTTGCAGTCCACCTCGTGGTCGCCGCCCACCAGGCGGATGCTCTTGACCTTGGTACCCATCTTGAGGGTGATGGATGATCCCTTCACCTTCAGGTCCTTGATTAGCACTACTGCATCGCCATCGGCCAGTACCTGGCCATTGGCATCCTTCACCACCGCATCGCCGTCGTCATCCGCAGTGGCCGCCGCCAGTTGGGGCCACTCGTGGCCGCAGTCGGCACACACATAGTTGTCGCCATCAGGGTAGGTGTTCTCTTGAGCGCATTGGGGACAGGCGGGTGTGGTCGTTGGCATGTTTTTTTGCAAATAGCGTTGGGGGAGTGCGTATTGTCGGGCACCCATGCAAGTGTGATCCTGATGCGGCTGGTGGTGGCCGGGTTTGGGACACTGGCACCCCCTCGTACTGTCAAATGCCTTCGATATCGCAGTTTGTAAAGAACTATTGTGTCGAAAATTTTTACACATAAGTTGATGGTTATCTGTAACTATTTGTATACAAACACATTTTTATTCTGGCGCGATTTTTGCTTTATGTTGTCATGCTTAAAAATGGAGTTATATGATGTTTGCTTTTAAAACGGCTGGCGCAGCACTGGTAGGTTCGTTTCTGGTGGGCGCCCTGCAAACTGCAACCGCCGCCGTGGTCATTACTTTGCCCACGGGGGCGGTAGATGGTCTACCTCCGCAAACATACGATCAGACAACAGTGTTTTCAGCCAGCCTGCTCGAACAGCAGCGTGCTGCCGGATTGATGCCGGGTAATCCAACGACGACCTTCACTCCCGCGATGGGTAGTGGTACAGCCGGTTTGCTGGTTTACTCTGGTAACAATGTGCAAACAACCAACACTAATTTTGGTTTCGTCAAGTCAATTGACGCCATTAAAACTGACGTGGATGAAACTTGGGGTGGGGGTACGGTAGGTGGTATCCGTAGCTATCTCAATTCACTGACAGCCAATGCCAACAGCCTCCAGCCACTTTTTGTTTTCGATCACAACGAAAATCAACAAGGCCCCGATTTGCGAATCAGTGCCAAGTTGACTGTTGGAAGCAGGTCGTTTTCATTTGACAGCGTTGGGGATGGCAGCTACGTGATCTCAGATTTCGTTCTGTCCTGCGGAAATGTGAAGCTTGGAACGGGCGCCAGTCAGCCTGGTGATCCCTTAGCATCGTCACCCTGCAATATTCCTGTGCCTACGGCATCCGGGACTACTTATCGGTGGGACGCCAACGGCCAAGGTAAGCCAGACTATTACGGCATTTTCCAAACTCTGGATATCTGGTCTTCTGCATACAGCGCCAGTGACGTTTTCAAAGTTGAAATCCACATGCGAGACAACAATGAAGGTGGTTTCGAAGAGTTGGCTATTGGCGGATACAACCTGTTCAGTCCAACCAATAACGTACCTGAACCCGGTAGCCTGGCTTTGCTGGGTTTGAGTTTGGGCGCCTTGGCATTGGTTAGCCGGCGACGGACAAAAACCCCCGACTAGGTCTTGCCAATTTCGATCTATATGAGGTCGAAAAGAGGTTCCTGAGTGCAATATTCAGGAACCTCTTTTTCTTTGGTCGCGTGCAATGCCCATGGCTGCATGTTTTTCATGAAGACTACGGCTCAAAATCCTCCATAGTCTGACCGATCAGGCTTTCGAAACCCGTCCTCCGCTGCACCGCTCAATCCCACTCAAATCACGCCGCGACTGCACGTCTGCGAAGCCAGCGGTCAGCAGTAGACCGCGAACGGCTTCGGCTTGGTCGTAGCCATGCTCCAGCAGCAGCCAGCCACCGGGCAACAGATGCGCCGGGGCCTGCGCGATGATGTGGCGGATATCGTCCAGGCCGTCGGGGCCGCTGGCCAAAGCTTGTAAGGGCTCGTGGGTGAGGGCGTCCAGATGCTGGTCTAGCGCGGCGATGTAGGGCGGGTTGGAGACGATGGCGAGGAAGCGACCCGGCGTGTTGTCGAGCCAGGAGCCCTGTGCCCACTGCACATCCAGGTGCAGACGCTGGGCATTGGCGCTTGCAACGGCCAGCGCATCGCAGCTGTAGTCCACGGCGTTCACTTGCAGATCAGGCCGGGTGTGCTTGAGCGCCAGGGCGATAGCACCGCTGCCGGTGCCCAGGTCGATGACCGATGCCTGGAGAATGTCGCCGAGAACTTCCAGCGCCCAGTCCACCAGGGTTTCGGTGTCCGGGCGGGGCACCAGCACGCGGGCGTCTACGGCCAGGTCCAGGCCGAAAAATTCTTTATGGCCGCTCAGATAAGCCAAGGGCTCGCCGGTGGCGCGGCGTCGCACAAGTGCCAGAAAATCGGTTTCGCATGTTGCTGGCAGCACGTCGGCGTCGTGCGCCAGCAGCCAGGCGCGCTGGGTCTCGGTCTTGCCCAGGGCGTGCAGCAGCAGCAACTGCGCGTCCAGCCGGTCCAGACCAAGGGCCAGGGCGGCGCTGAGGGCTTGGGCGACGGTCATCACCTTAAGCGCCTGCACCCACTTCCAGCGCCGCCAGTTGCTGTGCGGCTTCATAGGCCTGCAGCGCTTGCACCACGTCGTCCAGATCGCCTTCCATGATGCCCAGCAGCTTGTACAGCGTGAGGTTGATACGGTGGTCGGTCAGGCGACCCTGTGGGAAGTTGTAGGTGCGAATGCGGTCACTGCGATCGCCACTGCCAACCAGACTCTTACGCTCGGCGGCGTCCTTGGCGGCGCGCTCGCTGCGGTCTTTTTCGTGGATACGGGCGGTCAGCACTTTCAGGGCTTGGGCCTTGTTGCTGTGCTGGCTGCGGCCGTCCTGGCATTCCGCCACGATGCCGGTGGGGATGTGCGTGATACGCACCGCCGAGTCGGTCTTGTTGATGTGCTGGCCACCGGCGCCGCTGGCGCGGTAGGTGTCGATGCGCAGATCCGAGGGGTTGATCTTGATGGCTTCGGCCTCGTCCTGCTCGGCCAGCACCGCTACCGTACAAGCGCTGGTGTGGATGCGACCTTGTGTCTCGGTGGCGGGCACGCGCTGCACGCGGTGGCCGCCCGACTCGAACTTGAGCGCGCCGTACACATTGTCGCCTTCCATGCGGATGACGACCTCCTTGTAGCCACCCAGTTCGCTGGGCGATTCGCTGACGATCTCGGTCTTCCAGCCACAGCGGTCGCCGTAGCGGGTGTACATGCGCAGCAGGTCGCCGGCAAACAGGGCCGATTCGTCACCACCGGTGCCGGCGCGAATCTCCACAAAGGCGGGGCGGGCGTCGTCGGGGTCTTTGGGCAGCAGCATGCGCTGCAGTTCGCCTTCGAGCTGGGCGATCTCGGCGGTGGCGTTGTCGATTTCTTCCTGTGCCATCTCGGCCATGTCCGCATCGCCAGAGGCGCCGGAAAGCATCTCTTGGCCCGCGGCCAGGTCGGCTTCGCGCTGCTGGTAGCGCGTCCAGCGGCTGGCCACGGCGGCCACGTCGGTGTGCTCGCGCGACAGCACCAGGAACTGCTTCATGTCTTTCATGATGTCTTCGCGCGAGAGCAAAAATTCAAGCTCTCCCAGACGGTCGACGTAGCGGGCAAGTTGTTGGCGCAAAAAAGGTTTCATGAAGCTACGAGAGAGAAAGTATGGAAAGAAAGAGAGATTCCGTTGCCACAACGTACCAAGGCATTTGCACTTCTTTCCTTAAAAGACTTGGCCAAATATGGCAGTTGGCTCCCTCTTCCACCCGGTGGGGTGGGAGAGGGGGAGACCCAGAGAAAAGTAATTAACCCAGCTAACGCTCTTTGCGCAAAAAGAAATGCTGGATAGCAGTGCTGGCGCGTTCGCGGGCCGTGGCGTCTCCCGCATGCAATTCGGCCATGGCGCCATGCAGCATTTTCTGGGTCAGTCCTTTGGACAGGGCTTCCAGCACGGCGTCCACATCCTCGCCCTTGGCCAGCAGCTTGCGGGCCCGGACGATTTCGCCGGCACGCCATTCATCGGCCTGGGCGTTGAGTTGCTGAATCAGGGGTACCGAGCCGCGCTGGTCCACCCAATGCATGAAGCTTTGCACACCGGCGTCCACAATGGCCTCGGCCTGGGCCACAGCAGCCTGCCGACTGGCTTGCGCGGTTTGCACCACACCGGCAAGATCGTCCACCGTGTAGAGGTAGATGTCTTCCAGCGCCTTGACCTCGGGTTCAATGTCGCGCGGCACGGCCAGGTCCACCATGAACATGGGGCGGCGCTTGCGGCGTTTCAGGGCGCGTTCGACCGCACCCAGGCCAATGATGGGCAAGGTGCTGGCGGTGCAGCTGATAACGGCATCAAACTCGTGCAAACGGTCCGGCAGGTCGGCCAGGCGCATGACTTCACCGCCAAAGCGGGTGGCGAGTTTTTCGCCGCGCTCCAGTGTGCGGTTGGCAATGGCCAGTTGTTTGGGGTTCTTGGCTGCAAAGTGGGTGGCGCACAGCTCAATCATTTCGCCAGCCCCCACGAACAGGACTCTGACGTCGCTCAGGTCTTCAAACAATTGCCCGGCCAGTCGCACGGCGGCGGCGGCCATGCTGATGGAGTGGGCGCCAATCTCGGTCGAGGTGCGCACCTCTTTGGCCACAGCAAACGAGCGCTGGAACAACTGGCTGAGCGTGGTGCCCAAGGCACCCGCAGCTTCGGCGGCGCGCACTGCATCTTTCAGCTGACCCAGGATTTGCGGCTCGCCCAGCACCATGGAGTCCAGCCCGCTGGCCACCCGAAAGGCGTGACGTGCGGCATGGCCGTTTTCCAGCGTGTAGGAGTGGGAGCGCAGCAGGGCTGGGGAGACACCACCTGAATGCGCCAGCCAGTCCAGCGTGTGTTCCAGCTCGGGCTTGTCACCAGCGCAGTAGATTTCGGTACGGTTGCAGGTGGAGATGAGGGCCGCCTCGGGCTGGCGTGAAAGTGACTCGCGCAACCCCCGCAAGGTGGGCTCAATCTGGTCCATGGCGAACGCAAACCGGCCACGCAGATCGAGCGGCGCGGTCGTGTGATTGATGCCTAAAGCCCAGACTGCCATGCGCTGATTATAAAATCAGCGCGAGCCCATCAACCCCGGACATTGCGCCATTGCTACAGATATCACCCGCCATGGGCCCGATTGACCTGCTGATTCACCTGTTGAACTTCCTCGCCCCTGCATTGTTTGTAGCGGTGCTGGTGGCGCTGTGTGCCCCAATTCTTATGAAAAATAGGCCTGTAGCCCTTGCCGCATGGACGCAGATAGCTATTAATTTTATAGTGAGCGCGGTGACTCTTGTGCTTGGCCTGTGGTTTTTTGGCCGTGACGGCAAGATGACGACCTACGCAGGCATGACACTGCTGTGTGCCACCAGCCAGTGGCTCATGCTGCGCGGCTGGCGGGCCTGACCACCCGCCAGCCGCCCCGGATTTACTTGTCCGCCTTGAAATTCGTGAAGGTGCGAGTCTGCACCCGGCGAATATCCTGCGGCAGGGCGTCCGGTGCAATCATGGTCTTGGTGGCAGCCGCATCCAGGAAGATGGATTTGTTTGCGGCCACTTCCTTTTTCACAAACTTGAGGGATGCGGCGTTCGGGTTGGCATAAAACACCTTGTTGGTGAGCGCTGCATGCACTTCGGGCCGCAGGATGTAGTTGATGAACAAATGGGCGTTGGCCACGTTGGGCGCATCCTTGGGGATCGCCATGGTGTCAAAGAACAGCGTGGCGCCGGTTTTGGGTACCAAGGCTTCAATCACCACCGGCGGCTTGGCCTTGGCCTCCAAAGCACGATTGCGGGCGATGTTGATATCACCGGAAAAACCCATGACCAGGCAGGTGGCACCACTGGCCATCTCCTCGATGTACCCGGATGACGAAAAGCGCGTGACATAGGGGCGAATGCTTTTGAGCAGCCTGGCGGCTTCGGCATAGTCGGCCGCATCGCGGCTGTAGGCGGGTTTGCCAACGTACAACAGGGCTGCGGGCAGTACCTCGGAGGCGGAGTCCAGCACGCTCACGCCACAGCTTTTGAGTTTGCTGACGTATTGGGGGTCAAACAACAGACTCCATGCGTTCTCGGGCATGGGCAGGGTGCCCAGCGCCGCCTTGACCTTGTTGACGTTGATGCCCACCGTGACATAGCCCCACATCCAGTCCACCAGGTAGGCGTTGCCTGGGTCGACCTTGGCCAGTTGTTCCAGCAGGCCTTTGTCCAGATTGCCCCAGTTGGTGAGCTTGCTGCGGTCCAGCTTTTGCAGCAGCCCGCCTTCGATCTGGTTTTTGGCAAAGTGAGAGCCGGGCACCACGATGTCGTAGCCGGTTTTGCCCGCCACCAGCTTGGCGTGCAGGGTCTCGTTGTTGTCGTAGGTGTCGTAGCGAACCTTGATGCCGGTTTCTTTTTCGAAATTCTTGATTGTGTCTTCGGCGATGTAGTCGGACCAGTTGTAAATGTTCAGTACCTTGGGGTCTGCTGCATGTGCAGATCCTATGCACAGCAGGGCGCTGGCGGCCAGTGCCATGCCAACTCGTTTCAAGTTCGTTGCCATATGAGTCGGTTTTCTTGGAAGAGGGAGATTGGGACGAAAATCATAGCAAAGGCCAGACATCGTCAGGCCGGCGAAAAAAGGTCCACCCGGTCGGTGATGATGCCGTCCGTACCCAGCTGGATCAGGCGTTCGGCCGCCCACTCGTCGTTCACGGTGTAGCTGAGCATTCGAAAGCCCGCCCTTCTGGCCTGTGTGACGCTGGATGTGTCCCACAAGGCATGGTTGCAGACAATGGCCACGCATTCCAGCGACAGGGCAGTCTCCAGCCAGCCTTTCCACAAGGTGTCCAGCAACAGGCCGCGTGGCAGCCGGACTTGGGCATCGCGGGCTGCCTCCAATGCTTCCGGGTTGAAGGATGTCAGCAGTGGCGGCACGGCGGCACCTTGCCAGAACCGTGCGGCATGGTTTGCCACTACGTCGCCGGTCTGGCGTTCCTGACCCGGCGTGGGTTTGATTTCGATGTTCAGGAAAAAACCGTTTTGCAGGCAATAGCGCGCAATGTTCTCCAGGCTGGGCAGAGGCTCGCCCGCAAAGCTGCGGGAGTGCCAGCTGCCGGCATCGAGTTGCGACAGGGCGCTCCAGGGATGGTCGCCGCCCATAGGGCTGGCGGCGGCACCCAGCAGTCGGGGGCCGTTGGTGGTGCGCTGCAGTGTGGCGTCGTGCATCAGGAAAGGGATGCCGTCGGCACTGAGCTTGACGTCGCATTCGAACATGCGGTAGCCATGGCTGGCGCCCAGACGCAAGGCGGCCAGCGTGTTCTCAGGGGCCAGCTTGCCGGCGCCCCGGTGCGCTATCCAGCGCGGGTAAGGCCAGTTGTCGGCGTCGACCGGCAGCATCAGGGGGCTTCCCTGCGCTTGCCGGTGCCGGCGTCAAACCAGTGCATCTTGTCCCTACGCGGCGTGACGTGGATCGTGCTGCCCAAGGCAGGCACTGCATGTGACTCTTCGGTGCGGATGATCACCATCTCGTCGCCGCTGCCGTGCACCCATCGGCCGTAGATCAGACGCTCGGCACCCAGCATTTCCACGGCTTCCACCCGCAGTGCCCAGCCGGCGGCAGTGATGTCCAAATGCTCGGGGCGCACGCCGGCGATGGTGCCTGCCTTGGCGTCCGGTGCGTTCTTCAAAAGATTCATGGGCGGCGAGCCCATGAAGCTGGCGACAAAAGTGGTGGCAGGTTGGGTATAGACCTCTTCGGGCGTGCCGAACTGTTCCACCACACCGGCGTTCATGACCAGCATGCGCTGGGCCAATGTCATGGCTTCCACCTGGTCGTGCGTGACGAACAGCGCGGTAATACCCAGCTCGCGATGCAGCTTCTGAATCTCCAGTCGGGTCTGCGCGCGAAGCTTGGCGTCAAGGTTGCTCAGGGGCTCGTCAAACAGAAACACCTGCGGCTGGCGCACGATGGCGCGACCCATGGCCACCCGCTGGCGCTGCCCGCCGGAAAGCTCTCGTGGCTTGCGCTGCAAAAAAGGTCCGATTTCCAGAATCCGGGCGGCCTTGTTGACCCGGGCTTTGATTTCCTCCAGGGGCACCTTGGCAATCTTGAGCCCATAGGCCATGTTCTCGAACACGCTCATGTGCGGGTACAAGGCGTAGTTCTGGAACACCATGGCGATATCGCGCTCGGAGGGTTCCAGGTCATTGACAACCCGATTGCCAATGGAGATCTCACCGCCGCTGATTTCTTCCAGCCCCGCCACCATGCGCAACAAAGTGGATTTGCCGCAGCCTGAAGGGCCCACGATCACGATGAACTCGCCGTCCAGAATGTCGGCGTTCACGCCATGGATGACCTGGTTGGCGGACTTGCCCGAACCATAGCGCTTGAGGACGTTTTTAAGAGTGATTGAAGCCATTATTTTTCTGTGTCCACCAGGCCTTTAACGAACCATTTTTGCATCAGGATCACGACCGCGGCCGGGGGCAGCATGGCCAGCAGGGCGGTGGCCATGACCACGTTCCATTCGTTTTGAGAATCGCCGCCAGCCACCATCATCTTGATGCCGACAACCACCGGGTACATGTCTTCCGATGTGGTGGCCAGCAGCGGCCACAGGTACTGGTTCCAGCCGTAGATGAACTGGATTACAAACAGCGCAGCAATCGAGGTTTTGGACAGGGGCAGCAGGATGTCCTTGAAAAAGCGCATCGGCCCTGCGCCGTCCATGCGTGCAGCCTCAACCAGTTCGTCTGGCACGGTCATGAAAAACTGGCGAAACAGGAAGGTGGCGGTAGCCGAAGCGATCAGCGGAATGGTCAAGCCCGCATAGGAGTTGAGCATGCCCAAATCCGATACCACCTTGTAGGTGGGGCCAATGCGCACCTCCACCGGCAGCATCAGGGTGACAAAAATCGCCCAGAAAAAGAAGCCTTTGAAGGGGAAACGGAAATACACAATGGCGAAAGCCGACAGGAGCGAAATGGCGATCTTGCCAAATGTGATCACCAGCGCCGTGACCAGACTGACCCACATCATGTGCGCAACAGGGGCGGTGGAACCCGATCCACTGCCGCCGCCCAGCAATGCCTTGGTATACGTTTCCCATAGATGGCTGCCAGGCAGCAGCGGCATCGGGGCCTGCACAATTTCCTGTGCGGTGTGCGTGGAGGCAACAAAGGCCAGGTACAACGGAAAGGCGACGATGATGACGCCAATGATCATCACGGCATGGGCCAGAAAGGTCAAAAAGGGACTGCGTTCAACCATGGCTTGGGTGCATCAGTAGTTGACGCGTTTTTCGACAAAGCGGAATTGCAGCACCGTCAACGCGATCACGATCGTCATCAGGACCACTGACTGGGCCGCCGAGCCACCCAGGTCCATGGCCTTGAACCCATCGTAATAAACCTTGTAGACCAGAATCGAGGTCGCCTGCCCCGGGCCGCCGTGGGTGGTTGCATCCACAATGGCAAAGGTGTCGAAGAAGGCATACACCATGTTGATGACCAGCAGGAAAAAAGTGGTGGGTGAGAGCAGGGGAAACTGAATCGTCCAGAAGCGTCGCCAGGGTTTCGCGCCATCAATCGCCGCGGCTTCAATCAGGGACTTGGGAATGGACTGCAAGCCCGCGAGGAAAAACAGGAAGTTGTAGGAAATCTGCTTCCAGACGGCGGCCATCACGATCAGTGTCATGGCATGGCCTTCGTTGAGCAGGTGATTCCAGTTGATGCCCAGGTGCCCCAATGCGTAAGCCACCACGCCCAGGGAGGGCGAAAACATGAAGATCCACAGTACGCCCGCCACGGCAGGTGCCACGGCGTAGGGCACGATCAGCAGGGTCTTGTAGAACATGGCGGCTTTGATGATGCGGTCGGCAAAAATAGCCAGCATCAAGGACAGGCCAATACCCAGAACCGCGACCAGAATCGAGAACAGTGCGGTTGTCTTGAAAGAGGCCAGGTAGCTGTCATCCGCCCATAAGCGTTTGAAGTTTTCCAGCCCGACCCATTCCGTGGAGGTGCCAAAGGCATCCTGCACCTGAAATGACTGGAGCAGGGCTTGCGCCGCAGGCCAGAAAAAAAACACGCCAATCACCAGCACCTGGGGTGCCAGCAGCAGCCAGGGCAGGTACACAGACCGGAACTGAACGCGCTTTTCCATAAGTTTCGCTTAAGTGTCCGGTCCGGCGTGTTTTTAAAAGTCCGTCAGGTGTTTCAGGACTTGTTGGCCTTCTGGAACCGTTCCAGATGCTCGTTGCCACGTTTGACAATGGCGTCCAGTGCCTCCTTGGCGGATTTCTTGCCGTTCCAGACTTGTTCGAGTTCTTCGTCCTCCACCGCACGGATCTGCACATAGTTGCCCAGGCGGATGCCCCGGCTCTTGTCCGTGACCTTGCGGATCATCTGCGACACGGCGACGTCGGTTCCGGGTTTTTCCTTGTAAAAGCCGGATTTCTCAGTCAACTGGTAAGCCGCCGTGGTGATGGGCAGGTAGCCGGTGCGCTTGTGGCTGGCGGATTGCACTTCGGGACTGGACACGTAGTTGAAGAAGGCGGCCACACCCTTGTACTCAGCAGGCTTCTTGCCGGCCATCACCCACAGGCTGGCACCGCCAATGACCGTGTTTTGCGGCGCACCGGGCACATCAGGGTAGTAGGGCAGCGTGGCCAGGCCATAGCCAAACTTGGCGTTCTTGGCCACATTGCCGTAAAAACCGGCCGAGGTGGTGATCATGGCGCATTCGCCCGAAATGAAGCTGGCTTCAGGTACGTTGCCACGGCCTTTGTAGACAAACAGACCCTGTTTGGACATGTTGGCCAGGTTTTCGATATGCCGCTGATGCAGGGGGGAATCCACCTTCAGGCGTGCATCCAGTCCAGCCAGACCGTTGGACTTGCTGGCGAATTCCACGTTGTGCCAGGCGGAGAAGCTCTCCAGCTGGGTCCAGCCCTGCCAGGCGGTGGTGAAGGGGCATTTATGGCCACTGGCCTTGAGCTTGGCGGCCGCCAGTGCCACTTCGGGCCAGGTGCTGGGTGCTTTGCTGGTATCGAGTCCGGCGGCTTTGAAGGCGTCCTTGTTGATATAGAACACCGTGGTCGAACTGTTGAACGGGAAGCTCAGCATCTGGCCATTGGGTGCGGTGTAGTAGCCGGCCACGGCCGATACATAGGCCGTGGGGTCAAATTTGTAACCTGCGTCCTTCATGACCTGCCCTACGGGCACGATGGCGCCCTTGCTGGCCATCATGGTGGCGGTGCCAACCTCAAATACCTGCAGGATGTGGGGCGCGTTACCCGCCCTGAAGGCCGCCACGGCGGCGGTCATTGACTCGTCATAACTACCTTTGTAGGTAGGCACAATTTTGTAATCCTTCTGGCTGGCATTGAAGTCCTTGGCCAGATCATTGACCCATTCGCCGTTGACGGCGGTCATTGAGTGCCACCACTGGACTTCGGTTTGTGCCTGGACCGACAGCGAACATGCGGCTGCAAGGCCAATGGCAGCAAATTTCAATTTCATGCGAACTCCTTGGGTGTAAGAGGGACGAGCTTAATGGGGCACTGTGACGCTTATGCGACAAAAATAAGTCAAGACCCGAGCGAACCATTAAACACCTGTTTTTTACCGGCGGTTATCGGGGTTTCCATCAGGTGGAGTCCATCCGGTCAGTGGGTGAATGCTGCACTGCGGTAACATCTCAGCCCAGCCGGGCGCAGCTTCACGCCACCCCGTGTCACGTTCTGGCTGTAACTACACAACCCGATGAACGCCCCCATCCAGCTCAATCATTTAGTGTCCGCGTCCGCTCACGAGCAGCACGCGCACGCCCGCATTCGCGAAATTCCCTACAACTACACCTCGTTTTCAGACCGTGAAATCGTGATCCGCTTGCTGGGTGCACCAGCCTGGGAATGGCTGAACCGCCTGCGCGATGAACGCCGTACGGGCCGGTCCGCCCGCATGTTGTATGAGGTGTTGGGTGACATCTGGGTGGTGCAGCGCAACCCCTATTTGCAGGATGACCTGCTGGACAACCCCAAGCGGCGTGTGCTGCTGGTCGAGGCGTTGCAGCATCGCCTGGGCGAGGTGCAAAAGCGCCGCACGCCCGAAACCGACCCCGAGCGCGACGCTTTGGTGGGTGAACTTCTCAAGGGTGCCAATGCGGCTGTGCAGGCTTTTGATGCGGCCTTCATCGAAACAGCATCGTTGCGGCGCAAGACGCAGAAGCTGCTGGTCAAGCTGACGGCCAAAGACAACATCAAGTTCGATGGTCTCTCGCGCGTCAGTCACGTGACCGATGCCACCGACTGGCGTGTGGAGTACCCGTTCGTGGTGCTGACGCCCGACACCGAGCTGGAAATGGCGGGTTTGGTCAAAGGCTGTATTGACCTGGGACTGACCATCATCCCCCGGGGTGGCGGCACCGGCTACACGGGTGGTGCGGTTCCCCTGACCTGGAAGAGCGTGGTCATCAACACCGAAAAGCTCGAAGCCATGACCGAAGTCGAGATGCTGACGCTACCGGGCTTGTCCCAGCCTGTGGCCACGGTCTGGACCGAAGCGGGCGTGGTTACCCAACGTGTGGCTGATGCGGCCGAACGCGGCGGTTTTGTGTTTGCGGTGGACCCGACCTCGGCCGAGGCGTCGTGCATTGGCGGCAATATCGCCATGAACGCAGGCGGAAAGAAGGCCGTGCTGTGGGGCACAGCGCTGGACAACCTTGCCAGCTGGCGCATGGTGACGCCGCAAGCCGAGTGGCTGGAGGTGACGCGCCTGAACCACAACATGGGCAAGATTCACGATGCTGAAGTGGCCAGTTTCGAACTGAAATATTTCAAGGCTGACGGCAAAACCCCGATCCGCACCGAACGGCTGGATATTTCAGGCAAGTCATTTCGCAAGGAGGGGCTGGGCAAGGATGTCACTGACAAGTTCCTGAGTGGTCTGCCGGGTATCCAGAAAGAAGGCTGTGACGGCCTGATTACCAGTGCCCGTTGGGTGGTGCACCGCATGCCGGTGCACACGCGCACCGTGTGCCTGGAATTTTTTGGCAATGCCAGGGACGCAGTGCCCAGCATTGTGGAGATCAAGGACTTGATGTTTGCCGAGCAAAAGCGCTCGGGCGTGCTGCTGGCCGGCCTGGAGCATCTGGATGATCGCTACCTCAAGGCCGTGGGTTATGCCACCAAGTCCAAGCGCGGTGGCCTGCCCAAGATGGTGTTGTTTGGCGACATCGCGGGTGACGACGCCGATGCGGTGGCGCGTGCCACCTCCGAGGTGGTCCGCATTGCGAATTCACGCAGCGGCGAGGGCTTCATCGCCATCAGCCCCGAGGCGCGCAAGAAGTTCTGGCTGGACCGCAAGCGCACCGCGGCAATCTCCAGGCATACCAATGCCTTCAAGATCAACGAAGACGTGGTGATTCCTTTGCCGCGCATGGCGGAATACACCGACGGTATCGAGCGCATCAACATCGAGTTGAGTCTGAACAACAAGATTGCCTTGTGCGACGCGCTGGAAGACTTCTTTGCCAAAGGCGATTTGCCTCTGGGCAAGCACGACGACGCCAATGAGATTGCGTCGGCTGAATTGCTCGAAGACCGGGTGGTGCAGGCGCTGACCCTGATTCGTGATGTGCGTACGCAATGGCAGGGCTGGCAGCGGGATGTGGAGGCGCTGTTTCCCCAGTTGCAGGACCATACTTTGCGCGCCAGCTGGAAGACTCAACTTCGGGCACCGCTGCAGCACATCTTCACCGGTGGTGCCTTCGAGCCCATCCTGCTGGAGTGCAATACCATTCACCAACGCGTGCTGAAGGGCCGTGTCTGGGCGGCTCTGCACATGCACGCGGGCGACGGTAACGTGCATACCAACCTGCCTGTCAACAGTGACGACTACGAAATGTTGCAGGCGGCGCATGGCGCTGTGAAACGCATCATGGCGCTGGCGCGCTCACTCGACGGTGTGATTTCCGGCGAACACGGCATTGGCATCACCAAGCTGGAATTCCTGACCGATGAAGAGCTGCGGCCCTTTACCGAGTACAAGGCCAAGGTGGATCCGCAAGGGCGTTTCAACAAGGGCAAGTTGCTGCGAAATTTAGAGCATTCCGCGCAGATAGATCAAGGACTAAGCTCCGATTTAACCAATGCCTATACCCCCAGCTTCGGGCTGATGGGGCACGAGTCGCTCATCATGCAGCAAAGCGATATTGGCGCCATTGCCGACAGCGTGAAAGACTGCCTGCGCTGCGGCAAGTGCAAACCGGTGTGTGCCACTCACGTGCCGCGCGCCAACCTGCTTTACAGCCCGCGCAACAAGATTCTGGCCACGTCCTTGTTGGTGGAGGCGTTCCTTTACGAAGAGCAGACACGCCGCGGCATCTCTATCCGTCATTGGCAGGAGTTTGAAGATGTGGCCGACCACTGCACGGTTTGTCACAAGTGTCTGTCGCCGTGTCCGGTGAACATTGACTTTGGCGATGTCACCATGAACATGCGCAATCTTCTGCGCAAGATGGGCAAGAAGAGTTTCCGTCCGGCAGGGGCGGCCGCCATGTTCATGCTCAACGCCACCAATCCCGAGACCATCAAGTTTGCCCGTTCCATGATGGTCGATGTGGCGATCAAGGCGCAGCGTCTGGCAGCTGACGTGATGAAGGTCATCGCCCGCAAGCAGACCAAGGCCCCGCCCGCCACGCTGGGGACTGCGCCGATCAAGGAGCAGATCATCCACTTCGTGAACAAGAAGCTCCCTGGCGGCTTGCCCAAGAAGACCGCCCGCGCCTTGTTGGATATTGAAGACAAAGACTACGTGCCCATCATCCGCGACCCGAAGACCACGACTGCGGAGACCGAGGCCGTGTTCTATTTTCCCGGCTGTGGCTCCGAGCGCCTGTTCAGCCAGGTGGGCCTGGCCACGCAGGCCATGCTGTGGCACGCGGGTGTGCAAACGGTGCTGCCACCGGGTTATCTGTGCTGTGGTTATCCGCAGCGCGGTTCGGGTTTGTTCGACAAAGCCGAGAAGATGATCACCGACAACCGGGTGCTGTTCCATCGGGTTGCCAACACCTTGAACTACCTGGACATCAAGACCGTGGTGGTGAGTTGTGGCACCTGTTACGACCAGTTGCAGGGCTATGAATTCGACAAGATATTCCCTGGCAGTCGCATCATCGACATTCATGAATACCTGCTGGAGAAGGGCATCACCCTGCAAAATGCGGGCTCCTTCCTGTTCCACGATCCCTGCCACAGCCCGATGAAACTGCAGGAGCCGATCAAGACCGTGAAGGCCTTGCTGGGTGATAACGTGATCCAGTCAGACCGCTGCTGCGGTGAGTCTGGCACGCTGGCGCTGAATCGGCCCGACATTTCGACGCAAGTGCGTTTTCGCAAGGAAGAAGAGATTCGCAAAAACGAGACTCAACTGCGCGAAAAAGGCGGTTTGGCACCGAAGGAAAACATCAAGATGTTGACCTCCTGCCCGGCCTGTCTGCAGGGTTTGAGCCGCTATGGTGACGACTTGAGCAATGGGTTGCTGGAGGCAGATTACATTGTGGTGGAGATGGCGAACCAGATTCTGGGTACGCAATGGATGCCGGACTATGTCAAGCGTGCCAACGATGGCGGCATTGAGCGGGTGCTGGTGTAAGGGCTTCAATTTTTTCAGAGGTGGTCAAACATGGCAGGTTTGCATTCAGGCGCTCCGACGCCGCAGTCGATTACGGTGCACAGCCAGTCGAAAGTGCTGGAGGTGAGCTTTTCTGACGGGGCCGAGTTCCGTATCCCGTTCGAGCTGATGCGCGTGTATTCCCCCTCTGCCGAGGTGCAGGGTCACGGGCCTGGCCAGGAGGTGCTGCAAAGCGGCAAGCGCGAGGTTGGCCTGGTCGGGCTGGAGCCGGTAGGCAACTACGCGGTTCAGCCAGCCTTTTCGGATGGGCACGATTCAGGCATTTTCTCGTGGGATTACCTCTATTTCCTGGGCTCTCAGCAGGAAAAACTGTGGGCTGACTACAGTGTCCGCTTGACCGCCGCCGGGGTGGACCGCGATGCGCCCATGCCCGAAAAAGCCGGCCACGGATGCGCCAGTCACTGAGTTATCAGGCGCGGTGTCATCAAAAGATGCACAGCGTCGCATTTCGGATCTAGTATTGCAGCCATGACAACAACACATTTTGGTTTCCAATCGGTTGACGAGGCCGAGAAGGCAAAACACGTGCGAGGCGTGTTTGATTCGGTCGCGCCCAAGTACGACTTGATGAACGACTTGATGTCGATGGGCCTGCACCGTGCCTGGAAGGCATTCACCGTGATGGTGGCCAATATCCGCGAGGGTTATCAGGTGCTGGACATCGCGGGAGGCACCGGCGATCTGGCGCTGGCTTTTTCCAAAAAAGTGGGTAAAACCGGCCGTGTGGTGCACACCGACATCAATGAAGCCATGTTGCGAACCGGGCGCAATCGTTTGCTGGATGCAGGTGTTTCATTGCCCACGTTGGTGTGTGATGCCGAGAAGCTGCCGTTTCCCAACAACCATTTCGATGTCGTGAGTGTGGCATTTGGCTTGCGCAACATGACCCACAAGGATCTGGCCCTGACCGAGATGAACCGCGTGCTCAAGCCCGGGGGCAAGTTGCTGGTGCTGGAGTTTTCCAAGGTGGCCCCCCCCTTGGAGAAGGTTTACGACTGGTATTCGTTCAAGGTCTTACCCAAGTTGGGTCAGTTGGTCGCGGGTGATGATGCCAGCTACCGTTACCTGGCTGAGTCGATTCGTATGCATCCGGGGCAGGAAGAGTTGAAAGCCCTTATGCAAAATAATGGCTTTGGCCATGTGGATTACCACAACCTCACCGGCGGGCTGGTAGCCTTGCATGTTGGAATCAAGTGCTGAAGCTTGCGAATCTGGGAATAATCCCAATGTGCGAATGAGTTTTTTGGAGACATCATGAAATTCTGGTCTTTGATATTGGCGGTGTTTTTGGTCTTGGCCGGCTTCAATGCCGAGGCCGCAAAACGCATGGGTGGCGGCAAGTCCGTCGGACAGCAGTCCAGCAATGTGACACAGCGTCAGGCGACGCCGACGCAGGGTGCGACGAAGCCTGCGGCGCCCGCACCAACTGCACCTGCTGTTGCACCGAAGAAGCCATGGGGTGCCATGCTGGGTGGTCTGGCGGCCGGACTGGGCTTGGCTTGGTTGGCGAGCTCGCTGGGTCTGGGTGAGGGCATGGGGCAATTCATGATGTTTGCGCTGCTTGCCTTGGTGATCATGATGGCCGTGGGTTGGTTCATGCGTTCCCGCAAGGCTGCGCAAGCCCAGGGTGGTGCTAGCTCCCCGTTTGCATTCCAGGGTGCAACACCAGGAGGCGGTGCTGCGCAGGCGCCGGCGAGTT
Source organism: Rhodoferax sp. (assembly GCF_018780565.1). Lineage (GTDB taxonomy): Bacteria > Pseudomonadota > Gammaproteobacteria > Burkholderiales > Burkholderiaceae_C > Rhodoferax. The sequence continues at coordinate 378,044 of NZ_JADMJN010000003.1, forward strand.
ACCGTCCCGAAAATGTCGGCAACGACGCCTCGGCGCGCCCTTGGGAGCGCAACAGCATGGCATTTGACGCCACCAAGACAGGGACTGCTTCTGGCTCAATGATTGGCGCTGGCCTGGCGGGTTCGTCGGGTCTGTCGGGTTCGCAAAGCTGGGGTATCCCTGCCGGCTTTGACACTGATGGCTTCTTGAAGGCCGCAAAGACGAATTTCATCTCCCTGCAGGCAGCGTGGGACAAGTCGGACGTCAATGCACTGCGGGTCATGATGACGGACACCATGCTGGCGGAAATCCAGACCCAACTCAATGAACGCGAGGTTCACACCGGTGGTCCCGTCAATCTGACCGATGTAGTGATGATCGAAGCTCAGTTGCTGGGTATCGAAGATCTGGGCAATGAATACATGGCCAGTGTGGAGTTTTCCGGCATGATTCGTGAAGAACCTTCTGCCGGCCCGAGCCCGTTCCGGGAAGTCTGGAACATGACCAAGCCGAAAAGCGGTAGTGGTGGTTGGCTGGTCGCCGGGGTGCAGGCATTGCAGTAAGCGCCGGCGGCGGGTGAGGTTTCCCCGACGCTTGGGGGAAATTCAATGCATAAACAGGGAATAATGGGGACTATGGCAACACAGTCCCCATTTCTTTTGCTGGAAAGCTTTCTCCAGACCCTCTCTCCGGCCAATTTTCAGCCGCCCGTATGGCTGATGGATGAGGTGCAACGCCGCCTCGTTTTGTTGTTGAATCACATTCTTTCCCAAGAAAAAGAAGCTACCAACCGCCTTGCAAGGCAAAAAGGCCGCGTAGTCCATATGCAATGGCGCTTTCTTGCTATGGAGCTGGTAGCAACGCCGGCCGGCCTGTTGGATCGCGCACCCAGTGGCGCCAAACCGGATCTGGTTTTGGCGGTCACTGAAGAGTCCCCGTTGGCATTGGCTCAGGCCGCCTTGCGTGGCGACAAGCCTGCTGTTCGCATTGAGGGTGATGTGCAACTGGCGGCTGAAGTGAATTGGCTGGTTGATCATGTTCGCTGGGATATGGAAGAAGACCTCTCCAAAGTGATTGGCGATGCACCCGCGCACGCTTTGGGCCAAGCTGCCCGGGGCATGGCTGCCGCCTTGCGGCAGTTCCTCGGAGCGGCTGCCGCCAAGGGTGCCGACCAGGCGCAAACATGACGCGCCTGTTTCGCGGTGTGTTCATCGTCTGGGTGGTGCTGCGATACGGCCTTGACGAATTGTTTTTGACCAGTTTTCAGAAACCCTGGCTGCATGTGATTGCCCGTATCGTGTCGGTCGGGCGCAACCTGAATGCACCGCGTGGTCAGCGCATCCGCGAGGCGCTTGAGCGTCTGGGGCCCATTTTTGTCAAGTTCGGGCAGGTGCTATCCACCCGGCGCGATCTGATGCCACTGGACATCGCGGACGAGTTGGCCCGCCTGCAGGATCGGGTGCCACCTTTCAGCAGTGACGTGGCCATTGCCACTATCGAGCGCTCGTTCAACAAAAAGATCGGTGATATCTTCGTCTCGTTCGATCGTGAGCCCATCGCCAGCGCCTCGATTGCACAAGTGCATTTCGCGGTGCTCAAGGACCGGTCGGGTGGCACCCGGGAGGTGGCAGTCAAGGTCTTGCGTCCCGGCATGCTGGCGGCGATCGACAAGGACTTGAGCCTGATGCGCATGATGGCGGGCTGGGTCGAGGGATTATCCGCCGATGGCAAGCGCCTCAAACCGCGTGAAGTGGTGGCTGAATTCGATAAATACCTGCATGACGAGCTTGATCTGGTGCGGGAGGCGTCCAGCGCAGCGCAATTGCGACGCAACATGGCTGGACTTGATTTGGTGCTGATTCCGGAGATGTTCTGGGACTACTGTATGACCGATGTCATCGTGATGGAGCGCATGACGGGTATCCCCATCAGTCAGGTGGATCGCCTGCGGGAGGCGGGGGTCGATATTCCCAAGCTGGCTCGCGATGGTGTCACAATTTTTTTCACGCAGGTCTTTCGGGATGGATTTTTCCACGGCGACATGCATCCCGGTAATATTCAGGTCAGCTTGGACCCTGCCACCTTTGGTCGCTACATCTCGCTGGATTTTGGCATTGTGGGCACGCTGACCGAGTCAGATAAGGAGTATCTGGCGCAGAACTTCACCGCATTTTTCAGGCGCGATTACAAGCGGGTGGCCGAGTTGCATATTCAGTCAGGCTGGGTGCCGGCGGCAACGCGGGTGGATGAACTTGAGTCCGCCATCCGCTCGGTGTGTGAGCCTTACTTTGACCGGCCGCTGAAGGAAATTTCCCTGGGGATGGTTTTGATGCGCCTGTTCCAGACTTCGCGGCGCTTCTCGGTTGAAATTCAACCGCAACTGGTGCTGCTGCAAAAGACGCTGCTCAATATCGAAGGACTGGGACGCCAGCTTGATCCGGAACTGGACCTCTGGAACACAGCCAAGCCGTTTCTCGAGAAATGGATGATCGATCAGCTGGGACCGGCCAAGCTGGTCGAGCAGCTGCGCAACGAAGCGCCCCAATATGCCAAGCTCCTGCCGGAGTTGCCGCGCCTGCTGTTTGATTTCCTGCAACACAGCAAGTCCAACTCTGGCCGGGTCGTGGAAGAACTGCTGGCCGAACAAAAGCGTACCAACAAGTTGTTGCAGGCTTTGATGTACGGTGGCGTTGGGTTCTTGCTCGGCCTGGTGGTCATGCAGTTGATCGTTCGGGTACGGGTTTTCTAAGCTACTTTACCGAATAGCCGCGCTGAACGGGTCGACGCCTTATAATTAAAGGCTTTGCAACTTGTAATCAGAGCCCTATCTCCATGCCAATTTACGCCTACAAATGCGAGTCCTGCGGGTTTGCCAAGGACGTGTTGCAGAAAATGTCGGACGCCCCTCTGACCGACTGTCCGACATGTGGTGCTTCTGCCTTCAAGAAGCAGGTCACGGCCGCGGGCTTTCAGCTCAAGGGGTCAGGCTGGTACGCCACTGATTTCAAGGGAGGTGCCTCGGGTACCTCCGCGCCGGCCACAAGCCCTGCCAGTACCGATTCAGCAACGAGTTCGACAGACAGCGCCAAGCCTTCCGATAGTTCATCGTCCAAATCAGATTCAGCACCGGCCGCTGCTGCGGGCGGTTGTGGCAGTTCCTGCGCTTGCCATTGAGCGTGTTTGACCTAACCTCAGGATTGCCGTGCCTATAAAGAAGTACCTGCTCACCGGCTTGCTGGTCTGGCTGCCCCTCGCGATCACCCTGTGGGTGCTTTTGTGGCTGGTGGGGCTGCTTGACGCCATCTTTGGCGGCTTTCTGACCGGTCTGGGTGCCGTCACACCACAGTCGACCGCTGAGGTGATTGAGCAGATGCGCCACATCCCGGGCTTGGGTGTGCTCCTGGTCTTCTCGGCCCTGTTGATCACGGGTGCCCTGGTCTCCAATGTGGCGGGACGCTGGTGGCTCAAGCAGTGGGACCGGTTGTTCACGCATATTCCGGTGTTCAAATCGATTTACAACAGCGTGAAAAAGGTGTCGGACACACTTTTTTCCAGCAATGGCAATGCGTTTCGAAAAGCCATGTTGGTTCAGTATCCCCGCGCAGGTGTCTGGACCATTGCGTTTCAGACCGGCGCGCCTGGCGGTGAAGTGGCCGAGCATTTGGGACCGGATCATGTGAGCGTTTATGTGCCCACCACCCCCAACCCGACCAGCGGTTTCTTCCTGATCCTGCCGCGAGCCGAAGTCATTGAATTGAAAATGAGTGTTGATGAGGCGTTGACTTACGTCATCTCCATGGGGTCGGTTGCCCCTTCCGCTGTCACTGGCACGCCCGTCAAATAAGTTCCTGATTTTTATTGAAAACCTGTGCCGCCCCTCCAGGCGGGCTTTGAAAGTTGTCTATGGCCATGCGCTCTCACTATTGCGGTCTTGTGACCGAGGCCTTGCTGGGCCAAACCGTAACCCTGTGTGGTTGGGTCAACCGTCGTCGCGATCACGGCGGTGTGATCTTTGTTGATGTGCGCGACCGCGAGGGTTATGTTCAGGTGGTGTGCGATCCCGATCGCGCTGAGATGTTCAAGACAGCCGAAGGCTTGCGCAATGAGTTTTGTATCCAGGTCAAGGGACTGGTCCGCGCGCGTCCTGAAGGCACGACCAACGACAGCCTCAAGAGCGGCAAGATCGAGTTGTTGTGCCACGAGTTGACGGTGCTCAATCCTTCGGTGACGCCGCCGTTCCAGCTGGATGACGACAACCTGAGCGAAACCACGCGCTTGACGCACCGTGTGCTGGATCTTCGTCGCCCTTACATGCAGAACAACCTGATGCTGCGTTACCGCGTGTCCATGGAAGTGCGCAAGTTTCTGGACGCCAATGGTTTCATCGACATCGAAACGCCGATGCTGGGCAAGTCCACACCTGAAGGTGCCCGTGACTATCTGGTGCCCAGCCGAGTGCATGATGGGCACTTCTTTGCCTTGCCGCAAAGCCCCCAGTTGTTCAAGCAGCTGCTGATGGTGGCCGGTTATGACCGTTATTACCAGATTACCAAGTGCTTCCGCGACGAGGATCTGCGTGCTGACCGTCAGCCTGAATTCACGCAAATCGATATCGAAACTTCGTTCCTGAGTGAGCAGGAAATCCGTGACATGTTCCAGGGCATGATCACCACGGTGTTCAAGAACACCATGAATGTCGATTTGGGCGAGTTTCCCGTCATGGCTTATAGCGAAGCCATGCATCGCTACGGCTCCGACAAGCCCGATCTGCGCATTCCGCTGGAATTTGCCGAGTTGACCGATGTCATGGGTGATGTGGACTTCAAAGTGTTCGCTGGTGCTGCGACCATGAAGGGCGGCCGCGTGGTTGCGCTTCGCATCCCCGGCGGTGCGCGTGAAGTGGGCGGCCTGAGCCGCAGCGAGATTGACGCGTACACCGAGTTCGTCAAGATCTACGGTGCCAAGGGCCTGGCCTACATCAAGGTCAATGAACTGGCCAAGGGCCGCGATGGACTGCAGTCACCTATCGTCAAGAACATTCACGACAAGGCCCTGGCTGAGGTGCTGGCACGCACCCAGGCACAGGATGGCGATCTGATTTTCTTTGGCGCGGACAAGGCCAAAATCGTCAACGATGCCATCGGTGCGCTGCGTATCAAAATCGGCCACAGCGAGTTCGGGAAGAAGAACGGGCTGTTTGAGAATGCCTGGCGCCCCATGTGGGTGGTTGACTTCCCCATGTTTGAATTCGACGAGGAGGCGCAGCGTTACACGGCAGTCCATCATCCGTTCACGGCGCCCAAAGAGGGCCATGAGGACTGGATGGTTACTGCGCCCGAGAAGTGCATTTCCCAAGGTTACGACATGGTGCTCAACGGCTGGGAGATGGGTGGTGGCTCGGTGCGTATCCACCGCGCCGATGTGCAGCAAAAAGTGTTTGACGCTCTGAAAATCACGCCCGAGGAAGCGCAGGATAAATTCGGTTTTCTGCTGGATGCCCTGCAATATGGCGCGCCTCCCCATGGTGGTCTGGCCTTCGGCTTGGACCGTATCGTCACCCTGATGACGGGTGCCGAGTCCATCCGTGATGTGATTGCCTTCCCCAAAACCCAGCGGGCTCAGTGCTTGCTGACGCAGGCTCCTTCGCCTGTGGATGAAAAGCAATTGCGCGAATTGCACATTCGCCTGCGCACGGCCGAACCCGTCAAGGCGGTTTGAACAGGCCCCCGTGCGGGGCTTCAGGCAGAATGAAAGGGCGCTCGACAAGTGCCCTTTTTTTATGCCTCCAATTTTCAAAATTCCCCAATCCGTTCTGGTCGTTATTTACACCCCGGCACTGGATGTATTGCTTATAAAAAGAGCCGATGCACTGGATTTCTGGCAATCGGTGACCGGCAGCAAAGATGCGCTGCAGGAGACTTTCTTGCAAACGGCGGTGCGTGAAGTGGCTGAGGAAACCGGCATCGACTGCGGCCCCGGCAGGCCTTTGGCAGGTAGCCTGTTCGACTGGGAACTGGAAAACGTTTACGACATTTATCCCCGCTGGCGGCATCGTTATGCACCGGGCGTTACCCGAAATACGGAGCATTTGTTTGGTCTAATGGTTCCGGCAGGAACCCCGGTTCGTTTGAGCCCGCGTGAGCACACGCACTACCAGTGGTTACCTTACTTGCAGGCGGCCGAGGCCTGTTTTTCACCGTCTAATGCGGAGGCTTGTTTGATGTTGCCAAGGTTCGCTTCTTCGAGGGTTCAAACATGAATATTGTGCGTGTCGCCACCTATAACATTCACAAGGGTGTACAGGGTGTGGGGCCGCGGCGCAGGTTGGAAATTCACAATCTGGGGCACGCCGTTGAGCAGCTTGATGCAGACATCGTTTGTCTGCAGGAAGTGCGCAAGATGCATCGCAAGGAGGAGGAGTATTTCACGCGCTGGCCCGATATGCCTCAGGCCGATTTCCTGGCCCCCGAGGGCTACGAAGCGGTCTACCGCACCAACGCATTCACGCGCCATGGCGAGCATGGCAATGCCTTGTTGTCGCGCTGGCCTGTTGTCACTCACCAGCATGAAGATATTTCAGACCATCGGTTCGAGCAGCGTGGTTTGCTGCATGTGGAAGTGATGGTGCATGGATGTCCTGTGCATGTGCTGGTGGTGCATCTGGGCTTGATCCGGGCCAGCCGCGCGCGCCAGGTGGCACAGTTGCAGCGTTTTATCGAGCGTGAAGTGCCGTCCGGCGCACCCCTGCTTGTGGCAGGTGATTTCAATGACTGGGGAACCTTGGTGCACAAGGCATTTCGATCGTCGCATTTGAGCACTTTCGAGGGCGAGCGACAGCCCACTTTTCCTGCCCGGATGCCCATCGTGCAGTTGGATTATGTGTATGCAAGGGGATTGCTGCCCTTGGGGGTCCATGTACCGCGTGGTCGCATCTGGTGGCGCATGTCTGATCATTTGCCCTTGATCGCCGAATTCTCCCTGCCGACCTGAGCCGCCTTGTCCATGCCGCAACTCCCCTCTGGCCATCAAGTCCTGTTGTTGCAGGGTGGCGAGGATTTTTTCCCTGCCTTGGTGGAAGCTATTGACCGCAGCCTGCGCGAGGTCCGGATGGAGACCTATATTTTCAGTATCGAAGCGTCTGGCGAGCGTGTGGCCAGTGCGCTGGAGCGCGCTGCCTTGCGCGGTGTTTCGGTGTATTTGGTGGTAGATGGTGTCGGTACGCCAGATATCCCGCTGCAGTGGAAGGAACGCTTCAATGCGGCAAGTGTGAATTGGCGCATTTTTTCGCCGCTTGGCCGTTTGGGCATGTTGATCCCCAGCCGCTGGCGGCGTTTGCATCGAAAGCTGTGCGTGGTCGATGGCGCGGTGGCGTTTTGTGGCGGCATCAATGTGCTGGACGATTATTTTGACCCCAATCATGGCACCCTGGAGGCGCCGCGGTTTGACTTCGCGGTACGCGTGACGGGTCCGATGGTGCAGGAGATGCATGAAACGATGGCGCAGTTCTGGTGGCGTCTGCAAGCCAGCAGGAAAGCGCGTCAGATCGATATTCCGGCCGTCTGGCGGGCGCTGCAGGAGGCTGTGACGGCATCGCAAGTCGGCGTGACCCCAGAGGTCGCAACTCCTGGCCCGGACGGACTCGCCTGCAACACCCGTGCGGATCTGGTGCTGCGCGACAACGTGCGTAACCGCTCCCGGATCGAGCGCAGCTATCGAACGGCCATCGGTGAGGCGACCGAAGAAATCATCATCGCCAATGCCTATTTCCTTCCTGGGCGAAAATTGCGCCAAGGCTTGATTCATGCCGCGCGACGAGGAGTGAGGGTGCGCTTGTTGTTGCAGGGCCGGTATGAGTATTTTATGCAGTACCATGCGGCGCGCCCCGTGTACCGCGCCCTGCTGGCCGCAGGTGTTGAAATTCATGAGTATTCGGTCAGCTTTCTTCATGCCAAGGTCGCGGTGATTGACCGGCACTGGGCCACAGTGGGTTCATCCAACCTGGATCCTCTAAGTTTGTTGCTGGCACGCGAGGCCAACGTGGTGGTCGACGATGCGTTTTTTGCGCAGGATTTGCGCGCCCGGTTGGAGCACGCCATGGTTCATGGCGGGGCCCGGGTTGACCCTGCTGTTGATGCCAACCGGCCTTGGCGCCAGCGCTTTTTGGACCGTGTCGCCTTTGGATTGATGCGCAGCCTTTTGTTCCTGAGCGGCAATCGCTACTGATTTGATAGCTGCTGACGCTCATTTGACAAGGGCGGATGCTGAAAAACCCTACAATTAAAACGCTGGTACCATCATCCGATGTTAATGAAAAGTCAAAGCTCCATGAACCCAATTGATGCCGATGAGGGCACTCCCGTATCCATCAAAATCCGGGAGCGCCTGCTGGCAGCGCGCAAACGCTTCAATGCCAACGACAACATAGCCGAGTTCATCCAGCCGGGCGAGCTGGAAAAACTGCTCGATGAAGTTGAAGACAAGATGCAAGGCGTGCTCAACAGCCTGGTGATCGACACCGAACGCGATCACAACACCGGCAATACAGCGCGCCGTGTGGCCAAGATGTACCTCAACGAGGTGTTTCGCGGTCGTTATGTCAATGCCCCCACCATCACCGAATTCCCCAACGCCGAACACCTGAACGAGTTGATGATTGTCGGCCCGATCACCGTGCGCAGTGCCTGCAGCCACCATCTGTGCCCGGTCATCGGCCAGATCTGGATTGGCGTGCTGCCCAATGAGCATACCAACGTGATTGGCCTGTCCAAGTACGCCCGTCTGGCGGAGTGGGTCATGGGTCGACCGCAGATTCAGGAAGAGGCGGTTGTGCAACTGGCTGATTTGATTCAGCAGAAGACCCAGCCGGATGGGCTGGCGATCGTGATGGAGGCCACTCATTTCTGCATGGGCTGGCGTGGTGTGAAAGATGTGGAGAGCAAAATGATCAACTCGGTCATGCGGGGCAGTTTCCTGAAGGACTCCAACTTGCGTCGCGAATTCCTCTCGCTTTTGCCAAGGAAAAGCTGATCATGCTGGTACGTTTGCTTTACGCCAGCCGCGCAATCGACACCAGTGCCGATGCGATTGATGCCATTTTGAGCCAGTCGCGCCAGCACAATCCAGAGTGCGGCATCACGGGCATTCTTTGCTATGGCGGCGGTATTTTCCTTCAGGCGATTGAAGGCGGTCGCATGCCGGTGAGCGAGTTATATGGTCATATCCAGCGAGACCCCCGCCACAAGGATGTGGTGCTGCTGCACTACGAAGAAATTTCCGAACGCCGGTTCGGCGGTTGGACCATGGGGCAGGTCAACATGTCCAAGATCAACGCCTCCATTTTGCTCAAGTACGCAGAGAAGCCGGAGCTGGATCCCTACTCGGTATCGGGCAAAGTGTCCCTGGCCTTGCTGGAAGAGTTGATGGCCACTGCGTGCATTATTGGGCGTGCCTGACGCGGTGTCTGGTGTGGTAGTGGTAGGCTGTGATTTTTCCAGCAGTCCTTCCCGAAAAAAACCAATCGTTCTGGCGCTGGGGTCCTCGCAAAAAGGACGTGTGTTGCTATCAAATTTGGAGCAAATGGCGTCCCTGGATGCGTTTGCCCAATGGTTGGCGCGTCCGCAAAGTTGGGTGGGTGGCTTCGATCTCCCGTTTGGACTGCCCCGTGAACTGGTCGAGAGACTGGCGTGGCCCACGGTCTGGGAAGATTGCATCCGTCACTATGCAAGCTTGAGCCGGGCGGAGATTCGCGCCACGTTTGCCGCCTTTTGCGATGCACGGCCCGTCGGGGGTAAATTTGCCCACCGGGCGACAGATCTTCCGGCGGGTTCCAGCCCTTCCATGAAATGGGTCAATCCGCCGGTGGCCTACATGCTGCACGCGGGGGTGCCTCTGTTGCTGGCAGCAGGTGTGCGTTTGCAAGGACTGCATGCGGGGGATCCGAAGGACGTTGATGCGGACGGGCACGCGCGCCGCGTGGCTCTTGAAGCCTACCCTGGTTTGTTGGCGCGTGAAGTATTGGGCAACCGAAGCTACAAAAGCGACGACAAAGCCCGTCAGACGCCGGAGCGCCTGATTGCGCGCAAGGACCTGATTACTGCACTTGAGCATGGCCAGACCCGACTGGGCTTGCGCCTCAAGCTGACGCATGCGCAGCGCGATCTGCTGACGGACGACGCCAGCGGTGATTCTCTGGATGCTGTGTTGTGTCTGATGCAGGCCGCGTGGGCCGAGTCCCGCCATGCCAGTGGCGACGCACGCTACGGTTTGCCCGCAAACATGGACTCACTGGAAGGCTGGATTGTCACTGCCTGATGATTGCTGGGCCTTTCGAAACGCCACTGGACCATGTCTGCAGCACAGTCCTTCTATAGTCTGACAGTTTGATCATCAGGTCAGCCATGCAACTCTTTTCGGCTAGAGTCCGTTAAAGTGAAAAAGCTGTGGCTAAGCTGTACGTGAAACCGGGGCCGGTTCACTACGAAACACTTGGGGAGTTTTACGATGAATGTTTCCTTCTATGAAAAACAAACATCCAATCAGATGCTTGAGCCGTATCTTCGGATGTGTGTGCTTGTCGCAGCAATGTTTTTAACCTCAAGTTGCCACTCTCTGCCACCGAATGACAGGGCCGTCACACTACCCGACACGCATCTGATTGACCCTCAAGCAGAGGCGATGCTGTTGAAGCGGATTCAAGCAGAAATAAGTGATGCGAGATGCAGCGCCGATAGCCAATGTCGCACTTTGCCAATCGGTGAGAAGAGTTGTGGTGGTCCCGTGTCCTGGGTGCCATGGTCGGCCTCCGTTTCCAACGGCGAGCAACTGCGGGTTTGGACTGCCCAATTGGCTGCGATGCAACGTCGTCGCAACGAAGTCAGTGGTGTGATGTCAAACTGTCAATACATTGCGGATCCGGGTGCCAGTTGCGTCGCTCAGCATTGCGAACTGCGCAGTCTGAACCATTCCAATTGAAAACAAAAAAAGAGCCGCAGTTAGCGGCTCTTTGATATGCAAGAAATTGCTTTCAGTGGTTATCCACAAATACCATGGTTGATCCGATAACTGCACCGGTGCCATTACGGTATTGGACATTGCCCAGGTAACGACTGCCAGCGATTACCGACCAGCCCAGACCAACGGATGTGGCCGTATTGCCATAAACCGTAGTCGGCGCACTCGCCCTCAAGGTTTGTATACCCACAGCAGGTCCAACCACCCAGCTTGATAGCGTGAAGCTCGTATTACCAGCAGGCGTATCGTATCCGAGGACGCATGCAGAATAAGTACCACCGGCGGGGTTCAGCAATGTGACCATTTCATCCGATCCGGAATGACCGGCATACCCGACTACGGCTCCTGTGCCATTCGCACCCCTGTAGACGGTGAGATCAAGATCCGTTGAAGCGCCTCCCAGGGTATCGGCGTTGAATAGCTGAAAGCGGGCCAACTGAGCACCGGAGGGGACGGTGAAATTGAAGCACTGAACGGCATTGAAAGTCACAGCACCAGCAGACAAAGTCGCTGGCACAAGCCCAGTGGCAGCCACAGACAGGGTGCCTGTGTAGTTGGAGTTGATAGAGTAGACTTTGGTGCCCTTGCCTGAGGCCCTGGTGTCAGACACCTCGGCAGGTGCTGTAAACGGAGCACGACGCATGCTGAGTGGACTGCGCACGGTGCGCACACCATCGGTCCAGGTCAGGTTGCCGAAGCTCCAGGCCCCAGTCGTCGCCGAAACAGCGGTCACCGTCACACTGAAGTTGGCCGTGGCACCGGGTGCAATCGTCAGACTGGCAGGTGACACCACAACATTCCAACCTGGCACACTTGCATTTGACACAAAAGTAGAGCTGGCAAGTGTGGTGTTTGTCAATCTACGGTTAAAGGTGAGCGTGTAGGGCACAGCAGAGGCCGTCAGAGAAGCCAGGTTCAGATTCCAGGGTTCAATCGTGCCGACTGTTGAGCACGGACCAAGACCCGCTGGTGGTGCCAGACTCAAGCCGCACAAGAACCGACCGTAGTCCGCCGGGCTGATGTCATAGATCAGACCTGGGTTGGCCGCACCATTGGGATCCATGTGTCCGGCACCGTATCCCCACCGATTCGCGTCCAATGCGCCCGTTGCAAGCTTCACATCAGTGGCCGAGGTCATCAAGGCTGATTTGATGGCGGCCGGCGACCACGTCGGATAAAGCTGCTTGAGCAAGGCAGCAGCACCGGCCACGTGCGGGCTGGACATTGAAGTGCCTTGAAGCAAGTTTGCGCCGGGTCCGGGAATGAAGGTTCCTAGCGCCACACCATCGTGCTGTGCTTGCGTCAGTGACACATCAATATAAGCGGCCAGGACCTCCACGCCCGGACCCGTGATGTCCGGCTTCAGGATGTTGTTATTGGCCTGGTTGGGGCCACGTGATGAAAAATCGGCCATGACGGGAGCCACCACAGGCGTCGGATTGAGGGTTGGTCTGATTGAACCAACCGCACCCACGAGTGCAACGTAATCGCGCACTGCTGTCCGCACTGAGTACTGCAAGTGCACGGTGGGCACACTGTGAAAATCCGCCACAAGATCGCTGGTGACGGGATTGATCAGCACCATGCCGATCCCCCCTACGCGTTTGACTTCGGCACTTTTTTCAACACGGTCATTGGTGCCTCGGTCGCAGACGACGATTTTGCCTACGGCGGCACCTGTATCGAGACTGTTCAAAAGGCACAGATTGGCATTGTTGACCGAAACACCCGGGGCCGGGATGCTACTGGACAGCACCATCGGTGCGCTCGGCAAAATACTGGCAAATATCGACGCACCGGTGTATGCGGTGCCATTGCCCAGATTCACATCAGCAATGGACTGCCGATCGTGCGTAGATGCCGCGACCGTCATAATCCAGGGGCTGATATGCGCCACTGCATTGCCGGGACCGCTGTTGCCTGCGGAAGCCGCAACAAAAACACCGGCTGTCGTTGCATTCAAGTAGGCAATTTCGACCGGATCAACGAAATTGTTGAGCGTACCGCTAATTGAGTGATTGAGGACATCCACGTCATCGCTCACGGCATCGTCGATAGCCTTCACCATATCAGCCGAATAGCAGGCATCCCTCCCGGAGATAGCGGACCCCCAGCAAACCTTGTAGGCCGCCACTCGCGCCCGTGGGGCAATACCTGTGATGGCGCCAATGCTTGTGCCATTGATGGAGGCCTGCACGTTGGCATTGCCACCTGCCGTCGACGCAGTATGACTACCGTGGCCATCGCCGTCACGCGGCGACTCGTATTCCAACGTGGTCAGCGAATTGTTACTCTTGAAGGCATTCACGTAGTAACGTGCGCCAATCAGTTTGTTGTTGCACATGGCCGCCGTAAACCCGGCCCCCGTCTGGCAAACGCCTTTCCACTTGGCGGGTGGGGGCCCATACACTTGAGTGCCAACCTGGTTGTAGGCAACGGGTGTGCCAAAGGCATCGACTTTGTCGCTGAAAGAAGGATTTTCAGGCCAGATGCCACTGTCTATCACACCAATGATGACGTTTTCACCTTTGACAACGGACCCGCTGGCATCCAGCTGTGACCATAAACCACCCGGTGCATTGATGCCCAGGAAACCGGGGGTGCGGGTGGTGTCCAACCTGTGTATTTCGGACTCGGTAATCGACCTGACACCCGCGGAGCTTGCCAGCGCCTTGGCCTGAGCCTCCGTCAGTCTGGCAGAAAAACCATTGAACGCCACCGAGTAGCGATGCAGAGTAGGGATATTGCCAATTTTTGCCAGTGCCTGGTCTTGTCGGATGCTGAGGAAGCTCCGGTAAGCGCGCACGTTAGGTGAGTTAGCGTCCAGTTTCGCGCCACGCATGGGGCGCGTCGCCGCCAGACCGCGAATCTGACCAGAATAGGTGGCTGCAGGCGCATCGGCCAGCTCGACAATATAGGTTTTGGTCCCACCGGTCTGTGCGCCGACTGACATGGTCATGGCAATGAGCCCGACCCCCAATACGTATCGATGAAATTTCATTGAAAACTCCAGGTTCAGTTTGGGATCAAGATTTCAGGTGACGGCGACGCAAACCCAAGCCCATCAAGCCAAGCATCAGCAGGGCGACAGTGGAAGGTTCAGGCACGCTACCCCCGTCAAGATGGGTCGCCAAGAGAAGGTTGTCGAGGGCGAATTGCCCTAAATTGTCGGAAGGATATGTGCATGCATCATTTGCGTCGTAGATGCATGCAACAAAACTTAGTTTGCTCAGCCCGGTTGTTGTGTGGGCAGGGAGGTCGAAACCATGGAAAGAAAATTCACCGAGTGGGTCCGCGCTCCAGGCGACAGTGATCGGCGCTATAGAGTTACCGTTGCCGTCCCATCCTTGAATCCGCAGAGCGCCCGGCATGGCCAAAGGGGCGTAACTTTTACCCGCAATAAATCCATAATCCATGCCCAAGAGGGTGAATAGCTGACCATCGGCACGTGTGATTTCGAGGGCGTTGTCGTCAAATGCGCCGAAAAACTGTGTGGCATTGCCTTTGGGGGCTTTGACGCCAGAGTAGCTTGCAGCCGTGTCAACAGTCGCGAATGAACCACTCGTGGGGCCACCATTGACCAAAAAGGAAAAACCGGAAGCAGTGAAAGTATCACCACCAAAATATAAATTTGTCAGCTCCGGGTCTTCAAAATCGATGGTGCTGACAACTGGAGCTGCATGCACTTGGGGCAGCAGCATGGCACCTACAAGCATCGCGCCACCACACAACTGATGAATAGATTTGAGCATTTTTTGTTCCTGAATGAAGGTCGATGGGTAAGGAATACAACACGTTTAAATTGAATCTCAACGCGTTGTGACTCCTCCTGAGTGCTTGGCGTGTTCGACACTTCAAGCAGCAATTTTCATGCCCCAAGTCAAGAAATCAGTGCAAACACTTAGGTGTTCTCCTGAAATGCATCAGTAAATCGTGAAGTATTTGAATTTACTTCGTTCAGCAATCTTGCTCTGTTAAATTTTCCGACATTTCATCAAATCAAATCATGAATCTCTGGGCCGCAGATTCGTGACGGTATGGAAATTCTTCATGAATTCGCAAAATTGCCGAAAAATTTCAAGAAAAAAGACGGTTTTTTGAAATTTCAAAGAAAACGGTGTGTTCTTTGACTTGCAATTGGAAACAAAGTGTAAATTTTTTCGACAACTGGATTGGAAACTGCTATTGCGGTACTTCCATTGCCTTGCCAGACGGTCAAGCCCTTCGCCCAGCAGCGAAGCGGCAAATCAGGGCGAGATTTCCAAGCCTACTGGGGCTGATTGATAACGGTGTCTTCGAGTTTGCCGGCCAGCTGGGAAATCGCCAGCGCTGCCGGGCAACCGGGTGTGGATTGCATCAGCAATTGGCGACGCATCACCGCCTGCCGCACGGAGGGATCCGCCGGGATGTCGCCAACGTGGATGAGGCGAATCGGACGCCCTGGCTCGGTCACCACAAAACGGTCCAGCACCTGCTGCAATTGCGTGGTGATGGCGCGACCATCACCCAGACGTGCGGTCTGGTTGATGACCATGCGGATGTTTTGCCGCTTTTGCTGACCCACTAGCACCTTGATCGTGGCATAGGCGTCGGTCAGTGAAGTTGGCTCGGGCGTTGCCACCACCAATACTTCGGAGGCCAGTGAGACAGCAAAAAGCACCACATCCGAAATACCGGCTCCGGTGTCCAGTATCACGATGTCATAGTGCGGCATCAGCCCGCTCATGATGCGCAGGAAATCGTCACGAACTTCGGGTGTCAGGCGTGAATATTCCACCATGCCGGAGCCTGCCAGCAGAACCGAAAAACCGCCCGGAGCGCGCACAATGGCTTCTTCGAGCTTGGCTTTTCCGGTGAATACATCGTGCAGGGTGATCTTGGGATAGAGGTTCAGCACCACATCCAGGTTGGCCAGGCCCAGGTCCGCGTCCAGCACCAGGACACGGTGCCCGCGTTTGGCCAATGCTGCTGCCAGATTGGCTGCCACAAAGGTCTTGCCGACACCCCCTTTTCCGCTGGTGACAGCGAGCACCTTGCCAAGCGGCTTGAGGGGTACCGCGGTAGCAGCCGCGTTGCCTTGTGGTGGATTCAGGACATCGCTCATTATCAATTCACCCTATTCATTGCATTGCCCGTCGTACCACCCGATGCTTCGCTCGGAATACTTTCGATCCATGCGGGATCGCCGGTGGTGAGATGGCCAAACAACAGACTTTTTTCTTCGGCACTAACGGCGATAACTTGCTGCTGGTCGATAAAAACACGATTACGCCCCTCGGATTTGGCCCGGTAGAGCTGGATATCGGCACGATCAGTCCACAAGGACGTCGTCGAACGCACCCATTCCGGTGCGTAGGCTCCTCCGATACTGACAGTGACATGGATATTGACTTGTGGCGAAATGGAGATGAGGAGGGACTCAATGGTTTCACGGATGCGTTCTGCCACGGTCTGGCCAAACGTGACCTGGCAGTTCGGCAAGATCACCGCGAACTCTTCGCCGCCATAGCGTGCGACCGTGTCCATGGGGCGTACGCACGTCGCCAGGCATTTGGCTACAGCCTGAAGCACCTGGTCGCCAGCGTGATGGCCGTACGTATCGTTGACTTGTTTGAAATGGTCAATGTCCAGCATCAGCAGCAGTGCGTGGTCACCCGAGCGGGCCACGACATCGATTTCGCGGCTCA
Organism: Rhodoferax sp.; assembly: GCF_018780565.1. Lineage (GTDB taxonomy): Bacteria > Pseudomonadota > Gammaproteobacteria > Burkholderiales > Burkholderiaceae_C > Rhodoferax. The sequence continues at coordinate 394,720 of NZ_JADMJN010000003.1, forward strand.
GCACATTGCGGAATTGACGTCGGTTGGCCAAGCCTGTGAGCGGGTCCTTGAGGGATAGTTCGCACAAGTTGTCAATGACGCTCTGGACATAAACGGTGGCGGACTCTTTCGCTTCGGGCAAGCTGTCCGGCATGTCATGCACCAGCAGGGCACGTGCATCGTCCAGACGTAAATCACGCAGATCAATCACGGAGGATGCAATCTTGGGGGCCACGGCGTATTAGGGTCTTGTTGATTTGACGATTTAAGTCTAACAGGTACCAGTTTCGAATGCGACGAAAAATCCAGGTGATTCGCCATCTATTCATCACGTTGGAAAGGTTCAGTGCATGCTGCCACAGACACTGCAGTTTGCCTGGCGCCCGATGCGCATTTCAGTGAATTCCATGGAGCGACCATCCAGCATCAACAGTCGGCCGGTCAGGGGGCGACCGGCGCCGCTGAGCAGCTTGAGCGCTTCGGCCGCCTGCATGGAGCCGATGATGCCCACCAGCGGCGCAAATACGCCCATGGTGGCACAGCGGGTTTCCTCAAATGTGGTGTCGGGGGGGAAGACGCAGGCATAGCAGGGCGAGCTTGCATCGCGCGGGTCGTAGACACAGACCTGTCCGTCAAAGCGGATGGCCGCGCCCGACACCAGGGGTTTGCGGTGTTTGACACAGGCGGCATTGATGGCGTGACGCGTGGTGAAGTTGTCACAGCAGTCCAGCACCACATCGGCCTGCGCTACCAGGGTATCGAGCAAAGCGGCATCCGCGCGCGCCATGACCGGGGTTACCTGCACTTCCGGGTTGATGGCCGCAATGGCGACCTGCGCTGATTCCACCTTGGGCCGTCCGACGCGCTGCATGGTGTGGGCGATTTGCCGCTGCAGATTGGTCATGTCCACGGCGTCATGGTCCACCACCGTGATCTGCCCCACGCCTGCAGAACCGAGATACAGGGCCACTGGCGAGCCCAAGCCACCGGCACCGATCACCAGCGCATGACTGCCTTGAATTCTCTCCTGGCCGTCAATCCCGATTTCGTTGAGCAGGATATGGCGCGAGTAGCGCAGGAGCTGTTCGTCAGTCATGAGAGCGCTTATTCTTCTTTCTTTTCTTCCTTGCGTTCAACCATGGTCTTGCTGACCATGACGGTACGGCCCTTGAGCTGGTTGACGGCTTGAGCCAACTGGAAGTCCTTGTCCGAGCCAAATTCGGGCAGCTTGCGATCAGCCACCGGCTTTTTCAGTTCTTCTTCCAGCTTCTTGCGCGCTTCTTCGCGTGCTTTCTCGCGGGCTTCGTCTTTTTTCTCCTCGCCCTGGCCACTGTTCAGGTGCTTCTCCAGGTCGGCCTCACGGGTGCGCAGCGCGGCAAACAGGTTGCCGTCTTCGGTTTCATCCACCATGACATCGGGCACGATGCCTTTGGCCTGGATCGACTTGCCGCTGGGCGTGTAGTAACGGCTGGTGGTGAGTTTCAGTCCGGCGGTTGGGCAGTTGTCCATGCGGAAGGCAGGATCCAGACATACTGCTGTTTGCACCGAGCCTTTGCCGAAGGTCTGGTTGCCCAGCACCGTGGCGCGTTTGTGGTCCTGCAGCGCGCCGGCCACGATCTCGCTGGCGGAAGCGGAGCCTTCGTTCACCAATACCACCAGAGGCACGGTTTTCAAGGCTCCTTTGGTCACCTCGTTGAGGCGCTTCAGGGGATCAGCACCGCCGCGGCGCTGGTAATACTCCGGTGCGGCCTTGTAGGTGTACTTGCTCTCGGCCAACTGGCCATTGGCGGACACCACGGTGACGTTTTCAGGCAAAAAGGCCGCCGACACCGCCACTGCAGCGTCCAGATAGCCGCCGGGATCGTTGCGCAGGTCCAGCACCAAGCCCTTGAGATGGGGCTCCTGCTTGTAGATTTCTTCGATCTTGCGGGAAAAGTCCTCGACCGTGCGTTCCTGGAACTGGCTCAGCCGAATCCATGCATAGCCGGGTTCCAGCACCTTGCTGCGAACGGACTGGGTGCGGATTTCCTCGCGTGTGATTGTTACCGGGAAGGTGCGGCTTTCAGCTTTGCGGAAAACGCTGAGGATGACTTTGGTATTGGGTTCGCCGCGCATGCGCTTGACGCCCTCGCTGAGGGTCAGGCCCTTGACCGGAGTCTCGTCGATCTTGACGATCAGATCGTTGGGTTTGAGGCCGGCCCGGAATGCCGGTGAACCTTCGATAGGGGAGACGACCTTGATCAGGCCGTCTTCCTGCGAGATCTCGATGCCGACGCCAACAAACTTGCCGGTGGTGCCTTCGTTGAATTCCTTGAGTGCCTTCTTGTCAAGGTACTGCGAGTGGGGGTCCAGGCTGGATACCATGCCCACGATGGCATCGGTGATCAGCTTCTTGTCGTTGACCGGTTCAACATAGTTGGTCTTGACCATGCCGAACACGGCGGCCAGCTGCTGCAACTCTTCAAGCGGCAGCGGCGCCAGGGTGCCGCGCGCCACGGTCTGCAGCGAAACTGTGGTCAAAGCACCAGCTACCACGCCCAGAGAGACCCAGCCTGCAATTTTCAATTTTCGACCCATAAATATTCCTGTTTGGGACCAATATACACGGTTGGATGCTTCTTCCCGGGAGTGGTTCCCTATTTGTTCAGGCTTTTCCCTGCGAGGCCACGGCAGCGGCTGCCTTGGCCGCCGCTTCGGCGTCTCCCAGGTAGTAGTGGCGGATGGGCTTGAGGTTTTCGTCCAGCTCGTAGACCAGCGGAATGCCATTGGGGATGTTCAGGCCCACGATGTCGTCGTCCGAGATGTTGTCCAGGTATTTCACCAGAGCCCGGATCGAGTTGCCGTGCGCCGCCACCACCACGCGCTTGCCAGCCTTGATGGCGGGCGCGAGGGCTTCGTTCCAGAACGGCATGACCCGTGCCACCGTGTCTTTCAGACATTCGGTCAGGGGAATCTGATCGGGTTGTAACTTGGCGTAACGCACGTCGTTGCGTTCGCTGCGCGGGTCGCTGGACTCCAGCGCCGGTGGTGGGGTGTCGTAGCTGCGGCGCCATACCAGCACCTGGGCGTCGCCATATTTCTTGGCGGTTTCACCCTTGTTGAGCCCTTGCAGGGCGCCATAGTGGCGCTCATTGAGGCGCCAGCTGTTGACCACGGGCAACCAGGTCCGGTCCATTTCGTCGAGCACATGCCACAGGGTGCGGGTGGCACGCTTGAGAACGCTGGTGTAAGCCACGTCAAATTCGTAGCCTTCGGCCTTGAGCAGGCGCCCGGCCTCTTTGGCCTGGTCAATGCCGGTAGGCGTCAGGTCGACGTCGGTCCAGCCGGTAAAGCGGTTGTCAAGGTTCCAGGTGGATTCGCCGTGGCGGATGAGAACGAGTTTGTACATGGTGTTTTCAGGTGATCAGGGGCCACAACGACGGCAAATGCAGAGGTCGGGGCAGGGGCAAAACAGGGGAGTCAATGCGCTGGGCACCCCGGCATTCTAAAATAGGTGGTTTGCCGCAAGCTACTTCTAAGGATTCAAGTGAAATTTGTTCTCGACAACTGGATGATCATCTCTGTGGCACTGCTCTCGGGCGCCATGCTGTTCTGGCCCGCGCTCAAGGGTGCAACCGGAGGCGCGCTGACGGCGGCGGGTGCAGTGCAGCTGATCAACCGCGAGAAAGCGGTTGTCATTGATGTGTGTGAAACCGAAGAATTTGCGGCAGGCCACGTGGGCGGCTCCAAAAATATTCCCCTGAACCAGCTCGAAGAAAAACTGCCTTCGGCGGTGAAGAACAAGGCCTTGCCGGTCATTCTGGTATGCCAGAGCGGAGCCCGTTCCAACCGCGCGCTGGCCATTGCAAAGAAGCTCGGCTACGAGCAGGCGCAGGCCCTGGGTGGTGGCATGACCGCCTGGAAAGCCGCCAATCTGCCTGTTGAAAAAGCCTGATTTAAAGAGGAAAAGCCATGCAAGCCGTCAAGATGTACACCACCGCAGTCTGTCCCTACTGTGTGCGAGCCAAGCAGATTCTCAAGTCCAAAGGCGTTGAGAGCATTGAAGAAGTCCGCATCGACGTCGACCCCGTTCAGCGCCAGGCGATGATGGAACTCACCGGGCGGCGAACAGTTCCGCAGATATTTATTGGACAGACCCACGTTGGCGGTTGCGATGATTTGGTGGCGCTGGATGGGCAGGGGGGCTTGCTGCCTCTGCTGAACGCCGCCACCTGAGATAATTCCCCTCGATTCCGATCCTGTGCCCGCTCAAGCCAAGTCAGAGCGGGCTTTGTTTTGACTAGAAAGAACCTATGGCCGACCAACAAGAACCCGTTTTCCAGATCCAACGCGTCTACCTCAAGGAAGCGTCCCTGGAGCAGCCCAACTCCCCCGCTATTCTGCTGGAGCAGGAGTCGCCCACGGTGGACATTCAGCTGGGCGTGAATGCCGCGCCGGTTGCAGAGGGGATTTTCGAAGTCACGGTGACGGCCACGGTACAGACCAAGATCAAGGAAAAAACCGTGTTTCTGGTGGAAGCCACTCAAGCCGGTATTTTTGAAATCCGCAATTTGCCCCAGGAGCAAATGAGCCAGATCATGGGCATTGCCTGCCCGCAGATCGTTTACCCCTACCTGCGTGGCAATGTGGCCGACCTGATTCAGCGTGGTGGCTTTCCGCCGGTGCATTTGTCGGAAATCAACTTCCAGGCCATGTACGAGCAGCAGCAGGCGGCGGCAGCGGCCAATGCCACTGGCGTTACTCAGTAAATACCGACCGTATTTTCAACCTCTGGCCCTCTAGATAGGGGTTTGGTTTGCTATGAAAATCGTAGTGCTTGGGGCTGGTGCCTGGGGTACCGCACTGGCAGTCAGTGCTGGCGGTAATCCCTTGGCCCGGCATGCGGTGACGCTCTGGGCGCGAGATGCCGCGCAGGCGTCCGTCCTGCAGACGCAGCGCGAAAACACACGCTACTTGCCAGGCATTGCACTGCCTTCCTCGCTGGCCATCAGTTCCGTTGCGCCAAAGCAGATAGACAGCCTCGTGGCTGGCGCTGATCTGGTCATCATCGCTACGCCGATGGCGGGTTTGCGCGGCATGCTGGAGCATTTGCAGCTTTGCAAAGTGCCGGTAGCTTGGCTGTGCAAGGGCTTTGAAGCTCCGAGTTCGGGGTCTTTTGGGCTTCTGGCCCACGAAATACAAGCGCAGGTAGCTCCTGATTTGATAGCGGGTGTGCTCAGTGGACCCAGCTTTGCGCTGGAAGTTGCGCGTGGACAACCGACCGCGCTGGTGGCCGCCAGTGTGCATGCACCGGTACGCCTGGCGCTGGTAGAGGCTTTTCACAGCCCGACCGTGCGTGTCTATGCCAATGATGACATCGTGGGCGTGGAAGTGGGTGGTGCGGTGAAGAACGTGCTGGCCATTGCCACCGGCTTGTGCGATGGCCTGAATCTGGGCCTCAACGCCCGCGCTGCGCTCATTACCCGGGGTCTTGCCGAGATGACCCGCCTGGGCGTGGCGCTCGGTGCCCGGGTGGATACTTTCATGGGCTTGAGCGGCCTGGGTGATCTGGTGCTGACAGCTACTGGCGATTTGTCGCGCAACCGGCAGGTGGGCCTGGCCTTGGCGCAGGGGCATACCCTGGCGCAGGCGGTGGCATCGCTGGGCCATGTGGCCGAAGGTGTCTATTCCGCCCGCACGGTGGTGCAGCGTGCTGCTCTTCTGGGGGTGGAGATGCCGATTGCGCAGGCGGTGGTGGCTTTGCTGGATGGCCAGATCAAGCCGCCTCAGGCCATAGCCTTGTTGATGGGACGCGAGCCGACGGTTGAATTGGCGTGAACCCGCCCCGATGTGAAACCCTATGGGGACCCCGATGACTTCTTATTTCGATTTTTCTCCCGCTGCGATCACTGCGCTGGCCCAAGCCGATGTGGCGCGCGCCTTGCAGGAAGACGTGGGCGCCGGCGATCTGACCGCCGGTTTGATTGACCCGACCCGCCGCGCCCGTGCGCGGGTGCTGGCACGCGAAGCGGCTGTCATGTGTGGTGCGCCGTGGGCTCAAGCCGCGTTGCAGCAGCTTGACCCGCAGGTCAAAATCACTTGGCATGTGCAGGAAGGGCAGCGCTGCGCGCCAGACCAAGTGGTGCTGGAGATGGAAGGCTCGGCCCGTGCCCTGCTGACTGCCGAACGCACCGCGCTCAATTTTCTGCAGCTGCTCAGCGCCGTGGCCAGCAAAACCGCCACTTATTGCGAAGCAGTGCAATCCGTGCCTGGCAACCGGGCGCAGATCGTGGACACGCGCAAGACGCTCCCCGGCTTGCGCCTGGCCCAGAAATATGCCGTGCGCACGGGTGGCGGCACCAACCACCGTATCGGCCTGTACGACGCCGTGCTGATCAAGGAAAACCATATCGCAGCAGCCGGTGGTGTCACCGCGGTGCTGCAACGTGCCGCAGCGATTGCGCCCACCGCTAAGTTCGTCGAGATTGAAGTGGAAACCATTGCGCAGCTGGCCGAGGCCCTGGGTGCTGGCGCGACCATGGTGTTGCTCGACAACATGGACCTGGCCCAATTGCGTGAGGCCGTCAAGCTCAATGCCGGGCGCGCCATTCTTGAAGTGTCGGGCGGCGTCAACATGCGCACCGTGCGCGATATTGCCGCTACGGGTGTTGACCGGATTTCGATTGGTGCCCTGACCAAAGACGTCCAGGCGACCGATTTCTCCATGCGTTTCAGTTCGGACCCAACATGAGCAGCATTCCCACCACTGTGATGGACGTCGAATACGAGCAGCCGCAAACCGATGCTGCGCCGGGCGCCAGCGCCTGCGCCACCAAACATGCCTGGGCCCGTGTGCCGGTCGAGCCCGGCCCTGCTGAGCGTGCCGCGCTCAAAGACAAAATTCGTCGACTGCTTAAAGAGCGCAACGCGGTGATGGTGTCGCACTACTACGTGCACCCGGACTTGCAGGACTTGGCCGAGGAGACCGGTGGCATCGTCAGCGATTCACTGGAGATGGCCCGCTTCGGACGGGACCATGCGGCCACCACGCTGGTGGTGTCGGGTGTGCGATTCATGGGCGAAACCTCCAAGATCCTCTCGCCCGAAAAACGCGTGCTGATGCCCGACCTGGACGCCACCTGTTCGCTGGATCTGGGCTGCCCGGTGGACGACTTCAGCGCTTTTTGCGATGCCCATCCCGACCGCACCGTGGTGGTCTATGCCAACACCAGCGCGGCGGTGAAGGCACGGTCCGACTGGCTGGTGACCTCCAGCTGTGCGCTGGACATCGTGCGTGCGCTCAAGGACAAGGGCCACAAGATTTTGTGGGCGCCGGACCGCCATCTGGGTGGCTACATCCAGCGCGAAACCGGGGCCGACATGGTGATGTGGGGCGGCTCCTGCATCGTGCACGACGAGTTCAAGGCCTTTGAGCTGCAAGCCCTGATGAAGGAACACCCCGGCGCCAAGGTGCTGGTGCACCCTGAGTCCCCGGCCGACGTGGTGGCCCTGGCCGACGCCGTGGGCTCCACCTCCGGCATCCTCAAGGCCGCGCACGAGATGGACGCCAAAGAGTTCATCGTGGCCACCGACAACGGCATGATGCACAAGCTGCGCACCCTGAACCCGACCAAGACATTCATCGAAGCCCCCACCGCCGGCAACAGCGCCACCTGCAAAAGCTGCGCCCATTGCCCCTGGATGGCCATGAACAGCCTGGCGGGTCTGGCACAAGTTCTGGAATTGGGTACCAATGAAATTCACGTCGACTCTGCCTTGGGCCTGCGTGCCCGGCTGCCGATTGACCGCATGCTGGCATTCACCTCTGCGCTCAAGGGGGGGCAGGATGCGGGTAGCCTGGTGCCCCTCATTGGTGCTGCCTAAGTCGCTATTGAATTTGTAGTAAGAAAGTTGCCGACCTGATCGGACGGTGGCAACTTTAAAGATCTGCAGCGTAGCGCGCTTGCATCTCTTCTTGCGTTTCCGCAGGAGACTCGATACCCGTCTGGCTGTTGATCATTTGCCCCATCGTGGGCAGCAGAGATCGGTCTACTTGGGCGTCCGCTTGCCACAGCCTGGAGCGCATGAAGGCCTTGGCGCAATGCAGGTAGGCTTCTTCGACCAGCACTTCAATGACCAGTGTGGGCATGCGCTTCGCCCCGGCGAAGACCTGCATGTGATCTTCACGCCGTGACAGCTGCGCACTGCCGTTGATGCGCAGCGTTTCATCAACGCCGGGAACCATGAAGAGCAGTCCTAGCTTGCCGGTTGCAATGATGTTTTCCAGCGTGTCCAGTCGGTTGTTGCCAGGCGCATCCGGGATGAGCAGCGTTGCGTCATCGAGCACTTTGACAAAGCCGGGAGCGCCACCCCGGGGCGATGCGTCCATCGCCTGATGCAATCCACTGCTGGCTAGGACCAAAAACGGCGAGAGCCCAATAAAGTGCCTGCAATGCGGGTCCAGCTTGGAGAGTGACTTTTTGATCGCTCGTTCTTTCGGCATGGCGTACAAGGCGCGCAGTTTTTCAACGGTATCGATGTTCATGGTGCTTTTGGTATTGCGATCAATTGAAGTCGTCAACAGCACGATAGCATCCAAGCGGGCTTGCGGCGTTTTGGTTTGACGACGTGGCGGCTTTGAGTCGTGACAACATGCAATGTTGACGAGTTGGGATTGAATGCCCGGTCAGGAAAAGGCTCATAGCGGTCCTACAAAATTCCAGACTGCGGTCATTAAAAACTATGATTTCGCGCTTTTACGTGAAAGTAACCGGTGACTTGCGCCAGAAGCGCGCGGGCGCCGCAAGGCGTCCGTGTTGGCTGACATGTTAAAGCGCGTTCTCAACATATTTGACGAGCCCTTCAGTGAGGCATTCCAGTTCAGACGGGTAGTACCGAATATCGGCCTCGTCAATCGGCGCGCCGCGTTTCTCCCACTTGCGCCCCTTTTCGCTCACTTGCTCGGGGGTTTGGCCGTCCTGTAGCTCGTAGCTGTATCGGGCCTTCTCGAAAACGAACTGGAACCAGTGAAGCAGTTTGCCGACGTCCGCCAGGTCCGCATGGCCCGGCATTCTTGCGCGGGCTATGCCCATGATTTCATCCTGCGATGCGGTCGGAAGCATTTTCCACAGTTGCTTGTAGTCGTGGCCGCCGGCCCGCGGCTGCCCGGACGCAAGAATGGCCGCTTTCAGCAGCACTTCGAAGGCAAGCACTCGCAGGAATGCTTGAGAGTCTGAGCGCGTGTCCAAGGACGCCCCAAGAATGTCGGCGTCATGGCGCCGGCCTTGAGCTTCATGCAGCATGCGTGCGACACGATGCTTCATAGCGCTTTAACGTTGAAGCCAAGCGGGGCCGAAGGCGTCCGGCTTGGGCGACCAGTTGGAAGTCGAGCGGATCATTTCGGGAGAAGAGTAGGAAGGACGATGTTCTCAATGTCACTGTCTTGACTCTCCAGCCATGTTGGCATGCGGCTGCATATACCTTGCATGTCGGATTGGTTCTTAAGTTGGAGAAGGATCTGCTCTTCCATTTCCCCAAGCTCGATTATGAAACGCGCTCGCTCCTGTAGCGGAGGAAATGCGAAACAGGCCTCTTTCACCTTCACAGCCTTTGCTTCATTTCGGCGCTTCCATGAAACAAAAGCATCGGTCATCCGAATTTTTAGTTCGGGCTGTGCTGCAATGCATTGGTTGCCCCACTTTTCGTGGAAACCACTGGGATCGCAACTGCTCACCATAGCAAACTCGATATTTGCAAGCGCTGCTGGCGAAAAAATGACGAAAATGGTAAGTATCCCAATTCGGTTCATGGCGAAATCCAACGTGATGTAGACCGTACGCCCTGAGGTGTATCCCAATACACCGCAGCGGAACTTGAGTGAGCACTTTCGTTGCAGCCCTTATGAGGCCTGCATGCGTTTGAAATTAGCATGTTCATGCTCCCTGAATGATCCGTGAAACCCGGCAATTTTTTGGCTCATTCTACGGACAAACAAGGCCTCGAATCGACATTGAAGACAAGCGTGAGTTTGCCGCGCTCAATTTGCAGTCGACATCTACTCCAAGCGGCTCGCAGGGTTTGGGGCACTGGCCCCGGCCGATTTCTGGGCATTTGACAGTATGAGGCCGGGGCCAGTGCCCCAAACCCTGCCACCGTCAGACTTCGAGGTTATCAATCAACCGCGTAGTGCCCAACTTGGCGGCGGCCAGCACCACCAGGGCATCACCCGGTGTGGGCGTCTGCAAATCAATGCGACGGCGCGCCACGACGTAGTCGGGTTTCCAGCCGCGTGCGCTCAAAGAGGCCATGGCATTGGCTTCCAGCGTGGCGATGTCACTGGCGCCGGCTTGCAGGGCTGCGACCAGGGTTTTGAGGGCTGTAGAGAGTTGCACCGCCTCGGCGCGCTCGGCTTCACTCAGGTAGCCGTTGCGTGACGACAGCGCCAGGCCGTCGGGTGCGCGCGCGGTGTCGCCCGCGACGATCTCGATCGGCAGGGCGAACTGCTGCACCATGCGCCGGATGATCATCAGTTGCTGGTAATCCTTCTTGCCGAACACGGCCACGCGCGGCTGCACGCAAGACAGCAGTTTCATGACCACGGTGCACACGCCGACAAAAAAGCCGGGGCGAAAGTGGCCTTCCAGAATGTCCGCCAGCTCGGCGGGCGGGTGCACCTTGAAGGTTTGCGGTTCGGGGTACAGCTCTTTTTCGCTGGGTGCAAACAGCACGTCGCAACCGGCTTCCTGCAGCTTGGCGCAGTCCGATTCCCAGGTGCGCGGGTAGGTATCAAAGTCTTCGTGCGGCAGGAACTGCAGGCGGTTAACGAAGATGCTGGCCACCGTGACATCACCCAGGGGTTTGGCCTGGCGAACCAGTGCCAGATGGCCTTCGTGCAGATTGCCCATGGTGGGCACAAAGGCGGGGCGCTTGAATGGCGCCAGATGGCTGCGCAATTCTGCGATGGTGTGAACGATATGCATGGAGATCCGCCTACCAGGCGTGTTGGGCGTTGTCGGGGAAAGTGCCGTTTTTCACGGCGGCTACGTAAGCCTGCATGGCTTCCTTCACGCCGGGGGCGCCGGTCATGAAGTTGCGCACGAATTTGGGCATCTTGCCCAGGTTCAGGCCCAGCATGTCATGCAGTACCAGCACTTGGCCAGCCGTGTCCTTGCCAGCGCCAATGCCGATGGTGGGGCAATGTTTCAATTCGAGTGTGAGTTCGGCGGCCAGGGCCGCAGGCACCATTTCCAGCACCAGCAGTGCGGCACCGGCGTCTTGCAGTTCATGGGCATGCTGCTTCAGGCTGGTGGCAGCCTCCAGCGATTTGCCTTGCACGCGGTAGCCACCCAGGGAATGCACGGTTTGCGGTGTCAGGCCCAGATGGGCGCACACGGGGATGCCGCGCCTGACCAGAAACTCGACAGTCTCTGCAGTCCAGCCGCCACCTTCGAGCTTGACCATATGAGCACCCGCCTGCATCAGCACGGCGGCGCTGCGCAGGGCCTGCTCTTTTGATTCATGGTAAGTGCCAAACGACAGATCGCCGATCAACCAGGCGGTGGCCTGGGCGCGCAGCAGGCCGCGCATGACGCTCTCCACGTGGTAACGCATGGTCTCCAGCGAAACCCCCACGGTGCTGCTCAGGCCCTGGCACACCATGCCCAGAGAATCGCCGACCAGGATGCATTCCACGCCCGCTGCGTCCGCCACTGCCGCAAAGGTGGCGTCGTAGGCGGTGAGCATGGTGATTTTTTCACCGCGTGAATGCATCTCCAGCAGGCGGGGCAGGCTCACGGGCTTGCGTACCGAGGGGGTGGCGTTGGCGGGCAAGGTGCCGTAAGGGGTGGCACTGTTGGTCTCGGGTGCGTTCATGCGAATCTCCCAGGAAATTTGGCGCGAGTCTATAACAAATGAAAAGTGCCGGCTGCAGCAAGCCCTGGCTTGCTGTCAGGGCTCCAGGATGGTGGGCAGTGCCACCGGTGCGAGTTCGGGGTAATCACGGCTGAAATGCAGGCCACGGCTTTCATGACGGGCCTGGGCGCTGCGCACGATCAGGTCTGCCACTTGCACCAGGTTGCGCAATTCCAGCAGGTCACGGGTGACATGGAAGTGGGCGTAGAACTCCTGGATTTCACCCTGCAGCAGGGCAATGCGGTGGGCAGCGCGCTCAAGCCGCTTGTTGGTGCGCACGATGCCCACGTAGTCCCACATGAAGCGGCGCAACTCGTCCCAGTTGTGCGAGATGACCACGGCTTCGTCGGCGTCGCTGACGCGGCTCTCATCCCAGGCCGGCAGAACGGGCGGCTGGGTGGGCGCTGTGCGCTCAATCGCCTGCGTGGTGGCTTGTGCAAACACCATGCATTCCACCAGGGAGTTGCTGGCCAGCCGGTTGGCGCCGTGCAGGCCGCTACAGGCGGTTTCGCCAATCGCGTACAAGCCGTTCACATCGGTGCGGCCAGCCAGGTCGGCCATGACGCCGCCGCAGGTGTAATGCGCGGCGGGCACCACGGGGATGGGTTGTTTGGAGATGTCGATACCCAACTCCAGGCAACGTGCATAGATGTTGGGAAAGTGCTCTTGCAGAAAGCTCAGGGGCTGGTGCGAAATGTCGAGGTAAACGCAGTCCAGACCGCCTTTTTTCATCTCGAAGTCGATGGCGCGGGCCACCACATCGCGCGGGGCGAGTTCGGCGCGTGCGTCGTGCTGCGGCATGAAGCGCGTGCCATCGGGCAGCAGCAGGCGACCCCCTTCGCCACGCACGGCTTCGCTGATCAGGAAGGACTTGGCGTGCGGGTGGTACAGGCAGGTGGGGTGGAACTGGATGAACTCCATGTTCTGCACCCGGCAGCCCGCGCGCCAGGCTGCGGCAATGCCGTCGCCGGTGGCGGTGTCGGGGTTGGTGGTGTACAGATACACCTTGCCAGCGCCGCCGGTGGCCAGAATGGTGTGCGGTGCGCTGAAGGTCAGGACTTCATCCGTTGCTTCGTCCAGCGCGTACAGGCCCAGGCAGCGCCTGGGGCTTGGCGTCTTGCCTTTGCGCGCGCTCAGCTTGGCGTCGGTGATCAGGTCCACCAGCGTGTGGTGTTCAAAGAGTGTGATGCTGGGCGTCTGGCGCACCTTCTCGATCAAGGTGCGCTGTACCGCCGCACCGGTGGCGTCGGTCACATGCACAATGCGCCGGGCGCTGTGCCCGCCTTCGCGGGTGAGATGCAGGTGGCCGTCTTCTTCCGAGAACGGTACGCCCATTTTTTGCAGCCATGCGATGGCCTGGGGTGCCTGCTCCACCACGAAGCGGGTAGCGGCCAGATCGCACAGGCCGGCACCGGCCACCAGCGTGTCGTCCACGTGGGCGTCAAAGCTGTCGTCCTTGCTCCAGACGGCGGCAATGCCGCCCTGTGCCCAGCCGCTGGAGCCTTCCTGCACGGCGCGCTTGGTGATCACCGCCACACGGTGATGAGGTGCCAGCAGCAGGGCGGCGCTCAAGCCTGCCAAGCCGCTGCCGACGATCAGAACGTCAAAATGATGGGAAGAAGGAGTCACGAGAGGGGCGCAGTGGATGCGTTCAAGCGGGAGAGTAGGCCAGGCGGACGTAAATGGGCGCAAATACCTCGGCCTGGGTGATTTCAATCAGGGTTTCCTTGGCGAGCTCAAGCAAGGCAATGAAGGTGACGACGAGTACCGGCGTGCCTTTGTGGGGGTCGAACAGTTCTTCAAATTCGACAAAGCGTCGTCCTTGCAGTTTCTTGAGCACCATGCTCATGTGTTCGCGTACCGACAGCTCTTCACGCGTGATCTTGTGGTGCTGTACCAGCTTGGCACGCTTCAAAATGTCGCGCCAGGCTTCCTGCAGGTCCACCAGATGGACATCCGGAAAACGCGGCTGCAGGGATTGCTCAATGTAGACCTGCGCCTTGAGGAAGTCTCGGCCAAACTGCGGCACCGCGTTGAGCCTGGCGGCTGCCAGCTTCATCTGCTCATATTCCAGCAGCCGGCGCACCAGTTCGGCACGGGGGTCTTCTGCCTCCTCGCCTTCGGCCACCTTCTTGGGCGGCAGCAGCATGCGTGATTTGATTTCAATCAGCATGGCAGCCATCAGCAGATATTCTGCTGCCAATTCCAGGTTGCGACCGCGAATTTCGTCAACGTACACCAAGTACTGGCGCGTCAGACCCGCCATTGGAATGTCCAGAATATTGAAATTCTGCTTGCGAATCAGGTACAGCAGCAGGTCCAGCGGGCCTTCGAAGGCTTCCAGAAAGACTTCCAGCGCATCGGGGGGAATGTACAAATCCCGCGGCATGGTGAACAGGGGCTCGCCATAGAGCCGGGCCACCGCAACGTTGTCCACCACGTTCGGCATACCGGCCAGCTCAGGCGCCGCTGCGTCAGCAAGCGCGTCGTGGTTCGATGGGTGGGTCATTGATTAGCTATCAAATAAATAGCTTCCAGTGCCCTGTATTCAAGGGCCAGAGGCTGATTTGACTGCTGTATTTGGGCTACTTGGCGTCAGTCTGGTAGACGTAGGGCTTTTGGGCAACCTGGGCTGCGCGGTACTCGCTCCAGGCGCTGCGGTCCACCGACTTGTCCCACAGCAGTTCGCGGCCCTTGCGTTGCTTGGCTTCCAGATCCGCATCCTTGGCTTTGAGCTGTTCGATGAACTGGGTGGCGTCAGACTGGTACTTGGGGCGGTAAAAAATATTCATGAACTTAACCTCTTTGTGGCATTTTACCGGGCCAGCGCCACGGCCATGCCGGTACCCAGGTCCGGGAAAATATGGGTGGCACCCACCAGTTCGACAAAACCGCAACGCCGGGCAATGTCCAGGGGTTGGTGGTTGAGCCCGCACACCAGCAAACGCACGCCGTTTTTGGTACAGCTTCGGGCCAGATCATTGAGCGTGTCAGCACCCGAGGAGTCGATGTAGATGACGTTTTTCAAATCCAGCACCAGTGTTTCTGCCGGCAAATGGTCCTGCAGGTCTTCCACCAGTTTCACCGCGCCAAAGAACAGGGCGCCGTAAAACCGGTAGCTGGCCACCTTGTCCGCGAGGGTTCCCAGGGCCGGAAAATAGGCGGTCCCCACTTCCTCGCGGCGTGACAGGCTGGAAATCCGGTAGATGAAGGTCATGCATGCCGCCACCAGGCCCACTTCAACAGCCACGGTCAAATCGAACACCACGGTAAGGAAAAAAACCGCCAGCAGCGTTGCCCGGTACGGCAGACGGTATTGGCGCAAATGCGCGAACGCACGCCACTCGCCCATGTTCCACGCTACAAACATCAGAATCGCAGCCATCGCGGCCAGCGGAATGTCGCGCGCCAGGGGTGCGGCGACCAGCATCACCAGCAGCAGGGTTAGCGCATGCACCATGCCGGCCACCGGGCTGGTTCCGCCACTTTTGATGTTGGTAACCGTGCGTGCAATGGTGCCTGTGGCGGGCATACCGCCAAAAAAGGGGGTGACGAAGTTGGCGATGCCCTGCGCCATCAGCTCCTGGTTGGGGTTGTGGCGATCGTCGATCATGCCATCGGCCACACGGGCGCAGAGCAGCGATTCGATCGCGCCCAGCAGTGCCAGCGTGGTGGCGGGGATAAACAGAAAGCGCGCCGATTCCCACGACAGGTCCGGCCACTGCATGGCGGGTAGCGAGGAAGGAATGCCACCGAAGCGGCTGCCTATGGTTTCCACCGGCAACTGCCACCACCCGACAATGACGGTGGCAAGTACCAAAGCCACGACCGAGCCGGGCACCAGTGCCAGGCGGGCTGCCCAACGGTGCTCCTTGCCCAGTCGGGGCATGAACAATTGCCACAGGATAATGAGCCCCAGGCAGGCCAGCGCCAGGCCTGTGGCGTACCAGTTCAGGGTGTGCAGGGCCTGACCCAGTGTGGACAGCATGCCGAAAAAATTGGAGGGCATGGCCGCCACGCGCAGGCCCAGAAAATCCTTGACCTGCGACAGTGCAATCAGCACCGCAATGCCATTGGTGAAGCCAATCACCACGGCAATCGGAATGAAGCGCACCAGGGTGCCCAGCTTGAAGACACCCATGGCAAACAGCATCACACCCGACATGGCGGTGGCGATGATCAGGTTGGCCAGGCCGTAGCGTTCCAGAATGCCGTAAACAATCACCACAAAAGCGCCGGCCGGCCCGCCAATCTGCACGCGGCTACCACCCAATGCCGAGATCAGGAAGCCCGCGATGATGGCGGTGAACAGGCCGGCTTCGGGCTTGAGTCCGCTGGCAATCGCAAAGGCCATCGCCAGGGGCAGGGCGACGATGCCCACGGTCAGGCCAGCGCCTATGTCCTTGATGAGCTGGGGTCGGTCATAGTTCCGCAGTACGCCCACCAGACGGGGCCGGAAAAAGGGCTGCGACTTGGGCGGGGCCGGTGGACGGGGGGCGGCAGTCATGGGCATGATTGTGGGCCATGTGCGGGCCTTGTGGCGCGAACTTTTTACCGGTCCTGGTCCGTTTGGTGCGGGTCGATCCAGTTCTTGGCGTCGTTCAGTACGGGGCGCCAGACCAGAAGCAGCAGGAACAGGGAAAGTGGCAGCGTGGAAATGAACCCGATGGTCTTGAATCCCCAGGCGCCCAGCAAACCGCCAATGAAGAAGCTGGCGATCAGCTTGAAGTGAATGATCAGCTTGGCGCGGTTGGCCGTGACCAGTTTTTCACGTGTCAGGCGGTTGATATAGAACAGCTTGCCCAGTTCAATACCCAGATCGGTGACCAGGCCCGTGACGTGGGTGGTGCGAATCTCGGCATGGGAGATTTTGGTGATCACGGCGTTCTGCAAGCCCATGATGAAGCACAGCACCAGCACCGTCAGGGGCACAAACAAGCCCGCTTGCCAGGTGATGCCAGCGCCGAACAGTCCAAATACCAGCAGCAGTAGTGCTTCCAGAAGCAGGGGGCGTCCATAGGCACTGTGCAGATTGCGCCGCAGCGCCCAATTCACCATCCAGGCGGTGGTCATGGCGCCACTGATGAAGGCGACCAGGGAGGCCACACCCGCCAGGGCCAGGGCGAGTTGGCCCATGACCAGGTTGTCGGCCACCGAGGACACCACCCCCGTCATGTGCGAGGTGTACTGCCCAACGGCCAGAAAGCCACCTGCATTGGTGGCGCCTGCGACAAAGCTCAGCGTGGCACCCAGCCGGATGTTGTTCTGGGAGGTTCGCTGAACCGAGGTCCATCCGCGCAGCTGGGGAATCATGGCTTGGCCGTGTCAGCGCACCCGCATGCCGGGCTGCGCCCCGGGGAATGGCTCCAGCACAAAGATGCCGGGGTGGGCTTTTTCGTCGGCATGGCTGGCCGCCAGCACCATGCCTTCAGAGATGCCGAATTTCATTTTGCGTGGCGCCAGGTTGGCCACCATCACGGTGAGCTTGCCAATCAGCTCCTGCGGCTGGTAGGCGCTGGCGATGCCGCTGAACACGTTGCGCGTCTTGTCTTCGCCGACATCCAGCGTCAGACGCAGCAGTTTGGTGGAGCCCTCCACCGCTTCGCAGTTCAGGATTTTGGCAATGCGCAGATCGACCTTGCTGAAGTCGTCGATGCCAATCACAGGCGCGATGTCCTCGCCGCCGGGCGCTATTGATTCAGTAGCGTTTTGTGCAGATTCCACGAGGGGTGGGGCCTCAAAAAGTGCCTCAAGTTGCTTGATGTCGACACGCTGCATCAGGTGCTTGTAGTCGCCGATGCGGTGGTCGGCACCCAAGGCCTTGCTGGCGCCGCCAAATGACAGGGGCTCCGTCATCAGGAAGGTTTCCACCTGCGCCGCCAGCGCGGGCAGCACGGGCTTGAGGTAGCTCGTGAGCACAGCGAAGGCTTCGATGCACACGGTGCAAACGTCGTGCAGGCGGGCGTCCATGCCTTCCTTCTTGGCCAGTTCCCAGGGTTTGTTGGCATCCACGTATTCGTTCACGCGGTCGGCCAGCAGCATGGTCTCGCGCAGCGCCTTGGCGAACTCGCGACTCTCGTACAGTTGCTCGATGCTGGCGCGCTCGATGCGTAGCTGCGTCAGCAGGGCCGCGCCGTCGGCTGAAATCTCGCCCAGCTTGCCGTCAAAGCGTTTGGCAATGAAGCCCGCCGCCCGGCTGGCAATGTTGATGTATTTGCCCACCAGGTCGCTGTTGACCCGCGCCATGAAGTCTTCGGGGCTGAACTCCACGTCTTCATTGCGCGCGTTGAGCTTGGCGGCGATGTAGTAGCGCAGCCACTCGGGGTTCATGCCCAGGCTGAGGTATTTGAGCGGGTCCAGACCGGTGCCGCGGCTTTTGCTCATCTTCTCGCTGTTCACGGTCAGGAAACCGTGCACAAACACCGCGTTGGGCGTCTTGCGACCGCTGAAGTGCAGGGTGGCAGGCCAGAACAGGGTGTGGAAGGTGACGATGTCCTTGCCGATGAAGTGGTACTGCTCCAGCGCCGGGTTGGCCATGTAGTCGTCATAGCTCTCGCCGCGTTTTTCCAGCAGGTTCTTCAACGAGGCCAGGTAGCCAATCGGTGCGTCCAGCCACACATAGAAGTACTTGCCCGGCGCATCGGGGATTTCGATGCCGAAGTAAGGTGCATCGCGGCTGATGTCCCAGTCGCCCAGTCCTTCGCTTTTTGACCCATCGGGGTTGGTGCGTACCGAGAACCACTCTTTGACCTTGTTGGCGACTTCGGGCTGCAGCTTGCCGTCCTGTGTCCACTGCTGCAGAAATTCGACGCAGCGCGGGTCGGAGAGCTTGAAGAAAAAGTGCTCCGAGCTTCGGAGCACCGGCGTCGCGCCCGACAGGGCCGAGTAGGGCTTGATCAGGTCGGTGGGCGCATACACGGCACCACACACTTCGCAGTTGTCGCCGTACTGGTCCTTGGCGTGGCATTTGGGGCACTCGCCCTTGATGAAGCGGTCGGGCAGGAACATGTTCTTTTCGACATCAAAGAACTGCTCGATGGTTTTGGTTTCGATCAGCGAACCGGCGGGGTTGTCGCGCAGGTCGCGGTAGATTTGTCGCGCCAGTTCGTGGTTTTCCGGCGCATCGGTGCTGTGCCAGTTGTCAAAGCTGATGTGAAAACCGTCCAGATAGGGCTTGCGACCAGCGGCGATGTCGGCCACGAATTGCTGGGGTGTCTTGCCGGCTTTTTCCGCCGCAATCATGATGGGGGCGCCATGGGTGTCGTCGGCACCACAGAAGTTCACGGCGTTGCCCATCATGCGCTGGTATCGCACCCAGATGTCGGCCTGGATGTATTCCATGATGTGGCCAATGTGGAAGTTGCCATTGGCATAGGGCAGGGCGGTGGTGACGAAAAGTTGGCGTGACATGGGGCAATGGGCTTTCTTGAGACTGCCCCGATTTTAGTCGCCGCCCTTGCATCCCCCGGTTTGGGGTGCCTGCGTCATGTTGCGGGTAGCAAGCTGGCACAGGCATTGCTAACCGGACAGTGTGCCAGGTGATGCTGGCGTGGCAAGTGCACCAGATGTGTGCGTATGTCGAATCACCTTTTCAACTTCAAATGAATGGAATGCGCATGAACCGCAACGACGTGACCGAAAAAATCATCTCGACCAAAGTTTCCAAGGGCATCAAATGGGAGGATGTGGCCCAAAAAGTGGGTCTGAGCAAGGAGTGGGTGACCGCCGGTTGCCTGGGTCAGATGAGCTTTGACGGAAAACAGGCCAGGATTCTCGGGAAGATTTTTGGTTTGAATGCCGAAGAGCAGAAATGGCTGCAGGTTGTTCCCTACAAGGGCTCCCTGCCGTCGCCTGTGCCTACCGATCCCCTGATCTACCGCTGGTACGAGATCGTCAGCGTATACGGCAGCACCATCAAGGAGCTGATCCATGAGGAATTCGGCGACGGCATCATGAGTGCCATTGATTTTTCGATGGACATCGTGCGCCAGCCTGACCCCAAGGGCGACCGTGTCAATGTGGTGTTGTCAGGCAAGTTTCTGCCCTACAAGCAGTACTGATGCGGGACGGCCCGCCGGGATGTTGACTCAGGGCTCTAGCGCAGTCGCAAGGGGTCGCGCCTTCGCTCTATCCGGGGTGCTTCAGCCCCTGACTTGTCAGCGGGCGCAGTGTATGGCCAGTCAAAAAACCTGCAGATTTCGCCCTGCTGGCGCTGCGCATCGGCATAGCCCAGAGCCATCAACTCCTGGGTGAACTTGCCCTCGAACAGCAAATAGCTGGCCAGTGCAGACCCCTTGGCGTCGGCTTTGCTGGAAGACACACCGACGCCACCGAGCATGGTTCTGACTGCGGGCGGCAAATCGCCCACATGGCGGGCGGCAATGGCATCCAGTCGTTGCGAGGGTGAAATGACCAGCAAATCCACGGGCCGCAAGGCACTGGCACTGCGCGACTCGGGAGGCACCAGCGACATGGTCTGGTTGATGCGGCGAACCCGCTCAATATCAACCGCCAGCGAATCCAGAAAAATACTGGACAAGGCATGGCCGGCGATTTGCGCCAGCGAAGGGTAGGTGTTGGTGGCGTTCGGGGTTTCCGACAGTTTGGGTTCGGTCATGCGACCGGCCCCCACCACCAGCACACGCGTGGCCCCCAGATGGATGGCGGCCGATACCGGCGCGGATTGACGCATGGAGCCATCGCCAAAGTACTCTGTTTGACCTTCAAGCTGCAGCGCTGTGGCGGGGAAGACGAAGGGAATGGCCGATGAAGCCAGCAGATGGGCGTGCGAGATGCGGTCACGCACAGCGCGACGTTGCGATCTCACCCAGGGCATGAGGCGCTTGTCGCCTTCGTAAAACGTAATGTGGTCGCCCGAACTGTAGCTCGATGCGGTAACCGCCAGCGCCTGCACATGTCCTTGCCGGATCAACTCGGGCAAGCGATCCAGCGGCACCAGTTGGTTGAGGAGCTCATGCAATGGGGAGTTGTCCAGCAGGGAGCGCGGCTTCAGGCGCCGCCACTTGGCAATCAGCCAGCCCACCGACAGCAAGGTCATCCAGCTGGCCCCCGAACGCAGCACGCTCAGGGAATCGGCCCGGTAAACCTGGGCTGCGTGGAAATTCTTCCAGACATCGACGATGCGACGCACGGCCCCATCAAAATCATCCGCGCCACAGGCCAGCGCCGAGGCATTGATGGCCCCTGCCGAAGTGCCGGTGATGATGGGAAACGGATTCGCCTCGGCCAGCGCACCAGCGGCCTTGCGCATGTCGGCAATGGCCTCCAGAACCCCGACCTGGTAGGCCGCACGTGCGCCACCGCCGGTCAATAGAAGCCCGGTTGCGGGTTTCGTGGGTGAATCGGTTTGCATGAAAACATTATGAATCTCAGACCTGCGCAGGATGAAGGAACGGGCTGGAAAATATCAATGCGCCCGCCCGCCTATGGGGCAAATGCAACACCCCGCCATGGGTAAACCCGGATTCGCCCTGGTCGGCAAGGTTAAAGCAGTCTTGGATAGACTATCTGCCTCAGGAGAACTCAATGGCAGTGACAGAACAGATGCTGATGGACGCACTCAAAAGTGTGGTCGATCCCAACACCGGGCGGGACTTTGTGTCGTCCAAATCCATCAAGAATTTAACCCTTACCGAGGGTGACGTGGCTTTTGACGTGGAACTGGGCTACCCGGCCAAAAGCCAGATTCCGGGTTTTCGCAAAGCCCTGGTTGCTGCTGCCAAAGGCGTGGCCGGCGTTGACAACGTGTCGGTCAATGTCAGCATGAAGATCGTGCCGCATTCGGTGCAGCGCGGTGTGCAACTGCTGCCCAAGGTCAAGAACATTGTGGCCGTGGCCTCGGGCAAGGGTGGTGTGGGCAAAAGCACCACCGCCGTCAACCTGGCGCTGGCGCTGGCCGCCGAGGGCGCCAGTGTCGGCTTGCTGGATGCCGATATTTACGGGCCGAGCGTGCCCATGATGATGGGAATTGATGGTCGTCCCGAGAGTGAGGACGGACAGACCATGGAGCCGCTGGAAAACTATGGCGTGCAGGTCATGTCCATCGGGTTTCTGGTGGCGCAGGACGAAGCCATGATTTGGCGCGGTCCCATGGCCACCCAAGCGCTGGAGCAGTTGCTGCGTCAGACCAACTGGCGCGAACTGGATTATCTGATTGTGGACATGCCACCGGGCACCGGAGATATCCAGCTGACCCTGTCACAGCGTGTGCCCATGACCGGTGCCGTGGTGGTGACCACGCCACAGGACATTGCCCTGCTGGATGCCAAGAAGGGCATCAAGATGTTTGAAAAAGTCGGCGTGCCGATTCTGGGCATTGTGGAAAACATGGCGGTGCACGTGTGCAGCAACTGCGGCCATGTGGAGCACATCTTTGGCGCCGACGGCGGCAAGAAGATGGCCGCCGAATACGGCATGGACTATCTGGGCGCCTTGCCACTGAATATGCAGATTCGCATGCAGGCCGATAGCGGCAAACCCACCGTGGTGTCTGATCCCGACAGCGAAGTGGCTGGCATTTACAAAGCGGTGGCGCGCAAGGTGGCGGTGTCCATCGCGGCCAAGAACAAGGATTTTTCGTCCAAGTTCCCGTCTATCAAGATTTCAAAAGACACCTGATCGCTTTTACTCAGACAGGGTGACTGGCATGAATCTGCTTTCTTCCCTGCGCTATCTGGTGGCATTGCACGAGCACCGGCATTTTGGTCGTGCCGCGCAAGCCTGCCATATCACCCAGCCTGCACTCTCCAATGCCCTGCGCGCGCTGGAGCGTGAATTCAAGGTTGTCATTGTCAAACGTGATCGCGTTTATGCTGGTTTGACCCCCGAAGGGGAGCGCGTGCTGGCCTCTGCCCAACTGATGCTGCATGAGCATGCGGTGCTGCAACAGGATTTGCGTAGCGAAACCCACATGCCACGCGGCGCCCTGCGCATTGGCGCCGTACCCACGGCCATGCCGATCGTGGCGCGTTTTGGGGCGATGCTGCAGGCGCGACACCCTGGCATTCTTCCGGTGGTGCTGTCGCTGAGTTCAGGGGCGCTGGAAAAAGGGCTTGAGGATCTCTCCATCGATCTTGCCTTGGGCTACACCGATCGCATGGGCCTGTGTGACACCCGGCTGTCGGCCTGGCCTCAATACACAGAACACTATTTCTTGCTGCGCCGTATCACCACGCCGCATGCGGACTCCCTGCAGTTCGGACCCCGGATGCGTTGGGAGGCTGCCGCCAGGCTGCCGCTGTGTCTGCTCACGGATGATATGCACAACCGCACGATTGTTGATGCTGCCTTCACCACGGCTGGCGCGTCGGTCAAACCGGCCATCGAGACCAACTCCATCCTCACCATGGCCCTGAGTGTGGTGGCAGGCAGCGTGTGCAGTGTCATGCCGGGTGCTTTGGTGGGGGCTGTGCGCAGCTATCGTGAGCTTGAGGCCTTGCCCCTGTGCAGTCCGGAGATACTCACACCCATCGGGTTCATGTCCCACGCTGTGGCGCGACCCTCGCGTGCGCTGGAGGCGGCAATTGCACTGGCACAGGACGCGGCCTGGCTGCGTCATGCCGCCGCCTACAGCGGACTGCTGTCGGTCTAAGGCGACCGTCAAATCCCTCAAACTTTGGGCATTTGTGATGCGCGTTTTTGCTGCGTTGCAACATTTATTTTTTGAATCCCCTCATGTTCCAATCCAATTGGACGCCGGGTGGCAGTCGCCCGGATACTCGCTGGCGCTGCAGCAATGCCGGTCATCGCTAAAAACATAATATTGGAGTCATCAATGACGCGTTCATCCCCAGGTATTTTGGACAAGGAGAGGACCATTGCCGGTCCGGGTTTCAACCGGTGGCTGGTTCCGCCCGCCGCTTTGGCGATTCATTTGTGCATCGGCATGGCTTACGGGTTTTCCGTGTTCTGGCTGCCCTTGTCCAAGGCGCTGGGCATCAAGGATGCCATCAAGTGTGGCCCTGACGTTGGCTTCATTGCACAGCTTTTCACCACCAGTTGCGATTGGCAAATTTCCACCCTGGGCTGGATGTACACCCTGTTTTTTGTCCTGCTGGGCTCCAGTGCGGCCATTTGGGGCGGCTGGCTGGAGCATGTGGGCCCGCGCAAGGCTGGCGTGGTGTCGGCCTTGTGCTGGTGCGGTGGCATGCTGATTTCGGCGCTGGGCGTTTACCTGCACCAGTTCTGGCTCATGATCCTGGGTTCTGGCGTGATCGGTGGTATTGGCTTGGGCCTGGGCTACATCTCCCCGGTGTCGACGCTGATCAAGTGGTTTCCAGACCGCCGTGGCATGGCCACTGGCATGGCCATCATGGGCTTTGGTGGCGGCGCCATGATTGGCTCGCCTCTGGCGGCGGACCTGATGAAGTACTTTGCCACGCCCACCAACGTCGGCGTGATGCAAACCTTTGTGGTGATGGCGTTGGTGTACTTCGTCTTCATGATGGCGGGGGCTTTTGGCTACCGCGTGCCAGAGACGGGTTGGAAGCCTGCTGGCTGGACACCACCTCCTGCCTCGGCCAATGCGATGATCACGCAGCGCCACGTGCACGTCAAAAAAGTGTGGGGCATTCCGCAGTTCTGGTTGATCTGGATGGTGCTGTGCATGAACGTCAGCGCCGGCATCGGGGTGATCGGCATGGCCTCTCCCATGCTGCAGGAAGTCTTTGGCGGTTCCCTGATCGGAGTGAGCAAGAAGTTCGGTGAACTTGACAAAGCGCAACTGGCTGCGATCGCAACGGTGGCTGCGGGCTTTACAGCCTTGTTGAGTTTGTTCAATATTGGCGGGCGGTTTTTCTGGGCCAGCCTGTCTGACAAATTGGGTCGCAAGATGACCTACGTGGTGTTTTTTGTGTTGGGTGGCGTGCTGTATTTCAGTGTGCCGGGTAGTGCGGCTGCGGGCAGCATTGTGTTGTTTGTAGCGGCTTTTTGCGTCATATTGAGCATGTACGGCGGTGGCTTTGCGACAGTACCTGCCTATCTGGCAGACATCTTTGGTACGCAGATGGTGGGCGCTATTCACGGTCGCTTGTTGACCGCCTGGGCTACGGCGGGCGTGCTGGGCCCCGTGGTGGTGAACTACATGCGCGAATACCAACTGGGATTGGGGCTGCCGCGTGAGCAGGTCTATAACCAGACCATGTACATCCTGACCGGGATGCTGGTGGTGGGCTTGATCTGCAACCTGCTGGTGCGCCCGCTGAACCCCAAGTGGTTCATGACGGATGCCGAACTGGCCGAGGAAAAACGCCTGGCGCATGAGAAGGCAGCGGCCTCCGTCATGCTGCGTGGCAGCAATGGCGGCACCGATGCAGTCAGTCCTGCCGTGGTGGTGCTGGCCTGGGCGGCGGTGGGCATTCCGCTGGCCTGGGGCGTGTACCGCACGCTTCAAAGCGTTGCCAAGTTTTTTGCCTGACTGCCTATTCTTCTGAGCCACTATGCACCCATCTGCCCTGTCCCCAGAAATCAAGCCCGTGCCGCTGGCAAGCGTGGACGATATGCGCGAGCGTATCCGCAAGAAGAGCAAGCTCAAGGGGCGCCAGGCGGATGAAGTTTCGGTGGCTGAGGTGCAGGCCTTGCTGGGCCGCCGGCCTGATGCAGGGCACCGTCGCGACCTGCTGATTGAGCATCTGCACCAACTCAACGATACCTACCGCTGCCTGCATGACCGGCATCTGGTGGCCCTGGCCAAAGAGATGAACATTCCCATGGCCGAGGTCTTTGAGGTGGCCACCTTCTACCACCACTTTGAAGTGCTCAAAGGGGATGAAAAAGCGCCCGACCTGACCGTGCGGGTGTGTGATGGCCTGAGTTGTGCCATGGCCGGGGCCCAGGATTTGCTGGCCCGGCTGCCTACTTTGCTGGGATCGGCCGATGTGCGGGTGATTCCAGCGCCCTGTCTGGGGCGTTGCGAGCAGGCGCCCGTGGCGGTGGTGCACCAAAACCCGGTGCTGCATGCCACGCCGGAGGCGGTATTTTCAGTGATAAATGCGGCTCAAGCCATTCATCCATATGCCCAAATTGCTACTAATTTCCTAGCAAGCGCGTTGGCCGAAGAAAGCGTGTCACCACCGCCTGCGCAAATGCAGGTGGCTCCGGCCTATGCGGATTACGACCTCTACCGCGCCAACGGAGGCTATGCGCTGGCTACAGCCTTGGCCAATGGCCAGCATGACGCCGAAAGCGTTGTCAATGCCATGGAAGATTCCGGCTTGCGGGGTCTGGGTGGCGCAGGCTTCCCGGCAGGGCGCAAGTGGCGCATTGTGCGCGAGCAGCCGGCGCCGAAATTGATGGCGGTGAACATCGACGAAGGCGAGCCCGGTACTTTCAAGGATCGCACGTATCTGGAGCGTGACCCGCACCGGTTTCTGGAAGGGCTGCTGATTGCGGCCCGGGTGGTGGGCATAGACGCCTGCTACATCTACTTGCGCGACGAATACCATGGCTGTCGTGCCATTCTGCAAACTGAACTGGCGAAGCTGCAAGCGCACCCGCCGTATCCCTTGCCAATCATCGAGTTGCGCCGTGGGGCCGGTGCCTACATCTGCGGCGAAGAATCCGCCATGATCGAGAGCATTGAGGGCAAGCGCGGCGAGCCCCGCATGCGTCCGCCCTATATTGCCCAGGTCGGCCTGTTCGGCCGGCCGACGCTGGAGCACAACTTCGAGACCCTGTACTGGGTACGCGATATCCTTGAAAAAGGCCCGGCCTGGTTCAGTGGTTTTGGCCGCAATGGTCGCAAGGGCTTGCGCTCTTTCAGTGTGAGCGGACGCGTGAAGTACCCTGGCGTGAAGCTGGCGCCGGCAGGTATCTCACTCCATGAGCTGATCGAAGAGTATTGCGGCGGCATGCTGGATGGGCACTCCCTGTACGCCTATCTGCCGGGTGGCGCTTCCGGCGGCATTTTTCCGGCCAGCCTGGCGCACTTGCCGCTCGACTTTGACACCCTGCAGCCGCACGGCGGTTTCATTGGGTCGGCGGCGGTCATTGTTTTGGGTCACCATGACCGGGCACGCGATGCCGCCTTGAACATGATGCGCTTCTTTGCCCATGAAAGTTGCGGCCAGTGCACCCCGTGCCGCGTCGGAACTGCCAAGGCTGCCAAGCTCATGGAGGCATCTGCGTGGGATAACGCCACGCTGGAGGATTTGAATGTGGTGATGACCGATGCCTCCATTTGCGGGCTGGGGCAGGCCGCGCCCAATCCGGTGCGTTGCGTGCAAAAATATTTTCCGCAGGAGATTGCATAAATGAACGCACCTGCAGTACCCGCGGAAGTTACCCGTGTCACCGTCGAGTTCAAGCTCGACAGCCAGCCCCTCCAGGCCTTCGAGGGCGAATCCATCCTCAAGGCGGCCAGGCGCCACGGCATCGACATTCCCCACCTTTGTTACAAGGACGGCTACCGTGCCGATGGCAACTGCCGTGCCTGCGTGGTCGAGATCAAGGGCGAACGCACCCTTGCACCCAGTTGTTGCCGCAGCGTCACCGCCGGCATGGAGGTGCAGGCCAGCAGCGAGCGTGCTGTCAAGAACCAGAAGATGGTGCTGGAGATGCTGCTGTCCGACATGCCGGACACCGGCTACAAGTGGAATGCCAAAGACGAGTCGCAGCAGCACGGCGAGTTGAGCGATTGGGCCGCACGCATGGGTGTCACGGTGCGCCCCGAACTCAAAGCCCTGCGGCGCGAACAGCCCAAGGCCGATGTGTCGCACCCGGCTATGGCCGTCAATCTGGACGCCTGCATCCAGTGCAACCGTTGTGTCAGAGCCTGTCGCGAAGAGCAGGTCAACGACGTGATTGGCTACGCCCTGCGCGGCGCTCACAGCGAGATTGTGTTTGACCTGAACGATCCGATGGGGGACAGCACCTGTGTCGCTTGCGGCGAATGTGTGCAGGCCTGCCCTACGGGTGCGCTGATGCCCAAAACACAAATGGGCTCGCAGGTGGTGGACAAAAAGGTGGACTCGGTCTGCCCCTTCTGCGGCGTGGGTTGCCTGCTGACCTACAACGTCAAAGACAACAAAATCGTCAGTGTGGACGGACGCGATGGCCCGGCCAACCACAATCGCCTGTGCGTCAAGGGCCGGTTTGGTTTTGACTACGCCCACAGCCCGCAGCGCCTGACCGTGCCGCTGATTCGCAAGGCTGGCGTGCCCAAGAATCCCGAAGCCCTGAATGAACTGAACCGCCGGATGTCGGAACAGGGGGCAGACTGGTCTGACGTGTTCCGCGAAGCAACCTGGGACGAGGCGTTGGCTCTGTCCGCCGGCACGCTCAGGAGCCTGCGCGATACCCATGGCAAAAAATCATTGGCCGGCTTCGGCTCTGCCAAAGGCAGCAACGAAGAAGCGTACCTGTTTCAGAAGCTGGTGCGTACCGGCTTTGGTTCCAACAACGTAGACCACTGCACCCGCCTGTGCCATGCCTCCAGCGTGGCGGCGCTGCTGGAGGGGGTGGGCTCGGCTGCGGTGAGCAACCAGGTGAACGATGTCGAACACTCGGACCTGATTTTTGTGATTGGCTCCAACCCCACGTCCAACCATCCGGTGGCTGCCACCTGGATGAAGAACGTGGTTAAAAAGGGCGCCAGAATCGTGGTGGCCGATCCGCGTGGCACCGACATCGGCAAGTACGCCTGGCGCACACTGCAGTTCAAGGCCGATACCGATGTGGCCATGCTCAACGCGCTGATCCACACCATCATTGAAGAGGGCCTGACTGACGAGGAATTCATTCGCAAGCGGGTGAACAACTTTGAAGCCTTGCGCGAAAACGTCAAGGGCTACAGCCCTGAGGCCATGGCGCCCATCTGCGGCATTGCGGCGCAAACGCTGCGCGAAGTGGCCCGTGCCTATGCCACGGCCAAAGGCGCGATGATCCTGTGGGGCATGGGCGTCAGCCAGCACGTGCACGGCACCGACAACGCCCGCTGCCTGATCGCCCTGGCTACCGTGGCGGGCCAGATCGGCAAGCCCGGCTCGGGCCTGCATCCCCTGCGTGGCCAGAACAATGTGCAAGGCGCCAGCGATGCGGGCCTCATCCCCATGATGTACCCGAACTACCAGCGCGTGACGAACAAGGCCGCGCACGACTGGTTTGAAGACTTTTGGGGCATGCCGCTGGACAACCAGCCCGGCTACACCGTGGTGGAAATCATGCATAAGGCCCTCGCGCCGGACAGCGATCCGCACAAGGTGCGCGGCATGTACATCATGGGCGAGAACCCGGCCATGAGCGACCCCGACCTGAACCACGCGCGCCACGCACTGGCCAGTCTGGAGCACTTGGTGGTTCAGGATATTTTCATGACCGAAACCGCCTGGCTGGCCGACGTGGTGCTGCCCGCCACTGCCTGGCCCGAAAAAACCGGCACCGTGACCAACACCGACCGCATGGTGCAAATGGGCCTGCAGGCCGTCGACCCGCCAGGGCAAGCCAAGCCCGACTTGTGGATCATCCAGCAAATCGCCCAGCGCATGGGCTTGGACTGGCACTACGAAGGGGAGGGCAGTGGTGTGGCTGCGGTGTATGAAGAAATGCGCCAAGCCATGCATGCAGCCATCTCGGGCATTTCATGGGAGCGCCTGCAGCGCGAATCGAGCGTGACCTACCCCTGCCTGAGTGCAGAGGACCCCGGTTCGCCCACCGTTTTTCTGGAGCATTTCGATACAGACGACGGTCGCGTGCACCTGGTGCCCGCCGACATCATCCCTGCCAACGAGCGCCCCGATGCCCAATTTCCGTTTGTGCTGATCACCGGGCGCCAGTTGGAGCATTGGCATACTGGCAGCATGACGCGTCGAGCCACTGTGTTGGACGCGCTGGAGCCGCTGGCAACCGCCTCACTCTGTGGCGACGACCTGCAGGCCCTGGGGCTGGCACCGGGCGATGTGATCACCGTGCAATCGCGCCGGGGCGAGGTGGCCATCCATGTGCGCCGGGATGACGGCACGCCGCGTGGTGCGGTGTTCATCCCGTTCGCCTATTACGAAGCGGCAGCCAATTTGATGACCAACGCGGCGCTTGATCCATTTGGCAAGATTCCCGAATTCAAGTACTGCGCAGTGGCCATTCGCCGTGGGGGCGTAGCACGTGCGGTGTCGGGATATGGTGTGGGTGACAACTGAGCTGGTTACTTTTTTGACGGGGCTTTCCGGGTGAACTTGTCCAGGGTCTGAAGCAGGTTGCCCGGTTTGGCCAGTTCCCTGGCCAAATCCTGAGCGGCCTTGATTTCCCTGACGGACATGGAGGCCGCCAGTTTGGTGCGACTCTCTGTTGCCTTGTTGCCGTTGGCTGGATCACCCGCCGCTGCAAGGCTGAACAGCGCGTAGGCAATGATCGCGTTGGGCGGCACGCCTTGACCGTCTTTGTACATGTCGCCCAGGTTGTTTTGCGCGTCGGGATCGCCCTGGTCCGCTGCCAGGTGATACCACTTGGCCGCCTCCCGGTAGTCCTGCGCGACGCCCCTCCCGTTGTCGTACATCACCCCCAGGTTGTGCTGCGCACTGGCATTGCCTTGCTCGGCCGCCAGGCGATACCACTTTACCGCCTCCCTGTAGTGCAGGGCAACGCCGCGGCCTTTGTCGTACATCACGCCCAGGTTGTTCTGCGCGCCCGCATAGCCCTGATTCGCCGCCAGGCGGTACCATTTCATCGCTTCCCGGTAGTCCTGTGTGACGCCCTGACCGAGTTCGTACATCACCCCCAGGTTGTTTTGTGCGTCAGCATCACCCTTGAGCGCAAGCGGCCTGAATTCACGCAGTGCGCTGGCAAAGTCTTCCCTGTCCAGCGCGGCCACGCCTTCATTGAAACCGGCGATAGAAATACCGGACACAAGAGTGGCGCACAGAACGAGGGTCCACAAGACAGCGCGCACGCTCAATTTATTGCTCATAACCCTGCCCAACGGATCTCCGGTCATTGATGGATAGAGGTGGCATGGTACAGAACTGAGGCAGGGGATGCCGCAAGCGCATGGATGGCTTCGTTTTCGCGGGGCAATTGGCAATGCGGTACATTGCGATAGCCATGACTTTTCAACGCCCATCCATCGAAGTTTCCGTTGTCATGCGCCGTGAGCGCATTGAAGGGCCTGCCAGCCGCTGGCAGACCTGGCGCTGGGTGCTGGATGAAGTCATCAGCGGCGCGCCGGACTTTGGTGCCGAGCCGCGCCTTCTCTATAAAAATGATAGCGGGGAGCGCTGGTTGCACACCGGCTTCAGCGTTGAATTGTTCAAGGACGACGCCGAGGGCTATTACCTCAACGCCACCACCCCCGCGCCGTGCTGGTTTGTGCTGTGGCGCATGGAAGAGGAGGCCGGCATCGCTGATGAACCCATGCCCAAACCTGTGGCCGTGAGTCTGAGCTACCACGATGCGGGTCGCTGGCTGGATGCACAGGAAACCGTGGAGCAGCTGCCTGCACCCGCACCGGTTGTGGCGTGGTTGCAGGCGTTTGTGGACGAACATCATGTGCTCGAAACCAAGCGCCGCAAGCGCCCCGAGAGCTTTCGTTCGCTGACGGACCGGTTTGGCAACCCCGTATCCATCAGTACCGAAAAAAAATCAGGTGGCGGTCATGGCTGACGGATTTCTCGGACGCTGGTCTCAGCGCAAGCAGGCGGTGCGTGAGGGCAGGCCGCTGGATGAACCTGTTGCCCCCAAGCCTGTGCCGCCCCATGCTGGTCAGGAAACGCCGGCCCCGGCTGCGGTCATGCAGCCCGCGGTTGAGGGGCAAGACGCAACACTGCCCCCGCCCCCGCCCCCGTCGATGGAAGACGTCAAGGGTCTCACTGCCCAGTCTGACTTCAAACCCTTTGTCGCGCGCGATGTGGCGCCAGAGGTTCGCAACGCAGCGATGAAGAAATTGTTTGCCGATCCGCACTACAACGTGATGGACCGCCTCGACATTTATATCGACGACTATTCCAAGCCAGACCCTTTACCGGAGTCCATGTTGCGACAAATGGCCAGTGCCAAGTTTCTGAACTTGTTTGATGATAAGGAAGAAGACGAGGCCAAAGCCAGGGCGGCGCTACGGGATGATGCCAATACCCCGCATGTGCAATCCGTGGCACAGTCCGGGCAATCGCCACACATCGGCTTAGAGCCTGCAACAGAACAAACGCCCCCAGCGCGGGATACAGACCATGACAACACTGATTTGCGACTGCAACCAAACCATGCCGCTGGACCCCAGGAGCCTGGGCGCAGCACTGAATGAAAACCTGACGCTTCATTCCACCCTGTGCCGCCGTGAGGCTGGTGCATTTGTCAAGGCAATCCAGTCCGGCGACGATGTGGTGGTGGCCTGCACCCAGGAAAAGCGCCTGTTTTCCGAGTTGGCGCAGCAGACCGAAGGTGCCGTCTCCGTGATCAGGTTCGTGAACATCCGCGAGACCGGTGGCTGGAGCAAGGACGCAAGCCAGGCCAGTCCCAAACTGGCTGCCTTGTTGGCAGCGGCGCACTTGCCGGAACCCGAACCGGTCAGCACCGTCACCTACAAGAGTGCCGGGCGCTTGCTGATCATTGGCACGTTGGGTGCCGCCGAGCGTGCGGCAGAGTTGCTGGGTGATGATCTCGACATTACCTTGTTCACCCAGGGTGCGGGCGATCTGGGCGCCATGCAGGAGCGGCGTTACCCGGTGCTGGGCGGACAAGTCCAGTCGCTGACGGGTTGGCTGGG
Source organism: Rhodoferax sp. (assembly GCF_018780565.1). Lineage (GTDB taxonomy): Bacteria > Pseudomonadota > Gammaproteobacteria > Burkholderiales > Burkholderiaceae_C > Rhodoferax. The sequence continues at coordinate 427,295 of NZ_JADMJN010000003.1, forward strand.
TGCGTTTGAGTTGAAGTGGCTGCGCAACAACCCGATTGACCTGGATTTGTGCACGCGCTGCAATGCCTGCCTGGTGGCGTGTCCGGAAGATGCCATCGGGCTGGATTACCAAATTGACCTCGATTTGTGCCAATCGCACCGTGCCTGTGTCAAGGCCTGCAAGGTGGCGGGTGCGATTGATTTCAATCGTGAACCGGAGGCTCTGAATGAGACTTTTGATCTGGTACTGGATCTGCGGGCCACACCGGCTTTCACCCAGCACGCCTTGCCCCAGGGTTACCTGCGTTGGGACGGCAAGGACCTCAAACCCCTGAACAAACTGCGTGCGCTGGTGGGCGAGTTTGAAAAGCCCAGGTTTTTTGCTTACAAGCAGAAGCTCTGCGCTCACAGTCGCAACGAGAAGACCGGTTGCAATGCCTGTATCGACGTATGTTCTGCCTCGGCCATCACCAGCGAGCGTGATCGGCAGCAAATCAAGGTCAACCCCAATTTGTGCGTGGGCTGCGGGACCTGCACCACAGTGTGTCCAACAGGCGCACTGACTTATGCCTACCCGCGTGCCAGCGAGCAAGGCGTCAAGCTCAAGACACTGCTGGGCACCTATGTCCGCAATGGCGGAAAAAATGCCGCTCTGTTGTTGCACAGCCAGGAGGGCGGTGCGCGCTTGCTGGGTGACCTGGGCCGTGCCGCGCAGCTGGACAGTGCGAGCAAGGGGGGGCTGCACGGTGTCCCGGCACGCGTGTTGCCGGTGTCACTCTGGCACACCTCCTCGCTGGGGCTGGAGGTGTGGCTCACCGCCGTGGCCTATGGTGCCTCACAGGTGTGGGTGCTGATGACGGACGAAGAGGCACCGCAATACCATGAGGCAATCCGCAGCCAGATGGCTGTGGCGCAGGCGATTTTGACCGGGCTGGGCTACCAGGGCGAACATTTCCGGGTGTTGCATGCCCGCGATGCGCGCGACCTGGCTGCCCTCGATGGCGATTTGCAGGCAACTCCTGCACAGGTTGTCAGCCGCAGCGCCGGCTTTGCGGTTCAGGCTGACAAGCGGGCCACGCTGGAGCTGGCGCTGGATCACTTGATCGAGCATGCCCCCGTCAAGCCGCAGAGCATTGCCTTGCCCGCCATGGGTTCACCGTTGGGCGGGTTGATTCTCAACAAGGATGCCTGCACCCTGTGCCTGAGCTGCATCAACGCCTGCCCCGCCAGTGCCTTGCAGGACAACCGTGATTCACCCCAGCTCAAGTTCATTGAGAAGAACTGCGTGCAGTGTGGTTTGTGCGTGAAGACCTGTCCGGAAAAAGCCCTGACATTGGTGCCGCAGCTCAACCTCATGCCGCAGCGCAAGGAAGCCGTCGTGATCAACGAGATGCAGCCCTACGCGTGCGTGCGCTGCAGCAAGCCTTTTGGTACCGTCAAGGCGATTGAGGCCATGCTGGGCAAGCTCGGCGGCCACAGCATGTTCCAGGGTGCAGCGCTGGAACGCCTGAAAATGTGTGGTGACTGCCGCGTCATCGATATTTATTCGAACCAGAACGAAACCAAAATTACGGACCTCTGATCATGATGCCTGCGTCCCCTCCCATGTCATCCAGCGCCCTTGACGAGGAAACTGCCCGTTCTGAGGTTTATGGACTCCTGGCCCTCTTGTTTTATGCAGTTCCAGCTCCTGAATTGATAGCGAATTTGCGCGCTGCCGCGACCGATGCGCCCACCGCGGGTGCTTTTCTGGAAGAGCCCTGGCGTACTTTGGTGGGTGTGGCGCGTGAGATGAGCGATGCGGCCATTCAAAGCGAATACAACAGCTTGTTTGGCGGTATTGGCAAGCCAGAGGTTTACTTGTACGGCTCCCATTTCCTCAGCGGCTTCCTGAACGAAAAGCCGCTGGCCAAACTGCGTACCGATCTGGGTCAGCTGGGTCTGGCACGCGATGAGAACATGTCCGAAACCGAGGATCACTTTGCCTATTTGTGCGAAGTGATGCGCTACCTCATCGCCGGCGACGATGTGGCCGTGGCGAACCTGACCCGTCAACGTGAGTTCTTTGCCAGTCACCTCCAGCCCTGGGTGACGATGATGTGCGACGACTTGCAGAAGCACCCGCGGGCGCAGTTTTATGCGGCACTGGCTGGATTTACCCGCGCCTTTATGGGCGTCGAAGCCCAGGGCTTTGACATGCTGGCTTAGTCTTCCTGCTTTTGTGGTTCGCTCAGCAGCGAAATGCTGAACACCGCACCCGGCGCGTCTTCTCCGCGGTCGCGGCGGTTGGCCCCGCTGATGCTGCCACCGTAGCGCTCAACCAGCCCTAGGCTGATCCACAGGCCCAACCCATTGCCGTCGTTCTTGGTGGTGAAGAAGGGACGAAACAGTTTTTCACGTGCTGGCGGGCTCAGCCCCGCGCCGCTATCCCGGACCTCGATCACCACACCGGCGCTGGTCGGCGTCTCGCCCCGATCATGTGTGTCCAGCAGCAAGGTGCCGCCTTCGGGCATGGCCTGGATCGCATTGATCAGCAGATTGATCACCACCTGCTGCAGTTCCTGCTCGTTGATGCCAATGTTCCTGGTGGCCTGCAGCCTGCGCACGACTTCAATGCGGGTGTGTGCCAGCAGATGGCTCACCAGAACCAGTGAGTTTTCCAGTACGCGGTTCACATCCACCGTCTCCACATAGCCGGCGTATTCCGTGGGCCTTGCGTATTGCAGGAGTTGGGTGACGATCAAGCGCATGCGCTCCACTTGCTGGTCCATCAGCCGCAGCTCTGCGGCCACGGGCCTGGCATGATCGCCCAGCGTTTCACGCATCAGGTCGAGGTTGCCCTGCATCACGGCAATCGGGTTGTTGATCTCGTGCGCTACGCTGGCCGTCAGCTGGCCGATGGCTGCGAGCTTCTCTGATTTGACCAGCTTCTGCTGGGCCTGCTGCAGCGAAGCTGTGCTCTGGGCCAGTTCGTGGGTTCGCTCGGTTACTTTGGCGTCGAGTTCGCCAGCCCAGCGCTGTAGCGCACGGGTTTTTTCGTCGATCACATCCAGCAACTGGTCCAGGTGAATGGCCAGTGCGCCAATCTCGTCGCGGGCCTCGACCGCACCAACGCGTGCACTTGTGTCGCCTTCCTCTGCATGCTGCATGGTGCGGTTCATCTGCTCCACCGGGCGAAAGATGCTGCGGGCCCAGCGTACCGAGAACACGGCGGCGAGCACGATCACGAACAGGAAAATACCGATGATCAGGCTCAGAATGTTGTACTTGACCAGACGGAAAGGCTCTTCCAGATAACCCACGTAGAGCATGCCGACGCGCCGGCCAGCTGCATCCATCAGCGGCTCGTACGCTGATACATACCAGTCGTTCACCACGAAGGCCCGGTCCAGCCAAGTGTCCCCGCGAGCCAGGACAGCATCACGCACGGCCTGCGACACCCGGGTGCCGATGGCGCGCTGGTCCTGGAACAAGCGCACGTTGGTGGTAATGCGAACATCGTCCATGAACAGGGTGGCGGTTCCATTGCTGCCAAAGGGAAGCGAGCCGTCGGGATAGACGATCCGGTTGATGTGGTCAATGAGGTCCAGGTTCTGGTTGAGCAGGACGCCGCCTCGCAGCAGCGCCAGCGTTTCGCCCTTCAAGCCCAGCACGGGCGTATTCGACAGCATCACCAGTGCGCGGTCTTCAACCGTCCGCTCGATAGGTGCTGCGCCACGCGTGGCAATCAGCGGGATCCGGATGCGTGGCGCCAGATGAGGCGCCAGGGCCAGCAGCTCATTGGCGTTGAGCAAGGTCAGGCTGGCGTTGCGGGGTGCCGGTTGATGCGTGCTTGCCATACCGGACGCTGTTGCCCTCAGTGCTGCGCTGGTGGATTGTGCGGATTGATGAGAGGGTGTCCAGTCGGCAGTGAGCAGGACTCCTTGCGGGCTGTAAAGATTGATGAAGTCAAAGCCGAGTCGACGCCGTTCCTTTTCCAGCAGAACCTGCAGGCTCTGCAAGTCATGTTGCGCCAGGGCCAGATGCAGGGTGTGCGATTGGGCCACGGCCAGCGTGCCAGAACCGACCTCGCCCAGGACTTGTCCAAAGTAGCCGCGAGCCACGGCCAGATCGCTGCGCACTTTGGTGATCAGGAGCCGGTCATAGGCTGCATTGCCCCAGATCACAAGCGCGCCAAGCAGAAGGGGTAGGACCACCAGCAAGGGCAGCAGTGCCATGGCCAGCAGTTTGTTGCGGATGGAACGGGTGAGCCAGCGCGGTGCCAGCAGGTTATGCAGCTTCACATAAGGGCCCATTCGGCGCAGCGCCGCTCCAGCGTGCGCCGCGAAATGCCGAGCAATTGAGCGGCCCGGGTCTTGTCTCCCTGCACCGAGTCGAGAATCGTGCAGATATGCTGCTTTTCCAGGGTTTGCAGATCGGTCGCCGCAGCGCCCGGTGCTGTGGCCGTTGCAGGGGCTGATGCATCTTTCCCCAGCGAATACAGTGCCGAGACATTCAATGCCCCCAGGATCAGGGAGCGCTCAATCAGGTTGCGCAACTCTCTGACATTGCCGGGCCAGTCGTACTGCATCAGGTAGCTCATCTGCGCCGCAGAAATGTCCAGGGGTGCTGCGCCCAGGACAGGCGCCAGGTTGGCCATGAAGTGCTGCACCAACTCGGCGATGTCTTCCTTGTGCTCACGCAAGGGAGGCAGCGTGATTTCGACCACCTGCAGGCGGTAGTAGAGATCTTTGCGAAAGCGCCCGGCAGCCACTTCTTCGATCAGGGATCGGTTGGTGGCGGCAATGATGCGCACATTCAACGGCAGCAGCTTTTCGCTGCCAACTGGACGGATCTGGAGATCCTCCAGGGTGCGCAGCAGCGTGGCCTGCACCGGCAAAGGCAGGTCGGCCACTTCATCCAGAAACAGGGTACCGCCCTGGGCGTAATAAAACAGGCCATCGCGTGCCTTGGTGGCGCCTGCGAAGGCCCCCTTGGCGTGACCAAAGAGCTCGCTTTCGATCAGCTCGGGCGACATGGATGCGCAATTGACCGGCACGAACGGGCCCTGGGCGCGCGGGCTTAAGTGATGCAGTGCGCGGGCCACCAGTTCCTTGCCGGTGCCAGACTCTCCCTGCAGCAACACGGTGCTGTTCACGGCAGCCACTCGCCCCAACGATTGCGACACGCCGCGCATGACCGAGGACTGGCCCACCAGTCCACTGCCGATATCCTGGCGCACCGACAGGGTGTGGCGCAGCACGTAATTTTCCCGGGCCAGCCGGGAATTTTCGTGGCAATGCTTCACGGCGTTGAGAATCTGCGGCACCCGAAAGGGTTTGAGAATGAAATCCGAGGCCCCGGCGCGCAGCGCTTCAATGGCCGTTTCCAGGTCGGCAAAGGCGGTGATCAGAATGACTTGGCCCGAGAAACCCTGCTCGCGAAGCTCTTTGAGCCAACTGACCCCGTTGCGACCCGGCAGCGAGATATCCAGAATGATCAGATCGACGTGAGTCTGTCGCAGTATTTCGGCGCCTTCTTCCGCGCTACCCGCACTCATCACCGACTGGCAGCGAGGAACCAGTGTCTTCACCAGAAAGTTTCGCATGCCAGGTTCGTCGTCCACGATCAGGATCGACCAGAAGGGCCAGCCTTCAGCGCTTCGTTCATGCAGCGGGGGTGGGGTGGTGTGATCCAGGGTACTGGGTAGAGACATTTCAATGCATCTGCAACAGAAGGGGCTTAAGTGGAGGTGGCCTCAGGCAAAGCAGCCACAAATTGTGTTTGCGACAAATTGTCGCAACAGGTTTGCCAAATTGACGCTGGTGTGGCTGTGTCATTTGCCCAAATGAGCTGATGTCGTTGATTTGGATAGACGGTATGCCAGCATTGAAGATGGCATGGTTTCTGCGTAGGCTTCAACGACGACACGGTAGTGCTGACCTGTGAATTTGATAAATGACAAAGTGTATCGGCGTCGGGTTGGGGCAAGGGTTTATTTCTACTTGCTGAAATGTTTCGTGCTCGCTATATTCGCCAGAAGTTCCGATATGCAGTCCAGTTCCTAGGCGGAACTTTTCAGGAGACACAAGATGAGTCAATCCACGTCCCGGTTATCACGGCGCACCTTGTTTGCGGGCGCCGGTGCTGTTGGCGCCCTCACGACCGCAGCCAGTCTGATGCCCGTGATTCAGCAGCAGGCCGTTCCCGCCAACTTGCAGCCCAAAGCGATGCCGGACAGGGGTGGTGGTTACAGCCTGAGCGCGCATGTCAAACAGTATTACAAGACGACACTCGTCTGATTTCCCCGCATCAAACCGACTCACGCCGACTTTGGAGAGTTCCATGTTGTTGACCAAAAAATCGGGTTCGTCCGATACCGCTTCCCGTTCACCCTTTGTGCACAGCTTGCGCCGTGGTTTGTCCCAGGCCTTGCCGACCATGGACCGGCGTGCCTTTTTGCGCCGCTCCGGCATGGGTGTGGGTGTGGGCCTTGCCGCTTCGCAATTGACGCTGGTCAAAAAAGCCGGTGCAGCGCAAGGTGCTGTCGCGGTGGGCGAGGGGAAAATTGAAATCAAACGCACGATATGCACCCATTGTTCGGTAGGGTGTGCAGTCGACGCAGTGGTCGAAAACGGTGTGTGGGTACGTCAAGAGCCGGTGTTCGACTCCCCGATCAATCTAGGTGCTCATTGCGCCAAAGGCGCAGCTTTGCGCGAGCATGGCCACGGCGAGTTCCGTTTGCGTTACCCCATGAAACTGGTCAACGGCAAGTACGAGCGCATCAGCTGGGATACAGCGCTGACCGAAATCAGCGCCAAGTTGATGGAGCTGCGCAAAGCCAGCGGACCGGATTCGATCTATTGGGTGGGCTCATCCAAGCACAATAACGAGCAGGCCTACCTGTTGCGCAAATTTGTGAGTTTCTGGGGCTCCAACAACTGTGACCACCAGGCCCGTATCTGTCACTCCACCACAGTGGCCGGTGTGGCCAACACCTGGGGCTATGGGGCCATGACCAATTCGTACAACGACATGCAGAACAGCAAGGTCGCCCTGTACATTGGCTCCAACGCGGCAGAGGCGCATCCGGTGAGCATGTTGCACATGCTGCACGCCAAGGAGAATGGCTGCAAGATGATCGTGGTAGACCCACGCTTCACGCGAACCGCCGCCAAAGCGGACGAGTACGTGCGCATTCGCTCGGGCTCTGACATTCCCTTTTTGTTTGGTCTGCTCCACCATATTTTCAAGAACGGCTGGGAAGACAAGAAGTACATCAATGACCGTGTCTACGGCATGGACAAGGTCAAGGAAGATGTGCTCACCAAATGGACACCGGACAAGGTGGAGGAAGCCTGCGGCGTCAAAGAAGCGCAGATGATCAAGATCGCGACCATGCTCAACGAGAGCCGTCCCGGCACCATCGTGTGGTGCATGGGGCAGACCCAGCACAGTATCGGCAACGCCATGGTGCGTGCTTCGTGCATCTTGCAGTTGGCCTTGGGCAACGTGGGCAAGTCCGGTGGCGGCACCAACATTTTCCGCGGCCATGACAACGTGCAGGGAGCTACCGACGTTGGCCCCAACCCCGATTCCTTGCCCGGCTATTACGGTATTGTGGAAGGCTCATGGAAGCATTTCGCCAAAGCCTGGGGCGTTGATTTTGAATGGATCAAGGGCCGGTTTTCATCGCCTGCGATGATGAGCAAGCCCGGCATCACCGTGTCGCGCTGGATTGACGGCGTGCTGGAGAAAAACGAGCTGATTGACCAGGACTCCAATCTGCGTGGCGTGTTCTATTGGGGCCATGCACCCAACTCCCAGACCCGCGGGCTGGAGATGAAGCGTGCCATGGACAAGCTTGATTTGCTGGTGGTGGTGGACCCCTATCCATCGGCCACGGCAGCCATGGCCGCCATGCCTGGCAAGGCGGAAGATTTAAACCCCAACCGTTCGGTGTATTTGCTGCCCGCGGCCACGCAGTTCGAAACCAGTGGTTCGGTGACGGCTTCCAACCGTTCGATTCAATGGCGTGAAAAAGTGATTGAGCCCTTGTGGGAGAGCCGTAGCGACCACATGATCATGCAGCAGTTCGCCGACAAGCTCGGCTTTGGCAAGGAACTGTCCAAGAACTACAAGATGCAAAAGGTCAAAGGCATGGACGAACCCATGCCCGAAGACATCCTGCGCGAGATCAACAAGTCGGTGTGGACCATCGGCTACACCGGCCAAAGTCCGGAGCGTCTCAAAGCGCACATGCGCAACATGAACCTGTTTGACGTCAAAACGCTCAAGGCCAAAGGCGGCAAGGACAAGGAAACCGGATACGACTTCACGGGTGACTACTTTGGCCTTCCCTGGCCTTGCTATGGCACCCCGGCGCTCAAGCACCCGGGTTCCCCCAACCTGTATGACACCTCCAAGCATGTGATGGATGGCGGCGGCAACTTCCGCGCCAATTTTGGCGTGGAGCGTGAAGGCAAGAATTTGCTGGCCGAGGATGGGTCCCACTCCAAAGGCGCTGACATCACCACAGGCTATCCGGAACTGGACCATGTGCTGCTCAAGAAACTGGGCTGGTGGGATGAGTTGAATGAGGCCGAAAAAACAGCGGCTGAAGGCAAGAACTGGAAGACCGATGCCTCCGGCGGCATGATCCGCGTGTTCATGCAAAACCATGGTTGCCACCCGTTTGGCAATGCCAAGGCGCGTGCCGTGGTGTGGAACTTCCCCGATGCGATTCCGCAGCATCGTGAGCCCTTGTACGGTATCCGGCCCGATCTGGTTGCCAAGTACCCGACCCACGACGACAAGAAAGCGTTCTGGCGTCTGCCCACCTTGTTCAAGACGATCCAGCAGAAGAACATCGCCGACAAGGTGCATGAGAAGTTCCCGTTCATCATGACCTCGGGTCGATTGGTCGAGTACGAAGGCGGCGGAGAAGAGACCCGTTCCAATCCCTGGCTGGCCGAGTTGCAGCAGGAAATGTTCATCGAGATCAACCCCAAGGTTGCGGCGGACAAGGGCATTCGCAATGGCGAGCGTGCCTGGGTGTCGACACCAACAGGCGCACGTCTCAATGTGCAAGCACTGGTGACAGAGCGCGTGGGGCCGGACACTGTGTTTTTGCCCTTCCACTTCTCGGGTCGGTGGCAAGGTGCAGACATGCTGGCTCACTACCCCAGCGGCGCAGCACCGATTGTGCGGGGGGAGGCCATCAATACGTCAACCACGTACGGTTATGACAGCGTGACCATGATGCAGGAAACCAAAACGACGATCTGCAACGTCGAACGGGCATAAGGAACTACCATGGCAAGAATGAAATTTGTCTGTGACGCCGAGCGCTGCATTGAGTGCAACGGTTGTGTAACGGCCTGCAAGAACGAGCATGAGGTCCCTTGGGGTGTGAACCGCCGGCGCGTGGTGACCCTCAACGACGGTGTGCCGGGCGAGAAATCCATTTCGGTTGCTTGCATGCATTGCAGCGATGCACCCTGCATGGCGGTTTGCCCGGTCAACTGCTTCTATCGCACTGACGAAGGCGTGGTGTTGCACGACAAGGATGTCTGCATTGGCTGCGGCTATTGCTCCTACGCTTGTCCCTTTGGCGCACCCCAATTTCCATCCCAGGGTACTTTTGGTGTGCGCGGCAAGATGGACAAGTGCACTTTCTGTGCCGGTGGTCCCGAAGCCAATGGCAGCCAGGCCGAGTTTGAAAAATATGGCCGCAACCGCCTGGCCGAAGGCAAGCTGCCGGTTTGCGCTGAAATGTGCTCGACCAAAGCCTTGATTGCGGGTGACGGCGATGTGGTCGCTGACATCTTCCGCAACCGGGTGCTCAAGCGCGGCAAGGGCGCAGAGGTTTGGGGTTGGGGAACCGCCTATGGATCGAAACAGGCTGGCCAGCCCGGCGTTTCTGCGCCAGAAGGAGCCAAATCATGAAATACACTTTTTTGATGGCAACTCTCGCAGTGTTTCTGTCGGCTTGCGGCGATAAGCCGCAAACCTTGGGTACCGGTAGTCAGGATGTTGCTCCTCACAGTGGTACGGGCAAGCCCTTTGCGGCGGGTGGCTGGAAGCAGGGTGACAAGGCCAGCTGGGAGTCACAGCTGAAGGCGCGTACGCAACAGGGACAGAACGACTACAACCGGATGAACTGACAGGAGGCCCTCATGAAAAATGCCCTTTCTGCCGTTCTGCTGTTGGCGCTGCTTGGCGGTGGCGCCATGGCGCAAAGCCAGCCGTCAGCCCCTGCCGCACCGGCAGCGGCTCCGTCCGGTGCCGCTGCGATCACGAGCCAGAACATCATGGATGTGAAGCCTGATGCCAGCGCCGAGCCAGGTTACGCAACGCAGACCAATGGCGAACGCGCCAAGGTTCAGCCAGGCAACAATGCACCCATGTGGCGCCAGGTGGGCGCGGGCGTGACTGGCTATAGCAGCCTGCCCACCCCTGAGGCGGGCAATCTGATTCAGCCGTTCGTCCAGTATCCGGGGGCCAGGTTGACCAACGCAGGTGAGGGCTGGCGGCAGGTACGCAACAACTGGATCATTCCGTACGGTGGTGCTTTGCTCTTGATTGTGATGGGTGCCATTGCCCTGTTTTACTGGCGCAGGGGCAGTCTGCCATTGCACGGCGCGGAGACCGGGCGGCAGATTGAGCGCTTCACTGCATTTGAGCGTTCTGCGCATTGGAGCAACGCCATTGCTTTTTGCATTCTCGCCATCTCTGGCCTGGTGATGGCCTTTGGCAAGTTTTTCCTGAATCCCGTGATGGGCAATACCCTGTTTGGCTGGCTGGCTTACGTGCTCAAGAATGCGCACAATTTTGCCGGTCCCGTGTTTGCCGTGTCCCTGGTGGTGGTGATCGGCACCTTTATCAAGGACAACCTGCCTCGCAAGGAAGACATCACGTGGCTGGCCCGCGGGGGTGGCTTGATGTCGGATCACGAAGTGGCATCCCATCGCTTCAACGCCGGCGAAAAAGTTTTGTTCTGGGGTGGCGTGTTTTTGCTGGGCCTGATTGTGGTGGGCTCGGGTTTGGTGCTGGACAAACTGATCCCCGGTCTGGTGTACGAGCGTGGCACCATGCAGGTCACCCATATGGTTCACGCCGTGGCCACCATCCTGATGATGGCGATGTTCATGGGCCACATCTACATGGGTACCATTGGCATGGACGGTGCCTACAAGGCGATGAAGACGGGTTATGTGGACGAGGAGTGGGCCAAAGAACACCATGAACTCTGGTACGACGACATCAAGGCAGGCAAGATCCCTGCACAGCGTTCGCCACAGACACCGGTTTCCGGCAATCCCGTTCAAGTTTGAGAAAGTCTGTATGAAAAAACATCTGCAAAAATTGGTGCTGGCGGGTATTGCGCTTGTGATGTGCACATCGGTGATGGCCAAGTTGCCGGCCCTCTCGGACGAGGCCAAGGCGAAGGCCGCAGAAGCCGCAGCCAAAACAGCCTGGAGTGGCAAAGTGGATGGCTACCTGCTGTGCAAGGCGCAGGACAAGACAGTCGCCCATTACAAGTCGGCCAAAACTGACGCTAAGGAGACCAAGGCGGCCAAGGGCGCCAAAGTACCTGCTGCGGCCAGCACGTGTGTCGATCCAGGGCCCTTTGTGTACACGCCGGCAGCACCTGTGGCAGCTGCAGCTGCTGCACCGCCAGCAGCACCGGCGCCTGCCGCGGCTGCATCCGCCGCGACTGCAACGCCAGTTGCAGCAACGTCGGCCAAAAAATCCTGAGCGCGCTACCTTACCTGACCCAGGCTCGCGCACCCTTGACGCGCGAGGTCAGCGCGATCAATGAGTTCGGGCAGACGGACGCCATCTCGATACCCGCCGAGCGCGCGCTCACCGTCTATGTGGACAAGCGCGAGTTGGTGACTTTGATGACCCTGGGCGCTCAGCCAGAACTGCTGGTATTGGGTTTCCTGCGCAATCAGCGCCTGGTGCAGTCGGTGCAGGAAGTCGACTCCATCACCGTGGATTGGGAGGTCGGCGCTGCCGCTGTGAAAACCCGGGCAGGCATATCCGATATCGAAGCGCGTACCTCCAAACGGGTGGTGACCACCGGTTGCGGACAGGGCAGCGTGTTTGGCGATTTGATGGCGGACGTGGACAAGCTGGTGCTGCCGCAGGCGTCTCTCACACAGTCGCAACTTTATGGCATTGTCAATGCCATCCGTCTGAAGGAAAGCACCTATAAATCGGCTGGCTCCGTGCACGGCTGCGCCCTGTTTCGTGGCGAGGAGCTGCTGGTGTTTGTGGAAGATGTCGGGCGTCACAATGCGATTGACACCATCGCCGGCTGGATGTGGATGCAGGATGCGCACACCATGTCGGGTGAGGACAAAGTCTTTTACACCACGGGCCGCCTGACCAGCGAGATGGTGATCAAGTCCGCTCAAATGGGCGTGCCGATTGTGGTCTCGCGTAGCGGCATCACCCAGATGGGTCATGAGGTGGCGCAGCGCCTGGGGCTGTGCACCATCGGACGAGCGACCAACAAAAGATTCCTTTGCTACAGTGGCGCCCATCGCTTTTGCTTTCAGCCTGAACTCGCGGGCGAGCGTTTGCATGCCACTACGTGACATCGGCGAATTTCAGGATTTCATCCGTTACCGCAGGTTAATTCGGACTCCAGGCGGCGCACCATTCCCGAGTGCGCTAAGGTAGCGCCATGAATATCTCTTTTTGGCGCCTGGGCTGGCGCTCCTTGTGGCGCGATTTGCGTTCTGGCGAACTCCGCTTGTTGATCCTTGCTGTGACGCTGGCGGTAGCCGCCTTGACGGCGGTGGGTTTCTTTGCGGACCGGCTCAAAAGCGGTTTGCAGCGTGACGCGCGTCAATTGCTCGGTGGTGATGCCGTGATTTCCAGTGACAACCCAACCCCCGCCGCGTTTGCCGCGAAGGCGCGTGAATTGGGCCTGGATGTGGTGCAGACCTTGGGATTTCCCACTATGGGCCGTGCCAGTGATGCCCAAGGTGGTGGATCCAAGCTGGTGGCGCTGAAGGTGGTTGAGCCCGGCTACCCGCTGCGCGGTAACCTGAAGGTGGCACCTCAGCCTGGCGCACCGGACGCGGCGACCCGTGCGATTCCTGGTGCTGGCGAAGCGTGGGTAGAGGCGGCCCTGCTGGAGGGCATTGGCGTCCAGATGGGCGATGTCTTGCTGTTGGGAGACGCCAGCCTGCGGATCGCCAAAATTATTGTGGTCGAACCCGATCGCGGTGCCGGCTTCATGAATTTCGCACCGCGCGTGATGATCAACCGTGCCGATGTGGACGCCACCAGACTGATCCAGCCCGCCAGTCGGCTGACCTACCGCATGGCGATTGCGGGCCAGGAGCGCGCCGTCAAGGCTTTCACCGGATGGGCGCTGGAAGAGATCAAGAAGCCGCAAGTTCGCGGCGTGCGTGTGGAGTCGCTGCAGGGGGGGCGCCCCGAGTTGAGCCAAACCCTGGACCGGGCTGAGAAGTTCCTCAACCTTGTAGCCTTGTTGGCCGCACTCTTGAGTGCGGTGGCTGTGGCGCTGGCAGCGCGCGGCTTTGCCGCCAGCCATCTGGATGATTGCGCCATGCTGCGCGTGCTGGGTTTAAGCCAGCGCACCATTGCTTCAGCGTATGCATTTGAGTTCACCATCATCGGCTTGCTGGCCAGTGGACTGGGCGTGGCCGTGGGCTATGGGGTGCACCATGTGTTTGTGTTGCTGTTGGCGGGCTTGGTGGATGCCGCGCTTCCGGCGGCGGGCATCTGGCCTGTTATGTTTGGTGTCGGGATGGGATTGACGCTGCTGCTGGCCTTTGGTCTGCCACCCGTGCTGCAGCTTGCCCGCGTGCCACCGCTGCGCGTGATCCGTCGTGACGTGGGTAACCTCAAGCCCGCCTCGCTGGGGGTATTGGGACTTGGCGTGGCCGGCTTTGCCACCCTGCTGCTGGCTGCAAGCAGCGACGTCCAGTTGGGGTTGATCGCCGTGGGTGGTTTTGCCGGGGCTGTGCTGGTATTCGCCGCTTTGAGCTGGCTGGCGGTCAGACTGCTGAGATCAATGGTCAACGAGAGCACAGCACCACGCTGGCTGGTGCTGGCTACGCGACAGATCTCGGCGCGTCCGGCCTATGCTGTGGTGCAGGTCAGTGCCCTGGCTGTGGGTTTGCTGGCGCTGGTGTTGCTGGTGCTCTTGCGCACCGACCTCATCAGCAGTTGGCGCAAGGCCACTCCGGCGGACGCACCCAACCGCTTTGTGATCAATGTGATGCCCGAGCAGGGTGATGCCTTTGTGAAAACGCTGCGTGATGCGGGTGTGGCCAAGTTTGACTGGTACCCGATGATTCGCGGCCGATTGGTGGCGGTCAATGGAAAAGCCATCACCCCCGATGACTTTGCCGATGACCGTGCCAAACGCCTGGTGGACCGGGAGTTCAACCTGTCGCACAACGCAGCCAAGCCGGCGCAAAACGAGGTGGTGGCCGGACGCTGGACCGAGAATGAGCAAGGTGCCATCAGCGTCGAAGAGGGCATTGCCAAAACACTCCATCTCAGCCTGGGCGACACCCTGCGTTTTGACATCGGCGGTGTGCAGGCCGAGTCCAGAATCACCTCCCTGCGCAAAGTGGACTGGGGCTCGATGCGGGCCAACTTTTATGTGATGTACCCGGTGAGCAGCATGCCCAATGTGCCCACCACGTACATGAGTGCGTTCAAAGCTCCCGCGGTGCCCGGTTTTGACAACGCGCTGGTTCGCACCTTCCCCAACATCACCAATGTGGATACCAGCAGCACCATCCTGCAGATTCAGCGCGTCCTGGATCAGGTGACGCGTGCCGTGGAATTCCTGTTTGGTTTTACCCTGGCTGCCGGTCTGGTGGTGTTGTTTGCCGCAGTCACCGCCACGCGTGAGGAGCGGGCCAAGGAATTTGCCATCATGCGGGCCATCGGTGCCAAAAGCAGTTTGCTGCGCCAGGTTCAGCGTGCTGAATTGATGGGTGTGGGCTTGCTGGCCGGCCTTCTGGCTTCGATAGCGGCCACGGCGGTGGGTTGGGGTCTGGCGAAGTATGTTTTTGATTTCGCGTGGACCGTGTCGCTGTGGGTGCCCCTGCTCGGTGCGCTGTGCGGCGCCTTGCTCGCACTGGCTGCCGGCTGGTGGGGCTTGCGCGAGGTGCTGCGACGCCCCGTGGTAGAGACGCTGCGCCGGTCGGTGCAATAATTTGCTACATAATTAATAGCTGTCAACGCATGATCGGCGGGCAGGAAGCTCATATATTCATGAATCCTCAAGAAGACAAGGTTGTTGAAACACCATTCCAGCGTATGGGTGGTGAAGTCCAGGTACAGGCTTTGACGGATCGTTTTTACGACCTGATGGATCTGGAGTCTGGCTTTCAGGCGCTGCGTGCGGCGCACGGAACCGAGCTGGCCAATGCCCGGCAAAAGCTGTTCTGGTTTTTGTGTGGCTGGCTCGGCGGGCCGCAGCACTACACCGGGCGTTTTGGCCACCCCCGCCTGCGTGCCCGCCACTTGCCGTTCAAAATCGGGATCACCGAGCGCGACCAGTGGGTCTCCTGCATGGACCAGGCGATGCGAGAGACCCATGTGCCCGAAGATTTGCGCGTTCAGCTGAACGAGGCCTTTTTCAAGACGGCCGACTGGATGCGCAACCAGGAGGGTTGAGGGCGCGGGCGAGCGTGCGTGTCAGGGGCGTGACAGCGCGTCGATGCCCAGGACACTGCAGTCGTCATTTCCATGCCCGGCAGAGATGAGCTGATCCATTCGCGCGGCTATCGATGCAAGTGCCGCCATGGGACGCTGGCCCGCGGTTTCCAGCATCAGTCCGACATCCTTGCGCCCCATCGTCAATTCAAAGCTCGGTGCAAAGTTGCCTTGTGCCATCTTCATGCCTCGCCCGCTCACGCTGGTATTCAGATCGATCATGCCCAAAAGCCTGATCGCGTCTTCAGGCTTCACGTTGCTTGCCTGTGCCAGGGTCAGTATGTCGGCGACCAGGGCCGCGACACCGATGATCATGGCATTGCCGAACAGTTTGTTCACCGCAGCCAGGTCGGCGCGCTCGCCCATGTATTCCAGCCGCCCCGTCATTTTGGCCAGGTCAGCCTTCACACTGTCGAACAGTGCCCGGGGTCCGGCGGCCATCATCGTGCCCTGGGCCGTGCGGGCTGCGGGTGGACCCATGAAAACCGGACAGTGCAGGTATTTCACCCCCTGCGCGTTGAGCCGTTGCAGGCGCTCTGCCGTGCGCGCGGGTAGTGTGGTGGTGTGATCGATGACGATGGCATCCGGTGACAGTCCTGCGCGTGCGGCTGCCAACACTTCTTCAACCACAGCGTCGTCCTTGAGCACGAGGTGAATGCGCCGGGCCTTGCGCACGGCTTCGGTCGGACTGGCCGCAGCAATCACGCCGAATGAGGCAAGCGCACGGACCTTGTCCGGGGACCGGTTCCAGGCCGTGACGGTGTCGCCGCGTTGGGCCGCCGCTTCAGCGAAGGCACTACCGAGCAGGCCGGTACCGAGAAATGCAATGTTTGACATGGGGTATCTCCTTCAAGTTGGGGGGCGTTCAAATCAAGGAAGCCGGCGCCCAGGGTTCAGCCCCTGGATGCCATCAGCAAGACCACCAGGGCGCCCGCGCCACCATCGGCGGGCTTGGCTTGCACGAAAGCCAGTACCTCCTGCTTCTGTACAAGCCAGCTGTGCACCCGGCTCTTGAGTACTGGCGCCTTGCCCGGCGAACCCAGGCCCTTGCCGTGCACCACACGCACGCAGCGGATGCCCTGTTTGTGTGCCTCGCGGATGAAAAAGCTCAGTTGCTCACGGGCTTCGTCGCGGCGCATGCCGTGCAGGTCGATTTGTCGCTGAATGGACCAGTCACCACGGCGCAATTTCCGGGTGACATCAGGGCCAATGCCCGGGCGGCGAAAACTCAGGAGTTCGTCGGTATCAAGCAAGGTGCCAACGTCGAACTCGTCACTGATGGCCTCAATCAGCACCGCTTTTTCATCTCTTTGGTACTGCATGGTTTGGACTATCGGCCGCTCTTTTTTCAATAGCACCCGGTTTTTTTCCTGCAGAGGCTGAACGACGCCCGCAGCCCGAATGAACAGGCTTTTTTCACTGGCGGCTTGCCGCCGGGCCTGAGCCTGCTCGGCCGCTTGCCGGGCCTCGCGCTCCATCTGCGCTTCGATCTCGCGTTGAACCAGCTTCAGATCCGCCAGGCTGGTAACCTTCATGGGCTTGGCTGTCATAGCAGGCCCCGCTCGGCCATGGACAAAGCTTCACCGGGGGCCACGATCACATGGTCGAGCACGCGCACATCAACCAGCGCCAGTGTGGTCTTCAGGGTTTGCGTCAGGGCCTCGTCGGCCCGTGATGGTTGTACCGAGCCGCTGGGGTGGTTGTGGGCCAGCACCACGGCAGCGGCCTGATGGTGCAGGGCGCGCAGCACCACTTCGCGCGGGTAAACGCTGGTTTGCGTCAAGGTGCCGCGAAACAGCTCCTCCATGGCCAACAGGCGGTTTTGCACGTCCAGAAACAGCACGGCAAACACTTCATGCGGTTTGGCGGCCAGATGCAATTGCAGGTAGTGCTTGACCGCGTCAGGGGTGGCAAAGATGGTGCGTTCCTTGAGCTGCTGCGCCAGTGCCCGGCGCGACAACTCCAGCACGGCCACAAGCTCAGCGCGTTTGGCCGGACCCAGACCTTTGACGCGCTTCAGGTCGTCCGCCGTGGCGTGCAGCAGGCCGGCTATGCCATCAAAACCATCGTGGTCGTTGGCGTCGGTCTTGAGCTGCAACAGCTCCTGAGCCATTTGCAGTACCCCTTTGCCTTTGATACCGGTCCGCAATAGCAGGGCCAGCAGCTCGGCATCGCTCAAGGCGCCGGGGCCGCGCGCCAGCAGCTTTTCACGGGGACGGGCGTCAAGGGGAAGGTCTTTGAGGGGCATGGGGGCGGGCTTTTACAATGAGGGCAGTTTATTCGCCAAAGCGCCACCTTGCGCGTCTGCCCAGGACTTTTATGACATCCACCCTTGCCTGTGTTCAACCCGGTTCATTTCTCACGCTGCACTACCGCATGGCCGGGCCTGCCGGTGATGTGATCAACACCTTTGAAGGCAAACCCGCCACCCTGACCCTGGGTGCCGGCGAACTGTCGCCAGCGGTGGAGGCGCATTTGCTCGGTCTGGCTGAAGGCAGTCGCGTCACCTTTGAACTGGCGGCGGGGACGGCCTTTGGCGCGCGCAATCCCGACATGCTGCAATGGCTGGCACGCAAGGTGCTGGTCGACATGGGGGATGCCACTGAGCAGTACCAGGTGGGCGATGTGGTTCAGTTCCCAACGCCGGATGGTAAGGGCCAGTTTGCCGGCTCGGTGCAGCAGTTGCGAAGTGATGAGCGGGGCGATGCCATTTTGTTTGATTTCAATCACCCGCTGGCAGGCCAGCCCGTGACGTTTGAAGTCCACGTGATCGGTATTCTGTGAGCACCGTGTTGCCCCAGGAGATTCTTCTGGCCGAGCCACGCGGCTTCTGCGCGGGCGTGGACCGGGCCATCGAGATCGTTGAACGCGCGCTGCACAAGTTCGGCGCACCGATTTACGTGCGCCATGAAATCGTGCACAACACCTACGTGGTGAATGACCTCAAGACCAAAGGCGCTATTTTTATCGAAGCACTGGATGATGTACCGGCCGGGGCTACGCTCATTTTTTCTGCCCATGGCGTAAGCCGGGCGGTGCAGGCGGAGGCCGCTGCCAGGGGCTTTCAGATTTTTGACGCCACCTGCCCCTTGGTGACCAAGGTGCATGTTGAGGTTGCCAAGCTGCACAGGGAAGGTTATGAATTCATCATGATCGGCCACAAGGGGCACCCCGAGGTGGAAGGCACCATGGGTCAGCTCGACAGCGGCATTCATCTGGTGGAAGACGTGGCCGACGTGGCTCGCGTGCAACCCGCTCAGATCGAAAAATTGGCTGTGGTGACGCAAACCACCCTGAGCGTGGACGACGCCGCCGAGATCGCTGCTGCTGTCAGGGCGCGTTTCCCCAATGCTCGTCAGCCCAAGCAGCAAGACATCTGCTATGCCACGCAGAACCGGCAGGACGCGGTCAAGGTCATGAGCCCCCAGGTGGATGTGCTCATCGTGGTGGGCAGTCCCACCAGCTCCAACAGCAATCGTCTGGCCGAATTGGCGCGCAAGCTGGGTACTGAAAGCTACATGGTGGACGGCGCCGATGAGTTGCAAGAGCAATGGTTTGAGGGGCGCCAGCGTGTCGGCTTGACCGCCGGCGCATCGGCCCCCGAGATACTGGTGCGCCAGGTGATCGACCGCATCAAGGCTCTGGGTGCCGTCTCGGTGCGCAAGATGGACGGTATCGAAGAGACCGTGAAATTCCCGTTGCCCAAAGGCCTGAAACTCTGAATATTGAAATATTGCCATGCTAGACATCACACTTCTCCGAAAAGATCTTGACTCCGCCGTGGCGCGTCTTGAGACCCGCAAAAAGCCGCAGGCCTTCCTGGATGTGGACGCTTTCAAAACCCTCGAGGCCGAGCGCAAGACGATTCAAATGCGTACCGAAGAACTGCAGGGCAAACGCAATGCCTTGAGCAAGCAAATTGGCCAGCTCAAGGCCAAGGGGCCGGCCGGCAAAGACGAGAGTGACGCCGTGATGGCCGAGGTGGCGGGATTGAAGTCGGAGCTGGAAACCTCGGCCACGCGCCTTGATCAGATCCAGGCGGAATTGCAGGTCTTGCTGCTGGCCGTGCCCAACCTGCCGCATGAGAGCGTGCCCGTGGGTGCCGACGAAGCTGGCAACGTGGTGCTTCGCACCTGGGGTCAGCCCAAGGCTTATGACTTCGCGGTGAAAGACCATGTGGATCTGGGGACACCGTTGGGGCTGGATTTCGAGATGGGTGTCAAACTGACCGGGGCGCGCTTCACGGTGATGAAGGGTCCTATTGCCCGCCTGCACCGCGCGTTGTCGCAGTTCATGCTGGACGTGCAGACCCAGGAGCACGGCTATACCGAGTGCTACACCCCGTACATCGTGAATGGCGAGAGTCTGCGCGGCACCGGCCAGTTGCCCAAGTTCGAAGGCGATCTGTTTGCCGCTAAAAAAGGCGGGCAGGAAGGCGAAGCCGCACCGGACAATGCGGCCCTCTACCTGATACCGACCAGCGAAGTGCCTCTGACCAATTTCGTGCGCGATGAAGTGGTGGCGGAGTCAGCTTTGCCCATCAAACTCACGGCGCACACGCCATGTTTCCGTTCCGAGGCCGGCAGTGCCGGACGCGACACGCGCGGCCTGATCCGCCAGCACCAGTTCGACAAGGTCGAGATGGTGCAGATCGTCCACCCTGACAAGAGCTATGAAACCCTGGAAGAAATGACCGGGCATGCAGAAGCGATTCTGCAGAAGCTGGGTCTGCCCTACCGTGTGATGTCCTTGTGCACGGGCGATATGGGCTTTGGTGCCAGCAAGACTTATGACCTGGAAGTCTGGTTGCCGGCGCAGAACACCTTTCGTGAAATCAGCTCGGTGTCGAATTGCGAGGCGTTCCAGGCCCGTCGCCTGCAGGCTCGCTTCAAGAATGCGCAAGGCAAGAACGAGCTGGTACACACCCTCAATGGCTCGGGTCTGGCGGTGGGCCGCACACTGGTCGCGGTGCTGGAAAATTATCAGAACGCCGATGGCTCGGTCACCGTGCCACAAGTTTTACGGCCTTACCTGGGTGGGCAAACGGTTTTGGGTACGGCCAGTCCTGACTGACAGGGATCTGTAAAGTAACCGATGTACCATGGCTGGTGAGAATTTTCCAAATTGCAGTCGCGAGCTGACTCAGGAGCCTGGTACTTGAACTTCGAATCTGTCCAGCGTCGACCGGCAACGCACATGCGCGCTGACCTGGCCGCATGGCGCCTTCTGGCAGCATTCGCCTTCGGGTTGTTGTTTTGCCTGTCGGGGCGGGCCGAAGAAACCCTGCGCGTCCTGACGTGGCCGGGCTATGCCGACAGCGATCTGGTCAAGGCATTCGAAAAAGAGCACGGTGTGCGCGTCGAAGTCACCTTCGTCAGCTCGGACGACGTGTTGCGCCAGAAGGTCAGCGCCAATCAAGGCGCGGATTTTGACGTGTTTGCGGCCAATACCGCCGAGTTGCAGCATTACCTTGCCAAGAAGTTGATTGTTCCCCTGCGGCTCAAGAACATACCCAATACAGCAAACCAATTGCCCCGGTTTCGGGATGCCCGCAGCATTCCGGGCATCACGCATCTGGGTGAGGTCTATGCGGTTCCCTATACTTATTCGGAAATGGGGCTGATCTATGACCGCAAGCAATTCAAGGAGCCCCCGACATCGCTGGCGGCCATGTGGGATCCGAAATACAAGGGGCGCGTGCTCGCCTTCAATGCGAGCAGCCACAACTTCTCGCTGGCAGCCCTGGTGCTGGATGGCAAGCCATTTCAGATCGAGGAAAAGAAATTCAAAGGCGTTGTGCACCACTTGATCGCGTTGCGCCGCAATGTGCTGACCTTTTATAACTTGCCGGAAGAATCGGTTGAGCTGTTTCGCAGCCATAACGCTGCCTTGATGTTTGCCAACTACGGCAGTCAGCAGCTCAAGCTCTTGCGCGATGCCGGTGCGGACGTTGGCTATGTCATTCCCGCGCAGGGCGCGTTGGCCTGGCTGGACTGCTGGGCGATGACACGGGGGGTTAAAAACATAAGTCTGGCTGAGAACTGGATCAACTACATGCTGGACAAAAAGGTGAGCGCCGAGTTGACCCGCCGTCAGGGTCTTCCCAATACCATTGAGGCAAATACCAACGCCAAGGATACGGACAAAATCATTTGGCTGGAACCGGTGGAAGATGACAAGCGCCGGGCGGCGCTTTGGGCTCGCATCATGTCCGGCGATCTGCCGGGGCGGTTCTAGCGGATGAAATACGGCATCGGCTTAAAGCTGGGACTCCTGCTGGCCACCTTTGGTCTGGTCGCAATGGGCACGGTGGGCTATTACTCTTACGCGAGCAGCCGCACCGCGTTGCTGGCCGCTTCGCAGCGGGATTTGCTGACGGCCACGCAGGTGCTGGGGCGCAGTTTTCAGGGCAGTATTGATGAAATTGCCACCGATACTTCCCTGCTGGCGCGTCTGCCTGCAAGTTCGGTGCTTGCCAATGCCCCTGCCGGGGCACGCTCCGAGCGTGACAAGCAACTGGTGGCGGATGTATTTGCGTCCATGCTGGCCGTGCACCCGGAGTACTATCAAATTCGTTTGATCGATGCCGATCACCATGGCCTGGAGTTGATTCGTGTGGATCGGGATGGCGACAAGCTCTCGCGGGTGCCTGAAGTCGATCTGCAGGAAAAAGCCCATTACCCCTATGTTTTCAATACCCTGCTGTTGAGCGCGGGACAGGTGTACCTGTCAGACATCGGTATCAATCATGAAGAAGGTGCACATTCCGGCTTGGGCAAGCCGACCGTGCGAGTGGCCACCCCGGTTGTATCTGGTGACGGAAAAGTCGTGGGCCTGGTGGTGATCAGCCTGGACCTGAACAGCCTTTTTGCGCGTTTGAAAACTGATCTTCCCAAGCCGTATCAGTTGTATCTCAGCAACCATTGGGGTGACTACCTGATTCATCCCGACCCTGCCGAAGCATTCGGGTTTGACCAGGGCCGTCGGGTCTTTATTCAGGATTCATTTGAGTCCGTTGCCTCGCTGGTGAAAGGCACGAGTGACAGCGTCGTGACAAATATGGAGAGCCCTCAACATGCCCCCAAAGGGTTGGTGGCTGCATTTGTTCGCTTGCCATTTGGTGGCTCCAGTGAGAGCAAGTTTGTGATCCTGGGCTTGTCTCAGCCGCTGGAGGCGGTGGTGCGGGAAACCAAACGCCTGGGTTGGAACACCCTGCAGATGATTCTGGTGTTGGGTGCGCTGGCCGTGGGGCTAGCCGCGCTGGTGTCAAGGGCTGTGACTGGACCTCTGCGCGCCATGGCCGATGCGATGAAGCTCTTTTCAAAGGATCAAACAGTCAGTGAGCTGCCATCAGCGCGTCGGGATGAAATCGGGCTCCTCGCGCGCAGTTTGAACGAAATGCAGACGGCCATGGTCAGGAATATGCGGGAACTCAATGAGAGTCGGCAAAGCCTCAAGCACCTGGCGCAGCACGATACCCTGACCGGCTTGCCCAACCGTGCCTTGTTCGATGATCGATTGGGGCAAGCGGTCTCGCAGGCGCGCCGCGATCAGACGCGCATCGCACTGCTGTTTGTGGATCTTGACGGGTTCAAGGATATCAACGACACCTATGGTCACCATGCGGGGGACTTGTTGCTCACGGCCGCAGCCAAGCGTATGGAAGCCTGTGTGCGCGATGCGGATACCGTGGGGCGTCTGGGCGGTGACGAATTTGTGGTGCTGTTGACTTACGTCGAAGCGGACCAGGACGCGCTGCTGGTGGCGCAAAAGATATGCAATACCCTGGGGCGTCCCTTTGAGGTCGATAGTCTGCTGCTGGATATTTCCGCCAGCATCGGGATTGCCATTTACCCCGATCATGGTGATGACGAACTGTCGCTTTCCAGAAGCGCTGATGCCGCCATGTACATCGCCAAGAAAAAGGGTGGCGATTGCGCCTGGATTTTTGGCCACTGATTGAGCACTGAAGTCTCATAAATTGGGTTGCCCACAGTTTTTTATGCAACCAGTTGCAATTTTGTTATTTTCAAATTACATTTATGCAACTGATTGCATTAAAAAGGAGTTTTCATGACAAATCCCTATCCTCACCTTCTGCAGCCGCTTGAATTGGGTTTCACGTCTCTTGCAAACCGTGTGCTGATGGGCTCCATGCATGTGGGCCTGGAAGAAGTCAAAAATGGTTTTGAGCGCATGGCGGCCTTTTATGCCGAACGCGCACGCGGCGGCGTTGGCCTGATCGTCACAGGCGGCATTGCACCCAATGAGCGTGGCCGCCCCATGACGGGTGGCGCAACTCTCATGACGGAAGAGCAGGCCGGGCATCACAAGGTGGTGACGCAGGCGGTTCATGCGGCGGGCGGCAAGATCGCCATGCAGATCCTGCATTTTGGCCGTTATTCCTATCAACCCACGTCGGTGGCGCCCAGTGCGCTCAAGGCACCGATCAACCCCTTCGTCCCGCATGCCCTGTCCACTGAAGAAGTGGAAGAAACCATCGCCGATTTCGTACGTTGTGCGGCACTGGCCCAGCATGCAGGTTATGACGGTGTGGAGATCATGGGCTCCGAGGGCTATCTGATCAACGAATTCATCGCCGCCCGCACCAATCACCGCGATGACGCCTGGGGCGGTGCGTATGCCAACCGCATTCGCTTTCCGGTGGAGATCGTCCGTCGCACGCGGGAGCGGGTGGGTGCCAACTTCATCATCATTTACCGCCTGTCGGCGCTGGATCTGGTTGAAGGCGGGTCCACTTTGCAGGAGGTAATTGAACTGGCCCAGGCCATCGAGGCTGCAGGTGCCACCATCATCAACACTGGCATTGGCTGGCACGAGGCGCGCATTCCGACCATTGCGACCAAAGTACCACGCGGCGCTTATGCCTGGGTCACGCAACGCCTGAAGGGCCATGTGTCGGTGCCGCTGGTGGCCACCAACCGCATCAACACCCCCGAGCTTGGCGAGCAGTTGCTGGCCGACGGCTTTTGCGACCTGGTGTCGATGGCGCGGCCCCTGTTGGCTGATCCGCAGTTTGTGCGCAAGGCAGCCCAGGGGCGTGCGGATGAGATCAATACCTGTATCGGCTGCAACCAGGCCTGCCTGGATCACACCTTTGGCGGCAAGATCACCTCGTGCCTGGTGAACCCACGCGCCTGTCATGAAACCGAGCTGGTCATTGCGCCCACCACCCAGCCCAAACGCATCGCCGTGGTCGGCGCCGGACCCGCGGGCATGAGCTTCTCGGTAACTGCCGCCGAGCGCGGTCATGAGGTGACGCTGTTTGACGCGGATGCGGAAATCGGTGGCCAGTTCAACATTGCGAAGAAGGTGCCGGGCAAGGAAGAGTTTTATGAAACCTTGCGTTACTTCCGCAAGCAGATTGACTTGCGCGGTGTCAAGCTGCGTCTGAATACCCGCATCAGCGCCTCGGAACTGGCAAAGGGCGGTTTCGACGAGATCGTGCTGGCCACCGGTGTCACGCCGCGTACGCCCGACATCGAAGGTGTGCACCACGCCAAAGTGCTGGGCTATCTGGATGTGCTGCGCGACGCCCAGCCGGTCGGAAAAACGGTGGCGGTGATCGGCGCGGGCGGCATCGGGTTTGACGTGGCCGAGTACTTGACCCACAGTGGCGAGAGCGCCAGCGTGAACCCCGAGAAGTTTTATGCCGAGTGGGGCATTGATCCCGCCTACCACGAGCGCGGCGGCTTGCGTGAGCCCCAGCTTGAAGCATCACCGCGCAAGATTCACCTGTTGCAACGCAAGAAGAGCAAGGTGGGTGACGGCCTGGGCAAAACGACTGGCTGGATCCACCGCACCTCGCTGAAAACGCGCGGTGTCGATATGGTGTCGTCCGTCGCGTATCGCAAGGTGGACGACGCCGGTTTGCATGTGAGTGTGGACGGCGTCGACAGTGTGATCCCCGTTGACAACGTTGTGCTCTGCGCCGGCCAGGAACCGCGGCGCGAGTTGTACGCTGATTTGCAGGCCGCAGGCTGCACCGTGCATCTGATTGGCGGCGCCGATGTGGCGGCCGAGCTGGATGCCAAACGGGCTATCGACCAGGGCGTTCGTCTGGCGGCGACCATCTGAAAATCAAATAGACTCGAAAGGAAAACACTATGACGACTGCACTCACGCACCTGCACCCCGCCGTGGCCAAATCACTGGCAACCTGGCACCACATGATTGCTTCGGCGGACCTGTCGGCTTTGCCGTCGCTGCTGCACCCCGATGCGATGTTCCGTTCACCCATGGCTTTTTCGCCTTACCACTCGGCGCAGGCGGTGTCCCTGATTTTGAACACCGTCTTTGGTGTGTTCGAAAATTTCGCCTATCACCGCGAACTGGCTACCGACGACGGCCTGAGCGTGGTACTGGAATTCAGCGCCAGTGTGGGGGACAAGCAACTCAAGGGCATTGACCTGATTCGCTTTGATGAGCAGGGAAAAATTGTCGAATTTGAAGTCATGATCCGTCCCCTGAGCGGGCTGCAGGCCCTGGGTGGCGAAATGGGCAAGCGCCTGGCGCAGCACTTGCCTGCGTTCAAGGGCAGCAAATAAAGCTGGAACGGAGCGAACCCCCGGATGTCATTGCCGCATGCACTCTTGACTGCTTTGCTGGAGCAACCAAGCGCCGGGCTGGAGCTTGCCCGCCGCTTTGACCGCTCCATCGGTTTCTTCTGGCATGCAACCCACCAGCAGATCTACCGAGAGCTCGGACGTCTGGAAAGTGCAGGCTGGGTGGAGGCCCTCCCCGCAGAGACCGGAAGAGGGCGCAAGAAAGCTTATCGGGTGCTGCCTGCCGGGCAAGAGGAACTCAAACGCTGGACGGCCGAAAGCCATGACCCGAAACCCTTGCGCGAGGAGTTCATGCTCAGATTGCGGGCCGAGGCGGTTATCGGCCCGACCACGCTCAAGGCAGACATCGAACGCCGACTCGCCTTGCATCGCGAGAAGCTGGCGCTTTACCGCAAGCTGGAAGAAGCCGATTTTCCGGGCGAGGACGCCAGCCGTGAGGTTCAACTGCAGCACCTGGTGCTCACGGCAGGCATCATGTTCGAGGCCTCCTGGGTGGCGTGGTCAGAAAAGGCCTTGCAAGTGCTGTCGCAGCCCAAGCCCTAGTTTGCACTGTGTGGGGTCAGAGGATGCGGCTCTTGTGCCCGCTCCAGTATGGATCGCGCAAAGTCCGCTTGTAGAGTTTGCCTGTGGGCAGACGTGGCAACTGATTGGTAAAGTCCACCGAGCGGGGGCATTTCTGGCGAGCCAGATGGGCTGCACAAAATGCAATCAATTCCTGCTCCAGCTCCGGGCCTGGCTTGATGCCAGGCAGCAGCTGCACCACCGCCTTGACCTCTTCGCCCAGGTCTTCGTTCGGCACACCAAACACAGCAGCGTCAGCCACCTTGGGATGGGTGATCAGCAGGTTCTCACTTTCCTGCGGGTAAATGTTCACACCTCCGGAGATGATCATGAACGAGGTGCGGTCGGTCAGGTAGAGAAAGCCGTCCTCGTCGGTGTAGCCCATGTCGCCAACCGTGCTCATGCTGCCGTCGGCAGACCGGGTCAGGGCGGTGCGTGCCGGGTCATTGAAATACACAAATGGCGATGCGGTCTTGAACCATATCTCGCCCGGTGTGCCTTTGGGCACGGGTTGCATCTGCTCGTCCAGCACATGAAGGTCTCCCAGCAGCACACGCCCCACGCTGCCCCGGTGAGCCAGCCACTCGGAGGTGTCGCAGGCCGTGAAGCCTAGGCCTTCTGTTGCGCCGTAATACTCATGAATGATGGGCCCCCACCAGCTGATCATTTCCTCCTTCACCTGCACAGGGCAAGGCGCTGCCGCATGGATTGCGATCTTCAGGGACGAGAGGTCATGGCGGGTGCGTTCTTCAACCGGCAATTTGAGCATGCGGCTGAACATGGTGGGCACCAGTTGCGTGTGCGTGATGCGGTAGCGCTCGACCAATTCCAGATACTGCTGCGGATCGAAGTGCTCCATGATGATGACGGTGCCGCCATTGCGCAGCGCCAGGCTCACATTGGCCAAGGGTGCCGAGTGGTACAGCGGTGCGGGCGACAGGTAAATCATGCCCTCCTCGCACTGCCAAAGCTTGTTCAGAAAGTTAAACAGCGGCAGTGGTTGGCTGGGCGGGTCCGGTGGCAGCGGTCGCAAAATGCCTTTGGGCTGACCGGTGGTGCCCGACGAGTACAGCATGGAGGTACCCAGCCATTCATCGGCAATGGGCGTGACAGGGTAGGGCGCAATGGCCGCAGCATAGTCACACAGAACTGCAGAGCCGGCCATGCCTTGGGTCGCCGGGCCGCCATCCACCACCAGGCACATCTTCACCTTAGGACAGGCGGGCAGGGCCTTTTGTGCCACCGCAAGCCGCTCTCTGGAGGTAATCAGCAGACCGGCCTCGCTGTTGTTGAGGATGTAGGTCAGTTCCTCGGCGGTCAGAAAGGCGTTGACGCAGGTGTAGTACAGGCCGGAGCGTTCGCCAGCTACACAGGCTTCCATGTAGCGGCTGTTGTTTTCCATGAAGACGGCATAGTGGTCCAACCGCTGCAGACCGCGTGCGCGCAGCAGATGCGCCAGTTGGTTGCTGCGCTGCTCCAGCTGTTCATAGCTGACCGACTCGCCACTCGTTGCCATGATGAAGGCTGGCTGGCTGGCGCGTTGCTGGGCGTAGTGACCTGGGTACATGCAGTGAACTCCTGGAAATGCCGAGGCGGGACACGATATCCAGCCGGTCGCGTGGAGCATCTTACCCGGGACTGCTTGTCAGGGCTCAGTCGCATTCATTGAAGTTGCGCTGTTGACAAGCCCGCGCCATCTTTTGCGCTTCATCGATTTGTTGTGGGTTCATCAGCCTGGCAATGCTGTTGCGGTTTTTCGCCGCTCCCGCATAGCCGGCCACAGCCGCGAGATTGAACCAGAGATGGGCGCGCACAAAGTCCTGAGGGAGACCTTGCCCCTGCGCGTACATTCCGCCCAGGTTGAATTGCGCTGCCGCGTGTCCCTGCATGGCGGCCAGTCGATACCAATGCACTGCTTGAGCGTAATCCTGTGCTACGCCACGCCCCACGTCGTACATGACACCGAGGTTGAATTGGGCGATCGCGTTACCCTCGTCCGCCAGGGGGCGCAACTGTTGAAGCTCTTTCGCATGATCAGCTTGCTCCTGGCCAGCAACGGCATTTTCCGCAGGACTTGCCCGTGAAAAACTGACACCAAGAGTCAGTACTGCCATTCCCAGAATGAGCATTCGTTTCATCGAATACCTGCCAAGCGCATGCGTTCCAAGGGTGGCTCCACGAGGTGCGGGGTCTGAAAGCAAAACGGCCTGAGCTATGGAAAAAATAGCATCAGACCGTTTATTTTTGGCGGAGAGGGTGGGATTCGAACCCACGGTACCTTGCGGTACGCCTGATTTCGAGTCAGGTACATTCGGCCACTCTGCCACCTCTCCGTGATCAACTGGCCGCAATTGTACCAGCGGCGCTTGTGGCTTCAAGGGGACTCAATCGGCGTCGGCAAACAGTTGCAAGGCTGCCCCGATGTCATCTGCCTGGATGCCCTCGGCGGCCTGCAGCCGGTCAGCCAGGCCCGCCAATGCCGCGCCGCCCTGCGTTTGCAGCAAACGGATGGTCTGCCCCGCGTCCTTGGGGGAGTCGAAGCCGGTGCTTTGCAACAGCAACTGGCCGTCTGCATCGACCAGCTTGAAGTAAAACTTGCCATCGCTTTCACGGTACTGCTTGAAAACGGGCTTTGCTGCCTTGGCTGTCTTCGCTTTGGCGTCCGTCACTTGGGCGCGCAGGTCTCTCAAACCCACGGCCTGGCGCAGCCGGCCCATGAACGGCGTTGCCAGCTGGCGTGCCTTGACGGCGCCAGCCAGCAGGATGGCTTCAATTTTGGCGGGGTCCTTCATCAGGGCCTCGTAGGCTTCGCGCATGGGTCCGATCTCGCGATCGATCCGTTCAAACACCAACTGCTTGGCATCGCCCCAGGCAATGCCGTCGGCATAAGCCTTGCGCAGCGCCTCGGTCTCTTCGCTTGAGGCAAAGGCCTGGTAGATCTGGAACAGGGCCGAGCCCTCAACCGTTTTCGGCTCGCCCGGTGCGCTGGAATCCGTCACGATACCGGCGATGAGTTTTTTCAACTGCTCACGCGTCGCAAAAAGCGGAATGGTGTTGTCGTAGCTTTTGCTCATCTTGCGGCCATCGAGGCCGGGCAGGGTGGCCACACTCTCTTCAATCTCGGCTTCAGGCGGTACAAAGTGTTCGCCATAGCGGTAATTGAAGCTGTGCGCCATGTCGCGCGCCATTTCAATGTGCTGAATCTGGTCACGTCCCACAGGTACTTTGTGGGCGTTGAACATCAGGATGTCAGCGCCCATCAGCACCGGGTACATGAACAGGCCTGCGCTCACGTCAGAGTCGGGGTCCAGGCCTGCCGCCGTGTTCTTGTCGACCGCGGCCTTGTAAGCGTGCGCCCGGTTGAGCACACCCTTGCCGATCACGCAGGTCAGGAACCAGGTGAGCTCGGGAATCTCCGGCACGTCAGACTGGCGGTAAAAGATCACGCGCTCGGGGTCCAGACCCGCAGCCAGCCAGCTGGCGGCGATTTCCAGTGTGGAGCGCTGAATGCGTGCCGGGTCATCAATTTTGATCAGGGCGTGGTAGTCCGCCAGAAAGTAAAAACTCTCGACGCCTGGATTCAGACTGTGCCGCACGGACGGGCGGATGGAGCCCACGTAATTGCCCAGATGGGGCGTGCCGGAGGTGGTTATGCCGGTCAGAAAGCGCGTGGAGCTCATGGGGAGGATCGTGAAAGGTGTAGGGCGACAGGACGGATCAATGAAGCAGGAAGGCCAAGGGCAGCAGCACGAGCTTCAGAAGCCAGAAGGTCAAGGCCATGACCGGCTGCATCCACAGCGCACTGATGACTCCGGCAATCACCAGTCCCATGACGATGAAAAATCCCCAGGGCTCAATGCGCGAGACCAGTTCTGCCTGGCGGTAAGGCAGCAAGCCAACCAGAATACGGCCACCATCCAGCGGGGGCAGCGGGAACAGGTTGAAGGCGAACATCACCACGTTGACCAGCACACCGCCTTCGCACATTTTGACGAAGAAATACTCGTTGACACCTGCGCCCTGCAACAGCAGCAGTGCAGCGCCCCAAAGCAAAGCCTGCAACAGGTTGGCGCCCGGCCCGGCCAAAGCCACCCAGACCATGTCCCGCTTGGGATTGCGCAGATGGCCAAAGCGCACCGGCACGGGTTTGGCATAGCCAAAAAGGAAGGCTCCCGAGGTCGCAAAATAGAGCAGCAAGGGCATCAGGATGGTGCCAACCGGGTCAATGTGCTTGAGCGGATTGAGGGTAATGCGCCCCAGCATGTGGGCTGTGTTGTCGCCAAAATGCCGTGCTGCATAGCCATGGGCCGCTTCGTGCACCGTAATGGCGAACAGCACCGGCAAGGCGTAAATGGCAACGGTTTGAATCAGATGTGCAATATCCATGGGGCCATTGTCTCAGAGGCGATGTGAGGGTTTGTCCCTTAGAGCCCGATCGCCGCCAGATCGCCGCGGCCCTGGCGGATGACTTCGGGCTCGCCGCCGCTCAGGTCAACCACCGTGGTGGGTTCCAGGGCGCAGGCACCGGCGTCAATGACGGCTGCGATCTGGTTTTTGTACCGTTCAAGAATTTCCTGCGCATCGTTGAGTGGCTGCGTCTCACCGGGGGCTATCAAGGTGGTGGCAAGCAAAGGTCCTTCATGCAGGGCCAGCAGTGCTTGCAGGGCCTTGTGTTCGGGTACCCGAAGACCAATCGTTTTCCGTGAGGGGTGGCTCAGGCGGCGCGGCACTTCCTTGCTGGCTTCCAGAATGAAGGTATAGGGGCCGGGTGTGGCTGATTTGAGCAGTCGAAATTGCTGGTTGTCGACCCGCGCGTAGTTGGCCAACTCCGACAGGTCCCGACACAGCAGGGTCAAGTGGTGCTTGTCGTCGACGCCGCGGATGCGACGCAGCTTGTCGGCAGCGGCCTTGTCGTCGATGTGGCAGACCAGGGCGTAGCTGGAGTCAGTGGGTACTGCCAGGATTTCTCCTTTCTCCAGCAAGGAGACGGCCTGCTTCAGCAGCCGGGGTTGCGGATTGTCGGGGTGAACTTCAAATAACTGGGCCATGGATGTATTGTCGGTGAATGTCAGTGCTGCCGCCGCGCATGTTCATGGGCCGACAGGACTGCGTTGCCTATGCCGCTGGCCGCAATCACGGCAATGCCGAGCCAGGCCAGTGCGTCGGGAACATGCCGGAAGAAAAGCCATCCGGCACAGGTGGCGAAGGCGAGTTGGGTATAGAGATAGGGCATCAGCACCGGAGCCGATGCCCGGTTGAAGGCCCAGATCAGCATCAAATGCCCGAAGGTGCCAAAAAAACCAACCAGCACAAACCAGGGCCAGTGCGCCAGCAGCGCTGCCGTATCCCAGCTGAAAACGACAATCGGGCTCATCACAAGAGTGCCCACCAGACCGGTGTAGAAGTGGGTGGTGTACGGGTTTTCTTCACCGCTCAAGCGGCTGGTGAGCACCTGAAAACTGGCGTAAGTGGTGACCAGCAGCACGGGAAACAGCAAGGCCCAACCAAAGACCTGCCCGCCTGGCCGAACGATCAGTAAAACGCCAGCCAGTCCGCCTGCCAGCAACAGCCATCGACGCTTGGGCACGGGATCCTTCAACAACCACGCGGCCAGTGCGGTGGAGGCCAGGGGCGAGAGCATGACGATAGACGTGAATTCACCGACAGGCATGTACTGCAGGCCAAAAAATGAGCAGGCGCTAGTGACCAGCAGCAGCACGCCGCGAAGGGTCTGAAAGCGTGGATTGGGGGTGTTCAGCAATGCCCGCCTTTGCACTGGAAATCGCAAGGCAAAGGTCACCACAGCCTGAAACGCATAGCGAAACCACAGCAGCATCAAAACCGGGGCCAGTGTGGCGCCATGTTTGGTGACCGTATCCAGTGCCGTGAACGACAGGGCGGCCAGCACAATCAGCGCGATGCCGGCACCTTGTCTGGTGCGCCAGAATGACATACGGCGGCTCAGAAGCCCGAAGAGGCTTGTGCCTCGGGGCTCGGGTCGGTGCTGTGCTGGATGCGCTCGCTCAGCAGTTCCCAGACCGGTGTCAGGTTGCCGGGCAGATAGGGAAGGGTTCCCAGTTCGGTGTGGCTCTCGTCGGGGCTGTGAAAGTCGCTGCCCCGGCTTGCGGCCAGGCCAAACTCGCGAGCGGTGTCGGCATAGGTCAGGTATTCGGCGGCCGTGTGGCTGCCGGTGACAACCTCCACACCCCGCCCGCCGTGGCTTTTGAATTCGCTGAACAGTGCAAATTCTTCATTGGCAGTGAACTTGTAGCGGGCCGGATGCGCGATCACGGCCACACCGCCGGCTTCGCTGATCCAGGTCACGGCGTCTCTCAGGGTGGCCCAGCGATGTTCCACAAAACCCGGTTTACCTTCGGTTAGGTACTTGCGGAACACTTCATTGGTTTCCTTGCACACGCCGCTTTCAACCAGGAAACGGGCGAAGTGGGTGCGCGAAATCAGTTCCGGGTTGCCGGCGAACTTCAGGGCCCCCTGGTAGGCGCCATGAATGCCGGCCTTGGCCAGTCCCTCGGACATGTCCATCGCGCGCTGTCCGCGTCCCCCCCGGGTCTGGCTCAGACCTCGCTGGAGTGCGGGGTTTTCGGCATCGAAGCCCAGGCCCACAATGTGCACCGTGTGACCAATGAAGGTGACCGAAATCTCGACACCGGTGAGGTAATGCATGCCCTGAGCCCTGGCCGCTGCAGCAGCCCTGGCCTGGCCACCGATTTCATCATGGTCAGTCAGTGCCCACAAGGCCACCCCGTTGGCCTTGGCACGTGCGGCAAGGGCTTCGGGTGTCAGAGTGCCGTCGGATACGACGGAGTGGCAATGGAGGTCGGCGTTGAGTATGGAGGTCACGCTGGCATTTTAGGCCTTGGGGAAAACCATGAGAGGAGACTGCCAAACGCCCTTTCCAGTCCGATATCAAAGGGCTAAGATAAAAATCCGGCAACCGGCACCCTTATGTAAAGGAAGCAGACATGAAATTCAATGACTTGCGCGTGGCACACAAACTGTGGGCCGTCATTCTGGGACTGTTGCTTCTGATGTTCACGGTCGCCGTATGGTCTCAATTCCGAACCCGCCAGGCCACCGATGAGGCTGAGCGAATGGTGCAGAAATACGAGCAGGCGATCACCACCGCCGTGAGTTGGCGGGGTCTGGCCGAGGTGGCTGTGACCATGGCCATGGCAAGTCTGGTATCGACGGATGCAGCGCAGGTGAAGGATTTTGATGACAGGGTAGCCGCCCTGACAGCCAGAATCACGCCGGTACAGGAGCGAGTCAACAAGACGGCGATATCGCCCGCAGACAAGGAGGCCCTGGCGCATGTTGCTGCAACCCGGGCCGACCTTCGCGGTCAGGGCGATAAAGTGAAGCAGCTTCGCGAAGGCGGCGATGCGGCTGCCAAACAGGCTTTTCATGACAAGGAGTACCGCCCCCGGGTGATGGTTTACCTGGATGCCATTGACAAATATGTGGCGGTACAGGAGAAGCAGCGCGATGCGGCAAAGCAGGCCTCCGTTGACACGCGCAGTGAAGTCCTGATCGTGGCCATCATCAGCGTGGTCCTGGTGTTTGCCTTGAGCATTGTTCTTTCGTTGATTCTGGTGCGTTCGATTACCACCCCGCTGCAGCGGGCGGTGTCGGTGGCACAGGCCATCACGGCGGGTGACCTGACGCAGGACATCCATGACGATCGCAAGGATGAGTTTGGCAACTTGATCACTGCGCTGTCCGAGATGGTGACCAAGCTGCGCGGGCTGGTCTCGGAGGTGCGCACCGGTGTTGAATCGGTGTCGACCGCCTCCAGCGAGATCGCTACCGGTAACAATGATCTGTCGGTCCGAACTGAGCAGACCGCTTCCAATTTGCAGGAGACAGCTTCCAGAATGGGAGAGCTGACCGGTACAGTCAATCAATCGGCCGATACGGCGCGTCAGGCCAACCAGCTCGCCGCGACAGCGGCGCAGGTTGCAACCCGTGGTGGTGAAGTGGTGGGCCAGGTGGTTGACAGCATGCGTCACATCACGGAGTCGTCGCGCAAGATTGCCGACATCATCGGCACCATCGATGGCATTGCGTTTCAGACCAATATTCTGGCGCTCAACGCGGCAGTTGAGGCAGCGCGAGCAGGCGAGCAGGGCCGGGGGTTTGCGGTGGTGGCCTCCGAGGTTCGCAGCCTGGCGCAGCGTTCAGCCGAAGCTGCCAAGGAGATCAAGACCCTGATCAGTATGTCGGTGGAGTCTGTGGAGTCAGGCTCGGCACAGGTCGAGCAGGCTGGGCAGACCATGGGCGAAATCGTCAGCAGCGTTCAGCGCGTCACGGACCTGATTGGCGAAATTACCGCTTCGTCCAACGAGCAGCGCGATGGCATCGGTCAGGTCAATCAGGCGGTGGCCAACCTGGACCAGATGACCCAGCAGAATGCAGCGCTGGTGGAAGAGTCGGCTGCGGCGGCGTCGGCTTTACGCGACCAGGCTCAGCGCCTGGCGGGTGTGGTGTCGGTGTTCAATGTGGGCAACTATGGGTCCACGCAAACCGCAGCCTTGGGTCAGCGGCAAGCGCCGCGTCTGGCTGCCTGACTGTTCACCACGCGACAGCTGTTCAGACCTCGGCGGCTTCAACCAGAAACCGGACCCGCCGCACACCGTTCCAGGCATCTGCGTCGAGCCGGAAAGCAAGTTTGACGCGTGCTGGCAGCGGCTCGGTGTGGCCGAACCAGATGCCGTCCACCGGTTGGCCCTGGTGCTTGAGCTTGAGCGACAAATGCTTCTCACCCACCAGGCGCTGTGACACCACTTCAACCTCTTCGCTGAAGGTAGGCGCGGCAAAGCCCTGGCCCCAGACCTCGTGGTGCAGCACATCCACCAGTTCAACCCGGCGGTATTCGGGCTTGAGCGGGCCATCGGTATCGATGCGGCGGGTGAGCGTGGCAGCGTCCAGCCACTCCTGGGCGACTTCGTTCAGCCCTTGCTCGAAGGCGTCAAAGTTTTCCTCGGCAATGGTGCAGCCCGCCGCCATGGCGTGCCCGCCAAAACGCAGCAACACGCCGGGGTAGCGTTTGGCCACCAGGTCCAGCGCGTCGCGCAAGTGAAAGCCGGCAATGGAGCGGCCCGAGCCTTTGAGTTCGTGTTCCTTGCCGGGTGCGGCACTGGCGGCAAAAACAAAAGTGGGGCGGTGCAGCTTGTCCTTGATGCGGGACGCCACGATGCCCACCACGCCCTCGTGAAAATCGGGGTCGAACACACAGATGGCGGGCGGGGGCTCGTCGCCTTCATCAAACAAACCTTCGGCGATGTTCATGGCCTGCTCACGCATGTCGCCCTCAATGACACGGCGTTCGCGGTTGATGCCGTCCAGCGCCTTGGCCAGTTCCGTGGCGCGCGCAGCATCGTCGGTGAGCAGGCATTCAATGCCCAGCGTCATGTCCGACAAGCGACCCGCGGCATTGATGCGTGGCCCCAGTGCAAAGCCAAAATCAAAGGTGGTGGCTACCGGTGCGCTGCGGCCTGCGGCCTCGAACAGGGCGGCCAGCCCGGCTGGCATGGCACCAGCGCGGACCCGTTTGAGGCCTTGGGCAACGAGGCGGCGGTTGTTGGGGTCGAGCTTGACCACATCGGCCACCGTGCCCAGCGCGACCAGCGGCAGCAAGGTATCCAGCTTTGGTTGTGTGGCAGCATCGAAGTAGCCGCGCTGGCGCAACTCGGCGCGCAGTGCCAGCAGCACATAAAACATCACGCCCACGCCCGCGATGGACTTGCTGGGGAAGCTGCAGCCGGGCTGGTTGGGGTTGACGATCACATCGGCCTGCGGCAGCACGATCTGGCCGTCCACACTGGCGGGCAGGTGGTGATCCGTCACCAGCACCTGCAAACCCAGGGCGCGGGCCGTGGCCACGCCCGCCATGCTGGCGATGCCGTTGTCCACCGTAATCAGAACGTCCGCCCCGCTGTCCTTGACGCGCTGCGAAATCGGTGCGGTGAGGCCATAGCCGTCCACCACGCGGTCCGGGACGATATAGCTGACATGCCGGGCGCCGAGCATGCGCAGACCGCGCACACCGACCGCGCAGGCGGTGGCACCGTCGCAGTCATAGTCGGCCACGATGCACAGCTTTTTGTGTGTGGCGATGGCATCGGCCAACAAAGTGGCCGCTTCGGCAACGCCCCGCATCTCGCCAGGAGGAATCAGGTGGGTCAGGGCCTGGTCAAGCTCCTGCGTGCCCTGAACGCCACGCGCCGCATACAACTGCGCCAGCAGGGGGTGGATGCCCGCCTGTTCCAGCGCCCAGGCGGTACGGGGTGGAAATGTTCTTGCTACTATTTTCATAGCTTTTCAAGCAATCGGGATGTGGGCGTAGTGCCAAATAGGTTCATAAATCGCTGCATGAGGGTTCGGCTCTGGAGAGTGAATGTTTGCGCGCTGCGCTCGCCGCACAGGGTGAGCTGGTGGGGGCTATTTTGATGCAGTCCGGCCAGCAGGGCGGCGCATTCCTTGGTGTCCAGTGCTTGCCAGGCCTGGATCCAGCCGGCCCAGTCTTCATTGAGGGCTGCATCGCGCAGGGTGTTGACGACCAGAGGCGCGTTCGATGCCGCCAAAGCGGGTGCCGGTTCAGGCGTGGCGCCGGTGCCGCTGAGCCAGAAGGAATTGACCGGGGGCACGCCCCGCGCCGCACGCGCGTCGTTGACCGGATGGGTGTAGAGCAGCATCTGCATTTCGTTTTGCAGTCGCCGCAGGCTGGCGGCGCTGGCGCTGCGCGGTATCCAGCTTTCCACATTGCGCCCGGCCACGCGGTCCAGTGAGGCCGTGGCCAAGCCTCTGAAAGCTTCGCCACGGGCCAGCCAGCGGGTGGCCTGGTCATATTGCAAGGCAATGCCGTCTTCCTGGAAATAGGGTTGCATCGCGGCCAGCAGGGCTTCGGACTCCTGCTGCGGGAAATCGGGCAAGGCCAGGCCGCTCATGCTGATATGGTTGGTACCCACTTGCCAATGGCAGGGTGTGATGAAGCCCCAGGCGCCACCCGCGGCTTGCCGTGAAGAGGCCTGCAACGCCGCCCACGGGATCAGCCCGTCCTCCATCGGCAGATTCAGCGCACGGGCCAGGGCACGTTCGTGCGGTGTGGACAGGCTGCGCTCATCGCCGGTGTCCATGGGCCCGGGTGTCAGGCGGGACAGGAGTCGCTCCAGGTTCGGCAGTTTCAGGGTGCGAAGGGCTTCGCTGCAGCCGTCGGAGCTGCAAAACGCAAAAGGAATCAGGAGGTGCATGCTTTGATTGTGCGGGAAACGGGCCGCGCCGGTCTGCGCCAGGCCCGTATCTGGCCGGCAATGCCACAATGACGGCTGTTTCAAACCCGGTTGGTCAATGCAAATTCCCTACGAACTCATTCTTGGCTGGCGTTACACGCGGGCTGGTCGTGCCACGCGGCGCAACGGCTTCATCTCTTTCATATCGGGCGTATCCATGCTGGGCATCGCCCTCGGTGTGGCGGCCCTCATCATTGTGCTGAGTGTGATGAATGGTTTTCAGAAAGAGGTGCGCGACCGCATGCTGGGGGTGGTGTCGCACATTGAAATTTTTGCGCCTAATGGGGAGGCATTGCCGGATGTGGCGCGCACCCTGAGCGAGGTTCGGGCCAATGCGCAGGTGCTGGGTGCTGCACCTTTTATAGCAACCCAGGCTTTGTTGGCAAGGGGTGAGGACATGAAAGGTACTGTGGTCCGGGGCATTGACCCGGCCCGGGAGCCGGAAGTGACCGACCTGGCGGTCGAGCTGAAAAATACCGGCCTGAACCGCCTGATTCCGGGCGAGTTTGGCGTGGTGCTGGGGGGCGAACTGGCTCGCTCCCTGGGCGTGCGTCAGGGCGACAAGGTCACGCTGGTAGCGCCCAGCGGGCAGGTGACGCCCGCCGGTGTGGTGCCGCGCCTCAAGCAAATGACGGTGGTGGGTACCTTTGATTCGGGTCACTACGAATACGACTCGGCCCTGGTGCTGATGCACATGGACGATGCGGCCAAGATTTTTCGCCTGGAGGGTCCCACCGGCGTGCGACTCAAGCTCAAGGACCTGCACCAGGCCCGCGAGGTGGCTGCCGAACTGGCAAGCAGCCTGAGTGGTCAGCTGCTGGTGCGCGACTGGACGCGCCAGAACCGCACCTGGTTTGCCGCCGTGCAACTGGAAAAACGCATGATGTTCATCATCCTGACCCTGATCGTGGCGGTGGCGGCCTTCAACCTGGTCTCCACGCTGGTGATGACGGTGACCGACAAGCGCGCCGACATTGCCATTTTGCGCACCCTGGGGGCCAGTCCGAGAAGCATCATGGGCATCTTCGTGGTTCAGGGTGCCATGGTTGGCGTCATTGGCACGCTGGCCGGGCTCACCCTGGGCCTGGGTGTGGCCTTCAACATCGACGTGCTCGTGCCGGCGCTGGAGCGCCTGCTCAACGCCAGCTTTTTGCCGAAAGACATTTACCTCATCAGCCGCATGCCCAGCGATCCACAGCAGTCCGATATCCTGCCGATTGCTGTCATCTCATTGGTGCTGGCGTTTTTGGCCACTTTGTATCCCAGCTGGCGCGCGAGTCAGGTGAACCCGGCGGAGGCGCTGCGCTATGAGTGATCTTGTTTTGAGCGCCCGTGGCCTGACCAAGCGCTTCACCGAAGGCCGCCTGGATGTGACGGTGTTGCAAGGTGTGGATCTGGATGTGTACGCTGGCGAAACCCTGGCCATTGTGGGCGCCTCCGGCTCGGGTAAAAGCACGCTGCTGCACATGCTGGGCGGGCTGGATGCGCCCACCACCGGTTCGGTTCATTTGCGGGGCCAGGATCTTGCGCACCAGAGTGCGGCGGTGCAGGGACAACTGCGCAATCAGTACCTCGGCTTTGTGTACCAGTTTCACCACCTGTTGCCTGAGTTCAGCGCGCTGGACAATGTCGCCATGCCCTTGTGGATTCGGCGCATGGCCCCCGACAAATCTGCCCAGATAGCGACAGACATGCTGGCAAGCGTCGGCTTGAAAGACCGCCTGCACCATCGCCCGG
Organism: Rhodoferax sp.; assembly: GCF_018780565.1. GTDB lineage: Bacteria > Pseudomonadota > Gammaproteobacteria > Burkholderiales > Burkholderiaceae_C > Rhodoferax. Next base: position 467,166 of record NZ_JADMJN010000003.1, read on the forward strand.
CCGAGCTTTCGGGTGGCGAGCGCCAGCGCGTGGCGATTGCCCGCGCCCTGGTCACCAAGCCGGCCTGCGTGCTGGCCGACGAGCCTACCGGCAACCTGGACCGCAGCACCGCCAATGGTGTGTTTGAGCTGATGCTTGAACTGGCGCGCACCCAGGGCACAGCGTTCATCATGGTCACCCATGACGAAACGCTGTCGGCCCGCTGCGCCCGACAATTGCGGCTGGTCCAGGGAAAATTATCCGAGACGGTTTAAAGATTTTTTGACATTCACGACGAACTGCATATGAAAGCAACAGGATTCACCACCGACATCGTTCACTCTGACCAACATTTTGGCGTGGAGCACGGTGGCATTCACAAACCCATCCACACCTCGGTCCAGTACGGCTTTGAGCGAGTGGAAGACCTTGTCGGCGTGTTTCAGGGCACCACCAAAGGCGGCTTCAATTACGCGCGCCAGGGCACACCCACCACGGCGGCGCTGGAATCCAAGATCACCCGCATGGAGCAGGGCGTGGGCACGATTTGCTTTGCCACCGGTATGGCCGCCATCACGGCTGTGTTTTTAACCTTGTTGCGCACCGGCGACCATGTGGTGGCCAGTCGCTTTGTGTTTGGCAACACCAACAGCTTTTTTGGCACGCTGGCCGACCTGGGCATCACGATCACGCTGGTTGATGCCACGGCATCCGACAAGGTGGCCGCAGCGCTGCGCCCCAACACCCGGCTGGTCTTCGTGGAAACCATCGCCAACCCGGGAACGCAGATAGCGGATCTGTCAGGCATTGGTGCGCTGTGCAAGGAACGCGGCGTGCTCTTCGTGGTGGACAACACGATCACCTCCCCCCTGCTGTTCCGCCCCAAAACAGTGGATGCCGGTCTGGTGATCAATTCACTGACCAAGACCATTGCCGGCCATGGCAATGCACTGGGGGGGGCGGTCACCGACACCGGCTGCCATGACTGGCAGGCGTATCCGAATATTTTTGAGAGTTATCGCAAGGGCGACACGCGTCAATGGGGCCTGACCCAGATTCGCAAAAAAGGCTTGCGTGACATGGGTGCGGCCCTGTCATCCGAGCATGCGCACCAGATCAGCGTGGGATCCGAGACCCTGGCTTTGCGCGTGGCGCAGAGCAGTGCGACCGCGCTGGAACTGGCGCGCTTTCTGGAGGCGCATCCTGCGATCACCCGGGTCTACTACCCCATGCTGGCGTCGCACCCCCAGCACGCCGTGGCGCGTCAGCATTTCAGTGCGGGTTCGTGGCTGCTGTCGTTCGAGTTGCGTGACGCATCGGAGTGCTTTGCGTTCATCAACCGCCTGCAACTACCAGTCAAGGCCACGGGCCTGGGCGATACGCGCAGCCTGATCATTCCGGTGGCACACACCATTTTCTGGGAGGCTGGTGCGCAGGCCCGTGCCGCCATGGGCATAGCGGATGGCTTGATCCGTTTCTCGGTCGGGCTGGAAGACAGTGCCGACCTGCTGGCGGATTTCGCGCAGGCATTGGGCTAGGGCTGCCCCTGAGAAGCTGATGTTTCCGTATGAGCTTCTGGATAGATACCCACTGCCACCTGGATGCAGCTGAGTTTGAGCCAGATGCCCCCGCCGTTCGTGCTCGGGCAGCTCTCAATCATGTAGCGCATTGTGTTCTGCCGGCGGTGGAGGTGGCCAACTTCGATGCAGTGCGCCGCTTGGCGCATCAAGGTGGCGACAGTTACGCGCTCGGCATCCACCCGCTGTATGTGGCCAAGGCGCAGGAAGCCGATCTGGCGACGCTGGACGCCCGGTTGCTGCAATACCGGGATGATCCGCGTCTGGTGGCGGTGGGCGAAATCGGGTTGGATTTTTTGGTGCCCGAATTGACGACCAGCCCCTTGCGCGAGCGCCAGGAGTTCTTTTATCTGGCGCAACTCAAGCTGGCCCGCAAACATGGCTTGCCCGTGATCCTGCATGTACGCCGCTCCGCCGATCGGCTGCTCAAAGGTTTGCGTGACCTCGGTGGCAGTGGCATCGCCCATGCCTTCAACGGCAGCGATCAGCAAGCCCGGGCTTTTGTGGCGCTGGGCTTCAAGCTCGGCTTTGGCGGTGCGCTCACCTATGAGCGGGCCCTGCAACTGCGCCGGCTTGCAGCCAGCCTGCCCCTGGAGGCGATTGTGCTGGAGACCGATGCGCCCGACATGCCGCCGCACTGGCTCTACACCACGGCCGGGCAGCGCGAGGCGGGCGCACCCCAAGGCCGCAACGAGCCCGGTGAGCTGCCGCGCATTGGGGCTGAACTGGCGGCCCTGCGCGGCATGTCGGCGTCAGACCTGGCCGACGCCAGCACGCGCAACGCCCTTGCAGCTCTGCCGCGTCTGCGTGCATTGTTGGCGGTTTGACGCGATGACGTCGCAGCACGATTCAACCATCGGCGGTGTTCAGCCTCGGGGGCCCGGCTTGCGCCTGCTCGGACTGCCGCCCATCGTGTCCCCCGACACACGGCTGCTCATCCTGGGAAGCTTCCCCGGTGCGGCGTCCTTGGCGCGGCACCAGTACTACGCCCATCCGCAAAATCATTTCTGGAAAATTCTTCAAGCCATTTGGCCAGATAGCCCTCGTGCAATAAGCGTAGAAAGCTATGAAAAACGTAGCGAATGGTTGCTGGGCAAAGGCCTGGGCGTGTGGGATGTGTACGCGTCGTGTGAGCGTGAGGGCAGCCTGGATGCCGCCATTCGCAACGCGCAAGTCAACGACTTTGCCCGCCTTCAGCGCATGTGTCCCCAACTCAGCGTGATTGCACACAACGGCGGTGAAAGCTTTCGCCATGCTCGGCATGTGTTGGCAAGTTTGAGTGCTGCTGGCGCGCAAGCACCGTTACCTGTTTACAAACTGCCGTCGACCAGCCCGGCCAATGCCAGCTGGAGTTTCGAGCGCAAACTGGCGGCTTGGCGCGAGGCGATGGCCGCAGCAGGTCTGCTTTGAGCCCGGCGAGATGGCGTTTGAGGATAATGCCCCCATCTTGAAAAAACGCACCAACAAACTCCCCGAAGTTAATTTCTCCGACGAAGGTCCGATTCGTCATTTGCATCTGGGCACCGAATGGATTCAGGGCTCCATGCTGATGGACGCGCCCACGGTGCTGTTCCACGAATACATTCAGCGCATGATGGCCTGGCTGCTGTTTGTGGATGCAGACACCGTGGCCAAACGCCATGCCATGCAACTGGGCCTGGGGGCGGGCTCGCTCACCAAATTCTGCGCCAAGGAATTGCGCATGAAAACCACGGCAATCGAACTCAACCCCCAGGTGCTGCTGGCCTGCCGTGGCTGGTTCAAGCTGCCCGCTGACAACGCCCGCATGCAGGTGGTGCTGGCCGATGCCTCGGAAGAAATCCAGAACCCCAAATGGTGGGGTACGGTGGACGCCCTGCAGGTGGACCTGTACGACCATGAAGCCGCTGCCCCTGTGCTGGACAGCCTGCCCTTCTACAACCACTGCCGGCGTCTGCTCACGCCGGAGGGCTGCATGACGGTCAACCTGTTTGGCCGGGCCTCCAGCTTCACGCGCAGCGTCGAGAAGATTTCAGCCGCATTCGGTGCGGATGCCGTGTGGGCTTTCAAACCCACCCGCGAAGGCAATACGGTGGTGCTGGCCCAGCACACCCCCAACCGGCCCAAACGGGAGGTGATGGAGGCACGCGCCGAAGTCATCGAAGCCCGTTGGGGCCTGCCTGCCGCCAAGTGGGTGCGGGTTTTCAAGCCGACGCTGAAATGAAAAACACCACCAGCTCCAAGGCGACTGCGCAAGCACCCTACAACGGTCCGTTGGACTGGCGTCGTTTGGTGGAATGGCTGCACAGCGATGCCGTGATCACGGCGGCGGAAGCGCAGCGCATCACGGCACGTTGCGCTCAAGCCGAAAGTGCGCAGCATCCGTTGGTGCGTCTGGCCAGCGTGTCGGTGCGGCGTGCGATGGATGACAGACCGCTGGACATGGAATTGCTCACCCAGTGGCTGGCCACGCGTGCCGGGCTGGAGTATTTGCGCATTGACCCACTGCGCGTGGATGTGGGCAAGGTCGCCGACACCATGAGTGCGGCCTATGCCGAGCGGCACAAGATCTTGCCGGTCCAGGTGACGCCCACTGAGGTGATCGTGGCCACTGCCGAGCCCTTCATCAATGACTGGGTGGCTGAGGTGGAGCGGCAGTCGCGCCGAAGTGTGCGCCGGGTGGTCGCCAGTCCGCAGGAAATTCACCGTTACACCGCCGAATTTTTTGCGCTGGCCAAGTCGGTGCGTTCGGCCAACAAGGCCGGAGGCAACGCTGGCGGATCGAGCTTTGAACAACTGGTGGAGCTGGGCAAGGGCAACAAGCAGCTCGATGCCAACGACCAGGGCGTGGTGCAGGTGGTGGACTGGCTGTGGCAATACGCGTTCGACCAGCGTGCCAGCGATATTCACCTGGAACCCAGGCGTGAGCAGGGCGTGATCCGTTTCCGGATTGACGGCGTGCTGCATCCGGTCTACCAGATGCCCATGGGCGTGTTGAATGCCATGACGGCACGCATCAAGCTGCTAGGCCGCATGGACGTGATGGAAAAGCGCCGTCCGCTGGATGGCCGCATCAAGACGCGCAATCCAAAGGGCGACGAGATCGAGATGCGCATCTCCACCTTGCCCACCGCTTTTGGCGAGAAGATGGTGATGCGAATTTTTGACCCGGACAATGCGGTCAAAGATCTGGATGCACTGGGTTTTGCGCCGCACGATGCCCAACGCTGGGAGGCACTGGTCAAGCGGCCGCATGGCATCATTCTGGTGACCGGCCCTACCGGCTCGGGCAAGACCACCACCTTGTACTCCACGCTCAAACGTGTCGCGACCGAAGAGGTCAACGTCAGCACGGTGGAAGACCCGATCGAAATGATCGAGCCCTCGTTCAACCAGACACAGGTGCAGCCGCAGCTTGACTTTGGTTTTACAGAAGGCTTGCGTGCGCTGATGCGGCAAGACCCGGACATCATCATGGTGGGCGAGATACGGGACCAACAAACGGCAGAGATGGCTGTGCAGGCCGCTTTGACCGGGCACTTGGTGTTCTCCACCCTGCACACCAACGATGCGCCCTCGGCGGTGACACGCCTGATGGAGCTGGGCATTCCGTCTTACCTGATCAATGCCACCTTGCTGGGTGTGCTGGCGCAGCGTCTGGTTCGCACCTTGTGCAAGCAATGCAAGGTGCCCGACTCCGCAGCCACGCGCGAGGCCCTGGCGGAAGTGGTCAAGCCCTGGCAGATCAGCGGCGGCTACAAGCCCTACAAGCCGGTGGGCTGTGTGGATTGCCGCATGACCGGCTTCATGGGCCGCATGGGCCTGTATGAGTTGCTGGTGGTGACCGAGGCCTTTAAGGAAAAGATCAACCGCGAGCCCCAGACCGATGCGCTCAAACGTCAGGCGATTGCCGACGGCATGCGGCCCCTGCGCCTGGCAGGTGCGCTGCGCGTGGCCGAGGGGCTGACCGTGGTTGAAGAAATTCTGACCTGCACGCCGCCTTTAAGTTGACCCGGGTCGCCGGTGTGACATAGGTGAAATCCACATGACGTCTGTGGCTGTTTCCCGTGCAAAATGCCCTGTACGAATTTATCGTGGAGTTTCTGTATGAATATCAAAAGTCAAAAAGACTTTTTCTCGGGCCTCATGTTCATGGCTGTGGGCGTGGCCTTTGCCTGGGGTGCCACAACCTACACCGTCGGCACTGGCGCGCGCATGGGTCCGGGCTACTTTCCACTGGTGCTGGGCGTTCTGCTCGCAGTTCTGGGCGGGGTCCTTGCCTTCAAATCCCTGGTCGTTGAAACGGAAGACGGTGAAAAAATCGGAACCTGGGCCTGGAAGCCTCTGTTTTTCATCATCGCCGCCAATCTGGTGTTCGGCCTGATGCTGGGAGGACTGCCCAATCTCAAGATTCCGGCCATGGGATTGATCGCAGGTATTTATGCCCTGACCTTCATCGCCAGTCTGGCAGGGGAGGAATTCAGTTTCAAAGCTGTTTTTGTCCTCGCCACCGTGCTGTCGATCATGAGCTATCTCGCTTTCATCGTTCTGCTCAAGCTGCAGTTCCCGGTGTGGCCCGCTTTCATCACCGGTTAAGGAACTGACAAATGGATCTGATTGCAAACCTTTCCCTGGGTTTTGGTGTCGCGTTCACGCCCATCAACCTCATGTACGCCTTTGTCGGGTGCCTGTTGGGTACCTTGATTGGTGTGCTGCCTGGCATCGGCCCCCTGGCCACCATCGCCATGCTGCTGCCGGCTACCTACGCGCTGCCGCCCGTGTCGGCACTCATCATGCTGGCGGGTATCTATTACGGCGCGCAGTATGGCGGCTCCACCACCGCCATCCTGGTCAACCTGCCGGGTGAATCCTCGTCCGTGGTGACGGTGATCGACGGTTATCAGATGGCCCGACAGGGCAGAGCGGGGCCGGCATTGGCGGCTGCGGGTTTGGGCTCATTTTTTGCGGGCTGTGTGGGCACTTTGGTGCTGGCCGCGTTTGCCGTGCCTCTTACCGAAGTGGCCTTCAAATTCGGGCCTGCTGAATATTTTTCCCTGATGATTTTGGGCTTGATTGGTGCGGTCGTGCTGGCCTCGGGCTCCCTGCTCAAGGCTGTGGGCATGATTTTTCTGGGCTTGCTGCTGGGCCTGGTCGGGACCGACGTGAACTCGGGCGTGGCCCGTTTCAGCTTTGACATTCCAGAGCTGACCGATGGTATTGGCTTTATCGTGATCGCCATGGGTGTGTTCGGCTACGGCGAGATCATCAGCAACCTGGGCAAACACGAAAGCGAGCGCGAAGTGTTTACGGCCGATGTCAAAGGTCTGATGCCGAGTGCGCAGGACTTCAAGCGCATGGTGCCTGCCGTGCTGCGCGGTACATCGCTGGGCTCCCTGCTGGGGATTTTGCCCGGTGGCGGTGCTGTGATGGCTGCCTTTGCCGCCTACACAATTGAAAAGAAAACCAAATTGCAGCCAGGTGAAGTGCCTTTTGGCAAAGGCAATATCCGCGGTGTGGCAGCACCTGAGGCGGCCAACAACGCCGCATCGCAAACCTCCTTCATTCCTTTGCTGACACTGGGTATTCCACCCAATGCGGTGATGGCCTTGATGGTGGGGGCCATGACCATCCACAACATCCAGCCCGGCCCCCAGGTCATGACCAGCAACCCCGAGTTGTTTTGGGGCCTGATCGCATCCATGTGGATTGGCAATGCGATGCTGATCGTGTTGAATCTTCCTTTGATCGGCATCTGGATCAAGTTGCTGAGCGTGCCCTACCGCTGGCTGTTCCCGGCGATCGTGCTGTTCTGTGCGATTGGCGTGTACTCCACCAACAACAACACCTGGGACATCTGGATGGTGGGCCTTTTTGGTGTCATCGGTTATCTCTTCATCAAGCTGGGCGCTGAACCCGCGCCCTTGCTGTTGGGTTTCATTCTGGGGCCGATGATGGAGGAAAACCTGCGCCGTGCCTTGCTGCTTTCCCGCGGGGACTGGAGCGTGTTTGTGACGCGCGGCCTGTCGGCGAGCCTGTTGGCTGTGGCCGCGCTGCTGCTTGTGATTGTGTTGTTGCCCTCGATCAAGAGGAAGCGCGAAGAGGCTTTCGTCGAAGACTGATTTTTGGTTGGATCCAAGAAGCGGCACCTGAGGGTGCCGTTTTTTTTGGGGGGAGGCGTGCGGCACAATGGCGGGAAGGAAAATCTATGCAACTCAAGCACCAACTGGCTCAGCACCCGCAGCGCGTCTCGCTGCACAACGAAGTACATGCCCGTCCGCCTCAGGCTTTGACTGCGCCGCTGGCGATCTCTCATGTTGTCATGTTGTGTGATGCGGCCGAGCGCGAGGCCAGTCGCTCTCATGTGGCGGCATTGTTGCGGGATCACCATTTGCCGCTGCCAGATCCGCAGTCCAGTCATTTCCGCATGGACCTGGGTGCGTTTCACATCCGCTGGGAACTGCACACGGAATTTGTCTCCTGGACCTTCATGTCGGCCCTGCCGGTCGATCGTCTAGGCGAAATTGAGCCCGATCGGGCACTGAATGCCGTGCCGCAGAGCTGGTTTGCCGGCTTGCCCGGCCAGTGTTTGTCCAGTCTGCATCTCTGGGTCGTGCCCATGCTGGCCAGCGGCGCATCGGGGCTCATCAAGCAAATGCTGCTGGAAGATACCGTGCTGGCTTCCACGGTGGCCGGTGATGTGGGGGAGGTTTACACCGACTTTGCCATCCATGCCGATGGCTTTTCGCGCATGGTGCTGCTGGCAGGGGATATGTCACCGCGCCGCCTGGGTCGATTGGTGCAGCGCTTGCTGGAGATCGAAACCTACCGCATGGCCGCTTTATTGGGTCTGCCGGCAGCGCGTCAGGCTTTCGGCATTCTGGCCACTGCGGAGCGGGAGTTGGCCGAGCTGGCCAGCGCCATTCAAAGTGCCACGGCGCAGGATGAACCGCTTTTGCTGGACCGTCTGACCAAGCTGGCGGGCCAGGTCGAGAGCCAGCATGCGGCGACCCACTCGCGGTTTTCGGCCAGTGCAGCGTACTTCGAGTTGGTGGACAAGCGGATTGTCGAGATTAATGAGTCTGCATTGCCTGGCATGCAGACGCTGGGGCAGTTCATGGATCGCCGTCTCAGCCCGGCGCGAAGTACCTGCGAGTGGGCCACCCGGCGCCAGGACGCCCTGTCGCAACGTGTCTCGCGTATCAGCAGCCTGCTGCGAACCCGTGTGGAGATCGAGCAGCAGCAAAGCAGCCAGGCCCTTCTGGCCACCATGAATGCCCGCCAGGATCTGCAACTCAAACTGCAGTCGACGGTGGAAGGCCTGTCGGTGGCGGCCATTACTTATTACATCGTTGGCCTGGTCAGTTACCTGGCCAAAGGAGCGCATTCCCTGGGCTGGCCCTGGAGCGCGGAAAGCACCGCTGCGGCGGCAATTCCCGTGGTTGCGCTGGGCATCTGGTGGTCCTTGCGGCGCTTGCACCACAGGGTTTTCAAGAATTGAGCTTCAAGGGTCCAGCGGCATTCTGTCGCTGCTTGACTTGGGCGGTGCAAAGGGCAATGTCAGCACGAAGGTCGCACCCTGGCCCGGGGTGCTGAATACCTCGATTTCGCCGCCAAGCATGCCGGTCACGATGTTGTGCACGATGTGCAGCCCCAGGCCTGAGCCACCCTGACCCAGGCGGGTTGTGAAAAAGGGGTCAAAAATCCGGCTCAGATTTTCTGCCGAAATACCGCGTCCATCATCTCGAATACGCAGTTCAAGTTGATCGGCGTTCAGTGCGGTGGCGGAAATGTCGATCTGGCCGGGTTGCCCGGGCTCAAAGCCGTGAATCATGGCGTTGTTGACCAGATTGGTCAGGACCTGGCCCAAGGGCCCGGGGTAGCTGTCAAGCCAGAGGTCTTCTGCCACGCTGGAGCTGACCTTGCACGGACTTTTGCGGATGACAGGATTGATGGTGATCAGGATTTCCGAAACCACCGAATCCAGCGAAAATCGCCTGCGGTGCGAACTGGTCTGATCCACCGCCACCTGCTTGAAGCTAAGTACCAACTCCGATGCCCGTGTCAGGTTGCGCAAGAGGATATCGGTGCCGGCGCGTGAGTCGGCTACAAATTGCTCCAGCGCCGAGCGTTTCAATCCGCTGGCCATGAGCTTGGTGAACTCCTGCAGCTTGTGGTCCAGCGTGCTGGCCACAGTCAAGCCATTTCCAAGCGGGGTATTGAGTTCATGGGCAACACCGGCCACCAGGGAGCCGAGTGCGGCCAGCTTTTCTGACTTGATCAGTTCACTCTGCGTTGTTTTCAACGAGTTGAGGGTCTCGAACAGTTCCGAGTTGGCGTTTTGAAGCGCTTGCGTGCGCTCGCTGACACGTTGCTCCAGCTGCGTGTTGAGCGCAATGATTTCTTCCTGAATTTTTTGCTGGTCTGTAATATCCTGGTAGGAGGTCAGCCAGACGGCCAGCGGACCCTCGCCCACCAGCCGCACGGACAGCAGGCACTGTCGATGAACGCCATCGGCCCGTCGCATGAGTACGGCGAAGTCCCGCACGCCCTGGTCGCGTTCGAGTTGGTTTAAAAAGAAGGTTCTCTGCTCGGGATCCACCCACAGCCCGATTTCGAGCGAGGAGTGTTGCAGGGCCTGTTCGGGTGCGTAGAGGAAGGTGCGAAACCAGGCTTCATTGAAATTGAGACCCAGGTATTTGCCACCGACTTGGTGGACTGCCAGCGCCACCGGGGACGACTGAAACAGCTCGGCAAAACGTGCCTCGCTGGCGATGCGCTCGGCTTCTGCCTTCTTCAGGTCACTGATGTCGGTGATGGTGGCTACCGTGCCGGGGGTTCCAAACTCGCTGCTGGAAACCCGTCTGATCGTGACCAGCCCCCAGGTGTATCCGCCATCTGCACGCAAGAAACGCCGCTCCGCAGAAGCCAGTTGCCCCGCAGGTGCGCCGAACAGGTTTCTGATGCCATGCTTGGCTGCGGCCAGGGACTCCGGGTGTATCAATTCGGGGTAGGTGCGGCCTAACAATTCCCCCGGCTGGTAACCCAGCATGTCGGTCAATCGCTGGTTGCACAGGGTGATGTTGCCTCTCTCGTTCATCATGATGATGCCGGTCGGGGAAACCTCAAACAGGGTCCGCAACCGGGCTTCGCTCTCACGCAATTCCCGGTCGGCGCGCTTGATATTGGTCAGGTCGTGCAAGAGTGACACCAGGAAGCGTTCGCCATTGGCTTCGAAGACCGCGCAGTTCAGTTGTGTTTCGCGGGTGTTGCCGTGACGGTCACCCTGGAGGTAGGGGATGTTGTGCACAATGCCGTCGCGTCTGAGCTTCTCCAGAAGTTCGGCACGATTGAAGTCATTGCGCCATACACCCAGTTCCATCACGGTCTTGCCCAGGGCTTCTTCACGCGTGTAACCAGTGGCCCGTTCGAAAGCCTGGTTGATCTCCACCAGGCTGCCGTCGCTCATGCGGGTGATGCTCATGGCGTCGGGGGACACCTGAAACGCCGCGGAGAGCTGCTCTTGCGCGATGCGCAGGGCTTCTGTGGCCTTCTTTCTCTCTGTGACATTGCGAACAAATGCCGCTACCCGACGGGGCCCTACCTGGGCGGCAAACGCCTCGAATGAGCCCATGATCCTGCCATCGACATAGTCAGTGCTTTCACGACTGAAGGGCTCTCCGGTCAATGCGACCTGGGCATAGGCCTTGGGTATGACCGTGCCGGCCAGACCGGGAAAAACATCTTCGATGCGCTTTCCAATCAGGTCGATCAATTCAAGTCCGGTGGTTTGCAAGGCGCCACGGTTGGCGCTTTGCATGATCAACTGGTTGCTGGCGTCCAGCTCGTACTCCATGATGGCAATCGGGGCGCCGTCAAACAGGGCCCGAAAGCGGGCCTCGGATTCGCTCAAGCGCCGCTGTACAGCAAGGTCTTCGGTGACATCACGAACGACAGAAACCGAATGCGATACGCCGTCGATATAGACAATGGAACAACTTGCCACGCAGTCATGGATCACGCCGCTGCGGTTGCGCAAATGCCCGCGAAAACCCCTCACGCGACCGTCGCGGATCAAGAGGTTGATGTAGTCAGTCCGCTCCGACGGAATGGCCCAAATGTTGAGATCCAGCATGGTGTGCCCGATGGCTTCGGCGGCGCTGTACCCGGTCAGCATTTCAAAGCCCTCGTTGACGTCAACAACCATGCCATCGGACGTTCGCGCAATCAGGATGTAGTCCGGGCTGGCCTGAAAGACTTCACGGTATTTTTCATCCGACGTGACGCCTCGCGCAAAAGCCTGTGGGTTGACCCGGCTGGCGCCCGGACCGGCGAGTTGACGCAGCAGTGTGATGGTGAGTGCAGCCCACAGCACGGCGCCGGTCAGCGTTACCCAGAGAAGGGAGCGCAGCGTCTCCACTGGTACCCAAAAAAGACAGGCCATACCCGCCAGGGGTGGCGCGACGACCATGAGCAAGGTGCGCAGTGGCAGATTTTTTAGCAATTTCAACTTCTTGAATGCGGGTGACGTCAGTGAAGCCGGGTTGGATAGATCATTATGATGCAGCTTGTATGAAGTTCAATTACGACAATCCCTACCCCTCTACCCGCCTGCCCGTATTTGCACGCAATGTGGTGTCCACCTCACACCCGCTGGCCGCCCAGGCCGGTCTGCGCATGCTGTACAAGGGTGGCAACGCGGTGGATGCTGCAGTCGCTGCGGCTGCGGCCATGACCATCGTCGAGCCCGTGAGCAATGGTCTTGGCAGCGATGCGTTCTGCATTTTGTGGGATGGCAAGGCGTTGCATGGTCTGAACGCGTCGGGGCGTGCCCCGCAAGCCTGGATGCCCAGCTATTTTCGAAGTCGGTACGGTGCCGGTGCGGCCACACCGCCCAAGCGCGGCATCGATTCGGTCACGGTGCCGGGCGCGGTAAGCAGCTGGGTCGCCCTGAGCGAGCGATTCGGAAAATTGCCTTTTGCCGATTTGATGGAACCCGCGATTGATATCGCCGAGCGTGGTTATTTGTTACCTCCGGTGGTGCGGCAAAAGTGGGCTGCCCCGGTGGATGAGCTGAAATCCTTGCCCGGCTTTGCCCAGGCGTTTCTGCCGCGCGGGCGTGCGCCAAGTGTTGGAGAGTTGTTTCAATTTCCCGCCGCAGCCCGCGCCCTGCGTGCCATTGCTGCGAGCAAAGGTGAAGCGTTTTACCAAGGTGAAATTGCCCAGGCGCTGGAGCGATTTTCGAAGCAGTATGGCGGGGGTCTCACCCAGGCTGATCTGGCTGCGCACCGCCCTGAGTGGGTGAAACCCATTGCCAAAAATTACCGTGGTTACACCCTGCATGAGATTCCACCGAATGGTCAGGGCATTGCAGCATTGATGGCGTTGGGAATTCTGGATAAGTTTGACCTTGCCAGCTTGCCGGTGGACGGCGTGGCGTCCCAGCATCTGCAGATCGAGGCCATGAAGCTGGCGTTTGCCGATGTTTACCGCTTTGTCGCGGAGCCCCACAGCATGGAGGTCACGGCCGAACAGATGCTCGATGATGCCTATCTGGCCTCACGTGCCCGGCTGATCGATCCGGGTCGAGCGCAAAACTTCGCAGCCGGCAACCCGGTCAAGGGCGGCACCATTTACCTGACCGCGGCGGATGAGTCCGGCATGATGGTCAGCTTCATCCAGAGCAATTACATGGGATTTGGTTCAGGCTGCGTGGAGCCGAGCTTTGGCATCAGCCTGCAGAACCGCGGACATGGCTTCAGCCTGAACCCGGACAGCCCCAATGTGGTGGCGCCGGGCAAGCGGCCGTTTCACACCATCATTCCAGCCTTCCTGACCCAGAACGGACAGCCTGTGATGAGCTTCGGCGTGATGGGTGGCAATATGCAGCCCCAGGGTCATCTGCAGACGCTGGTGCGCATGCTGGATTACCGCCAGAGTCCGCAGGCGGCCTGTGATGCGCCTCGCTGGCGCTTTAACGCGGGGCTGGAACTCAACGTTGAAGCCTCCATGAAATCCACAACTGTGCAGGGCTTGAATGATCTGGGCCACCGTATGGAAGTTATCGAGGATTCCTACCAGGATTTTGGTGCGGGCCAGTTCATCTGGCGCGCGGGTGACCCGGGTGCTGAGGGCTACGTGGCCGCCAGTGACCCCCGCCGCGATGGTCAGGCGGTTGGGTTTTGAATCCTTCCCCTCCCGAATCCATTGCGCCACCAGCTACTAAAAAAATAGCAACCGGTCTTGTCCTTGCCACCGTGGGTGCGATTGCATTCAGCGGCAAGGCGATCATCGTCAAGCTGGCTTACCGTTACGGCGTCGACGCGGTGACGCTCATCATGTACCGCATGCTGTTTGCGTTGCCCATTTTTGCGCTGATGGCCTGGTGGTCCAGCCGTGGCATGCCCGCCCTCACACGCAAAGACTGGCTGGGCATTTTGGGCCTGGGCGTCACGGGCTACTACCTGGCCAGTTACCTTGACTTTGCCGGTCTGTCCTATATCAGCGCTTCGCTGGAACGACTCATCCTGTACCTCAATCCGACGCTGGTGCTTTTGTTGGGCCTGGTGCTCTACCAGCGCAAGATCACACGCCAGCAGGCCTTGGGCATGCTGATCAGTTACGCCGGTGTGCTGCTGGTGTTTGGTCATGAGATCCAGCTTGAAGGTGGCGACGCGGCTCTGGGCGCCTTGCTGGTTTTCCTCAGCGCGGTCAGTTACGCGATCTACCTCAGTTTCAGTGGCGAACTGGTGCAGCGTCTGGGCTCCCTGCGTCTGGTGGGTCTGGCCACCACCGTGGCTTGTCTGTTGTGCATCGTCCAATTCGTCTTGTTGCGTCCCTGGAGTGCCATGATCGTCGCTCCCGAGGTGATCTGGCTCTCCCTTCTCAATGCGACCCTGTGTACGGCGGTGCCGGTGCTGTTGGTGATGATGGCGATCGAGCGGGTTGGCGCTGGCGTGACCGCTCAAACCGGCATGGTCGGCCCGATGTCGACCATTCTGATGGGGGTTGTGATCCTGGGCGAGCCTTTCACGGCCTGGGTGGCGGCGGGCACCGTGCTGGTGATTGCGGGAATCTTTGTCTTCACCCGCACCGGCCGGAGTGCTGCGGGTTGACAATTCGTCTTCTGCGCCAAAAACTACGATCATTTCACTCGCAAGCTGCAAGGTAAATCCAATGAAACTCATGGCTGTTCTGTTCGCCGACATTGCAGGTAGCACCAAACTCTACGACACCTTGGGAGACAAGCAGGCCAAGAAGATGGTGGATGAGTGCATTGCCGCGATGCGCAGCATCGTTGAGCAATATGGCGGCCGCGTCATCAAGACCATTGGTGACGAAGTCATGTGCGTGCTGCCGGACGCCGACAGCGCTTGCCTGGCCGCGACCGACATGCAGCTCAAGATCATGGCGTTGCCTGCCGTGTCCAACGTCAAGCGCGCCATTCGCGCAGGTTTTCATGCCGGGCCGGTGATCGAAGACAACAACGATGTTTTTGGCGACACCGTCAACCTCGCTGCGCGCATGGCGGGGCTGGCCAAGGCGACCCAGATCATCACCACCCGTGCCACCGTGGAGCAACTTTCGCCCTTGTTGCGCAGTTCAACCCGCCGGATCGCCGCCCTGTCAGTCAAAGGCAAGGGCGACGATGTCGAGGTATGCGAAGTCATCTGGCAGGCAGGCGAAGAGTTGACCATGGCCACGCCATCCATCCTGACTCCCCCCAGGCTGGTCAGGCTTCATTTGCAATACGGCGCGTCCGAGCTTGTCCTGGAACAGGCCAATGCCGGTATGGTGCTCGGGCGCGATGCCAGTTGCCAAATCGTCGTGGCCGACCGAATGGCCTCGCGCCAGCACGCGCGCATCGAACGGCGACGCGATAAATTCTTTCTGATCGATCAAAGCACCAATGGCACTTTCGTGGCCTTTGCGGACGAGGCCGAAATCACGCTGCGGCGCGAAGAGGTGATGTTGCGCGGGCAAGGACGCATTGCCTTCGGTCGCAGCGTGAGCGAGTCCAGCGAAGAAACGGTCGCATTTTTGATAAGCGGCTGAACCCATCAACCGGCCCCGGACCCTCAGGTCATGGGCTTCATGGGGCTGCCTTTGAGCAGCGACTTGCCGCGAGAAATCGAACCGCCCATGAGCCCGGCCGGTGGCGCGGTTTCCAGTTTGCCGCGCACGGCCACGTCGGCGCAGGTGCTGGCAAAGCTCATGTTGATCTGGGTGTCGCTTGAGCCGGCAAGGGCAAAGCAGTTTTGGCCAAGCTTGCTGTTGAGGGGGCGTATGACGGCGTCCTGAATCACATCGCTGGCACTGCCTTCAGCCAGTTGCAACTGGAACTTGCCGGTCTCGCTGAGCAACTGAACGTCCAGCACCTGCCTGATGCCACGCAACTCGCGCAGCAGCAGTTGTGCTGTTTGCGCATCGGGCAGGCCCGTGACATGGAGCTGGGTTTGCCGTACGCCGAAGTTAAAATGCTGCAGAAAAAAGTTCTTTGAAAACTCATCGCCCATTTGTTTGCCAATGTCACCGAGCGCCTGGTCTTCGGTGGCCCAGCTTTGGCCCTTGGGCATCACGGTGTTGAGGTAGATCTCTTCGCCGCTGGCCTTGTCAATGGCCTTGACGGTCCACGAGGTCAGCACCGTCTTGGTGATGGTCAATCCGGAGGTGGGCAGCTTGGCTGACAGTTGCTTGAGCCTTGCCTCGCCCTGTATCACGAAGTCGGCCACTTTGGCATCCGGCCCGGTTCTGGCCTCGCCTTCATTGGACCAGACCCGAAAGCCAAAGGATTTGATCCGCTCCTTGAGCACGTTTTCCGCCAGCTGCGAGCGAGCGGGGGGCAAGGCCTGTGCGGATTCGGCATTGGCCACATTCATCTGGATGGAAACCCTGGGGTCGCCATTGTTGCGTATGAAGTCGATGCGCTCGTCCTTGGACAACTGGTTGAGTGACTTCTGCACATCACGCACCTTGACCACCGCGCGGGTTTCGGTTTCCAGCAGGCCGTCCTTGCCGGTACTGGGCGCTCCCTCATGAAGCACGGACTTGATGAAACTGCCCGACCGGGACAGCAGCTTCTGTTCGATCAGCGCGTAGTTTTTGTTCAGTGAGTTGCTGTCGATGTACAGGCCCAGTACTTTTTCGATCAACTGGCGTTTGGCATCCGCACGCGCCTCGGCCTGGGCTGCGCCCGGGTCGCCCTTGAAGCGGGCATCTTTGGGATCCACCAAACCCAGTGCGCTGATGATGACGTTGCCGGAATCCTGCGCGGGATCACTGACCACCACCGGCGTGATCACCGGTGGTGGCGCTGCTGCCGGTGTGGCTGCCACAGCGGGTGCTACGGCCTGATTCTGGGCCAGCGGCGCAGGCTTGTCAGTGCTCTTGCCGATCAGCATGTAGGCGGCACCGATGCCCCCGACCAGTGCAAGGCCTGCGAGGGCCCCCACCATGGCTTTGGGGCTGCGCGTCCGGGTGCTTGCCGGCGTGGCAGGGGCAGCATGGGTGCGGGGCATTGTGCCACCGGGATCGATCAAGGTGCTGTTGCCCGCATTGATCAGGGTTTGTTCCGCACCCGGGTTGGCCACCGCGGCCTGAATTGATGCCGCAAATTCGGCTGCCGTCTGAAAGCGTTGATCCGGGTTTTTGGCCATGGCTTTTTTCACCACGGCATCCCAGGCGCTGGGCAGCGCCACGTTCAACATGGAGGGTGCCAGGGGCTCTTCCCGCAGCACCTTGTACATGATGGTGGTGGTGTTGCCGGTGAATGGCTTTTCACCGGTCAGAAATTGGTACAGGATCACACCGCACGAAAACAGATCGCTGCGCCCATCGACCGTCTGCCCCATGAACTGTTCGGGTGACATGTACGACGGTGTTCCCATCACCGTACCCGCCTGGGTCAGTTCCGACTTCTCAACGCGAGCGATACCGAAGTCGGCGATCTTGACCTTGCCGCTGTCCAGCACGATCAGGTTGGCCGGCTTCATATCGCGGTGCACCACGCCCTTGGCGTGCGCATGGCTCAAGGCGTCCAGTATCTCCCCCATCAGGCGAGCCACCTCGGGCAGGGCGAAGCGTTCGTTGGCCTCGAAATAATCGCGCAGCTCACGGCCCTTGACGAACTCCATGGCGATGAAGGCCACGCGTTCGCGAGCGTCGGAGACCGTGCCGGGGCCGGCCACCATGGTGAGATCATCCTCGGCCACCACTTCGCCGTAGTCATAGACCGCCACAATCCCGGGGTGGTTCAGACGCCCGGCCGCTTGCGCCTCGCGTTTGAAGCGCGCCAGCACATCGCCCGCCTCGGCTGAGTTCAATTGCTGTGGCAAGATGGTTTTGATGGCCACCGTGCGCTCGATCACCGGGTCAAAGCCTTCGTAAACAACGCCCATGGCCCCCTTGCCGAGTTCGCGTCGGATCAGGTACTTGCCGAGTTTGGTGATGCCGGACATGCTGGTCTATTTGTTTTTGGCGTCGATGTCCCAGACCGCGGTTTGCACCAGGCGCTGCACCATGGTGTCCAGCCCAACACCGCCCTTGGCACCGTCGGAAACTCCCAATACGCTGGTCTGGGTGGAGCCGACCTCCATCTTGAGCTCCTTGTAGCCTTGGGCAAGCTGCTCGGTGGTGTTGGCATTCATGATCTTGTAACGCATGCCGATGAGCCAGACACCGCTTGCATCCTGAGTCTGCACTGAGCCTGCTACGGCGCCAGCCCCGGAGCCGCCCAGGCCACCCAGCATGGACAGCAGCCCACCAATGGCACGGCCGTCAATGCCTTTTTTGTTTTCCGAAATCTGTTCGGCCTTCAGGATGTCGAACTTCACCACCCATTTGGTGGTTTTCAGCTTGCCCACTTGCATCGTCTTGCGTGCGGCGGCGACGTCGCCAAGGTTGTAAGCGAGCGAGATCTCCTGCAACAGGTTGCCCAGGTTGCTGCGCTCCAGGACTACAAAGTTGGCATTGGACAACTCAAGCTCGGCGAAATCGGCAATGTTGTTGGGGCCAAACTTCTGCGTGAATGTGGCGTTGTTGCTTTTCACCTCCCCCGGTATCACCACCAGCGCAGGCCCCTTCTTGGCCTTGTTCACGTAGTCGACTTCCTTGTACGCAGCGGCGTCGGCGGCGGCATTGGCCTTGTCGGAGGTCGAGGTGCCCGCCGTAGGGGATGGATTGCCAAAACTGGGTTGCGCCCAGGCCTGCGCGCCGCAGGTCAACACAACGAACAGCGCGGTCATGGCGCTTGCCTTGCCGGAATGGAAAAGATGCGTTTTCATAGGTTCCCTTTGCAAAAATTCTCGATATCGATGGGACGGGCAGGATTCAGCGCACGCCCGATTTCTGGCAGTAGTCGCTGTAGAGCGTGGCAACCAGTTCATCAGCCCGTTCATTGATCAGGGTGAGCGCCATGCCGGCAGTGTCACTGCCCGCATAGCTGGCGTTTTCGGCGCTGGCCTGGGAAATCATCCGGCCGTTGGCTCCCGTCAGGGTGAAGTTCATGCTGACGTTGACCTGGTTCACGTTCACGGCCAGGTTGCGGCTGGTCTGGCTGGTGATCAGTCCGCGCAGGATGTACTGCGCCGCCAAACGCCGCGATGCACTGATGGCTGCGTCGGGGTCGTTCTTGAAATACGCGTCGATTTCGGCCTGGGCCACCTGCTGTCGGATCTGCGCCTGGGTGAAGGTTTTTAAACCCAGTGCCTGCAAGCGGGCATTGATGGCCTCGACATGGGGATTGAATGCCGACTGGCTGGCCTGGGTTGCACCATTGCGGTTCTCGCCAATCAGAACCATGATCTTTTGGTTTTTGATCTTGTTGCGGCAAGGTGTCTGCAGCATCGCGTTGACTCTGGCCTGCCGCTCGTCCTCCTGAACCCTGTCAGTGGAGTCTTCCGTGGAAAACCTAAAATCCGCAGCCTGTGCGCTACTCGCCAAAGCAGCGCAGGCCATCAAGACTGGCCAGAGGCATCGCAGCATCATGACGTGTGAACCAAGTAGCGCATAAGCATATCTCTCGTTGTCAGATGGTTCCTGTTGGGGCGGGACCTGTCAAATTATAGGGACGGTGCGTCTCGCCGGGTGGGATTTCGCAACTATGATGGCAGCAACTTTTGTTACTCACAGGGTGATCGATATGGACTTGGGCATCGCAGGAAAATGGGCTTTGGTGTGTGGGGCCAGCAAGGGCCTGGGTTTTGGCTGTGCCCAGGCACTGGCGCGTGAAGGCGTCAACGTGCTGATCGTGGCCCGTGGTGCCGAGGTTTTGCAGGCTTCTGCTGCAAAATTGATAGCTGGAAGTGAAGGAAAAACGGGGGCTGAGGTTCAGTTTGTTGCCGCAGATATCACCACGCCGGCGGGGCGCGAGGCGGTCTTCAAGGTGCGCCGCGACTTTGACATTGTGGTGACCAATGCGGGCGGCCCGCCACCGGGCGACTTCCACGACTGGGATCGGGACACCTGGATCAAGGCGGTGGACGCCAACATGCTGACACCGATCGAACTCATCAAGGCCACGGTGGATGGCATGGCGGAACGAGGTTTTGGCCGCATCATCAACATCACCTCCAGCGCGGTCAAGGCGCCGATTGATGTGCTGGGCCTCTCCAATGGCGCGCGCAGCGGACTCACAGGTTTTGTGGCCGGAGCGTCCCGCGGCAAGCTGGCGTCTCGGGGCGTCACCATCAACAATCTTTTGCCCGGTGCCTTTGACACCGATCGCCTCAAGGGTGTCATGCAGGGTGCGGCGCAGAAGACCGGACAGGCCGTGGAGGTGGTCATGGATGCACGTCGCAAGAGCATTCCGGCGCAGCGCTTTGGCAAGCTGGAAGAGTTCGGTGCCATCTGCGCCTTCCTGTGCAGCCAGCACGCGGGCTACATCAATGGCCAGAATGTACTGGCAGACGGTGGCGCCTACCCCGGCACTTTTTAAGCAATTCAAATCCCCGATTCAGATAAACCAGATGGAGAAAAAAATGGCCAGATCATCTTTGCAGCAAGTAGCCGGCATGTTGGGTGCGGTTCGCAACACATTGCTGGTTGGTGCATTGCTTTTGGGCGGCGTAGCGCAGGCGCAAACCGGCGCCGTCAAGTTGATGGTCGGGTTTCCGGCCGGAGGCGGCACCGATGCCATCGCCCGCATCCTGGCCGACAAGTTGAAAGACCAGCTGGGCACCCCGGTCATCGTGGAAAACCGCGCCGGTGCCGGGGGCCAGATTGCGGCCCAGGCACTCAAGGCCGCGCCCGCTGACGGCATGACCTTCTTCCTGTCGCATGACCATACCGTGTCGATCCTGCCGCTGGTGGTGAAGAATCCGGGCTTTGACCCGGCCCATGACTTTGTGGCGGTGGCCGGCTTTGCGACTTTTGTCAATGCGCTGGCCGTGTCAGGCGGTACACCTGCCAAAAGCATGAATGAGTACCTGACCTGGGTACGAAGCCAGGGTGCCGGCAAGGGCACGGTGGGGGTACCTGCACCGGCTTCGGTGCCGGAGTTTCTGGTGAAGGTCATTGGCCAGAAATACGCACTTGATTTGCAGGCCGCGCCTTATCGGGGCAGCGCACCCATGATGGGTGACATGCTGGGCAACCAGATCGGTGCGGGCGTGGGTTCCGTGCCCGATTTCATCGAGAACCACAAGGCGGGCAAGATTCGCGTGGTGGCAGTGCTGGGTGGCGCACGTCAGGCCATCCTGCCCGATGTACCGACTTTTGCCGAGTTGGGGCTGGCAGGTTTCGAAGATCTTCCGTACTACGGCATCTTTGCACCTGCTGGTACACCCAAGGCAGTTATCGACCGCTTTTCCGATGCTGTGGCTAAAGTGATCGCCATGCCGGATGTGCGCGAGCGCCTGACCACCATGGGCCTGACGGTGGGCTACTCCTCAGGGCCGCAGCTTGCTGCTCGTGAGCGCGCCTATGCCCAAACCTGGGCGCGCATCATCAAGGCCAGCGGCTTCCAGGCGCAATAAAGGCGCAGCGGTCTGGCGCCTGGACGCCGCGCCGCTGGCTTGAAAATTTTCCAAGGGCTGAGGCACTCCGGGGTTTCTCTGGCGGTCGGTGTGCGCCTGTAGCAAAAGGCTGTAAGAATATTCATTGCAGGTCGACCCATACGGCTATCACCGCAGTTTCCAGAAAGAACCCATGCACGCTACGTTCCCATTGCTCGCCAAAACCGATTTTCCGCGGCTTCGTCGAAAGCAACTGGAAACCTTGCAAGTGAACCTGGGCTACAAGTGCAATCAAACCTGCCTGCATTGCCATGTCAACGCGGGTCCCAATCGCACTGAAATGATGGATGGCGAAACGATGGATATGGTGCTTGCCGTATTGGCGCGCCGAAAGGTCAAGACGCTGGACCTCACGGGCGGCGCGCCGGAACTCAACGCGCACTTTCGTCGCTTGGTGGTGGCTGCGCGCAAACTCGGTGTGCGAGTCATCGACCGCTGCAATCTCACCATTTTGTCCGAGCCAGGCCAGGAGGATACGGCGGAGTTTCTGGCAAGCAATAGTGTGGAAGTGGTGGCCTCCATGCCCTGCTATTCGGTTGAGCGGGTCGATCGCCAGCGCGGGGAGGGTACTTTTGACAAGAGTATTGCCGGTCTGCAAAAACTCAACGCTCTGGGCTATGCCCGACCGGGGGCCGGGCTTGTTTTGAATCTGGTCTACAACCCGCAAGGCCCGCAATTGCCGCCTGAGCAAACCGCGCTGGAGGCGGACTACAAGCGCGAACTCGACAAGCACTTTGGCGTTGCATTTGACCAGTTGTTTGCCTTGGCCAACATGCCCATTCAACGCTTTGGCAGCACGCTGATTTCCAAGGGCCAGTTTCAGCCCTACCTGCAGTTGCTGAAGGACTCGTTTCGCCAAGACAACCTGGAGTCCGTGATGTGCACGTCCCTGGTCAGCGTGGACTGGCAGGGCTATCTTTTCGATTGTGATTTCAACCAGATGCTGGTCATGCCCTTGCAACTGGCTGAAGCAGCACGACCCCATTTGCGCGACTTGCTTTTGCATGATCCGGCCAATGGCCGCATTCGCGTTGCGGACCATTGTTACGGTTGCACCGCCGGGCAGGGCAGCAGTTGTGGTGGCGCCCTGAAGGCTGCGTGATGCACCGGCTTTCGGTGGTCGTGCCGGTGTTGAACGAGGCGCACGGCATCGTGGTCAGCCTGCAGGCGCTGGCACCCTTGCGCAGCCAGGATGTGGAAATCATCGTGGTGGACGGCGGCAGCGTGGACGCTACGGTGGCCCTGTGCGCAGGCTGGTGTGACCTCGTGGTGCAGGCCGAGCGTGGACGGGCGTGCCAGATGAATGCCGGTGCGCTCAGGGCCAGTGGGCGCATCCTGCTTTTTCTGCACGCTGATACCCGTTTGCCGTCGCAAGCACTTGTCTCAGTTGAGGAGGCTCTCGCCAGCAAGGCCCGGCGTTGGGGTCGGTTTGATGTGGCCATTTCTGGTCGTCACCGCATGCTGCGTGTGGTGGCCTGGATGATGAACGCGCGTTCGCGCCTGAGTGGCATTGCAACCGGTGACCAGGCGCTGTTTGTGTTGCGTGACGAGTTCCATCGTGTGGGTGGATTCCCGGATCAAGCCCTGATGGAGGACATTGAACTTTCTCGCCGCCTGCGCACGGCAAGTCGACCGGTGGCATTGAAACCGCAGGTCATCACGTCCGGACGCCGCTGGGAGAAGCATGGGGTCTGGCGCACCATCTTCCTGATGTGGCGCCTGCGTTTTCTTTACTGGCTTGGCGCGTCGCCCGAGCGGCTTGCGCATCGTTATCCATGAGTCCGTCCTGCGCCGTCATTGTGTTCGCCAAAGCGCCTGTAGCCGGCTTTGCCAAGACCCGTCTGGTGCCGGCGCTGGGCACCGAAGGTGCCGCGCGCATGGCTGAGCGGCTGCTGGCGCATGCCCTTGAGCAGGCTTGCGCGGCTGCCATCGGACCGGTGGAGTTGTGCTGTTGGCCTGATGCCTCGCACCCGGCTTTCCTGGCCTTGTCGCAGCTGCATGGTGTGGCACTGTGCTGCCAGGGTGAGGGGGATCTGGGTGAAAAAATGGCACGTGCACTGGACCGTGCCTTGCAGACCCACCGCAGTGCTATTTTGATTGGGACGGACGCGCCCGGTGTGGATGCCGGCTATTTGCAGGACGCCGCCCGGGCGCTGCAACACAAGGATGCCGTGTTCGGACCGGCCTTGGATGGCGGCTACACACTGGTCGGTCTGCGTTCACCTCAGCCCACGCTTTTTGATGCGATGGCCTGGAGCACGGCGACCGTGATGAGCGAGACCCGCGTGCGTCTGGCGCGCTTGGGCATGACACACGCAGAGCTTTGCGCGCTGCCTGACATTGACGAGCCCGTAGACTTGGTTCACCTCAACCCTGAGTGGCTTGCCTGAACTTCTTGATTCTCCAGTACGACGAAACAACGAAAGAAATACCTGATGGCATCGCTTGCTAAATTCCTGATGACGGCCTTGATTGCGTTCGCGTTGAACCCGCTTCATGCACAGTCTGCCGCCAGCCCCCTGAAGCTGGGTGTTGGCTTGTTTCAGCCGGACAAGGACAAGAACGACGCCACCTACAAACCGCTGGCCACCTACCTGGCGGCCAGGCTCGGGCGTGCCGTGGAATTGCGTACGGTCGACACCTGGGAAGGCCTGGCGAAGTCGCTGGCCAATGGTGAGACCGATCTGGCACTGATGGGGCCCTGGGGCTATGTGCTGGCCAATCACGAGGCCGGTGCGCAGGTGGTGTCCACCATTCTGTACGACGGCAAGCCGGAGTATTTCGCCATCATGGTGACTCACCCCGATTCCGGCATTCGTTCGCCAGCTGATTTGAAAGGCCGAACTTTCGCGTTTGGTGACAAGGGCTCGACCTCGGGCTATCTGATTCCCTGGCACTACTTCATGACGCAAGGCATCAACCCGGATACTTATTTCAGCAAGGTCCTGTACACCAGGCACCAGGCGATTGAGACCCAGGTTGCGGCGGGTCAGCTTGATGCCGGCGCGGACTACAACCGCAATCGCACGGCCATGATCGAACAAGGCTTGCTGAAGGCTGAACGCTCCAAAATCATCTGGCAATCCGCACCCTTGCCCAATGACGCCTTTGCGGTTAGCAAAACCTTGTTCCAGAACAAGGCCCTGGTGGCTCAGTTGCAGGTGGCGCTCGACTCGGTGGGCGCTGCCCTGGCCACGCAACCCAATCTGCTGCCCGTCCATTACACCGGCTTCCTGAGCAAGGACAACGGCTTTTACAAGCCCATTCGTGACGCCGGACTGGCCACTGGAAAATTGCAGCTCAAGCCATAGTCTTTTTGATTCTGGGCACCGTGAATTCCATGCGCATTACTGGCCGTTTTCGCTTCCTGGCACTGGTACTTGCCTACTGCGCGCTGGTGGCGGCGTGTCTGAGCACGCTGTCGGCGCAGGGCGACTTGTCCCTGGGGCGCAACCCGTGGCCGAATCTCGTGAAGTCCATGGGAGAGTTTTCCCGGCCCAGTTTTGTGGATGTCTGGCTGGGCAGTCCACGCTTGGAGTACCGCAGTGACGATGGCACCCTGCTGCGGGTCGAGGATCGGCGTGCGGTCGAAAAAGATTTCGTCAGCGCCCTGGCGCAGGCCACCTGGACGACAGTCCGTATTGCCACGCTGGGCTCCTTGCTGGGCGCCATTCTGGCCTTGCCCTTGAGTCTGCTGGTTGCTCGCAATTTGGGAGCGCCACGCGCCCTTGCTATAGGGGCAGGAGCTGTATTGAATGTCACGCGGGCCATCCATTCCCTGGTCTTTGGCCTGGTTCTGGTGGGCATCGTGGGGCTGGGTCCCACGGCGGGCATCCTGGCCATTGCCCTGCATTCCATGGGGACCTACGGCAAGCTCTTTGCCGAATCGATCGAGACGCTGGACATGCAGGCGGTGGAGGCGGTTCGCGCGGTAGGCGCCAGTCCGGTGCAGGTTTTTTTCAACGCGGTCTGGCCTGCAGTCTTGCCACAATTTGTCTCCAGCCACCTCTACATCTGGGAGTTCAATATCCGCGACTCCACCATCCTGGGCCTCATCGGTGCGGGTGGTCTGGGCCTGTTGATCTCCGAAGCCACCTCGCTGTTCCAGTGGGGGCGTTTGGCCACCATTTTGCTGGTTGTGATCGGGCTGGTGGTGGTGTTTGATGCCCTGAGCCGGCGTATCCGGCAGGCCCTGCTATGACCTCGCCATGAACAAGTCAGCCTTGATTCAAATACACAATTTGATTTGCCAAGCCGGTGGCAAAACCATGCTCGACATGGCGCACTGGTCTGTGACGGCGGGTGAACGGATCGCCATCGTCGGGCACAACGGCGCTGGCAAGTCCACCTTGCTGCGTTGTCTGGGCGGCTTTGTTCACCCCAGCCGTGGTGATGCCGTGGTGCTGGGCCGCCAGTTGGGTCCGCACACCCCGCCCAAGGCGTTGCGGCAATTGCGTGTTGAAGTAGGGCAGGTGATGCAGGGTCTGCACCTGGTACAGCGTGTCTCCGCGCTGGACAACGTGTTGATGGGTGTGCTGGGTCGGCGCTCCGGCTGGCGCACCTGGGTGCGCATGCATGCGGCCGCGGATGTGGCTGCGGCCGAGGCTGCACTCAGTGATGTGGGCCTGTTGTCCAAGGCGGATGAACGCGTTGACCGTCTGTCCGGTGGCGAGAAGCAGAAGGTTGCGATTGCCCGCATGCTGATGCAGCGCCCAAAGCTCATCCTGGCCGATGAGCCCACCGCCAGCTTGGACCCCCTGGCAGCATCCGAGGTGTGCAGCCTGCTGGCGCGGGCAGCCGCGGGCGCTACCTTGATCACCGTGGTGCATAACCCGAGCTTGTTGCCCATCCTGGCGGACCGGGTCCTGGGTTTGAAACAGGGTCGTATTGCCTTTGACTTGCCCCTGGCGCAAGTGGATGACCGGCAACTGGCCAGCCTGTACCGACCCGACACGTCTGCTACCGAAGTGCCCTGGTTGGGTCCCCTTTTTGTTGAATCGCCGGAGGCTCAGTCATGAACAGTGACACCAGCCACGCTGCCGGTCGCAGTTGCCCGCTGCATTACCGCTACCCAGCCAGTGCCTTGGCGGTGCCGGCCGAGCACGCGTGTGAGGTTTTGTACGTGGTGGGCGGCCTGTACGGCAATGAGCCGGCCCTGGCCAAGGTGCTGGATCTGTTTAACCGCGAGACCGGTTCGAAACGCCTGGTTTTCAACGGTGACTTCAACTGGTTTGATGTGAATGAGGCCTCGTTTCAGCGCATCAACCAGACCGTGCTCTCATTCCCTGCCACGCGCGGCAATGTGGAAACCGAGATGGGCGAGGATGCCTCCGAAGGCGGCTGCGGTTGCGCCTATCCGGACTGGGTTGGGGATGAGGTGGTGCACCACTCCAACGCCATCATGCAGCGCTTGCGCCAGACTGCGCAGCGCTTTCCTGGTTTGGTGACCGCGCTCACCAAACTGCCGATGCATATGCGCGTCAACGTTGGGGGGCGCAGGGTGGGCATCGTGCATGGCGACGCCGAGTCCCTGTCCGGCTGGGGCTTTGCCCAGGAACGCCTGCGTGATCCGGGGCAGGTGGCCCAGCTTCAAAGTTGGTTTGAACGGGCGCAGGTGGATGTGTTCGCATCCAGCCACACCTGTTTGCCGATCTTCTGCACCTTGCAGTACGGCGAGTCTGAATTCGCGCCAGCGATTCTGAACAACGGGGCGGCGGGCATGCCCAATTTTTCGGCCACAGACTATGGCTTGATCACCCGCATCGCCACGCGGCCGTTTGAAGGGCGCGAGCGGGTCTTTGGCATCGTACGCAAAGGCTTGTTCATGGATGGCATCGCCGTGCAGTTTGATACGGCGCAGTGGCATCGCGATTTCCTCGCGCAATGGCCGCAAGGGAGTGCTGCCCATGCGTCCTACTGGCAGCGCATCATGCAGGGCCCGGCCTACCTGCCAGGCCAGGTGCTCGTCAGCTCCAACGTCTAGCCGCATTTAAACCACTTCAATTCACAGGAACAAAATCACATGCTCGCCATCATCGGAGGCACCGGAATCTACGATCTTCCCGGCATGGTGCTGGAGGAAAGCCTGTCGGGGTCAACCCCCTTTGGTGACCCCTCGGGCGCTGTCATACGGGGCCGGCTGGGCGACCAGCCCATACTGTTTCTGGCACGGCATGGTGCGGGGCACCGGCTGTTGCCGCATGAGGTGAACTACCGCGCCAACATCTTTGCACTCAAGTCAGCTGGCGCCACGCAACTGCTGGGCATCTCTGCCGTTGGCAGCCTGGCCCTGCGCATTGCCCCGGGTGACCTGGCCATGCCGAGCCAGTATTTCGACTGGACCAAAGGCGGGCGTGAGCGCACCTTCTTTGGCAATGGTGTAGCCGCGCACGTGTCCACCGCCACCCCGGTCAGCAAGAACATGGTGGACTGGGTCGCGGCGCAGGCCGCCTTGTTGGGCATTCCCCTGCATCGGGATGTGACCTATGCCTGTGTTGAAGGCCCGCGACTGGGAACACGGGCCGAGAGTCTGTTCTTGCAGCAGGTGGGCTGCGATGTGGTGGGCATGACCAACGTGCCCGAGGTTTTCCTGGCCCGGGAGGCGCAGATCTGCTATGCCACCATCGGCATTGCCACCGACTACGACTGCTGGCTGGAAGACCCCAGCCAGCACGTGCAGGTCAGCGCCATCTTCGAGTTGTACAACAAGAGTCTCGTCAAGGTCCGGGCTCTGCTGGATGCACTGGTGCGTGACCCACTGCCGCAGGAAGAGCCAGAGATTCGCACCAACCTGCTGCACAGCCTGCTGACGCCTGACACCGCCCTGACCGCGGCCCAGCGCGAGTGGCTTTCGGTGTTGCGGCGCTAAGCCTTGCTGATTCATGGCAATATGGCGTTGCATTCAAATTACAGGAGACCCGACATGACGCAAATTTCTTCCCGCGCGATTCGCATCGACCAGAACGGCGGCCCGGAGCAACTCAAACTGGTGAATGTCACCGTGGGCGACCCAGGCCCCGGCGAAATCCGCATTCGCCACCATGCGGTCGGCCTGAACTTTATCGATGTGTACCAGCGCAGTGGCCTGTACACCCTGCCCATGCCCCTGCAACTGGGCATGGAAGCCGCGGGTGTGGTGGAGGCCGTGGGTGAGGGCGTGACGCACCTCAAGGTAGGCGACCGTGCCGCCTATGCCAGCCAGCCACCGGGCAGCTACTGCGAGCTGCGGGTCATGCCGGCCAAGTGCGTGTGCAAGCTGCCCGATGCCATCTCGTTTGAGACCGGTGCGGCCATGATGCTCAAGGGCCTGACTGCGCAATACCTGCTCAAGCGCACCTTGCCCCAAGGCGGCTTGCAGGCGGGTGACTTTGTGTTGTTCCACGCAGCGGCCGGTGGCGTGGGTCTGATTGCCTGCCAGTGGGCGCGAGCGATGGGTCTGCAACTGATCGGCACCGCCGGGTCGGATGCCAAATGCGCGCTCGCCAAAGAGCATGGTGCGGCATTTGTCATCAATTATTCCAGTGAAGACTTTTTGGCCCGTGTGAAAGAAATCACCGGTGGTAAAGGCGTGAAGGTGGTTTATGACTCGGTGGGCAAAGACACCTGGGACAAGTCACTGGACTGCCTGGCCCCCTTTGGCCTGATGGCCAGTTTCGGCAACGCCTCCGGTCCGGTCGCGCCGTTTGCGCCCGGCATTCTGGGCCCCAAAGGCTCGATCTACGTCACGCGTCAGACCCTGTTCACCCACATCTCAACGCGTGAAAGTACCCAGGTGATGGCCGACGATCTCTTCGAGGCGGTCACCAGCGGCAAGGTGAAGATCCGCATTGACCAGCGCTACAAGCTGGAAGACGTGCAGCAGGCGCACCGTGACCTGGAAGCGCGCAAGACGACTGGGTGCACAATTTTGACGCTGTAGACAGCTTGAGGTCTGTTGATGTAAATAGTTGTTTCAATATTTACATTAATCCCTTAGTATTCTGCAAAGGGCAAACCCGACCGAAAGGCGGGGGCGCAAAGTTACCGGTCTAAAGGCGCATGCCCATGACAGCGGGATCGCCAGGCGGCAAGTCTGCTCCAAAAGCTTATTTCAAGCACAGAACTTGCCACTGCATCCATCGACCCCCGGTTCCTTTTCGCGTTGTCCGTTCAATGCAACGAAATTAGGAGTTCGACATGGTCGATGACGAAATCAACTTCACTGACTTCATCGCCTCGTCGATTCACGACATGAAGAATTCCTTGAATATTCAAGTGAGTTCTCTGGAAAAAATAGCCGCCCAATGTGAAGAAGAGGGTCGCACTTCAAGCTTTGAGAGCTTGGGAATGGTCATTTACGAGGCCAACCGCATGAATGCGAACCTCATTCAAATGCTTAGCCTCTACAAGCTTGGGAAATCCATTTATCCGATGGACATCACGGAACAGTCCATAGCCGATGTCATTGAAGAAGCATTGTTGCAGAACAAGTTCATCATGGATTTCAAGGGAATCAGCCTCGCTGTGGACTGCCATGAAAACTGCTATTGGTATGTTGACCGGGACCTGGTTACGGGCATATTGATCAATGCCTTGAACAATGCGTACAACTACACATCCGACAAGATACGTGTTGCAGCCAAAGTCGAAGATGGTTTTTTGGAGCTGCGTGTTGAAGACAACGGTCGGGGCTATCCGCCGAGCATGATGGAAAACGACGGCGTCCTGGCAAATAAGGGTATCAATTTCTCAACCGGAAGTACGGGACTTGGGTTCTATTTTTCATCTCAGGCCGCTGCCAAACACAAAAACGGCACCCGTCGTGGTTCGCTCACCATCGAAAACGGCGGCGCGTATGGCGGTGGCTGTTTTGTGGTGAGACTTCCCTAGTTTTGTGTAATGAAAGACCCAGGTCATGACTGTTCCTCTCAAGCAAGCTCAAATATTGATCATTGATGACTTTCAGGGCATGCGCACGATGCTAAGGGACATCGTCAAAGCGATGGGCGTGACAAAGATTGACACTGCGAATAGTGGCAAGGAGGCGATCAGCCAGTTGCGTACGAACAAGTATGACATTGTGATTTGCGATTACAACTTGGGCCCCGGCCAGAATGGCCAGCAGGTTTTGGAAGAGTCCAAGCTCCTCAAGTACATCGGTGTGTCCACCATATGGGTGATGGTTACCGCAGAGAAAACGGTCGACATGGTTATGGGGGCGGCGGAGGTCAAACCGGACGACTATCTGCTGAAACCAATCAATCAAAGTTTGCTGGAGAGCCGATTGGAGAAGCAGATTGTGCGCAAGCAGTCCCTGCGCGGCATCGAAACCGCCATCAACGCCCAGGATTACCTTGCTGCACTCGCTGAGTGCGACCAGCAGTTGAAGGCGCAGGCTTTGAATCCACAGGAAATTTTGCGCATCAAGAGTGATTTGTTGATGACCCTCGGGGAGCATGACGCAGCCAAGACTCTTTTTGAATCGGTTTTGGCGAGCCGTAGCGTACCTTGGGCCAAAACAGGGCTTGGCAAGATTCATTTTCAAACCGGAGACTATGACAGCGCCAAGGAAATATTCCGCCAGGTTTTGGAGGAGAACAGAATGTACATGGAGGCTTCTGATTGGTTGGCCAAAACCCTCAATTCGCTGGGTGAGGGGGACAAAGCACAGCAAGTACTCATGGACGCTGTGAAGCTCTCTCCCAACTCCTCGGTTCGACAAAGAAGTCTTGGCGAGATAGCCTACAAGAATGGCTCACTGGACGTTGCAAAAGCGGCCTTTGAAAAAACCATCAAAATCAGCGAGTTTTCGCCACATAAAAATCCGGCGGCATATGCCGGACTGGCCAAGGTGTTTTCAGCCCAGGATTCGCCCGATGAAGCATTGAAAGTTTTGCAGCGAAGCAAAAAGGAATTCAAGGGCAATCCTGAGGCGTCCATACAGACCGCCGCCGCCGAAAGCGCGGTTTATAAAAAAATGGGGCAGATGGAAAAGGCCGAAACGGCAATGGCGGATGCCGAGGCACTGATGAGTACCATGTCCAGCCAAATCAGCAATGAAGCATCGATGGCAATGGCAGCGTCCCTGTTTGAGCTGGGACACAAGGAGAAGGCTTTTGGTTTGCTTCGTGACATTGTGAAAAACAACCATGAAAGCGCGGAGATTCTTCGTCAGGTTGAGGCCGTTTTTGAAGGTGCGCAATTGGGCGGGGAAGGACAAGCGGTTCTCAATGAATCCCGACAGGAAGTTATCAATATCAACAA
Organism: Rhodoferax sp.; assembly: GCF_018780565.1. GTDB lineage: Bacteria > Pseudomonadota > Gammaproteobacteria > Burkholderiales > Burkholderiaceae_C > Rhodoferax. The sequence goes on from NZ_JADMJN010000003.1 coordinate 498,952, forward strand.
CCAGGGCGTCATGCTGGCCAAGAAAGGCGAATTCCAGGAAGGCGTCGCATTACTCCGGGGCGCCGTGAAAGATCTGCCAAACAGTGAAGTGATCATCATGAATCTGTGCGGCTTGCTCATTGGTTTGATGAGCAAGGAGGGTCCGAATGATCTTTTGTTGCGAGAGGCAACAGAACTGCTTGAGTGTGTGCGCCGATTGAATCCGGCCAATAAAAAAAGCCAAATGTACGCGAGTGCTCTGGCCCGATTGGAGAGGGCTAAGTAAGGCTTGATGGTGGATGGACCTGTCGCAGCCGTGCCGTGTCGCCTGCAGCAGGATGAAGCGAGTCCAGCACGGAATCACGCAGGCGGTTCGGCGTTAGCGCGCCAGCCGAGTCCAGGATCGGATAGGCGATGGAGCAGATGTGGGAGTTGATGCGCTTGAGGTCGCTGATCAAGTCCAGATGCAGTGAGCTGGTCTCAATGCTTTGGAGCGTGTTGACGGCCAGCCGCTCCAGGTGGGTGGCAGCATATTCGTGCTCCAGGTCGCGAAAGCGCGATTTCTCTTCCAGCAATTTGCGGGCATCGCGCACATTGCCGTTGAGGAATACGCTCATGCCCAGGCGCAGGTTGTTGACCAGGCGGCTGTGCAGTTCGGTGATCTCCGTCATGCCGGCCTCGGAGAACTCACGCCCTGGATTGATCTTTTTGTCTTCAATGTCCATCAGGATGCGCTCGATGATGTCCCCGATTTGCTCCATGTTGATGGTGAAACTGATGATGTCGGTCCAGCGGCGCCCCTCGTCTTCGCTCAGGGCTTCGCGTGAAATTTTGGTCAGGTAGTACTTGATGGCCGAGTACAGCGCGTCCACGGTGTCGTCCATCTTCTGCAGCTCCTGGGCCAGCTTGCGGTCATTGTTTTTGATGACGCCCAGTACACCCAGCAGCATGGTTTCGACTACATCGGCCTGGTGCATGGCCTCGCGCACGGCGCAGGTGATGGCCAGTGATGGTGTGGCCAGTGCGGTGGGGTCCAGATGCCGCTGGCGGCCCGCCATGGTGCTTGGGTCCAGCCGGGGCAGCCATTTTTCGACCCAATGGCCGATGAACTCGGTGAACCCGATAAACAGGCAAGTCACCATCAGGTTGAAGCTCAGGTGCATCAACACCACCAGGGTTGCTGGCTCGTTCATCCAGGGTTTGATGGCCTGAAGCCAGAGGCCCACCACCGGTGCTGCAATGGCGATGCCGATGATCTTGAAAACCAGATTGCCCAGGGGGACCTGGCGGGTCTCCACATTGGCATTGAGCGTGGTCAGCACCGCCAGCAGGCCGCTGCCCAGGTTGGCACCCAACACCAGGCCCAGGGCCACGTCAATGGGCACGACGCCTGAGCTTGCCAGGGTGGCTGTCAGCAGCACGATGGCAAGGCTTGAATAGCAGAGAACAGCCAGCACGCAACCGACCGTGATCTCCAGCAGCAGGTCGCTGCTCAGCGATGCGAGGAGGGCCTTGACGGCCGGGGCCTGGGTCAATACGTTGGCTGATGTGGTCACCAGTCGCAGGGCCAGCAACATCAGCCCCAAGCCGATCAAAATGCGGCCCACGCGCCCCATCGTGGTGGACTGACGCGCCAGAAAAAGCACCACGCCGATCAAAATGAAAAGAGGCGAGAGCCAGGAGAGATCGCGTGAAAACAGAACCGCCATCAGGCTGGTGCCCACATCGGCGCCCAGCATGACCGCCAGGGCCGAGGGCAGGGACATGAGCCCCTGGCCGACAAACGAGGACACGATGAGGGCGGTAGCCGTGCTGGATTGCACCAGCGCCGTGACGCCAATGCCCGAAACCACAGCGTTGAAGCGGTTGCTGACACTTTTGGCCAGCAGGTTGCGCAAATTGGCACCAAAGACCCGAAGAATGCCGGTGCGCACCAAGTGCGTACCCCAGACCAAAAGGGCAATGGCGGCGAGCAGGTTAAGCAAGTGTGTCAACAGTTCCCCTGCGTTGAAGGCGGGCCTAGCGCGTGCGCCGCACGCGCAGCAACTCGTCCAGTATCAGACAGATGGCCCCAATCGTAATCGCACTGTCCGCAATATTGAAGGCTGGAAAGTGCCAGTTACGCCAGTGAAAGTCCAGAAAATCCACCACGTAACCGTACAGTACGCGGTCAATCACATTGCCAATGGCACCACTCAAAATACACGCCAGCGCAAATGAAAACAGTTTTTGCCCCGCGTGCGATTTCAGCATCCACAGGATCAGGACGGCCGCAACCACGCCAATGACGGTGAAGAACCAGCGTTGCCAACCCGAAGCACCGGCCAGAAACGAGAATGCTGCGCCGCTGTTGTGCACCCGAACCACGTTGAAGAAGCTGGTGACATAGGTGCTGTCGCCCAAGTGGTAGTAACCAACGATCAAGACCTTGGTGAACTGGTCGGCGATCAAAAGGATGAAAGCCAGGCCCAGCCATTGCAGCATGCCCCCAGCCCCGGACGATGAGCCGCGCGCCATCAGGCAAACTTCCGTGTTTCGCCAGCACCGAACAGGTTGCTGGTGCAGCGGCCGCAGATGCCGGGATGGCTTGCGTCATGGCCGACATCGTCGCGGTAGTGCCAGCAGCGCTCGCATTTGGTGGATTCTGAGGTGCTGGCCCTTATAGTGATTTCATCACCAGCTATTAAATCAATAGCGGATGTGATGAATACAAATTTCAGGTCATCCCCCAGACTGGCCAGCAGGCTGTGGTCTTGTGCCGTTACGGTGAGTGCAATGTTGGCTTGCAGGGACGAGCCCACCTTGCCGTCGGCACGCAGAGCCTCGATTTCCTTGTTCACCACATCGCGAATCTCACGGATGCGTGTCCACTTGGCTAGCAGCGCATCGTCCGCTGCGTCCATGGAGGTATAGGTGTCCAGGAAAATGGATTCCTTGGTTGCGGTCGGCGTTTTACCCGCAGCGCCCAGCACCGCCCATGCCTCCTCAGCCGTGAAGCTCAGGAACGGCGCCATCAGACGCAGCATGGCTTGCGTGATCTGCCAAAGAGCAGTCTGGGCACTGCGCCGCGCCAGCGATTTCGGCGCCGTGGTGTAGAGCCGGTCCTTCAGGATGTCGAGGTAGAACGAGCCCAGGTCTTCCGAGCAGTAGATCTGCAGCTTGGCCACCACCGGGTGGAACTCATAGACCTCGTAGTGCGCCAGGATGTCAGCTTGCAGTTGCGCCGCGCGGCTCAGGGCATAGCGGTCGATTTCCAGCATCTGGTCCAGCGGCACAGCGTCCACTGCGGGGTCAAAGTCATTGACGTTGGCCAGCAGGAATTTCAGCGTGTTACGGATGCGGCGGTAGGTGTCGACCACGCGCGCCAGGATTTTGTCGTCTCCGGCAATGTCGCCGGAGTAGTCGCTGGCGGCGACCCACAGGCGGATGATTTCGGCGCCGAGCTTCTTGGATGTCTCCTGCGGGTCCACGCCGTTGCCGGCGCTCTTGCTCATCTTGTGCCCTTTGCTGTCGACCGTGAAGCCGTGGGTCAGGATGCCTTTGTAGGGCGCGCGGCCGTAAATGGCGCAGGCCGTCAGCAGCGACGAGTGGAACCAGCCGCGGTGCTGGTCGTGGCCTTCCAGGTACAGGTCGGCCTCCGGGCCGCTGGCGTGGCCGCTGCCGGCGTGCGAGCCCTTGAGCACAGTGGTGTGCGTGGTGCCGGAGTCAAACCAGACTTCCAGAATGTCGCTGCTCTTGGTGTAGTGCTCTGCATCTTGCTCACCCAGGATGGACTCGGTCGTGGCCTTGCTCCAGGCCTCGATACCGCCTTGCTGGACCATGTCGGCGGCGATGTCCAGAATCTCCATCGTGCGGGGATGCAATTCACCGCTGTTCTTGTGCAGGAAGAAGGGCAGGGGAACCCCCCAGCTGCGCTGGCGGCTGATGCACCAGTCGGGTCGTCCGGCGATCATGTCGCGCAGACGGGCTTTGCCGTTCTCGGGGTAGAAAGAAGTTTCCTCGATCGCATCCAGCGCCAGTTGGCGCAGGGATTTGGGTGCCTTGTCTTTGGTGAAGACACCCACGCCGTCGTCCATGCGGATGAACCACTGGGCGGCCGCGCGGTAGATCACCGGCGTCTTGTGGCGCCAGCAGTGCGGGTAGCTGTGAACGATGTCCGTGGTGCAATACAGGCGACCGGCGTCGCGCAGCGTGTCGATGATGACCGGGCAGGCTTTCCAGATGTGTTGCCCGCCGAACAGCGGCAATTCGGGTTCGTAGGCGCCATTGCCCTGCACCGGGTTGAGGATGTCGTCGTACTTCATGCCGTGCGCAACGCACGAGTTAAAGTCTTCTACGCCGTAAGCGGGCGCGGAGTGCACGATACCGGTGCCGTCGTCAGCGGTGGCGTAGTCGGCCAGATAGATCGGGCTCAGGCGGTCATAGCCCGCATCCACATGGGCCAAGGGGTGCCTGAAGTTGAGGCCGCCCAGGTTCTTGCCCTGGGTGGTGGCGACCACGGTGCCAGTAAGCTTGTAGCGCCCCAGGCATTTCTCAACCAGGCTCTCGGCCAACACCAGCAGACCGCGCTCGGTATCGACCAGTGCGTAGACGAGTTCCGGGTTCAGGTTGAGTGCCTGGTTGGCGGGGATGGTCCAGGCGGTGGTGGTCCAGATGACTGCGAAGGCATCTTTGGCCAGTGCATTCAAGCCGAAGGCCGTGGCCAGCTTGGCGGGTTCGGCACACAGAAAGGCCACATCCAGCGTTTGCGACTTTTTGTCTGCGTATTCGATCTCGAACTCGGCCAGCGAGGAGCCGCAGTCAAAGCACCAGTAAACGGGCTTGAGGCCGCGGTAGACAAAGCCGCGCTCCACCACGCGCTTGAAGGCACGGATTTCGTCGGCTTCGTTGCTGTAATCCATGGTGCGATAGGGGTGGTCCCAGTCACCCAGCACGCCCAGGCGTTTGAAATCGGTGCGCTGCAGGTCAATCTGCTCGGTGGCATAGGCGCGGCTTTTGGCCTGCATTTCATCGCGTGGCAGTTTTCGGCCAAACTTCTTCTCGATGGCGTTTTCGATCGGCAGGCCATGGCAGTCCCAGCCGGGGATGTAAGCCGCGTCCATGCCTTTGAGCTGGCGCGATTTGACGATCATGTCCTTCAGGATCTTGTTGACCGCGTGGCCCATGTGGATCTGGCCGTTGGCATACGGGGGGCCATCGTGCAGCACGAATTTGGGTGCACCTTGGCGCGCATCCCGCAGTCTTTGGTAAAGGCCTTTGTCTTCCCATTCCTTGACCCAGGCCGGTTCGCGCTTGGGCAGGTCGCCGCGCATGGGAAACGGCGTGTCCGGCAGGTTGAGCGTGCTGCGGTAGTCGGTCTTGGCGCTGTCGGGAGGTGTAGTGGATTCGTTCATGATGCTGGTGAAACTGGTTCGCCGCAATGCGGCGTAGGGTGTACTAGGGAAAAGCCAGAAGGTGCAGCGCGTCGCCCCAGGCTGCCTTGGTGGTGGGGGCCGGCGAAAAGTATCCGAGGGCCCAAACCCAAAGGGTGGGCGGGCGAAACTTTTCGCCGTCTAAATTCGGTCGCGCGTCATTTGGCGATGCGTCTGGGCGTGCAGGGAAGCCAAATAGGCACGTGCGTCATCGCAGTCTTTGGCAATACCCGCTTTGAGGGCATCCAGACCGTCGTATTTGAGCTCGCCGTGCAGTTTGTGTAGCAGTTCCACGCGGATGATTTTACCGTATGCCCCCTCTGTGCCCAGACTGGATGGCCAATCCAGGCAATGGGTTTCCAGCAGCACACGCCCGCCGTTCACATCGTTGGGGTCCAGAGAGGGGCGAACGCCCAGGTTGGCCACGCCTGCCAATGGTGTATCGCTCAGGCCATGCACCAGCACCACGAAGATACCGCCCGCTGCGGGTTTCCAGTGGGCAAAGCGCAGGTTCAGGGTTCTGAAACCAAGTTCGCGCCCCAGCTTGCGGCCATGCACCACGTGCCCGGAGATGCGGTACGGCCGCCCCAGCAGGCGGGCCGTGTCGTCCATGTGACCCTGGCCCAGGGCATCGCGCACGGCCGAACTGGACACCCGCAGGCCGTGCACTTCGTAGCTGTTCATGCGCGCCACATCAAAGCCTTGTGCAACACCCGCGGCGTCGAGCATGGCGTAATCGCCCGCACGCTTGGCGCCAAAGCGGAAATCATCGCCCACCAGCACATATTGGGCCCCCAGTCCCTTGACCAGAACTTCGTCGATGAAGTCTTCTGGTGACAGCGACGCCAGCCGGGCGTCAAAAGGCAAAACCACGGTCTGGTCAACGCCGCATTGCGCCAGATCAGTCAGTTTGTCACGCAGGGTGCCGATGCGTGCCGGCGCCAGTTCGGGCTTGTGGGTGACGGCGGCAAAATAGTCACGCGGATGTGGCTCAAACGTCATGACGCAGCTGTGGATGCCACGCTGCTGGGCCTCACCGCGCAAAAGCGCCAGCATGGCCTGGTGGCCCCGGTGCACGCCATCAAAATTGCCAATGGTCAAGGCACAAGCCTGTGCCACACCAGGGTGGTTGAAACCGCGAAAAACTCTCATTGAATTGTTATCTTTTTGATAGCAGGCCGCGCTGATGATGAAAGCGCATGACGCCAGATTGTCACAAAAACAGGGTATATTGTGGCTTAGCAGCGCTGCAATGGGATTTTGCTCCGCTGCCAGAGACAATTGCATTTCGTGTCAGTGGTTCATTTATCTGTACCAGGAGGCGTGTTTTGAAGGTCTTGAAGCTGTCAGCCCAGGGTTTGCCGCAGTCGTGGATTTCGCTTGAACAGGCGGTGATTCATTACGCCGCCGAAGAGGTGCGCTGGGAGATGGGCGCCAAGGTCGCTGTGTTCCATGGCGGCCACAATGCAATCACCGGTGAGCAATCCATCATCACCGTCAACAGCATCATCGGTACCCGGGGTGTCCCCAACATCAATCCCTTCAACCTCAAGCCCGGCCTGACCAACAGCAAACTGTTTGCCCGTGACCGCAATATTTGTGCTTACTGTGGCGATCATTTCCACGAGGAAGATCTGACGCGCGAACACATCATTCCGTTCGCGCAAAACGGTGTTGATGTCTGGATGAATGTGGTTACCGCCTGCCGGCCCTGCAACCATCGCAAAAGCCACCGCACACCTGAGCAGGCCCACATGCCTTTGCTGTACGCGCCGTATGTGCCCAGCCTGTGGGAAGACTTTATTCTGCGCAACCGCCGCATCCTGGCCGACCAGATGGAATTTTTGATGGCCCATGTGCCCAAGTCTTCTCGATTGATCGTTTGATTTTTTGATCTGCGCCAACGCGTTTGCGTCGGAACTACATTTGTTACAAGTTGTTACGGTCGATTCCTGATAAGGTAGACCTTGTCGGGGCGTGGCCATTCGCAACGTTGCCTGACTCGAGTGTCGCTGGCACTACACTTTCAGATTATCCAAAGACGGCAGGCAATACAGGGATGTCCATTCGTTCTCCAATGTCCTCTGAATCCGCTGATCGTGATTTGCGGGTTCAGGCGCGTCGCCACGTTCGCAGCCTGATTGGCAAGACCCTGGCCTATTTTGCGGAACGCGAAGACGCCAATCTGAAACTGGTACGCGAACATCTGCTGGATCTGATTGATGCCCGGCCACCTCAAGCCAGGGCGCAGAACATGCGCAATGCATGCATCCTGCTGGACAAGCAGGCCGGGGTCTTTAATCGCGCGTTTCAGGCCGCGCTGCAAACTTCACTGGACGAGGAAATTCGTGTGGCATTGCCCGAGGCGGCAGGGCCTGAGTTTCGCAAGTACACACCCGCGGACCCGCTTGATGGCATGTCCCTGTCCTTGATTGATGTGGGTGAGGTTGAACGAATCCTGTTGCTTGATAGAGTCGCGCAGCGTTTTACAGCCCACTACGAAACGAGCACCAGCCCGCTGACCCAGCGCCTGGGTGTTTTGCTGGGGCAGGATGCGCCGGTTCTGTCCAGCAATCCGTTTCGGCCCGAAGTATTTGTCCGTGCGTTTTTGCTGGCTTGGGAAAAGAGCGAGCTGGATGAGCAGGCCACTGAGGATTTGATGCTGGCGTTTGAGCCGGCGCACAGTATTGACCTGGCACCTTTGTACGCAGACCTGAATGCGACGCTGGTGCATGCGGGGATTGAGGCCAAGTCGGCCCATCGCATCAAAAAATCCGAAGGTTCGGGATCCTCCTCCTTCTCGCCTTTGGGGCCGAGTTCGGCTGCCGCGCCTCTGTCCGGTGGTGATACGGGGGCTGGCAATGCCTCGAATTTCGGCAGTCTGGAGTCCTCTGGTCCCCGCTCGGCGTGGAGCGGCTTGGCTCCTGCCGGACGCAGCATTGCGGCACATGCGCGCCAGTTCCTGCAGAAGCTGGGCTTTAGCTCGCAGCCCGCCCAGAATGACGCCGATGACGGCACCCGTCCCACCTATGCGGCCGCCGATCCCGAGTTCATGGGCTACCTGGGCGACTTGCAGGCGGGTGCAGGGGCTTCGTCTTCGTACCAGATTCTGGAAGGTCAGAACCCGGAGGATCACAACATCCTGCGGCAGATGCGCGACAGCGAAGAGGTTCGTCGCGCGCCCGAGCTTGACCGGGGCACGGTGGATGCGTTGGCTGAAGTCTTTGATTTTGTTTTTGCCGACCAGACCATTCCGGTGCAAATGAAGTTTGTGATTGGGCGCTTGCAGATCCCGGTTCTGAAAGCGGCCATGATCGACCGTGATTTTTTTCTTTCTGACACCCATCCGGCGCGCCGGCTGGTGGATACGCTGGCCTCGGCCTCCGTGGCCTGGGCACCCGAAAAGGGTGAGAACGATCCCCTGTATGTTCGTATTGAAAACACGGTGAAGCGCGTGTTGACCGAATTCGAGGATGACCTTGAGCTGTTCAGTGAATTGCTGCTGGAGTTCACGGAGTTCCTGTTTGAGACTGAGCAGCAGGCGCAGGGGCGTATTGAACCGGCGGCAGACCAGGAGCGTGTGGGTGAGGCCTTTGAACAAGCAAAGGCCCATGCCGATGAGGTGGTGCATGCCCGCATCAAGGCCTTGCCTTCCGAGTTGCCACTGGTGCCATTTCTGGTGCCTTTCCTGACGACCCAATGGCGTGAGGTCATGGCCCGTGCATGGGAGAATGCAGACGAAGGTCCCGCGCGCTGGGAAAGTGCATTGACCACCATGGACCAGCTGATCTGGTCAACCCAACCCAAAACCAACGCGGACGACCGGCGCAAGCTGGTGGCGCTGCTGCCCGATCTGGTGCGCAGTTTGAATGCCGGTCTGGATGCGATTGAGTGGACGGGCGAAGACCGTGCCACCTTCACCCGTCGACTGATTGCCACCCACATGATGGCCATCCGCATGACACAGCCGGCCCCGGTGGACACGGCGGCGGCAGTGCTGGAAGAAAGTGCGGGCAAGAATGCACTTAAAGAACTGGATCAGCGCCTGGCGGGTCAGCTGTCGGGCGCGGCAGGCGATGAGTTCGATGAGATGGCCCAGGGTTTCACGCGTGGGCTGTGGTTTGATTTCAAAGTCAATGACACCACGCATCACCGCTGCCGTTTGAGCTGGGTGAGCCCCATGCGGACGCGCTTGTTGTTCACCAATCGAGACGGGTTTGACGCCTTTGTGCGTTCCGAAAGGGAAGTCGCTGCCTTGCTGCGGCGCGGTCGGCTGAGCGTGATAGATCAGCAGCCTATTGTGTCGCGGGCACTGGACCGGATCATGTCCGACGCGGAGTACAAACAGGCGGCCTAGGCGGTTGGTGTTCCATGCGTGTTGTCACGTCCGCCCGAGTTGTGCTGGTGGGTCAGTAGGTCAGTTCGAGAACCACAACACGGTTTTCCGATGCGGGCCAGGTTCTTCCCGCCAAGTGCTCGCCGTTGAACTCTGCCTTGATGACGCGAAGTCCCGACTCGTTCACTTTGATTTTGGAACTGGATACGCCGGCGCCCGCTGGGGGCACGCCGGGTGGTGGTGTCTGGCCATCGAAACTGAGCTTGTCACGCTGTGCATCGAAATAGCCTCGTGGCCGCGTGAAGGTGACGACGGACGCGGCGCCCCTGTCGGCGTCCGCAAGGCGTGCCGCCGTCATGTTCACGATGTCACTGGAGCGAGGGAATGCACTGCGGTAAATATGGGTCGTGGCATAGCCGGGTGCCGCGATCACAAATTCGTACGGCACCCCTTCCTGGGCTGTGAAAGGCCCCCACTGCCCGTCTGCGCCCACTTTTTTGCTGTGTGCGGCGGTGCCGAGTCTTGCAGCAGTGCCTGGAGCAACGGCATAGACCGTCAGCTCAGCGCCTTGCAACAGCAGGTTGTTGACATAGTTGCCGGACTTTGGATCGTTCGGTTGCAGACCCAGTCCGCTGAGCTTGCCGTTGAGCACGATCGACGCCTCGTTCTGGATGCGGCTGATAGCCGGTGCATGGCCGGTGATGAAGCGGTAAGTGGCCTCAAAGGCGGCTGGCGAGAAAGAGGTCTCGCGGTGGTCGATGCCGGGGATGATCACGTTGTTGGCACCCTTGAGTTCCGGGCCCGCGAACGTGACGTTGGTGGCGGTGCCTTTGGCGCCGATCCAGACGCCATCGGCTTGGGCAAACTTGTCGTTGTGGTCGGAGCGAATCGTCATCCACTTCACACCTGGGGTCACTTCGTCACCCGCTGCGTTACGGGCGGCGTTCAAACCGGTGAGGAAGGGGCCGGTGCCGGAAAACTCATTCTTCTCGTTGTAGCCCTTGATCGCCCACACGCCGTGGTTGGGTGTGCCGCCCAGAATGGCATGACTGACCTTGACCGCTTCACTGCCGCCTCGCTTGTATTCTGTCTCGATGTAATTGCGAATGGCATTGCCACCGCGCGAATTGCCTACCAGCACGACTTTGCGTGCGCCGGTGGCCTTGAGCACTTTCTCGACCTCGCTCTTGAGGTAGTTCATGTGTTCGGTGGTCGAGGTGCGGCCCGCCTGCTCTTTGGTATCGTCATCGCGGGCCGCCGGGTAGGGCAGGTCAATGGCATGCAGTCGGGCACGCGGCCAGCCATTGGACTCGAAGCGCCAGAACGTGGTTTGCCAGAGAGCAGCCGTATCCCCATTGCCGTGCACGAACACAATCGGTGGCGCTTCATCGAGGGCCGGCTGTGTCGCGCAAGCGCTTAGCAGCAGGGCGCTGGCCGTCAGGCCCAGAAACAAGCGACGGGTGGTGCACAGGGGGATATTCACTTCAGGCTCCTTGAAAAAAAAGACCCGCCAGTCGTGAAACTGCGGGCCTGATGAAAATGGGGTGTTACCCATTCTCAGGATTTATGCAAACACACCTGCTGTGTCCTGCATGCGGCTCGATACTTCACCCAGGTGGTGCAGGGTATCGCCAAAGGTCATTTCCATCTGGGTGAGCCTCTTGAAGTAATGGCTCACGATGTATTCGTCGGTCACGCCGATGCCACCGTGCAGTTGCACCGCTTGCTGGCCCACGAAACGCATGGAATTGCCCAACTGGTACTTGGCGCGGGCCATGGCCGCACGACGCTCCGGTGCCGGTGCATTGAGTTTGAGCGACGCGTAGTAGCTCATCGAGCGGGCCAGTTCCAGCTGCATCTTCATGTCGGATGCACGATGACGCAGGGACTGGAAGCTGCTGATGACCACGCCGAACTGCTTGCGCGTGTTCAGGTATTCAGCGGTGATGGCCATGGTTTTGTCCATCACACCCACAGCTTCAGCGCAGGTGGCGGCAATGCCGATATCCACCGCATGCTCCAGTGCCGTGAGGCCGTCCAGAGTGATCAGGGTTGCCGTTGCGCCCTTGAGTGCGAGTTCCGCTGCGCGGCTGCCATCCTGTGTGCCATAGCCACGGGTGGTGACGCCGACGGCACTGCGCTCCACCAGGAACAGGGCAATCTTGCCGTCAACCGTAGCCGGGACAAGGAAAGCATCTGCCTGATCGCCTGCGGGGACTACGCTTTTTGTAGCATCAAGTGTCCATCCCGCGCCAGCCTTGGTAGCCTTGGCATTGCATACGTCGAGTTGGTAACGCGCGGCTCTTTCCTGGTACGCCAGTACCACCAGCGCTTCGCCGCTGGCGACCTTGGGCAGCCAGGCAGATTTGACCGCGTCAGGTGCATAGCCACTCAGCACACCACCGGCAATCAGGCTTTGCGCAAATGGCTCCAGCACGATGCCGCGGCCCAGTTCTTCCATCACAACCATGCCTTCGACCGGGCCCATGCCCATGCCGTCATTGGCTTCGGGCACGTACAGGCCGCACAGGCCCAATTCAGCGAGTTCATTGAAAGTGTCGCGTGAAAACCCGCCAGCCTTGACTGTGGCGCGGCGACGCTCAAAGGTGTAGCCCTTGTCTACCCATTTGCGAACCGCATCGCGCAGTTGTTCTTGATCGTCAGAAAAATCAAAATCCATGATGTTTATCCTTTTACATTCAGTTGAGGACAGGGCTTGTTGCCAAGCGTCTGCTGCCTGTCCCGCAATTAGCCCAGGACGACCTGGGAAACGATGTTGCGTTGCACTTCATTGCTGCCACCGTAAATCGTGGTTTTGCGCATGTTGAAGTAGGTGGATGCCAGAGGTGCGCAATGGACAGCACCGACGGCATCGCCTTGCCAGCCGGCTTCCATGGCTTCATGGATCAGCGGCAGGGCAAACGGGCCAGCGGCCAGCATCATCAGCTCGCTGTAGCGTTGCTGGATTTCGCTGCCGCGAATCTTCAGCAGGCCGGCGACGTCCAGCGATTGCTTGCCGGATTTCTCGGCGGCCAGCACGCGCAGGACCATCATTTCCAGCGCGACCACGTCCACTTCCAGCTTGGCGATTTCGTCGCGGAAACGGGCGTCGTTGTATACGCCTTCGGCCTTGGCGATGCGCTTGAGGCGATCGAGTTCGCGCTTGGAGCGGTTGACATCGGCAATATTGGTGCGCTCATGGCTCAGCAGGTGCTTGGCATACGTCCAGCCCTTGTTTTCTTCGCCGATCAGGTTTTCAACGGGGACTTCGACATTGTCAAAGAACACTTCGTTGACTTCGGCCTCGCCGTCCAGCAGCATGATCGGGCGCACGGTCACGCCGGGTGATTTCATGTCGATCAGCAGGAAGCTGATGCCGGTCTGGGGTTTGCCTTCGTTGCTGGTACGCACCAGGCAGAAAATCCACTCGCCGTACTGGCCCAGGGTGGTCCAGGTTTTCTGGCCGTTGACCACGTATTTGTTGCCCTGGCGCTCAGCGCGGGTTTTGACCGAGGCCAGGTCCGAGCCGGAACCTGGTTCGCTGTAGCCCTGGCTCCACCAGACTTCACCACTGCCGATGCCGGGCAGAAAGCGCTTGTGTTGCTCGGGCGTGCCAAAGGCCATGATCACGGGCGCTACCATCACGGGCCCGAAGGGGACCACGCGGGGAGCGCCGGCGAGGGCACATTCTTCTTCAAACAAATGCTTTTGCACCGAATTCCAGCCGGGGCCGCCAAATTCCTTGGGCCAGGCATGGCCGAGCCAACCTTTTTTACCCAGAATCTTGGCCCAGCGCTGCATATCGTCACGCGTGAGGCGCAGGGCGTTGTGTACTTTGTGAGAAATATCGGTGGGCAGGTTCTCGCGCACCCAGGCGCGAATGTCTTCGCGGAATTTCTGCTCTTCGGGGGTAAATGCCAAATCCATAAAAAAGCTCTCCAAATAAACCGGTTTGCAAAGAGAAATTGTGATCGTAACGGGCGTGTTTTTAGCACGATCGTTCGATTATGTCTGTCCAGGTGGCGACATGCCCAATTCAGCGCACAATTTTTGCACTGTTTCACGCAACTGTGTGACTTCCGTTTCAAGTCGTTCAATCCGTTCCAGGGTGTTGCCGCCGCCAGGGTTGCCGGTGGTGCCACTGGCGCCCGTTTGCATGGGGTCCACCGGGCCACACAGCAGATGTGCCCAGCGCTGTTCCCGGGTGCCGGGTGCTCGGGACAGTTTCACGACCAGCGGGCCGCCTTTTTCCAGTGCGCGGTCCTGGAGTTCTTCCAGAAAGCCTTCCACAGACGAGATGTCGGAAAACTTGTACCAGCGCTCGGAATTGAGCCGCAATTCGCCGGCGGTTTGCGGACCGCGCAGCATCAACAGCCCCAGCAGCACAGCGGACTGTTCGAACACCCCAATGCCGCGCTGAAAGTTGTGTTCGTAGCGGGTGCTGCGCCCGCCGCTGCTTTCCCGCACCAGATTGGCCGATTTCAAGGCATCGATGGCGGCGGCAACCTGGGCTTCGTCCAGCTCCATGAGCGGATCGCGACTGGTTTTCTGGTTGCACCCCAGCATCAGCGAATTGAGTGTCAGCGGGTAACTGTCCGGCACTGTGCGGGCCTTTTCCATCAGTGTGGCCAGCACGCGGGCCTCTACCGGGTCCAGGTGAATCGGGGATGGTGCGGCCGCGGATGCGGTGGAGGTACTCGATGGTGTGAAGGTCATAATTCAGGCCGGTATGAAAAACATCGTTATTTTGATCTCTGGCAGCGGGTCCAACATGGCAGCCATCGTAAATACTGCGCAGCGCGACCATTGGGCTGAACAATATGGCGCACGCGTGGCGGCTGTCGTCAGCAACAAGGCTGATGCCGGGGGGCTGGTTTTTGCGCGCGCGCACGGCCTCGCCGCCGAGGTGCTGGATCACAAGACCTTTGCCTCGCGTGAGGCTTTTGACGCGGCACTGATGGCATTGATCGACCGTTACGACACGCCCGGGCACCCGGTGCTGGTGGTGCTGGCGGGTTTCATGCGCATTCTCACGCCCGGTTTTGTTGAACACTATGCCGGGCGGATGACCAATATCCATCCCTCTCTCTTGCCCGCGTTCGGTGGTTTGCACACGCATCAGCGGGCACTGGATGCAGGCTGCAGGTTTGCCGGTGCCACGGTGCACCTGGTGACCGCTGATCTGGACCACGGCCCCATTTTGGATCAGGCTGCTGTGCCGGTGTTGCCAGGGGACCGCGCTGACACCCTGGCTGCCCGTGTGCTCACGCAGGAACACATCATTTATCCCAGGGCGATTGCTGATCTGCTACGAAAAAAATAGCTGACTACGTATATTTTGTAAGGGCCAGGGCCCATTTTCCATTGAATCTGTAGCGCTATTCGTGGCGCAGCGCTTCGATCGGGTCCAGTCGTGCAGCCCGGCGAGCCGGAAAGTAGCCGAACAGTACGCCAATACCGGCTGAGAACAGGAATGACAGCAGATTGACGCCCGGGTTGAACAGGTAAGGCACCTCCATCACACTGGCCAGGCCCAATGAGGCGCCGGTGGCCAGCACAATGCCGATCAGCCCGCCCAGGGACGAGAGCACCACCGCTTCGATCAGGAATTGCAGCAGTACCTCGCGTTCCAGCGCACCAATGGCCAGGCGCAACCCGATCTCGCGGGTGCGCTCGGTGACGCTGACCAGCATGATGTTCATGATGCCGATGCCGCCCACCAGCAGGCTCACGGCGGCCACCGCGCCCAGCAGCATGGTCATGACCTTGGTGGTGCCCGACAGGGCTTCGGCGAGTTGCTTGGTGTCCAGCACATTGAAATTGTCTTCATCACTCGGGGCCAGCTTGCGGCGCTCGCGCAGCAGTTGGGTGATGCCAGCCTTGACACGACTGGCGTCGCTGCCGTCCATCATCGACACCAGCAGGGTATTGACGCGTGTGCTGCCGGTGATCCGGCGCTGCAGGGTCTTGATGGGCACCAGCACCACATCGTCCTGGTCATTGCCAAAGCTGCCCTGGCCTTTGGAGGCCAGCACGGCCACGACTTCGCAGGATATTTGTTTCACCCGCAGTTGTTCGCCAACGGCCGGACGCTTGCCAAACAGTTCTCGCCGCACGGTCTCGCCAATCATGCATACCGCCGCGCCAGCGCGCAGTTCGTCGTCGGAAAAAACGCGGCCATCGCCAATCTTCCAGTTGCCGGTGAGCAGCCAGCCATTGGTACTGCCGATGATGCTGCTGGTCCAGTTTCGGCCATTGGCCACCACCGTACTGGCAGTGCGCGCTTCGGGGGCCACGGCAGCGATGCCGCCAATCTGGCTGGCAATGGCGTCGGCGTCCACTTCCTTGAACGACGGGGCACCACCTCCGCCCCCCCCTGGGCCCATCATGCGCTGGCCGGGGCGTACTTGCAGCAGATTGGTGCCCAGACCCGAGATCTGGTTTTGCACCGCCATGGTGGCGCCGTTGCCCAGGGTGACCATGGTGATGACGGCGCTGACGCCAATCACGATGCCCAGAATTGTCAGGAAGGAGCGCAGCAGGTTGCGCCGGATCGAGCGCAAGGCCAGCATCAGGGTGTTGAGCAACATCAGCGAGCCTCTGCGGTGTGCACGGCTTTGAGGCCCGCGGGATGCGGGTTGAGCGTGTCGCTCTCCACGACGCCGTCCACAAAACGCACGATGCGCTTGGCGTAGCTGGCCATGTCGGCTTCGTGCGTGACCATCAGCACGGTGATGCCGTGCTCCACATTCAGTGACCACAGCAGGTCCATGATCTCGCGGCTTCGATGGGTGTCCAGGTTGCCGGTGGGCTCATCCGCCAGAAGCACGGCGGGTTCGGTCACGATGGCGCGTGCAATGGCTACGCGCTGCTGTTGTCCGCCCGACAGTTCGGCAGGCGTGTGGTGCTCCCAGCCGGTCAACCCCACCTGTGCCAGTGCCCTTGCCGCTGCCGCATGGCGCACGCTGGCCGATTCGCCGCGGTAGAGCAAAGGCAATTCGACATTTTCCTGGGCCGAGGTGCGCGCCAGCAAGTTGAAACCCTGGAACACAAAACCCAGAAAACGCCGGCGCAGGCGGGCTCGCTGGTCGCGTGACAGGGTTTCGGCATGCACGCCATGAAACAGGTATTCGCCCGTGGTGGGTGTGTCCAGACATCCCAGCATGTTCATGACCGTGGACTTGCCCGAGCCGCTGGGTCCCATGATGGCGACAAAGTCGCCTGCCTCGATGATCAGGTCCACGCCTTTGAGTGCCTGCAAGGCCGTAGCACCTTGCCCATAGACCTTGGTCACCCGCTTGAGTTCGATCAGGGGGGCGTCGCTCATGGCGTGGCGCCTGCACTGCGTTGATCGGTAATCACCAGCATGCCTGGCTGTAATTCGCCACCGGTGATCTCGGTCATGCGTCCGTCGCTGATCCCGGCACTGACCGCCACTGGTGCTGCAGTGCCCTCACGCAGTATCCACACTTGCTTGGCGGGACCCGCGCCGGTGGCAGACTTGGCTGCCCCGCTACGTGGCATGCGGGGCAGCAGGCTGGAGACAATGCCGCCGCCGGACTTGGCCGCCGCGTTGCCGCCCTGGGTGGGTGAAAAGCGCAGCGCCGTGTTGGGCACCAGCAGTACATCCTGCCGCTCGGTGGAGGTGATGGTGCTGGCTGCGGTCATGCCGGGGCGCAGGCTCAGATCGGTGTTGTCCACATCGAGGTAAGTCACGTAAGTCACCACGTTGTCCGTGGTGGTAGAGCCAAAGGCCACGCGGGTGATGGTGGCCGGGTACTTGCGGGAAGGGTAGGCACTGACGGTGAAGCTGGCTTTTTGACCGACCTTGACGGACCCTACATCGGCCTCGTCCACATTGACTTGCAGCCGGAGCTTGGACAGGTCTTCAGCAATGGTAAACAGGGTGACTGCCTGCAAGGACGCAGCCACTGCGTTGCCGGGGTCCACCGAGCGGGTCAGTACCACGCCGTCAATCGGCGAACGAATCGATGCCTTGGACAGATTGGTTTCGTCGGTGGCGGCGGCCGCGCGTGCGGCTACCACGTCGGCTTGGGCGCTTGTCTCATCCGCCTGGGCTCGCTCCAGCGTGGCGCGACCGGTGTCCAGCTCCGCTTTGGACGGCACCTTGCCGCCTGACAAGCGGGCCACTTCTTCCAGGCGATCCAGGTTGCCCCGGGCTTCCTTGACGGTGACTGCGGCCTGTGCCACGCGGGCCACGGCCGAGCTGAGGGCTGCGCGCGAGCGGGCGACCTGGTCGCTGAGTTTCGAGGTGTCCAGCTCCACCAGCACCTGGCCTTTTTTTACCCGGTCATTCACATCCACGAGCACACGCAGCACGGTGCCGGACAGCTCGCTGCCAATGCTGACCGAGCGGGTGGGCTGCAGGGTGCCATTGGCGGTCACGCTCAAGGTGAGGTTCCCTTTGCTCACCGCCTCAGTCACGTACACCGGCGCTGCATTGTTGTTGCTGCGCGCTTGCCAGAACCAGACGCCCGCAATGAACAACACCAGCAGGGCGGCGATGCCCCAGACGAGCGGGCGGCGCCACCAGGCGCGGGAAGGGGCTTCGTCCAGCATGGCTTGAAGCTCCGTGGTTGAATGGGATACGCTGTGGGTGCTGGGGGTGGTCATGATGGATCGTCGTAATGTCGGGTTGTTCAGTTCCAGCCGCCGCCCAGTGCCTTGTACAGGCGCACGTGGTCGGCGCTGATGTCGGCTTGGGTACTGGCCACACTGTCCTGTGTGCTCAACAGGGAGCGCTGTGTTTGCAGGACGGTCTGAAAGTCAATCAAGCCACTGTTGAAGCGCTGTTGGGCCATCAGGGCCGCATTGCCTGCCGCGGTGGCCGCATTTTGCAGCCGCGTCAGCCGCTCGCGGTCGCCGTTCAATGCCACCAGCGCGTCCTCCACATCTTTCAGCGCGGTCAGCACCGCAGACTGGTAGCTGGCGCGGGCCTGCTCCAGTGCCGCTTCCTGCGCTTGCACCTGCGCCTTGGCTGCGCCCGCGTCCAGCAGTGGCACGGAAATGCCGCCCAGCAATGCGTTGACTACGGTGGCCCCACTGGTGAGTCCACTCAGGGTCAGGGCGCTCACGCTCAGGGAGCCGCCCAGGGAGAAGCTGGGGTAGCGCGCGGCATCGGCGGCCGACACCCGAGCCAGGGCAGCGCTGATGCGATGCTCCGCCGCACGCACATCCGGGCGCTGTCGCAGGGTCTGCGCCGGGATGTTCAGGGTCAAGTCGCCAGCGGCCTGGGGTATGGGCAAAGTTGATGACAACAGCGCCTGCAGGGCATCCGGGTTTTGGCCGGTCAGCACGGCCAGGCTGTGGCGGGTCTTGGCCGTGCTGGCCTGCAAAGCGGGAATTTGCGCACCGGTTTGCTCGCTGGCAGTACGGGCCTGCTCCACTTCCAGAGATGTGGTGAGCCCGGCCTGGGCGCGCCAGTCGGTGATTTGCAGCGTCTCGTTCTGGCTCGCCAGGTTGGTGTGGGCAACGGCCAACTGGGCCTGCTGGCCGCGCAACTGGATATAGGCCAGGGCGACTTCCGCCGCGACGGACACCTGCACATCGGCCAGCGATGCCTGCGCTGCCTGCGCATCTGCTTCGATGGCGTTGACGGCCTTGCGTTTGCCGCCAAACACATCGGGCTCCCAACTGGCATCAAATCCAGCCTTGAAGGTGCTGCTGGGGTCGTTGCTGCCGGACTGTGTGCGCTGTGCCGAGCCTGAGGCAGACACGCCAGGCCACATGCCAGCGGTCTTCACGTCACGCAGGGCCCGCGATTGTTGCAAGGCCGCCTGTGCGGCGCGCACGCTGGTGTTGGCTTGCAAGGCTTGTGTGACCAGGGTGGTCAGCAACGGATCATTGAAGCGCTGCCACCATTGCGCAAGCCGTGTAGGGTCTGCAGAAGATAGGGACGATGCGCCGGGCAAGGCAGAGGTGGACCATGCCGCAGGCACGGTCAGGGCGGTGCTGGCTTCGCGCTGGGGTAACCAGGACGCACAGCCGCTGAGGCCCAATACGATTCCGATGCTGGTAGTGAGGGGTAGGAGTGTGCTGCGCAGCAACGACCGGTTGGGGCAAGGAAAGTCTGGAGTAGGGGAGTGCATGTATCTTTGACTGTAGGAGTACAGCTTAACGCCACATTGTCCTGAGTCAAAAAGTAGCGGGTGTGTCCTGTCTGTGAAGACATGTAAAGCCGCCCGGCGCTGTCAATCAACTTTTTCCGGCGCCTGATCGCTATTGAATCAATAGCTTACTGCCCAATGAATACAGGGGGTAGAGTTAATTTTCGTTGTCAACTTTGGTGAATCGAGCTTGCATCACGCCGTTCACCGTCACCTCTTCTTTAAACATCGCCGATGGGCGAACCCACAGGCCGCGCTCCCCGTACAGAGCCCGGTACAGGGTCATCGGCTCAAGGGTCTCGCTGTGGCGCACCGTGTCCACCACTTCGTACAGGTTTCCCTTGTAATGGCGGTATAGGCCGGTGGGCGTGGCGGTCAAGGCAGGGAGATTTTCGTCACTCATGGGACAATCCTAGGTTATGCATCCAAAAGCTCTCTTAGAAGCCTGTTCCGAGTTGGTCCGGCTCACTCTCAAATTTGACCATCCCGCAGACGCCATTGTCTCGCGGTTTTTCCGTGACCATCGCGGTCTGGGGCCGCGTGAGCGCGCCACCATGGCCGAAACGGTTTACACCGTTCTGCGCAAGAAACTGCTGTTTGACCACTACGCGCCTTCCGGCAGTGGCCCCAAGGAGCGTCGGCTGGCGATTCTGGGCTTTTACGGTCCCGGCGATTTCCTGCGCAGCGCTTTGACTGAGCAGGAAGTCAACTGGCTCGATCAGTGCGAAAAGGTCAACGAGGCCGATTTGATGGAGCGCCATCGCCACAACCTGCCCGAATGGCTGGTGCAACCCTTGAAGGATCAGTTGGGGAATGAATTCTGGCCATTGGTGGAGAGCCTGAACCGTGGCGCCGGTCTGGATCTGCGGGTCAATGATTTCAAAGCCAAGCGCGCCGACGTCCAGAAAGAGTTGGCCAAAGCCGGTATCAAGGCGGTCCCCACGCCATTCTCACCGTGGGGCCTGCGCATTGCGGGCAAGCCCGCCTTGAACAAGATGGAAGCCTTTACCCGGGGCGATTTCGAGGTGCAGGACGAAGGCTCGCAACTGCTGGCCATGTTGCTGGACGCCAAGCGTGGTGAGATGGTTGTCGATTTCTGCGCGGGTGCGGGTGGCAAGACACTGGCCATCGGGGCTGCCATGCGCAGCACGGGGCGTCTGTACGCCTTTGATACCTCAGCGGGTCGGCTGGACTCGTTCAAGCCACGTATGGCCCGCAGCGGCCTGTCCAATGTGCACCCGGCGGCCATCGCGCACGAGCGGGATGACCGCGTCAAGCGCCTGTCCGGCAAGATCGACCGGGTGCTGGTGGATGCGCCCTGCACGGGTTTGGGCACGCTGCGACGCAACCCCGATCTCAAATGGCGACAAAACCTGCAGTCGGTGCAGGAGATGACAGTCAAGCAGGCCGCCATTCTGCAAAGTGCAGCGCGCTTGCTGAAATCCGGCGGACGGCTGGTGTATGCCACTTGCAGCGTGTTGCCGCAGGAGAACGAGGCTATCGCCGAGGCCTTTTCCGCAGCCAACCCGGACTTCACCTCTTTGGATACGGGCGAAATTTTGGCCAGCTTGAAAGTGGAAGGCGCCGCAAGTTTGTGCAGCGGCGGGGAAAACGGCCAGAAATACCTGCGTTTATGGCCGCATCGGCATCAAACAGACGGATTCTTTGCGGCAGTCTGGCAGAAAGCTTGAACTTCAGCGGCTTCATCCCGATCTGTATGGGTATGCGCTGATGGATACCCGAAAGCCTTAGACTACATGGCTTGAGGCGCGCAGTTGTCCGCTGCGCTTAACTTACCATTATTACTACTCGTCGTTGAGAGACATTATTGAATATGTTGTTACCTGATTGGGCTGTGTTGAACGCGGCAATTACCTGGTTGGCAAACGGTTTCTGGAATCTGGCATGGTGGCAAATTGTGCTGTTCACGCTGACCGTGACCCATGTGACGATGATCAGTGTGACGGTGTATCTGCACCGTCATCAAGCCCACCGCTCGCTGGACCTACATCCTGTTGCCTCGCATTTCTTTCGTTTCTGGCTTTGGTTGACTACCGGTCAGGTCACGAAAGAGTGGACGGCCATTCACCGCAAGCACCACGCCAAATGTGAGCAGGCCGAAGATCCGCACAGTCCGCATGTGTACGGTATCAAAACCGTGTTGCTGCAAGGGGCTGAGTTGTACCGGGCCGAGTCCAAAAACATGGAAACCATGGCCCGCTTTGGTCATGGAACGCCGGACGACTGGATCGAGCGCAACGTGTACACCCGATTTTCGTGGCAGGGCGTGGGCTTGATGCTGGTCATTGATATGGCACTGTTTGGCGCTGCCGGTCTGGCCGTGTGGGCTGTGCAAATGGCCTGGACGCCGATCATGGCGGCCGGCATCATCAATGGAGCGGCTCACTTTTGGGGCTATCGCAATTTTGAGGCGCCCGATGCCAGCACCAATATTTCGCCTTGGGGCATCATCATTGCCGGCGAAGAGTTGCACAACAACCATCACACCTATCCCACTTCGGCCAAGCTCTCTGTCAAGCCGTACGAGTTTGACATCGGATGGATGTATATCAGCTTGATGCAAAAAGTGGGATTGGCAACGGTCAAGAAGACCCCGCCCAAGTTGGCTTTGGGGGATATCCGGCCAGTAGCCGATGAAAAAACGCTGGAAGCCTTGATCTCCAACCGCTATGAAATCATGGCTGGCTACGCCAAAGACATGCGACGTGCGTTCAAGGACGAGCTGGAAGCGATGAAGACGCGCAGCGCCGACGCCGCCGTTATCAAGGCCGCCCGGCGCTGGATGCACCGCGATGCCGAAAGAATACCTGCTGCAGCGGTTCCCCACCTTGTCATGGCCCGTGCTGCTTCGCCTGTGCTGGACAAGATGGTGATCATGCGCGAAGAGTTGCGCCAGTTGTGGCTGAGCCGCTCGCATACCCGCGAGCAGCTTGCCGCAGACCTGCAGGCCTGGTGCCACAAGGCAGAGGCCAGTGGCATTGCGGCCCTGCAGGAGTTCTCTATGAGGTTGCGCGCGGCCCAAGCCTGAAGCATGGGCATTTGATGCCCGCCTCCGAGTGATTCAAGCCGGGAGTTTCCCGGCTTTTTCATGGGCGCGGCTAAATAGATGCATTAACAACGGCAGCACAAATGCGAAAGACTATTTAAAGGGAGTTGGCTGGTAGGCATGCTGCAATCTGAAGATTGCGCCTACTTCTTTTACAACCATAGCTGAAAAGCTATGGTGCCCGGGGCCGGAATCGAACCGGCACGCCTTGCGGCGGGGGATTTTGAGTCCCCTGCGTCTACCAATTTCACCACCCGGGCAAGCAAGAAGCGAAGAACGAAATTATGGCACAGTGTGGGCTATGAAATACCTAACAATTGAAGATTCCATCGGAAAAACTCCGTTGGTGATGTTGCAACGCATTGGCGGTGCAGAAAACCGCGAGCGCGGCAATGTCATTTTGGGCAAGCTGGAAGGAAATAACCCTGCCGGTTCCGTCAAAGACCGTCCGGCACTGGCCATGATCCAGGGCGCGCAAGACCGTGGCGAAGTGAAGCCGGGCGATACGCTGATTGAGGCGACCTCGGGTAACACCGGTATCGCTTTGGCCATGGCGGCCGCCATCAAAGGCTATCGCATGATTTTGATCATGCCCGAAGATCTGTCGATCGAACGTGCTCAAACAATGAAAGCCTTTGGCGCTGAGCTGATCCTGACGCCCAAAAGCGGGGGGATGGAGTACGCCCGGGATCTGGCCGACCAAATGCAGCGGGAAGGCAAGGGGCGCGTGCTGGACCAATTTGGCAATGCCGACAACCCGCGCGCGCACTATGAGACAACCGGGCCGGAGATCTGGGCCGATACGCACGGCAAAATCACGCATTTTGTGAGTGCCATGGGAACCACCGGCACCATCACGGGTGTATCGAAGTTTCTGAAAGAAAAAAATCCGGCTATTCAAATCGTTGGCGTGCAGCCCAACGAAGGCTCTCGCATTCCCGGCATCCGGAAGTGGCCGCAAGAGTACCTGCCAAAAATATACAGTCCGACCAACGTGGACGAGTTGATGTACGTGAGCCAGGAGTCCGCAGAGGACATGTGCCGCAGATTGGCGCGTGAAGAAGGCATTTTTGCCGGTATCTCGGCCGCCGGTGCTTGCTGGGTGGCGCAGGAAATCGCCAGGCGCGAAACCCAGGCAACCATCGTGTTCATCGTCTGCGACCGAGGCGATCGCTATTTGTCCACCGGCGTCTTTCCCGCTTAAATCTTTTCAATAAATTGACCATCAAATGAGCCACAAATTCAAATTTTGCCCCCAGTGTGCAACCGAGCTGGAATACATTGCCCAACTTGAAGATGGGGGTGAGAAGGAGCGACTGCGTTGCGTGGCCTGTGGTTACACACACTGGAACAATCCAACGCCGGTCCTGGCGGCGGTCATTGAATACCAGGGGAAAATTCTGCTGGCACAGAATGCTGCGTGGTCAGGCAAGATGTTTGCGCTGATCACCGGATTCATGGAGGCTGGTGAAACGCCCAAGGGGGGCATCGCCCGCGAAATCATGGAGGAAACCAGTCTGGAAGCGACCGAGCTGAATCTGATTGGTGTCTATGATTTTCAGCGCATGAACCAGATCATCATTGCCTACCATGCAGTCTGCCATGGTGAGGTCAAGCTCTCTCCCGAACTGGTTGATTACAAGCTATTCGAATTCGATCAGGTCAAATGCTGGCCCGCTGGCACGGGTTACGCCTTGGCCGACTGGTTGCGCTCGCGCGGACATGAGCCCCAGTTTGTGGAGTTCCCGAAACGGGCCTGATTGCAAAGTCACTAAAATCACTGCAATTTCAAGGAAATTTGATGCAAATCGACAAAGAACTCGACACCCGTGGCCTGAATTGCCCCCTGCCCATTCTGAAGGCCAAGAAGGCACTGACTGACATGCAAAGTGGTCAAACCCTGCGTGTGGTTGCAACAGATGCCGGTTCGGTACGTGACTTTCAGGCGTTTGCCAAACAGACCGGCAACGAACTGGTGGAGCAGCAGACGGCGGGCAACGATTTCATTCACGTGCTGCGCCGCCGCTGAGCGCGGCCTAGCCCAAGCGGGCCAGCTGATCCTTCACCTTGGATAGCGTGGCAGCAAAGTCTGTCATGCGCTTGCGCTCCTGGTCGATAACGGCGGCAGGCGCCCTGGCGACAAAGGCTTCATTGCCCAGCTTGCCTTCGGTTTTGGCAATCTCATTTTCTAGACGCGCAACCTCTTTGCCCAGACGGAGTTTTTCGGCGTTCACATCGATTTCCATGTGCAGGCAGATGCGCGCTTCGCCCACCACGGCAACCGGCGCGGCCTGAGCCGCCGCCGCCCACGCTGCTTCGTCGTCAAATACGCGCACTTCATTGAGTTTGGCAAGGGCTTGCAGCACTGGCGCGGCACTTTTCAGGAAGTCGGCTTCACTGGCCTGGGCAGCGATCACGAACAGGGGTAGGCGGGTGGAGGGGGACACGTTCATCTCGCCGCGCAGGTTGCGGCAGGCGTCCACCAACAGCTTGAGTTTGGCCACATGTGCAATGGCTGCCTCATCAATCCGCTCGGGCTGGCTGACCGGGTAGGCGGCGATCGATACAGACTCGCCACCACGACCGGCAACCGGCGCCACTTTTTGCCACAGTTCTTCGGTCACGAACGGAATAACGGGGTGGGCGAGCCGCAGGATGGTTTCCAGGGTGCGGATCAGGGTGCGGCGGGTGGCGCGTTTCTGGGCGTCGTCCCCGCTTTGAATCTGGACCTTGGCGATTTCGAGATACCAGTCGCAGAACTCGTTCCAGACGAAGTCGTAGATTGTGCTGGCCACGTTGTCCAGACGGTAGTCCTCAAAGCCTTTGGCGACTTCGGCTTCCACGCGCTGCAGCAGCGAGACGATCCAGCGGTCGGCAGCGCTGAAACTCAGGTAACCCTGCGCAGAACCTCCAACGGCACATTCTTCCTTGGTGTGTTCCTTCAGGCCGCAATCCTGGCCTTCGCAGTTCATCAGCACAAAGCGGCTGGCGTTCCAGAGTTTGTTGCAGAAGTTGCGGTAGCCCTCGCAGCGTTTGGCGTCGAAATTGATGCTGCGGCCTAATGAGGCGAGCGAAGCAAAGGTGAAGCGCAGGGCGTCGGCGCCAAAAGCCGGAATACCGGTGGGGAATTCTTTTTCGGTGTTCTTGCGCACAGCAGGCGCTGTCTCGGGTTTGCGCAGACCTTCCGAGCGCTTGACCAGCAACTCGGGCAGTGCAATACCGTCAATCAGGTCCACCGGGTCCAGCACGTTGCCCTCGCTCTTGCTCATCTTCTTGCCCTGAGCATCGCGCACCAGGCCATGGATGTAGACATGTTTGAACGGCACTTTGCCGGTGAAGTGCGTGGTCATCATGATCATCCGGGCGACCCAGAAGAAGATGATGTCGTAGCCCGTGACCAGCACGCTGCTTGGCAGATAGAGGTCGAAATCCTGCGTCTTTTCGGGCCAGCCCATGGTGCTGAAGGGGACCAGCGCGGAGGAGTACCAGGTATCGAGCACGTCCTCGTCACGGCGCAGCGTTTTACCGGGTGCCTGGGCTTGTGCCTCGGCTTCGTTGCGCGCCACATAGACCTTGCCGTCTTCGTCGTACCAGGCCGGAATCTGGTGGCCCCACCAGAGCTGGCGGCTGATGCACCAGTCGGTGATGTTGTTCATCCACTGGTTGTAGGTGTTGATCCAGTTCTCGGGCACAAAGCGCACTTCGCCGGACTGGACGGCGTCGATCGCCTTTTGCGCGATGGATTTTCCGGTGGCGTCTTGCGGGCTGACCTTGTTCATGGCGACAAACCACTGGTCGGTCAGCATGGGTTCGATCACCTGACCGGTGCGCGCGCAACGCGGCACCATGAGCTTGTGCTTCTTGATCTCCACCACCAGGCCCAAGGCTTGCAGGTCGGCAACGACCTTCTTGCGGGCTACAAACCGGTCCAGGCCCTGGTAGGGCACCGGGGCCAGATCGTTGACTTTGGCGTCGAGCGTCAGGATACCGATGATGGGCAGCTTGTGGCGCTGGCCCACGGCATAGTCGTTCTGGTCATGCGCGGGGGTGACTTTCACCACGCCAGTGCCGAAGGTCTTGTCGACGTAATCGTCGGCAATGACGGGGATGGAGCGATCGCACAAGGGCAGGGTGACGTGCTTGCCGATCAGGTGCTGGTAGCGCTCGTCTTCGGGGTGGACCATCACGGCCACGTCGCCCAGCATGGTTTCCGGGCGGGTGGTGGCAACGGTCAGGCCTGTTGCCATTTCGCCGTTGACCAGCTGCGCGCCATCGGCAAACGGATAGCTGATGTGCCACAGGAAACCGTCTTCCTCTTCGCTTTCCACTTCCAGATCGCTCACGGCGCTCTGCAAAATCGGGTCCCAGTTCACCAGGCGCTTGCCGCGGTAGATCAGGCCCTGCTCATACAGCTGCACAAAGGTTTCTGTCACCGTCTTGGAGAGCTTGTCGTCCATGGTGAAGTATTCGCGGCTCCAGTCCACGCTGTCGCCCATGCGGCGCATCTGGGTGGTGATGGTGTTGCCGGATTTCTCTTTCCATTCCCAGACCTTGGCGACAAAATTTTTGCGGCCCAGGTCGTGACGGCTGACCTTTTGCTCCTGCAACTGGCGCTCCACCACGATTTGCGTCGCGATGCCGGCGTGGTCGGTGCCGGGAATCCAGACCGTGTTGTCGCCACGCATGCGGTGGTATCGCGTCAGCGAGTCCATGATGGTCTGGTTGAAGGCATGCCCCATGTGCAAGGTACCGGTCACGTTGGGGGGCGGCAGCTGGATGGCAAAGGACTCGGCACCGGCTTTGGGGGTCTTGGTGCCACGGTAGCCGGCGTGGGCATATTCCCGGCGTTCCCATTCAGGGCCCCAATGCGCCTCCAGGGCGGCAGGCTCGAAAGATTTGGACAGGCTGTTAAGGCCGGGTTGTTGCAGTTCGTCGTTCATGGTGTCTTTTGCTTGTTCGCATCAGGGCCGTCGGTGGCTGGCTGAGAGCGAATGTGGCGCACCTCAAGGGTGAGGTGCCACCAGGGGATTAAGGCTGTGAGCTGCTGATTTTATTCGACGCCGGTGTTTCCCCGCCGCACGTAGTTCACCAGGTCTGCCGCCGCCATGGGGCGGCCCAGCAAATAGCCTTGCAGGATGTGGCAGCCACAGGCGCGCAGGAACTCGGCCTGTTCGTCGGTTTCCACACCCTCCGCCACCACCTTGATGTCCAGGGCGCGGGACATCTGAATGACGGCCGTCACAATTGCGGCATTCCCGACATCCCCAGGCAGGCCATGGATGAAGCTCCGGTCGATTTTCAGCGAGCCCACTTCAAAACGCTTGAGATAGCCCAGCGACGAATAGCCCGTGCCGAAATCGTCGATGGAGAGTGAAAAACCTGCGCCATGGAATGCGTCCAGAACCACGGTGGCGCCTTCTCCCATCAGGGCGCTTTCGGTGATTTCAAATTCGAAACGTTCAACCGCTTCGCCTGCACGCATGAGTGTCTTGCGAAAATTCTCGACCACCCCGGTGCCCGCTTGCAGTTGCCGCGGTGAGACATTGACCGACACCTTGGGCAAATCGAGGCCGCTGGCCCGCATGAACACGAGGTCCCGGCAGACCTGGTTCAATACCCAATCTCCCAGCTCTGTGATCAGGCCTGTTTTTTCTGCGATGGGAATGAACTCCACCGGCGAGACAAGCTGCCCGTCTTCTTGCCGCCATCGGAGCAGGGCTTCGACCCCGAGCAACTGCCGTGTTTGGGCACAAAGCTGCGGCTGGTAGGCGATCCACAAGCCATGCCCGTCGTTGTTCAGGGCTTGGCGCAGGCCGGCTTCGAGGTTCAGATCGAAGCGCACGCGTGCGTCAATTTCTTCCGAAAAGAACTGGAAACCGTTTTTCCCTTTTGTCTTGGCCACATACATGGCCATGTCCGCGCAGCGCAGCAACACCGCCGGGTCGGTGCCGTCGGCAGGTAGCAGGGCCACGCCGATGCTCAGGCCCACGTGGCTGGGCGTGGGCTCGGTCGGGAATGGCTCACTGATGGCCTCAATCATGGCACGCGCCACCATGGCTACGTCTTCCGAGTCCTTGATGTCGTGCAGGATGGCGCCAAACTCGTCTCCACCCAGGCGGGCCACCACATCGGTTGAACGCACAACGCTGACCATCCGTTCCCCGATCATCTTCAGGACCTTGTCACCCACTTCGTGGCCGAAGGAGTCGTTCACTTTCTTGAAATCATCGACATCGATGAAAAACAGCGCCGCGCCTGCACGATCGCGCGTGAGCCGCAATGCAGTCTGTTGCAACTCGTGTTCAAAAAAACGTCGATTGGCCAGCCCGGTCACCTGGTCATAAAACGCCAGTTGTTCCAGGCGTTCTTCGGCGTGTGTCATGCGCCGGCGCAGCCCGCCAGTCAGGCGATAGGCCAGTGCCAGAGCCACGGTCGCGATGCCCAGCACACCCAGCGCGTATTCGAGCAGCCGCCAGTAAAGAGATGAAAAGCTCACATGGAGCAGCAGGGTACCTACCTTGGAGCCGTCAACGCGGACATCCTCCCGCAAATGGCCGTCCAGCAATCCGAACGCCATCGAGTTCGGCACAGACGCCAGAGGGTCTGCATGTGCATCACCATTTTGTGGCAGTTGTTCCGGGAATCCCTGTCCACCTATTGCAGCGAGTTGCACGCCATTGGAGCGGTACAGAGCCCCACCCATGACGCGCGGGCTCAGGCGTGCAGTGCCAATGGTTTCCTGCGCCGCCTTGGGGTCATTGAACAGCAGGGCGGCTGCGCTGTTCGCGCCAATGATGGCGGCCTCTGTGCGCAACTCTTCCAGCATCAGCTGGCGTGCCACCACGTATTGATGCACCACCAACAGAATGAACGCGATCAACATGGCCAGGCCCGTCGACAACAGGCTCAGTCGATTGGAACGCCGGATTCGGTCATTCGGGGTACTCATTGGGTCACTCTAGCACTTGCCGCGCCAGCCGAAGGACTTTGGAGCTGACGACAAGCCCGCCCTTGCGCACTGAGCGAAGATCAATATCGAAGACGACGCGTCCGCTTTCGATCTCCAGATTGATCATGGCCCCGCGCTGCAGAAAGCCCGGCGAATCACCGACGACCAAGACGCCAGCGGGCGAAAAGCCGGGGGCAATGCGGGCAAGGTTCGAGGTGTCAACCGGTGACAGGTAAAGGGCATGGCAACCCCCGATACCTGTGATGTCCACTCGCACCACCTGGAGGGGCTTGTTTTTGATCAGTTTTCCTTCGAAACGGCCCAATGAAGTGCTTACGGGTCCGCCGTCCAGGTAGCACAGCGTCAGCTTGTCGGCGGCTTGCAGTCCATGGGTCGGCCAGTCCACAAAAAGGAGCATGTTGGCCACAATGGCCGCTTTCAACTCGGACTCCGGCGCCTGGCGCTGTGCCATCGCCCACGGCGTGACCGCCAGAAGGGTCAGGGCAAGCAGCTTTCGCCAGAACGCTGGAGAGTGCAGCATGGATGTTCTGTCAAAGAGGCAGTGTCCAGCGCAGCCTGAACTGCCGCCCGTCCTGACCCAGTGCATCGGGGACGAAGGCCGATGAGGCCGGGTCAAGGTAACGGCGATCGCCGACGTTGTAGATGCCCAGCGAAAGCTCTCCCAAGCCGCCCAGGCGTTTCGATGTGACGGTCAGGTTAAGAACGCCGTTGCCGGAAACACGGCTGCCCAGGGAGCGCCGGTCGGACATGCCCAGCCATTCGCCGCCCAGCGCCCATCCCGCAGGCAGCGGTGCGCCAAATACCAATTTGCCCAGCAAACGGGGCGAATTGCCAAGTTCGCTGCCATCGGCCATACTGGATTGTTGCCACGCGATGCTGCCGCGCAGCAGATAGTTGCCAAGCCATCGCCTTTCTGCATTGAACTCGATGCCATGCGCACGGACTTCGGCCTGATTGGCAAAGACAGCCAGGCCATCGGCTGGGTCCGTGACCTGTTCAATCATGTTGCGCATCTCATTGCGGTAGATGCTCAAGCCGAATCGGCCGGTTTGACCAACGCGAAAATCTGCTGCCAATTCAGCGCTTTGGATGCGTTCCGGCAACAGGTTGGGATTCGCCTTCTGGACCACCCCTCCATCCTCATAAAAACGTTCGTAGGCATTCGGCGCGCGGTAGGCGTTGCCAAGCATGGCTTTCAACACCGCCTTGTCATTGGGCTGGTAGATCAGCGCCACGCGTGGCGATGAGATTCCCGCGTAGTCGCTGTGTTTGTCGTAGCGCAAGCCGAAGTTCAGCAGCCATTGCTTTTGCAAGCGCCATTCGTCCTGGATGAACATGCCGTAGGTCTGTGCGGGGCGGTTGCTGTCCAGGTGAGCAGTTGCGGGGTTGACGTCAAAGTTGCGTTGTTCCAGCTGGGTGTTGCGCTGCACTTCAGCGCCGAACAACAACTTGTGATCTTGCAGCGTCGTGACGGTCAGACGGTAGTCGGCACCCACCCAGTTGGCCCGGCCTTGGTCAATATTGTCCAGCGGGCCGGCGTAGCGGTAGTTGCCGTCGTATTGGTAATTGCCCGCGAAGGTTCTGAACTGTTGCTGCCATCCGTTGGACAGCTGGCCGTCGTAGGCCAGCTCGATCAGCGCATGCTGGTCAAGCGAGCTGGTTCCCGCCTGGCCAAACACTGTCTCGTAAGACGCATTGGGTATGTTTTTTTCGCGTGTGCTGAAGCTGCTGGTCAGGCGCCAGTCGCCAAGGCGCAGCTTGCCGTAGACCTTGGTGTACTTCTCGCCATCCAGGCCGCGGGCCCATCCGTCGGTGGTTCCGTTGTCAAATTCCCTGAAATAAAGATCGGTACCGCGTGAATCGTAGGCCGAAAATCCGAACAGCCAGTCACTCGTACTGTTGATGCGCTGTCCAGCCAGCAAGCCCAGACGCCCGCTTTGCCCGCTACCGCCCTCCACCGTCAAGCGCGCACCATTGATGTCCCCACCCTCCAGCATCACAGCATTCACAATGCCGAACACGGCGTTGGCGCCGTAAACGGCCGAGGCCGGGCCAGAGACAAACTCCAGGCGCTTGACCCAGTCCATCTCTATAGGTGCTTCATTGCCGACCTGGGCCTGGTCATAAAGCGCGTCATTGCGCCGGGTGCCGTCGGTCAGCAGGAGGATGCGGGAGTTGTAGTCCCCTGGACGGTTGAAGCCGCGTACGCCAAGGTAGGTGTAATTCCGGTCATTGCTGACATAGACGCCAGGCACAGTCGACAGCGCTGCGGCCAGGTTGCGGTAGCCGTGCCGGCGCAATTCATCCGCGTGAATCACGGTTGCCGAAGCGGGTGAGTCGGCTAGCGGTTGGGCATACCGCGATGCGCTTTGAACTTCGACACGCAGCAGGTCGTCAAGTGACATTTGCCTCAGTTCGCCGGCGTCAGCCAGCAAAGCGCCCGCTTCGACGGATGCGCTACAGAAAACCAGCAGCAGTGCGCGCCAGCGTGCCAGCCGTGCATGGCCTGCCAAGGACCGAGTACAGGCTACCTGTGCGCCTGAGGACGCGAATATGACCGTGTTCACAACCGGTTTCCTGATATTTTTTCTTGCTCAACGACGGGGACTCCCGCGCCCAGTCGACGAATCGTCAAATGACGCGGCAAGCCAAGTCTAAGGCCGAAGACGGGGCGCGCGGGCTTATTGGGATCTTTAGGTGACATCCCCTGAGTTGGCTGGGTTGATTTTTATCAAAAAGCATTTTCAATAGGCATAAGCAATTGACGGTATTGAGGCATCCAATTAGACGCAGCTACCTATTCGGTCTAAGCTGATCCAGTCTTTGGCAAATTTTTGTTCAAGGCGAATGGGTTAAATTATTTTTTACCACTAGGAGATTTCCATGGCAGCACTCAAAGGCTCGAAGACGGAAGACAACCTGAAAGCCGCTTTCGCAGGCGAATCCCAGGCCAACCGCCGCTATTTGTACTTCGCGAACAAGGCCGACATCGAAGGCCAGAACGACGTGGCAGCGCTGTTCCGCTCCACGGCCGAAGGTGAGACCGGCCATGCCCACGGTCACCTGGAATGGCTGGAACAGTGCGGTGACCCGGCTACCGGATTGCCCATTGGCCCAACGCGGGACAACCTGAAGGCCGCTGTGGCCGGTGAAACCCACGAGTACACCGACATGTACCCGGGCATGGCCAAGACCGCGCGCACGGAAGGCCATGACGAGATTGCCGACTGGTTTGAAACATTGGCCAAGGCCGAGCGCTCGCACGCCAACCGCTATGCCAAGGCACTGGCTGAGCTGGTTGATTGATTGATTCGCAAGTGATGTGTGTTGGGCGTTGTTCGCAGCGCCTAATGCACAGCATTTGAGTTCCTGCCTACAGAAAGACACACCATGGCCGCACGCGAAGGTAATCTGGAAGCCCCGACCCGTCATCCGCTGGATTGGAAAAATCCGGACTTCTACAACGAGGAGTCGGCCTTCAAGGAGATGGAGCGCATCTTCGACATCTGCCATGGCTGCCGGCGCTGCGTGAGTCTGTGCGGGTCATTCCCCACGCTGTTTGACCTGGTGGACGAGAGCAAGACCATGGAGGTCGATGGCGTGGCCAAGCAAGACTACTGGAAAGTGGTAGACCAGTGCTACATGTGCGACCTGTGCTACATGACCAAGTGCCCTTACACGCCACCGCATGAATGGAACCTGGATTTTCCGCACACCATGTTGCGCGCCAAGGCCATCAAGTTTCAAAAAGGCGAGGTCGGCATGGCCGAGAAGCTGCTGGCTTCCACGGACGTACATGGCCAGTTTGCCGGGATACCCATCGTGGTACAGGCCGTCAATGCGGTGAACAAGACGAAGGTGGCGCGCAGCCTCATGGAAAAAGTCGCCGGCGTGGACAAGGACGCCTGGTTGCCTTCGCTGGCGACCCGAAAATTTCGTTCCGGTACGCCCAAGGCCAAAGCAAGCGTGGTGAAAAATGGCGAGAAGACGCCGGGGCAGGTTGCCATTTTTTCCACCTGCTACATCAACTACAACGAGCCCGGCATCGGGCTGGACCTGCTCAGGATTCTGGATCACAACGACGTGCCCTATGTGATCGTGGAGAAGGAAAAATGCTGCGGCATGCCCAAGCTGGAGCTCGGTGACCTGATGTCGGTGAATGCCAGCAAGGAAGCCAACATCCCGGTGCTGGCCCGCTATGCCAGGGAGGGCTACGCCATCCTGGCCGCTGTGCCGAGCTGTGCGCTGATGTTCAAGCAGGAAATCCCCCTGATGTACCCCGATGAGGTCGATGTACAACTGGTCAAGGAGGCCGTATGGGACCCGTTTGAGTACCTGATGCAGCGCAAGCGCGATGGCCTGCTCAAGACCGAGTTTCCTGTGGCTCTGGGCAACGTGAGTTACCAGATTCCCTGCCATGGACGGGTGCAGAACATAGGCAAGAAGACCGAGGAGATGCTCAAGATGATCCCCAACACCACGATCAATACGATTGAGCGCTGCTCGGGTCATGCCGGTACTTTTGGTGTGAAAAAAGCCACGCACCAGCAAGCCATGAAGATTGGCAAACCGGTGTTCAAGGCGATGGCAAGCATGAAGGATGGCAGCAAGCCCGACTTCATCAGCTCGGACTGTCCGCTGGGCGGGCATCACATTGCGCAGGGCTTTGAAGTCAATGGCCTGGGCGCGCCCGAGTTGCAGCATCCGCTGTCGCTGGTGGCCAAAGCTTATGGACTGAAATAGATCGTATATATGCAACTCACTAGCAAAATCACCCCTGACAGCCTCATGACGCTGGAGGCCTACACCAAGTACCGCAAGGCCAACAAGGCCGTCATCATGGCGCACCGTCAATTGCGCAGCGTGCAGCTGGGCGAGCACATCAACCTGCAGTTTGAGAGTGAAACCACCATCCGCTACCAGATACAGGAGATGTTACGCATCGAGAAGGTATTTGAGGAGGAGGGCATCCAGCAGGAAATCGATGCCTATGCACCCCTGGTGCCGGACGGCAGCAACTGGAAGGCCACGATGATGCTCGAATACCCCGACATCAACGAACGCAAGCGCGAGCTGGCCCGCCTGATTGGTGTGGAAGACCGCTTGTTTGTCGAGGTTGAGGGCCAGGCCCGGGTCTACGCCATCGCCGATGAAGATCTGGACCGTGAGAACGAAGAGAAGACCTCGGCCGTGCATTTTGTGCGTTTTGAGCTGACACCGCCCATGTGCGCGGCCGTGAAGGCTGGTGCCAGCGTCAAGCTGGGCTGTGACCACACTAACTACCCGGCACATGTCACGATCGCGGCTGAGACACTTGCATCCCTGGCAGGAGACCTTAGATAAGACCGTGCTGGCGGGCTGTCGCGATAATCAAGCTTATTTCATCCAACCTTTGGGGTCCCGTTTTCAATGCTGTTTTTGTTGTCCCCTGCCAAAGCCCTGGATTTTGAGACGCCTGCGGGTGATGTTCCCCATACCCAGCCGCTGTTTGTGCGGCAATCGACCGAACTGATTGATCTGCTCAGGCCGAAGTCGCCCCAGCAGATTGCCGAGCTGATGAGCTTGAGCGACGCGCTGGCCAGTTTGAATGTGGCGCGCTATGAAGCGTGGCGACCCAAATTCACCGCCAAAAACGCCAAGCAGGCGGTGCTGGCGTTCAATGGTGACGTGTATGAGGGACTGGATGCCAAAAGCCTGGCGCCCGATCAACTGGCCTGGCTGCAAGGCCATGTCTGCATATTGAGCGGGCTGTACGGCGTGCTGCGTCCGCTGGACTGGATGCAGCCCTATCGGCTGGAGATGGGCACCAGGCTGGCCAACGCGCAGGGCAGCAACCTCTACAAGTTTTGGGGCTCACAGATTTCCGCCTACCTGAATGAACGTCTGCAATCAGATGTGTCGCCGGTGGTGGTCAATCTGGCCTCGCAGGAGTACTTCAAGGCGGTGGATGCAAAGACCCTCAAGGCGCGCGTGATCGAATGCGTGTTTGAGGAGTACAAAAATGGCCAGTACAAAATCATCAGCTTCATGGCCAAGCGGGCACGCGGCCTGATGGCGCGCTTTGCGGCGACACACAGGGTGGTAACGCCCCGCCAGCTGGAAGCGTTTTGTGAGGAAGGCTATGCTTTTGACTCGACCGCATCCCGGCCGGACCGGCTGGTGTTCCGTCGCGGTCAAGGTCAATAGATTTTGAATAAAAATGGGTTCTGGCCCCCGTTGAAAAAGCACCTATAGCTATGAAAATCAGAGCAAACAACATTGACATTGAAGTGGAAGACAGCGGCCCCGGCACACCGGGGCCAGCGCGCCCCGTGGTGTTACTGATCATGGGCCTGGGCATGCAACTGGTGGCCTGGCCGCCGCAGCTGGTGCAGGCACTGGTGGATGCCGGTTACCGGGTCATCCGGCACGACAACCGTGACATCGGCCTGAGCCAGCACTTTGATGCGCTGGGCAAACCCAACATTCTTTTGGCGGTACTCAAACAGAAGCTCGGCTTCACGCCGCGTGCGCCGTACACGCTGAGCGACATGGCGGCCGATTCACTGGGCGTGCTGGATGCCCTGGGCATCGACAAAGCGCATGTGGTGGGTGTCAGCATGGGTGGCATGATCGCGCAGCGCGTGGCGTTGGCCGCTCCCAAGCGGATTTTGAGCCTGACCAGTGTGATGAGCACCAGCGGCGCCCGGGACTTGCCCAAAGCCAGCCCCCACGTGATGCGTGCCATGCTGCGCCGCCCGGTCAACAACAGCCCGCAGGCCGTGGTCGACCATTACGTCAAGCTGTTCAAGGTCATTGGCAGTCCTGCGTTTCCGGTGCCCGAACCCGAAGTGCGCGAGCGCATTCTGGTCGGCATCAAGCGCAGCTTTCATCCGGTGGGCACTTTGCGCCAGATGCTGGCGATCGCATCGGACATTTCCCGTGCGGCCCAGCTGACGCGACTGAGTTTGCCCACCCTGGTATTGCACGGCAAGGCCGACCCGCTGGTGCCTTATGCCTGCGGCGAAGACACTGCCCGACGCATTCCCGGCGCCAAACTGGTGGGCATTGAGGGCATGGGCCACGACTTGCCGCCGGGCGTGGTGGAGCGTCTGCTGGAGCCTTTGATTCCTCACCTGAAAGCGGCATGAATACGCCTGAACATTCCCAGCTGGGCAAAGCCTCGGCCTATATCGACCAGTACGATGCGTCCTTGCTGTTTCCGATTCCGCGGGTAGCCAAGCGCCGCGACATCGGGCTTGACGCGGTGACGCCATTTTTTGGCGCTGACATGTGGAGTGCCTTTGAACTGAGCTGGCTCAACCTGCGTGGCAAGCCCCAGGTGGCGCTGGCGCATTTCACCGTGCCCTGCGAGTCAAGCAACATCATTGAGAGCAAATCGCTCAAGCTCTACCTCAATAGCTTCAACAACACCCGCTTTGCCGATGTGGATGCAGTCAAGGCCCGCTTGCGGGCAGACCTGAGCGAGGCCGCATGGCGGCCCATCCCCCCAGTGGATCAGACAGCTGGCGGCTTCTCGGCACCTTCGATTGGCGTCACGATTGTGTTGCCCGAGATGTTTGACCGCGAGCCTGTGTACGAGCTCGATGGCCTGAGTCTGGACCGGCTGGATGTGGAATGCACCCGCTACACCCCCGCGCCGGATTTGTTGCGGGTAGTGCCGGACGAACCGGCCGTGTCGGAAGTGCTGACCAGCAACCTGCTCAAAAGCAATTGCCTGGTCACGGGCCAGCCCGACTGGGCCAGTGTGCAGATCCGCTACAGCGGTTTGCCAATTGAGCAGGAAGGCCTGCTGCAATACCTGGTGAGTTACCGCAACCACAATGAGTTTCATGAGCAATGCGTGGAGCGCATCTTCATGGACATCTGGACGCGCTGCAAGCCCGCAAAGCTGTCGGTCTACGCCCGCTACACCCGCCGGGGCGGGCTGGACATCAATCCGTTTCGCACCAGCTATCCGCAAGCGATGCCGGGCAACACCCGCACCGCGCGGCAGTAGTCGTCAGCCGGTTTAGCCCAGGTCGCGGAAATCGCGCAGGGGGCTCAATGCGGGGAAGTCCGCCGCGCGCTTGCCTTTCATGGCCCCGACCGCTTCCATCACATGGCGGTTGCTCCAGATAGCGCCCTGGATCCAGCCCATTTGCTTGAGCGAGTCGTCCACGGAATGGTCCCGTGTGTAGTGGATGACCTGTTTGGTGCCCCAGATGGCCACGGGTGGCTTGGCGGCGATCTCGGTGGCGCATTGCATGGCCGCGGCCAGCGTGGCCTCGGGCGTATCGAACACCTCGTTGACCAGGCCGTAGCCTTGTGCCTTTTGCGCGGACATGCGTCGTCCGGTGTAGGCCAGCTCTTTCACCACCGCCAGCGGAATGAGCTTGGGCAAGCGCTGCAGCGTGCCCACGTCAGCCACCATGCCGATGTTGATCTCCTGAATGCAGAAAAACGCGTCAGCCGTGGCATAGCGGATGCAGCACGCGGTCACCAGGTCCACCGCGCCGCCCACGCAGCCGCCCTGGATGGCCACCACCACGGGAATGCGCAGCGTCTCCAGCTTGGTGAAGGTGGCCTGCATGTCGGTAAGCGAGTCAAACATGGCGGCGCGGCCTTCAGGGCTTTCGTCGGCCATGGTGATGGCACCCGAGAAAGTGTCCAGCGCCATGCCGGCACTGAAATGCTTGCCGGTGCTGCTGATGACCAGGACGCGGGCAGCGTTGTCCTTGTGCAGTTGGGTCAGCACCTCGTCCAGCTCGCGCCAGAACGTGGGGTGCATGGTGTTCATGGCCTCGGGCTTGTTCAGCACCAGATGGGCAATGTGGTTTTCGGTAGAGAGGGCGAAGCAGGTGAGGGGTTTTGAGGTGTTCATCCCCAGACTGTAGTGCAAACCAGGCCGCTTTTTGAGTCGCCAGCTTGACGTCTCTATTTTCATGCTGCATGATTGCATGAAGGCACAACAGGAGATTGCCATGCTCAAGGAAGTCGGCGCCAGCGGCCAGATATCGCTGGGCAAAAAATACGCAGGCCAGCTGTTTGACATGCAGATCGCGGCCGACGGTGCGGTCACGCTGACGCCGGTGAAAGTCGTGCCGCTGACGCATGCCGTGCAGGAAGAGCTGGCTGTTTACAAGGTCGATACGGTCGCCCACGCCGCCGTTCCCGCCATGCAAGGTGACGGTTGG
Source organism: Rhodoferax sp. (assembly GCF_018780565.1). Lineage (GTDB taxonomy): Bacteria > Pseudomonadota > Gammaproteobacteria > Burkholderiales > Burkholderiaceae_C > Rhodoferax. The sequence continues at coordinate 538,018 of NZ_JADMJN010000003.1, forward strand.
CTTACCCCCGAACGGTTGGCGCGGCGCGCGGCCGCTGCTGCACGAACTCCTGCTGAAAAAGAAGCTGCACGCAGCCAGTGGGAAGAAGAAAACAAGGAAGCCATTGAGGCCATGAACGAGCGCATGGCCAAAATTGGCTCCATGGGGCGGCGTATCCACGAATGGCGCAAAGAGAAAGCATTGAGGGAGCAAAACCCTGCCCTCACACCCGCGGACAAAGTTGTCTGATGGCCCAGTTCGACGTCTATCCCAATCCCGTTGAAGAGTTACGCGATACCCATCCCTACGTACTCGCCATTCAAAGCAACTTTCTAAATCGCCCCATCGCTGTGATTACCGTTGCGCTGGCGCGGGCGCAGGCGCAGCGGGGGCCCACCAACACGCTCAATCCCTGGGTGGAGGTCGCCGGTGAAACACTGGTGCTGGAAACACTTGCCATCACATCCTTTGAACCCGGCGACCTGCGCCGCCCGGTTGCCAACCTCGGGCACAACGCTGCGGCCATCTGGGACGCCCTGGACTTCGCCCTGCACGGCTACTGACACCCGGACCACTCATGACCCCTCAGCAATTCATCGCCAAATGGGGCCCCGGCGGCCCCGCTTATGACCTCAATGAACGCCAGGGCGCGCAGCCCCACTTCATGGACCTGTGTCAGTTACTGGGCGTGCCCACGCCGGGCAGTTCCGGCGACTACCTCTTTGAGCAGGACACCCTGGTGCTGGGCGAGGCGCGCGGCTATGCCGATGTGTTCATGCGCAACCACTTCGCCTGGGAAAACAAGGCCCCGGGCCGCAATCTGGACACCGCGCTCAAGCAACTCCTGACCTACAGCCTGGCGCTCTCCAACCCGCCGCTGCTGGTGGTGTGTGACCGGCTCACCACCCGCATCCACACCCAGTTCAACGGCCACCCGTCGGAAGTGCATACCGTGCTCTTGCACGAGCTGGACCAGCCCGACAAGCAGGCTCTTCTGCGCCGCCTGTGGACCGACCCCGAGAGTTTCCGCCCCAAAAAGACCAGCCGCGACATCACGGAAGCCGCTGCCAAAAGTTTTTCCACCCTGGCCGATGGTCTGCGCAACCGCGGCCCCGCCAAAGACCTTGACCCGCAAGGCTGGCAAGCGCATGCCGACGAGGTGGCCCACTTCCTCACGCAATGCCTGTTCTGCTTTTTTGCCGAAGACGTGAGCCTGCTGCCCGGGCGCATGTTTGAAGGGCTGGTGAACAACAAAAACCTCACCAGCGACAAGCTTACGCTGGGCCTGACCAATCTGTTCACGGTCATGCGCAAGGGCGGCCTGTATGGCAACGACGACATTCCCTGGTTCAATGGCGGCCTGTTCAAGAAGGTGAAAGTACCCGCGCTCACCATCATGGAAGTGACCGAGCTTCGCAACGCCGCCGCGTTGAACTGGTCCGCCATCGACGTGTCCATTTTCGGCACGCTGTTCGAGCGGGGGCTGGACCCCAGCAAGCGCAGCCAGCTGGGCGCGCACTACACCGACCCGGCCACCATCCTGCGCATTGTGGAGCCGGTGCTAAGTCGGCCATTGCTACAAAAATGGGAGCTTATAGCCCAAGAGATACGGGGGCTGATGGCCAAAAGTATCAAAAGAAACGACAAACACCACAAGGCCGCACAAGCCAGGTTCGTGCTGTGGCTGGAGCAGCTTAAGGACTACCGCGTGCTCGACCCGGCCTGTGGCAGCGGCAACTTTTTGTTTCTGGGTCTCAAGGCCTTGAAGGACATTGAGCACAAGAGCCATCTGGACGCCGCCGCCCTGGGGTTGGACCGGCAGGCCGATCTGGTGACCGGGCCGCACAACGTGCTGGGCATTGAGTTGAACGAGTACGCGGCTGAGCTGGCGCGGGTGACGGTGTGGATTGGCGAGTTGCAGTGGCGCATTGAGCATGGCTACGATTTCAAGACCAACCCTGTGCTGGAGCCGCTGGACCATATTGAGTGCCGGGATGCTTTGCTGACGTTTGTGGCTGCGGGGGGTACAGGCTCTGCGGAGCGGGCGGGGCAGACGCCGGGGGCTCATGAACCTTCGGTTCCGAAATCGCCCCCAACATCTGCCCCGCCCACTCCGCAGAGCCTGATGGGGCGGGGGGACGCTGGCGCTGCCCCCGCTGGGGCTCTGGCTGCGCCACTTGCCTTGGAAGCAGACTGGCCTCGGGCCAGCGTGGTGATTGGGAATCCCCCGTTTTTGGGTGACAAGAAGATGCGGTCTGAGTTGGGGGATAACTACACCACCACCTTGCGCAAGGTGTACGAGGGTCGTGTGCCCGGTGGTGCGGACCTGGTGTGCTACTGGTTTGAGAAGGCACGCAAGGCGATTGAAACCAGCGGGCTGGGCGCGGCAGGGCTGGTTGCGACGAACTCGATTCGCGGTGGCAAGAATCGCAAGGTGCTCGAAGCGATTTGCGACACCACGCGGATTTATGAAGCGTGGAGTGATGAAGGCTGGGTAAACGAAGGGGCGGCGGTTCGAGTGTCGCTGATTGCTTTTGGACATGCCTCGCAAGACGCGATGCTGGATGGGCACGATGTCACGGCGATACATGCGGACCTGACGGCTGGTGCTGAAACCGGGACGTCGCTGGATTTGACAGCAGCAAGCCCCTTGCGAACCAACAAAGCAGCGTGCTTTATCGGTGGCATGAAGAAGGGCAGTTTTGACGTGACCGGAGAAGTAGCCCGTCAGTGGCTACGTTTGCCAAACCCGAATGGCAAGAGCAACGCGGAGGTAGTCAAGCCGTGGTTCAACGGCCTTGATGTGACGCGGCGACCGCTCGATCAGTGGATTGTTGATTACGGGCTTGATCTCCCTCAAAACGAAGCCGCGCTCTACGAAGCGCCGTTTTCCCACCTAGACCGCGCGGTTCGTCCGCAACGCGAAGTCGTGCGAAACGAATTGGAAAAGCGCCGTTGGTGGCTTCATGCAAGACCGGCGCCAGATCTGCGCGGTGCCATAGCAAAGCTGCCGCGTTCGCTCGCCACGGCTCGCGTTGCCAAATACCGTCTGTTCGTTTGGCTTCAACCCGGCATCATCCTCGACGGGCAATTGGTTGTCACCGCCCGTTCCGACGACACCACCTTTGGCATCCTGCACAGCCGCTTCCACGAACTCTGGTCGCTGCGCATGTGCACTTGGCTTGGCGTAGGTAACGACCCGCGTTACACCCCCACCACCTGCTTCGAAACCTTCCCCTTCCCCGCCGGCCTCACCCCTGCCGACACGGCCCACCAGCGTACCGAAACGCTGGAAGGCGGCGCCGTCATTCCCGCCGGACTTTCAGAGTCAAATAAGCCTCTAGACCTCGTATCTATTGCCAAAGTAGCTACTAAAAACATAGCGACGACAACCGCGCCCAGCCAAGCACTCCAGGCCGGGTTGGCACAGGGGGTGGGGGCGATTTCAAAAAGCGAAGCGTATGAGCCCCCGCCCCCTGTGCCAGCCCGGCCGGGCGAGCCCAACGCACAGTCAGGCGAGCCCACCCCCCAGCCAAACCAGTGCACCACAACGCCAGGCGTGAGAGAAAACGCCAGCCATATCGCCCAAGCCGCCAAGCGCCTGAACGACCTGCGCGAAGCCTGGCTCAACCCGCCCGAGTGGACCGACCGTGTGCCCGAGGTCACCCCACTGGGCATGGACAAAAGCCCGTACCCCGACCGCATCCTGCCCAAACCCGGCCACGAAAAAGACCTGGCCGAGCGCACGCTGACCAAGCTCTACAACTTGTCGCCCGCCTGGCTGGACGCGGCCCACAAGGCGCTGGACGCCGCAGTGGCCCAGGCCTACGGCTGGAGCGACTATCGCGCGGACATGCCCGATGAAGAAATCCTCAAGCGCCTGCTGGCGTTGAATTTGGAACGGGCGGGTTGATGTGCACCGTGCTGTTTCGCATTGCGCTAGTATTTGCAGCAACTGAGGTCAATACACCATGAAACCATCCCAATCCCTGGAACTCAAACGCATTGCCGTTCGCGAGGCGGCTGCGCGTTATCAAACGGTAAATCCCCGGGTGTTCGGATCGGTCATTTATGGACGAGACACAGAGGGTAGCGATATTGATTTGCTGGTCGACCCACTGCCAGGGACCACACTGTTTGACTTGGGTGGCTTGCAGGTTGAGTTGGAAGAACTGCTGGGTGTCCCCGTCGACTTGTTGACGCCTGGTGATCTGCCCGCCAAATTTCGGGCTCAAGTTCTGGCGGAGGCGAGGCCGATATGAGCGCGAGCAATCGTATTCCTGATTACCTGGACCACATGCTGGAAGCCGCAAAGCAAGCGTGCGATTATGTCGAGGGGCTGACCAAAGAGGATTTTCTGGGCGACAAGAAAACTCAGCAGGCCGTTGTCCTTAACCTCATTTTGATTGGTGAGGAGGCCGCCAAATTGTTGAAAGAATACGAAACGTTTGCGAATGAACATCCGCGGTTGCCATTGCGCAATATGAAGGGTATGCGCAATCGGATTGCCCATGGGTATTTTGAAATTAACCTCGATACCGTTTGGGAAACCGTTAAGACGGCGTTACCTCAATTGATTCAGCAACTGCCTGATATACGCAATAGCTTGCGCTAGGCAGAGGCAGAGGCAGAGGCAGAGGCAGAGGCAGTGTCGTCTTCATCGCTGTAGATTTTTCCCTTAGGCCTACGGCTGGAGCGACTGTCGCGCGGACATGCCCGATGAAGAAGTCCTCAAGCGGCTCAATTCAAGCTGTCCCGCCAGTCGCACCGCACGCGCTGCGTCGCATCCGCCTTCAGGCGCCAGCCCACATACAGGTGCGGTGCCAGCATGCCCGCGAGACACAGGGGATAGGCCCACGGCGCGTCCAGCGCGAAGGCGGGCAGCCAGCCCACGCGCCCGAGCACCCAGAGAATGAGCATGGTGTCCCACAACTGATATTCCAGCGGATGTTCCGGTCGGTGTTCCACATGCCACTTCTTGATGCGCTGAAGTTTGGCCAGCGGGAGATGATGGGGCATGTGGTGAATCATGGCAACCTCCGGTACGAAAGAGCCAATGTAAGTTACGCGTAAGTCTCTGTCAACACCCTTTGTCGTCAAAACAGCTGATCGATTTTTGCTATTGAATTGGTAGCTGACAAGGCATGTTCTACGGGGGGTAGAGTCCTATTTTGCTCATAATTTTCGGCGTCGGTCGCTTTTAACAACGTGCCCACTCGCACGCCCAGCAAGCGCAAGCGTTTGTCCAGCGGCACACGTTTGAGGCACTGCCCGGCCGTTTGGCGGATGGTTTGCGCGTCTGCCGTGAAGGTGTCCAGGGTCTGGTCGCGGGTGACGCTTTTGAAGTCGTCATAGCGCAGCTTGATACCGATGGTCTTGCCGACATAACCTTTGCGCTGCAGGTCATTGGCCACACTGGTGCACAGGCGCGTGAAGATGGCACCCAGCTCGGCCTTGTCGCGCACGGCGTGCAGGTCGCGCTCAAAGGTGGTTTCGCGGCTCATGGACACGGGTTCGCTCTCGGTGACCACCGGGCGCGTATCGTGGCCGCGGGCGGCATCATGCATCCAGGCGCCGGTTTTCCTGCCGAACTGCGCCACCAGCCAGGGCAGGTCTTTCTGGGCCAGTTCACCGATGGTGCTGATGCCCAAGCCCTTGAGCTTTTCATCGGCCTTGGGGCCGATGCCGTTGATCTTGCGGCAGGCCAGTGGCCAGATCTTGTCCTGCACATCTTCTTCCAGAACGATGGAGATGCCATTGGGCTTGTTGAACTCGCTGGCCATTTTGGCCAGCAGCTTGTTGGGCGCGACGCCGACCGAGCAGGTCAGGCCGGTCTTCTCGAAAATGGTTTTCTGGATCAGTCGCGCCAGCACGCGCCCGCCTTCGCGCTGGCCGCCGGGGACCTCCGTGAAGTCGATGTAGACCTCGTCCACGCCACGGTCTTCCATGAGCGGTGCAATCTCAAGAATGATGGCCTTGAACGCATGGGAGTACTTGCGGTATTCCTGAAAATCCACCGGCAACAAGATGGCCTGCGGACACAGCTTGGCGGCCTTCATCAGGCCCAGGGCCGAGCCCACGCCGAACTGGCGTGCCGCGTAGGTGGCGGTGGTGATGACACCGCGGCCGGTGTAGCCCTTGAGTCGGGGAAATTCATCCAGCGGGATATCGGCCAGGGTATGGCCCGCATAGGTCTGGCGCAGTGTTTCATCTTCGGCACGTCGTCCACCGCCAATCACCACCGGCAAGCCCTTGAGCTGCGGGTAGCGCAGCAGTTCGACGGACGCATAGAAGGCATCCATGTCGAGGTGGGCAATGCGGCGGATCACACCGCTTGGTGTCGTGCTCACGACATCAACATCCCGGTGGCCATCAGCACCGGTGTCAGGATGGCGAGCAGCACGTTGCGCCCCATGGCGGGTAACAGCTGTTGTATGTCCAGCGCATGGGTGCGCACATCCCGCATGGTGGGCAGTGCCAGGGCCAGTGTCAGCAGGCCCAGCAAGGCACCAGCCGGGAGCAAGCCCGCCAACACGGCGACCGTGAGGCTGACAAAAGCCAGCGCCGCGAATGCCGTGTAGTACCGTGCTGCAACGGCTGGTCCCGAGGTCACCAGAATATGGCGGCGGCCCACACGGGCGTCGGCCTGTGCATCGGGGAACTGGTTGAGCAGCAACAAGTTGTTGACCAGAAAAAAGGGCACGAGGGAGGCGACCAAGGCGGTGCCCGAGTAGCTCCCGGTCAAGGCAACATGGGTGCCCACCACCATCAGGGGGCCAAAACCCAGGCCCGGCGCAATCAGGCACAGCAGCGTATGGCGGGTGATCCACGGCGTGTAGGCCAGCACCAGCGCGATGCCCACCAAACCCAGCGGCAACAAGGCAAGGCCTTGCCACACCACAAAATACAGGCCCACGCCGATGCTGATCGCCAGGCTGCCCACCGCCATGGCGAGCGTGGGCCCCGCCAGATCCGGGTGCGCCGGCAGCACACCGCTGCCGCCGCTGAAGGGGGTCGGCTTTGTCATGGCGTCCAGGCCACTGCGAAAATCCAGGTATTCATTGAACGCATTGACACTGACGTGGGCGGCCAATGCGCCCAGCATCACCAGCGCAGCCATGAGCAGGTCCAGATGGTCGTGGGTCCAATGCACGCTGGCGAGGCCCAGCGACACGCAGGCAGGGGTGAGCACCAGAAAAGGGAGTCGGGCCGGGCTCAGCCAAAGAACAAAATTGCGCATGCCATGAGGATAACGCGAACGCTTGCTGCCTCAAGTCAAGGCGATGGCCGTGCGCAGGCGTTAAGCTGTGCACCAGTGAACTATTTTCCGACGGGAGTCTGCATGGACAAGCATTTTTTGACGCCACTTTTTTCACCCGACTCCATTGCTGTTTTTGCGGGCACGGCGGACGACTCCAGTTCGCAGACTGCGCAAGCACAGGTCCTGCACCGCATGCTGCGGGCACAGCGCTATGCCGGAACCCTGGTGTTTCTGGATATCCATGCCAGTGGCACGCTGGCTGATCTGGCCAACACCCATGCCGATCTGGCGGTGATTGCCATGCCACCGGCCGAGGTGGCATCCGCCCTGGAGATTGCCGGTCGCATCAAGTGCCGCGCCGCCCTGGTGATTTCCAGCGGCATCGATGCCGCGCAGGCGGCTGAGCTGCACAAAATTGCCCGGCGCGATGGCATCCATCTGCTGGGGCCGAATTGCCTGGGTTTTCAGCGCCCGCACCTCAACCTCAATGCCAGTGTGGCCGGTGACCTGTGCGCGCAGGGGCCGCTGGCGCTGGTGTCGCAATCGGGTGCGCTGACCGCCTCCATTCTGGACTGGGCCCAAAAGAATGCGGTAGGGTTTTCGACCGTGGTGTCCCTGGGCCCCAACACGGCGGTGGACATGGCCCAGGTGCTGGATTTTCTGGCGGCCGATGCGCATACCCACAGCATCGTGGTCTACCTGGAAGGCATCAACAACGCACGCCGCTTCATGAGCGCGTTGCGGGCGGCGGCCAATGTCAAACCCGTGGTCGTGCTCAAGGCCGGTCGCCGGTCGGCTGGCAACCAGGCGGCGCTCACGCATTCGGGCACCATTGTGGGCAGCGACGATGTGTTTGATGCGGCCTTGCGCCGCGCAGGCGCGGTGCGGGTGCGCTCATTCGTGGAGCTTTTTTCGGCCTCCAAATGCCTGGCCTCGCGTTACCGGCCGGTGGGGCGGCGTCTGGCGATTGTGACCAATGGCGGGGGCCCCGGTGTGCTGGCAGCCGATTGGGTGAGCGAGATCAATCTGCAGTTGGGTTGCCTGACGCCTGAGCAGGCACGCCTGCTCAAACTTGACTTGCCACCCCTGGCATCCTTGTCCGACTTGATTGATGTTTCGCAAGATGCCGGGCCGGCGCATTTCATGGCCGCCATTGCGGCTGCTGGCAAAGCTCCCCAGATCGACGGGGTGCTGGCCATCTATTCACCCAGGATTGGCATTGACGGTGCCGGCATTGCCACTGCACTGGCCGACATCAACAAACGCCTGGGCAAGCCCTTGCTGACCTGCTGGATGGGCGACGCCAGCGTGGGTGAATCAAGGCGCATCCTCAATGATGCGCTTATCCCCACCTTTCGCACGCCTGAAGCAGCCGTCGGTGCGTTCAGCAACATCGCCTCGTTCTACCAGAACCAGCAGTTGCTGCAACAGACGCCCCCGCCCTTGTCCGACCTGGCCAAGCCCGATGTGGAGGGTGCGCGGATGTTGATTGAAAGCGTGCTGGCTGAGCGCCGCAAGGTGCTCACCGAAATGGAGTCCAAGGCCCTGCTGGCTGCGTTTCATATTCCAGTGACCAAGACCATCCTGGCGCGCAGCGTCACCGAAGCCATCATGATTTCCACGCAGCTGGGGTTCCCGGTGGCGCTCAAGATCGACTCACCCGACATCAGCCACAAATCCGATGTGCAGGGTGTGGCGCTCAATGTGCTCAACGCCGTGGGCGTGCGCGACACGTACAACGACATGATGCAGGCCGTGGCCAGGCTGCAGCCCGGTGCGCGCATCAATGGCGTCACGGTGCAGAACATGTCGGCGCAGAAACGTGGCCGCGAGATCTACATCGGTTTGGTGACCGATGACCCGTTTGGTCCGGTGATTGCCTTTGGCGCCGGCGGCACCATGATCGAGCTGATCAACGACCGTGCCATGGAGCTGCCGCCGCTGAACCAGTTTCTGGCGCGCCGCCTGATCGAGCGTTCCCGTGTGGCCGAAACACTGGGCGAATGGCGCGGCGCTGCCGCCGTCAATATGGAGGCATTGGAGCAGGTGCTGCTGCGCGTGTCGGAAATGGTGTGCGAGCTGCCGCAACTGCGCGAGATGGACATCAACCCGATCATTGTGGACGAGTCGGGCGCGCTGGCGGTGGATGCTCGCATCGTGATCGACAACGCCCCGCCGTCGGCACGCAACTACAACCACCTGGCGATCCTGCCTTACCCGTCTCAGCATGAACAGCTGTGGCCTTTGCATGGCGGTGGTGAATGCACCGTGCGCCCGATTCACCCGGACGATGCCACCATGCTGCAGGAGTTCGTGCGCCAGCTGTCGCCGGAGAGCCGCTACTTCCGTTTCGTCTCCAGCATGCAGGAGTTGCCTCCCACCATGTTGTCGCGCTTCACGCTGATCGACTACGACCGTGAAATGGCGCTGGTAGCCGTCACCCGCGAGAAGCAGGTGGACGCCAACGGCGAAACGACGGAAGTGGCCTGCATCGTGGGTGTGTCGCGTTACATCACCAACCCGGATCGCACCACCTGCGAGTTTTCGCTGGTGGTGGCCGATGATTTCAAGGGCAAGGGTCTGGGATCGCGGCTGATGCTCTCCATCATGGACTTCGCCCGCGAGAAAGGCCTGACTGAAATCGAAGGCTTGGTGCTGGCCAACAATCCCACCATGCTGAAACTGATGAAAGGCCTGGGCTTCACCGCCAAGCCCTTTGCCGAAGATGCTGACTTCAAACTGGTCACGCACCAGCTCTAGGGCTCGGCGGCAGCGGTGCCTCAGGTCGGATAAGTGCCTGGCAGCAGGATGCCCTTGTCCACCGTATTGATGTGGGTGTGGCCACAGAAGGCCATGGTCAGGTCCAGTTCCTTGTGGATGATCTCCAGCGCCTTGGTCACACCGGCTTCGCCCATGGCGCCCAGCCCGTAGAGAAAGGCGCGGCCAATGTAAGTGCCCTGTGCGCCCAGTGCGCGGGCCTTGAGCACATCCTGCCCCGAGCGGATGCCACCGTCCATGTGCACCTCGATGTCTTGGCCTACGGCAGCCACGATTTGCGGCAGTGCGCGGATGCTGCTTTCAGCACCGTCGAGCTGACGTCCGCCGTGGTTGGAGACGATCAGCGCGTCAGCGCCGGAGTTCACGGCCAGGCGAGCATCCTCGACGTCCTGAATACCTTTGATGATGAGCTTGCCGCCCCAGCGCTTCTTGATCCATTCCACGTCGCCCCAGTTAAGCGCCGGGTCAAACTGCTTGGCGGTCCATTCGCTCAGGCTGCCCATGTTTTCCACGCCCTTGACGTGACCGACGATGTTGCCAAAGCCGTGCCGTTTGGTGCCCAGCATCCCCAGGCCCCAGCGCGGTTTGGTCATCATGTTCAGGATGTTGGCGATGGTGAGCTTGGGCGGTGCGGAGAGGCCGTTTTTCAGGTCCTTGTGGCGCTGCCCGATGATCTGCAAATCCAGTGTCAGCACCAGAGCCGAGCATTGGGCTGCCTTGGCGCGGTCGATCAGGCGTTCGATATAGTCCCGGTCTTTCATCACGTAGAGCTGAAACCAGAAGGGGTGACCGCCGGTTTGGGCCGCCACGTCTTCAATCGAGCAGATGCTCATGGTGGAAAGGGTGAACGGCACACCGAATTTCTTGGCTGCCCGTGCCGCCAGGATTTCGCCATCGGCATGCTGCATGCCGGTCAGGCCGGTGGGTGCAATGGCCACCGGCATGGCAACGTCCTGCCCGATCATGGTGCTGCGCGTGCTGCGGTTCTCCATGTTCACCGCCACGCGCTGGCGCAGCTTGATGCTCTGGAAATCGGCCGAATTGGCGCGGTAGGTGCTCTCGGTCCATGAGCCGGAGTCGGCGTAGTCGTAGAACATGCGGGGCACGCGTTTTTGCGCCAGAACGCGCAGATCTTCGATATTGGTGATCACAGACATTTGTCTCTCCAATGGATTTGTTTGGCTGCATGGTAAAGGCTGATGAGCCTGCCTGGTTTGATATCCGCGAAAGTCGATTGAAAAAATTTGCACCGTGCACCCCTAGAATCAGGGCATGACTCCACTTGCCCGATGGCTCAAAGCGCTTTTCCTGGTTCTCTGCATGCTGGGCGCACCTGGCGCGATGGCCCAGGCTGCGGTGGGTGCGGAGGCCACGCTGCCAAAGCCCGGCTCTGACGCTGCGCCCATTTCCCACGATGCCCAGCGTGCTTACCAGAGCTCGCGCGACAAGCTGGTGCAAATCCGCACCCTGCTGCGCAACACCAACACCCAGTCGAGTGTCGGGTCGGGCTTTTTCGTGTCTGCAGATGGCCTCATCATGACCAATTTCCACGTGGCCAGCCAGCTGGCGCTGGAGCCCGAGCGCTACCGGGGCGTGTACGTGCCGGTCGATGGCAAACAGGCGGAGGTCGAGTTGCTGGCGTTTGACGTGGCCCATGATCTGGCCCTGCTGCGCGTGAAGGACGCCGGCCCGCAGCGACCCGCTCTGAGTTTTCGCAGCAAGGACCAGGCCCTGGAGCGGGGCGAGCGTCTCTATTCGCTGGGCAATCCGCTGGATATCGGTTTTGCCGTGACCGAGGGCACTTACAACGGGCTGGTGCAGCGCAGTTTTTATCCGCGCATCTTTTTCGGTGGCGCCATCAATCCCGGCATGAGCGGTGGCCCGGTGATTGATGAGGCTGGGCTGGTGATTGGCATCAACGTGTCCAAGCGGCTTGATGGCGAGTTGCTGAGTTTTCTGGTGCCCGCCGAGTTTGCCCAGGCCTTGCTGGCACGCGCGGCAACCCTGAACCCTATCACCCGCAAGGCGCAGGCCGAGGTGACGCGCCAACTGCTGGAGCACCAGGACCAGGTGACCAAGCGCTTCACCGCCACGGCGTTCAAGGCGCAGAAGCATGGTGGCTACAGCGTGCCAGTGCCGGATGACGCCCTGGCGCGCTGCTGGGGCAGGGCGCGCGATGCAGATTTCAAGGCCTTTGACCTGGTGCGCACGAATTGCCAACTGGACAGCCAGGTTTTTGCCGGTGAAACCACGACCGGCTTCATCCGCCTGTTTTTTGAGGCCTACGACGCACCCAGGTTCAGCGCCCTGCGTTTTGCCCGGATGTACTCCGACAGCATGGCCAACGAGCGATTTGCAATGCGTGGCACGAGCCGCATGACCGCCGCCGAGTGTTCTGAGCGCTTCATTGATCGCGACGGCATGGCCATGCGGGCCGTGGTTTGCATGAGTGCCTACCGCAAGCTGCGCGGGCTCTACAACGTCTCGGTGCTGGTGACCTCGGTCAACCGGCCCACCCAGGGTGTGCAGGGGCGGATGGACGCCCACGGCATGAGCTTTGACAATGGCTTGGCCCTGGTGGCCTACTATTTGAACGGGTTCAAGTGGGAGGGCGCACGATGAGCTTTGGCGATACCGTGATGATGGAGGATGATGAGCCCGTATCACAGCCAGCACGCCCTGCCGGTTTACAGGGTCTGCTGGAGGTGTTTGATCGCAACGGCGCCACGGTGGCGCGATTGCCGGTGACCCACTGGCCCATGACGGTCGGCCGCGCGCTTGATGCCGACCTGGTGCTGGACGATGTTCACGTGGCCGCGCAACATCTGCGCATTGAGGCTGGCGCGTCCGGGCAGGTGGTGGTGCAAGTGCTCGACACCCTCAATGGCGTGCGTTGCGGCAAAACCCTGCATCAGCGCGCAACGCGGTTTGACTGGCCTGCGGGCGAGGATCTTGTCCTGGGCCGCTTGCGCCTGCGGCTGCGTCTGCCGGGAATGCCGGTGGCGCCAGAGCAAAGGTTGCCGCAGTTGCCCTGGCGAACCGGTGCGTCGACGGTGGTGCTGGTGCTTGCCACAGTGGCGCTGGTGCTGGTGCAGACCTGGTTCAAGGCCAGCGAATCTGCCAGGTTCGCCCAGGCGGCGGTTTCGGTGGTGGGCGCGATGCTGGGGGCCTTGCTGCTGTGGGCCGGTTTGTGGGCTCTGGTGACCAAGCTGTTTGCGGGCCATCCCCACTTTTGGCGGCACGTGCGCATTGTGTGCGCGGCGCTGCTGGCTGACACCTTGCTGTCGGGCACCGGGTACCTGATGGCGTTTGCCTTCTCGTGGGAGAGTCTGGCGCGCTTCAATTTTCTCCTGAGCGCACCGGTCACGGCGGCCGCCCTCAGTCTGCACTTGCTGGTGATGGCGCCGCAGCGTCGCAAGACCGTGGTCTCCATCGTGGTCGGTATCACTTTGCTGGGCACCTTCGCCATCATGGGCAGCAGCTGGTTGCAGAACAAGCGTCTGAGCAATCAGCTGTTCATGGCCGCCATTTTTCCACCCAACTGGCGGCTTGCGGCCACGGTGCCGGTGGATACCCTGATTCGGGACGCGGCCACCATCAGGCAGCGGCTGGATGAGCGCCTGAAGGATGGCGCGGAAGACGAAAACAGCGAAGAGGAAGAGGACTAGTCCCCGAAGCACACGCCCAGGTCGCGCCCGGTTTGCAGCGTATCGCTGTCAGGCGGCACGGCTTTCATGCGGCCGGCCACTTCTTCAAGGCTGACATAGTTCACGTTCGGGAAAGCCAGCGCCACCATGATGCCGGACAAGCCTTCCTCCAGTGCGCGCACGGCGGCCGTGCCAAAGCGCAAAGCCGCGAGCCGGTCGAATGATGTGGGGCTGCCGCCGCGCAGCAAATGGCCCAGCACCACCACACGCGCATCCTTGCCGGTGCGCTCTCCCAATTCTTTGGCGATATGTTCGCCAATGCCGCCCAGACGCTCTGCATGCCCTATCTCCGCGGGCGCCAGCACCTCGCGGTGACCGTGTCTGGGTTGTGCCCCTTCGGCCACCACCACCAGCGTGTACATGCGCCCCTCGGCATCGCGCTCGTGAATCTTGGTGATGACCTTGTCCAGATCGTAGGCAATCTCGGGGATGAGAATGGCATGTGCGCCGCCCGCGATGCCTGCGTGCAGCGCAATCCAGCCGGCATAACGCCCCATCACCTCCACCACCATCACGCGCTGATGACTCTCGGCAGTGCTGTGCAGGCGGTCCAGGCACTCGGTGGCAAACGACACGGCGGTGTCAAAACCAAAGGTGGTGAAGGTTTTGTCCAGGTCGTTGTCGATGGTTTTGGGCACGCCCACCACGCGCAGGCCCTTGCGGTGCAGTTCGTTGGCGATGGTCAGTGAGCCATCGCCCCCCACTGACACGAGTGCGTCGATGCCCTCGCGTTCAAAGTAGGCCAGGATTTCATGGGAGCGGTCAGTTTCCACGACTGTGCCATCCGCCATCTTCACGGGAAAGTGAAGCGGGTCGCCCTTGTTGGTGGTTCCCAGAATGGTGCCGCCAAGGTGCGCGATACCGCGTACCTGGTCACGCGTGAGATGCACCACGCCGCCCTTGGGATAGCGCTCGGGTTGCAGGATGCCGTTGAAGCCGTCCCGTATGCCAACGCATTCCCAGCCACGGTTGGCAGCGGCTGAGACGGTTGCCCGGATCACGGCGTTGAGTCCCGGCGCGTCGCCGCCGCCAGTGCAGATGGCAATACGTCGAATGGGGCGTCGAGTCGGGTTGCTCATGCGGATCTCCTGGGCGCGGCGAAACGCCTAGGATAAGGGCAAAAGCCGCTGACCGATCAGGCTTGGGTCAAGCGGTGAGGGTGATCTTGCCCGCGCGTCCCGGTATTGCACTCGCCGCCGCTGCCTGGGCTGCTTGCGCCAGATCAAAGGAGGCTTCCACGGGCAGACGCAGCGCGCCGGATGCAGCCAGCTTGACCAGTTCGCCGATCATGCGACCCAGTTCTGCCGGGGGAGTGGTTTCCGTGCGTTTGCTACCCCAGAAGCCTCTGATGGTGGCCTGCTTGAAGATCAGGTTGTCCGCGCCAATGACCAGCGGTTTGCCCGACATGGCCCCGAAGGACACCAGTGTGGCACCGACGGCCACCACGTTCATGATCTGGTTGGCGGCCTCGCCACCAATGGAGTCCACGGCACGAACAATCGGTGCGCCGCCGGTGATGTCTTTCACGCGCGCTTCCCAGCCGGCTTGCTCGGTCGAGACACCGTGTGCGATGCCCAGTGCTTCAAGCTCCTTCACACCCGCATCGCGTCGCACCAGATTCACGACATTGACACCACGGGCTTGCGCCAGCATGGCCAGCGTCTTGCCCACTGCGCCATTGGCGGTGTTTTGCACCATCCAGTCACCAGCTTTCAGATTCAGGTCTTCAAGCAGCATGGTGGCGGACAGCGGCATCGCGATCAGCTGACAGGCCAGCGTATCGGGCACGGCATCGGGCATCGGAATCAGTTTCGCGGCGGGTGCCAGAAAATACTCCGCCCAGGTGGCCGATGCCCCCGCCATCATGACGCGCTGGCCCTTGCTCAAGTGCGACACACCTTCTCCGAGCGCATCCACCACGCCGACAGCTTCGGTGCCGGGCACGGCGGGCAGAGGCGGCTTGTAGCCATAGACGCCCCGGATGATGGCCAGGTCATGGTTGTGTATGGGCGACATGGTCATGCGCACGCGCACCTGCCCGGCAGCCGGTTCGGGCATCGGCCGCTCGGCCAGAGTCAGAACGGCGCTTGGGTCGCCAAAAGATTCAAAAACAACGCTGCGCATGGAGAATTCCTTGAAAAAAAGGGGGGGGGACGTGTGGCGAAGCTTCTCTATCCCCACATTGCTGCTGGCACGCTAGGAGTGATGAGGATGGAGTCGCCCTTATTTGACTTGTGTGGCCTGCCTGAAGTCGCTGTCGCCGAACAGCTTGCCCAGCAGCTTTTTGTAAAGACTCGTGTATTCATTGATGGCGGTTGGGATGGCGTCCGCCCCGATGAACGCCGAGGGCCACTCGGCTTTTTCTTCGAGTTCCTTGTTGTACACGGGCTTGCCATCACGGGTCACTGAAAAACTGGCAGCCAGGGTGCCTCTACCAGTGCCGACAGACGCATCCAGAGCGCTTTTTGTGAGTAAGCCGTTGACGACGATCGTGGAATTCGCATCGTATTTGTTGCTTGCCTGCAGCTCCTGAATGAGTGCATCTTTCAAAAACAAGGCGAAGGAATTGTTGTGTGGCGATACAACCGTGGTCGCCCTGGCAGTCACCGATTGGTCCATGCTGACGGGCTTGTCCGGTGCAATGGAGAACTTGCCGACATTGACCGGTGCCATGCTGGAGGTTCTCAATGCCTCCAGGTTTTTCATTGTGGGCTGATAACTCAGAGCCATCTGGCCACAAGCTGTCAGCGCCAGGCTGCCTACCAGCATGGCCAGCAATAGAACGGTGCGAATCATGGGAATCTTTCTGTTCAATTAAAGGAGGGGTCGGATGCGAGGTTGTTCAAACCATTGCTGATGATTTGACGAAGCATTGTTTCCACGGCTTCTTGAATCGAGGCCGACTTTGGTGCGTTGACAGGCGCACCAGCGGAGCCTAGCGAAGTATGTATTGCATGACGAACCGTTTTGGAAATTTTTGGCGCAGCGCCGCCGGGAAGATAGTCGATCGTGCAGATGTAGCCGTCTGTGACGGTGCTGCCGGCCAGCCCAAAGGTGAGGCCGGTCACAAAGCCTTTCGCTGCGGCGTCGTCGGTGAGCAACACGTTATTCACGACGATATTAAGGACGGAACCGCTGGCGACAGGTGCGGATCCGACCTGTGAGAACAGTGCGCTGCGCTGGACAAGCTCTGTTGCCTTGATTTTTAGTTGCTCCGTTGCGCGTGCATTGGTTGCGCCTTTGGTCTGGAACTCAAACAAAAACTGGACCGGCTTGGGCGACTGAACCTTGATGACCTTTTCCGGTGGCACGTCCTTGAGTGCTGTGTCTACATAGTGCGTGGCACAGCCGGTGATGAGCAATGTCGTCAGTGCGGCCAGGGCGACACGCAGCAAGGTGCTGTGATGGAAAAAATGTGATTTTGTCGACTTCAGCATGCCAAGGCTCCATTGGGTTAAATGGCCGGTATGGTAAGCCATCGTTGATGCTGGCGAGTCGGTGAGGCAGGCGTACCGTCGAGCCAATCCGCCCGCGAGCCTCCAGGAGGCTGTCACATTGTTGCTAGACGCTGACGGGCTTGCCCAGTTCTTCCCAGCGTTCCAGCGCGGCCATCAGTTCGTCATCAATCTGCGTGCTGCGATTGGCCAGCTGCATGGCGCGTGCACTGTCGCTGCCGTAAAGGCTGCCATCCGCAAGTGCTTCGTTGATGCCTTGCTGCTCGGCTTCGAGTGCGGCGATGGTGGCGGGCAGGCCATCGAGTTCGCGCTGCTCCTTGAAGCTGAGTTTGCGGGTTTTGACCGCAGGGGCCGTTGCTGCGGCAGCCGGTGCGGGCGCAGGTGGTGTGGCTTGCTCTGCTTTTGCTAGCTGAT
This sequence comes from Rhodoferax sp., assembly GCF_018780565.1. Lineage (GTDB taxonomy): Bacteria > Pseudomonadota > Gammaproteobacteria > Burkholderiales > Burkholderiaceae_C > Rhodoferax. Next base: position 555,612 of record NZ_JADMJN010000003.1, read on the forward strand.
CACGCCCGAAATTAAAGGGCTTGGACCCTTTTTGGCCCTTGCCTTCAGCAATGTCGTTGGCGCGCTTGCTCTGCGTCAGCCAGTCGCTCACGCCGCCTTCGTACTCGCGCCATTTGGCATCACCTTCATAAGCGATGGTGCTGGTGACGACGTTGTCCAGGAAGGTGCGGTCGTGGCTCACCAGGAACACCGTGCCGTCATAGCTTTGCAGCAGGTCTTCCAGCAGCTCCAGGGTGTCAATGTCCAGATCGTTGGTGGGTTCGTCCAGCACCAGCACATTGGCAGGGCGGGCAAACAAACGTGCCAGCAGCAGGCGGTTACGTTCGCCACCGCTCAAAGACCGCACGGGCGAATTGGCCCGGGCCGGCGAGAACAAAAAGTCGCCCAGATAGCTCTTGACGTGCTTTTTCTGGTTGCCAATTTCGATCCACTCGCTGCCGGGGCTGATGAAGTCTTCCAGCGTGGCGTCCAGGTCCAGCGCGTTGCGCATCTGGTCAAAGTAGGCCACCGTCACGTTGGCGCCCAGCCGCACCGTGCCCCAGGGGCTGTGGCCGGGTTCGGGTGCGGGCGAGTTGGCGGGTGCGGGGTCGGCCTTGTGCTCACCCAGGATGAGCTTGAGCAAGGTGGTCTTGCCAGCACCGTTGGGACCCAACAGGCCAATCTTGTCGCCGCGCAGAATCGTGGCGGAGAAGTCGCGCACGATGGTCCGATCGCCAAAGGTCTTGGTGACATGGGTCATCTCCGACACCAGCTTGCCGCTCTTGTCGCCACTGCTGACATCCATGTTGACGCTGCCCACCACGTCGCGCCGTGCCTGGTGTTTGGCACGCAACTCACCCAAGCGCACGATGCGGGCCTGGGCACGGGTGCGCCGGGCTTCAACGCCCTTGCGAATCCAGATCTCTTCTTGTGCCAGCAGTTTGTCGGCCCGCGCATTGATGACGGCTTCCTGCGCCAGTTGCTCTTCTTTTTGCAGCAGGTAGGCGGCAAAGTTGCCGGGATACGAGAGCAATTGCCCCCGGTCCAGCTCCACGATGCGGGTGGCCACGTTGTCCAGAAAGGAGCGGTCGTGGGTGATGGTGATGATGCTGCCCTTGAATTCGACCAGCAGGCCTTCGAGCCATTCGATGGAGTCCAGGTCCAGGTGGTTGGTGGGCTCGTCCAGCAGCAGTACATCGGGTTGTGCGACCAGTGCCTGGGCCAGGGCGACACGCTTTTTGGTGCCGCCGGACAAGGTGCTGACGATCGCATCAGGGTCCAGATGCAGGCGGTGCAGGGTCTCGTTCACCCGCTGTTCCCAGTTCCAGCCGTCCAGTGCTTCAATCTCGCTCTGCATGGCATCCAGATCGCCATGGCCTTGGCAGTATTCTTCAATCAGGCCAATAACCCTTGCCAAACCTGCACTGACAGCTACAAAAATTGTAGCTTCTGCGTCGAGCGCGGGTTCTTGCGCGACGTAGGCGATACGGATGTTGTTCTGGACCTGCACGGAGCCGTCATCGGGCTTCTCCATACCGCCCAAAATTTTGAGCATGGAGGATTTGCCAGTGCCGTTGCGTCCGATCAAGCCGACGCGTTCGGCAGTTTCAAGGGAAAAACCAGCGTGGTCGAGCAGGGCAACGTGCCCATAAGCCAGCTGGGCGTCAAGTAAGGTGATAAGTGCCATGTGGGCAGGATTATCCCTTGTCCAGCCGATGGCTGCTGCCCTTGACCGAGTCAAGCCAGCCTCGGGGTGACAGCCCCACTTTTTGCGAAAACACCCGCGACAGGGCCGACGCGTTGGCATAACCCAATTCATCGGCCACATATTTGACCGAGCGGCCGTTGCGCAACTGTGCCTGGGCGATCGTTATGCGCCAGTTTGAAAGGTAGTCAGCGGGCGTTTCGCCCACCACGGCCTTGAATCTGGTCGCAAATGCGCTGCGCGACATGCCCGCCTGCGCCGCCATGCCTTCCAGCGTCCAGCGTTCTCCTGGTCCCTCGTGCATGGCTGTGAGCGCGCGGGCCAGTGCCGGATCGGCCAGCCCCGTCAGCAGGCCGGTCGCGATGCCGCTCTCAGCAGGGTGATCCAGCAGCCAGCGCAACAACTGCAGCAGCACCACCTCGAACAAACGGTCTGCCAGCAAACGATGCCCGCAGCGAGCCCGGTCGGTTTCAGCGAACAGCAAGGCCAGAGATTGCTCCAGACCCTCCACCTGGCGCAGTGGCAAGAGCACCAGCGCGGGCAGTGCGCGCGCCAGCGGATGGCTGCTGCCGCCATCAAAGTCCAGTGCGGCACAGGTGAAGTCGGAGCCTTCCGAGGGTGCGTTGTGAAATTCGTGTGCCATGGGGCGCGGATAAAACAGCAGCGTTGGCTCGCGTACTTCTATCCGGCGCAACAGCCCGGCACCCTTGCGGTGTGTGAGGACCATCTCGCCGCGGCGAAGCACATGCAAAAAACCGCGTCCCGGCGCGGCCGCGTAGGTCGTCACGCCGCACAAAGGCCCCGAGTGAAACAAGTGGGCTCGAACCCGAAACCGTGCCAGCAGGGCGGAGATCCGATCAATCGGTGCAGACGACGCATTGATCATGTGATTTTGTACGAATAGATACGAAAAATATACGAAATGATACTAATGGTACATGCCTTCCTCGCAAACTTGCCGTGTGCACTTTTGCACGGCTTCTCGTAACGCCATTGAAAGAAACCAACATGTCACGTGTTCAACTCATCAACCCCGCCCAAACCACGCGCGAACGCCAGGTGCTGCTGGACCAGATCCAGGCCGCCTTTGGCGCCACACCGAATATGTTCAAGGCGGCTGCCAACTCGCCCGCTGCCCTGCAGAGCATGGCCGGGTCTTTCCGGGCCTTGGGTGCCGGCATTCTGGACGCCAAGCTGAGCGAGCAAATTGCGGTGGCGATCGCGCAACGCAACCGCTGCGAATACTGTTTGGCGGCCCATACCGCATTGGGCAAGGGCGCAGGTGTTTCCGCAGAGGAACTGGCTGACGCTCAGTCCGGGCAGTCCAAAGACCCCCGGACTGCGGCGGCCTTGACCTTCGCGCTCAAGGTGGTGAGTCAAAGAGCGCAACTGAGCGATGCCGATGTGCAGGCACTGCGCGCTGTGGGTTTTGATGATGAGCATGTCGTTGAAATCCTGGCCCATGTGGCCTTGAACTTGTTCACCAACTACATCAATGTGGCGTTTGATGTGCCGGTGGACTTTCCCCCGGTGAAACTCAAGCCGGTGGACTGACCTGCATCAGCTTGGGTATTCGTGCCAGAATGTTGAAACGAATTCAACGACAACCGAGCGGGAGGCTGCAATGCAAAGCGTCAAGGTCCATGGCAATGAACCTAATGCCGAGGTGCTTAGTGCCATCATCAAAGCGGGTGAGCGTTTTTCCATCATTGCCTCCCAGGACATTGTTGACATTCGGGATATCAAACTCTGGGCCAAGGGCCAGCCAGTAACGTCTTCCTTGCAGCACCGCCTGCTGAACCGCAAACTCAAGCACCCCCTTGAAGCCTGCCTTGCCGTGGAAGATGGCGTCACACTCTTTAGCTTGCAGGAAGATCTGCAAGGCTTCCTGGACGGCGATTCACCTTTGGGCATGGCCTTGCGCCCCTGGGCTCCCATGCTCATGAAAAACCTCAAGCAGCTGCCATTGCATTCGGTGGCGCAGTTGCTGCTGACAACCGCATTGGCCACGCGCCCCGACAGCCTGCCGCATGCGGTAGCCGCAATGGCCTTGGCTGGCGCCGCCGCCGACGGGCCTACCTATGCGGTGGACGTGCGCCTGGCCATGCTGGGCGGGCTGTTGCACGATATTGGTGAGGTTTACATTCACCCCCAGTATGTGGATCTGGAAGGGCCGATGGACCTGGTGACCCACAAGCACCTGATCGTGCACCCCCGGATGGCGCAGATGTTGCTGAGCACCACCACGGATTACCCGGAGGAGTTGTGCCTTGCCATCGGAGAACACCACGAGCGTGTCAACGGGTCGGGTTACCCTGCGCGCCTGTATCAGCACAACAGTTCGGCACTGGGCCGCCTGCTCTCCGTGGTGGAAACTACTCTGGGCATTGTGCGTTCACCGTACGCGCCGATCACGCGTGCGAGTTTTGCATTGCGTGTGGTCCCCGGCGAGTTTGATCCCAACTGGACCAGTTTCGTCTGCAATCTCACACGCAACGTTGATGAGACCTTGCTGCCCGACCGTAGCTCTGATCTCCCTCTGGAAGGTTCGCTGCTGGATCACATTGACCAGCGTATCGAGCAGACGGATGTGTTGAAGGCAACGTTGAAGGCACAGGGGCGGGATGGCCCCATTCTGGACATTGTCGACACCGCATGGTTTCGACTGACGCGACTGCGTGTGGCCTGGAATGCCTTGGGCTTCTGGGGTGCGGACGCTGCCGAGCTCAATCCGCTGGAGGAGTTCGAGCTGGAACTGGCCCACAGAGAACTGCAGCAGCGCCTGACCCAGCTTCAGCGAGAATGCCTGCTCTTGGCGGAGCGCTTGGGCGAGCTTGAAAAAACCTGGATCGAGCCGCTGTGGCGGGGGGTGCTGCTGGAGCCTGCGCGCTAGGATGGCCATACGACCAGGGCAGCCCAGGCCCCATTTTCATGGGGGCGTCTGTGCCCCCCGGTGTGATCAGACTTCCGTGATGAACTGCTCGCGTGGGCGGCGCACCTTGGTCAGGTTCACCAGCCAGTCCTTGTCGGACTCGCGGTAACCCAGTGGCAGGATGGCGACGCTGCGCAGGCCGCGCGCACGCAGGTCCAGGATTTCGTCCAGCGCTTTGGCGTCGAAACCTTCCATGGGCGTGCAATCCACCTCTTCAAAGGCGGCGGCCACCATTGCAGCGGTCATGCCGATATAGGCCTGACGCGCGGCGTGCTGGTGATTCACCTCGGCGCCGCGCTGCGGGTACATGCCCAGCAGCATGTTGCGGTAGTTTTCCCAGCCTTCGTTCTTCATGCCGCGCACAGTGTTGGTCAGATCGAACATCATGTTGATGCGTTCGACCGTGTAGTCGTCCCAGGCCGCGAACACCAGCAGGTGCGAACCGTCGGTGATCTGTCCCTGGTTCCAGGCAATCGGCTTGATGCGTGCGCGCACTTCGGTGTTGGTGACCACAAAGATCTCGTAGGGCTGCAAGCCGCTGGAGGTGGGTGCCAGTCGTGCGGCTTCAAGAATCCGCTCAACTTTGGCTTGGGGTACGGCCTTGGTTGGGTCCATCTTCTTGGCGGCGTAACGCCACTGCAGGCGCTCGATCAGCGCGTCCGATTGCATTTCCTGGGCGGTGGCCGGTGCCGTTTTCGACGTCGGGGCGAGAGTTGCGGAGTTGGTCATACAGAGTTCCTTGAATTGAGGGTTGGATCGCGTTTCACGCGCTTGTACCGAATGTAGAGACAATAACGTTGCTTGAGAAGACCCAATAAAGCACAATTGAGTTGCTTATTCAACAACAATAAGGTGCTGCGCATGCTGAATCCTCAACTTTTGACCGCTTTTTCAGCCATCGTCAGTGCCGGTAGCATCAGTGCGGCGGCCACCCGGCTGGGGTGTGGCAAGTCGGTTATCTCGCGTCAGTTGGCCCGGCTGGAGGCCGATCTTGGTGCGCGACTGATTCAGCGCACCACGCGCAAATTGACGTTGACGGAGGTGGGCAAAGTGGTGCTGCTGGAGGCCCAGCAGATCGATCGCGCACTGAGTAACGTGGCCCAGATTTCCGGCCAGTTTCAGCAGGAGGTTCGCGGTCCGCTGCGGATAGCGTGCCCGCGCCCGCTGGGGCAGCGCCATCTGGTGCCCTTGATCACCGAGTTCACCCGCCGCTACCCGCATGTCGAGGTGACACTGCTGGTGGAAGACCGGCTGAGCGACCTGATCGCCGAGCAGATCGACGTGGCCATCCGCGTGGCGCAAATGGAGGATTCGACGCTGGTCGCGCGCAAACTGGCGGACAACCCCCGCGTGCTGGTGGCAGCGCCGTCGTACCTGGAGCGTGCGGGTGCGCCCCTGACGCCAGAGGATTTGGCCCACCATGAATGCCTGCTGTGGACCCGCGAGAACCGCGTGTACGACGAATGGCCCTTGTCGCTGGGCGGCACGACTACCCTGGTGCGCGTGCAGGGCCGTATCCGTATCAACGATGGCATGGCGCTGGTCGCTACCGCCAGCAGTGGTGCCGGTATCACGCTGCTGGACCGGCTGTTGGTGGAGCAGGAGTTGGCCAGTGGCGCCCTGGTCGAGTTGCTGCCGACCTACAGCCTCCCGCCAGGCCCGCCCATCTACGCGGTGTACCCGGCGCGTCAATGGCTGGCGCTGAACACGGCCACGTTTGTGGAGTTTTTGCAGTCGAAGCGGTTTGGTGAACGGTCTTAAGGCTTGGCGGAAGACTTCACCCCCGCTCCCCGCACCTCCACCCGAACTTCATCCAACACCCGTCCTTGGGTGTCGGTGATTTGCACCACATGGCGACCCGGCCAGGGCAGCCATTGCGCAGATGCGCCCTTGGCAAACACCTTGCCATCCATCAGCCAGCGCAATCCGCTGCCTTCTGCCTGGAAGCTCACGCGTTGTCGATGCGGTGGAATGTCGGGGTCCAGGGCGATGATGGTGCCGCTGGTCGGGGACCTTATTTGACCTCTGGCCCTTGCGTTCAATGCTTCATCAGCTCCTGAATTGATAGCGAATGTGGCTTGCTGCGTGCCCTGCAGAAACCACTCCAGGCGGGCGGCCTCCAGTGGCGCCTGTCGGCCCGTTTTTGCATCTGCCGCCGCAAACTGCACGGGTGCCTGCACCACGCCCCCCGGGGGCTGTGGCGCGCGGCTGGTCTGGGTCCGGTGCAGATAGTTCATCAGCGCTGCCCAGATGGGTGCGGCACCGGTGGTGCCGCTCACGTCCCACATTGGCGCGCCGCTGGCGTTGCCTACCCATACGCCCACCGTGTAGCGTTGCGAGTAGCCCATGGCCCAGTTGTCGCGCATGTCTTTGCTGGTGCCGGTTTTCACCGCAGTCCAAAAGCGCGTGGCCAGCACGCTGTCAGTACCGAAGGTGCGGGCGCGGGCGTTGGCATCACTGAGCACATCGCCCACGATGAAGGCGGCGCGGGGGTCCAGGGCTGGGTGCTGGGTTGCTGGGTTGGCAGGCTTGTTGTGGGGCGTGGGTGATGCCAGTGACGTAGGGCCGGTGTGCCCGTGGTTGGCCAGTGCGCGGTAGGCGTTGGTCAGCGCCAGCAGCGACACCTCGGCGCTGCCCAGTGCCAGGCTGTAGCCGTAGTAATCGCCGCTTTCCTTCAGGGGAATGCCCAACGCGACCAATTGCTTTTGAAATGCATCGGGTGACACCATCACCAGTGTGCGTACGGCAGGCACATTAAGTGAGGCCCCCAGCGCTGTGCGTGCCGACACCCAGCCTTTGAACTGGCGGTCATAGTTCTGCGGGATGTAGAGGCCGCCCGCGGTCTGGATTTGCGTGCCCGAGTCTTCCAGCAGCGAGGCTGCGGTGATGCGCCGCTCGGCAATGGCTTGCGCATACAGAAATGGTTTGAGCGTGGAGCCGGGCTGGCGCAGGGTGGTGACATTGTCCACCTCGGGGGCGCTGCTGAGGTCGCCGGACGAGCCGACCCAGGCCAGCACTTCGCCGCTGGCGTTATCCAGCACCACCAGTGCGCCGTCTTCCACATGGCGGCCGGAGAGCTCGCGCAGGTGTTGCTGCAAGGTCTGCACCGCAAAGCGCTGCAAGGGGGCGCGCAGCGTGGTCTTGAGGGTGCTGCGTGGCGCGGTTTGTCGCACCAGTTGCCGCGCCACATGCGGGGCGATGCCCACACTGGCCGCATAGTCGCGTCGTTGCAGCGCGGCACTGGTGAACAGGTCCAATCCGTCGCAGTCCACCGCCTTGGTTTGCGGCTCCAGTGCTTTCAGCACACTGCAGGCCCGCTGCGTCACCTGCGGCCCCCGGGCGTTGGGTGCGCGCACCAGGGCGGCGGTCACGGCGGCCTCGCGGCTGTCCAGGCCGTGGGCGGCTTTGCCAAACAGGGTTTGACTGAGTGCATCAATGCCCACCAGCTCGCCCCTGTAGGGCAGCAGGTTCAGGTAAGCCTCCAGCACCTGGTCTTTGCGCCAGGTGCGTTCCAGCCACTGCGCAGAGACTGTTTGGCCGACTTTTTGCACCACGCTGCGCCCGCCGCTGCCACGCTTCAAGTCCTCATCCAGCAGCCCGGCCAGTTGCATGGTGATGGTGGAGGCGCCACGCGTCCTGGTGTTCCACAGATTGCCCCAGGCGGCGCTGGAGACGGCGCGCCAGTCGACCCCGCTGTGTTCGTAAAAGCGTTTGTCCTCCGACAGCACCAGGGCTGTGCGCAGGGCAGGGGAGATGTCAGCCAGAGCCACCCATTGGCCGCGGCGCACTGTTGCATCGGTGCGCAAGCGGTGCAGCACTTCGCCATGGCGGTCCAGGATCAGCGTGTCAGAGGGCTGGTAGCCCGCCTTTACAGCGTCAAATGTGGTTGATGCCCCCGCGGAAATTACCCATCCAGCTATCAATAGCGTAGCAACCAGTTTGCTGGCTGTTGCACGTTGGTCAAGTGGCTTCATCGGCCAGGATGAATCGGTGCACGCACGATGCGAAGGAGTTGCGGACATAAGGGTGGGATCGTACGCCTGCATCGCGCAGAAATCACCTCCGCGACACTCCGCTGGGTGGCTTCCCGTACTTTCGCCATAGACTGAACGGCTCTGTTGCCATCTTCTTTGTCTGGAAAAGTCCATGTCCACTGCTGCCCCGCTGTTTCAGCCGTTCACCCACAAGACCCTCAAGCTGCCCAATCGCATCGTCATGGCGCCCATGACGCGTTCCTTTTCGCCGGGCGGTGTGCCCACAGAAGCCGTGGCAGAGTACTACCGCAAGCGCGCCGCCGCCGCGGTGGGACTGATTATTTCCGAGGGTACCGTGGTGCAGCGGCCGGCCGCGTCCAATGATTTCAACGTGCCCCGCTTCTGGGGTGACGACGCGCTGGCCGGTTGGCAAAACGTGATCAACACGGTGCATGGCGCAGGCGGTGTGATGGCGCCCCAGCTGTGGCACGTCGGCGCAGTGCGCAACCGGCGCAGCGAATGGCAGCCGCCAGCGCCGTGGGATTCTCCCTCGGGCTATTCCTCGCCCGGCAAGAAGTTCACCGAGCCCATGACCGATGAGACCATCGCCGACACCATTGCGGCTTTTGCCCGCGCCGCGGGTGCCGCCAAGCGCCTGGGCTTTGATTCCATCGAATTGCACGGTGCCCACGGCTATTTGATCGACCAGTTTTTCTGGGACAGCATCAATCTGCGCGACGACCGCTACGGCGGCAGCGATCTGGTGCAACGCGGGCATTTTGCTGCCGACATTTTGAAAGCAGTGCGCGCTGAAGTGGGGCCGGACTATCCGATCATCATTCGTCTCTCGCAATGGAAGCAGCAGGACTACGCCGTGCAAATGGCCAAGACACCGGACGAGATGGCCGCCTGGCTGCAACCCCTGGCCGACGCCGGTGCCGACATCTTCCATTGCTCGCAGCGCCGTTTTTGGGAGCCCGAGTTTGAAGGTTCTGATTTGAACTTTGCCGGCTGGGCCAAAAAACTGACCGGTCGCCCCACCATCACCGTGGGTTCGGTCGGCTTGAATGGCGAGTTCATTGCCTCCATGATGGGCGGCGAAACCTCCAAACCGGCTTCACTGGACGAACTGCTGCGCCGCTTTGACCGGGGCGATTTCGACCTGGTGGCCGTGGGCCGTGCCCTGATCAGCGACCCCGATTGGGCCGTGAAAGTGCGCGATGGCCGCACGTCGGAGTTGTCCGACTACTCACCCGCTGCCCTTGCAGAGTTGGTGTGAACCAGCGCGTTGTTGTTGACTCGGTACCCTCAATCTGAAATCACGTTGAATGCTCTGCCATCGGCTTGCGAAGTGGAGGTCTGTCCTTTCACAACCAGCGGCGTGAACACTCGAATGGTGCTGGTGTTGGGTACCTTGAATTCAGCTTCCAGCGTGGACTGCCCGCTGCCCCTGGAAAGCACCTTGAAATCCTGGGCAATGCCCGAATTGTCTGCAGCCAGCACGACCAGCGTGAGCGTTGCGGAGGTGGCGGTCAGAACATAGCTGACGTCGAGCTTCAGCTTCACTGGCTGACCCGCGCGAAGCACCTGGGTTGTGTCGGGCGAGATGGCCGTGATCTGTGCCATCGATCCAAAAGGCGCTTGCTGATCGGCCCGCTGCGCACTGGTTTGACATCCGAGCAGGAAGCTGGCGGCGGCTATCGATGCCAGCAGTGAGGGTAGAGATTGGACGGCCATCTTGGGTTCTCGCTTCAGAAGAGTCAAACCGAATCCTGAACCATTTGGAGTTGGCGCGCTTGCGAAAGCGCAAAAGGGCAAAGTGAGTGCCATCGTTGCAACAAAGTAGAGACTTTTGTCGTCTTTGCGAGTCCAATAGCGTGCATGGCTGCAAGCGAAAATACAGGTGCGAAGAAGGCTGAACCGTCGGGTGATTCTCCAAAGAACAGATGGGGCATCCACCCGGATGTGTTGAAGCTGGGTCTGGTGAGCTTTTTGACGGACCTCAGCTCCGAAATGATTTTTTCGGTTTTTGCGGTTTTTTTCACAACCATCGCAGGCGCCTCAACGGCCTTGCTGGGTTTGGTCGAAGGGCTTGCTGACTTGTCCGCATCCACCTTGAACTACCTGGCCGGGTGGTTGTCTGACCGGACGGGAAAACGCAAGGCCTTCGCACTGGCGGGCTATGGTTTTTCCACGCTGGCCAAGATCATTTTGCTGATTTCCAGTTCGATCACAGGCCTGGGCATCTTTCGTGTGATCGAGCGGCTGGGCAAGAGCTTTCGCGGGCCACCGCGTGACGCATGGCTGTCTGCGGTGGCCGATCGGGACACCCGGGGCTACGCCTTCGGCGTACACAAGGCACTGGACAAATCCGGCGCGGTGCTCGGCCCCCTGGCAGCGTACGGATTGCTTGTCTGGCTTGGCGAGGGCGCATCCACCTACCGCCTTCTTTTTGCAATCGCACTCGTGCCCGCGATTCTCGGTGTGATTGCCTTGAGTCTTGTCAAAGACGCGCCCGGCGTGCCGCATCAGCGCGAGAGCATGTTTGAAACCTGGGCGACGCTCAGTCCGCAGTTCAAGCGCTACCTCGTCACTGCCGCGATCTTTTCACTGGCCTACTTCAGCTTCAGCTTCTTGCTGCTGCGTGCGCACAGCGTGGGTTTTTCGGTCAAGGAAATTGTGCTGCTGTATGCATTGTTCAACATCGCATGCGTCGTTGCCGCGCCCTTGATTGGCAAGCTTGGTGATCGTTTGGGGCGGGCACGCATGATTGTGCTGGGCTACCTGACCTACCTGTTGATGAGTCTTGGCTTTGCCTTCGCTACCACGCAGTGGCAGATCGTTGTGCTGTTCATCGTCTTTGGTCTTTTTTACGCCATCGACGAAGCGCAGAGCAAGGCGTTCATTGCCGATCTTGAACTCGAACGACGCGGCTCTGCGATGGGTCTCTACAATTTTGTGACCGGCCTTATCTATCTGCCGGCGTCATTGATCGCGGGTGCCTTGTGGTTGCTGCATCCCGCCAGTGCCTTTCTTTTTTCGGCTGCACTTTCATGTGCCGCGATGGCAGTCTTTTTGTACCTGCGGCCCGATCGAAAGCGCCTTCCTGCGCAGGCGCCAGACCACTGACGCCCGCTTCAGGCAGGTGGATTATTTCGGCTCAAACAGGGTGATGGCAAAGCAGCTTTTGCGCACGAATCGAGCCGCAATATGGCGCATGGTTTTCCCTTTTTAAAGTACGCAGTGATCAAATCAACCATGCAACCATGCTATGGGCAGCAAGTTGCCTCAGCCACCCAGATTGCTATCGTCCTTGCGGCTTCACTTCCAGCACAATCTTCCCAATGTGTTTGCTTGACTCCATCAGCCGGTGTGCTTCAGCAGCTTCAGCAAGCGGGAACTTGGCAAACAGGTGTGTGCGGATTTTTCCACTCTCAATGGCTGGCCAGATTTCTTTCTGCAATGCATCACGCAGGGCCTGCTTTTCGGCAAGCGTTCGCGGGCGCATCGTGGATCCGGTAATCGTCAGGCGCTTGGTCATCACTGGCATCAAATCCACCTCGCCAACGCTGCCCTCCAAAAATGCCACGATCACCAGGCGGCCATCTCGCTTCAGTACCGAGAGGTTGCTTTTGACATAGGGCGCGCCGACCATGTCGAGCACAACGTCGACACCTTCGCCGTTTGTAAGCCGTTTGACCTCGTCAGCAAAGTCAGAATTGCGGTAGTTGATCGTATGGTCTGCACCGAAGCTCTTGCAGAATTCAGCCTTCTCGTCGCTGCCAACCGTGGCAATGCACTGCGCACCGATATGACGGGCCAATTGGATGGCCGTCAGCCCGATTCCGCTAGAGCCACCATGGATAAGGATGCGCTCGCCAGCCGCCAGGCGGCCATGGATTGTCAGGTTGGCCCACACGGTGAACCAGTTTTCCGGCAGGCACGCTGCAGTGGCGAGATCCATCCCGGCTGGAATCGCAAGAGCATGTGCGGCAGGTGCAACGCAGTATTCGGCGTAGCCACCACCGGGAGTCAGGGCCGTCACGTGGTCGCCAACTTTCCATTCGGTGACGCCGGCACCCAGTGCAGCGACCCGTCCTGCAACTTCAAGGCCAAGAACCGGCGATGCATCCGTGGGTGGAGGATACCGGCCGGAGCGCTGCAGTACATCGGGTCGGTTGACGCCAGCGTATGCCACCTCGATCAGGATTTGCCCGGCGCCAGGCGCAGGCGATGGTCCCTCGGCGATATGCATGCACTCAGGAGTACCACCGTTTCCGTGATCAATGTATTTCATGTTGTCCTCTGTAATGTGGGGTTGTCGTATCGCACGCCCGCTGGATGAAGGCTGCTTCCGGATTTCACTTATTCGCCAAATTATAGGCACATCACGTTTGACAAATGAAGCGCTTCAAATTATAGTGAACGCTAGTGTTAAAGGTATTTCTAACTATAAATCGCCAATAACATGAAGCGCTTCATATCTGCATGAAACTTAATTTGAGGAGACATCGGTGATTAAGAACCTGAAACGTATTGCATCCGTGCTTGGCTGTTTGACGGCTATTTCAATGGCCCCCCTGCACGCACAAGAAATCAAGATTGGGGCTTTGTTTCCCTTGAGTGGCGGACTCGCCCTCCTGGGTGATGAAAGCTATCGCGGTGTTCAAATCGCTGTCGATGAGCGCAACGCCGCAGGTGGAATCAATGGACGAAAAATTGCCCTGGTCAAAGCGGATGCGGTGGACGCCAATCAGGGTGTTGGTGAAGCGCGTCGTTTGACCTCCGGCGAAGGGGTCACGGCGATATTTGGAAGTTATGCCTCGGGTATCTCGGTTGCGGCAACTCAAGTGACTGAGCTGGCAGGCGTGCCTTACTTCGAGTTGGGTGCCGTGGCTGACACGGTGACGGGGCGTGGTTTGAAATACGTTTTTCGCAGCAATCCGACTGCCAAGAATTTTGCAGACCGGACTATTGAATCGGTCATCAATGTCGTGGCCCCCACCTTGAAGGCGGATCCAAAGGCTCTCAAAATTGCCATCATCTATGAAGACGGTCCTTACGGAACGCTGGTGGGTGGTTTCCAAAAGGAAGAAGCCAAGCGTCTGGGCTTGAATGTCGTTGAAAGCCAATCCTATTCAGCCAAAACCGTAGATTTGTCATCCCTGATCTTGCGCGTCAAGACGGCCGGTGCTGATATTGTTTTGCATACGGCATACCAAAATGACGCCGTGCTGTTCTTCCGTCAGTCGGCCACTGCTGGGTACAAGCCACGCGCCGTAGTGGGTGCAGGGGGAGGGTATTCTCTGAACGATACGACCGTTGCTGTGGGTGCTCCCATGGAGGGGGTCTACGATGTAGATTTTCCCCAGGTCACGATGAATGAGGCTGGGGCACCTGGCCTGAAAAACTTTGTGGCGGCCTACCAAAAGCGATTCAGCGCACAGCCGCGTTCAGGTCATAGTCTTGCAAACTATGTGGGCGCAAAAGCCTTTCTTGACATTCTTGCCAAGGCCAAATCCACCGATAAGGACAAAATCCGCGAAGCCATATTGGCCTACCGCCAACCAGTCGGTTCGAGCGCTGCAGGCTGGGGCTTCCAGTTTGCCGAGAACGGTCAAAACCAATTGGCATCCACCAACCTGATGCAATGGCAGCAAGGCAAGCTTGTGACGGTGTACCCCGCTGCGGTTGCAACGGCAAAGCCGATCGCAGGTAACTAAGGCTTCAAATCCAAATCAATCTTGGCGCTGCGTTGGACGAAGTCCTTCGCAGCGCAGGGGAGCCCTATGTCTCTATTTTTGCAATTGATGGTCAATGGACTGCTGCTGGGAGGCGCTTACGCGATCATCAGCATCGGATTGACGCTTATCTTCGGGGTCGTAAGGATCGTCAATTTCGCCCACGGCGAGTTTCTGATGATCGGTATGTATGCCGTGTGGCTGTTTGCCCAGCACATGGGATTGCATCCCTACGCATCGGCTCCGCTGGTTGCGCTGGTGTTGTTTTCCGTCGGCGCGCTGATGCAAAGGTTCATCATCCAGCCGCTGCTTTCGGCAGACGGACACATCCAGATATTTGCAACAGTGGGCGTATCCACAGCCATGCTGAATTTGGCGTTGATGGTATTCGGTGCGGACATCCGCAAGGTTGATGCAAGCTTCGGCGCGGAGGCGCTGAGTATCGCTTCGATGACCTTTGTAAGCGGGCAATTGATCACATTCGTGATCGCGATTGTCGTGGCAGCAGGCATGCATTTTTTCCTCAAGCACACATTCACGGGCAGGGCCTTCAGGGCACTTGCGCAGAACCGAATGTCAGCGGCCCTGATGGGGGTCAACGTCAATGCAATGTACGTCCTGGCGTTCGGGATTGGCACCGGCCTGGTGGGCTTGGCCTCGGGCCTGCTGGCGGTGCAGTACCCGGCCTTTCCAACGGTAGGGACCTACTTTGTATTGACGGCATTCGTCATTGTGGTGCTGGGTGGCATGGGCAGCCTCCCGGGCGCAGTGATTGGGTCGATGTTTATTGGCGTGATCGACAGTCTTGCTGGCTTCTATGTGGGGCCGGATTTGAAAGAAGTTATCTACTTCGTGATCTTTCTTGGAATTCTCACCATTCGCCCAACCGGTCTATTCGGTCTTGGTCGCGGATCTGAGTGAAGGAATTATTGATGATGCCCAATTTTCGAAATCCACGCAGTTACGTTGCGCTGCTGGCCCTGCTCGGGATACTGGTTGTTCCGTTCGTGCTGCAATCCCCCTTTGCCTACCACCTGGCTATCCAGGTCTGCGTGTTCGCAGGCTTGGCCGCTGCATGGAATATCGTGGGCGGCTTTGCCGGTCAGCTCTCGCTGGGTCATGCCGTGTTTTATGGCATCGGTAGCTATGCTGCCGGGTTGTTGGTTGCCAAGTTTGGCATCTCTCCCTGGATTGGCATGTTCGCGGGCGCTGCGGTATCGATGGTGGCGGCCATGATCATCGCCTATCCAACCTTGAGATTGCGCGGCCCCTTCTTTTCCCTGGCAACCATTGCCTTCCTGGAAGTTGCGCGACTGCTGATCATCCATCAGGAAAACTGGACAGGCGGATCTGCTGGTCTCAACGTACCGCTGCAGATTGGTCTTCCATGGATGATTTTCCGTGAAAAATGGGCGTACCTTCTCGTCGCCTTTGGCTTTCTCCTGGTGACCTTGTGGGTGAGCTGGTTGATTCGCCGCTCCAGGTTCGGCTTCTATCTGATTGCCGTGCGCGAACGGGAAGATGCCGCACGGGCGGTTGGCGTCAATGCCGTCCAGGTCAAGATGGGGGCGGCGGTGATATCGGCGGCGCTGACCAGTCTCATCGGCAGCTTTCACGGGATGTACTTGACCTTCATTGAACCCTCGTCTGCTTTTTCGCTGGAAATGTCGATTCAGATCGCCATGTTTGCCCTCATTGGCGGCCTGGGGACGGTTGCCGGGCCGGTGATTGGAACTGCCCTGGTGTTACCTGTTGCGGAGCTTGCCCGTGGCTGGTTGACTGCGTTCGGGAACGGAACACATGGTTTCGTCTACGGCGTGTTGCTTGTGGTCGTTGTGCTGTTTTTTCCGCGTGGGCTGGTAGGGCATTTGAGCGGGCGTGTTCTTCGTTGGATAGATCGTTTGCCCAACAAAAGCAAACCAGAGGAGACGGAAGTACTACAGACGGTTCAACACAGAAACACTGTGCCGAAAGGCACCCCCATACTCAAGGCGGAACATCTTGAAAAGCGGTTTGGAGGCCTGAAGGCCACCGATGATGTTTCCATGACGCTGCATGCGGGCGAAATTCTGGGCGTGATAGGTCCCAACGGTGCCGGCAAGACGACTGTGTTCAATCAACTCTCCGGCTTCATTCGTCCCGATCAGGGGTCGGTTACGGTTCTGGATGAAACAGGCGCGTGGGTGTCTCCAACTTCACCTGAAACATTCGCTCGCGCCGGTGTAGGTCGTACCTTTCAAATCGTCCAGCCCTTTTCTGGTTTGTCTGTGCTGGAGAACATCATGCTCGGCGCGTTCATGCACACAACGCATCGTGCGCAGGCGGAGGCCATCGCGCGTGATGTGGCGCACGTCACCGACTTGACTTCGTTGCTGGACACCGAGGCACGAAGCTTGACCGTGGGTGGCATGAAACGTCTTGAGGTGGCTCGCGCGCTTGCTACAAGACCGCGAATCCTGCTGCTGGATGAAGTACTGGCCGGCCTGAATCCGTCTGATGTGGCGCGGGCCATAGAAATGATTCGCCGCATTCGGGATACGGGTGTGTCGGTCTTGATGATCGAGCACTTGATGCAGGCAACCATGGCGTTGTCAGACCGGATCGTGGTCATCAACCTGGGGCGGGTATTGCGCGAAGGCGCACCTGCAGACGTTGTGAATGACATCGAAGTCATCCAGGCTTACCTGGGAAAGGGGTACACCAATGCTCAAGATTCGTGATTTAACGGCTGGCTATGAAAAAAGTGAAGTCCTGCGCGGTGTCTCATTTGACGTACACGCGGGGGAGATCGTCACGATTGTTGGCGCCAACGGCGCCGGCAAAACGACGACCCTGAAAACCTTGTGCGGGATAGTCCGGGCAAGCAGTGGCAGTATCGAGTTTGACGGCCTGCAGCTGCTGGCCCATCAGCCGCACGAAATTGTGGCGCTGGGTGTGACGATGGTCCCGGAGGGGCGCCAGTTGTTCCCCTTCCTCACGATTGAAGAGAACCTGCTGATGGGGGCCTACAAACCATCTGCGAGAAAATTTCGCAAGGAGCGGATGGAGGAAGTACTGGACATATTTCCCCGCGTCAAAGAGAGGTTGTCTCAGTTGGCGGGATCACTGTCTGGAGGCGAGCAGCAAATGGTCGCGATCGCACGCGGAATGATGGCAGACCCCCGTCTCCTGATTTTTGACGAGCCATCCCTGGGACTTTCGCCGATCCTCGTAGAGCAGATGTTTGACATTATTCGAATGGTGGCGGACCGCGGGACAACGGTGCTGCTGGTCGAGCAAAATGTATTTCACACGCTGCAAGTGGCAAATCGTGGGTATGTACTGGAAAACGGGACCATCACGCTCACTGGAACCGGCAAGGAGTTACTCAGCAACCCGCATGTTCGTCGTGCGTATCTCGGTCATTGAAATCCAGGAAAGACAGCATCATGAGCCATGAAAATCGAGTTGTTTTGATCACTGGCGGCGGTGGTGGCATCGGCACAGCGATTGCAGAAAAATATGTGCGTGATGGTGCCGCCGTAGGCATTGTGGACAGTTCTCCGCAAGCCGGCGCATTGCTTGCCGAGCGACTCAACAAGTTGGGATATCGCGCACACTTTGTCGTCGCTGATGTGAGCGTTTACGAGCAGTGTGAGGATGCCTGTCGACGCATAGAGAGTGCACTGGGCCCGGTTGACACACTCGTCAATAACGCCGGAATTTCGCCCAAGCATCAAGGGCTGCCATCGCCCATCTGGCGCATGGATCCTGCTGAATGGCGCAAGGTTGTAGAGGTCAATCTCAACAGCATGTTTTATTTCACCCGTCTGCTGGTTCCGGGCATGATCGAGCGGCGCTTTGGGCGCATCGTTTCAATGTCATCGGTTGCGGGCAAAGCGCATCTGGATATTGTTGCCGCGCACTACAGCACGACCAAAGCTGGCGTCATCGGATTGACGCGTCATCTCGCCGGAGAGCTGGGCCCTCACGGGATCACGGTCAATGCCCTGGCTCCCGGTCGAATTGACACGCCACTGGTCGCGGGCGCCCCGAAGGAAGCCAACGATGCCGTGATCGCGGTTACGCCTTTGAGGCGATTGGGCTTGCCGGGCGAGGTTGCCGATGCCTGTTTGTTCCTGACCTCCGGGCATTCGAACTTCATTACCGGTCAGGTGATTGATGTGGCCGGCGGTTGGCTGATGACCTGAAGCTATGGACGAGATCACTGGCAACACTCGAATTTTCGGAATCCTGGCGGATCCGATCCATCATGTCAAAACCCCGCAGGGCATCAACCGCCTGTTTCGGGAGCTTCAATTTGACGGCGTGATGGTACCGATTCATGTCGGTTCTGAAGGCTTGGCAAAGATGGTTCAAGGCTTGCGCGAGTTTCGCAATTTGGACGGGTTCGTTGTGACGGTTCCTCATAAGTCTGCGTTCCTTGCGTTGTGTGACGAAGTAACACCTGAGTCCCGACAAATTGGCGCAGTCAACGTGGTCCATCGGACTGCGGATGGACGTCTTCTGGGTGGCATGCTGGATGGAGAAGGATTTGTTGCAGGCCTGAGAGCAAAGGGACACGAACCCCGTGGTCGCAGTGTGTATCTGGCCGGTGCCGGAGGCGCTGCCAGTGCAATTGCCTTCGCGCTGGCACGGGCTGGCGTTTCCAGGCTGACGATCGCCAATCGAACCACAGCAAAGGCGCAGCAGTTGATAGACCGTGTGGCGCAAATCTATCCCGACTTGTCAATGACCGCTGGCAGTGACGATCCTTCCGATCATGACCTTGTGGTCAACGCGACATCGCTTGGCTTAAGGCTGGAGGATGCCTTGCCACTGGACGTGAGCAAACTCGATGCACGGCAACTGGTGGCGGAAATCATCATGCAACCCGCAGAAACGCCGCTTCTTGAAGCCGCGCTCAAAAAGGGGTGTCAAATCCATTTGGGCGCTCCCATGCTTCATTGCCAGATTGAGCTGATGGCTTCATTCATGAGAGGCAACTTCGCACGAAACGGGGAATCGGCATGATCCACGGCGGGCTGGTTGAAAAATTCCGTGATGTGGTTGGCGATCGCGGTTTGATCACCCATGCGGCGGATCTTGCGCCCTACTGTCACGATTGGCGTGGCATTTTCAAAGGCAGTGCTTTGTGCGCAGTATTGCCGGGAAGCACACTTGAAGTCGCCGCCATTGTTCGCTTATGCGGAGAGGCGGGAGCAGAAATTGTGCCTCATGGCGGCAACACGGGTTTGTCAGGAGGTGCAACCCCTGATGCCACGGGGCACCAGGTCATCCTGTCACTCTCACGGATGAATGCAATTCGCCAGATAGATACCGTGGGTGAGACCATCGAAGTGGAGGCCGGGTGTATCTTGCAAGTCGCCAGGGAAGCTGTTGCAGAACAGGGATTGTTGCTTCCAGTGAGTCTCGCCGCCGAGGGATCCGCTCATATTGGTGGGATTGTTTCCACCAATGCAGGGGGAACCAATGTCGTTCGCTACGGCATGGCCCGCGGTCGCATCCTGGGCCTGGAAGTGGTGACTGCCGACGGACAAATCGTCACTGGATTGCGCCGGCTGCGCAAGGACAACGCCGGATACGACTGGAAGCAATGGTTTATTGGAACCGAAGGAACCCTGGGCATCGTGACGGCGGCTGTATTGCAGCTGGCTCCCATGCCAAGGCACCGGGTGACGGCACTGCTGGCTGTTCCGACATCAGAAGATGCGCTGCATGTCTTGCGTGCCGCCAGGCAGGAGATAGGGGAGACGCTGACAGGATTCGAACTGATGTCCGGGGCTGCGCTCGCGCTCGTGACGCGCCATCAAAAGCTCAAAGTGCCGCTGCGTGAGTCAGCATGGTATGTGCTGCTGGAAGCCAGTTCGTCATTGTCCGGCTTGCGAGAGGCGACTGAAGCGCTGCTGGCCGGCCTGCTTGAACGCGAGCAGGTTGCTGATGGTGTCATTGCGGAGTCTGAACGGCAGGCGACGGAGCTCTGGTTGTTGCGGGAATCCATTTCCGAAGCGGAAGGGAAAGAGGGGCGATCGGTTAAACACGACGTGTCCGTACCGATCTCTGCCATTCCAGAATTCCTGCGCCTGGCTGACGAGTCTGTCGCGCACGAATTTCCGGGTACACGAATCAATGCATTCGGACATGCCGGGGACGGGAACATTCACTACAACCTGATCGTCCCGCCGGGTACGCAAGCCAGTGCGGTGAATACGCTGGTCCACGATCTGGTCGTCGGCTTGGGTGGAAGCATCTCGGCAGAGCATGGTATCGGCCAATACCGCGTGGGCGAATTGCTTCGTTGCAGGTCCGCGCCCGAACTGGAGTTGGCACGACGCATTAAGCGAGCGCTTGATCCCACCAACATGCTGAATCCGGGCAAGGTCCTGGATCGCACCTGACGACTGGTTTTGACATTTACTGGGCTCTCTTGATTGAACATCATGAATACATTTGATTACGTCATTGTTGGCGGAGGTACAGCGGGTTGCATTCTTGCCAACCGATTGACTGAATCGGGCCAAAGCCGCGTTCTCTTGCTGGAAGCCGGGGGAGAGCCGGAGAGCATGTGGATTCCGATTCCGGCGGGCTTCAGCAAACTGCTGACCAACAAAAAATACAACTGGCTGTTCCAGACCGAGCCCGAGAGCAACACCAGGAATCGGATCATTTCTGTACCGCGGGGCAAAGGTCTGGGCGGGTCCACGCTGATCAACGGCATGATCTATGTGCGTGGCCAACCCAGTGACTATGATTCATGGGAGGCCTCCGGTGCTCCAGGGTGGGGTTATAAGGATATCGAGCCCTATTTCCGCAAACTTGAGAATTATGAAATCGGCGGAACTACCCGTGGAAAGGGTGGCCCCTTGCATATCGAGCAGGTCCGTGAGCGATTTCCGATCGCCAGCGCATTCATGCAAGCCGCCGTTGAAGATGGCCAATCAATGAACGAGGATTACAACTCCCCGGAGCAAGAGGGATTTGGGTATTACCAGGTCAATCAGCGTCGCGGTCGTCGGTGGAGTGCCTACGACGCGTATCTGAAGCCCGTGCGCCATCGGCAAAACTTGACCGTTGAGACAAATGCGCATGTTCTGAAGCTCGATCTGGAAGGACAGAGATGTGTTGGTGTGACGTACCGGCAAAATGAACGTGAGATATCCGTAAGAGCCGGTACTGAGGTCATTGTCGCAAGCGGTGCAATTCAAACACCGCAAATTCTTGAGCTGTCTGGCATAGGGCAAGCCAAACTGCTTCAGTCCTTGGGTATTCCGATAAGGCATGTTCTTGAGGGCGTTGGCGAGAACTACATTGACCACTTTGCAACCCGGATGAACTGGCGCGTGAAGAACACGCTCACCCTGAATGAAATGTCACGGGGTTGGCGTCTGGCACTCGCGGTTTCCGAATATTTCACCCGCAAAACGGGTATTTTGTCGCTGGGTACCGGATTGGTTCACGGCTTCGTCAAGACCCGTCCCGAGATGCGCGCACCTGACTCGCAGTATTTCTTTGTGCACGCCAGTTATGCGAATGCAGCGGAACGTATTCTGGATAAAGCGCCCGGCATGACGATCGGAATCACTCAGCTGCGTCCGGAGTCCATGGGCAGTATTCATGCGAAATCTGCTGATCCCTTCAGCGGGCCGTCAATTCGTCCCAATTTTCTTGCCAGCGAAGTCGATCAAAAGTGCATCATTGGTAGCATGCAGCTTGCAAGGCGCATCGTGAGTCAGCCTGCAATTGCAAAGTTCATTGATTTCGAGATGAGCCCTGGTCCCCAGGTGACGAAGGATTCCGAGTGGCTGGAGTTTGCGCGAAGCAATGGCCAGACCATCTACCACCCGATTGGGACCTGTCGCATGGGAGAGGACAGCAAAGCCGTTGTGGATGTCCGTCTCAAGGTAAAAGGTCTGGATGGACTTCGGATTGTGGATGCTTCGGTTATCCCCAAAATGGTATCCGGAAACATTCAAGGCGCTGTCATGATGGTCGCGGAGAAGGCCGCCGACCTGATCATTGAAGATCGCAAGCAGTCACGCTAGTGCGATCGCCTTAAATCGATATACTTTCTGATGGTTTCAATTCACGTGAGCACAAATATTTCAGATGCCTGAGAATCGCCCGACACTGGAAGATGTTGCACGCCTTGCGGGTGTCGCCCTGGGCAGTGCCTCACGGGCTTTGTCAGTGCCAGATCAGGTTAAGCCGGCAACACTTGAACGTGTTCAACGTGCGGTTGAGCAACTGGGATATGTCAGAAATGGTGCCGCACAAGCATTGGCATCCCGGCGAACTCGAACCATTGCAGCGATTTATCCAACACTGGACAACCCCATTTTTGCGGTGTCCATTCAATCGCTTCAGCAGACTTTGTGGGGGCTTGGCTACCAGTTGCTGGTTGCCAGTCACGACTATCGGCCGGAGCATGAAAGCGACGTTCTTCGTGCAATTCTCGAACGTGGTGTGGATGCATTGGTGCTGGTGGGCACAGATCACGCCGATGCGGTGTATGAGCTTGCCCGTCAATATCGCTTGCCCTATGTTCTGACATGGTCTTTCGAAGAGACAAAGCGGCAGCAATGTATCGGATTTTCATACTATGACGCCGCTTACAGGATGGCGAGCCTGGTTGTTGAATACGGGCATACGAAAATTGCACTTTGCAGTGGCGTAGCCAGTGGCAATGAGCGGGTGCGGGCTCGCATCAAGGGCACCCAGGCGGCATTGGCCACTGTGGGCTTGGATTTGCGTCCTGAGTGGGTCATTGAACAACCATTTACTTTTGAAGGTGGGCGTCAGGCGGTGCGACAGATCATCGGTCATCACGAGATGCCAACGGTCCTGATCTGTGGCACTGACATACATGCTGTTGGCGCGATTGGTGAATGTCGTGACCGGGGCTTGAAGGTTCCGGACGACTTGTCAATTACCGGGTCGGACGATATCGAATTGGCCAGTGTGGTGGAGCCAAAGCTCACTACGGTGCATGTTCCCACTGTGGAAATCGGCGTACGCGCAGCGCGCAGGATTGTCGACCTCATCAATAACAAGCCAGCCACTGAAGAAGTGGCGCTGGAGACGATTGTGATTGTGAGAGACAGCCTGAAACGACTGGTTCACTGATTCCATTTGACGGCTACCTGGCGGTGGTCTCGCTAGCCAGCCTGGCACCACCGACCGGAATCCGGGCACACGCTGCCCCTTGCGCCGTTCAGCCAGACTTGCTCCTCATCCAGTAGCAGCGAGGTCGCAGGGTCGATGTCGAAGGTGATCCGAAGTGCGTGTGCAACATTGACATTTTCGACGGGAAGTTCCCACGTCAGAAAGAGTTGGGTGCAATCCTTTTCGGGTGGGAAGTCAGCCACATCAAAGCCACCGCTGCAGCGCTCAATGACGGCGTGAGGCTGGCCGGTATCGAACATCACCACAGTACCTCTGACCAGGGGGATTCGATGACCTGTCGAGGGGAAATGCAAGTCCAGCCCTCTGTCCTCGCTCAGGAAGAGATTGCAGAAGGCTGCGCCGCCATAGTGTGCGCCGTCATGGTGGTACTGCGCGCCGCGACAGGCCATCAGGGCAACCTCACAGGAGGTCAGCACCTCATGCAGACCGAGTGCACCTGTCCAATCGGACACCGCCTGCACGCAGTGCCTGTAGTCCGGCCAGCGCGTTCGTGCTCGCGCCAAAGGCAGTGCTTCGACGTCTCCGGGCTCCAGATCCAAGCGCACCGTTGTCTCTCGATTCCAATCGGCTATCAGCCTTGCAGGAGGCTCCGGTATGTCGAGCGTGCCTGTCAGCACGATATCGCTCACGCTTCGACTGCGGATGGCATCGCCACTCCAGAAATAGGAAGCAAGGAGGTCTCGCGCACGATGCAGTGGAGGGGGGCGGTGCCTCTGGGGCCGTGTATTCAAACTCAATCCAGTGGCATCGATTTCGCCATGGCGATGTAGTCAGCCTTCTTTTGAAGATCCGAGTGTTCATCGGCATAGGCAATGGCGATGGTGTTGAAGCCGTCATTGATTTCCAGGAATGCGTCAACAACATCGGGATCAAAGTGGCGTCCTTTGGTTTGCCGAATAATCTCTACCGCCTGCTCATGGCTCATCGGGTTTTTGTAGACACGCTTGCTGATGAGCGCGTCGTACACATCGGCCAAAGCCATCAAGCGTGCCGAGAGGGGTATTTGATCTCCGGCCAGTCCCTCCGGATAGCCTGAGCCGTCCCATTTTTCATGATGCGAGTACACAATTTCTTTGGCATACGCAAAGAGCGGGACGGTCAGCTGAAGCGCTTGCTCCGCTTTGTCAATCACATTACGCCCCAGGGTCGTATGCGTTTTCATGATCTCGAATTCCTCAGGCGTCAGCTTGCCGGGTTTGAGAAGAATGCGATCCGGGATCCCAACCTTGCCAATATCGTGCAACGGTGCTGACTTGAACAAATGCGTGATGTTCTGCTGCGTCAGCTCGCGTGCAAAGCGGGGATTTCTGGAGAGCTTCCTGGCCAGAATCCTGACATAGTGTTGAATACGCAGGGTGTGGTTGCCAGTATCCGAATCCCGGGTCTCTGCCAGTGCCGCCATGGCCATGATGGTCACATCCTGGACATTCAGGATTTCACGGGTCCGATTTGCCACCTCCAAATCCAGAAACTCGCTTTTGTCCTTCAGAAAGGCTGCGGCAGACCTGCTTGCGATGTGGGCTTTGACCCGTGCCAGCAGAATGCTCGGACTGATGGGTTTGCCAATGTAGTCCACGGCGCCCAGTTCCAAGCCATATTTTTCGTGATCCACCCCGATTGCGTCGGTTGTGAAAATAACGGGAATGTCTTTGGTCTCTGGCTCATTCTTGAGTTCTGCGATCACCTGATACCCGTTCACGCCGGGCATTTCTGTGTCCAGCAGAATGAGATCCGGCCGGGGTGCAGTGCTGGTCATCTTCAGTGCCTGCTGCCCGTTGGATGCCAACTCCACCGTGTAGGCATCCTTGAGGATCCCTTGCATCAGAGACAAATCATGCGATGAATCATCAACAATCAAAACGGTGTATTTTGTTTTCATGCAGTAGGTATTGAAGATGTGGTGAGATGTTTCTGAAGTCCATGTTACTGCCTGACGGGCTTCTCTCTGCTCCAGCCTCATTGAAAACAATCAGGGCAATGATGCGAGGCGCCAGTTGAGAAGTCAATAGACTCGTCATAGAATGGTTCTCCAAAATCTGACACCCGGTACTTATGGCTCACATTACCTGGATAGAAAATTCCACTTTGTGTACGGCACTTCTTGATGATGTGCCGGTTTGTGCCTTGAAAACCAAAGATATTGGTGGCGTCACCGCGAGCTGGCTCGACGGTCGCCTTTGGGCACCGCCGAGTCACATGCCCAAAGCAATGCCGCAGGTATCACGTTTTTTTGCGGAAATTGCAGATGCGAAGCTCGCGGTGGAGCAATATCTGCATAGCTGAGGGCATTTTTTGTAGTGATCGGGCCGATGCCGGCAAAGGCTGCGGAGAGACGCGAAATTGCAGCCTTCATACGCCGGCCAATTCCTCGTTCGGCACAGGCCGACCCAGTAGATATCCCTGGAACAGATGGCAGCCGAAATTGCGCAGGGTTTCGAACTGAGACTCGGTCTCCACTCCTTCTGCCACGACATGCAGTCCCATATGAGATGCCAGCGACAGGATGGTTTTCGCAATGGCGGCATCGTCATCGTTGGTATCGACGTGGCTGACAAATGAACGGTCAATCTTGAGAACATCGATTGGCAACTCCTTCAGGTAGAACAGCGATGAATAGCCGGTTCCAAAGTCATCGATGGCAAAGCGCACCCCTCGGGATCTGAGGCCATGCATCTTTTCTACCGTTTCCGTCAACTTGGTCTGTAGCGAGCTCTCGGTGACTTCCAGCGCCAGCTGCCCATGATCCACTGCGAAATGATCCATGACAGAAATCACCTGTTGTACAAAATCGGGTTGCTGAAACTGACGGGCACTGACGTTCACGGCGATATGCCATGCACTGCGCTGTGGGTCTGAGCGCCATTGCGCCAACTGTGCGCAGGCCTGTTCAAGCACCCAACAGCCGATCGGAACGATCAGTCCTGTTTTTTCTGCCAGCGGGATGAAATCCATGGGCGGGATCAGACCTCGCAGGGGTTGCCGCCAGCGCAGCAATGCCTCGACGTAGACGGTTTTACGGTCGTGGTTGGTGATGGGTTGGTAAACAACCTGGAATTCGTTGCGCGCCAGTGCATGACGTAAATCCGTCTCCAGAGCCATCCTCTTTTCATAGCTTATTTGTACCAGGGGATCGAAAAGGCACATCCTTTGACGGCCCTCTCCCTTGGCCTGGTAAAGCGCAATGTCCGCCTGTTTCAACAATTCATCGGAACTCAATTCCTGGCCGCAGTACATCACCATCCCTATGCTCGGCGTGCAGTTCACGTCGGTGCCATTGAGCTGGTAGCTCTCACTCAAGGAGAGCAGAACGTTCTCGCCGTGATGGCTGGCCAGCGCTGTGGCTTCGATCCGGTTGGCTCCGAGGTCCGTCAGCAGGACTACGAATTCATCGCCGCCTAAACGGGCTACCGTATCCGTCTGACTGAAGCACTGCCTGAGGCGGGCAGCCACCATCGTCAGCAGCTTGTCGCCCTGGTTATGTCCCCGTGTGTCATTGATATCCTTGAAATGGTCCAGATCGAGAAAAAACAGCGCACCATGCTGACCGCTGCGGGCGGACTGGGCAAGTGTTTGCTGCAATCGGTCCAGTAGCAGTCGCCGGTTGGGCAGGCCGGTAAGCTCATCGCGATAGGCCATCTCCTGCATCTGCAGCTCGATGCGTTTGCGCTCGGTGATATCGGCGCGAATCGCGATAAAGCGAACGGGCAGCCCCGCCTCATCCATGTACGGGACGATGGTGGTATCGACCCAATAAAGGCCTCCATTTTTGGCCCGGTTGCAGATCTCGCCAGTCCAGACGCGCCCACTTTCGAGGGTTTGCCAGAGCGCATGGAAAAACGAGGCGGGGTGATACCCTGAGTTGATGATTCGGTGCGTCTGGCCAAGCAACTCAGTGCGGCTGTAGCCAGAAATATCACTGAATTTTTTATTGACGCTGGTAATGATTCCGCGCGCATCCGTTACTGCCACGATCGCATGCGCATCCAGCGCTGCCTTGAGCGTGCTCACCTCGCGCAGTGAATCCAACAGCTTCTGCTGGAGCAGGTATTGTTCGGTGGTTTCGATGGATACAGCGATGACGCCGATCACACGTCCGTCTGCAGCCCTCTCCGGTGCCATCGATACCGAGTTATAACTTTGCCGCCCGTGTTCATCCATCACCGGCCACTCATAGGATGAAGTTTGCCCGGACAAGGCGAGCGCCCAGCGATAGCTCACCTCCGCCCGCCGCACTGGCTCCACCACCTCTTCAAAGGTTCGCCCCATGATCTGGTCTACCGGCTGGCCCAGGCGATGCGCCAGCCGTTCGTTCACGTAGCGGTAGCGGCCTTCGCGATCCAGCCGGGCAATCGTGGCCGGCACTTGGCTGAGTACCGCATCCAGCTCTGCCTGCTTGCTGCGCAGAGCCTGCTCCGAACGGTGCAAATGTTCATAGGGCTCACGCATGTCCAGCATGAATGTGCCAGCATAGATCAACGCGTAGGAAGCCACCTTGAACAGGTGACCGAAGATCACCAGGAAATCACTGGTATCGTAGTAGCTGGTGAAGGTCAACTCGCCCAGCCCCATGATGAAGCAGGCTGCCGCAAAATAATATTGACGTGCTCCCTCGTTGGGTCGGTTCGCTGCCAACCAGAAATAGAGGGCGGCCAACAAATTGCCCATGCACAGAATCCATTCGATGCCTGTCTTGAAGGGCGTAACGCCCCGGGATGGAATGAAGGTTTGCGGAAACCACTCCAGATGCCAGGTGCCTATGGCGAACAATGCCACGACAGTCAGCAAGCCCCCGAGCTGCCACTGCCAGCGCGCGCCAGGCAGGAGCACCTGACGGGCCACAAGCCAGATTGCCAGCAGTTCGACACCACGCCCCATAAGCCAGAAAAAAATCGCTTTGGAAGTACTGCTTGGGCTACCGAATGCCGGCATACCTTCGTAACTTACAGCGTGAATGATGTCCATGCCGGCGACCACGGTGAAGCCAAATATCAGGGTACTGGAAATGCGCTGGCTGTCCTGCGCGAAGGTATGCCAGGCAATGACGACCACCAGTACCGAAACCACCACCGAAAACATTTCCAGCAGCAGGTGCACTATGAGCATGGTCGGACTGTCATGCGCAAACATGCTGAAGGTCGGCAAGGTCAACGCTGTCCCCAGTGCGCATAGCGCCAGCGCGCAGGCCCAGCCTGCCATGCGGCGGCTTTTATCGAGCAGGTGGTCTGTATTCATGGGCGAAGAAAATCTTGCGAGCGCGGTGCGGTGCAATCCGTTCTATGGACCGGTCGTTTCAAACTATCTGAGTGCCAAAGTTGCTCGAACTGGAGCGTTGATCGCATGGGGTTGTGTCCTGCCTGCACGGCCGTCAGCATTAAGCGTGAACACACTGACCACCTGCACCAGTTCATCCGCTTGCCCCCGAAGACTGCCCGCGGCTGCCGCCATTTCTTCCACCAGCGCCGCATTTTGCTGTGTGGCCTGGTCCATCTGTATCACGGCCTCCCCGACCTGCGCCACTCCGGCTGCCTGTTCGTTGCTGGCCGCGCTGATCTCGCCCATGATGTCGGTCACCCGCTTGATAGAACTCACCACTTCGGTCATGGTGGTGCCAGCCTGGCCTACCAGTGTCGTGCCTTGTTCAACACGCTCCACGCTGGCATTGATGAGCGTTTTGATTTCCTTGGCCGCATCCGCGCTGCGTCCTGCCAGAGACCGCACTTCGGATGCCACCACGGCAAAGCCGCGGCCTTGCTCACCGGCTCGAGCTGCTTCTACCGCGGCATTGAGCGCCAGAATGTTGGTCTGGAAGGCAATGCCGTCGATCACGCTGATGATGTCGCCGATCTTCCTGGAAGAATCGTTTATGCCTTTCATGGTGTCGACCACTTGGGCTACAACCTCACCACCTCGTATGGCTACGGTAGACGCGCTCTGGGCCAGCTGGTTGGCCTGCTTGGCGTTGTCGGCGTTCTGCCTGACGGTGGAGCTGAGTTCTTCCATCGAGGCTGCCGTCTCTTCCAGCGCACTGGCCTGGCTTTCGGTACGGGCGCTCAGGTCCTGGTTGCCTTGAGCAATTTGTGCGCTCGCCGTGGCGACGGATTCAGAACCGGAGCGCACTGATGAGACGACGTTGACCAAACTGTTCTGCATGGCAGACAGGGTATTGATGAGTTGAGCGACCTCATCCTTGCCGTGGCTGCGAATGTTGCGCGAGAGATCCCCTTGCGCTACAGCATTGGCGGTGTCCATGGCCAGGGCCAGCGAGCGGGTGAGGCCTCGGATCAGACTCCAGCCAACAAATGCCGCAAACGCCACTCCGGCCACCAGGATACCGATAGCCAATGCACGCACGCTGTTGAAGCTGGACTGGGCGGACACATACTCTTCCTTGGCTACATCAAGCTGCAAATCCGTCAATGCCACAATTTCTTTGCGGACCTTGCTGTACAAAACTGCCTCAGTTTCAACCAACAATTTACGCACCGCGTCCATATCGTTGGCGCGTATTGCCGCTTGGGCCGGGCGTACAAATTCGCTTACATAAACCTTTCGGGCTTCCGCCATGGTCTTGGCAATTTCAGCCTCTTTCGGCGTGAGTGTGGTCGCCATATAGATATCCCAGGTTTTGGCAATTTCAGTCAGATTCTGGTCGACTTCGTTCATGTTGGTTTTGGCGACATCGGGATTGGCCAGCGCCACCGAATTGTTGATAGCTACCCGGTTGCGCAAGATCAGGCGCTGCACGTTCATCAACTGTCCCATGGGTACGGTGCGGTCTTCGTAAACAGTCTTGAGTCTGGCGTTGGAGTCAGCCATGCCACGCACACCCAGGGTGCCAATGACGAGCATAAGTACGGACAAGAGGCTGATCAATAAGGTCAGGCGTGTGGAAATTTTGAGGTTGTTCATGCTGGTCTCTCTAATTTGTGGATACGCTTTGGAATACTTCGGGTTAGTGCGATGGGTTCGTGCTCAGCCCCATCTCGGCGCCGGTCATGAGCTTTTCGATATCCATCAGGATCAGCATGCGCTGCTCAGTGCCTTGTTCCAGAGAGGCAATTCCGATCACATGCTGCGCAGACACCGCGCTGTTGAATTCAGGGGCTGGCTTGATGTCTTCATTTCTGAGTTCCACCACGTCAGACACTGCGTCGACCACCATGCCCACCACGCGGTTTGAAATGTTCAGCACAATAGTCACGGTCTGGCTGTCGTACGCCACGTCAGCGATGTCAAACCTGATGCGCATGTCCAGAATGGGCACGATCACACCACGCAGGTTCAACACGCCCAGCACATACGCCGGGGCGTTGACCATCCGTGTGCAGTTCTCAAAGCCGCGAATTTCCTGCACCTTGAGGATATCGATGCCATATTCCTCGGCGCCGAGTCGAAAGCTCAGATATTCACCCGCACCCCTTGCTGTAACCCGAGAGCCCGTTGGCGGCATTTCCATCACTGCTGTATTCATTTGCGCATGCTCTTTCTGCGTTGTTGCCGACCAAGCCGGTAACATGAGAATAGGGGCAGGCAAAGGTCTTGTGTCTGAGCAAATCTGAGCAAGACCGACCAGGCTCGCAGCAGCAGGTGTCAATCAAAGCTTCACGTCAATCGGCGCCTGAAAAGAGAAACCAACTGCGCGCAATGTGTTGACGGGCAGTTCCAGTCCGCAGGCCTCTTGCACCTTGCGGCGCAGTCGGCGCATCTGGGTGTCAAGCCGTCGTTGGTCGTAATCGAAGTAATCAGCACCCAGCGCGTGGACGATCGCCTCACGTGTGACACTTTCGCCACCTTGGGCCAGGGTCTTGAGAACAACGAAGTCCTGAGCCGACAACGCAACTGGTGGAAAGCCCGGCGGCGTCAGCTGACGTGGCGAGGCCTGCAGCAGCCAGCGCGGCTGCTCCTGCACGTCCATGCGACGCGCCAGGGCGGCTATGGTGGCGGCCAGTTCGCTCAAATCAGCGGTCTTGGGGATGTAGTAATCAGCACCGCCGGTCAGGCCGGTTACTTTGTCCTGCGTACTGCCGCGCGCAGTCAAAATAACGATGCCCAGGCGCATGCCACTGCGGCGCATGCGCAGAATCAAATCCAGTCCGTCACCATCAGGCAGTCCGAGATCGAGTACAGCCACCTGATGCTCGCGTGGCTGGAGCACCTGCATGAACTCTGCGACCGTGGCCGCCACAGTGACACGATGACCCTGCCCCTGGAGAAACTCGGCGAGTTCTTCGCGCAGCACGGGCTCGTCTTCCAGTAGGATCACTTGCGACATGGTGCGAGTTTAAAAGAGAAGCCGGCTGTTGTATCTGAGCAAACCTGAGCAAGATTTTTCGGATATCTGCTGTACCGCTACGTGTTATGTTCACGCCATGCTTAAACGACTGATGGTTGGACTGGTCAGCATGCTGCTGGCTGTGCTTGCGATGGCGCAAACTTCAACACCAATCCTGCTGGCTCCACAAGGTGGCGAGGTGTCGCTGTCTGGTCGTATGCAGTGGCTGGAAGATGTCAGTACGCGCATGACGCTGGCGCAGGCCCACACGGCGGCAGGTTGGCGTCCCTTGGCGGTTTTGCCAGATTTTGGCTATACCCGTTCGGCCATCTGGTTGCGGCTGACTGTGGAGCAGCCACCGCAGGCGGTATCCGACTGGCGATTGGAAATCGACAATGCTCAGCTCGACGATGCCCGGCTTTACCGCTTTGGCCCGAACGGCAGCTGGCAGGAGCAACGCATCGGTCGTTTTGTGCCCCGGGAGGACTGGCCGCTGAATTCCCGCACGCCCACATTTGGCCTGCAACTCCCACCGGGTTCGCATACGCTTTACCTGCGTCTGCAGGGAGAGCACACGCTTTCCAGTGGCATTCACTTGTGGACTGCCGAGGCGTATCGGGTGCACAGTGCTTATGAGGCGCTGATCTTTGGCGGCTACTTTGGCATGTATGCGATTGTTATCGTGCTACAGATTTTTTTCTGGACCATGACCCGTGAAAGCCGAGGCGGCTGGTATCTGTTTTACACGCTGGTGCTGCTCGCTGGAACCCTTTTGAACTCCGGCTATCCGCAGAACATGCTGGACCTGACCAGCGGTACATCGACGTTATTTGGTGTTTACCTGTGTCTTGCGCCGACTGCAATCGCCCGGCTGACAGCGGTCTGGTTGGAACTGGATCAGCACCTGCCAAGGTTGAATCGTATTTACCAGTACGGCAGCTATGGCGTTGCGGTTTTCGCCAGCGCATTGGTACTGACAGATAGCTATCTGGTGGGGGTACAACTCAGCCAGGTAAGTACCCTGGTGCTGGTGCTGGTTTCCTTCGGTTTGGGCTTATGTCTATGGCGCAGGAAAGTGCCGCATGCGGGTTTTTACCTGCTGGTCTTCGGCTTCATAGATTTGGGCATTCTGGCGAGGTTCTTGCGCAATTTGGGTCTGCTGCCGGTGAGTTTTATCACTGACTACGCGTTGTTCATCGGTATCACGCTGCATTTGCTGGCCATGAGCCTTTACTTTATCTACCGCTACAACCATTTGCATTCTTCCCTGAAAGTGGAGCAGCGTGCACGTGAGGAACAGCAGGATTTTGTCAACATGGTCTCACACGAGTTCCGTACGCCGCTGGCCATCATCAATACTTCTATTCAGCAGCTGGTGGCCAACCTGGGCGCCCCTATCGAAAAAACCCTGCAACGCGGCCAGAACATACGCAATGCCACGCAAAGGCTCGCCCATCTGCTCGACGATTATCTGTCTATGGACCGGCTTGACAGTGCGCATCAGCCTGTGAAGTTGATTTCTTGTGATTTTTTTGAAGTGATTGAGGATGCCACGTCGGATTGGCCCTTGGGCCGCATAAAGATCCATGTGAAGGACTTGCCATCGCCGTTCCTCTGCGATCCGGATTTGATGCGCATCGTGTTGCGCAATTTGCTCGCGAATGCCGACCGTCATTCACCCGCCGATTTGGCCATTGAACTGAATGTTTCGGGATACCCCCATGGCGGTCTCCATATACGGTTGCAGGACCATGGCGAAGGAATTGCCCCAGACGAACTGTCTCATCTGTTCCAGAAGTACTTCCGCGGTCGTGGCTCCAAAGGCAAA
The DNA here is from genome assembly GCF_018780565.1 of Rhodoferax sp. Classification (GTDB taxonomy): domain Bacteria; phylum Pseudomonadota; class Gammaproteobacteria; order Burkholderiales; family Burkholderiaceae_C; genus Rhodoferax. The sequence continues at coordinate 589,226 of NZ_JADMJN010000003.1, forward strand.
CCCGGTGCCGGGCTCGGGCTTTACCTGGTACAAAGAATTGTGCATGCGCATGGCGGCACGATTGAGGTTCAAAGCACGCTTGGACAAGGCACCACGTTCTCCATCCTTCTGCGCCCAGGCCCTCTGCGTCGCGCCTGACCCGATCGTATTGACGCCGTTCGGTATCCCCGGGTCTTGCCCCTCATTTCGCCACCTCCACTCTGACCCGTGCATTCGGCGCCTCACCAAACATCTCCGGCGCATACATGGCTTCGACGCGTGAGGGCGGTAGCGCGAACTCCCCCACGTTGTTCAGACGAATGGTGTATTCCATTTTCACGATGCCCTTGGGCAGGTACTGGTAGTAGCTGCGAAAGGACTCGAAGCTGCGTTCCTCGAACGCGGGCCAACCGGCACCTTCACGCTTCTCGTCTTGGGTCGCAATCTGCGAATCACGTCCCAGGCCACTGCCCAGAATGGTGGCGCCGGCGGGCACCGGGTCGGTGATCACGGCCCAGGTCATGTCGGCGCTGGCATTCACCTCCAGCGTGATGCGCAGCACGTCGCCACGGGTGTAGCTGCCTGCGGGCAGGCTCTTGTTGGCCTGCTCCACGGCTTGGATGGTCTTCCTGATCTGGTAGCCCGCATTGAAAGGCTCCTTGAGCTGAATCGCTGCGACTGATTGCAGTGTGAGCCAGGGTTTGCCGGGGCCCTGGTGGGTCACGTTCAACGTGTCTTTGTCAGTGGTTTTACTCCAGGGCAGGAACATGCTGTTGTTGCGCAGGTTGCCCGGTGCGGCGGGTGCACCGAACCAGCTGGTCTGGTGCGCAGCACCGGAGGCGTCGGTGGTCTTGATGCGTTCCACTTTGCTCCAGTCCACGCTGGCGGAACCGGAGCGCATGGATGCCTTGGTGGTGCCCGCCACCGCCACGGCCTCAAACTTGGCCGAGAATTTCTCCAGCGCCAGCCCGCCCCACAGGTTGGCGGTGGTGGTGTGCCACGCGCCGCGCTGCTGGCGACCGATGAAGCCGTTGGCCAGGCGGCCCATATCGTCTTTCCAGGCCGGGTCGTCCATCACGGTCAGCATCAGGCGGGCGGTGTTGACATCGCCGTTTTGCATCAGCCACCACCAGTAGTCGTCGCGTTCGGTGGAGAAGATCATCTTGGTGCCCTGGTAGCTGATCCGGCTCTTCAGGATTTGGGTCGCCTCCGCCATGCGCTTGTCGCGTTCGGGCGCGTCGGCTACGCGCTTGAGGATGTTGAGCCAGTCAATCACCGCGTGGGTGGGCCACTGGTTGGGGGCGATGGTGATGCTCGCCAGCATGCGGCCCTGCACCTTGCCGTAGCGCGACAGGGCCTCCAGTGCGGCGAGCTTGCGGATGTCCAGGTCCTTGCGCGGGCTCCAGAACGAACGCTGGATGCGTCCTTCCACAAACGCCATTAAACCGCGCTCCATCGGGGCACGCACTTCGTCACTCAGCGCAAAGGCAGGGTTGATGCTGGCGGCCTCATGCGTGGCGGCCAACATGTAGGCCGTGAGCGTATCGCTGCCCCGGTTGGATTCACCATCGCGCGGTGGGAAGTAGCTGGCCAGGCCGTCGGCATCCAGGTAGCTGGGGATCTGGCCGACCACGGTTTGCCACAGCTTGCCGTCGCGCAGGCCTACGGCCTTGCTGGTTTTTTGCTCCAGGCAGATGAAGGGGTAGTTGGCAAACCAGTCGCGCACCCCAGGCATACCTTCAGCGAGCTTGGGTTGCAGCGCCATCTTCAATCCACCGCGGCCGGGCAGGGCGTCTGCAGGCGGGTTCACGTCCAGTGTGAAAGGTCCATCCACTTGCACCAGCGTGGCCTGCTGTACTGTGAGCGGTACGGCAGGAATGATGCGCTGGCGTGCCTTCAGGGCATCGCGGGCACCGCTGAGGGTGTCCCGGGCTTCGATCTCCCACAGAATGGCTTCAAAGCGCGACAGGGCGAGTTGGGCCGGGGCGGTCACCGTCCAGGCCACTTCTCGCGCATCGCCAGCGGGAATGTCCACGGTTTGCGGCTTCAGGTCGAGCAGGGTGGCGCGGGGCGTCACCTCCACCTTCATCGCCTGTTTGGTCGTGTTGCGCAGTGTGAGCTGGGCACGGTACTGGTCATCCTCGCGCACCAGGGGCGGCAGGCCGCTGATGATCTGCAAGTCTTGGGTAGAGCGGATGCTGGTGCTACCCGTGCCAAACAGGCCGGTGGACGCATCGGCTACCGCGACGATCCTGAAGGTGGTCAGCGCATCATTCAACGGCACACTGACGGTGGCGCTGCCATTGGCATCGAGTTGCACCCTGGGGTTCCACAGCAACAAGGTTTCCAGCAGCTCACGCGCACCGCTGTGACCACCACCGCCGCCTGCTGCCACGGCCTTGCGGCCATAGTGCCTGCGGCCAATGATTTCCATTTGGGCGGTGGATGTTTCCACGCCCCAGGCGCGGCGTTGCAGCATGGCGTCGAGCAGGTTCCAGCTGGTGTTGGGCATCAGCTCCAACAGGGCCTGGTCGACAGCGGCCAGCGCCACTTCGGCATTGGCAGCGGGTTGGCCGTTGGGCAGCTTCACCTGGATGGTGACCTTGGCGTTGCCGCGCACCGGGTAGCTTTCTTTGTCCGCTTTCACGCTCACATCCAGCTGGTGCGCTTTGGTGCCGACCCGAATCTCGGCCAGGCCCAATCTGAATGCGGGTTTGCTCAAGTCCACCATGGCCGTCGGCGCTACATATTCACGCCCTTCGTACCAGAACGAGGTCCACCACTCGCGCGGTGCCTTGTAGCCCCAGGTGAAGAAGCTGTACCACGGCACTTCGCGCAATCGGCCGCGCAGGGCCAGCACGCTCACGTACACATTGGGCCCCCAGCCCTCCTTGATCTTCACATGGAGGGTCGGGTCCTGGCCGTTGAGCTGCACCACTTGCGTTTCAACGATGCCTTCGCGCTCCACCGCCACCAGCGCGGTGGCAAAGCGGAAAGGCATGCGCACCTGGAACTTGGCAGTCTCGCCGGGCTGGTAGCTCTTTTTCTCGGGCAGCACATCCATGCGGTCGTGGTTTTCGCCGCCAAACCACAGCTCGCCCTGCTTGGTGACGTACACGCTGGCGGCGGCCTGGATGCTGTTGCCGCTGCTGTCTTTGGCGGTCACCACCAGTTCCACCTCGCCCGGTTCGCCCAATTTGGTTTCACACAAAAGCAGACCACGTGAATCGCTCTTGCCCGAGCACACGGTGCCCAGGTCCTTGATGCTGGTTTTGTTGTCGTAGGTGTAGAAGCCACCCACCATGCGTTTGCGGCTGGTGGTCACGATGCGGGCCGTGGCCCTGACCTCCAGCGAGACACCTTCCTGGGTCTTGCCGTTCAGGTTCAGCGCCAGTGCCTGGAACTTGATTTTCTGGCTGCTTGAAACCCAGCCTTCGGTCTTGATCCCGGCCACCACAGCAGCGGGCCACAAGGTGTTGACGCTGCGGATGGTCTGCACTTCGCCATTGGGGTCGGAGTAGGTGGCTTCGAGCAGCAACTCCTGGGGTTGGCGGGCAGTGGGTACTTTGTCGACAAGCACTTTGCCGGCACCGCTTTTGTCCAGCGTCAGCGGCAGCTTGTCGGCAATCACCCGCGCGTCTTGCGTAGCGCTGGCTTCTTCTTCACCCTCGCTGCTGGTTTCGCGTTGGCCACGCGGAGGCTGGAAGCTGAATTCTTCAAAGTCGCCATAGCTCACATACTTGCCACGCACCAGGGCCGACACGCGCACCGGCAGGTTGACGGCGCCGCCACCGGCCACGTAGTTGATCTGCACGTCAACCGGCACTGCCTTGACGTTGACCAGTGCCTTTTTGTCAGCAGGGGCGATGCGGCCTTCCAGCACCGGCAGGCGGAACTCTTCCACGCGGAACTGGCCGCTGGAAAAGCTGCGCTGATTGCCAGTGCCGCGCAAGCTCACGTCATAAAAACCGAGCTTGGCGCCGGGCGGGATGGCAAAGCTGCTTTCCGCACTCTGGCCGCCGGTGGCGGTCTTGCGCCAAACCAGCGGCTGGGTGTATTGCTGGCCGCTGCCCACGTGGGTCACCACCAGGGTGCCGGGCTGCACGGGGGTCAAGCCAAAGCCGCTGGACGTTTCGGTGCGCAGGATGTGTTTCATGGACACGGTTTCGCCAGCGCGCAACAGGGGCCGGTCAAAAATGGTGTGAGCCCGCTCGTCGGGCCGGGTGCTGCGGCTGGTGGGTACATTGAAACGCCAGGGCTCAATGCCGCGGTGCCAGTCGCTCCAGGTGAAGGCCAGGTCCTCCACGCCGGCCTGTATGGCGCGCGCGCTCACAAAGTAGGCTTGGGTGTACTGGTTCTCGGTGCGGCAGGTGGGGGCCGTAGGGGCGATGCCGCTCAGGCTGGCAATGCCTTGCGCGTTGGTGGTGGCACTGGCCACTTCGCGGCCACGGCAGTCGGACACCCGAACTTTGGCGTTGGCCACCGGAGTACCCTTGTCCAGCGTGGTGACCCAGGCCAGCGCATTCTCGCGTCCGAGCTTGAAGTGCACGCCCAGGTTGGTGACCAGTGCCGAGCTGCGCACGTACATGGTGCGATGGCCACCGTGGCGCTCGTCCAGCAGGGTGGTGCCCAGTTTTTGGGAGGCAATTTCCACCACATGGAAGCCGGGTGACAGCGGTATGCCCACGACCTCAAACGGGCGGGGGTCGCTGCTGACAGGTTTGGGCAGGTCCAGCGTTTTGACGCCGTTTTGACCTTGCAGCAAGGACACCATGCGGCTTTGAACTTCGTTGCGGTCTCGGGCATCCAGCGGCTTGGGCAGCGGCCCCTTCACATCCGCAGCGGCCATGCTGCGCGACACGGTGTACTCGTCGTAGCGTTGCACCTTGGTGTACCAGGCGATGATCTCGGCATCGGTGCCGGGGCGCAGATCGCTGACTTTGCTACCTTGGACTTGCAGCACGGCTTCGACGTTGCGCAGTGTCACTGGCAGCAGGGCCGGGGTATTGGCTTTGGCGTTGGGCTCGGCAAAGCGCTCGACGATACCAAAGGGCGAGGCCGCAAACTTGGCCAATGGCGGCATGCCTGCGGTGGTCACCTTGAGTGGAAAGCTGTCGGCATTGCGCAGCCTGCGCTGGGATGCGTCCTTGAAGTCTTTGGGCAGCTCTACTGTGAATTTGGTCTGCTCGGGCAAGACGGTTTGAAACGACACACTGTTGACGAGGTTGTCGCCATCGCCGTCTGGCTGGTCGAACACCGGCTTGAAGCTGTCCTTGTCAGATTTCAGGCGAATGCCCTCGGCCAGCTTGCGCGGCACCGGGGCGTTGAAGTTCAAGCTCAGCGGCCGGATCGGCAGGCAGGCCGACTGCGCGTTTTCGCGCTCGCAATTGAAACTGGCGGCAAAGGGCTCGCGCACCTGAAAGCTGAAACGCTTCTCGACCAAGTTGGCCACGCCATGGGGCATGCTGCCACTGCCTGGTGTGGCCACCCCTTTGCCGTATACCAGTTGCACCTTGGCCGAGGGCGTCAGGCGGCGGTTGCAGGCCAGCGTCACGATGCTCAAGGGCGCTTGGGCGGCTGCGGTGTCCAGGCCCTGGGCCTTGAGCAGCGCGGCCCGCTCGGTGCCGTCAATCAGCCTTATCGCGACCCGCTCACCGATGCCGTCCACCACGCACCACAGGTTGGCCTGCAGGCTGGCCAGCGTGGCCGCTCCATTGAGCCGCAAGGTGAAGAACTGTTCCTCGTCGATGCGGGCACCGTCGTAAGGCCGGATGTTTTGCACAAACGGCCCGCCGCTATTGAATTTATAGCTGGTGGCTCCCGTCATATCCTGGCCTTTGGCTGATTTCATGCCTGGGCGAACTTGCAATGTGCAAGCCATGCCGGGTGGCAGGTCGCGCTCGAATTCAAAGGCCCATTCCTTGTCGCTGATCCAGCGCCCCGAGCCTTTGGTAGCCTGCGCGTCGCTGCAATTCAGGATCAAAGGGGCGGGTGCCTTGGGGTCACCAAAGTTGACGGCGCTTTCGTCGAACTTGGCCACCACCTGGCGTACCCGTGCCACCTCGCCCTGTGGAGACAGGCTGATGATCTGGAACGCTTGCGCGGTGATGGCGGCCATCCCCAGAATAGCGGCCGAAAGAATTTTTTTAGTGCGCACGTATGCCTCCTCTGAGGTCACGAGCGTAGCCGAATTGGGGCCTATTTCACAGCATCTTTTGTATCAGGGCACCCTTGAACAACACCGGTCCGGTGGGGCCACCCGCGCTGGGGACGCCGCCCTTGGGCTCCAGACTGATGGCCAGCGTGGGCACCTCGCGCACATCGCCCTCAGCGGCGCTCAGGCGCAGCAGCTTGTCATTGCCCAATACACCCAGCGATTTGGGTCCGCCTGCTGGTGGCAGTGCCCAAAGCTGCAATGAGCGGTCGCCCGGCTCCTGAAAGCCGCCCACGCGTTGCAAGGTGAGTTTTTTGTTTTTGACATCAAAGGTAACCAGCATGGACGCGGTGGATTGGTCATCGGCCAGCACCGCCACGTATTCAATTTGGGGTGTGGTCAACAGCCTGGCCTGCAACTGTGCAATCTCGCCGCCCATTTGCGTGCGCAGGTTCAGGCCCGTGACCACCGCCAGCAGGGTGGCCAGTGCACCGGCGGCCGTGGCACCGCGCCACAGTGCGAGACTGCGCAGTCGGCCACCCAGCCCGGAACCTGCGGCGCTGGCCTGTTGCGCGGTGGCTTGTCGGGTCCCCTCCATCCTTTTGGCGGCCAGTTCGCCTTGCAACAGGTTGTCAATGCGGGTCCATACCGCCGGTGCCGGGACTGATGGCTGTTGCAGCTCGGTCATGCTGGCGATGCGGGTTTGCCATAGTAGGGCTGCCACCCGCACCGGGGCTTGTTCACGCGCGAGCGCCTCGAAGCGACGGCGCGCGCCGCCGCGCAGGGTGCCCAGTGCGTAGGCGCTGGCCAGGCGGTCCAGCAGTTCAGGATTTTTGATGAGATTCATGCTTCGTTCTCAGGCAAACCGAGCCATGCACATTCTCAGCTGGTCCAGCCCACGCCGGATCCAGGTCTTGACGGTACCCAGGGGTAATTTGAGCTGCTGAGCGAGTTCACTGTGGCTCAGGTCGCGCACATAGGCCAGGCTCACTACTTCGCGCTGGCGGTTCTCCAGCTTCCCCAGGCACTGGTGCAGGGCCCACGCTTGTTCGCTGGCTTGGGCGGTGTCCATGGGGCTGGGCGAATCACCTTCAAGGGTGTCAGACATGAGCTCGTCAATCTGCTGTGTCAGGTGGCTGCGATCGGCGGCGCGCCGACGCAAAAAGTCCAGTCCGCGACTGCGCACGATCAGACCCATCCAGGCCATGGGCGGACTCAAGGAAGCGCGGTAGTCGCCCGCAGCGCGCCAGATGGTCAGGAAAGACTCCTGCAGCACGTCCTCGGCCCACTCCCGATTGCCGGCTACCCGAAGCGCCAGGCCAAACAGTTTCGAAGAGCAGCGGTCGTACAGGGCCTTCAATGCGGCGGGGTCCTGCAGGGCGACGCGGTCCAGGAGCTGGATCAGCTCGCTATCCTGAGTTTCAGAGTTCATGGCGAGATTGTCCGAGATTCGCAGCGTGCCGCCATGGGGCCACCGACCTTCCCTTGTCAAATTGGGGTTGCTATTGAATAAGTAGCTATGTGCGTAATGAATACGCTGGCCAAGGCGGGAAAACATGCATCTCTCCGTGAAAAAAGGCCAGGCGGACCGATGCTGTAAGTACGGTCTGTGTGGCGTAGCAGATTCAGCCGCCGAAATAACCCGCAAATCTTGAGGGTCAAGTTGAATCCAGTGGCGCCGCACCTGCGTATTCAGTGCGTCGGACGATTTTTCCGATGGCGGCGTCAAGCCCTCAACCCACTCAATAAGGAAACCACCATGAAATCTGTTGTTCAAACCCTCCATGCGCCAACCCTCGCTTCATCACGCCGCATGTTCATGGGCCGTACGGGCACTTTGTCGGCCGTGGCGGTCGCCCTGCTGGCGGGCAAGGATGTGTTGGCACAAGGCATGAGCGGTGATATGTCCAAGGACGTCAGCATCCTCAACGTTGCCTTGGGTCTGGAGCACGAGGCCATCAATGCGTACCAGCTGGGTGCCGGCAGCGGACTGCTGCAAAAGCCGGTGCTGGACATTGCTGTCCAGTTTCAAGGCCACCACAAGGTGCACCGGGATGTCCTGATGGCCACCATCCAGAAAATGGGCGGCACACCGGTGATGGAAAGGAAGCTGGACGAGTACGCCAAGGCATTGAAGGCTGACACGCTGCGCAATCAGGCCGATGTGCTGGACCTGGCAGCTCGGCTGGAGCTGGGCGCCATCAATGCCTACCTCGGCGTGATACCCGCGTTCGGCAGCAAAGACCTGGCCAAGGTGGCAGGCCGTCTTGCCGCCGATGAAACCATGCATTTCACGATTCTGACCAACGCGCTGGGTCGCCCTTTGCCTGCTGGTGCGTTGTCCTTTGGCGCTTGAGACCGCTTCGCATCCTGGTTTCGGTACTTGATATTTTCATTAAGCAAGGATTCATGATCATGAACATTCGCAACGCATTGACACTCATTTCCGTTGCAGCCCTGTCTGCCTGCGCTACCCAGGGCTCTTCCATGGCGACATTTTCCCAGGCCGGTTTGCCCGAGGCTGTCAAGGTTCCAGCAGGCCATGCGGTTGCCATGGAAACCATGGCCGCCGGCGACATCACCTACCAGTGCCGCGCCAGGAAAGACATGCCCGGCCAGTTTGAGTGGGTGTTTGTCGGACCCGATGCCGGGCTCAAAGACCGAAGCGGCAAGGGCGTCGGCAAGTACTACGGCCCGCCCGCAACCTGGGAGAGCATGGATGGCTCCAAGGTCACTGGCAGCCAGGTGGCCATTGCCGCGGCAGACATGGGCAGTATTCCACTTCAACTGGTCAAGGCCAACCCGGCCATCGGCATGGGTGCAATGCAGGGCGTGAGCTACATCCAGCGCGTCAACACCCGCGGTGGCGTGGCGCCTGCCTTGATGTGCGGCGCGTCCACCCTGGATCAGAAGCAGATCGTGAAGTACACAGCGGATTACATCTTCTGGCGCGCTGTTTGAGAATGCCCGGGTGATCGTCTACACTGCGCCTTGCCCGGGGTGCGCTAGGTATGCGCTGAGATGGTCGACCAAACCCGCGAACTTGATCCGGTTCATACCGGCGTAAGAAGAGCCAGACTTGCAGTCCCATTGCCCCCTGACGGGGTAAATCGGGTTTCGTGCCGTCCTCCCTGTTCGCGTGATTAATGGACTGTTCTCCGGAGCTGTTTTTCACCACTTCAGGAGACCATGCCATGAACGCACCCGACAAATTCAGTCAGTTGATGAGCCTTACGCGCGAGCCCTTGCCGGCCTCTCGCAAAATCTACGTGCCAGGCAGTCAGGCCGACGTCAAAGTGCCGATGCGTGAAATCATGCAAAGCAATGGCGAGGCCGTCACGGTGTACGACACCTCCGGCCCCTACACCGACCCGGTGGCCATCATCGATGTGCGCCAGGGGCTGGCACCCGTGCGCAGCAGCTGGATCGAGTCGCGTGGCGACACCGAGCTGTACGCTGGCCGCGCGCCCTATGCCCTGGACGATGGTCTGAAAAATGGCGAGACTGATGCACTGGCTGCCCTGCGCGCGCAGGCCGCTGGCTTACAGCGCGCGCCGCGTCGTGCCAGGACCGGGGCCAATGTGTCGCAAATGCACTATGCCCGCCGCGGCATCATCACGCCGGAGATGGAGTACGTGGCCATCCGCGAGAACCAGAAGCAGGCCTGGATGGAGCAGTACCTGACTAATCCCGAGCGCGAAGCGCGATTGGCCGGCAACAGCTTTGGCGCCAGCATCCCGAAAGTCATGACGCCGGAGTTTGTGCGTGATGAAGTGGCCCGTGGCCGCGCCATCATCCCCGCCAACATCAATCACCCCGAAGTCGAGCCGATGGCGATTGGCCGCAACTTCCTGGTCAAGATCAATGCCAACATCGGCAACTCGGCCGTCACCTCCAGCATCGAGGAAGAAGTGGAGAAGCTGGTGTGGTCGATTCGCTGGGGCGCAGACACGGTGATGGACCTGTCCACCGGTAAAAACATCCACACCACGCGCGACTGGATTCTGCGCAACTCGCCGGTGCCGATTGGCACGGTGCCGATCTACCAGGCACTGGAAAAAGTGGGCGGCGTGGCCGAAGACCTGACCTGGGAAATCTTCCGCGATACCTTGATCGAACAGGCCGAGCAGGGTGTCGACTACTTCACGGTCCATGCTGGCGTGCGCCTGGCCTTCATCCACCTCACGGCCCAGCGCATGACGGGCATCGTCTCGCGCGGCGGCTCCATCATGGCCAAATGGTGCATTGCGCACCACAAAGAGAATTTCATCTACACCCATTTTGATGAAATGACCGAAATTTTGAAGGCTTATGACGTGAGCTATTCGCTGGGCGATGGCCTGCGGCCCGGCTCCGGTGCCGATGCCAACGACGAAGCCCAGTTCGCCGAATTGCGCACCCTGGGTGAGCTCACGCAACAAGCCTGGCAGCAGGATGTACAGGTGATGATTGAAGGCCCAGGTCACGTGCCCATGCACATGGTGCAGGCCAACATGACCGAGCAGCTCAAGCATTGCCACGAGGCGCCGTTCTACACGCTTGGACCATTGACCACCGACATTGCGCCCGGCTACGACCACATCACCAGCGGCATCGGCGCTGCCATGATCGGCTGGTTCGGCACCGCCATGCTGTGCTACGTGACCCCGAAAGAACACCTCGGCTTGCCGGACCGTGACGACGTGAAGGTGGGCATCATCACCTACAAGATTGCCGCGCATGTGGCCGATGTGGCCAAGGGACACCCCGGCGTGCGGGCACGCGACGACGCCTTGTCCAAGGCGCGTTTTGAGTTCCGCTGGATGGACCAGTTCAACCTCTCGCTGGATCCCGACACTGCACGCGATTTTCACGATGAAACCTTACCGAAGGACTCGTCCAAGGTGGCTCATTTCTGCTCCATGTGCGGACCGAAGTTCTGCTCCATGAAAATCTCGCAGGAGGTGCGCGACTACGCCAAAGACAAGGGCGTGAGCGCCGAGCAGGCGCTGCAGTCAGGCATGGCCACCATGTCGGAAGAGTTTAAAAAGGCAGGTGGGGAGATTTACATTCCGATCAGCAAGGCTTGAAAGAAAGGCCTGTTGTCTGACAGACGCATGTCCGCTACGATCTTAAAATCAAAAAATGGCGGGCATTCGCTCTTCCTGGAGGTCCCTATGAAATCAAGCATCGTTCGAATTGGCCGTGTCGTGGCCTTGTCCCTGGCCTGCACCGTGGGCTGCAGTGTCGCCTTCGCCGAAAAGCCCGAGTGGGCGGGCAATGGCAACAAGCAGGAGCAAAAAGAAAAGAAGTCCAAATTCAGGGACGACCGGCAAGGCACTGAGGTCAAGGTCGGCGCCTACTTCGGCGACCCACAACGTGCTGCCGCGAGGGAATACTATGGCAAGAAGTACTCCGCCAAGCGCTGCCCTCCAGGTCTTGCCAAGAAGAACAATGGTTGCATGCCACCGGGACAAGCCAAGAAATGGAACGTGGGTCAGCGCCTGCCCAAGGACGTCATTTACTATCCCGTTCCACAAGGGGTGGTGGTCCAACTCGGCATACCACCTGCCGGGCACCGTTATGTGCGCGTGGCCAATGATATTTTGCTGATCGCGATTGGCAGCAGCATGGTGATTGACGCGATTGAAGACCTGATGCGCTAGGCGTCTGATCCTGGTCAATTTTTCTGCGGATCATCAGGTCAACGGACGAAAGACGAAAGGTCGTTCCACTTGTGGCGTGGCACCACTGGTGCCGGGTCCGCCTGCGCCAGGAGCCTCGACGCCACGACGCTCGGTGAAACGTTCTTGCAGCTTGATGGTCTGGTCATAGCGCTCCCGTTTCTCGGGGTCTGAAAGGATGGCGTAGGCATAGTTGATCTGTGCCAGCCTCTCGCTTGCGGCATTGCTGCCTGCTTTTTTGTCGGGATGGTTGAATTGGGCCAGGCAGCGGTATGCCGCCCTGATGACCTGCGGACAGGCCTTGGGGCTGACTTCCAATGCGTCATACAGCGTGAACTCACCTTGCATGGGTTCATCATGCACAGGGGCTGGTGGAGGGCTTTGCGCCTTGTCAAAACTCCCGCAGCCTCTTCAGGCCACAGCCTTTTCCCTCGAACACATTGAAACAATTGTTGCGATACAGAGTCTGGACGAAGTCGTGCGGGGCTGCTGAAATTCGGACGTGTCGACGGGCACCACGCAACGCGTGCGGGGTACAAGGTTTGATCTCCCGCCTGCGGTGTTGCCCGGAATTTTCATTTGTCCAATTTGGAGGAGCCCCCATGCCCAGCTACACCCTGAATGTCAACGGTCAATATCTCACTGCCAACGTCAGCAGTGCCGATATGCCCTTGTTGTGGGTTCTTCGAGATGTGCTCAACCTGACCGGAACCAAATACGGTTGCGGCATCGAGGTCTGTGGCGCTTGTACCGTGATGGTCGGCGGCCAGCCGGAAAAGTCATGCAACATGAACGTTTCTTCGGCAGTCGGGAAAGACATTGTCACGGTTGAGGGGCTCTCCAAAGATCGCAGCCACCCGGCGCAGCAAGCATGGATCAAGCACCAGGTGCCGCAGTGTGGCTATTGCCAGTCGGGCATGTTGATGTCCGTAGCTTGTGCCATGAAGGCGGGACACCATGGCAACGAGATTGCATCTGAGGTGAAGAATCTTTGCGTCTGCGGAACCTATCCTCGAATCAAGGCGGCTGTCGCCGGTCTGTAACCCAACGCAACGCATAGAGAGCCCCATGAATACTCAACTCAACATGAAGCGTCGCACATTTCTCGGTGCAACCACGGCCAGTGGCCTGACGATTGGCTTTGCCATGGTTGGTCTGACCCCGTCTGGAAGCGCAAACGCAGCCACAGGCAATACGGTCAATAGCTGGCTGAACGTCGGTACAGACAACAGCATCACATTGACCGTGGGACCCTGCGAAATGGGGCAGGGCTCAAGTTCAAGTTTGGCGCAGATTCTCTCGGAAGATCTGATGGTGGATTTCAGCCGGATTGCCATTGTGCAAGGTGAGCCCAATCTCGCGTCGTCGGCGATCGGCACGGCGATCGTAGCTGGTGGCTCCAGCGTCATTCGCAACAACTACTGGAAGTTCCGTAATGCCGCAGCCATTGCCCGGGAGACCTTGGTCATGGCCGCCATGGCCCGACTCCAGGACAGCAATCGAAGCAACTTCACCGTGAGCAATGGTGTGATCATGCACAACTCCGGTCAAACTCTGGCCTACGGCGCGGTTGCTGCGGATGCGGCATTGCTGAAGCCACCCATGTCGGCACCTTTGGTGCCCGATTCCCAATTGAAGGCAATTGGCAAATCTCTGCCGCGTCTGGATATTCCTCTCAAGGTGGACGGAAGTGCGAAGTACGGCATCGACATCCGCCTGCCCGGCATGTTGTTTGCTGTCATCAAGCACAGCCCAAGCTTCGGTGGAACCCTGGCAGTCACGCCAGGCGTGCCTGCCGGTGCCTTGGCTGTTGTTCCGATCAATGTTGGCGCAGGGCTTGGCCGAGGGGCGGACGCTGCGGGCAATGTGAACGCTGTAGCCGTTGTGGCTGCGACAACGTGGGATGCCATGCGTGCCGCGCGTGGTTTGAGCGTGAAATGGAACGTGCCTGCCGCGGCTGCCAACTGGAATAGCGCGCAGTTTGTCGCGGATGCGCAAGCGTTGGCCATCAATGCAACGCCCTTTGTGGCTGGGGCAGTGAACCCTGCGGGCACGCTTTACACAATTGAGAACATGGGCGACGCCAAGGCTGCGCTGGCCACGGTTGTGTCCGGTCGCAAAGTGATAGATGCCACCTATGTTTTTCCCTACGTATCGCATGCCTGCATGGAGGTTCTCAATTGCACGGTGGACTATGTGCCGGATGTGCGCTGCACCATTTATGCGCCGACGCAAGTGGCCAATGCCGCATTGACGCGGGTGTTGCAATTAACGGGTCTCACGGCAGACAAAGTGGCTTTCCACACGACGATGCTCGGCGGGGGGCTGGGGCGCAAGCTGGAGATTGATTTCATCAGCCAGGCTGTCCAGCTTGCGATGGCCCTGAAGAGGCCCGTTCAACTGGTCTGGCCTCGGGAGGAAGACTTTACCCACGACCAGTATCGACCCATGGCCGTGGTTCGTTCCCGGGCCGCAGTGGATGCCATTGGCAATGTGGCGGCCTGGACTTACCGCAATGTGTCGCCATCGATCCGGGCCCAGCGCGGTACCGTGCTGACGGCTGCGGGCGACAGTCAAGGTTATGAAGCTTCGCAGGGTTTGCCCTACACGTTCGGCAGCCGTTTGACGGAGTGGGTCAATTGTCCGTCGCCAATTCCTGTGGGTTACTGGCGCTCGGTGGGCGCATCCATCAACACCTTTGCGGTAGAGTCAATGATGGATGAGTTGGCTGCGGCGTGCGGCATGGATCCTGTGCAGTTTCGCCGTTCCAAGCTCAGTGGCGACGCACGCTGGCTGGCTGTGCTGGAGCGGGCGGCCACCTTGAGCAACTGGGGCAGCACCGGAACCACCGGCACCGCGAAAGGCATTGCCATTGGTGCGGCATTCAACAGCATTTGTGCTGCGGTGGTGGAGGTTTCCGGGACCAGTGCAACGTCGTTCACCGTCAAGCGTGTCTCCGTGGTGCTGGATGCCTACATGACTGTGAATCCCGGCAATGTGGAAGCCCAATTGGCGGGGGGCGTGGTACACGGATTGAATGCTGCACTGTATGGTCAGCAAACGTTTGTCGGTGGTGTTGCCCAGCGACGCAACTTCAATTCCAACCGGATGATGCGCCTGAAGGAAATGCCGCAAGTCAGTGTTGCGCTCATCCCGAACCCAGCAACGAGCGACAGTACGAAACTCATCGGGGGTGTGGGCGAGTTGGGGGTTCCTACAGTGGCTCCCGCACTGGCCAACGCGGTGTTCAGGCTGTGTGGTCAACGAGTGCGCAATCTCCCCTTCTTTCCGAATGCCACGATGGGCGGCTGAGAACCCGGTCCTGTAGCTCGCCGCAGTGGCTCCAGGCTGCGGAGGCGTCTTATGGCGACTGCCGTGCCCAGCTGCCCAGCCCGATGGAGCCGGCAATCATCAGGGCATACACGGCAAAGCCTGTGGCGATGACGAAGAACAGTCCGCCTACAGGCAGATGCAGCACGTGCACGACAATCCAGCCGCCGAGTGCAACCACCACGATCCGGGAGACACTTGCCGCAATGGGCCAGAACATCCGGCCCGCGCCCTGCGAGGCAAAAAACAGCGCCAGGCCAAGACCGAATAGCCCATAGCAGGTCCCCACCACATGCAGGTAGTCAGCACCCAGGGCCCGCACGGCGAGGTCGCTACTGAAGTGGTTCATCCACAAGGCGGGCTCAATCGCCGCTGTCAGGCCGATGCCGCCAGTGATGGCTGCAACCACGAGGCTACCGGTCCAGGTTGCCTGCAATGCGCGCTTGTGCTGTCCCGCCCCCATGTTGGTGGCAACCAGTGTTGTCAACGCGGTACCGAAGCCAAATGCGATGGGGATCATGATGAATTCAAGCCGTGCCGCTATGCCAAAGCCGGCCAGGGCTGAAGTGCCGTAGCTGCCGATCAATGCCGTGGCGACGGCAATGGAGCCGTTGCTCAGCAAAGGACTCAGCGAGGCCGGCGCACCCACACGCATGATGGTGCGCAGCAGCCTGGCCTGTGGTCGCCACCCTGCGCTTTGCAGCTGCACCGGACCCCTGGCCCGAATCAAGTGGACGGCCAGGGCTATGGCGGCAAGCATATTGGTGCACACGCTGCTCAGGGCCGCACCGGCCACGCCCAGGCCAGCCCAAGGTCCCCAGCCAAACACCAGCAGCGGACTCAACAACACGTGGGCGCCTGCGGCCGCCATCAGCATCATGGACGGCAGGAGCATGTTGCCTGAGCCGCGCACAATGCCTGCCAGTACATTGGTCAGCCATATTGCCAGCACGCCGCCAAAGAACACGTTGGAATAGGCCATGGCGGCACTGAGCGTCGCCGCCTTGCCGCCCATGAGCGTATAGATGTTGCGCCCGAACCCGAGCATCAGCACCGTGAACAACGCAGCCAGGGCACAGGCGATCAGAATCGCCTGCTGAGCCAGGCGATTGGCTTCGTTGCCATTGCCACTTCCCAGCGCGCGCGCCACAGCCGCTGATACCGCGCCACCGATGCCACCGGCCGACATCTGAAGCATCAGCATCGAGAGCGGAAATACCAGGGCCACTCCGGCCAGCGCATCGGCTCCCAGGCGCCCCAGGATGAATCCGTCGTAGCCGATGACGATGGTCATGGCGAACAAGCCCATGATGTTGGGCGTGGCCAGACGCCACAACATGCCAAGCAGCGGTGCATGCAGCAGGTCGCGGGTCCGCGCGGCCATGGCCGTGGAGGTCGGAGCCGCTGCTGCGTTGGTCTTCATATTGGCCATGTGACGTGCAGCCCCTGATGCGTTCCTTGCAGGCTTTGGACGGGGTTCATGCAGCTGTTCCTTTTCGGTGTGTTTGTATTTATATTGTATATGCAACAATTGCAGTTGCAATAATTAAGACAGTCTGCGAACCACTTCATCAGCCCGAAATTTGGACTTTGTCCAAGGCAGTGTTAATCTGATTCAAATTTTTTTACCTGATCGAATTGGAGAAACTATGGCTGCCTATCTGGTGGTTGATTCCGAGCTCACCGATCCCGAGCTGTACGAGGGCTATAAGGCGCGGGCCAAGCCGCTGGTCGAAAAATATGGCGGTGAGTACCTGGCGCGTGGCGGCAAGGTCTCCCTCAAGGAAAGCGACTTGTGGGCGCCGACCCGTATGGTGCTGGTCCGATTTCCGACCAGGGAGGACGCTGAACGTTTCTATCAGTCTGATGAATACCAGGAGGTTCTCACCATCAGCAAGCAATCGGCCAGACGCACTGTGTTCATCCTTGACGGTATGTGACCCAACATAGTATTTTCTGAACCTTAGCAAGAAAGGAGATCCAATGTCCCAAGATGAAGCGCTGATGGTGCGCAAGTTGTTGATTGTTGATGACAGCAAAGTGTCGCGAATGCGGATTCGTGCTTTCTTTACGTCTCACTGCCCGCAATGGACTATTCAGGAGGCAGCCGCTGGCGATGAAGCTCTGGTGATGGCCGCCAAAGATCAGCCCGATTTTGTGACCATGGATGTCAACATGCCGGGCATGAGTGGTTTTGAAACCGCCCAACTCATGCTGATGCGCAGCCCCAAAATTCGCGTGGTCATACTGACTGCCAACATTCAGGAGGGTAGCCGCCAGGCCGCGGCTTCGCTGCGGCTCCATTTTGTGGCCAAGCCCGCCACCGAAGCCTCCTTGCAGCAGGCGCTGGACTACTTGCTTGCTCCCCTATGACTGAACTGGGTGAGTTGGAGCTGGATGCGCTCACCGAAATTTTCAATGTCGGTGTTGGCATGGCAGCCGATGCCTTGTACCAGATGGGGGGAGAACATGTGCCCTTGTCGGTCCCCGTGGTCGAATTGACCAGCCAGCAAGCTGCCATCAGACATTACCAGGCTCAAGAGCAACGACCGTTGTGCGCCATTCGGCAAACCTACAGCGGTGAATTCAGTACCGATGCAATTTTGATGTTTCCTGAAGACAACAGTCTTGAACTGGTGCGTCTGATAGTGGGTGGTGATTTGCCGGCAGAGCAGCTCGCCGGGATGGCGCAAGACGCCATGGCAGAGATTGGGAACATCGTCCTGAATGCTGTCATTTCCAATCTTTCGTCGACCTTGAATTTGCCACTGGAGGGCTCCTTGCCCACGGTGAGTGTGCTCAGACCCGATGGCATTTTTAGCCAGGACGCAAATAGCAACTCCGGATCTGTTGAGTCCGCACCTTTGCTGGCCCTGATGATTGATTTTCAGTTGAGTACCCGCGGAGTGAACGGGTATCTGGCCTTTTTGCTGGACGTCCCGGCCTGCGAGAAGCTGGGCAAACGCCTGACGCAATTTGTCAATGGTTCCTTGGCGTAACTCCCATGGTCACCGAACGTCGCAAAACCCCACCCCTGATGTCAGGGCAGAAGGTTGTGCCCATTGAACTGATGCCCGGTGATGTGGCCTTGGGACTGGCCGGTGATCAGCTTAAAACCTTGTTGGGATCATGCGTCAGTGTCATCCTGACGGACCCCCGGCGTACGGTTGGAGCCATGTGTCACATCGTGCATGTGGGGCGGCCCAATGCGGCCAATGCGGGCAATACCGCCTTTGGCGAAGTCGCGATGCAGGACATGTTTGACCGCTTGATCGGGGTGGGCATTCCCCCGGGACGCTGCCATGCCTATGTGTATGGCGGGGGCAATATGTTTCCGCAGATGTTCTCTACAACGCACGTGGGTGCCAAAAATGCAGAGTGGGTGCTGGACTATCTGAACGACTGCGGCATTGTCGTGGTCGACGAGCACCTGGGCGGCAGCGGTTACCGCAAGGTGTCGTGGACTGTGGGGCGGGAGGCGCCTGTCGTCGAGAACGTGCGGTCAGGCTTGTGACAGGCGTGCGTCTACCGCCTCAGGCCAGCCGTGCCCGATGCCGCGCAATTTGTGTCAGCACTTGCCGGGGCGCCGTGCCACCCAGAATGTCACGTGCATTCAATGAACCCCGCAGGCTCAGCACGTCGTAGACATCCTTTTCGATGCTGGGGTTGAATCCCTGCAAAACCGCCAGCGGCAACTCGGACAAGTCAACCTGATGCGAGATGGCGGCTTTCACCGCGTGGGCGACGGTCTCATGCGCATCGCGGAAGGGCAGACCCTTCTTGACCAGGTAGTCGGCCAGATCGGTCGCCGTGGCATAGCCTTTGAGGGCGGCGCGCTCCATGGCTTCGGGTTTGACGCTGATGCCGCCTTCCTTCACGCCGGTGGCAGGGTTGAGTTGGCCGCCGACCATCTCGCTGAAGATGCGCAGCGTGTCCTTCAGGGTGTCCACGGTGTCAAACAGCGGTTCCTTGTCTTCCTGGTTATCTTTGTTGTAGGCCAGGGGCTGGCCTTTCATCAGGGTGATCAGGCCCATCAGGTGGCCGACCACGCGGCCGGTCTTGCCACGCGCCAGCTCGGGCACATCGGGGTTTTTCTTCTGCGGCATGATGGAACTGCCCGTGGTGAAGCGGTCCGCAATCTGGATGAAACCGAAGTTCTGGCTCATCCACAAGATCAGCTCTTCGCTGAAGCGGCTGATGTGCACCATGCACAGGGATGCGGCGGCGGTGAATTCGATGGCGAAGTCGCGGTCGCTCACGGCGTCCAGGCTGTTCTGGCACACCTGCGGATGGCCCTTGTCATCCACCATGCCCAGGGTTTTGGCGACGCGTTCGCGGTCCAGCGGATAGCTGGTGCCGGCCAGTGCCGCCGCGCCCAGCGGCAGACGGTTGGTGCGTCGGCGCACGTCGGCCATGCGCTCAGCATCGCGGCTGAACATTTCTACGTAGGCCAGCATATGGTGGCCAAAGCTGATGGGCTGCGCCACCTGCAGGTGGGTGAAGCCCGGCAGGATCACCTCGACGTTCTTCTCGGCCACCTCAATCAATGACTTTTGCAGGTCGATCAACAGACCGCCAATCAGGTCGATTTCGTCGCGCAGCCACAGCCGCACGTCGGTAGCGACCTGATCGTTGCGCGAGCGGCCGGTGTGCAGGCGTTTGCCGGCAATACCCACCAACTGCGTCAGTCGCGCTTCGATGTTCAGGTGCACGTCTTCGAGGTCTAGCTTCCACTCAAAGGTGCCGGCTTCGATTTCCGCTGCAATGGTGCTCATGCCCTGTTGAATCGCCGCATGGTCTTCGGCCGTAATGATCTTTTGAGCCGCCAGCATGTCGGCGTGGGCCAGCGAGCCCGTGATGTCGGCCTGCCACAGCCGCTTGTCAAAAAACACACTGGAGGTGTAGCGCTTGACCAAATCGCTCATGGGCTCGGAGAATAAGGCGGACCAGGCTTCTGATTTTTTGTCGAATTGGTTGTGTGACATGAAATTGGCCGACGGCCTGCGATGGCCGTGCAAAGGGTTGAGGTTATGGCCAGGGCTTCTGGCAGCAGATCATCAATAATGGAACGCTAATCCCGATTATTAATGCAAGACTCCCAAATTTTATCGATCTTCCAGGATCCGGCCTCAGAGCCGCCGACGCCCGCGCCTGCAAGGGTGCTG
Organism: Rhodoferax sp.; assembly: GCF_018780565.1. GTDB lineage: Bacteria > Pseudomonadota > Gammaproteobacteria > Burkholderiales > Burkholderiaceae_C > Rhodoferax. The sequence goes on from NZ_JADMJN010000003.1 coordinate 609,517, forward strand.
GTGTTCGACGCCTGCCATGTGGGGGTGGTGTTACGCACGGTACTGTTTGTTGAGCTGGTGGTGGGCGTGGGGGCTATGTATGGGGCCGCCACGGTTTTGGACTGGTTGACGCGTCTGGCCTTGCTCACGGGTGGCGCCCTGCCGGCAGCCCTGGTGTGGCTGATCCTGGCCTGCATGCTCAAGACGGTGCTGGCGCGCCTGGGCGCCGTCACCCAGCAGGTGGCTGGAGTAGCCCTGGGCGCTGTGGCGGGCTTGTATGGCTGCGGCGTGCTGTGGATGGCGGGTCTGGTGGACCCGGCGCCCTGGCTGGCCTGCGCTTTCAGTGGGGCTTTGCTGGCGGCTGCGCTGGTGGCGGCACTGGTGTTGCGCGCCAAGGGGCGAACGCCGGCCGCCACGGCGGCACGCCTGACTGAATTGCAGTCCCGGATCCGCCCCCATTTTTTGTTCAACACGCTCAACAGTGCGATTGCACTGGTTCGCGCTGAGCCCGCCAAGGCCGAGGCCTTACTGGAAGACTTGAGCGATTTGTTTCGCCATGCTCTCATGGATCGGGGCGAGTTTGTGACGCTGGCCGATGAAATCAGTCTGGCGCACCGCTATCTGGATATTGAGCAGGTGCGCTTTGGCGATCGGCTCCAGATCAAATGGGACCTCGACCCCGCAGCATCTGCAGCCCGCTTGCCCCCCTTGCTTTTGCAGCCGCTGGTGGAAAACGCGGTCAGGCACGGTGTCGAGCCCAGTGCCAGCGGTGCCCAGGTGCGTATTTCCACGCAGCGCCGCGGCTCGCGGGTTGTCATCAAGGTGATCAACACGGTGCCGGCGGGCCAGGGGCCGCGTGGCAGCGGTTTGGCGCTGGACAATGTGCGCGATCGATTGAGCCTCCTGCACGATGTGCAGGGCCAGTTTCAGACCAGTTTCAAGGGCGGGGTGTTTCAGGTTCGGATCGAGGTGCCGACATGAGGATTGGGGCAGTTTTCAGCGGAGGTGAGCCGTGCTGAGGGTGTTGATTGTGGATGACGAGGCGCTGGCACGTTCGCGTTTGCGGACCCTACTGGGGGATTGCACTACGCCCAGCGCTTGCGTGGAGGCAGAAGCCGCCAATGCCGCCCAGGCGGTCGAGTGGCTGCAGCGGCATCAGGCCGATGTGGCCTTGATTGATATTCACATGCCCGGCGCCGACGGCCTGACTTTGGCGCGAACCCTGCGTGCGCTGCCCAGTCCGCCTGCCATCGTGTTTGTGACGGCGCATGCCGAGCACGCCGTGCAGGCCTTCGAGCTGGAGGCGCTGGACTACCTGACCAAGCCGGTGCGTCTGGAGCGTTTGCAGACAACGCTACAAAAAGTGGAGCGATCAAGGCAATCGGAACGAGGGCCAGAGGCGAATTCCATGGAGGAAGTCCTGATCATCCAGGACCGGGGCCGGACCGAGCGGGTCCCTTTGCTGCAGGTCTTGTACCTGAAGGCCGAACTCAAGTACATCACGGTGCGTACCAGGGACAAAAGCTACATCCTCGATGGTTCCCTGAGTGAACTGGAAGAAAAATACAAGAGTCAGTTCATGCGCATTCACCGCAATGCCTTGATAGCACGCCGTGCGGTGCGCTCCTTGGAGAAACACTTTGATGCCGAAGAGGGCGAAGGCTGGGCGGTGCGACTCAATGGCATTGATGAGTTGCTGTTTGTGTCGCGGCGGCAGCTGGCGGCCGTGCGCGAGCTTATTGCCGGGTAGCCCATTTCCGAGCTTTCGCCGATCCTGCGAAAATCAGCGGTTAGGGAATTTTCAAGGCAAGTCATGACTTACTCGGTCAAAGAGATTTTTTATACGCTCCAAGGTGAAGGTGCCCAGTCCGGCAAGGCGGCGGTGTTTTGCCGTTTTGCCGGCTGCAACCTCTGGAGTGGCCGGGAGGAAGACCGCGCCGGTGCAGTGTGCCAGTTTTGCGATACCGATTTTGTCGGGACGGATGGCACGGGTGGCGGCAAGTTCACCTCTGCTGAGGCATTGGCCGAGGCCGTGGTCAAAGCCTGGGAGCCTGTCGGCGAATTGCATCGCATGGTGGTGCTGACCGGGGGGGAGCCTTTGTTGCAGGTCGATGAGCCACTGATTCAGGCTTTGCATGCGCGCGGCTTTTTCATTGCCGTCGAGACGAATGGCACGGTGGCCCCGCCGCCGGGGCTGGACTGGCTATGCGTCAGCCCCAAGAGCGATGCCGAGCTGGTCATTCAAGGCGGCAATGAAATCAAGCTGGTGTACCCCCAGGCAGGGGTGGACCCGGCCCGGTTTGAGAAGCTGGCGTTTGATCATTTTTTCCTGCAGCCCATGGACAGCGTACTGCGTGCTGACAACACGGCCCGGACGATTGACTATTGCCAGAAACACCCTCAATGGCGCCTTGGTGTGCAGTCGCACAAAATCATCGGGATCCGGTGATGTTCGAGATCAGCCAGCGCTTTTTCTTTGATGCCGCGCATACGCTCAAACGCGAGATTGAGACCGAGGGCAGCCGCCGGGTGCATGGGCACACCTACCATGCCGAGGTGTTTGTCAAAGGTGAGCGGGTCGGTAATTCCGGCATGGTGATGGACCTGGGCTTTGTCCGGCGCGAAGTCGAAACCTTGCGCGCCAAGCTGGACCATCATTTCCTGGACGAAGTGCCCGGCCTGGGTCCGGCCACACTGGAAAACCTGTGCGCATACATCTGGCGCGACCTGGCGCCACGGATCCCGGGCTTGTCGGCTGTCACCGTGGAGCGAGGCTCCATCGGCGACAAGTGCACCTACCGTCCGGCGGTTTGATCCTTCCGGGTCAGCCGGTGTTTCTCAAGCCGGCTGCAATCCCGTTGATGGAAATGTGAATGCCGCGCTTGACGCGCTCGTCGCTTTGTCCGGCGCGGTAGCGGCGAACCAGTTCGACTTGCAGGTGATGCAAGGGGTCGATGTAGGGGAAGCGATGGCGCATGGAGCGTTGCAGCGCGGCGTTGTTGGCCAGGCGCTGTTTGTCACCGGTGATCATGCCCAGCGCACCAGCGGTGCGGTGCCATTCAGCCTCAATTGCCATGAAGATTTTCTTGCGCAGGCGGGCATCGGTCACCAGTTCTGCATAGCGGGCGGCCAGCGCCAGGTCGCTCTTGGCCATCACCATGTCCATGTTGGAGAGCAGTGTCTTGAAGAATGGCCATTGTCGGTACATCTGTTGCAACAGCGCCAGTCTTTCCTTGTGCGTATCTTTGCGCGCCGGACTGGCGTCCTGGTTCAGGAACAGCTCGATGGCCGAGCCAAAACCATACCAGCCTGGCAGCGTCAGGCGGCACTGGCCCCAGCTGAAACCCCAGGGAATGGCGCGCAGGTCCTCGATTTTTTGAGAAGCTTTGCGTGAGGCCGGGCGTGAGCCGATGTTGAGTTCGGCGATTTCACGGATTGGTGTCGAGTCAAAGAAGTACTCGGTGAATCCGGGTGTTTCGTACACCAGTTTTCGATAAGCCGCCATGCTGGTGCTGGACAGCTCGGCTGCGGCTTGCAGGAACGGCCTGGTGGCCGGCTTGGTGGGTTGCAACAGGGTGGCTTCCAGCGTCGCGGCCACCAGTGTTTCCAGGTTGCGCCGGCCAATCTCGGGGTTGGCGTATTTGGAGCCGATGACTTCTCCCTGCTCGGTCAGGCGGATCTGGCCGCGCACCGTGCCGGGGGGCTGCGCCAGAATGGCCTGGTAGCTGGGGCCACCGCCACGGCCCACCGTGCCACCGCGGCCGTGGAACATGCGCAGCTGGATGGCGCGCGCTCCCTTGGTTTCAAGGGCGAGCTGGTCAAACAGCTCCACCAGGGCAATCTCGGCCCGGTACAGCTCCCAGTTGCTGGTGAAAATACCGCCGTCCTTGTTGCTGTCGGAATAGCCCAGCATGATGTCCTGTTCTGCGCCGCTGCGTCGCACCAGTTGGGCGATGCCTGGCAGGGCATAGAACTCGCGCATGATGGGTGCGGCATTGCGCAGGTCTTCGATGGTTTCGAACAAGGGCACCACGATCAGGTCGCAGGTGGCCTGGGCATCCAGTGTGCTGCGCATCAGCCCCACTTCTTTTTGCAGCAGCAACACTTCCAGCAAATCGCTGACCGTCTCGGTGTGGCTGATGATGTAGTGGCGTATCGCCTGCGCACCAAAGCGTTCACGCATCTCCTTGGCGGTCTCGAAAATGGCCAGCTCACTGCGGGCATGGGCCGAGTAGTCGGCACCCATCACGCGCAAGGGTCGCGCATCGCTCAGCAGGCGCAACAGCAGATCGCGCTTGGCCTGCTCATCGAGCTTGGCGTAGTCCGTCTCAATGCGCGCCATCGCCAGCAGCTCGGCCACCACTTCTTCATGCTTGTCCGAGCTCTGGCGCAAATCCACGGTTGCCAGATGAAAGCCAAATACCTCTACCGCCCGAATCAGCGGGTGCAGGCGTTGCGCGGCCAGCACCGCACCATGCTGGGCCAGCAAGGATGTTTCGATGGTGCGCAGGTCGGCCAGAAACTCTTCCGCCGATTTGTACGCATTTTGCGGGGCCACCGCATGGCGTGCAGCCTCTCCGCCGGTCAGGTCCTTGAGTGCCGAGGCCAGTCGTGCATAGATGCCAATCAGGGCACGCCGATAGGGCTCGTCCTTGCGGTGCTCGTTGGTGTCGGGCGATCGTTCCGCAAGCGCCTGCATGTCGGCAGGAAAGTCCACCAGCATGGCCGAGAGCGAGAGTTCGCCGCCCAGGTAGTGCACTTCCGTCAGGTAGTGGCGCAGTGCCACATCGGCCTGGCGGCTCAGGGCGTGCATCAGGGTTTGCGCGTTCACATTGGGGTTGCCGTCACGGTCGCCGCCAATCCATTGCCCCATGCGCAAAAAGCTGTGCACCGGGTGCTGGCCCAATTCACGTTCCAGATCGGCATACAGCTTCGGGATTTCACGCAGGAATGTCGCCTCGTAGTAGCTCAAGGCGTTTTCCACCTCGTCGGCCACGGTGAGTTTGGTGAAGCGCAGCAGTCGGGTCTGCCACAGTTGCATCACGCGGGCAAGCATCTGCTCTTCGTTGGCGGCCAGTTCGCGGGGTGTCAGAGCGTCCTTGTTGGCGTTGAGCGACGCCGCCTTGACCTTGATGTCGTCTCGCGCGCTGAGCAACTGGGCGATATCGCGCTCTGCATCCAGAATGCTTTTGCGTTGGACTTCGGTCGGGTGCGCGGTGAGCACTGGCGACACAAAGCTGTTGGCGAGCGTGTTGGCTATTGTCTTGGGCGCTATTCCCGCCCAGCGCAGGCGGGCCAGGGCCACTTCAATACTGCCTTCCTGGGTGTCGCCCGCACGCTCGTGGATGGCCCGGCGGCGGATGTGGTGTCGATCTTCCGCCAGGTTGGCCAAATGACTGAAAAAGGTGAAAGCCCGAATCACGCTCACCGTCTGGTCGCCGCTCAGACCCTTGAGCAGCTTCTTCAGCGCTTTGTCCGCCTCATGATCGGCATCGCGCCGAAAGGCCACCGACAGTTTGCGAATCTGTTCGATCAGCTCGAACGCGGCCAGCCCTTCCTGCTCGCGAATCACATCGCCCAAAATCCGGCCCAACAGGCGAATGTCTTCCACCAGCGGGCGTTCATTGTCTTTGGTGCGCCCTGTCGACGCGGCAGTTTTTTGAGGATTGTTCATGGTGTTCTTCGAAGGGTGTTGCCCGCATGGTGGCAACCGTGGTCATGCTAGCATTCCCGGCTACCCCAAGATTACAAACAGGTTACGGCCTTGAGCCCCAGCGTATGAGCAATTTGACAATCACGATCGCAACACGAGAAAGCCGCTTGGCCATGTGGCAGGCCGAGCACGTTCAGGCCCTGCTGCAGCGTTTGGGGCATCAGGTGAGCCTGCTGGGTATGACCACCAAGGGCGACCAGATTCTGGACCGTTCCCTGAGCAAGGTCGGTGGCAAGGGCCTGTTTGTCAAGGAACTCGAAGTAGCGCTCGAAGAGGGACGGGCCGATCTGGCCGTGCACTCGCTCAAAGACGTACCCATGGAGTTGCCGGAAGGCTTCAGCCTGGCCTGCGTGATGGAGCGGGAAGACCCGCGCGATGCCTTGGTGTCCAACCGCTTTGACACACTGGAAAGCCTGCCCCAGGGTTCCGTGGTGGGTACCTCCAGCCTGCGGCGCATGGCGCTGCTGCGCGCCCGCCGCCCGGACCTGAAGATCGAGCCCTTGCGCGGCAACCTGGACACGCGCCTTCGCAAGCTGGATGACGGTCTGTACGACGCCATTGTTCTGGCCGCAGCCGGCTTGAAGCGACTGGGGCTGGGTGAGCGCATTCGCGAGATTTTTGAGCCTGCCGTGATGTTGCCTGCAGCCGGTCAGGGCGCGCTGGGCATTGAAGTGTGCACCCACAGGCAGGACGTCATGGATGCCTTGGCGCCTCTTGCGCATCAAACCACCTGGCTGGCTGTTGCGGCCGAGAGGGCGGTGAGCCGGGCGATGGGCGGAAGTTGTTCCATGCCGCTGGCCGCGTTTGCCCGACTGGACGGCGACATATTGCACATCGACGCAGCCTGGGGTGACCCCGAAGGGGTGCTGGAGCTGGTGTGTGTTCAAGCCAGGGCGCGCGTGACCGATCTGGCAGGTGCCACCGCACTGGGCGAGCGTGCTGCGGCCAGCCTGCGTGCCGGGGTTGTGGCCAAGGGCGGATCGGTTTTGCTGTCGGGTGAGTCCCAGGGCACACCCTGATCATGCGAGTCATCGTGACCCGTCCGGCGCGGGAAGCGCATCGATGGGTGCTGGATCTGGCGGCGCAGGGCTTGGAGGCGGTGGCTTTGCCCTTGATCAGCGTGGGGCCGGTGGATGATCCCTGGCCTCTCGTTCAGGCATGGCAGCATCTGGATGACTATGTGGGTGTGATGTTCGTCAGTGGCAATGCCGTTGAGCATTTTTTTGCGTCAAAACCACCGCTGTCCCTCGTTGCCAAAGCGCATAACGCTATAAAAACAAGAGCGTGGGCTACGGGGCCCGGCACCGCCAGGGCTTTGTCGCGGGCAGGCGTCACGCCTGATTGCATGGATGTCCCGCCGCTGGATGTGGGGCAGTTTGATTCCGAAGCCTTGTGGCAGGTTGTGCAAACGCAGGTGCGACCCGGGGACCGGGTGCTGATCGTGCGCGGCGGCGACGCGGTGGGCAGTTCGGGCCAGGGCAGCGGGCGGGAGTGGTTTGCCAACCGGTTGTCGCAAGCGGGTGCCCAGGCTGATTTTGTGGTGGCCTACCAGCGCAGTGCCCCCGCGTTCACTGAATTGGAGAGGCAGCTGGCTGTGGACGCGGCCACCGATGGTTCGGTATGGCTCTTCAGCAGCACCGAAGCGTTGGGCCATCTCACCGCCTGGCTACCCGATCAAAGCTGGGGCCGGGCACGTGCGCTGGCAACCCACCCGCGCATTGCGGCTGCAGCCAGGGCGGCCGGTTTCGGCGTGGTCGTGGAGTCCCGCCCGACGCTCAATGAGCTGGTGAACGCGCTCCGTCTTTCAGGCTCGCCATCGGTCTGAAGCGCTGACAGGTTCGATGCCCAACACTTTAGAATCGTGCCATGAACTCTGATCCCGACGCTCACACATCCGACCGAACGGGCGTGGATTTGCCCCCGGTGGCGCCTGCGGCGCCTGAGACAATGGGCAGCGAGGCCGCCACACCCGGTTCTGTGACCATCGATCGTCGGGTCATCACGGGTTTGTTGGCTGTCTCCGTTGTCGCCCTGTTGTCCAGCGGGTTTTTGTGGCAAAAGCTATCTTCGATTCAGGAGCAACTGGCTCGTCAGAGTGCCGAGGCGGGTATGCAGTCGGTAGAGGCCCGGACCGTGGCCAAGCAAGCCCAGGAGCTGGCACGAGAGACTGCAGCCCGGCTTGCCGTGTCAGAGGCGCGTTTGAGCGAGGTTGCGCTGCAGCGAACCCAGCTTGAAGAGTTGATGCAGAGCCTGTCGCGCTCACGGGACGAAAATCTGGTGGTCGATATCGAGTCGGCCATTCGGCTGGCGCAACAGCAGGCCCAGCTCACCGGTAGCGTCGAACCCTTGCTGGCCGCACTCAAAAGCGCCGATCAGCGGGTGGCCAGAGCGGCGCAACCCCGGTTGACACCCTTGCAGCGGGCCATCGGACGTGACATTGATCGCATCAAGTCGACGGCGGTCAGTGACACGCCGGGCTTGTTGGTGAAACTCGATGAGCTTGTGAACTTGGCGGATGAACTGCCGATTGCCAATGCGGTGCCGTCGGCGACCGCCATGGCCTCCGTCAAACGCGCCGGACCAGAAGTCGTACCCGTCTGGTGGCAGCGGGGTTTGCAGGTTTTGCGTGAGGAAATGCGCGGTTTGTTGCGGGTCAGCCGTATTGAGCAACCTGAGGCGGCCCTGTTGTCACCCGAGCAGTCTTTCTTCATGCGGGAAAACCTGAAGCTCAAGCTGCTCAATGCCCGTTTGGGGCTGCTGTCCCGGCAACTGGAATCGTCCCGGGCAGATCTGGCCGCCGCTTCCATGCTGCTTGGCAAATATTTCGATACATCGTCGCGCAAGACCCAGACCGCGGCGAACCTGCTGTTGTTGGTGCAGGGTCAAATGAAGACGCTGCAATTGCCCCGGGTTGATGAAACCCTTGCGGCGCTTGCCACCGCGGCCGCAGGGAGATAGGCATGCGGGCTGCACTGTGGTTTTTGGGCTTGTTCGGCATTGCGGTTGCCATCGCTCTTTTTGCCGGAAATAACCAGGGCACGATCACCGTCTTCTGGCCGCCCCACCGGGTGGACATCTCGCTGAATCTGGTGCTCCTGCTGCTGGCCGTGTTGTTTCTGACCCTGCATGTGGCCTTGCGCGCCCTGGCGGCCTTGTTTGCCATGCCGGGTCACGCACGGCGCTGGCGTATTCAGCACCAGGAGCGAGCCATGCACGTTGCCTTGCTGGACGCACTCTCCCATTTGGTGGCAGGGCGATTTATTCGCGCCAGGAAGGCTGCCGAGGTGGTGCTGGCCCGCGAGACCGCCATGACTCGCAGCGGGGAAACCCTGGCCTATTCGGGACGTTTGCGGGCCTTGTCACATCTGGTGGCGGCTGAAAGTGCCCAGGCATTGCAGGACAAGACGGCGCGTGAGACGCATTTTCGTCAGGCACTGGAACAAGCCTCGCGACGTGACGCCCAGGAAACCCGCGAAGGCGTGCAATTGCGGGCAGCCCGCTGGGCCCTGGAGGACCGCGATGCCCAAGCCTCGCTTCAATGGCTTGATGACCTTCCCCAAGGGGCGGCAAGGCGCACCATTGCCTTGCGCTTGCGCCTGAAGGCCGCACGCATGGCGCGCCAAACAGGGCCGGCACTGGAAACGGCGCGCCTCCTGGCCAAGCATCGTGCGTTTTCCGAGGTGGCCGCACAGGGTATTGTGCGCGGCCTGGCATTGGAGCTGGTGTTGACCGCGCATGATCCTGACCAGTTGCAGTCGGTATGGCATCAACTGGATATGGCCGAGCGGGTGATGCCCGAGGTGGCCGTTCAAGCGGCTCAGAGAATGCTCAAGCTCGGCGGCGATGTGGACTTGGCGCGTGCCTGGCTGTTGCCCGTCTGGGAGCACATGGTGACACAGCGGGGTGCCTTGACGGATGCACAGCGCGTCAATCTCATTCGGACGCTGGAAAGCTGCTTCCCCCTGGTGTCCAGCCCGTCCGATGCGGCATGGCTGACCCGTATCGAGCAGGCACAGCTCAGTAACCCCGGAGACTCGGCCTTGCAGTACCTCGCCGGTATTACCTGTATGCGCCTGCAACTTTGGGGCAAAGCACAGCAATTGTTGAAGCAGTCACTGCCAAGATTGCCGGACGCCGTGCTGGAGCGAAATGCCTGGGTGGCGCTGGCCGAACTGGCCGAGCAACGTGGAGATGTTGCCGCCTCGATGCTGGCCTGGCAAAGCGCGGCGAAGGCTGCAAAAGCGTGACTCGTTCGAAATTCAGGGCTATTATGCGCAACATATGAGTACTCTGATCGAACACATTCTCAAGCTCACCGACCACCGTGACCGGGATTTGCTGGAACTCACGCTGTCCAAGGCCTTGATCGACCTGCTGCCCATCCAGCGCATCGTTATTGCACGGGTCATGAGTGAGGAGGGCGAGCAGCGATGGCTGGAAGTCGCCCGACTCGACGCCAAGGGCGGTGGCAAAGTGGTTGACCCCATGCGCGTGGATTTTCACACCCTGCCCAAAATGGACGATGCGCCTGATCGCTTGAAGTGTCTTCAGCGCCGTGAGATGGTAGAAATTGCCTGGGCTGGAGAAGACGGGCCACGCATCAATATGCTGCCCCTGTTTTCTGATTCCCGCAAGGATGATGAAGGCGTGATTGAGGTCCACTCGGACGCACAACTGACCGACGATGAACTTTTGACGATAGAGCAGTTGCGTCGTATTTACCGCAATATGTACTCTTTGCTGGAATACAGCGATCGTGATGCGCTGACCGGTTTGCTCAACCGCAAATCGCTGGACGACGCCTTCTACAGCGCGGTTCTCGAAGAGCTTGACGGCATCACGGGTGAGCCGAAGATTGCGGGCAAACCCAGAGGCTCCGATGCCGAACGTCGCCACCGTGTCCCGGCCAATTACTGGCTTGGTTCTGCGACCATCGATAACTTTGGTGTGCTCAACGACAAGTACGGTCACCTGATTGCGGAAGAAGTACTTTTGCTGGTGGCCCGTGTGATGAACAACACCTTTCGCACCTACGACCGCATTTATCGCTTTGGTGGCGAGCACTTTGGTGTGCTGATGCACTGCCCCGACGAAGCGCTGGTCTTGGCTGCATTCGAGCGGTTTCGCGTCAATGTTGAAAAATTCAATTTTCCGCAAGTAGGCCGCGTGACAGTCAGTTGCGGGTTTACCAGCGTGATGGCGGATGATTCCCCTAGCAGTGCACTTGAGAAAACCGAGCGTGCAGTCGACTTTGCACAGCGCAGTGGTCGCAACAAGGTTTGCAGCCACCTGGGTCTGGTTCGTCGCGGGTTCTTCGGAGAGCTGCCCAAGGTCGGCGGTGTCGACATCTTCTGATCGTCGATTGCAACTGAAAAAAAAGGGCACTTCACGTGCCCTTTTTTGTGCATGCCATTCAAGGCATGTCGGTCCCTGCTTACTGCGGTGCCTCGAACGGCAGCGTCATATTGCGCAGATCACGTTTGGTCTCAACCAGAATCAAGGGACCCTCGTCCATCCTGACCGGCTCGGGCCGTTCGCGTGGCACGTGAATGGCCTGGGGCTCAGCTGCAATGGCGGCCTGGACCGCAGCAACTTTCGCAGCGTCCGAATTCACCCAGCTCAGGCCCGACTGCTCAGCCACTTTGAACAACTCGTCCATAGGCAGAACAAATGACTGCAGCTTGGGCATGCCCGTAGCGACCGCAACCGGCGCAGGTGCGGACGCCTGAACTGGCTTGGGCGCGGCGACAGGTGCGGCTGGTTCCGCGATGACAGCAACTGCCGGCGCTGCCGGTGCCGGCTGCACCCCGGACGCAACCACGACTGGGGCAGCCACGGCAGGCGCTTCAGTGCCGGTCGTGAAGTAAGACCGGCGAGGTTCTACACCGGCTTCATCTTGCGTAACTTCACGTTCCTGCACCGGGCGTTCCTGACGCTCTGGCCGATCACCTTGCTCGCTGCGATCACCGCGATCGCCGCGGGGTCCACGATCGCGGCGTGGGCGTCGTTCGCGGGTCTCCGCGTTCTCCGTACGTGGTGCCGATCCGTCCGCATCGCTCACCGTGCCGACGGCATGGGCCTGGTTTGCATCCGCGACGGCTGCATCCCGGTTCGTGACATCGGTGCGGGTACCTTCGTCTGGACGACGATTGCGCTCTGGCCGACGCTCACCGCGTCCTTCAGCCTGGGGCTCACCGCGCTCAGCGGGTGCCGTGCGCTCGCCTTGTTCGGTACGCTCACCACGACCGCGGCCGCCTCGGCCATTGCGTTCGCTGCGCTCGGCATTGCGAGGCGGGCGGTCTTGCTGTCCCTGTTCGGTCCTGGGCATCTCCTGACCCGAACCGGTCGCGCCAACGCTTGCGTCCATGGCAACTGGTTTGCCCTCGGCGTCAAAACGCTCGCGCTGACCCTGTGCCGGGCGTTCACCGCGGCCACGGCCTTCGCCACCACGACCACCACGGCCACGGCCTTCGCCACGTCCACCACGGCCGCCGCGACCGTCTTCGCGACCCTCGCCCCGGCCTTCACCACGCGGCTCGTTACGGCGGACACCGTCCCGTGACGGGCGGCCATCGCGTTTCTCGTCCTTGCCAGCATCTACCGCTGGTTTGGGCTGTGCGGCGGGTACAGGTGCCGGTGTGGGCGCAAAAAGTTGCTTGATCCAGCCGAAGAAGCCTTTTTCGGCAGCAGCAGGCGCTGCTACGGGAGCGGCTACCGGACGCGGTGCCGCGACGGATTTGACCGGCTCTGGTTTCGGAGGCGCCACAGGTGCCGGTGCATCGGGCAGCACACCCTTGATGATCGGGGTCTGCTTGTTGGTCGGTTCTTGCGAGCGACGTGTCACCGATGTCGGGTCTTCCATTTCCTCGGCCATCTTGTAGCTGGCTTCAATGTTGTCCAGGCGAGGATCGTCGTGCTTGAGGCGTTCGAGCTTGTAGTTCGGTGTTTCCAGTGTTTTGTTGGGCACCAGAAGCACGTTGATACGCTGTTTGAGCTCAATCTTGGAGATTTCCGAACGCTTTTCATTGAGCAGGAACGATGCCACTTCAACCGGCACCTGGCACAGGACGGAGGCCGTGCTGTCCTTGAGGGACTCTTCCTGAATGATGCGCAGAATTTGCAGCGCACTGGATTCGGTATCGCGGATGTGGCCAGAGCCGCCGCAACGTGGGCAGGGGATGGATGCACCCTCGCTCAAAGCCGGGCGCAGGCGCTGGCGGCTCATCTCCATCAGGCCAAATTTGCTGATGGTGCCGAACTGAACGCGGGCGCGGTCCTGACGCAGCGCATCACGCAGGCGGTTTTCCACATCACGGCGGTTGCGTGACTCTTCCATGTCGATAAAGTCGATCACGATCAGGCCACCCAAGTCGCGCAGACGCATCTGGCGCGCCACTTCGTCGGCAGCTTCCAGGTTGGTGCGGGTGGCGGTTTCCTCGATGTCGCTGCCCTTGATGGCGCGGGCCGAGTTCACGTCCACCGAGACCAAAGCTTCGGTGTGATCGATCACGATGGCGCCGCCGGAGGGCAACTGCACGGTGCGGGCATAGGCCGATTCGATCTGGTGCTCGATCTGGAAACGGCTGAACAAGGGCGCATCGTCGCGGTAGCGCTTCACGCGGGCGGCGTGCTCGGGCATGACGTGTGCCATGAACTGCTGGGCCTGCTCGTACACGTCGTCGGTGTCGATCAGGATGTCGCCGATGTCGTGGTTGAAGTAATCGCGAATAGCGCGGATCACCAGACTGGATTCCTGGTAAATCAGGTAAGCGCCTTTGCCACCCTTGGCCGCGCCGTCAATGGCGTTCCACAGCTTGAGCAGGTAGTTCAGGTCCCATTGCAGCTCGGGTGCGCTGCGGCCGATGCCCGCAGTACGCGCAATGATGCTCATACCATTGGGGTATTCCAGCTGGTCCAGGGCTTCCTTGAGTTCGGCCCGGTCATCGCCTTCAATACGGCGCGATACGCCACCACCACGCGGGTTGTTAGGCATCAGCACCACATAACGGCCGGCCAGCGAGATGAAGGTGGTCAGTGCTGCGCCCTTGTTGCCACGCTCTTCCTTCTCAACCTGAACCATCAGTTCCTGGCCTTCGCGGATGGCATCCTGGATGCGGGCCTGGCTGACAGCCACACCCTGCTGGAAGTACTGGCGGGAGATTTCCTTGAACGGCAGGAAGCCGTGGCGGTCCTCACCGTAGTCAACAAAACAGGCTTCCAGTGATGGCTCTACCCGGGTCACAACCGCTTTGTAGATGTTGCCTTTGCGCTGTTCGCGCCCTTCAATTTCAATCTCATAGTCGAGGAGTTTCTGTCCGTCGACAATGGCCAGGCGGCGTTCTTCAGCCTGCGTGGCGTTAATCAGCATCCGTTTCATGGGTAGCGTTCCTTCAATTCAAATAAACAAACAGCTCTTGACGAGCGTTCGATGCCAGAACTGACGCTTTGAATTGAGGAGGAATTGCCGGAGAACCGAGACTCAAACAGTAAGTCTTGGCGTAGGCGCGTGGAGGGGAGCGAGGGGGTCTGGTTGTGGGGGTGCTATTGAAATAATAGCTGGTTGCGCCCGTCGTGCGGGCGCGGATGATTGATTCGTGCCAAAAAACGGCGCGAATACGCACCGCAGGCAAGTTTGAATCAGATTCATCAACACAAACATCTCGCTTCATTCCGTTCACAGACCTTGGGTCTGCAAACTTTGGGTATTCCGTATCAGTGTTTCAATGCGTCGTCTTGACCGTCTATTTTGCAGGCCACCGCAAGCATTTGGCTTGAGGTTTGCATGCGTGGACAAACGGCGACATCGACCTTCTAGCAGGGGCGGGAATGGTAGGTGGACTAAACTCCAGCTAAATCAACCACTTACCGCGCGTCGCTAGTGAAACACATTATAGGGGGCAATCCTGCCCAGCCGTTGCCTCAGGTCAAAACCGTACTTGTCGATGAAGATTCTGCAGGGCAGCGCCTGGACAATTTCCTGATGCGCCATCTCAAGGGCGTGCCCAAGACCCACGTTTACCGGATCATTCGCAGCGGCGAGGTCAGGGTCAACAAAGGCCGGGCATCCGCCGATACCCGGTTGGAGTCGGGGGATCTGGTTCGCCTGCCGCCGGTACGGATCTCAGAGCGGGTGGCCGAAAAGGCCGAGGCGATGGCACAGGCCAGTGAGCGAGGCGTACCTGCCCGGGATTTCCCCATTCTGTTTGAAGATGAGCACGTGCTGGCCATCGACAAGCCGGCCGGCGTGGCGGTCCACGGCGGATCGGGCGTGAGTTTCGGTGTGATCGAGCAATTGCGCATGGCCCGGCCCCAGGCTAAATTTCTGGAACTGGTGCACCGGCTGGACCGGGAAACCAGTGGCATTTTGCTGATTGCCAAGAAGAGAAGCGCCTTGAAACACCTGCAAGACCAGTTTCGCGAGCGGGAAACCGGCAAAACCTATCTGGCGCTGGTCGTCGGACGCTGGCCTGCCAACAAGAAGGTGTTGGACAAACCCTTGCACAAATACCTGTTGCCCGATGGCGAGCGACGGGTCAAGGTCGTGTCCCGGGATGACCCGGACGGCATGCCGTCTGTCACATTGGTGAAAGTCCGGGACACTCTGGCGAGTGGTTTCACTTTGCTGGAAGTTACGATCAAAACAGGGCGTACCCATCAGATTCGTGTGCATCTTGCCAGCGAAGGCTTCCCCATTGCTGGCGACGACAAATACGGTGATTTTGAATTGAACAAGAAGCTGCTTCGGCCGGGGGCCGCGCCTTCCCTCAAGCGCATGTTTCTTCATGCCTGGCGCTTGCAGTTCAATCACCCGGCCAGCGGCGAACGACTGGAACTGCTGGCCCCTTTACCCTCTGACCTTGAAGCGTTCACGATCCATGCCACACCCTCTGCACCCTGATTCTCCAAGACCACGCCAGTTCGATCTGATTGCTTTTGACTGGGATGGCACGCTGTTTGACTCGACCGTCATCATCACGCGCTGTATCCAGAACGCCGTGCGGGACGTAGGCGGGGCCGTGCCGAGCGACCGCAACGCAGCCTATGTGATTGGCATGGGGCTGATGGAGGCGCTGGCCCATGCTGCGCCCGATGTCCCGGTAGATCGTTACCCCGAGCTCGGTGCGCGTTACCGGCACCATTACATTGCGCACCAGAACGACATCAGCCTGTTTGAAGGAGTCCTGGGGATGCTGGCGGATTTGAAATCGAGCCAGCATTTCCTGACGGTGGCCACAGGCAAGAGTCGCCATGGCCTGGATGAAGCGCTACAGGCCGTGGAATTGCATGGCATGTTTGATGGTTCCCGTACGGCTGATGAAACGGCGGGCAAACCGCATCCCCGTATGCTGCAGGAGTTGATGCGCGAATTTGGTGTGGACCCCGCGCGCACCCTGATGATTGGCGACACCACACATGATCTGCAGATGGCCCTGAACGCTGGCTGCCCCAGCGTGGGGGTGAGTTACGGTGCTCATGAGCCGGAGGCGTTCCATGTCCTGAATCCCCGCTTCGTCGCGCATTCAGTGCGTGAACTCCATGACTGGCTCCGCCTGAACGCCTGAACACTGAGCTGGCGGTATGACACAAGTAATTCCCCTTTGCAACTCGGCCGATCTGGCCAACAGTGGTGAAGCCGTTCCGTTTGACGTGATCTATTGCGGGCAAACCTGTCGCGCCTTTGCCATTCGCTACCAGGACCAGGCGCATGCTTACCTGAATCGTTGTACCCATGTGCCGATGGAGATGGATTACCAGCCCAATCGCTTTTTTGACAGTACGGGCCACTATCTGATGTGCGCCACGCATGGGGCCATGTATCAGCCGCACACGGGCGCATGTCGCATGGGGCCTTGCCGAGGCGGGCTGGTCAAGATTGAGCTTTCCGAATTTGATGGCGTCGTGCACTGGCATACTGCCCATAACCTGAAACCCCTGGATTTTTGAAATGACAGACCCCTTGACTCCCGATCAGCCGAGCGCGACTTCAACGCAAAATGATGCATTAAATCAAGCCTCCTCCGGCATCAATAGTGCGGCGAGTGCTCTGAAAAATGGAGCAGTAGAGGGGGCGTCCGAATCGCCAGGCTGGGAGCGTGCGACGCTGGAAAGGCTGGCCTTCGCATCCTTGACCGAGCAACGGCTTGCGCGTCGCTGGCGTAATTTTGTTCGACTGGCCTGGTTGGCATTTTTGGTGTTCGTCGCCTGGTATGCGCTCAGCCAAAGCGGTCAGCCGCAAGACAGCTCGACGCCTCACACGGCCGTGGTCGAAATCAAGGGTGAAATTGCATCGGGCGCCGAAGCCAGTGCTGACCTGATTGTGGCGGCCATGCGCGGTGCCTTTGAAGACAATGGTGCGCAAGCGGTGGTTTTATTGATCAATTCGCCTGGTGGCAGCCCGGTGCAGGCCGGCATCATCAACGACGAGATCAGGCGCTTAAAGGTCAAGTACAAAAAGCCCGTGTATGCCGTGGTGGAGGAGTCCTGTGCTTCAGCTGCTTACTACATTGCCGTGGCAGCAGACAAAATTTATGTCGACAAGGCCAGTATCGTCGGCAGCATTGGTGTGTTGATGGATGGTTTTGGTTTTACCGGTTTGATGGACAAGCTGGGTGTGGAGCGCCGCCTGATGACGGCGGGCGAGAACAAGGGTTTTCTGGATCCTTTCAGTCCTCAAACGGAAAAGCAGCGGGCTTTTGCCCAAGCCATGCTGGATCAGATTCACAAGCAGTTCATTGACGTGGTCAAGGCGGGGCGTGGAGCCCGTTTGAAGGAAACCCCGGAGACCTTCAGCGGCCTGTTCTGGAGTGGCCAGCAAGCCATTGAGCTCGGTTTGGCAGACCAGCTGGGCAGTCTTGATTTCGTGGCACGTGAGGTGGTCAAGGCCGAGGACATCGTCGACTACACCCGGCGCGACAACGTGGCGGAACGCCTGGTCAAACGTTTTGGTGCCGCCATTGGTGAAGGCTCGGTGCGGGCCGTCAAATCGATGCCAGGCCTGCGGTAAACCGGCTCACCGACCCAGGGCAAATACGGCCGGGGTTGAGTTATTCAACGCCGAGGCTTTCTGCCGCCAGGCTTTGATGGCTTCGCTGCGGCAGATGCCGCTGGCCAATGTGATTGCGCTGCACACCGCGAGCCGGGTGTTTGGCTGCAAGGTTTGCAGCAGTGTCTGCATCATGGCTGCATTGCGATAAGGCGTTTCAATGAACAGCTGGGTTTGGCCCGTTTTCAGTGCCAGTGATTCAAGTTCGCGCAGGCGTTGCGCTCGTTCTGCCGCGTCTTGTGGCAGGTAGCCGACAAACGCGAAGTTCTGGCCGTTCAGGCCACTGGCAGCCAGTGCCAGCAGCAGCGACACTGGACCCGTCAAGGGGATGACTTCGATCCCCAAATCATGGGCGGCACGTACCACCGAAGAGCCGGGGTCCGCCACGGCCGGCATGCCCGCTTCACTGACCAGCCCAACATCATGCCCTTCAAGGGCGGGTGTCAGCAGGTGGCGCGCGTCAAAGTTGCCGTTGTGATCACCTTTTTTGTGCACTTCGCGCGGCAACTCCTGAATGTTCAGGGTTTGAAGCGGGCCAGCCAGAGGTGTAATTTCATTCACCCGCTTCAAGTAAGCGCGTGCCGACTTGGCGTTTTCGCAAACCCAATATTGCAGTTTTGCCGCTACGGTGAGTGTGCCCATTGGCATGGAGTTTTGAAGGCTTGACTGTTCATCGCAGCCAAAATCCAGAGGTGCCGGAACCAGATAGAGCTTGCCATGAGGCGTGTTCATAGCAGCTTGACTCCTGCAGCCTGAAGCATCCGGCAAGTCCGAATCAATGGCAAACCCACTAACGCGGTGGGGTCATCGTTGTCGATGCTTTCCAGCAAGGCGATGCCCAGACCTTCGCTTTTGGCGCTGCCCGCGCAGTCGTAAGGGGTTTCTGCCAGCAGGTAGCTTTCAATTTCAGGGTCGGAGAGCGCGCGAAATTTCACTTTGACCTGGGCCAGGTCCATTTGTGCAAATCCGGTCTCGAAGCACACCACCGCCACGGCGGTCTGGAAAATCACGGTTTTCCCGCGCATTTGCTGCAGTTGCGCCACGGCGCGGGCGTGATTGCCTGGTTTGCCCAACGGCAGACACTCCAGATCCGCCACTTGGTCGGAGCCAATGACCACGCGGTCCGGAAATTGCGCAGCTACCGCGCGGGCCTTGGCCATGGCCAGTCTGCAGGCCAGTTGTTTGGGTGTTTCGGAGGGCTGCGGGGTTTCATCAACGTCGGGTGCGGCGACTTCAAACGGAATACGCAGGCGCTCCAGCAGCTCGCGCCGGTAGGGCGAGGTGGAGCCCAGGACAAGTTTTCGGGGGGTAAGTTCAGACATCCCTTGATTCTCTTACACTGTGAGGATGAAACAAGAGCCTCTTTCTCCGCGTATCGATGTCAAGGCCTTTGCGCAGGCTGCCAGTTCGTTGAGTGGCGCTGATTCGCTATCAAAATATGAGCGTCTGATGGAGGAAGTTAAAAGGCTGGGCTCGGATCGGACTCTGACCTGGTCCGCGCAGGGTGAATTCCGTACTGACGAGTTGGGGGCGGATCAGGTCTGGCTGCACTTGACTGCGGAAGTCAGTTTGCCGCTGACCTGCCAGCGCTGTCTGGGTCCTGTGGATATTGCAGTGTCCGTTAACCGGTCGTTCCGATTTGTCGGTAGTGAAGAGGCCGCCGAGGCGCAGGATGAAGACGCTGAAGAAGATGTGCTGGCCTTGAGTCCGGATTTCAACTTGTCTGAGTTGATTGAGGACGAGGTGCTGATGGAGTTGCCCGTGGTGCCACGACACGAAACGTGCCCAGTCGAGCTTAAATTGGCTGCAGTCGATCCGGATTTTGACCGGGCACTGGCTGAAAAAACCAATCCTTTTGCGGCCTTGGCCAAGCTACGGGATCCCAAGTTGGGCTAAATTGGCGAGTTGCGCTATAATCTAAGGCTTCGCGCGGATTGAACAAAGTCGCGTATTCCACAAACCCAATGTGTTGCATCCTTTGCGGCACACCCGTTAAGGAGCGGATCATGGCCGTCCAACAGAACAAAAAATCACCTTCGAAGCGCGGTATGCACCGTTCGCACAATGCTCTGGTCGTGCCGGGCATCGCCGTTGAAACAACAACCGGTGAAACCCACCTGCGTCACCACATCAGCCCCAATGGCTTTTACCGTGGTCGTCAAGTGCTCAAGACCAAGTCTGAAGCCTGATCATTCTCGATAAGCCAAGGCCCGAAGCTACCGTATTTGTAGCGTCGGGCCTTTGTTTTTATGCTCCCGGTATTCAGTTGCCACTTGCCTGGCTTCATTAGTTTCTCATGATCACAATTGCTGTTGACTGCATGGGAGGCGATCATGGCCCTCGTGTCACCCTGCCTGCCTGCCGCAAATTTCTGGATGGCCATCCCGACGCACAGTTGCTGTTGGTGGGCCTCGCAGATAGCCTGAGCGCCTTCACTCATCCGCGTGCCAAAGCCATTTTCGCCAGCGAGGTCGTTGGGATGGATGATCCGCTGGAAGTGGCCCTCCGGCGAAAAAAAGACTCCTCCATGCGCGTCGCCATCCAGCAGGTCAAGGCTGGCGGGGCGCAAGCGGCTGTATCTGCTGGCAATACGGCTGCATTGATGGCGATATCCAAGTATTTGTTGAAAACCCTGGATGGCATTGACCGTCCAGCCATTGCTGGTCAAATGCCCAATGCCAAGGGGCAGGGCACCACGGTGCTGGATATGGGGGCGAATGTGGATTGTTCGGCGGAGCATTTGCTGCAGTTTGCCGTAATGGGCTCTGCCCTCGTGTCCGCTTTGACTGGCAATGAAAACCCGACAGTAGGCTTGCTCAACAATGGCGAAGAAGCCATTAAGGGGAATGAAGTCATCAAAAAGGCAGCTGAATTGCTTCGAACAGCATCTAAAGCCGGTGATTTGAATTTTTATGGCAATGTCGAAGGCAATGATATTTTCAAAGGAACCGTTGACATTGTGGTCTGTGATGGTTTTGTCGGGAATGTGGCTCTGAAGGCCAGCGAAGGTCTGGCCACGATGATTGTTGATTTTTTGAAGAAAGAGTTTTCTCGCAATATCTTCACTAAATTAGCTGCGATCTTTGCTTATCCGGTGATATTGGCGCTTAAAAATCGCATGGATCATCGTCGCTACAACGGTGGAGCCCTGTTGGGGCTTCGCGGTCTGGTGTTTAAAAGCCATGGCTCGGCGGACGAGCTGGGTTTTGAGTACGCGTTGAAGCGGGCGTATGATGCTGCCAGTCATAACTTGCTTGACCGTGTTCAAGTCCGGATTGCTCATGCTGCGCCACTTCTGGCCGGCGGTGGGTTGTCCGTGCCGCCTGAACCGGTTGCACTTGCTTAATAAATGAGACGATATTCACGCATCACCGGCACTGGCAGCTACCTTCCACCCCGTCGATTGACCAACGCCGATCTGGCTGAAGAGTTGGCCGCCAGTGGCGTCGAGACTTCAGACGACTGGATAGTTGAACGCACCGGAATCCGGGCGCGCCATTTTGCGGCGGCCGATGTCTGTAGCAGTGATCTGGGCGTTGAGGCTGCGCGCAGGGCATTGGATGCGGCAGGTGTGCTTGCCCAGGACATTGACCTGATCATTGTTGCCACCTCCACGCCCGATATGGTGTTTCCGTCCACAGCCTGCATATTGCAGAACAAGCTGGGTGCCAACGGCTGCCCGGCATTTGACGTGCAGGCGGTTTGCAGTGGTTTCATCTATGCACTGACGGTGGCTGACGCCATGATCCAGACCGGCTCCGCCAGCAAGGCGCTGGTGATTGGTGCCGAAGTCTTTTCCCGCATCCTGGATTTCAAGGACCGGACGACCTGCGTGCTGTTTGGTGATGGTGCCGGTGCCGTGGTGCTCGAAGCGTCCGACACCCCTGGCATTCTCGCCAGTGATTTGCACGCGGATGGCAAACATGTTGGCATCTTGTGCGTGCCGGGCCATGTGTCCGGTGGCAGCGTATTGGGTGATCCCTTGTTGAAAATGGATGGACAGGCCGTGTTCAAGCTGGCCGTCGGTGTGCTGGACGAAGCCGCCCGTGCCACGCTCGCGAAGGCGGGCAAGACTGCGGCTGACATCGACTGGCTGATTCCGCATCAGGCCAACATTCGCATCATGCAGAGCACCGCCCGCAAGCTGAAGCTCCCCATGGACAAGGTGATTGTCACGGTGGACCAGCACGGCAACACCTCCGCCGCCTCCATTCCGCTGGCGCTGGACACCGCAGTGCGGTCAGGTCGTGTCGTGCCGGGCCAGTTGTTGCTGCTGGAAGGCGTGGGCGGTGGCTTCACCTGGGGTGCGGTGCTACTGAATATGTAGCTCCAGGCGGCCTCCTGCCAATGACGGGGGCCTGATTTTTCCAATTTTTCACAATGGCAACATGAAACCATTTGCTTTCGTTTTTCCTGGACAGGGATCCCAGTCCGTCGGCATGCTCGATGCGTGGGGCGATCACCCCGTTGTACTGGAAGCCTTGCAAGAGGCCTCCGATGCTTTGGGGGAAGATGTGGCCAAACTCATCAGGGAAGGTCCCAAGGAGGCCTTGGCCCTCACGACCAACACCCAGCCGGTGATGCTGGTGGCCGCAGTGGCTGCCTACCGCGTCTGGATGGTGGATACTGGTGTGGCACCTTCTGCGGTAGCGGGTCACTCATTGGGCGAATATTCGGCCATGGTGGCTGCGGGCATGTTGACTCTGAGTCAGGCCGCCCCGCTGGTACGTTTCAGGGCGCAGGCCATGCAAGAGGCCGTGCCCGTGGGCGTGGGCGCCATGGCCGCTATTCTGGGTATGGATGCTCCCAAAGTCATCGCAATTTGTGCAGAGGTGACGCAGGGTTTTGGTGGAGACTCTTCGGAAGTGGTGGAGGCGGTCAACTTCAATGATCCAGCCCAGACGGTCATTGCCGGCAGCAAGGCTGCGGTTGACAAGGCTTGCGAAGTTCTGAAGGCCAGCGGCGCCAAGCGCGCTTTGCCCTTGCCCGTGTCAGCCCCATTTCATTCCAGTCTGATGAAGCCAGCGGCCGACAGGCTGCGGGAAAAGCTGGAGGCGATCGATTTTTCTTCGCCGCAAATGGCATTGATCAACAATGTGGATGTTGCTGTGGAGACAGATGCGGATCGCATTCGCGATGCCCTGTATCGTCAGGCCTTCGGTCCCGTGCGATGGGTTGAATGCGTGCAAGCCCTCAAGGCGCGTGGTTTGACCACGTTGGTGGAGTGCGGTCCAGGCAAGGTTCTGGCTGGCATGGTCAAGCGCATTGACCCGGAGATGAGCGGCATGGCCTTGCTGGATCCGGCCAGTCTGGCGGAAGTGAAGGGATTGCTGGCCTGATCGGCAGTTGAAATGGGCAAATGCAGGAGCAATGATGAACGACATGAAATTTGAAGGACAGGTCGCGTTGGTTACGGGCGCCTCGCGCGGCATCGGCGCTGCGATTGCACTGGAGTTGGCTCATCGCGGGCTGAAGGTGATTGGCACCGCCACGACCGACGAGGGGGCTGCAAAAATTGGACAGACCCTGTCCGCCTTCCCCGGTTGTGCCGGCCGCACGCTGGATGTGAACGATGTGCAGTCAGCCCAGGCCCTGATTGACACGATCATCAAGGAGCATGGCGGCTTGCAGGTGCTGGTGAACAACGCAGGTATCACCCGTGACAACCTCGCCATGCGCATGAAAGACGAGGAATGGGATGCCGTTCTGGATACCAATCTCAAAGCAGTGTTCCGGATGAGCCGCGCGGTGATGCGACCCATGATGAAGCAGCGCTACGGTCGCATCATCAGCATCACATCGGTGGTCGGTGCATCGGGAAATCCGGGGCAGGCCAACTATGCGGCTGCCAAGGCGGGCGTGGCAGGCATGACCCGCGCGTTAGCGCGTGAACTGGGTTCGCGCAATATCACGGTCAATTGCGTCGCGCCGGGATTTATTGAAACCGACATGACGGCCAGCCTTCAGGAAGACCAGCAGAAAGCCTTGCTGGGACAAATTCCTCTGGGGCATCTGGGCAAACCTTCCGACATTGCCCATGCGGTGTCTTATCTGGCCTCGCCACAGGCCGCTTACGTAACGGGGCAGGAATTGCACGTCAACGGCGGCATGTACATGTAAGCCTGAAACAAAAAAGACAAGCCGATTTATCCGCTCGGCAGCCAGATCGGGGAATATGCCCGATCCCCGGCTAAAATCGCGGATTCATTCACAACCCTCTGAGGGAACCCATGAGCGATATCGAAGCACGCGTTAAAAAAATCATTGCCGAACAACTTGGCGTAGAAGAGTCACAAGTTACAAGCGAAAAAGCCTTTGTTGCCGATCTGGGCGCCGATTCACTGGACACGGTCGAACTGGTCATGGCACTGGAAGACGAGTTTGGTATTGAAATTCCAGACGAAGATGCCGAGAAGATCACAACGGTGCAAAACGCAATCGATTACGCCAATACGCACAAGAAGGCCTAAGTCGGGTCGTGTGGGATGCGTCAAGCACCCATGCAGCCTATGGCCAAATGTGAGGGACTGCGTCGCCATGCGATGTATGTCCACCAGCCTGGTTTCATGCCGCTCCAGGCGGCTTTCTTTAGATCAACTACTGACTGCAAATTTCTATGACCCGTCGTCGCGTTGTTGTAACAGGTTTGGGTTGTATCAGTCCCGTGGGCAACACGGTGACAGATGCCTGGACCAATCTGTTGGCCGGCAAGTCCGGCATTGATCTAATCACCAAATTTGACGCCTCCAGCTTCGCCTGCAAGATTGCCGGCGAAGTGAAAGGTTTTGATTTGGAGTCCTACATCGGTGCCAAAGAGGCGCGCACGATGGACAGCTTCATTCATTTTGGTGTTGCCGCAGCCAGTCAGGCCGTTGCCGATGCAGGCTTGCCAACGGGCGAAGCGCTGGACGATGATCTCGCCACGCGTATTGGCGTTGTATTGGGCTCCGGCATCGGCGGTCTGCCCATGATTGAGAATGTGCATACTGAGTACGTTCAACGCGGTGCTCGTCGTATCTCTCCATTTTTTGTGCCATCCACCATTGTCAATATGGTGGCTGGCCATGTGTCGATTCGTTTTGGTTTCAAAGGTCCTAACCTCTCCATCGTGACGGCCTGCACAACCGGTCTGCATTGCATTGGCGAAGCCGGGCGCATGATCGAGTATGGCGATGCTGACGTGATGGTGGCTGGCGGTGCTGAAGCAACCGTGTCTGCCTTGGGTATTGGTGGTTTTGCCGCCATGCGCGCCTTGAGCACCCGTAACGATGACCCCCAGACGGCCTCGCGTCCTTGGGACAAGGACCGTGATGGTTTTGTTCTCGGTGAAGGGGCCGGGGTCATGGTGCTTGAAGAATATGAGCACGCCAAGGCGCGTGGCGCCAAAATTTACGCAGAACTGGGCGGTTTCGGCATGAGTGCGGATGCGGGTCACATGACTGCGCCCAACATGGACGGTCCTCGCCGTGCCATGCTGAGTGCCTTGCGCAATGCGGGTCTCAACACGGATCAAGTGGACTACCTGAATGCCCATGGCACGTCGACCCCGTTGGGCGATTTGAACGAATCGAACGCCATCAAGGCGGCTTTGGGTGATCACGCCAAAAAGATTGTGGTCAATTCCACCAAGTCCATGACCGGGCACTTGTTGGGCGGCGCAGGCGGTATCGAGTCGGTGTTCACCGTGCTGGCGCTGCATCACCAGAAGAGCCCGCCGACCATCAATATTTACAACCAGGATCCCGACTGTGATCTGGACTACTGCGCAAACACTGCGCGGGACATGAAAATCGATGTTGCATTGAAAAACAATTTTGGATTTGGTGGCACCAACGGTTCCCTGGTATTCAAGCGTGCCTCCTGAAATATTTTCGTCGGTGCTTTCCAGCTCCATCGTTTGATTGAGTCCAGCATGCGCAACGCCCCAGCGGTCAGTTATCCGGTGGGGCGTTCGTCTTTTCAGGCTTGGCTTATTCTTGGGATGGTCTTGTGTGCGGCTGCTGTGGGGCTGCTTTGGCAGCAGCAGACCGGCCCGGTCGCATGGCGCTGGCACCTGTTTGTCGTGACGTCGCTGCTTACTTTTGCGTTTGCTGCCGTTCTGTGGTGGCGTACGCCCAAGGGTTGCCTGATGTGGGATGGTCAAAACTGGTGCTGGACTTGTCCAGGCATGTCGATGGCCGGTACCCTGGCGGTTCATCTGGATTTTCAAGGTCTGATGGTATTGAGTCTGCGCACCGGGGGCCGGGCTCCCCTGTGGCTGTGGCCGCAGCGTAGTGCGCAACCCGAGTTGTGGCAGGCCTTGCGTTGTGCTGCTTTTGCTCGTGCAGAGCAGCGGCGGGCTATTCAAACAGGTCCTGATGCGGATCTTTTGTCCAGGTGAACCGGTGAATTCAGAGTCCAACTCCCCGGCGTCGCCCCCTGTGCCTGACGCCACAAACAGCGATGCGATGCTGGTCGAGCGGGCCGTGGCGGGAGAACAAGGTGCTTTTGAGTTGCTCGTCATCAAGTATCAACGGCGTATTCAAAGGCTGATTGGCCGCATGGTGCGAGATGTCGATCTGGTCGACGACATTGCCCAGGAGACTTTTATCCGTGCCTATCGGGCCTTGCATCAGTTTCGCGGTGACGCCCAGTTTTACACCTGGCTGTACCGTATTGCTGTCAATACGGCGAAGAAATTCCTTCTGGAACTCAAGCGCGATCCAACCGTGTCGGAGAACGCTTTCAAATCGGATGACGACGGCGATGAAACTTCTTGGGCTGGAAGTGAACCAATAGCGAGTGAGACGCCCGAATCACTGTTGGCGGCCAAAGAAATTGCCGCGGCAGTGAATCAGGCCTTGGAGGCCTTGCCCGAGGACTTGCGACAAGCCCTGACCTTGCGCGAAATTGAAGGTTTGAGTTATGACGAGATCGCGGAAATGATGAATTGCCCTATCGGTACGGTGCGTTCCCGGATCTTTCGCGCACGCGAGGCCGTGTCGGCCAAAGTGAAACCGATGCTGGAAAAACAGACCGGCAAGCGCTGGTAGAACGGGACATAAAGATGCAGGACCCTGTGAAAAATAGTGAGCTTGTTTCGGCGCTGGTCGATGGTCAGTTGCGACCGGAGGAGTTTGCTGAGGTCATTGAGTGGGTGGGTAGCACTGAAGATGCCCGTGCGACTTGGCACGCTTACCACCTGGTGGGTGATGTCATGCGCTCCAGTGATGCGCTGGCAGGTGGTGTGGACGCGGTTTTCATGGCGCGACTGAGGCAGGGCCTGCAGCGCGAGACGGCATCACCTGCAGTGCAAAATGCTATTAATTTAATAGCTAATGATGCAATGCCGGAAAGGGCTCGTGCTCTAAATCTATCGGATATTGAGGCTGCCAATGACAGTCGGTATCGCTGGCGACTGGTGGCCGGGATAGTGTCCCTGGCTCTGGTATCACTCATTGGCTGGCAGGGGTTGGGGCCTTGGGCGGATCAGTCAGGCACTGTCCGGTTGGCTCAGGGATCGACGCCAGTGACTGGGGCTGGCATCGCACCCCAGCAGGACACGGCCCTTGCGGAACCTCAGGTGATGATTCGCGATCCGCAGCTCGACGCCTTGCTGGCGGCGCATAAGCAGTTTGGGGGAACGTCTGCGCTACAAATGCCCGCTGGATTTTTGCGAAATGCCACTTTTGAAGGAGCTGCCCGTTGAGACAGCCTGAATTTATGGCCGTCGGAGCACTTGCTGTGCTGCTCAGTACAGTGGCCTGCGCTGAAAGCAAGCTCCCCCTGGCGGCGCCGCTTGTCATGGAGGACAAGGTGGCGGACCGCAGTGTGAGTGAATGGCTCATGCGCATGCATGAGGGCTCGCGTCGGCGTGCCTATGTGGGCACGTTTGTTGTTTCTGCGGGGGGCAATATGGCCAGTGCCCGCATTTGGCATGTTTGTGACGGCGAGCAGCAGATGGAGCGGGTTGAATCCCTGACGGGTGTACCTCGGTCCACCTTTCGGCGCAATGACCAGGTGATCACCTTTCTGCCGGATAGCCGGATAGCCGTGGCGGAGCGGCGCGAGTCCCTGGGCCTGTTTCCGAACTTGCTGCAATCGGCGGATTCTTCCATTGGGCAGTTTTATCAGGTCCGTGCCACCGGGCGTGAGCGTGTTGCTGGCTTTGAAGCCGATGTGGTGCAACTGCGGCCTGAGGACAACTTGCGCTTCGGATACCGTGTCTGGACTGAAAAAAAGACGGGTCTCGTGATCAAGCTGCAGACCCTGGACGGCGAAGGGCGTGTACTGGAACAGGCTGCCTTCTCCGAATTGCAGCTGAACGTGCCTGTGAGCATGAGCAAGTTGACCCGGATGATGGGCAATACCGAGGGTTACCAAATTCAGAAGCCGGAAATGGTGAAGACCACGGCCGCTGCCGAGGGCTGGGAGTTGAAAACTGCAGTGCCTGGCTTCAAACCCATGAGTTGCTACAAGCGAACCGTGGGGGCGGCTGGTGAGACCCGTTCTGAGAACACGGTGCAATGGATCTTTTCGGACGGTCTGGCTTCGGTGTCGCTTTTCGTTGAGGCCTTTGACCCCCGGCGCCACGGACAGCCGGGGAGCTTGGCCATGGGGGCGACCCACACGTTGACGCGCCGCATGGGCGACTGGTGGCTCACTGCGGTGGGTGAGGTGCCTTTGCAGACGCTCACGGTCTTTGCGCAAGGACTTGAGCGCAAAAAATGAATCCTTATTTCATTGGGTTAACGGTAAAGAATTGTTTTTCAAAGAAAGGTCGATGATGATTCGAATCGATTGGAAGAGGTTGAATGCCTGTGTCTTGACCGGTGTGCTGGCGACGGTCACATCGCTGGCTGTTTTGCCCGTGTCGACTGCGGCAGCCCAGACGCGAACCTTGCCGGATTTCACGGATCTCGTGGAGCAGGTGGGGCCTTCGGTGGTGAACATCCGCACACTGGAAAAGGCGGTCGCTCGCAATGGCGCTGGTGCTCCGGGCGAAGAGGAGATGCTTGAGTTTTTCCGGCGCTTTGGCCTGCCCATTCCGAATATTCCCCGCCAGGCGCCGCGGCAAAATCGACCCCAGCCACAGGAAGAAGACCAGCCACGTGGCGTGGGCTCGGGCTTTATTCTGTCGTCCGACGGGCTCATCATGACCAATGCCCACGTCGTCGAAGGTGCTGACGAAGTGATTGTGACCCTTACCGACAAGCGCGAGTTCAAAGCCAAAATCATCGGTGCCGACAAACGCAGCGATGTGGCCGTGGTCAAGATCGAGGCTGCGGGCCTGCCGGCCATTAAAGTGGGTGACGTGAGTCGCCTCAAGGTGGGCGAATGGGTGATGGCCATTGGCTCCCCGTTTGGTTTGGACAACACGGTGACCGCCGGTATCGTGAGTGCCAAGCAGCGCGACACAGGTGATTACCTGCCCTTCATCCAGACTGATGTCGCCATCAACCCCGGCAATTCTGGTGGCCCCTTGATCAATATGCGCGGGGAAGTGGTTGGCATCAACAGCCAGATCTATTCCCGCTCGGGTGGTTCCATGGGTATCTCGTTTGCCATTCCGATGGATGAGGCGGTGCGCGTGAGCGAGCAACTGCGGATGTCGGGGCGGGTTTCGCGCGGACGCATCGGTGTGCAGATTGATCAGGTGACCAAGGATGTGGCGGAATCGATCGGGTTGGGCAAGGCGCAAGGCGCCTTGGTGCGTGGCGTTGAGGTCGGCTCTCCGGCAGAGAAGGCTGGTGTGGAAGCGGGCGACATCATCACCAAGTTTGAAGGAAAACTGGTTGAGAAGTCCAGTGATTTGCCGCGTATGGTGGGTGGGACCAAGCCCGGCACACGCAGCGTACTGACAGTGTTCCGCCGGGGCAGCTACAAAGACCTGACGGTCACCATTGCTGAAATTGAAGCTGACAAGCCTGTCAGGAAGGCTGCGGACAAGGAAGAAAAACCCAAGGCTTCTTCTGCAGGACAGTCGCTTGGATTGGCGGTCAGTGAATTGAGTGAAGCCCAGAAGAAAGAGCTGAAGATCAAAGGTGGCGTCAAGGTGGATACTGTCGCCGATGCAGCGGCCCGTGCAGGCCTCCGTGAGGGTGACGTCATTGTGGCTATTGCCAACACTGAGGTCGCCACGATGAAGGAGTTTGAAACGGCCGTGTCTAAGCTGGACAAAAACAAGGCTGTTAACGTTCTGTTTCGACGCGGTGAGTGGGCGCAATATGCGGTGATCCGACCGGCACGTTGAGCCTTTTCGACCCGCTATGCCCCTTGCCCGGACTCGGGTTTGGGGTTATTTCTGGTGGAGTTGATCGTGAAAACTACGGCGAAAAAATATATTTCTGTGCACGGTTTTGAATGAAAAATGTGTGTCTTCACTAACTTCTAATTCTGATAATTGCAGTTTTGGTTAGAATAGAGGCCAATCATCACGGATTACAGGCATATGGAAAATGCTGCAGTCCACGATACGGGATGAATCGACGGGACCCACAGGCGGTCCACAGTTCACCCACAAGTTGTCCAGAGGATGATTCACCAAAAATGTTAATAAGCTGTGTATAAAATTCCTGTTGCTGCACTGCAACGACTCATGATGACTATTTTTTCGGCTGTACGTCCGGGACTTTTTGCCTACAATGAAGCTCCAACCTTCGCAGTTGCCAATAGATTGTTGGTTCAGGGCGCGTCACCACTCGACGCGCCCTTTTTTCTTGGCCTCTCGTTTTAATTCAATCACTTAAGTGTTCTCGTTGATGAATCACATCAGAAATTTTTCGATCATTGCGCACATTGATCATGGCAAATCCACATTGGCTGACCGCTTGATTCAGCGTTGTGGTGGCCTGCAAGAGAGGGAGATGGAAGCACAGGTGCTGGACTCGATGGACATCGAGAAAGAGCGTGGGATAACCATCAAGGCGCAGACCGCCGCACTCAAATACAAAGCGCTCGATGGGCAGGTTTACAACCTCAATTTGATTGATACACCCGGGCACGTGGACTTCTCGTATGAAGTGAGTCGTTCACTCTCCGCGTGCGAAGGTGCATTGCTGGTGGTCGATGCAAGTCAGGGCGTGGAAGCGCAAACGGTAGCCAACTGCTACACCGCACTTGAGTTGGGTGTGGAGGTGGTGCCGGTGCTCAACAAAATGGATTTGCCCAATGCCGATCCAGACAATGCCAAGGCAGAAATTGAAGATGTGATCGGCATTGATGCCACCGATGCGATTCCATGTTCGGCCAAGACCGGTATGGGCATTGACGAAATTCTGGAAGCGGTAGTGGCACGGATTCCTGCGCCCAAAGGCAACCCGTCCGGGCCGCTGCGCGCCATGATCATTGACAGCTGGTTCGATACCTATGTGGGTGTGGTGATGCTGGTGCGCGTGGTTGATGGTCGCCTGGGCAAAGGCGAGCGGATCAAGATGATGGCAACCGGCACCACTTACAACGCTGACAGCCTGGGCGTGTTCACGCCCGGCAACGAGCCGCGCGAATCACTGGAGGCGGGTGAAGTGGGTTACATCATTGCCGGCATTCGGGAATTGCAGGCAGCCAAGGTGGGGGACACCATCACCCTGATCAAGCCCGGTACGGGCGGTGCTGCCTTCACGGCAACCGAGGCCTTGCCCGGTTTCAAGGAAATCCAGCCGCAGGTGTTTGCGGGCTTGTACCCCACCGAGGCGAATCAGTACGAAGGTCTGCGCGACAGCCTGGAAAAGCTCAAGCTCAATGATTCCTCATTGCACTATGAGCCCGAGGTGTCGCAGGCGCTCGGCTTTGGTTTTCGCTGCGGCTTCCTTGGTCTTTTGCACATGGAGATCGTGCAGGAGCGTCTGGAGCGCGAGTTTGACCAGGATCTGATCACCACGGCACCCAGCGTGGTGTACCAGGTGGTGCAGGCCGACGGTGAAGTGAAGATGGTGGAGAACCCGTCCAAGATGCCTGACCAGGGACGGCTCGATGAGGTGCGCGAACCCATCGTGACCGTGCACCTGTACATGCCGCAGGATTACGTGGGCGCCGTGATGACGCTGGCCAACCAGAAGCGTGGTGTGCAGATGAACATGGCCTACCACGGGCGACAGGTCATGCTCACTTATGAGATGCCGCTGGCCGAAATCGTGCTCGACTTCTTTGACAAGCTCAAGTCGGTGTCGCGGGGCTATGCCTCCATGGACTATGAGTTCAAGGAATACCGTGCCGCCGATGTGGTGAAGGTCGATATTTTGCTCAACGGTGACAAGGTCGATGCCCTGTCGATCATCGTGCACCGCTCGCAATCGCAATACCGCGGCCGGGCCGTGGTGGCCAAGATGCGGGAAGTCATTTCCCGCCAGATGTACGACGTCGCGATCCAGGCCGCCATCGGGGCCAACATCATTGCGCGTGAGACAATCAAAGCCCTGCGCAAGAACGTGATCGCCAAGTGTTATGGCGGCGATATTTCGCGTAAACGCAAGCTCCTGGATAAACAAAAAGAAGGTAAAAAACGCATGAAGCAGATTGGCTCCGTGGAAGTGCCGCAGGAAGCGTTCCTGGCGATTTTGCAGGTGGACGGCTGATGCAGGCCCTGACCTCTCTCATCCTGGCCGCATTTGTTGCCTACGCGGGTGCTTGGTACTTTGGCTTCGTTGAAGGCAATTTTG
Source organism: Rhodoferax sp. (assembly GCF_018780565.1). Lineage (GTDB taxonomy): Bacteria > Pseudomonadota > Gammaproteobacteria > Burkholderiales > Burkholderiaceae_C > Rhodoferax. The sequence continues at coordinate 641,888 of NZ_JADMJN010000003.1, forward strand.
CATTGCTGCTGTTTCTTGCAACAGTGGTTACCGGCCTTTACTGGCTGGCCGAGCGCTTCTATTTTTTGCCGAAGCGTCAGGCTGCGGCAGCACTGCTTGAAGCTGAATCCGTCCAACGTCGTGAAGAATTGATGCGCCAGGGCATCACGCATGTCGATGTGAACGTTTCCGAGGCCAGAAGCCGCATCCTTGCGCAGCCCTGGTGGCTGGACTGGACTGCCGGTTTGTTTCCGGTGATCATTGCGGTGTTTTTCCTGCGCTCATTTTTGTTCGAGCCGTTCAAGATACCGTCGGGTTCGATGATTCCAACCTTGCTGGTGGGGGATCTGATTCTGGTGAACAAGTTTCACTATGGCGTGCGTTTGCCCGTGATCAATACCAAGATCACCGAGGGCAACAAGCCGCAGCGCGGCGATGTCATGGTGTTTCGCTATCCACCCAAACCCAGTCTGGATTACATCAAGCGGGTCGTGGGCACACCGGGTGACGAGGTCGCCTACCTGAACAAGCGCCTCACCATCAATGGCAAAGCGATCGAGACGACGGAGTTGCCCGAGTTCTTTGATGAAGACCTGATGCGTTATTTCAAGCAGTACCAGGAGACTTTGGGTGAGCATAAGCATGGCATTCTGAACGACGCTGATCGACCCGCATTCGTACCGGGGGTCGAGGACTTTGTTTTCAAACAAAATTGCCGTTACACCGTTGAGGGTGTGGTGTGCAAGGTGCCTGAAGGCCACTATTTCATGATGGGTGACAACCGCGATAATTCGCTGGATTCACGCTACTGGGGTTTTGTGCCTGACAAGAACATTGTCGGCAAAGCATTCTTTGTCTGGATGAACTTCGGCAGCTTGAAGCGCATCGGCTCGTTCAATTGAAATTGCTTTTACCAGTAAGGGGAAACATATGACGGTTCAGTTCAGGTCCAGGCAGCGTGGCGTGTCTTTCTTGGGGCTCTTGATTGTGGGCGGCTTTCTGGCCGTCGCAGGGGTCATCACGGCGCAAATTGTTCCGACAGCGATTGAGTACCAGGCAGTTGTCAAGGCCGCTAACAAGGCGAGTCAGGGCAGTACGGTGGCTGAAGTTCGAAACCTTTTCGACAAGGCTGCCGCCATTGACAACATCAGCTCGATCATGGGGAAAGATCTGGAAGTCACCAAGGAAGGCGACAAAATTGTTGTGATTTTTGCTTACCAGCGTGAGATTCACCTGGCAGGTCCGGGTTACCTGACCCTCAAATACGCCGGGCGTTCCAAATAGTGCGCTGGCATCGAGGTATCGGGCGTGAATGATGGTTTGATGGCGTTGCAACGCCGTTTGCAGCATGAGTTCAAGAATGACGGTTTGTTGAGCCGCGCCGTTACGCACCGAAGTTTTTCCGCCGATCACAATGAACGCCTGGAGTTTTTGGGCGATTCAGTGTTGAATCTGGCAGTGGCAGATCTGCTTTATGAGCGTTTGAGCGCGTTGCCTGAGGGGGATCTGTCCCGGGTGCGCGCCAATCTGGTGAAGCAGGAAACCCTGCATCAACTGGCGGTTGAACTGGGTCTGCCGGACGTGATCCTTCTGGGCGAAGGCGAGTCGCGATCCGGGGGGCAAAAACGGCCTTCCATACTGGCCGATGCTTTGGAAGCCATCATCGGTGCCGTCTATCTGGACGCCGGTTTTGCAGTGGCGCAGGCTTTGGTTCACCGCCTGTTCAAGGCCGTGGAAATCAACCCGGAGATGGATGCGATTGGCAAAGACCCCAAGACCGAGTTGCAGGAATGGCTGCAGGGGCGCAAGATGAAGCTGCCAATGTACCGGGTGGTCGCCACGCTGGGCATGGCACACAAGCAAACGTTTGACGTCGAGTGCGAGATTATTGAACTGAATTTCTCGGAGCGCGGCATTGGTGGATCGCGCCGCGCTGGAGAGCAGGCCGCAGCTGCCGCGATGCTGCAAACACTCAAGGAAAAGGCAAAAAAATGAACCCCACGCTATTCACTTCGAGTCATGCGCTGATCGGTGGAACAATATGACTACTAGCAAATCAATAGCTGCGAATGCAGATGCAACAGGGGCGGAAGGCCAGGATGACCTTGAAAGCATGCTCAAAGGCATGCGCAAGGCGGCGCCGGCGGACGGAACACCGGTTGAAGGCCAGCGCTGTGGCCTGATCGCCATCGTGGGCAAGCCCAATGTGGGCAAGTCGACCTTGCTCAACGCTTTGGTGGGCCAGAAGATCAGCATTACTTCGCGCAAGGCCCAAACCACGCGCCACCGCATCACCGGCATGCACACCCAGGGCGCGACCCAGTTTGTGTTTGTGGATACGCCCGGTTTCCAGACCCGGCACAACAACGCCCTGAACCGTTCACTCAACAAGACCGTCATGGGCGCGGTGGGCGATGTGGACCTGATTCTGTTCGTGGTGGAAGCGGGCATGTTCAACCAGGCCGATGCCAAGGTGCTGGCCCTGCTGAACAAAGACATTCCGACCTTGCTGGTGGCCAACAAGCTCGATCAGGTCACGCGCCGTGCCGACATTGCGCCCTGGCTGCAGGAGATGCAGCAGCGCCACGCCTTTGCCGAGTTCGTGCCGATGTCGGCCAAGAACGCCAAAGACATTGAACGCATGCTGACCATTTGCGAAAAATACCTGCCTGAGCAGGCCTGGTGGTACGCCGAAGACGAACTGACCGACCGCAGCGAGAAATTTCTGGCCAGTGAAACTGTGCGTGAAAAGCTGTTCCGTCTGACGGGCGACGAGCTGCCCTACACCTCCACCGTGGTGATCGACAAGTTCGAGGAAGAGCCTGGTCGAGGCAAGCAAAAGCGTTTGCTCAAAATTGCCGCCACCATTGTGGTGGAACGTGACACCCACAAAGCCATGGTGATTGGCGACAAGGGCGAGCGCATCAAGCGTATCGGAACAGAGACACGCGTGGAGCTGGAGAAAGCGCTGGACGCCAAGGTATTCATCGAACTCTGGGTGAAAGTTCGATCGGGCTGGGCCGATGACGAAGCCCGCGTGCGATCCTTCGGCTACCAGTGATCTGTTGATTCCGCGTGGCCACCCAGCGTATTTCCGGCGAACCGGCCTACGTTCTGCATCGCTATGACTGGAGCGAATCAAGCCTGATACTGGAAGTGTTCACGCGCCACCATGGCCGTATCGCCCTGGTGGCCAAGGGGGCCAAGAAGCCCAGTTCCAGTTTTCGCCCCATTCTGCTGCCCTTGCAGCCCTTGCATGTGGCTTTTGGTGGTGACGCTGAAATCCGCACACTCAAAGCGGCGGAGTGGCAGGGCGGCCATGTCATGCCGACGGGTGACGCGCTGATGTCGGGCTACTACCTCAATGAACTGCTGCTCACGCTGCTGGCGCGGGACGACCCGCATCCCGCCCTGTTCGACGTTTACGCCAAAGTGGTGCAGATCATTGCGTCGGACCATGGTGAGGTTCTGCAGTCAGCCCTGCGCGCATTTGAGTTGCTGCTGTTGCGCGAAATCGGCGTGTTGCCGTTGCTGGACACCCAGACCATGACGCTGGCGGCGCTGGACCCCGATGCGCGCTACAGCCTGGTGCCCGAGGGCGGTTTGCGCCAAACCAACGCCACCGAGCGAGCCAGCCTCAGCGGTGCGCAATGGATAGCCTTGCAGCAGTCGCTGGGAGATCGGGCCCCGTTTACTGCGACCCTGCGGGCCTGTTCGGAAGTGATGGCAGAACTCAAGCCCCAGTTAAGGACGCTGCTGAATTACCATTGCGGGGTGAGCACTTTGCGCACGCGGCAAATGATGATCGACCTCCAATCTTTATGAATACAACTGCCCTGTCGGTTAATTTGAACAAAGTGGCGCTGGTGCGCAATACGCGCCATCTGGGCATCCCCAGCGTGACGCGCGCGGCCACACTGTGTCTGCAGGCGGGTGCCAACGGCATCACGGTGCATCCGCGACCGGACGAGCGGCATATCCGGGCCGGTGATGTGCGCGAACTGGCTGCGCTGATGAAAGCCTGGCCTGACCGCGAGTTCAATATCGAAGGCAACCCGTTTCAAAACCTGATGGATTTTGTGCGCGAATGCCGGCCGCACCAATGCACCTTCGTGCCCGACTCCGAAGGCCAGTTCACCAGTGACCATGGCTGGAACCTGGCCCACGATGCTGACCGCCTGCGTCCCCTGATTGCCGAAGCGCAAGCACTGGGCGTGCGCGTCAGCCTGTTCATGGATGCCGATGCCCCGGTCATGGCGGCTGCCAAAGCGGTGGGCGCAGACCGCGTCGAGCTGTACACCGAGCCTTACGCTGCCGCCTGGGGCACGCCCCAGCAGGGCGTCCAGTTGGCACGTTTTGCTGCGGCTGCACAAGCCGCACTCGATGCGGATCTGGGCGTGAATGCCGGCCATGATTTGAACCGTGACAATCTCACGGCCTTCATCCAGACAGTGCCAAGTGTGCGCGAGGTATCGATCGGCCACGCCTTGATTGCCGATGCGCTGGAGCTGGGCTACAGCGCCACCATTCAGGATTACCTGCGCTGCATCGCGGCAGCCTACCGCTGAGGCGCCTGTGATCTACGGCATTGGAACCGACATCTGCGACGTGCGCCGCATCCGCGCCAGCCTGGAGCGCCACGGTGATCGCTTTGCCGGCAAGATTCTGAGCGAGGCCGAGTTCAAGACCTGGAAAGAGCGCAGCGCGCGCTGGCCCGAGCGGGGCGTGCGCTACCTCGCCACCCGCTTCAGTGCCAAGGAAGCTTTCAGCAAGGCCATCGGCATGGGCATGGTGATGCCCATGACCTGGCGCCTGTGCGAGATTGGCAAACTCGCCAGCGGCAAGCCCACCGTCGTGCTGCATGGCGTGCTCAAGGAATGGTTTGAAGCCCGGGGCCTGAGCGCCCACGTGAGTGTGACCGATGAAACCGATTACGCCGCCAGCTTCTGCGTTGTAGAGAAAATAGCTCCCTAGTCCTCGGAATATATGCGCAGTCAGCTATTAAATATATAGCATTTCATTTCATTTCAGTAAGAGTCCCATGACACAACACGCCCCCCTCATCATCGACGTCGCCGGCCTGCGCCTGACCCCGGTTGACCGCCAGCGCCTGAGCCACCCCCTGGTCGGCGGCATCATCCTGTTTGCCCGCAACTGGCAGGACCGCCAGCAGCTCACCAGCCTGTGCCGCGAGATCAAGAGCGTGCGACAGGATTTGCTGATCTGTGTTGACCACGAAGGCGGCCGCGTGCAGCGTTTCAAGACTGATGGCTTCACGCACCTGCCGCCCATGCGTGCCCTGGGCGAGATGTGGATGCAGGACGGCAAGGCGGGTGAGGGCGCGGGAGCCATGCAGGCAAGCAACGCCGCCACCGCCTGCGGCTTTGTGCTGGGGGCCGAGCTGCGCGCCTGCGGTGTGGACTTCAGCTTTACTCCGGTGCTTGATCTTGATTTTGGCGAAAGCAGTGTCATCGGCGATCGGGCCTTCCACCGTGACCCGCGCGTGGTCAGCCTGCTGGCCAAAAGCCTGATGCAGGGCCTGTTGCAAAGCGGCATGGCCAATTGCGGCAAGCATTTTCCTGGCCACGGCTTTGTCAAGGCGGATTCACACACCGATATCCCTGTGGACAAGCGCAGCCTCAAAGCCATCTTGGCTGACGATGCCGCGCCCTATGGCTGGCTCAATACCGTGCTCAACAGCGTCATGCCGGCGCATGTGATCTACCCCAAGGTGGACGCTCGGCCGGCGGGCTTTTCGTCCAGATGGCTCAACGACATCCTGCGTGCACAACTGGGCTTTGGTGGTGCCATTTTCAGCGACGACCTGTCCATGGCGGGTGCCCGCCTGATTGATGGCCGCGAGGTCAGCTATGCACAGGCGGCGGTGGTGGCGCTGAATGCCGGCTGTGACATGGTTCTGCTGTGCAACCAGTCGCTGGACGAGGGGCGGGCGGTGGATGAACTGATCGACGGTCTGACCGAGGCTCAGGTGAAGGGTTGGTGGCAGCCGCTGGAAGCGAGCGAGGAGCGTCGCCTGGCCCTGTTGCCACGCACGCCTGCGCCGGATTGGGATGACCTGATGGTGCAACCGGCCTACATGCACGCCCTGGGCCTGATTCCCTGAGCGCAGCCCCTGCAAAAAGTTCAGGGCGAGCGGTGCAGCCGGGGTGACGACAGCGCCACGATCTGGTCGGCCGTGGCCGCATCGACGTTGGGGTGTTTGGAGAGCAGGTTGGCGCCAGACAAGAGGGTGCGCAGGTCGCGCAGGTCTTTGACTGTTGGCGCCACTTTGATTTGCGCCAGCGCAGCCGAGCTATTGCCACCCTGGATCAAGGCGGCGACTTTGGTCGCCCAGGCACTTTGACGGGACATGGCGTGATTCCTGATGACGGGTTGAGGTAGCGGCCATTCTGACACAGGGTCAATAGGTCCTGGCCTGCGGTCCAAGCAGCCGCGCCGATGCCACGGTGGCCAGTGCCGACAAGCCGATGCAGATCCAGATCACCAGCCCATAGCTGCCTGTGCGGTCAAACACGGCGCCAGCCAGCACCGGCCCCAGCAAATTGCCCAGCGCCGCGCCGGTGTAGAGCGTGCCGATGATGCTGGAGACAGCCCGTCCGCCGAACAGGTCCATGCAGATGGTGGGCATCAGTGACACGATACCGCCATAGCTCACGCCAAACCACAGCGCAAAAAGCGCCAGGGCCGTGTAGCCATCCGCCCAGTTCCAGAGCAAAAGGGATGCGCCCATGGAGCCCTGCATCAGCACCAGGGTCAGGCTGCGGCCGATGCGGTCGGCCAGGGTGCCAATCGCAAAGCGGCCGACCAGACTGCCGATGCCGATCAGGCCCACCAGTCCCACCGCCCGTGCGTCGTCAATGCCCAGATCCCGGGCGGCGGCCGACGCGTGTGCGAAGGGGATGAACATCGTGGGGGCCGCCAGCACCGCCGCGACATACATCCACCAGAAGCTGCGGTTGCGCAGCGCCTCACGCAGGCTGGCCCCGGGTGGCGGTGTCGACCCCGAGCCGCTGGCGCTGGGTGCCCGTTTCAACAGCCCTGCCGAGAGCAAGCCGATGACCAGCACCCCCAGCGCTACGGCCCGCATGGCATCGCGCCATTGCAGCCAGTGGATGGCACTGGTTGCCAGCAGGGGAATGATCAGCGTGCCGGCGCCAACACCCGCGCTGGCAATGCCTGCGGCCAGACCGCGCCGGGTGGTGAACCAGGGCTGCACGCAAGCGATGGCCGGGGTGTAGACCAAAGCGATGCCCACACCGATGCCCGCGCCATAGGTCAGGTACACCGTGCCCATGGAGTGGGCGAAGCTGGTGGCAAGCAGGCCACCCGCAATGCACAACATGCCGGCACAACACACCAGCCGCGGGCCAAAGCGGTCTGCCAGCATGCCACCGAAGGCGCCCAGCGTGAAGTAGACCAGCCCGCAAATGCCGAACACCAGTGCGACATCGGCACGCTGCGCCGAAAATTCCGCCGCAAAAGATTCAAAAAACGACGCAAACGAGTAAGAAACGCCGAAGATGATCGACAGGCTGAAAAATGCTCCCCAGACGATGACCCAGGCGTAGCGCGGTTCGTTCATGACCCATCCTTTTTATGTCGTTGAGCAGCCTGTCCCCGATGGCTGCTGTCGCGTTGTCTCTGATGCAAATGTAGTCAACGCTTGACCCTACAGGAGTCGCTCAAGCGACCGGCACTGCATGTGCTCGCCGCTTGCCCAGCGCACTCGGCGATATGTCGATATGCTACAGACCACTTTCAACCATAGGAGATAAAAAATGAGCACATCTACACCTCGCACCGGACTCCAATTGCGTTCGCTGGTCAAACCCAGTGGCGAGCTGGAACTCTCACTGGCTAGCGTTGCCAGGCCCACGCCCGCTGCGGACGAAGTGCTGGTGCGCATCGAAGCCACGCCCATCAATCCTTCCGACATCGGCCTCCTGTTTGGCGCTGCCGACATGAGCACGGCCAAGGCCTCGGGTACGCCGCAGAGCCCGGTCATCACCGCCACCATTCCTGAACGCCTGATGAAGAGCATGGCCGGACGACTGGGCCAGTCCATGCCGGTGGGCAACGAGGGCGCGGGCGTGGTGGTTGAGGCGGGCTCCTCTGCAGCGGCGCAAGCCCTGCTGGGCAAAACAGTGGCCGTGCTGGGTGGCGAAATGTACGCACAGTACCGTTGCATCAAGGCCGAACAATGCCTGGTGCTGCCTGCCGGCACTACGCCCGCTGAGGGCGCCTCCTGCTTCGTCAACCCGCTCACCGCGCTGGGCATGGTCGAGACCATGCGCCGCGAAGGTCACACTGCGCTGGTGCATACCGCCGCCGCCTCCAACCTGGGTCAGATGCTGAACAAGATTTGTATCAAGGACGGCATTGCGCTGGTGAACATCGTGCGCAAGCCCGAGCAGGAAGCAGTGCTCAAAGCCATTGGCGCCACCTATGTGTGCAACATGACCTCGCCCACTTTCCTGGAAGACCTCACGCAAGCCCTGGTAGCCACCGGCGCCACCATTGCCTTTGACGCCACCGGTGGCGGCAAGCTCGCCGGGCAGATTCTGGGCTGCATGGAAGCCGCAGCGAACCGCACCGCCAAAGAGTACAGCCGCTACGGCTCCACCACCTTCAAACAGGTCTACATCTATGGCGGCCTGGACACCGGCCCAACGGAATTCGTCCGCAACTTCGGCATGACCTGGGGCATGGGCGGCTGGCTGCTGTTTCCGTTCCTGCAAAAGATCGGCCCGGTTGCGGCGCAGCAACTCAAGGACCGCGTGGCCGCTGAATTGAAAACCACATTTGCCAGCAGCTACTCGAAAGAAATTTCGCTGCTGGAGGCGCTGCAACTGGACGCCATCGCGGTGTACGGCCAGCGCGCCACCGGCACCAAGTACCTCATCAACCCCAGCAAGGGCTAACGCTGCACCCAGCCGCCGCAAACCGGAAACACCTGCCCGACAAAACAGTTTGCCGACTCGCTGCAGAGGTAGGCGGCGAACTCTGCGTCTTCCCTTGCGCCGACCAGGCGGCCCAGCGGAACTTCGCGCTGCAGCCGTTCCTGGAAACGCGGGTTGGCCTGCACCTCGGGCGGAAAGTAGGTCGGGTTCTCCACAAAGTTCTGTGCGATGGCATTCACCTGGATGTTGTGCGGCGCGACCTCCACTCCGACGGACTGGACATAGGCCAGTTGCGCCCCGCGCGCGGCGCTGTAGGTGGACGAACGCTTCATGCCACGCAAGGCCGAGGCGCTGCCCATGAGCAGAATCTTGCCCGAGCGGCGCGCAATCATGGCGGGTAGTGCGGCCTTGAACAGCCGCGGCAGCGGATCGACCAGCGCCGCGAACGTGTCCTTCCATTCATCCTCGGAGACATCGACCGCGTAGGTCGTGGGCGCCGGTATTGCCAGGTTCGCAATCAGAACATCGATATGCCCAGCCGCTGCGACCACGCTTGCTGCCGCATCGGGGCTCATCAAGGTGTCGATGCTGGGGATGACGATGGCACCCTGCGAGGTCAACACCTCGCACAGCATCGGTCCCATGAATTGGTCTGCGTGGGTAACGAGCACACGCTTGTTGCGAAGGTTTTCTGTGGACATGGAATCTCCCGGTGGTGAAGGTGGCTGGTGGTGGCAGGGTGTGCTTCAAACATAGGCGCCTGCAGCTCATTGCCAAACTCGCGCAGGTGGTCATTCGTGGAATATAACGGGCGTCCCTTAAGGCTACCTCGACTGCAAAGACTGGCACATCTGGTTGCGGCGGAAGCCACCCCCAGCTATCCCCGACAATAAAGCCTGCATTTTTCAAAATATTCACTCCCATGAAATCCCGATCCGCATCCGGTGGGCTGGTCTACTCCACCGACAGTGGGCGCATGTGCCCTGTCTGCCGCAAGCCGGTAAGCAGTTGTGTTTGCAGCAGTACGCCGGCGCGGCCTGCGTCCGATGGCGTGGTGCGCGTATCACGCGAAACCAAGGGCCGTGGCGGCAAGGGGGTGACGCTGGTGCGCGGGCTGGCGCTGGACCCCTTGGCCCTGGCGGCCTTGGGCAAGCAGCTCAAGACCGCCTGCGGCTCCGGCGGCACGGTGAAGGACGGCACGATTGAAGTGCAGGGTGACCACTGCGACCGCGTGATCGAGGCACTCAAGGCGCAGGGCTTTGTGGTCAAGCGCGCAGGTGGCTGAGGGCTGAGCTTGCATCCGGAAGACCTGCAACTGCTGGTGACGCGTGCGATGCCCTTTGGCAAGTACAAAGGGCGCCTGATCGCGGATTTGCCGGGTGACTACCTGCGCTGGTTTGCGCGCGAGGGCGTGCCCAAGGGCGAGATCGGCCGGCTGCTGGCGCTGATGCACGAGATTGACCACAACGGGCTCTCCGACCTGCTCAAGCCGCTGCGCCAGGGCTGAGTTTTTGTTCGCTCCCTGTGGGCGAAAACTAGCGTTTCAGTTTCAGCAGGCCAGCGGACAGGGCAGTGCCGCACACGATGATGGCACCGCAGAACAGCATCCATGGCGTGACTGCTTCACTCAGGAAGATCGTGCCATAAATCACCGCAAACACCGGCACCACAAAGGTCACCGAGAGTGAACGCGAGGGGCCCACGGTTTCGATCAGGCGAAAGTACAGCACGTAGGCCACGCCCGTGCACAGCACACCCACCCAGAGCAAGGCCAGCCAGGCGGTTGGGCCAGGATTGTGTGCTGGCCACAACCAGATGGTGGGCAAGGCCAGGCCCAGGGTGGCGCCGAGCTGGCTGCCGGTGGCGGTGACCAGGGTCGGCATGCCACTGAGGTAACGCTTGGTGAAGCTGGCCGAAAGGCCGTAGCACAGGCAGGCCACCAGGCAGGCCAGCACGGCCCAGCCCGTGGCCATGCCAGAGGCGTCGGGCTTGAAGCTGGCCTTGTCCCAAGCCAGCAGGGCAACACCGACAAAGCCGATCAACAGGCCGAGAATGCGCAGGCCGTGGGGCCGATCCTTGAGCCAGACCCAGGCCACCACCGCGCCGAAGAGGGGGGCCGTGGCGTTCAGAATCGAAGACAGGCCGGTGCTGATCGACAGCAGGGCAAAGGCGAGGCAGGCAAACGGAATGCCGGAGTTGAGCAGACCCACGAAGAAAACCATTTTCCAGTGCCGTGCCAGTTCCGGCCCCAGGCCGCGCCACAGCAGCATGGGCAGCAGAACCAGCGAGGCAATCGCGGTGCGCACCCCCGCGGTGGGCAGCGCGCCAAATTCATGCGCGCCCAGGCGGATGGCGAGGAAGGAGGAACCCCAGATCGCGGAGAGTAGAAAAAAGTCGGTTCGCCACGGTTTTGAGGGGGGAGGTGAATTCAAGGGATGCGCTTCAGGTTGGGGACGGCAGGATGGTCAGGCGGGCGGATGCTGAAAGGTTGCGCCTTCAAGTTGCAGCAGGGCAATTTTGCGTTCAATGCCCCCAGCGTAACCGGTCAGTGCGCCTGTGGCGCCGATCACGCGGTGACACGGGACGATGATACTCAATGGGTTGCGGCCCACGGCGGCGCCCACGGCGCGTACCGCCGTCGGTTTACCGATGGCGGCGCTCAGCGCGCCATAACTCCGGGTGGCACCGCTGGGTATTTTGAGCAGTGCGCGCCACACGTCCTGTTGAAAACGGGTGCCACCGTCAAGGCCCAAGGGCAGGTCAAAGGTAGTGCGCCGGCCGGCAAAATAGTCGGCCAGTTGTGCTTGGGCTTGTTGCAGTACCGGGTGATCGTTGGCCACGGGCCAGCCGGCGCTGTCGGGCTGATGGCGCTGGCCGTCAAACCACAGGCCCACCAGTTCCTTGCTGGCGGCGGCGAGGATGATGGGCCCCAAGGGGCTGTCGTAGCGGGTCTGCACGGTTGAGTCGGGGAATTTCATGGTAAATTGCCTCGTAGTTCTTATGGAATATACGTAGTTAGCTATTTATTTTGTAGCGGTCAGGGTGGCCCAGGCCCGGATCACCGCGTAGCTGCGCCAAGGCTGCCAGGCTTGCGAGGCGGCCTGTGCCTCCTTGGCCGGGGTCTTGCAGCCCTGCACGCCCAGCGCTTTGTGCAGGGCCACGTCGCCCGCCGGAAATGCGTCGGGCCAGCGCAGCGCGCGCATGGCCACATACTGTGCAGTCCAGTCGCCCACCCCCGGTAGCGCCTTGAGTGCCTCCACGGTGGCGTTCACATCGGCCCCGGCGTGCAGGGCGAGTTGCTGGTGGTGCACGGCGTTGGCAATGGCCTGGATGGCGGCCTGGCGTTGCTTGACGATGCCCAGTTGGCCCAGCGCATCGGCACTGGCCGTGGCCAGCGTTTCGGGGCTGGGAAACAGCCGGTTGAGTCCGGGAAAAGGCGTCTCCATCGGTTCGCCAAAGCGGGTGACCAGCCGGATGGCCAGCGTGCGGGCTGCGGCCACCGTGATTTGCTGGCCCAGCACGGCGCGCACGGCCAGCTCAAAGCCGTCCATGGTGCCGGGCACACGCAGGCCGTCGCCTTGTGGAAAACGTTCGTGCAGCAGGCTGTTGATGGCCAGGGGATCGGCATCCAGGTCGAGCAGGCCCCGCACCCGGGCCATGACCCAGGGCAACACGTCGCGCAGCGAATCGCTGATGCGCAGGTCCACCCGGCAGCGTGTTTCATCGAAGCGGACTTCCAGCCAGCCTGTAGCAAGGGTTTTGCCCGACTGAACCGCCACCGTACGGCGCAGGTGCCTGCCGTTCCCGCTAGTATTCACGTGTTCAAGGCCGGGAATTTGCCGTGTGCCGAAAAACTGCAGCATCGCGTCCACGTCATAAGGCGGACGGTAGGCCAGCCGGACGTGGATGCCGGGGTTGGCGGCGCTCCGCTGGGGGCTGCTGCCTTCGCGGCGCAGCCGGGTGGGTTGCAGGGCGTAGTGTTTGACAAACGCCGCATTGAAACGCCGCACGCTGGCAAAGCCGCTTAAATGTGCGACCTGGGCCACGGGCAGGGCGGTGTCGGTGAGCAGTTGCTTGGCGCTCAGCAGGCGCTGGGTTTGCAGGTACTGCAGGGGCGACACGCCAAACTGCGAATCAAAAATGCGGCGCAGGTGGCGGTCGCTCACGCCCAGGCGCCTGGCCAGGTGCTGCATGCTGGGTGTGTCGTCACCCCAGCCCTCGGGCGTGTCAAGCAGGCGGGCGGCCTGCACGGCCAGAATGCTGGAGGCGTCCTGGATCGACCAGGCCCTGGCCAGCGGCGTGCTGCCGAGCGCCGGTGTGCGCGGCGCGAGTTCCGGGCGGCAGCGCAGGCAGGGACGAAATCCGGCTTGTTCGGCCAGCGCCGCATGGCCAAAGAAGCGGCAGTTCTCGCGCTTGGGCGTGCGCACGCTGCACACGGGGCGGCAGTAAATGCCGGTGGAGGTGACGCCGGTGAAGAAGCAGCCGTCAAAGCGCGCGTCCCGTGCCTTGAGAGCCAGGTAGCAGGCGTCATCCAGGGGCTGTGCTTCGCGGGAGGTCATGCAGGGAATGATACGCGGGCAGGGCTTTTGAATTGGCCATTTTCGGACATGCTCTGCGACTTGTTGCCCGCCTACAATTCAGCCAGCCAGTCAGCAATGAAACATTTTTCAGGGAACCCCGCCATGCAGCTCTCCGCTTCCATTTTCAAAGCCTACGACATCCGCGGCATCGTGCCGAGCACGATCGATGAAGCGGTGGCAGAGGCTCTGGGCCGGGCCTTTGGCACGGTGGCGCGCAGCGAGGGGGAAACGACGGTTGCGGTGGGGCGTGATGGACGGCTCAGCGGCCCCGGTTTGAGTGCGGCGCTGGTGCGCGGGCTGGTGGCTTCGGGCATCGAGGTGATTGACGTGGGCATGGTCACCACCCCGATGCTGTATTTTGCCGCCAGCACCCTGTGCACCAGCGGCATTCAGGTGACCGGCAGCCACAACCCCAAGGATTACAACGGCTTCAAGATGGTGATGGGCGGGCGTGCCATTTATGGCGAAGAGATTCAGGCCCTGCGCCGCATGATGGAAGGCGAGAGCTGGTCACTGCTGCCCGGCGGCAAGATTCGCGAAGTGAACCTTCTGGAAGCCTACGCCGCCCGCATTGTGGGCGACATCCGGCTGGCCCGCCCGATCAAGGTGGTGGTGGATTGTGGCAACGGCATTGCAGGTGCTTCGGCCCCGGCCATTTTGCGCGCCATTGGCTGCGAGGTGACCGAGTTATACAGCGAGGTCGACGGCAATTTCCCCAACCACCACCCCGACCCGAGCAAGCCCGAGAACCTGCGCGACCTGATTGCCGCCCTGAAAGCCGGTGGCGCTGAATTGGGCCTGGCGTTTGACGGTGACGGCGACCGCCTGGGCATCGTCACCAAACAGGGCAACAACATTTACCCCGATCGGCAGATGATGCTGTTCGCACAGGACGTGCTGAGCCGCGCGCCCGGCGGCACCATCCTGTTTGACGTGAAGTGTTCGCAGCGTCTGGCGCCCGCCATTGAAGCGGCAGGCGGCAAGCCCCTGATGTTCAAGACCGGGCACTCGCTGATCAAGGCCAAGATGAAAGAGGTCAACTCGCCGCTGGGGGGTGAGATGAGTGGCCACATCTTCTTCAAGGAGCGCTGGTTTGGTTTTGACGATGGCACCTACGCCGGTTGCCGGCTGCTTGAGATTTTGAGCAAATCGCCTGATGCCAACGCCGTGCTCGATGCCTTGCCCACCAGCTTCTCCACGCCCGAGCTGAACGTGAAATGCGCCGAGGGCGAGCCGCACATCCTGGTCGACAAGCTGGTGGCTGGGGCGAACTTTCCCGCACCAGCGGTGCTGTGCACCATCGACGGTTTGCGGGTGGACTGGCCCGATGGCTTTGGCTTGATTCGCGCGTCCAACACCACGCCAGTGCTGGTGATGCGCTTTGAAGGGCACACCCCCGAAGCGCTGCACCGCATCGAGACGCAGATGCTGGCACTGCTGCGCACGGTCAAACCTGGTGCGGTGCTGGACGAGGCCTCGCATTGATCGCAGCATGAAGATTTTGATCGTCAAGCTGTCGTCGCTTGGCGATGTGGTGCACGCCATGCCGGCGGTGCAGGACATTCGCCGCGCGTTTCCCGAGGCCCGGATTGACTGGGTGGTCGAGCGCGGCTTTGCGCCCTTGGTGCGGCGCTGTGAGGGGGTGCACCGTGTCATCGAATGCGAGCTGCGGCGCTGGCGCAGATCGCCTTTTTCTGCGCAAACGCGTCAGGCCTGGCGCGGCTTCAAAACCGAGTTGCAGCGGGAGCATTACGACGCTGTGCTCGATTTGCAGGGCCTGAGCAAATCGGCGCTCATCTCCTGGCTGGCCCGGCTGGCGCCGCAAGGCAAGCGGGTTGGTTTGGGCAATCAGACTGAGGGTTCGAGTTTCGAGGCACCGGCGCGCTGGGTGGCCGACGTGTCCATTACCCTGCCGCCGCGGATTCATGCCGTGGCGCGTTCGCGCGAGTTGTGTGCCCGCGCCCTGGGTTATGCGATTCCGGATCAACAGTCTTTTGGGCTGAAGGCCCTCGTGGATCATGCACAGGTTGCTACTCAAAATATAGCAATCGAGATGCCCACTGCCAAGCGCGTGGTGGCGCTGGTGCATGGCACCTCGCGCGCCGACAAGCAGTGGCCTCTGGCCCACTGGCATGCGCTGGGCCAGCGCCTCAATGACAGCGGCTATGCCGTGGCCTTGCCGCACGGCAGCGATGCGGAGCAGCAGCATGCCCAGGCGATTGCCAGCGGCCTTTCCCAGGCTGTCGTTTGGCCTCGCCTGGGGCTGGATGCCTTGACCGATGCGCTGGCCCCCTGTGCCGGCGTGATCGGTGTGGACAGCGGCCTGAGCCACATCGCCGTGGCGCTGGATTTGCCGCATGTGCAGATCTACAACTTTGACACGGCCTGGCGTACAGGGCCTGCACCCTGCGCGCGTCAGCGCAGCGTGTTTGCGCAACCTGCGCCGTCGGTGGATGCGGTCTGGCAGGCATGGCTGGCCGTGACCGCTCCCGCCGTTACTGCATGATGCGCCTGCTGTATTCCCTGTTCATGTGGCTGGCCCAGCCCTTGGTGCGCCGCAAGCTGGCGCGCCGTGGCGTGCAGGAGCCCGGCTACCTGCACGCCGTGGAAGAGCGTTTCGGGCGCTACCAAGGCCAGCCGCTGGCAGATGGGGGCAACACGATCTGGATTCATGCCGTGTCGCTTGGCGAGACGCGTGCTGCGGCGGTGCTGGTGGCGCGCCTGCGTGAGCGCTTGCCGGGCATGCGCCTGTTGCTCACGCACGGCACGGCAACCGGCCGCGCCGAGGGCGCCACGCTGCTGCGCGAGGGCGATCTTCAGACCTGGCAGCCCTGGGACACACCGGGTGCCGTGCAGCGCTTTCTGCATCACTTCAAGCCCCGCATTGGCATCCTGATAGAAACCGAGCTCTGGCCCAATCTGGCCGCGGGCTGCCAGCAGGCCGGAGTGCCGCTGGTGCTGGCCAATGCACGGCTCAGTGACAAGTCACTGCGGCAGGCGCGCCGGCTGGCCTGGCTGGCGCGTCCGGCCTACCGTCGCCTGAGCGCGGTCTGGGCCCAGACGCAGGATGACGCCGCACGCCTGGCTGAATTGGGCGGCCCCGTGTGCGGGGTGTTTGGCAATCTCAAGTTTGACGCCACACCCAACCCGGCGCAGCTTGCCGCCGGCCGCGCCTGGCGCAGCAGCCTGGGCCGACCGGTGGTGATGTTTGCCAGTTCGCGGGAAGGGGAGGAAGACGCCCTGCTTCAAATTTTGAAGTCACATCAGGCCTCAGCCCTTGCCAAAAAAAATGGAGTCGCTATTGAATCAGTAGCAAACAGC
Organism: Rhodoferax sp.; assembly: GCF_018780565.1. GTDB lineage: Bacteria > Pseudomonadota > Gammaproteobacteria > Burkholderiales > Burkholderiaceae_C > Rhodoferax. Next base: position 658,689 of record NZ_JADMJN010000003.1, read on the forward strand.
ATTCAATGGCTGATGGTGCCGCGGCATCCGCAGCGCTTTGGCGAGGTGGCTGCGTTGATCGAGTCCCATGGCTTTGCCGTGATGCGCCGCAGCGCTTGGGGTGAAGGGCTGCCGGTGCCGGATGAGTTTGGCGCCCCGGTGATCTGGCTTGGCGACTCTGTGGGTGAAATGGCCTTGTACTACGGTCTGTCTGACCTGGCCTTGCTGGGGGGCAGCTTTGCGCCGCTGGGTGGGCAAAACCTGATTGAGGCTGCCGCCTGCAGTTGTCCGGTGGTGATGGGGCCGCACACCTTCAATTTTGCGGAAGCGGCTGAGTTGGCTTTGGCCGCCGGTGCAGCGATCCGGGTACCGGGACTGCAAGGGGCTGTCGAGGTGGCTCAGACCTTGGTGAACGACCGCAGCAGACACGTTGCCATGGTGGACGCAGCCACCCGGTTCTCTGGTGCCAACCGCGGCGCGGTCGATAAGACCGTGGCCGCGGTGCTGGCCTTACTTGGCCAGCAGGGTGTTGATGCCCTGTAAATCGTCTGCTTTGAGCGTGCCATTGGCTTGGCGCAGCTTCAGGCTGCCCACCAGCACGTCGTAGCGCGCCTTGGCCAGATCACGTTTGGTCTGGAACAACTGGCTTTGCGAGTTGAGCACGTCGATATTGATCCGCACGCCCACTTGGTAACCCAGTTTGTTGGCATCCAGCGCGCTCTGGCTGGAGGCTTCGGCGGCTTCCAGTGCCTTGACCTGGCCTTGACCCGACAGCACGCCAAAGAAGGCTGTGCGGGTGCTTTGCGCCACGGCCCGGCGGGCACCTTCAAGGTCATTGCGCGCCTTGTCTTCCAGCGCCAGGGTTTCCTTGATGCGGTTTTGGGTGGAGAAGCCGGCAAACAGGGGCAGGTTGAACGACAGGCCAATGGAGCCCACGTTGACGCGGGAGCCGCCGACGGTGGTGCTGCTGCCATCGAGGTTCTTGACGGCGTTGTACCCGGCGGTCAGGTCCAGTGTGGGCTTGTGGCCAGCCTCCGCCTTTTTCGTCTCGAGCACCGCCACGTCCAGTGCAATTTGGGTTTGCTGGATGCTGGGGTGGCCGGCTTCGGATTGCTGAATCCACGCATTGACGTCATTGGGCAGCAGGGCAGGCAGGGCCAGTGGCTGCGCCAGCACCTTGGGCTTGATGTCGGTTTTGCCAACCAGTTGGTCCAATGCAATGCGTTTGACGCGCAAGTCGTTCTCGGCGGCGATTTCCTGGGCAATCACCAGGTCAAAGCGGGCCTGCGCCTCACGCGTGTCGGTGATGGTGGAGGTGCCGACTTCAAAGTTGCGCTTGGCTGACGCCAGCTGCTCGGCCACGGCTGCTTTTTGCGCCCGGACGAAGGTCAGGCTGTCCTGTGCGGCGAGTACGTCAAAGTAGCCCTGGCTGACGCGAACAATCAAATCCTGATCGGCCGCCGCCAATTGGGCCTGTGCCAAGTCCACCTGCTTGAGTCCCTGCTTGTAGCTGGCCCAGTTGCCCGGACGGTACAGCGGTTGCGAGGCACTGATGCCGGCGCTTCTGCTGCCAAAGGCACGCTCGCTGCTGGCGCCGACGTCAGGAATCACCTCCTGGTTGGACCGCGACTCGCCCAGCGACAGGCCTACCGTGGGCAGAATGGCGGCCTGGGCCTGGCTGGCTTTGGCCATCGTGGCGTCGTACTGCGATTTGGCCGACAGGTAGGACGCGTCAAAAACCCGTGCCGACTCGTAGAGGTCCACCAGGCTCTGCGCCCGCACAGGCAGGGCCAGTGTGGCACCGATGGCAACAAGCAGGGGTAGCAAACGAAACGTTTTCATAGTGGGCCTTGGGAAGTGATGGGCAGTGGCAAATAGGGAGGGTGCAATGGGGGTGGGCTGGAACGCGCGAATCAGTAGCGTGGGATGCCGGGGTCAAGCTCTGCCGACCACGCATTGATGCCACCGGCGATGTTGGCCACATGGGCAAACCCGCGTGCCTGCAAAAACGCGGCCACCTGCATGCTGCGTCCACCGTGATGGCACAGACAGGCGATCGGCCGTTCGGGGTCCAGCTCGTTCAGGCGCGGTGGGATCACCCCCATGGGTATGGTGATCAATTCAAATCCATCGGCCTTGACGCTGGCCATGGCCAGCTCGAAGGGTTCGCGTACATCCAGTACCACGGGCTCGCCATGCGTGCGCATGGTGTTCAGCCATGCGGACAGTTGGGAGGGGCGAACTTGGGCAATCATGGGCAAGGAGGTGCAGCGAGGTGGTGGCCCGCTTAAAAGTGAAAATGGGATGGTTCAGGAAAGTTCAGCAGGCGCGGCACCACGGTGTCCCAGGGATGGGTGGTGGTGAAGCCGGTTTCACTGGTACGTGTCACGATCGTGGCGCGCATGACGGGCTCTTCTCCCACAACGGTCACCAGGCGACCGCCCACCTTGAGCTGGGCCAGCAGGTGTTTGGGCACCTCGGCGACGGAGCCGCTGAGCATGATGACATCGAAGGGGCTTTCCCCGGGGGAGCCTTTGGCGCCATCGAAGTTGCGCACTTCAGCGTTGTGGATGCCGGCTTTTTGCAGATTGGCGCGGGCCATGGCCACCAGTTCGGGTTTGATTTCCAGTGAAATTACGCGTTGGGCGCGGTGTGCCAGCAGCGCTGCCATGAAGCCGGAACCAGCGCCGATTTCCAGCACTTTTTCGTGCTTCTGTACCGCGGCGTCCTGCAGCATGCGGGCTTCCACGCGGGGTGCGAGCATGAACTGGCCCTGGCCCAAGGGAATTTCCATGTCCACAAAGGCCAAGGCGCGGTAGGCGGCAGGTACAAAATCTTCGCGTTTGATCACCGACAGCAAGTGCAGCACCTCTGGATCCGCCACGTCCCAGGGACGGATTTGCTGTTCGATCATGTTAAAACGGGCTTGTTCCAAATTCATTCAGGTACTCCAGGGGGTCTATTAGCGCAATCTGCGAAATTTTACCCGGCAGTGTGCGCACTGCCGCTCCAGCGGCGGCGCGCCCATTGCGCCAGATCATCCATGTAGCAGTACACCACCGGCACCACCACCAAAGTCAGCAGGGACGAGGTGATGACGCCGCCAATCACGGCCTGGCCCATGGGTGCCCGCTGCTCGGAGCCTTCGGTCAGGGCAAAGGCGAGCGGCACCATGCCGAAAATCATGGCCAGTGTGGTCATCAAGATCGGACGCAGCCGCACCTTGGCGGCCATCAGCAGGGCTTCGTTGCGCGCCATGCCCGCAACCGGATTGCCATCTGCGTCGACACCGGGTTCACGGGCCCGAATCGCGAAGTCCACCAGCAAAATGGCGTTCTTGGTCACAAGGCCCATCAACATCACCACCCCGATGACCGAGAACATCGACAGCGTCGAGCGGAACATCAGCAGTGCCAGCACCACGCCAATCAGGGTCAGGGGCAGCGCCGTCATCAGTGCCAGGGGCTGCAGGAAGCTCTTGAACTGGCTGGCCAGAATCATGTAAATGAACACGATCGCCAGCACCAGGGCCGAGATCGCATAGCCAAACGATTCCGCCATGTTTTTGGTGGAGCCGCCAAACTGGTAGCGGTAGCCCGGCGGAAAGCTGATGCTCTCCATGGCCGTCTTAATGTCGGCCGAGACTTCACCGGCCGATCGGGCATAGACGTTGGCATTGATAGCCACTTCGCGGGTCAGGTCGCGCCGGTTGATCTGGTTGGGACCGGTGGAGTCTGTCACCGTGGCCACCTGGTTCAGCCGCACGATGCGCGAGCTGCCATCGGCGTTGCTGCCCATGGCGAAGGGTAGGCGCTGCAGGTCCTCGGGGCTGTTGCGCGCGTCAGGCGCCAGGCGCACATTCACATCGTAGGTCTGGTCGTCCGGTGCACGCCAGTTGCCCACCGTCTGGCCTGCAATCAAGGTTCGCAGCGCGCTGCCGATGGAGCCGGTGCTCAGGCCCAGGTCGGATGCGGCGTCGCGTTTGATCACGACATCCAGCGTGGGCTTGTCCGGCTTCACGCTGGAGTCCAGGTCCACCAGGCCCGGGATCGTGCGGATTTTCTCCATGACCAGCCGGGTGATGCGGTCCAGCTCACCCAAATCCGGTCCCTGCAGCGAGAACTCGACCTGTTTTTGACCCCCCACGGCGTCCAGCAGGCCCACGTGGGTCACGGTGATGCCGGGCACCTGGCGCAGGCGCTCGCGCAGCACGGCCGAGATCTCGTCCACATTGCGCTTGCGGTCCTTGCGGTCCACCAGGCGCACATAAATGCTGGCGTAGCTCTTGCCCGCAGCGTTGCCGGTGTTGATGGTCGCCAGCGTGTAGCGCACCTCGGGAAACTCGCGCAGAATGCGCTCGACTTGGCGCGATTTTTCTTCGGTCACTTCCAGGGAGGAGCCCATGGGGGTGTAAAAGTTGAGCGAGGTTTCCGAGAAGTCCGCCTTGGGCACAAATTCGGTGCCCAGCAGCGGCACCATGAAGATGCTGACGATGAAGATCACCACGGCCATGATCAGGGTTTTGATCTTGTGCACCAGCGCCCAACGCAGGATGGACTGGTAGGCCTCGATCAGCGAATCGGTGGCGCGGTCAAACAAACCGGTCACGCGGCCAATGGTCTTGTCGTAAAAAGTCACGGGCGGCCCTTTGCGGCCATGTTCCTCGATGCTAGGGTCGTGCCAGATGGAGGACATCATCGGGTCCAGCGTGAAGCTGACAAACATCGAGATCAGCACGGCGGCCACGATGGTGATGCCGAACTCGTGGAAGAACTTGCCGATGATGCCGCCCATGAAGCCGATCGGCATGAACACCGCCACGATCGACAGGGTGGTGGCCAGCACCGCCAGACCGATTTCCTCTGTGCCATCCAGCGATGCCTTGAAGGGCGTCTTGCCCATCTGCACGTGGCGCACGATGTTTTCCCGTACCACGATGGCGTCGTCAATCAGCAGGCCCACACACAGGCTCAGGGCCATCAGCGTGATCATGTTGATGGTGAAACCGAACATGTTCATGAACAGAAAGGTGCCAATCAATGCAATCGGCAAGGTCAATCCGGTAATCACGGTCGAACGCCACGAGTTCAGGAACAGGAACACGATCAGGATGGTGAGCAGGGCGCCTTCGATCAGGGTGCGGCGCACGTTCTCCACCGCCACGCGGATTTGCCGGGAGCCATCGGTGACCGGCTCCAGGCGAACGCCCGCGGGCAGCTGTGTCTTCATCTCGGCCACGGTTTTCAGCAGGCCGTCAATCACCGCAATCGTGTTTTCGTCCTGCGATTTCTGCACGCTCAGCAGAAGTGTGCGCTGGCCGTTGTAGAGCGCCAGTGTGTCAATTTCCTGGGCGCCGTCGGCCACTCGCGCTACTTGCTCCACGCGCACCGGCGCACCGCTCTTGCGTGCGACGATGATCTTGCCAAAGTCTTCGGGGCGTTGCATGCGGGCTTCGATCTGCACCACGCGCTCCTGTTCGCGGGAGCGAATGGCGCCTGCCGGCAGGTCCTGGTTTTCGTTGCGCACGGCATTCACGACCTGGTCGGGCGTGATGCCAAAGGCTTCCATCGCCTGGGGGTTCAGGTAGATGTTGATCTCGCGCTTGGTGCCGCCCACCACGGTGACCGATCCGACGCCGCGTACGTTTTCCAGGCGCTTTTTGAGGGTCTGGTCAGCCCAGTTGGTCAGCTCGACGTCCGACAGCGGTGGCGTGGTGGATTTGACGCCTTCTTTGGGGGTTTCAGGCAACACGGCCAGGGACCACACGGCGCGGCTGGCGGGGTCGAATCGAAGAACCCGTGGCTCCTTTACCTCGGTGCGCAGGTTGGGGCGGATGGTGCCCACTTTTTCGCGCACATCGTCGGCGGCCTTGCGACCATTGATGTGGAGCTGGAACTCGATGATGACGACCGACTGGCCTTCGTAGCTGCGCGAGGTCAGGGCATTGATGCCGGCGATGGAGTTGACGCCTTCCTCCACCTTTTTGGTGACTTCGCTTTCGACAATTTCAGGCGAGGCACCGGGGTATTCGGTGGTGATGACCACCACGGGCAGATCGATGTTGGGGAACTGGTCCACTTGCAGGCGCTGGTAGGAGAACAGGCCCAGCACCACGATGGCCAGCATGACCATGGTGGCGAAGACGGGGTTGTGAAGGCTGACGCGGGTGAACCACATGGTTTATTTGCCGCTTTGGGTTGGTGCCGCAGCGGGTGTGAATTTCACAGCCGTGCCATCGCGCAGGGGCCCCACGGTACCGGCGATCACCATGGCATTCTCTGCCACACCTTTCACGGCAACCATGGTCTGGCCCTCCACCTCGCCGCGTCCGCCCATCTCAACCAGCTGGTGCACCACTTTCTGGTCACTCACCAGCTGCACATAGGGCTGCGGCTTGTCGGTGCGCACGGCATTCAGTGGCACCGCCAGGGCCTGGACCTTTTCGGTGTCCAGCGTACCCTGTGCAAACAGGCCCTGGCGCAAGCCAGGGGCCGCATCCACAGCCAGGTAGATCAGAACGGCGCGGCTACCGGCCACGGTACTGGGGTTGATGCGAACCACCCTGGCATTCACCGGCTTGGCGGTGCCTTCAATCTGCAGACTTGCGCTTTGTCCCACGCGCACCGAGACCGACTCGCTGGCGCTCAGGCTGGCTTCGAGTTCCAGGCGGGAGAGGTCGACAATTTCCACGATGCGCCCGTCAATGGCCACGCGCTCGCCGGGTTGCGCCAGACGCTGCGAAATCACCCCGCCGATGGGGGCGCGCAGCACCGTGTCCTCCAGGGATTTGGTGGCGACTTCGGCACCTGCCTGGGCGGCGCGGTAATTTGCCTCTGCCGAGGCCAGGCTGGCTATCGAGGTGTCCAGCGCAGTTTTGGAGATAAAGCCCTGGTCCACCAGGGAGCGGTTGTTGTCAAAGCTGCGCTTGGCAATATCCACCTGGGCCTTGGCGGATTCGGCTTGCTGCTGCGCCTGCTTCACCCGGGCCAGGAATTCGGTGGAATCGATCCGGGCGACGATCTGTCCGGCCTTCACCAGGTCGCCTTCACGCAGGGTCAGGCCTTGCAGTTCGCCGGCCACGCGGGCCTTGACGATGGCACTGTTGACGGCCTTGAGAGCGCCCGACAGCGCTAGGCCTTGCGACAGCTCGCGGGTTTTGGCCGTGACCACATCCGAAGCGCCCAGTTCCACAACCGTTTGCGCACGCTGGGTGGCCAGCGCCGCCACGGTGGCCTGCTGGGCCTTGCGCGCAGACAAAGCGCGCAACACGCCCAGGACAAGCAACACGACGACCAGGGCGGCAACCGCCCATTTCAACCAGCGTTTCATAAAGAGGGATGTCCTTGGGTTGGAGTAGGAGAGGGGGGCCGCACACGCAGCCCGTCGAGAATGGTTTGGACCTGCACTGCGAGAAATTCCTCGGGTACCACCTGGGAGGCTTCGGAATCGTCGAAGCAGGCAGCCTTGGAGCGCATCAAAATCTGCAGGAACAGCATCGGTGCCAGCACTGTGTATACGCCGTACTTCATATCAATGGGCACGAATTCGCCACGGTCCACTCCGCGCTGCAAAATTCGGCGGATCAGATTGTGGGCAGGCTGGATCACCTCATGCTGGTAGAAAGCAGCCAGTTCGGGAAAATTTTCGGCTTCGCTGAGCATCAGCTTGGTGATACCCGAGGCTTTGGAGTTGCCAAGGCGTTCCCACCACATCTTCATGCAATAGCGCAGCATATCCGGCGTACTGCCTTCAAAAGAATCGAATTCGGCATTCCATTCGGAGAAGCGGCCCGAGATGTTTTCCCGTACCACGGCCTTGAAAAGCTCTTCCTTGCTCGCAAAATACAGAAACAGCGTCCCTTTGGAAACACCGGCGCGCCGCGCTACTTCTTCGGCGGTGCTGGCGGCGAAGCCTTTTTCCACAAACAGGTCCAGGGCCGCAGCCAGCAACTCGCCCGGACGCGCTTTTTTACGGCGTTCGTGTTTGGCGGGGGTGGCCGGCTTGGCGCTGCAGAGGAGCTTGGAGAGGGACATTAAATTAATGACTAATTGGTTATTAATGTAGCTTCCAGGGGAGGGGCTGTCAATTGGCGAACGGGCGACCTTGTGTAAATTTGCGCAAAGCCGGGGCTGTGGCGAACCCTGCCTGCGGCGACGCGTAAGATGCCCTCGGTCGACTCGACCCATAGTTTTGAATGGAGAAACCCCCATGTCTGATTCCCTGCAAACCATTACCCTGGGTGGCGGCTGCTTTTGGTGCACCGAGGCCGTCTTCGTCGGCGTGAAGGGAATTGAAGATGTGGAAAGCGGCTACAGCAATGGCCGCACGGTCAAGCCCAGCTACGAGCAGGTGTGCACCGGTGCCACGGGCCACAACGAAGTTGTCAAGCTGGCGTTCGATCCGGCGCAGATCAGCCTGCGCGAGATTCTGGAAATCTTCTTCGTCATCCACGATCCCACGACCTTGGATCGACAGGGCAATGATCGCGGCACGCAGTATCGCAGCGGCATCTATTTCTCGACACCCGAGCAGGAGGCGATTGCCAGAGAGCTGATTCAGGAGATCGCGCAAAGCGGTGTCCTGGGCAGCCCGATCGTGACCGAAGTCCTGCCCGTGAACAACTACTGGCCTGCCGAGGACTATCACCAGGACTTTTTTGAAAACAATCCTGGCCAGGGCTACTGCGTGGCCGTGGCCGCACCCAAAGTTGCCAAATTCCGCAAGACCTTTGCCCGGCTGGTGAAGCCTTGATTTCTTCGCGCGCTCTTCAATATCGGTACGCGAACGGCCCCACGCTGGATTTCCCGGATCTGGAGGTGCCGCAGGGCGGTGTGCTGCTGCTGCGCGGGCGTTCGGGCTCGGGCAAGTCCACCTGGCTGGCGCTGGCTGCCGGTTTGTTGACGGCCACGGGCGGTGCCCTGGCCGTGGCGGGACAGCCTCTGGACACACTCAAGCCTATGGCGCGCGATGCCTGGCGGGCGAGGGCGATTGGTTTTTTGCCGCAAAAGCTGCATTTGAGCGAGGCCTTGACGGTTGAAGGCAATCTGGCACTGGCCTACTTTGCCGCGGATCTGACCGAAGATGCTGCAGCAATTCAGCGCGCGCTGCAAGCCTTGGGCGTGGCCGACCTGGCCCGACGCAAGCCCGCGCAGCTCTCGGGTGGCCAGGCGCAGCGTGTGGCCCTGGCCCGTGCCGTGCTGCTGAGCCCCAAGGTCATCCTGGTGGATGAGCCCACCGCCAGTCTGGATGACGAGGCGGCCCTTGACGCGTTGAATCTGCTCAAGGCCAGCGCCCAAAGGTGCGCAGCCACCCTGGTCATCGCCACCCACGATGCACGGGTTGTGCAGGCCTTGCCGCAGGCGCAGATGGTGAAATTTGAAGGTAAAAGTGTCGCAAACCCCTCGTCAGATATGCGTAGTAAGCTATGAAAATAATAGCATTATCCTTTCGCTACCTGTGGTCGCGCCCGCTGGCGGCGGGACTTAACCTGTTGCTGCTGTCGCTCGGTCTGGCGTCCATCACCCTGGTGCTTCTGGTTTCCGAGCAGATAGACCGCGCTTTTGAGCGTGATCTGGCCGGCATTGACCTTGTAGTGGGTGCCAAGGGCAGCCCCATGCAATTGATTCTGGCCGGTGTGTTCCATATGGATGTGCCACCCGGCAATATCCCGCTGGCCGAGGTGCAGGCCTTGCAAAAGGACCCGCGTGTGGCCAAGTTGATCCCACTGAGCCTGGGCGACAGCTTTCGGGGCTTTCGTCTTGTGGGCACCTCTGCGGACTACATCAGCCACTACGGTGCCACGCTGGCACAGGGCGTGCTGTGGCGTGGGGCGATGCAGGCCGTGCTGGGGGCCGAGGTGGCGCTGAAAACCGGCATGACGGCCGGCGACACTTTCATTGGCTCGCACGGGCTGGGCGGCGGGGGGCATGCGCATGGCAACAATCCTTACCAGGTGAGTGGCGTGCTCAAGCCCTGCCAGTGCGTGCTGGACCGGCTGATTCTGACGGCCACCGAATCCGTCTGGCAGGTGCATGAAAAAGCCCATGCAGATGACGAGGAAGACCGCAAGGCCATGGCGGAAGAGCGTGAAATCACATTGGCGCTGATTCAGTACCGCAGCCCGCTGGCAGCGGTCACCCTGCCGCGCTATGTCAACACCAGCACCGGCATGCAGGCCGCCGCGCCGGTGAACTGACCCCCAGAAGTTGGACAAACTTCAGAGGGTTTCATGGCAAAGTACAA